>NZ_MBEQ01000123.1 GCF_001954135.1 Mycobacterium sp. GA-1841 | reverse complement strand
GAACGAACGCCACCTGCGCGCCGAAATCAACAACGCCCTCGACGTCGAACGCCAATACCAAATCTGGCTCACCGAGGAATACGGACCACCACCCCCGTTCTGACGGGAGGCATCAGCCCTCGGCGCGCTCCTTGAGGCGCTGCAGGGTCAGCCGAATGTGCTCCGCATTGGCACCATCACGATCGGAGACCCCGGTGGCCAACCCCGCGATCTTCTTGAACCAGCCAGCGCGGCGGTCCCAGGTCGATTCGGTAACCGTGCAGCCACCGTCGCTGGCGGCGATGTCGTACCGCCAGTGCGCGACCGGGAACACCAGTGACTTCACATCGAAGGCGAACGCCTTGCCCGGCTCGGCGTCGGTGACGGTGCACGTAGTGGACCAGCTCTTGGCGCCATTGCGATTGTGTCCCTTGAACACCGAACCGGGACTGGCCGAGTTGCCCTTCTGCCATTCCATCGCGTGAGCCTCCTCGGCCAGCGATGCCAAAGTGGGTAGATCGGTGATGAGCGCGTACACCGCGGCGGGATCGGCGGCGATCGATACGGTGGCTTTCACGGGAGCGGGAGCATTCATGGGCCGATCGTATGTTGAATGGGGTATGACCGAACGCCCCATACTCAAACCCAACGCCCTCCATCCCATCACCGTCACACCCACCGGCCGTCACGTCACGGTGCGGGTCAACGGTGAGGTGGTCGCCGAAACCGACGACGCGCTCACGTTGCAGGAATCGACCTACCCCGCGGTCCAGTACATTCCGCGCGCGGACGTCATCGCGACCCTGACCCGCAGCGATACCACGACCTACTGCCCGTTCAAGGGCGAGGCCAACTACTACCACGTCGGCGGGATCGACGACGCGATCTGGACGTACGAACAGCCGTACCCGGCCGTATCCGGCATCGCCGGGCGTCTCGCGTTCTACCCCGACAAGGCCGACATCACCCTGACCTAGCCTGGTGTGGTGCCCTCCACCAGCGTCGTGTTCGACGGTCCGGCCAGCGTCGGTCTGACCCTCGCGCCATGGCGTCGCAGCAGCGGGAACCCCTGCCAGCGGACCGAGGTCGACGGCGCGATCTGGCGCACCAGCCTGATGACGAGTGGCCCGGTCACCGCGCGAATCAGCACCGCGTCGCCCAACACGGTGGACTGCGAGGCATGGGGACCCGGTGGCGCGGAATTCCTTGATGGCTTTCCGGCGCTGATCGGCGCGGAGGACGATGTCAGCGGGTTCGACCCGGTGGAGCCGACGATCGCCGAGGCACATCGTCGGGTGCCGCACCTGCGGCTCGGGCGCAGCGGACGGGTGTTCGAGGCACTGGTGCCCGCAATCATCGAGCAACGCGTCTCGGGCATGGACGCGTGGTGGGCCTGGCGGCGGTTGGTGACGAAATATGGCGCGCCGGCTCCCGGTCCGGCCCCCGCCGGGATGCGCGTGATGCCGAGTCCGGACGTCTGGAGACGCATCCCATCGTGGGAGTACCACCGGGCCAACGTGGATCCAGGCCGGGCCCGCACCATCGTCGGATGTGCCCGACGCGCCGATTCCCTGGAACGGCTGACGGCTGAGAAGGCCGTGACCGCGCTGCGGTCCCTGCCGGGAGTCGGCGAGTGGACCGCGGCTGAAACCGTGCAGCGCGCGTTCGGCGACGCCGACGCCCTCTCCGTGGGGGATTACCACCTGTCGACCATGGTGGGACGCACCCTGCTCGGCCGACCGATCGACGACGCGGAGATGGTGGAACTGCTCGAACCGTTGCGCCCGCACCGCCAGCGCGCAGTGCGACTGCTGGAAGCCAGTGGGCTGGCCCACAATCCGCGTTTCGGTGCGCGGCAGGCGATACCGAACCTGCGTGTGCTGTAGATCGTGATTGCCCGACGGGGATGTCGGGTACCCGGGACGCGACCGAACGTGAACCGAAAGGAACCGCAATGACCGCGTTCACCATCCCCGGCATGACCGACAAGCAGGGCGCTGAGACCGCCAAGCTGCTGCAGAAGCAACTCAGCACCTACAACGACCTGCACCTGACGCTCAAGCACATCCACTGGAACGTCGTCGGGCCGAACTTCATCGGGGTGCACGAGATGATCGACCCGCAGGTCGAGCTGGTCCGGGGCTACGCCGACGAGGTGGCCGAGCGGATCGCCGCCCTGGGGCAGTCCCCGAAGGGCACCCCCGGCGCCATTGTCGCCGACCGCACCTGGGATGACTACTCGGTGGGACGCGACACCGTGCAGGCCCACCTCGCCGCTCTCGACCTGGTGTACAACGGGGTCATCGAAGACACCCGCGACGGGATCGAGAAGCTCGAAAAGCTCGACCCGGTGACCCAGGACATCCTCATCGATCACGCCGCCGAGCTGGAAAAGTTCCAGTGGTTCGTGCGCGCTCACCTGGAGAGCGCCGGCGGCCAGCTGGCCCATGAGGGCGCACCCACCGAGAAGGGTGCGGCAGGTAAGGCGCGACGCAAGAGCGCCTAGTTGGTCAGCGGTGAATTCGGCCCGCCGGCCTGGCCTAGCGGCCGTCCTCCCGATCCAACGCATCCTCGCGCACCGGGCGTTCGGCCAGTTTCTCGGCTACACCGAACAGGAACGGATAGGCCAGGCCGGCAATGGCGGCGCCGACCAGGGGGGCCAACCAGAACGCCCACAGCTGCGCCGGTGCACCGTTGCCGTTGAAGAATGCGACAGCCGTGGAGCGGGCGGGGTTGACCGAGGTGTTGGAGATCGGGATCGCGACGAGGTGAATCAGCGTCAGCGTGAGCCCGATCGCCAGCCCCGCAAAGCCCTTCGGCGCGCGGTCGTCGGTGGAACCGAGGATGACCAACAGGAAGATCGCGGTGAGTATTGCCTCGGCGAGCAACACCGCGGCCAGCGAATACCCGCCGGGGGAGTGCTCGCCGTAGCCGTTGGCCGCCATGTTGCCGGTGGCCGACCATCCGTCCTTTCCGCTGGCGATCACATAGATCACCAGGCCGGCCAGCAGACCGCCGAGCACCTGCGAAATCCAATACGGCACAAGGGCTGCCCATTCGATGCGGCGGGCCAACGCGGCGCCGAGTGAGACCGCCGGATTGAAATGGCCGCCGGAGAGGGTGCCGAAGGCGTACACGCCGGTCAGCACCGTCAGGCCGAATGCCAGCGCGACCCCGAGGAATCCGATCCCCACGGAGATGCCGTCAGAGACCACCTTCGCGGCGAAGACCGCGCTACCGCAACCGCCAAGGACCAGCCAGAATGTCCCGATGAACTCGGCCGCCAAGCGGTGTCGCATTGCGGGCTTACTCATGGTGAACTCCTCCGCACTCGGGTCGGTCGGACATGCACTGACCGGAGCGTCACATGCCATCGGAGGGTGGCGCGATCGTCGTGGCCGAATCGTTGGCAGATCGATATTTTCGTAGCAGCATCGAAACTGACCCGACACCAGAACTGCTCTCGACACCAGAACTGCTTCGGCGCAATGCGACTCAGCGGTACGCGGTCAGCCTCGCCATGAGCGCCACTGCGCCGTCATCCCCGATGGCCTGCGCGTCGGCGACTCCCGAGCTGCGCCCCACCCGCAACGGACTTGCCTCATAACGGGATTCGCTGCCACCGCGGAACTGCCGCAGGTAGTTGACCCGTAGCGACGCCGTGCGCCACAGTGCCCCGGCGGCGTCGCCGAGCGAAGCCGAGCCCACGAGTTCCAGTGCGGCAGCCGAGATTCCGCCGTGCACGACGCCGATGCTGTTGTTGACGACCGGGTCGGACAGCTGACGCAACACCGTCGCGCGGCCGCCGGTCTCGGCGACCTCGACCGACATCCGATCGGCCAGAGATGCGGGCGGGATGCCCTCGGTCGAATCGGCGGGCCATTCGATGAGGTGACCGGGTGCGTGGATATGGAAGGAACGCACGGTCGCCGTACCGACCACCTGATCGCCGTGCGTCAGCTCGCACAGTCCCAACGAACCCGTGCCCTTGGGGCCGACGGGTCGTCCGGTGGCCACCACCGGCTCATCCGGCCGGGCCATGGCGAGTTCCAGCGCATGAGGGGTGAGCTCGAGTGCCAGCTCGCTGGACACCGTCCACTCGTCGTCGGCGCGGCGATAGTGGTTGACCAAGCCGCCGACGTGGTCGACCAGCATGGCCAGTGGCGCGGCGGTCGGAAGACCGGTCAGCGGGTTCAGCAGGCCGCCGACCGGTATCGACGCCACGCAGCGGTCCGGGCCTTCTTCCAGGGTTTGTACGCCCATGCGGCCCAACGGGGTGTTCAGCGGATAGTGCATCGCCGTCAACAGTTACGCCTACCGTGACGGTCGTCTACCCCCCGGGGGTATGGCGGTGCTGGCCGTATCGGCGATACATGAAGCAGAACCGTTGGTGAACAAAGGTTTACGGCTCGGACGGGGTTCCTCTGGCCGTCCCGCCGGGCCCGGGGACGCCGACCATGCAATTCTAAGAATCTGACTAGGCTTTCCTGCAAAGAAAATTGGGTAATATAACAGCACTATAACGGATGCGTGTGATTTTTCTAGCAAACTAGATTAGCGCTGCGGGTGGCGCCCGGCCGCGGCGAGGGCCGAGCGGTACCTATCGGCGCGTGGTGGAAACCCCAAGGGCGGCAAAGGGATTCAATACGTGCCGGCACGGCCGTCGCAGACGGCCCGAAGGCAGCCCACCAGTATAGTTAGGCTTGGCTAAGTTGGCATCTACTGCGGTTTTTGCCTTATCGTTTTCTTCACTTATGGCGTGGGGATACATAGCCGTCGTCCAGTGCTGCACGGAGGCCACCAACGCCGAGCCGGCCTATTGCCGGCGCGGTAAAGCTTCATAGAAGCGTGTTGAAGGGCAAGGTGGGAATGGCGCCCAGAAAAGTCGGGCTGTACAACCCCGCATACGAACATGACGCATGCGGCGTGGCAATGGTGGCAGATATTCACGGCCGCCGCAGCAGAGACATCGTCGACAAGGCCATCACGGCCCTGGTGAACCTGGAGCATCGTGGTGCCCAGGGGGCCGAGCCGAACACCGGCGACGGCGCCGGCATCCTGCTGCAGGTCCCGGACTCCTTCCTGCGGGAGGTCGTCAACTTCACCTTGCCGGAAGCCGGCAGCTACGCCACCGGTATCGCGTTCCTGCCGCAGTCGTCGCGCGACGCCAACACGGCCGCCGAATCCGTGGAGAAGATCGTCGAGGCCGAAGGCCTGCAGGTGCTGGGTTGGCGTGAGGTGCCGACCGACGACTCCTCGCTCGGCGCATTGGCGCGCGACGCGATGCCGACGTTCCGGCAGCTGTTCATCGGCGGCGCCTCGGGCATGGACCTGGAACGCAAGGCGTACGTGGTGCGCAAGCGGGCCGAGCATGAGCTGGGCACCAAGGGCCCGGGTCAGGATGGTCCCGGCCGCGAAACGGTCTATTTCCCAAGCCTTTCCGGTCAGACCTTCGTCTACAAGGGCATGCTGACCACCCCGCAGCTCAAGGCGTTCTACCTGGACCTGCAGGACGAGCGGATGACCAGTGCGCTGGGCATCGTGCACTCCCGCTTCTCCACCAACACGTTCCCGTCCTGGCCGCTGGCCCACCCGTTCCGGCGCATCGCCCACAACGGCGAGATCAACACCGTCACCGGCAACGAGAACTGGATGCGCGCCCGTGAGGCGCTGATCCGCACCGAATTGTTCGGCGAGAACGGGCTCGACAAGATCGTCCCGGTCTGTACCCCCGGGGCCTCGGACACCGCGCGGTTCGACGAGGTACTCGAGCTGCTGCACCTCGGCGGTCGCAGCCTGCCGCACGCCGTGCTGATGATGATCCCGGAGGCGTGGGAACGCCACGAGACCATGGATCCCGCCCGCCGGGCGTTTTACGAGTTCCACGACTCGCTGATGGAGCCCTGGGACGGCCCGGCCTCGGTGTGCTTCACCGACGGCACCGTGATCGGCGCCGTGCTGGACCGCAACGGCCTGCGACCCTCCCGCATCTGGGTGACCGACGACGGCCTCGTCGTGATGGCGTCCGAAGCCGGTGTGCTGCCGCTCGACCCGGCCACCGTCGTCAAGAAGCTCCGGCTGCAGCCCGGCCGCATGTTCCTGGTGGACACCGCGCAGGGCCGCATCGTCTCCGACGAAGAGATCAAGGCCGAACTGGCCGGCGAACAGCCGTACCAGGAGTGGGTCGAGCAGGGCCTGTTCCCGCTCGACGAGCTGCCGCAGGGCGACTACGTGCGGATGCCACACCACCGCGTGGTGCTGCGTCAGCAGATCTTCGGCTACACCTACGAGGAGCTGAACCTGCTGGTGGCGCCGATGGCGCGGACCGGCGCCGAGGCCCTCGGCTCGATGGGCACTGACACCCCCGTCGCGATCCTCTCGGCCCGCCCGCGAATGCTGTTCGACTACTTCCAGCAGCTGTTCGCCCAGGTCACCAACCCGCCGCTGGACGCCATCCGCGAAGAGGTGGTCACCAGCCTGCAGGGTGTGATCGGACCCGAGGGCGACCTGCTCAACCCGGGACCGGAATCCTGCCGCCAGATCGTGCTGCCCCAGCCGATCCTGCGCAACGCCGACCTGTCCAAGCTGATCTGCGTCGACCCCGACCATGAGGTCCGGGGCCGCAAACACGGCATGCGTGCCGCGGTGATCCGCTGCCTGTACCCGGTCAACCGGGGCGGCCAGGGCCTCAAGGAAGCGCTGGACAACGTCCGCGCCAAGGTGTCGGAGGCGATCCGCGAAGGCGCCCGCATCATCGTGCTGTCCGACCGCGAGTCGAACGAGACCATGGCGCCGATCCCGTCGCTGCTGAGCGTGGCGGCCGTGCACCACCACCTGGTCCGCGAGCGCACCCGCACCAAGGTCGGCCTGGTGGTCGAGGCCGGTGATGCCCGCGAGGTGCACCACATGGCCATGCTGTGCGGCTTCGGCGCCGCCGCGATCAACCCCTACATGGCCTTCGAGTCGATCGAAGACATGGTCGACCGTGGCGTGATCAGCGGCATCAACAGCGATCAAGCGAAAGCCAACTACGTCAAGGCCGCGGGCAAGGGCGTGCTCAAGGTGATGTCCAAGATGGGCATCTCCACTCTGGCCTCCTACACCGGCGCGCAACTGTTCCAGGCCATCGGCATCTCCCAGGAGGTGCTCGACCAGTACTTCACCGGTCTGAGCTGCCCGGTGGGCGGGATCGACCTGGACGACATCGCCGCCGACGTCGCCACCCGCCATTCATTGGCCTTCCTGGACCGTCCCGACGAGCGCGCCCACCGCGAGCTCGAGGTCGGCGGCGAGTACCAGTGGCGCCGCGAGGGCGAGTACCACCTGTTCAACCCGGACACCGTGTTCAAGCTCCAGCATTCGACTCGCACCGGGCAGTACTCGATCTTCAAGGAGTACACCGCTCTGGTCGACGACCAGAGTGAGCGGATGGCGTCGCTGCGCGGTCTGCTGAAGTTCCGTGACGGTGTCCGCCAGCCGATCTCGATCGACGAGGTCGAGCCGGCTTCCGAGATCGTCAAGCGCTTCTCCACCGGCGCCATGAGCTACGGCTCGATCTCGGCGGAGGCCCACGAGACCCTGGCCATCGCGATGAACCGCCTTGGCGGACGGTCGAACTCGGGTGAGGGCGGCGAGAGCGTGCACCGCTTCGAGCCGGAGGAGAACGGCGACTGGCGCCGCAGCGCCATCAAGCAGGTGGCGTCCGGCCGGTTCGGCGTGACCAGCCACTACCTGACCAACTGCTCCGACATCCAGATCAAGATGGCCCAAGGTGCGAAACCCGGTGAGGGTGGCCAGCTTCCGGGGCACAAGGTGTACCCGTGGGTGGCCGAGGTCCGGCACTCGACCCCCGGTGTCGGCCTGATCTCGCCGCCGCCGCACCACGACATCTACTCGATCGAGGATCTCGCCCAGCTGATCCACGATCTGAAGAACGCCAACCCCAGTGCTCGCGTGCACGTGAAGTTGGTGAGCGAGAACGGCGTCGGAACCGTCGCCGCGGGTGTCTCCAAAGCCCACGCCGACGTGGTGCTGATCTCCGGCCACGACGGCGGCACCGGAGCCACCCCGCTCACCTCGATGAAGCACGCCGGTGCGCCATGGGAGCTGGGCCTGGCCGAGACGCAGCAGACGCTGCTGCTCAACGGGCTGCGCGACCGCATCGTGGTCCAGGTCGACGGTCAGCTCAAGACCGGCCGCGACGTGGTGATCGCCGCGCTGCTCGGTGCCGAGGAATTCGGTTTTGCCACAGCGCCGCTGGTGGTCTCGGGCTGCATCATGATGCGTGTCTGCCACCTCGACACCTGCCCGGTGGGTGTGGCCACCCAGAACCCGGTGCTGCGTGAGCGGTTCAACGGCAAGCCCGAGTTCGTCGAGAACTTCTTCATGTTCATCGCCGAAGAAGTCCGCGAGCTCATGGCGGAGTTGGGTTTCCGCACCATCACCGAGATGGTCGGCCAGGTCGGCGCGCTGGACACCACCCAGGCCGCCGAGCACTGGAAGGCCCACAAGCTGGACCTGTCGCCGGTGCTCTACGAGCCCGAGTCGGCGTTCATGAACCAGGACCTGTACTGCAGTTCGCGTCAGGACCACGGTCTGGACAAGGCGCTGGATCAGCAGTTGATCGTGCAGAGCCGCGAAGCTCTGGATTCCGGCTCGCCGGTTCGTTTCTCGACGAAGATCACCAACGTCAACCGCACCGTGGGGACCATGCTCGGCCACGAGGTCACCAAGGTCTATGGCGGGCAGGGGCTTCCGGACGGCACCATCGACATCACCTTCGACGGATCGGCGGGTAACAGCTTCGGTGCGTTCGTGCCCAAGGGCATCACGCTGCGGGTCTACGGCGACGCCAACGACTACGTCGGTAAAGGCCTGTCCGGCGGTCGGATCGTGGTGCGTCCGGCCGACGAAGCACCGGCCGAATTTGCTGCCGAGGACAACATCATCGCGGGCAACGTCGTCCTGTTCGGCGCCACCAGCGGTGAGGCGTTCCTGCGCGGCCAGGTCGGCGAGCGGTTCGCGGTCCGTAACTCCGGCGCCCACGCGGTCGTCGAAGGCGTCGGCGATCACGGCTGCGAATACATGACCGGCGGCAAGGTCGTCATCCTCGGGCCCACCGGCCGCAACTTCGCGGCGGGCATGTCCGGCGGTGTCGCCTACGTCTACGACCCGGCCGGTGTGCTGGCCGAGAACCTCAACAGCGAGATGGTGGAGCTGGAGGCCATGGAGGCGTCGGATGCGGAAGACGCAGTGTGGCTGCGCGACTTTATTGCGGCCCACGTCGACGCCACAGATTCGGCTGTGGGACAACGGGTCCTGGACTCCTGGGATGGAACGGATGGAGCGTTGAAGCATTTTGTGAAGGTCATGCCGCGCGATTACAAGCGCGTGCTGGCCGCGATCGCCGAGGCCGAACAGGCCGGCGAGGATGTCAACGACGCGATCATGGCGGCCGCCAATGGCTGATCCACGCGGTTTCCTCAAGCACACGTCCCGCGAACTCCCGCCTCGGCGGCCGGTGCCGCTGCGGCTGAAGGACTGGAAAGAGGTCTACGAGGACTTCTCCCACGAGACTCTGCAGGACCAGGCGTCACGATGCATGGACTGTGGTATCCCGTTCTGCCACAACGGCTGTCCGCTGGGCAACCTGATCCCCGAGTGGAACGACCTGGTGTACCGGGACCGGTGGCGCGACGCGATCGAGCGGCTGCACGCCACCAACAACTTCCCGGAGTTCACCGGGCGGCTGTGCCCCGCCCCGTGCGAGGCGTCGTGCGTCCTGGGCATCAACCAGGACCCGGTGACCATCAAGCAGGTCGAGGTCGAGATCATCGACAACGCCTTCGACCAGGGCTGGGTGGTCCCGAAGATGCCCGACGTGCAGACCGGTAAGAAGGTCGCCGTCGTCGGGTCCGGACCGGCCGGATTGGCCGCGGCGCAACAGCTCACCCGCGCCGGCCACACCGTCACGGTGTTCGAGCGCGCCGACCGCATCGGCGGACTGCTGCGCTACGGCATCCCCGAGTTCAAGATGGAAAAGCGCCACATCGACCGGCGACTGGAACAGATGGCAGCCGAAGGCACCACGTTCCGCCCCGGCGTCAACGTCGGCGTCGACATCACGGTGGCGCAGCTGCGGCTGAACTACGACGCCGTCGTACTGGCCGGCGGTGCCACCGCCTGGCGTGATCTGCCGATCCCGGGCCGCGAGCTCGACGGCATCCACCAGGCCATGGAGTTCCTGCCGTGGGCCAACCGGGTCCAGCTCGGCGACGACGTCCTGGGCCCCGACGGCCAGCCGCCGATCACCGCCAAGGACAAGCACGTCATCATCATCGGCGGTGGCGACACCGGCGCGGACTGCCTGGGCACCTCGCACCGTCAGGGCGCGGCCAGCATCCACCAGTTCGAGATCATGCCGCGACCGCCGGAGACCCGAGCGGACTCGACCCCGTGGCCGACCTACCCGCTGATGTTCCGGGTGTCCTCGGCTCACGAAGAGGGCGGCGAGCGCGTGTTCTCGGTCAACACCGAGGAATTCACCGGCGCCGACGGTCGCGTCACCGGGCTGCGGGCGCACGAGGTCAAGATGAATGCCGGCAAGTTCGAGAAGGTCGAAGGGACCGACTTCGAACTCAAGGCCGATCTGGTGCTGCTCGCCATGGGCTTCGTGGGTCCGGAGAAGGAAGGCCTGCTGACCAACCTCGGTGTCGAGCTGACCGACCGCGGAAACGTCAAGCGCGACGACAACTTCCAGACTTCGGTGCCCGGTGTGTTCGTCGCCGGCGACATGGGCCGTGGGCAGTCGTTGATCGTGTGGGCAATCGCAGAGGGTCGGGCTGCCGCCGCCGGTGTGGACCGCTACCTGATGAGCAAGACCGCGCTGCCCGCGCCGATCAAGCCGACGGCTGCGCCGCAGCGGTAAGGGCGCTGCGGCAGGCGGATGAGGCTGCGACGTCGCGTCGTCTCAGGGACAGTGTTGATCGCTGTCCTGGCGCTGGTCGTGCACAACCACCTGGTGCCGTTCAGTGCGCAGTTCTACGGACTGACGGGCAACAACTTCGACCTGGACACGTATCGCGCTGCGGTACACGCTTCTTGGGATGGTAGGAGCCTGTACCAGGAACCGGCGCTGCGCGGTGCCTGGTTCGTGTACCCGCCGTTCGCGACGTTCATCCTGGCGCCGTTGGCCTGGCTCGGTTTCGACGTCGCCAAGTTCGTTCTGCTGGCCGTGTCGATCGGCCTGCTGGCCCTCATCGCGTGGCGCATCCTGCAATTGGCCGGTGTACGGACGGACTTTCGGCTGGGCGTGACGAGTACGGCACTTGCCGTGGTCGTCATCGACGTCGAACCCGTGCAGGCCACGTTGTGGTGGGGGCAGATCAACATCGTGCTCATGGCGATGGTGATGCTCGATCTGTTGCGCCCCAGCGGCGCCCGGTGGCGAGGGATCGGACTGGGTTTGGCCGCGGGCATCAAGCTCACCCCACTCGTGTTCCTGCCGTATCTGCTCGTCACCCGGCAGTGGCGCGCCTCGGTCACGGCCACAGCGACGTTCGCCGCAACGGCGGCGTTGACCTGGCCGCTCCTGCCGCGCGACAGCGCCTGGTTTTGGAGTCACCTCGGGGACACGTCGCACATCAGTCGTATCGATCATCTGGCGAACCAGTCGATCAACGGCTTTCTCGCCCGCTACTTCGCACCGGACCTTCGGCCGGAGTGGCTGTGGATTGCGTTGAGCCTGTTAGTGGTTGGTGTCTGTCTCACGGTGGCCGCGTGGGCGCACCGGCGAGGAGAACGGGCGCTGGCGGTCGTGCTGGTGGGCTTGTTGGGCTGTGCGGTGTCGCCGTTCAGTTGGGCGGCGCACTGGGTGTGGTTCGCCCCGGCGATCTTCTGGCTCGTGGCGAAAGCGTCGACGACACAGCGACCGTGGACAGCCGGCTGGATGTGTCGTGCCGTCGGTCTGTTCGCGATGACCTTCATGTGGACGTTGCACCGGCCCGCCCACAACCACACCACCATGTATTTCAGTGGCGTCTATTGGAACTATCTGGACCTGCGCCGGTTCTGGGTCGGTCAGCTCGCGAGTGGGTGGTATCCGCTGGTGTTCGGATGTTTCATGATCGCGGCGGTCAGTTGGTTGCGGCTGAGCACGACGCCGCAGCGGGACGACACCGGCCAGACCGCCATGACGCCGGACGACATCGACGACTACCCGCCGGAGTTCCTCGACGAGGAGCTGGCGCGCACGTAGCGTGTAATCACATCAGTCACATCAGCCTCAATAAAAACAGCATATTTTTGTGCGGCGTGGCTCACACTGTTTGCCGGTTGTCCGGTATCTAATGACTCGGTGAGAGTGCTGCGGTAACGTAGAACTACGGGTACAGCTACCAGTTAGTCGCAGGAGTGATCACCGTGTACATCAACCCGATAAGTCGGTCACGGATGGGTCGAATTGCCTGGTCATTGTTCCGTCATCCGATGAAGAGCCGCGAGTTCCCGGCCAAACAGGAACGCCTGGTCACTGCCGACGAGCTACTTCGCTTCGGCATTTAGGGGATATCGAACGGTTACGCTGGGCGGCCTCGACGGCCGCCCAGCGTATTTGCTTTCACTGCACCTGCGGGAATTCAGTTGCCCCGGAGCGCTTCGGCCAACGGCTCCAGCACCGCGGGGTCGTACGGCGGCGGCAGATAGATGATCGCCAGATCCAGGCCCTCGGCGCCCAGTGCGGCGGCCTCGTCGACCACCTTCTGGTAATCGCGGTCCTCGCCGAGGCGCACGTGCGCCGACAAGGTGATCTCCTTCGGGTCCCGACCGATATCGGCGCAATGCGCGGCGAGGACGTCGCGCTTATGAGCGAATTCCTCGGGTGGACCACCGACGAAGTTCCAGTGATCGGCGTACTTCGCGGTGATACGCAGCGTGCGCTTCTCGCCGCTGCCGCCGATGCAGAACGGCGGATGGGGCTGCTGCGGGCCCTTGGGCTCGTTGCGCGCGTCTTTGAGCTGGTAGAACTTGCCGTCGAACGTCGTCGTCTCCTGGCTCAGCAGGCCCTTGAGAATCTCGCAGGCCTCCTCGAACCGGTCGAAGCGCTCCTTGATCGAGCCCAGTTCGATGCCGTAGGCGCCGGATTCCTCCTCGTTCCAGCCGGCGCCGATCCCGAGTTCCAGGCGACCGTTGGAAATGATGTCGAGCGCGGAAGCCATGTTCGCGAGCACCGCCGGATGGCGGTAGTGGATGCCGGTGACGAGCACGCCGACCCGCAATCGCTCGGTGGCTTGGGCCAGCGCGGTCAGCGTCGTCCAGCCCTCCAGGCAGGGGCCTGACGAGTCGGAGAAGATCGGATAGAAGTGATCGAACGTCCAGCCGGATTCGAAGACGTCGATCGTGTCGGCAGCTTTCCAGATGGCAAGCATGTCGGCCCACGTGGTGTTCTGCGGTGAGGTTTTGAAGGCGAAGCGCACGTCATCCGAAACTAGTCGCGTCCGCTGATTCATTCCTGGGAATCCGAGCGGTGCTGATTACGTAGCTTCACGGCCATTTTGCCGTTGCAATCGGTAGTGTCGGGCACGGAAATATGCGAAATCCCGCGAGCTGAGTATCTGGAGCGAACATGAGCGAGTACGCAGTCACCGATCCGGCGACCGCCGAGGTGATCGCCACCTACCCGACCTCGACCGACGCCGAGATCCGGGCTGCGATCGAGGCCGCCGCGAAGACCGCGCGCAGCTGGGCGCGCACCACCACGGTGGCCGAGCGTGCCGCACTCCTGGCGAAAGTTGCCAAGCTGCACGAACAGCGCCGCGAGCAACTCGCCGACGTGATCGTCCGCGAGATGGGCAAACCGCGTGACCAGTCCCTCGGCGAGGTGGACTTCTGCGCGGCCATCTACCAGTACTACGCCGACAACGCCGAGAAGTTCCTGGCCGACGAGCCGATCGACCTCCTCGAGGGCGAGGGCAGCGCGGTGATCAAACGCGGGCCGGTCGGAGTACTGCTCGGCATCATGCCGTGGAACTACCCCTACTATCAGGTGGCCCGGTTCGCCGGCCCAAATCTTGTGGTGGGCAACACAATTCTGCTCAAGCACGCCCCGCAGTGCCCCGAATCCGCGGAGCTGCTGCAACTGATCTTCCTGGAGGCAGGGTTCCCGCAGGGTGCCTACGTCGACATCCGCGCCACCAACGATCAGGTCGCCGACATCATCGCCGACCCACGCGTGGCCGCGGTGTCGCTGACCGGCTCCGAACGGGCCGGCGCCGCAGTGGCCGAGATCGCCGGGCGCAACCTCAAGAAGTGCGTCCTGGAACTCGGTGGCTCCGATCCGTTCATCGTGCTGTCCACCGATGATCTCGACGCCACCGTCGAGTCCGCGGTCGAGGGCCGCATGGAAAACACCGGCCAGGCCTGTAACGCCGCGAAGCGTTTCATCGTGGCCGAGAACCTCTACGACGACTTCCTGACAAAGTTCACCGAGAAGCTGCTGGCGGCCGCCGACGGGATCGCGCCGTTGTCCTCGGAAGCCGCCGCCGAACGTCTTGAGCAGCAGGTGAAGACGGCCGTCGACCAGGGTGCGCAGCTGACCTCGGCCGGCGAACGCCGCGGCGCCTTCTACCCGCCGGCCGTGCTCACCGGCGTCACCGAGGACAACGACGCGTACCACCAGGAGCTGTTCGGCCCGGTGGCCGTGGTGTACAAGGCCGGCTCCGAAGACGAAGCCATCGCCATCGCCAACGACACCCCGTTCGGTCTGGGCTCCTACGTCTTCACCACCGACGCCGAGCAGGCCAAGCGGGTGGCCGACCGGATCGACGCCGGCATGGTGTTCGTCAACGCCGTCGGTGCCGAGGGCGCCGAACTGCCGTTCGGCGGGGTCAAGCGCTCCGGATTCGGACGGGAACTCGGCCGCTACGGCATCGAGGAATTCGTGAACAAGAAGCTGATCCGTATCGCCGGTTGAGCGCCGACGCCGACGGGCACACTGGAGACATGGATCCGGTCACCGCGCTGCGCCAGATCGCCTACTACAAGGACCGGGCGCGGGAAGAACCGCGACGCGTGATGGCTTATCGCAATGCCGCGGACACCGTCGAGGCGTTGACCGATGCCCAACGGGAACGCCTCGGCGCGAGCAACAGCTGGCAGACGCTGCCCGGGGTGGGGCCCAAGACCGCGAAGGTGATCGCGCAGGCCTGGGCTGGACGCGAGCCGGACACCCTGGTCGAATTGCGCGCGACCGCAAAGGATCTCGGTGGCGGGGAGTTGCGCGCTGCCCTGCGCGGTGACCTGCACGTGCACTCGAACTGGTCCGACGGTTCTGCGCCGATCGAAGAGATGATGCTGGCCGCCCGCGATCTCGGCCACGAATACTGTGCGCTCACGGACCATTCACCGCGCCTGAAGATCGCCAACGGGTTGTCGCCGGAACGGTTGCGCGAGCAACTCGACGTGATCGAGGAAGTGCGGGAGCTCGTCGCGCCGATGCGCATCCTCACCGGTATCGAAGTGGACATCCTCGAAGACGGATCGCTGGACCAGGAACCCGAGTTGCTCGAACGCCTGGACGTGGTGGTGGCCAGCGTGCACTCCAAACTCGCCATGGATGCCCCGGCCATGACCCGGCGCATGCTGAACGCCGTCGCCAACCCGCACACCGATGTGCTGGGGCACTGCACCGGACGTCTGGTCACCGGCGGGCGGGGTCAGCGTGCCGAGTCGAAGTTCGATGCCGAAAAAGTCTTCAGCGCCTGCCGTGACCATGGCACCGCCGTCGAGATCAATTCCCGCCCGGAGCGCCGCGACCCGCCCACGAGGCTGCTCAAGCTGGCCCTCGACATCGGCTGCCTGTTCAGCATCGACACCGATGCCCACGCTCCCGGCCAACTCGACTTCCTGGGCTACGGCGCCCAGCGCGCGCTGGACGCCGAGGTGCCGGCCGAACGGATCATCAATACCTGGGCCGCCGAACAACTGCTCGACTGGACCGCCTCATAGACTCACGCGATGCACGCGGATCTCGGCATCGACACCCTCATCACCCTGCTGGCCGCCGGCCTGATCTTCCTGCTGGCGCTGATGCTCGGGGTGTGGAAGTACCGGCAGATGGCCACGAGTGAAAACCACCTGGCCCACCCGTACGTCGACATCGCCCACCGAGCCGCCCTGCTGTATTCCTTCGCGACACTGCTGGTGGCGGTGTTCGTCGAGCTCAGCGCCTGGCCTACCGGGGTCAACCTCACCGCGGCCATGGTGCTCGTGTTCTTCTTCGTCGTCGCGATCGGCAGTTACATCGAGCACGGCGCCAAACGGGACACCACGAACCAATTCGAGCACCCGACCGGTGCGCTGCATGCCGGCATGGTGGCGCTGATCGTGGGTGAGATCGGTGGATTCGCGGTTCTGCTGGCCGGATTCATTGCGGCGCAGTTCTTCTAATACGGCAGCGTGGGCATTTCCAGCCCGGGATCACGCCCGACGAGCACACCGCGGGTCAACATCGCGTTGCCGAACCGCTGACGTACCTCGTCGATCGCGCCGTCGATCGCCACCGGATCGGGCTCGGAGTCGAACGGCAACTCCAGCTGCTGGCTGCCCGCGTGGTCGATGTTGGACACCGCGAAACCGATGAGGGTGAGCCCCCGCTCGGCGATCACCGGCGCGGCGGCCGTCACCAAGGCCCGGGCCGCGGCCAGCACGGCCTCCGTGGAGGCGGTGGCCCGGGGCAGGGTGTGGGACCGGGTGGCGCGGCCGAAATCGTCGAAGCGCAAACGCAGTACGACGGTGCGTCCGGTGCGTCCGGCGCCGCGCATCCGGCGGGTGATCCGGTCGACCAGATTGACCACCACCATGTCCACCTCGGCGGCGGACATCGTGTTGCCGCGTCGCCCGAGCGCGCGCTGGGCGCCGACCGAACTGCGCCGCACGCCCGTCGTCACCCGGCGACGATCGATGTTGCGCGACAACGCATATAGTTGCCGGGCCATCGCGCCGCCGACCATGGTGCGCAGCGCCGACTCGGACAGCTCCGCCACGTCGGCCACCGTCTCGACGCCGTGGTCGTGCAACTTCTCGGCGGTCTTGGCGCCGACGCCCCAGAGCCGGCGCACCGGCAGTGGATGCAGGAATGCCAGCTCGCGATCGGGCGGGACCAGAAGTAACCCATCCGGTTTGGCGACCTGGCTGGCGACCTTGGCGAGGAACTTCGTGCGGGCGATGCCGACGGTGATGGGCAGGCCCACCTGTTCGCTGACCTGCTCGCGCAGCCGTCGGGCAATCTCCACCGGACTGCCCGAAACCCGGGCCAGCCCGGACACGTCGAGGAACGCCTCGTCCACCGACAACGGCTCGACCACCGGCGTCGTGTCATGGAACACCTCGAACACGTGCCGGCTGGCTTCGGAATAGGCAGCCATCCGCGGAGGCACCACCACCGCCTGCGGGCACAACGCCCGGGCCTGACGTCCGCCCATCGCCGTGCGCACGCCGAACGCCTTCGCCTCGTAACTGGCCGCCAGCACCACCCCGCTCCCGACGATCACGGGCCGGGCGCGCAACGCCGGGTCGTCGCGCTGCTCGACCGACGCGTAGAACGAGTCGAGATCAGCGTGCAAGATGGCCGCGGCTTCGGACACGAACATATGTTCGCACAGCCGGGCGACGGGCTACGAAGTGTCGCCGTAGATGCTGGTCAACCAGATGTGGGTCAGTGTGTCGACCACCTTGTCGTAGTCGACCGCGGGGTGCTCGGCGCTGAGGGCCGCCATCATGGTCCGCTCGTTCATCAGGTTGAGTGACGTCGCGAGATCCAGTGCGGAAATGGTGCCCGGGGCGGCGCCGCGCTGTCGTTCGGCGGCAATCAGGGCAGCCGTCAGGTTGATCCACTTCTGCATGAGCCCGGACCAGAAGGCGCGGAACTCCGGGCTGCTGTTGAGGGCTTCGGTGCCCGCGCGTGCGGTGGCGGGGTGCGATGCAAACGAGTCGAAGAAGATCTCGATGCCCCGGCGGATTGCCCGCTTGGGATCCGCCGGCATGTCTTCGAGCGCGCTGTCGAATCCGGTGTCGGCCCGTTTGATCAGCGGATCGATCAATGACAGTAGGACGGCTTCCTTCGAAGGGAAGTAGAAGTAGAACGTCGGCCGGGAAATTCCGGCGCCTTTGGCCAGGTCATCGACCGATATGTCGGCGAACTTCTTGGTCTCCAGCAGCTGACGGGCGGTTTCGAGGATCGCCGCCTCGCGGTCGTCGCCCGACGGGCGGGCCGCGCGGCGCCCCCGTGGTGCGCGGGCCGGGCTGGAGGTGGTCACAGTCATGCAGCCTAACACCGTGTTGAATTTATCAACAGGCTGTTGACTCACTCAACACCATGTTGATACCGTCGGTCCCATGAACGAACACTTCGATGTTGTGATCGTCGGCGCCGGCATCTCCGGCATCAGCACGGCCTGGCACCTGCAGGACCGCTGCCCCACCAAGAGCTACGTGATCCTGGAGCGTCGCGAAAACATCGGCGGCACCTGGGACCTGTTCAAGTACCCGGGCATCCGGTCGGACTCCGACATGTTCACCCTCGGATTCCGGTTCAAGCCGTGGGAATCCGCCCGTTCGATCGCCGACGGGCAGTCGATCTGGAACTACATCAACGAGGCCGCCGTCGAAAACGGCATCGACAAGCACATCCGCACCGGCCACCGCGTGCTCTCGGTGGACTGGTCGGATGCCGACAACCGCTGGACCGTCGACGTCGAACACGACGGCGAGACCAAGCAGATCACGGCATCGTTCCTGTCGGTCTGCAGCGGCTACTACAACTACGACGAGGGCTACTCGCCCGAGTTCCCGGGCGCCGCGGACTTCAAGGGCCAGATCATCCACCCGCAGCACTGGCCCGAGGACCTGGACTACACGGGCAAGAACGTCGTCGTGATCGGCTCCGGCGCCACCGCGGTGACGCTGATCCCGTCCCTGGTCAACGGCGGCGTCGGCCATGTGACGATGTTGCAGCGCTCGCCCACCTACATCGGCTCGCTGCCGCTGGAGGACTCCATCGCGCTCAAGGCCAACAAGTACCTGCCGAAGAACCTCGCGCACTTCGTCAACCGGTGGAAGCAGATCGGTTACAGCACCGGGCAGTACCAGGTGGCCCGCAATTTTCCGGGATTGTTCAAGAAGGTGCTGCGCCGGATGGCCGAGCGCCGATTGCCCGAGGGATTCGACTACGACAAGCACTTCAGCCCGCGGTATGACCCGTGGGACGAGAGAGTGTGCCTGGCGCCCAACGGCGATCTGTTCAAGGCGATCCGCTCGGGCAAGGCCGGCGTCGTCACCGACACCATCGACACCTTCACCGAAACCGGGATCAAGCTCAGCTCCGGACAGGAGCTGGAGGCCGACATCATCGTCACGGCAACCGGTTTGAACATGCAGCTGTTCGGTGGCGCGGTGGCCCACCGCAACGGTGAGCCGATCGACCTGACCAAGTCCATGACCTACAAGGGCCTGATGCTCTCCGGCGTGCCCAACATGGCGATCACCTTCGGCTACACCAACGCATCCTGGACGCTCAAGGCCGATCTGGTCTCAGAGTTCATCTGCCGCGTGCTGAACTACATGGACGCCAACGGTTTCGACCGAGTCGAGCCCCAGCACCCCGGCGCCGGCGTCGACGAACTGCCGTTCATGGACTTCACCCCCGGCTACTTCCGCCGGGCCATGGACACCCTGCCCAAATCGGGTTCGGCCGCGCCGTGGAAGCTCAAGCAGAACTACTTCTTCGACATGCGCACGATCCGCTACGGCAAGGTGGACGAGGAATCGCTGATGTTCACCAAACACCGTGCGGCCGTGAAGGTCTAACCGATGCCGGTCAGGGGGCGACCACCACGATGCCGTCCTCGTCGGCATAGGCGATCTCGCCGGGGACGAAGGTCACCCCGCCGAAGCTGACCTCGACGTCGCGCTCACCCTCACCGGTCTTGGTGCCCTTGCGAGGGTTGGTGCCAAGCGCCTTGATCCCGACGTCGATGGTCCGCAGGGCGGCCGCGTCGCGCACCGCGCCGTGCACGATCACCCCGGACCAGCCGTTGTCGGCGGCCAAGCCGGCGATGATGTCGCCCACCAGCGCGGTGTGCAGCGAGCCGTTGCCGTCGACCACCAGCACCCCGCCGTTACCGGGGGTCGACAGGGTCGACTTGAGCAGCGCGTTGTCCTGGAAGCAGCGCACCGTGGTGATCGGCCCGGCGAACATGGTCTTGCCGCCGTAGTTCTGCAGCTGCAGATCACAGCTACGGACGTCGGGGTAGATCTCGTCGACCAGATCAGCGGTGGCGCGCGGTTCGATACTCACGCGGCAATTATCGCAGCCGGCCGGGCCCGACCCCGGGTCAGCTGTCCTCGGAATGCCGCCGGCTCAGCAGGACCAGCAGCACGGCAATTGCTCCGACGGCCAACGCCGCCGCGAGCGGCAGTCTGGACGACGAACTTTCGCTCAGCGGGACGGGAGCGGCACCGGACACCGGGTTGGTGGCCGACGTGACGGTCGACTTGGCTTGTGCGGCAGCTTCTTTGGCGGCAGACGCGACATCCGGCACCGGGCTCACCGGAGTCGGTGCCGGATCTGGGGCTGGGGCCGGGACGGCGGGAGCCGCGGGAGGAACGGGCGGTGGAGCCGGCTCGGCCTTTTTCGCCGGAGCCTTCTTGGCCGGAGCTTTCTTGACTGCCTTGGCCGGAGCCTTCTTCGCAGCCGCCTTCTTGGCCGGGGCTTTCTTGGCGGCCTTCTTCGCGGGCGGAGGACCGGGCTCGGGAGCCGACTCAGCCGCGGTCTCGGGCTTCTCGGCGGATTGCTCCTGATCCTCTGCCATCTGGCTGCTCCTTCGCAGTGTCTGGTGTTCCGCGCCAGCGCGGTCGGTGGGGCCGGCAGTATTCCCATCATGCCAGGCGCCCCGGCGGTCAACCCGTGACGGCCAGCGCCGCGGCGAGCGTGACCGCCACAGCCATGATGCCCAACTCCACCCTCGAGCGGTTCCGCGACAGGGCGGCGCTGCTGCGATGCGCCCGCGCCGCGGGCAGCCACTGAGACCGGTTTCGCCAGGCCAACGTCAACAGCACCACCGTCACGACCAGCTTGGCCGTCAACACCCGCCCGTAATCGGTGGACCACAACTCGGTCGGCGAACCCAGCCGAATCACCGCCCCTCCGACCCCGGCGGCCAACAGCACGCCCACGCACCACAGCGACAACTGCGAGAACCGGGGCAGCACCCTGGCCCACTGCCCGCGGTGGGACACGGTCAGCACGAGTGCCGCGAGTACGCCACACCACGTGCCGGCAGCCAGCGCGTGCACGGCCACCGCCATGCCGCCGATCGGACTCTCCGACAGGTGCCCGGTCAGGGTTCTGGCAGCTATGCCGACCGCCGCGACGCCCACGGTCGCCGCAGTGGTGGCGGCACTGGGGGAAGCGAAGGCCGCCACCCCACCGACGATCACGGCCGCCGCGATACCGACCAAACCCGACCGTCCCGCGGCCGTGTGCACACCGAAATCGGCCAAAGTAGACATGCCGAGCTGCCAGACCTGAAGGCCAGCGGTTTCCGCCGCGGCCACCGTCAGCCGCACGACCTCGGCCAGCAGCCAGACCGCCGCGGCCACGGTGAGCGGCCGGCCCGCCTTACGCACCAATTCCGCGCGGTATCGGGCCGATTCGAGCAGCGGCACCGCGGCCAGACCCAATGTCACGACGGCGGTGCAATCGGCCAGCGCCCGGATCAGTGCCGCCGTCATCGTTGGCGTCGGACCGCCCACCAGGCTCCGCCACCGACCAGGACGGCGGCCACCAGGACGAACGGCCACACCACGATGCCCCCGTCGGACTGCGCCGGGGAGGCCGCCGCCGGCCCGGGGGTGCCGTTGCCTGCCACGGTCAGCTCAAATGACCACGAGCCGGAGACCACATGCCCATCCGCCGAGGTCACCCGGTAGTTCACCGTGTAGGTGCCGGTTGGGCCGAGCGGACGGACCCCGACACTGATCACCGCACCGGCGACCTTCGGGTCGCCGTCGGACCACAGGTTGTGGTCCGGGCCGACGACGGTCATGCTCGCGAACGCCGGTTGCAGCGCCTCGTTGAACGTCGCGCTCACCCGCTGCGGCGACGAGCTCAGCGAGGACTGCTCGGCCGGATCGGCGGCGATCCGCGCCGCATGCGCCGAGGCCGCCGGAGCCGCGAACAG
This sequence comes from Mycobacterium sp. GA-1841, assembly GCF_001954135.1. GTDB lineage: Bacteria > Actinomycetota > Actinomycetes > Mycobacteriales > Mycobacteriaceae > Mycobacterium. Next base: position 12,447 of record NZ_MBEQ01000123.1, on the reverse strand, counting down.
CGCGGACGCGGCCAGGAACAGCCCGGTCAGGCCGGCGGCCACCAACCGGTTCATGACCGGCGCCGGTTGAGAAGTGCCGTCACCACCGCGGCGGCTGCGACGATCAGCGCCCCTCCGGCCAGCCAGCGCGCCGAGTTGTCGACGGTGCCTGCCGGCTGTGCGGCGGGCTGGGCGGCGGCCGGTGCAGTGCTCCCGTGCGCGGCATGCGCGTCGTCCGCCGGGGCGCCGCTCAGCGTCAGCTGCGGTGCCGGATGCTCGGGTTCACCGCCGTCCGGCAACGGCGCCTGATCCCAGCGGACCACGGAACCGTCGGAGTAGGTCTGGGTGGCCGGGAAGCTCACCGTGGGCGCATCGGGCAGTTTCACCGAGACCCGGAACAGCGCGAACTGCTCCGGCGAGATCCCCACCCCGGGATTCGCCGTCCAGGTGACCGACCGAACGGTGCCGGCCGCGGTGTCGCGGTCGAGCTTGGCCGTCCACCCCGGCACGACCTCGGTGCGAGCCGAGGCCACATCAGGCAGATCGACTCTCAATTGGGTGGTGACCGCGCCGGTGTCGGACTCACCGGGAACTCGGAACGTGAGCACGGACGTGGTCCCGGGTGCCGGGTTGTCGGCGTCGACATGGACGTGGGCCCAGGCCGGCGCGGCGGTGAGCAGGCCGGCGACGGTGGCCGCGGCGCAGGTGAGCAGGGCGCGCGAGGGCACCCCGGAAAGGGATTGCATGTCTTGGTCTTTCTGGATCGGTCGGGTCGGGTCAGGCAGGCCGGCTGACCGGTGGACCACGATGCGACACAGAGGCGGCCAGAAAGAGCGCGGAGTGCAACGGCTGATCAGTGCTGCGGGCAAGGGCGCGGACCGGCGACACCGGTCGCGTGCCGCGCTCGGTGGCCATCGCACGCACGACGCGCGACACGGCCGCCGACAATCGGCCCCCGCAGGCGATCAGGCCCGCACCGAGCGATACCGCCGCCAGATGCGCGACGAACATCGCCGGGCCGGGCCAAGAATCATGCGCATGCGACGTGGTGGCCATCAGCAGGTGGGCCAGCAGTTGGCCGGCACCCAGGAGCAGCCACAACACGGTGACGCGGTTCGCGCGGGCGACCGTGGCGGCGACGACTCCCACCGTCACGGCGAGCACGACGAGCGCGGGCGTCACCGCCCCGGCCGGCGGACCGCCGCCCGCCATGCCATGGGCCGCCACGGCCAGCGCGGCGGTGAGCGAGCCGACGGCCGTACCGCGCAGCCTGGCTGCGGAGTCGGTACGGACGACGGTCATGGACGTCGGCTCAGACCAGGCCCAACCGAGCCATCAGGTCGGCATCGATACCGTCGAGCTGAGCGGTGATCGCCGCGTGCGCACCGCGACGCCGCGCGGTCGGCATGTTCTCCGCTGCGGTGACGGCTGCGGCCAGATCGGTCAGGCGCTCACCGATCGCGGTGACGAACTGCTTGGTCTCGGCATCTTTGGGCTTCTTCTCGGCGACCTGCCGCAGTGTCTGCTCGGCCCCCGAGATCCGCGCCGACAACTCGGCACCGTGCCCGGAGAACTGACCGAGTTGAGCCAGCGGGACGCCGAGCCGGTCGGCCCGACGCTCGTCCAGGGCGCCCCGAGCGGCCGTGGCGACGCGATAGATCAGTGGCACCAGCACCGGTGCCAGCAAACGTGTGACGGTCAGCAGACGGCGGATCCGGGCCGGGGACAGCAGACGCCCCTCCCGAGCGGCCTTCAACTCCGCCTCGGCCACCTTGAGGGCGTTGCGATCGCTGTCGCGCTGCGCTTTGACCTGAGCATTGAGGGCCCGTTGCGCAGCCTTTTGATCCGACTTGATGCGGCGGGCCTCGTTCTTTGCGGTGAGCCTTGCTTCGAGCTTGGCCTTGGCCTTGATGGCGCGGGCTTCGGCGCGGCGGGTGGCGCGGCTTTTTCGTCGCGTGAACAGGCCCATTCCGGTTGCCTCCCGGTCAATTCGTCGTGTGTTCGTGGTCACCGTAGAACTGCTGCAGACCCACAGTATCGTCCGGCCGATTTGCTCGACCGCGCCTCCCCGGCAACAGGCCGGGCAATCGGCCGAGCTAGCAAATTTGATCTCGCTGATTGTGCAAGAATCGAACCGGTTCATTTCAGCCATAGGGCGGTGCGCGAAAGGGTGGTGACAACGTGCGTTCGCGGGTGCGCGTCGCCGCCTCGACCGGTCTGGTGCTTTCGGGCCTGATCATGACCGGGATCGGAGGAGCGCTGGCATTTGCCGACCCCGACCGGGGCCGGCCAGCCGACCGTCACGAGGCCTCGAGCAGCGCCGGGAAGGACCACCGGGGCGGGCGAGGCGCCCGGGACCACGAACAGGTCTCGGGCCAAAAAGACAACGGCGGTATCCAGCGCGGTGACGAGGGCACCCGCCGCCCATGGGGTCCGCGCCGATGGCACCGGCCGCCTGACAGGTCCACCCGAACCAGTGGAGAGCCGACGAGGACGTCCGGCAAACCGTCCGAACCCTCGGGCACGCCGACGGCCTCGCACACCGGGACACCGACCGACACGAAGACCGAGACACCCGGCACCGAACCATCTGAGCCCACTGAAACCACGGGGCCCACTGAAACCGCGGGGCCCACTGAAACCACGGGGCCCACAGAAACCACGGGACCCACTCAGACCACGGGACCTACTACTACCGACGTTTCGATGACGACGTCCGCCGCCACATCCACCACCCGAACCTCGACGGACACCACCACGAAGCCAACCGAGACGACGGGGCCAACCGAGACATCACAGTCGACCGCGACCTCCACGTCGATCGTCATCGGACTTCCGGACGTCGGAAACGGCCAGGAAGGCGGAGTCCCGGCACCGTTCAATTACGCACGCGCACCGAGCCTGCAGTTCCCGCCCCGACCGGCACAGCCACTGACCGCAGCCCAGCCCGGCGCGCCGCCGCCCGGATTGGCCGCCGCGGCCGGCGTGCCCCCGATCGTGGTGCCCGTCGTCCTGCCGGTCATCGTGCCGCCGCTCGAGGTGCCCTTGAACGCCCCGGACTCCGACCGAGGCCCGCGGTCGGGCCCCGATATGGAACCCACCACCAAGCTGCGGATCCAGACACCGACACCGGTCGCGGTCGGTCTGGACGCTGCGATACCACCGGTATCGTTCCGCGTGGGGTATACGGACTATCTACGCACTGCCAGCACCATCGAGATCGCCGCGATGGCCCTGCCCGGGGTGACCGGGATGATGGCCCTCACCGGCCTCGGCGGATTCGTCGGTTACCGGCAGGCCAAAGCCGGCCGTACCGTCCGAATCGACGCAACCCGCTTCATGCCCTGAGAACGACTTGGGACAATGTTCCGGGGTGCTACGAAGGGATGAAAGGGGGGAACATGTCCGCCAGCCGAAGTGTCACGCGTGCTGTCAACGAGGTGCTCGACCTCGCCCCGCGTCGGGGCGAAATCACGCTGACCCGCTTGGTCGATGCGGTGGCCGAAAATCGTGGTAGGCCGATCGAGTTGACGATGGCCGAGCTTCCGCCCGGCGTCTGCGGACAGTGGCGTCAATACGCCGATCATGACGTGTTCCTCATCCAGCAGGGACTTCCCGCCTGGGATCGCACGCTGGCCCACGAGCTCGGCCACCTCGTCCTGGGCCACGAGGGAATCTCGATCGTCGACGCCGCGGCGGCCTCGGCCGAGGTCGCCACCTCGGACCTGATCAGCTACATGCTCAATCAGCGGACCGGTTGCATGGGCCCCAACGGTGAGGACATCGAGCAGGAAGCCGAAGACTTCGCCGCACTTCTGCTCTACCGCCTGGGCCGCCTGCCGTCCGATCGATCCTCGATCGTGCAGGTCCGCCTCGGAGAGGCATTTGGTTGATCGTCTGGGTGATTGCCGGGCTGCTCGGCCTGGCGACCGGCCTGCGCATCGGTTGGGCACTGGTCAACAAACAATCCCTGGTGAGCTCGGCGATGATTGTGTCGTTGGGCAGCCTCGGGATCGTCGCGGCGCTGAACTGGCAGCCGCTGGCCCTGCTGATCGACACCTTGGCGCACTGGCCGAACATCGCGGTGGCACTGAGCCAGATCGCGTTGATCGCTTGTGCGGCAGGCAGTTGCGTGATGATCACGACCGCATCTTCTGATCGCTCGGCCACCATCACGCGGCGCATCGCGCTGATCCAGTACGGCGTCGCCGGTGTGGTGGCGATCGTCAGCGTGATCATCTTCTTCAGCGCCGGCAAGCAGCCGGAGATGTCGCCCGCGGAGTATCTGACGCGGGACCTCGGCGCGGACGGCACCTCATGGCTGTTGCCGTTGCTCTACGTGTTCCTGGCGCTCACCCTGGTGGTCTGGGCCGGCCTGCGCTACTCGAACCGCAGCCGGCGCGGCCGGGCTCTGTTCTTGTTCACCGTCGGCATGGTGCTGATCGTCGCGGCGAGCGGATTCTTCCTGATCCGGGCCGCAGGCCGGACCGAAGCCGTCGGTGTCGGCGCCGCGGCGACCATGCTGGGGTGTGCGATGGTCATCGTCGCCGCCGGATCCCTGCTTCCGAGCATCGAAGACTGGTTCGGGGCCCGCCAGGAGCTGCGGACCATCAAGCCGTTGTTGAGTGAGTTGGCCCGCCGGCAGCCCGACGTGGGCATCGGCGTGCGTCCGCGTGGACCGCTCGTGTTCCGGGTGGCCGAACGCATGTCGTTGATCTCCGATGCGCTCTATCTTGAGGCCACCGCGGCCGACGCGCGTCGGCAGGAGTCAGCGGCACCGCGCGGATCAAGCGGCACAACGCAATTGGGGGACACCGAGCGTCCGGAGGTGCCTCCGCGCGATCAGGCCCGACGTGTCGCGCAGTGGATCCGCGACACACGCGAGGGAGACGACGGCTCGGCATTTCCGGGATTGGCCTGGCTCAGCCAACCCGAATCGTATTCCGACCGAGAATGGATTTTGGCGATCGCCGAGCAGTACCGGGATTTGGGCCGCACGGCGGCGCGCAGCTGAAAACCACGGTAATGGGAACCGAAATCGATTCCCACGCACGTGGTTTTCAGCGCGGAATACCGACGCTCAGTCGTCGAGGTGTTCCCGGCGGCGCAGCTCGTCGACCTTCTGGACGAGATCCTGCTGAGCCTCCGTGGACAGTCCGACGGTGCGGGCGGCGATCCGGCGGACCCCTTCGTCACGCATGCTGGCCAGCCAGGTCAGTTCCTTGTCGAGCTTCTCGTAGTACTCGTCGTCGGTGAAGTAAGCCGGCTTGATCCGGAAGAAGTTGGCAAGTGCGGCCATGGTTGCCGCCGACGGGTTGGTCCGGTTGCCCGAACGAAGCTGGGACAGGTACGGGGCCGACATGGTGACGCCCTCGGACTTCAGTGCGGCAATCACCTCGGCAGACGTGTGGGGTCCGCGCCCAGGTGGATAAACCGTATCGAACAGGCGGTTCAGGCGGGCGGCGAACGTCTTGCTCATCGATTTGACCTCCACATGCATCACGAGCGGTACGAATAAGGCGGCGTATTTGCTGACTATGGTAGCGAGTGTTGTGACGACAACCAAGTGCAAACCGCACAAAACTTAAACTGGCTTTGTGTTTTGGGAGCCTCCGGGGACGATGCCGGGGTCTTCGCCGTGGAGGTGCCGCGGGATTGCGCCGTCTGACAATGCAAAAGGTGACGGTCGCGTTGTATTGAGTACGGTGAGCTGCGATCACGGGTCCGGCCGATCATGATCAACTTCGTGGCCGGCAACGGGATCACCGCTCTGACTAGCGGAAACAGATATTTGCTAGAGCCCGGACCTCATGTCACGTGGGATTGCCTGCAACGTCGTTGTCGAACGACGTGGAACACGTTACAGGTGGGGCGCTGGAATGCGCATCAGCCCCCTCGCGTGCGATAGCCAGAGGGGGGCGGATCGAATCTGCGCGCCGATTCCCGGCGGGGTTGCGGAGCCGAAACGGGTCCGAGTTTCTCGCGCGGCGAAGAGAATCGCGCAGTCCGCCGTGGGGCAGTCGGCATGGTTGCGGTGCGCGCTCGCGGCTATCCGGCCACTCGTCTCGGTGGCTGCGGCAGCAGACATGGCGGCCTTTCGACACGTCGCCGGTAGGTGCCGTTTGCACGGCGCACATTTCATGCAGGTCGAAGGGTTCGCCCGCCGCGCTTCGTCGGCCGGGTTTGGCCCCAGTGGGTCGACACGACGATTGCGGGCTTTCGCCTCCGCTGATTTAGGGACCCTAGCCGTTACCCGCTTCCGACGCCAGGTTTCTTATTCATTTTCGGCAGGCGCATTCTCAAATCCGGAGAAGGTGCGCCTTGCCTGGGCGTGTCATGCCGCCAACAGCATCGCCAGGATCGCGGTGTCGGGATGGCTGATGGGATCCACCCCGACCCGGCTGACCATGGACGTCACGGTTCCGTCCGATTCCGCTTCGACCCAGGCCGCACGATGTTCGAGCCCGAGATGGGGCAGGCCGGGTAACAGCACGCAACCGGAAGCTGCGCCGGTGCACTCCGGCAGCGACGGCATCGTCTCCGACGGCGGGTGCAACATCAGAAGTGCCGGTGGTTGATGCTCGGCGAAATATCCCGGCGGAAGGGCGGATTCGCCGACCACCGGACCCTCGGCGATGACCAGACCGACGGTGCCGGGTTGTGGCTGCTCCGGCAATTCCTCGCGAACGCCGAAAATCGTTGTGGTCGAGAGCAACCCGGGTAACGACGCAATACGGACGGTGACAATCAGAAGCTGCGCCCACTCTTTGGTGGAATCAGGCCATCGCCCCGACACCACAAAGCCTTTGAGCACACCGCCGGAATGAAAGGGGGCGATCTCGATCGCCCGGCCGGACCCCGTGGTATCCATATCGCCTCCGGGACATCGGTATTGGCTCGCCATCGAGGTGGCGCTCCGACACGTCTGTGGGTCGATCAGACCAGAATGCGCCAGCAACCGTGCCGGTGCAAGCGACACGGGGAACCGGGTGCGTAACGAATCGGCCCCGGAAACGAGGGCGGGGCGTCACGCTGTTGCGCGACGCCCCTTCTGGAGAGAACAGAGCCGGTCTGGCCCTCGGTTGGATCAGCCGAAGATCAGACCGTTGGTCTTGGACGTGGCCGCTGCGTAGCGGTTCTGTACATCTTCCCAGTTGACGACGTTCCAGAACGCCTTGACGTAGTCGGCCTTGACGTTCTTGTACTGCAGGTAGAAGGCGTGCTCCCACATATCGACCTGCAGCAGCGGGATGATTCCGAGGGGCACATTGGCCTGCTGGTCGTACAGCTGGAACGTCAGCAGCCGATCGCCGAGGCTGTCGTAGCCGAGCACCGCCCAGCCCGAGCCCTGCAGACCGTTGGCGGCAGCGGTGAACTGCGCCTGGAACTTGTCGAACGAGCCGAACTGATCATCGATCGCCGCGGCGAGATCACCCGTCGGCTTGTCGCCACCGTTGGGCGACAGGTTCTTCCACCAGATCGAGTGGTTCACGTGGCCGCCGAGGTGGAAGGCCAGGTTCTTCTCGTTGAGGAAGATCGCCGCGTGGTCACCGTTGGCCCGCGCCTCGTCGAGCTTGGCGACGGCGTCGTTGACACCCTTGACGTACGCCGCGTGGTGCTTGCTGTGGTGGAGCTCGTTGATCTGCCCGGAGATGTGGGGTTCCAGCGCTCCGTAGTCGTAATCCAGGTCCGGCAAAGTGTATTCAGCCACGAGATTCCTTCCTCATTATCGATCGATGGAGCTGGGCGTCGTCAAAGATCCCTGAGATCGATCCTCACAGTTCGACGCTCAAGATCACCGACAACATTGCTCCATCACAGGGCGCACCGCAAGGACGCGCGTGCCGACCACACGTATACCCGATCGCCCGTCGGTCAGAACAAGACGATGACCGCAAGGACGCCCAGCAGGAGCAGGGCGATCACGCTGGCCCGCAGAAAGGCCATCAGCTGGTTGCGAGTGTGCAGGTGCCCGGACGAATGCCATTCAGGCTGCGGTATCGCTGAACCCGATCCCAATGGATGTGAAGCCATCAGACACTCCTGACCTGCACGATCAATGTTTGCCCTCCAGTGAGTTCTGTCACAACGGCTGGTGTGACGCCGATCATAGACCCTGTGCTGTCCAGGTAAAAATCGGCCTTCGCGCGCGGGCTGCGCGAAACCGATTCACCGGAGTCCGGAGATTTCGCTCTGCGGTGCGCACGGTTGTTGATCGCCGGGGCAGATACCCCAGGTTTATCCACAGCGATGGCCAGCCGACACACAGTTACGCGCATTTCGGAGACTTTTGCGCAGGTGTCGGGCCTGTGGATGAACCTGTGGAAACTGTGGATAGGTCTGCGTTGCTGACGGTGTCACCACCCGGCCAGGCCGGGTGCGCGCCGACGGGTCGGCGTGCGAGCATGGCGGTATGGACGATGTGGAAGTCGGACAGGCGGACATCGCAGCGGTACCCACGGCGTTCGAAGGGTCCGTGGTGCTCCTCGACGTCCGGGAGGACGACGAATGGCAGCGCGGTCATGTCGCCGGCGCGCAACACATCCCGATGGGCGACGTACCGACCCGCATCGCCGAGATCGACCCCGATGCCGAGCTGTACGTGATCTGTCACGCGGGGGGCCGTTCCCTGCGCGTGGCGAAGTACCTGGCCCGCAACGGCTACACGCCGGTCAATGTCGAGGGCGGGATGCTGGCATGGGCAGGCGCCGGCCGCCCGGTCGTCACCGACGCCGGTGAACCGGGCTCCGTCTGAGCGCGACAACAGGTCGCGAGATCGTGGCTAGGCTGGTCGGATGATCCAGGTGTGTTCGCAGTGCGGGACGCGCTGGAACGTGCGTGACCGGCAGCGGTCATGGTGTCCCCGGTGTGGCGGCTCGTTGTTGGCGCCTTCGGCGCCCCAACCGCAATGGGCACCGGCCGCCGGGCCGGCAGCGGCGGCTGCGTCGTCCCCGTCGTCCCCGTCGGCGCAGCGCCCTGGGCCCAGGCTCGCCCCCGGCTACCGCTGGATCGCGGTACGTCCCGGTGCTCCGCCGCATCAGCGCCCTCCGCGGCGCCCGCTCGGCCCGACGCCGCACTACCGCGCCATCCCCAGTTGGGGGCTGCACCAATATTTTGATGTCGATGACCAGACCCGCGAAACCCACGATGAGTCCCGAGTGGGTACCGCACGGCTGATGCTCGTCGCGGCCATGGTGGTGCTCGGCGTCGCGGCCTTCGCCCATCTGGTGCGGTATGTGCTGCTGCTGATCAATCGCAGCATCCTGCTGCATCCGCTGATCGCAATCGGCGGAGTGTTGATCGGTTTGTTGGCCAGCCTGTTGGCGATCGCCATCGTCGTCCTCGCAGTCGTGGCGCTGGTGCGCTGGTTGATCGCGCGCCGGGCCGCCCGCTACGCCGAGCACGACGAGGTCGATCCACGTAGCCCGACGACCCTGTGGCTGGGCTGCCTGGTGCCCGGGGTGAACCTGGTGATGGCGCCGGTGTTCGTGTGGGAGCTGGCCGCGCTCGAGGGCCGCCTCTCACATCTGCGCCGCGTGATCGTCGTGTGGTGGATCGTCTGGGTGCTCAGCGCGATCGTGGCGGTGTTGTCGATGGCGAGCACCGTGTACGTGACCTTCTTCGGCGGGACCGCGCAGAACATCGCCGACAACACCGTGACCGCGATCGTCGGCTATCTGCTGGGGCTGGCGGCGTTCCTGTTGACCGCGAAGGTGTTCGCCGGCTTCGAGGGCAGCGGCACGACGGCTCAGCCCAGCGTCCGGCGCTGGGTGGTCGTCGAGCCCGACACCTCGCCAGAACGCGAGGATTCGTCGGAATCCGCCGTTCCGGTTGAGTCCCAAGGGCAGAACCCGGCAGCATAGCCGTATGGAGACGGGCGACGACGGAGCCGATGGACAGGCGACACCGACGCCTGGGCATCCGTTCGTGGTGGCCCATCGGGGCGCCTCCGCCGACCGGCCCGAGCACACCCTGGCCGCGTACGACCTGGCACTGAGCGAGGGCGCCGACGGTGTGGAATGCGACGTACGGCTGACCCGCGACGGACATCTGGTCTGCGTGCACGACCGCCGGGTGGACCGCACCTCCACTGGCACGGGTCTGGTGAGCGAGATGACGCTGGCGCAGTTGCGCCGCCTCGACTACGGGTCATGGCATGCCGGCGGCACGACCGGGGACACCGGGTTACTGACCCTCGACGATCTCGTCTCGCTGGTCTTGGACTGGAACCGGCCGGTCAAGCTGTTCATCGAGACCAAACACCCCGTGCGCTACGGCGCACTGGTGGAGAACAAGGTGCTGGCCCTGTTGCACCGGTACGGCATCGCCGCACCGGCCTCGGCCGATCTGTCTCGGGCGGTGGTGATGTCGTTCTCGGCGGCGGCGGTGTGGCGGATCCGCCGGGCCGCACCGATGCTGCCGACGGTGCTGCTCGGCGAGACGTCGCGGTATCTGGGCGGCAGCGCAGCCCCCCCCGGCGGCGCCACGGCGGTGGGCCCGTCGATCGCGACCCTGCGTGAGCATCCCGAGCTCGTGGACCGGGCCGCCGCCCAGGGCCGGGCGCTGTACTGCTGGACCGTCGACCACTACGAGGACGTCCAGTTCTGCCGCGACATCGGGGTGGGTTGGGTGGCCACCAATCATCCCGGCCGCACCAAGAGCTGGCTGGAGAACGGCCTGACCGGGGCGGGCCGGGACTGACTGCCGGTCAGAGAATGCCGCCGGCCGCCTTCGGCGCAGCCGGGTCCGCAGCGGTGCCACCGCTGAGCTCCCTGGCCACGAAGTCCTCGATGTGGAACAGGTTGGTGCCGGCGCGGTCGGCGATACGAACCAGCGTCGCCATCGACGAGACCTCTTCGATCTGCTCCTTGAGGAACCACTGCATGAACTGCTCGCCGAGGTAGTCGCCCTCGTCACGCGCCACCGCGGCCAGCCGGCTGATCTGCTCGGTGACGCTGCGCTCCTGGCTGAGCGCCAGCGCGAGCGCATCGCGGGGCGTGTCGAAGCGGTTGCACACCGCGTCCACTCCGGGGATCTCGACGTCGACGTCCCGGTCGAGCAGATACTGGACGAGCATCATGGCGTGGTTGCGCTCTTCGACCGCCTGCACATAGAAGTGCTTGGCGAGTTGGGGCAGATCGGCGCCGTCGAAATAAACCGCAATTGCGATGTATTGCTGTGACGCGGTGAACTCGCTGCGAATCTGGTCTTGGACAAGCGCGTGAAATTTGGTGTCGAGTTCACTGGTCGTCGTCATGACGCCAAGGATATAGCAGGTCAGGCCCCATTGTCATCGAAGGTGAACCTCATTGAGGGCAGCTTTACCTTAGTGGTGTGGCGGCCATTACATTTACCGCAACGAATTTGCTGAGGTGAATTTAGCCTGGCCTGGGTTCACGGTTGTGGCGTCTCGATGACATCCGCGGGGACCGCTTCGTCGTTCGCCAGCGCGGTGAACAGCCGTCCGGCCGCGTCACTGTCCCAGACCACCACGGCACCGGAATCGCTGCCGGTGAACTCGCCGATCGGCACCGTCGTGGTGACCATGTCGCCGTGCATGGCCCAGGCCAGCCGCCCCAGATCCCAGACGTGCGCGTTCTCGTCAACGGCCACCGAGTCGGTGGCGGCGCGGGCCATCGGCTGCCACCGCAGGGGGTTGAGCAGCACCTCCGGACTGGTCGCCCGATGCAGAAGCGCCGACATGAACGCGCGCTGATGGATCATCCGGTCCAGGTCGGCGCGTGGGGTGGCGCGGGTGCGGACATAGCCGAGCGCACTGCGCCCGTCGAGTTCCTGGCAGCCGGCGGGCAGGTCGATCCCGGCCAGTGGATCGCTGATCGGTTCGGCCGGGCACATCCGCACCCCTCCCACCGCATCGACGAGTGCGGCGAAGCCGTCGAACCCGATCTCGGCGTAGTGGTCGAGATGCAGGCCGGTGGCCTGTTCGACGGTCTGGGCCAGCAGCTCAGGCCCGCCGAGTGAGAACGCCGCGTTCACCTTGTCCTCGCCGTAGCCGGGTATGGGCAGATAAGAATCACGGGGAATCGAAACCATCGTGGCCGGGGCACCCGAGCCGATGCCCGGGATGTGCACCAACAGGATGGTGTCGGTGCGACCGTTGCCGATGTCCCCGCCGGTGGCCAGATCCGCCTGCTGCTCGGGGCTGAGGTGTTGGCGACTGTCCGATCCGACCAACAGCCAGGTGGTGCCGTGGGCCGCGGCCGGGCGTTCGGGGTAATCGGCGAGCGCCGGGATGCGGTGCAACGACGAGTCGACCCAGAAGCCCCCGCCGACCACGGCCAACACCACCGCCAATACGAAGACCATGGGCACCGTCATCAGCAGACGGCCCCAGCGACGCCGGCGGCGAGGTGTGCGTGCGGGCTTGGGCGGCGACGTGGGTACCGGAGCCGGTGGACGGCCGCCGGCCGGACGTGGCGGTTGGGGCGGTTGGGGCGGCCTGGGCGC
>NZ_MBEQ01000122.1 GCF_001954135.1 Mycobacterium sp. GA-1841 | reverse complement strand
CGGTCAGTGGCAGGGTGTCGATGGGGACGATGGCGGCTGGGACCATGTAGGAGGGCAAGGTCTCCCCCAGCGCGGCGCGCACCGTCGAGGGGGTTGCGGTGCCGGTGATGTAGCCGACCAGACGCTTGTCGCCGGGACGGTCCTCCCGGGCGATCACCACCGCCTGCTCGACATCGTCGAGTGCGGCCAGTGCGGCCTGGATCTCCCCCAGCTCGATGCGATACCCGCGGATCTTGACCTGCTCATCGGCACGGCCCAGATACGCCAACTCACCGTCAGCCGTCCAGCACACCAGGTCTCCAGTGCGATACATCCGCACCCCCGCGGGGCTGAACGGGCATGCCACAAACCGGGTGGCGCTCAACCCCGCCCGACCCACATACCCCACGCCCAAACCCGCACCGGCCACATACAACTCACCCACCACACCCGCCGGAACCGGCCGCAACCAGCGGTCAAGGACGAAAAACGCCAGATGCCCCAACGGCCCACCGATCGGACTGACCGTGCGCTCCACATCGGCCACGGTGATCTCCCGAAACGACGCATGCACCGTCGTCTCGGTAATCCCATACATATTGATCAACCGCGGCAGGACCGGATGATCACCCATCCAGCTGCCCAGCCGTGACGGTTGGAGTGCCTCCCCACCGAACACCACCGCATCGAGGCCGAGCTGACGATGTTCCGGCTGGGCAGCATCCACCGTCTGCAGCGCATAGAACGCAGACGGCGTCTGACTCACAACCGCAACCCGCTGCTCGACAAGCAAGGTGTGGAAATCGTCAGCTGACCGCGTCACCGCCTCGGGCACTATCACCAGCCGCCCACCATGCAACAGCGCTCCGAAGATCTCCCAGACCGAGAAGTCGAACGCCAACGAGTGACATTGACTCCAGCCTTGACCTGCCGTCAGCTGCAGGTCG
>NZ_MBEQ01000121.1 GCF_001954135.1 Mycobacterium sp. GA-1841 | reverse complement strand
GGGCTGGACGCCGCCCACTCCTCGATCGCGATCTGCAGCATCTCTTCGCGGCCGAAATTGCTGATGCACCAGGCCATCCCGGAGCGGTCGATCATCTGGCCCATGAGCAGCAGCTCGGGCACCAGCGTGACCAGCTCGTCACGGGTCAGCGAGGCGTACCTACTTGTCATCGAGCTCGCTCCCGGTGTTCATCTTGACTGCGGCGTTGACGTTCGCCTTCCGATCCTCGGCCAGCCCCTTCTCGGCGGCCTTGCGCCGCTTGGCCACCACCTTCGACACGGTGCCGTTGAGGCCGGAGCCGAGGGGGAAGCCGAGGTACTGGGTGAGGAAGATGGCGATGTCCTTGAGCTCCTCCTCGGTGAACTCACCGTTGAGCAGCGCGGCATTGACCTGAATCTCGGCGAGGTCCTGCGAACCCACCGCCGTCACCGCCGACAACGTCATCAGCCGCTTCTCGCGCATCGACAGCCCAGGCTTGGACCAGATGGTGCCGAACAGATGATCCACGGTCAGATCGAAGTAGGGATCACCTTCGATGTTGGGCATCTCCCAGCCGTAGACCTCGTTCATCTTGGCCAGGCCCTTGGCGCGCAACTCGTCCATCGAAAGCTCCTAATCGTTCTTGTGCGGTACGCCGAGGCCGTCGGCCAACCTCTGCAAGGCCACCTGGGCCAACGGAAGATCCACTCCCACAACGTCCCCCAGCCCCAGAGCCAGGCTCAGATCCTTCTCTCCCAGCCCGCGGGTGTGGGTGAACGCGTCGTAGAGCCAGTGGTCCGGGGTCAGCTCGGCCATGTTGTCCCGCACGATGATGGCACCTGGCCCACTGGTCAGCGCATCGGTGTGCCGGACCACCCGGCCCAGCGCACCCAGGTCCAGCCCGGCGGCCTCGGCCAGCTTCATCGCCTCGCACGCCGCGGCGTAGGAGGTGAAGGTCAACATGTTGCGGGCCAGCTTCATCCGGGTGCCGGCACCCGGCTCACCGGCGTGGATCACCATCGAGCCGAACTGCTTGAGTGCGGGCTTGATCCGTTCGTAGACGGGCCGCTCGGCGCCGACCATGATGGCCAGCTCTCCCTTCTCGGCCGCTGCGCCGCCACCGCTGACCGGAGCGTCGACGATGTGGATGCCCTGCGGCTTGTACTGCTCGGCGAGCTCGGCGGCGGTGGTGTCGCTGATCGTGGAGTGGATCACGATCACGGTGTCCGGCTTGGCCTTTCCGGCCAATTCCGCAACCACCGACCGCACCTGCTCGTCGTTGAGCACCGTGATGCTGATGATGTCGGCCTGGGCCACGTCGGCCACGTCATCGGCCAGGGTGGCACCCAACTCCGCCAACGGCGTCATCGCGTCGACGCGCACGTCGTAGACGATGAATCCACCCGGCCATTCGGCCAGCCGCTTGGCCATCGGGGCGCCCATGTTTCCCAGGCCGATGTACCCGTACGTCAGATCGCTCATGAGCTGTGCCGTCTGCTCTTCGCGCAAGCGCTCATCGGATGATCTGTCCGCCGTCGACGTTGAAGATCTGCCCGGTGATCCACTTGGCCTGATCGCTCAGCAGGAACAGGCACATGCCGACCAGGTCCTCGGGCTGGCCCATGCGGGACAACGGGATTGCCTTGACGATGTCGTCCACCATCTCCTTGGGGGTGGTGGTGCGGTTGGCCTCGGTGTCGATCGGGCCGGGTGCGATGGCGTTGATCCGGATGTTCTGTCCACCGAGCTCACGGGAGAGCTGCTGGGTCAGGCCGTTGATGCCGACCTTGGCCAGACCGTAGTAGTTGGCATACAGCCAGGCCGCGGTCGAGGACTGGTTGACGATCGCACCGCCGCCGCGCTTGGCCATCTTGCGGTACACCGCACGGGTGCACACCAGGGCCCCGTCGAGGTTCACGCTCATGAACTTCTTGTAGTAGTCCCAGTCGACGGTGAGCAGGAAGTCGAGCTTCATGCCACCGAAGATCGCGGCGTTGTTGACCAGGTAGTCGATGCCACCGAACTCCGAAAGCGCCTGGGCCGCCATGTCCTTGGCCGAGTCGATGTCCGAGACGTCAACCCGTACCGCCAGCGCGTTGCCGCCCTCGCCCTTGATGCCGTCGGCCACCTTCTGCGCGCCTTCGGTGTTGATGTCGGCCACCACCACGGCCGCACCTTCGCGTGCCAGCGCCTCGGCGTAGGCCTGGCCGATACCGCCACCGGCCCCGGTGACGATGGCCACCTTGTTCTCGAACTGTCCCATCTAAGCTCTCCCTAATTCGCTAGCGTCGCGATGCACTTGACTTCGGTGTATTCCTCGAAACCGGCCACGCCCATCTCACGGCCGACTCCGGATTGCTTGTAACCGCCGAACGGGGCGTCGGCCGAATACCAGATGCCGCCGTTGACGTTGACGGTGCCGACGCGCATCCTCGCCGCCACCGCCTGGGCGCGGGCGTCGTCGCCGGAGAACACCGTGCCGGACAGGCCGTACGGTGAATCGTTGGCGATGCGGACGGCGTCGTCGTCGCCGTCGTGGGCGATCACGGTCAGCACCGGGCCGAAGATCTCCTCACGGGACACCCGGGCATTGTTGTCCAGGCCGGCGATCACGGTCGGCTCGATGAAGAATCCGGTGTCCAGGTCAGCGGGACGCCCACCGCCGCAGGCGAACCGGCCACCCTCCTGCAGGGCCAGATCCAGGTAGGACTGCACGCGGTCGCGTTGGCGCGCCGAGATCAGCGGGCCACACACCGTGCGCTTGCTGTTGGGGTCACCGGGCTTGATGCCGCCCAGCGTCGCCGCGGCAGCCTCGACCGCCTCGTCGTAACGGGCCCTGGGGACCACCAGCCGCGTCGTGATCGCGCAGCCCTGTCCGGCGTGCATGGCGACGGTGAAGGCGGCCATCGAGCAGGCCCCGGCCAGATCGGCGTCGTCGAGCACCAGGAACGCCGACTTGCCGCCCAGTTCGAGGAACACCTTCTTGATGGTCAGTGCCGCGTCGGTCATCACGGCGCGTCCGGTCGCGGTGGACCCGGTGAACGAAACCATGTCCACCCGAGGGTCTTTGGACAGCAGCGCACCGACAGAGTGATCGCTGGAGGTGACGATGTTGATGACGCCGGCCGGGAATTCGGTCTGCTCGGCGATGATCTGGCCGATGGCCGCAGCGGCCCACGGGGTGTCAGGAGCCGGCTTGAGGATCAAGGTATTACCTGCGGCCAGGGCCGGGCCGACCTTGGCCAGGTTGATCTGGTGCGGGAAGTTCCACGGAGTGATGGCGCCGACGACGCCGACGGCCTCGCGGGCCACCACTCGATTGGTCGGGATCCCTTGCGGGGTGGCATGTCCCAGATCGGTACGCCACTGGTAGTTCTCGGCGGTGTCGGCCGAGAACACCAGATCGTCGATCGGACCTTCCAGTTGGGCGCCCGCGGTGAGCATGCGCGGGGCGCCCACCTCGGCGATGGTGAGTTCCCGCAGTTCCTCGACGTTTTCGCGCAACGCATCTCGCAACTGGCGCAGGCAACGCACCCGCAGCGCGGTGTTCGTCGCCCAATCAGTGTCATCGAACGCCCGACGCGCGGCGTTGATGGCATTGCCCATGTCTTCAGCGTTGGCGTCGGCGGCGACGCCGAGCACCTCCTCGGTGGCGGGGTTGACGGTTTCGAAGGTTCCACCGCCCCCGGCGACGAGCTTGCCGTCGATGAGCAGTTGACTCTGGCGGTCGGCCAGTACCGGCATTGGTGAACTCCACTTCAGAAGATTCTGGACAACTGTCCGGCTGTCTCGCTTCGAACGATAGCCGCAGACAATGACGAGCCGCAAGGGCGCACCCCTCCCCACCCGCCAGTACCGTAAAAAACGCTGTTCACTGCCGTCTTTATAGATCCATACTTGCTCAACATCGGCATCGTCGGATAACTTGGACATGTGTCCAGCGATGCCGTGTCCGCAGTCACAGAACCCGCGCCGGAGGCAGGCAAGGAGGCGCCGCGCAACCGTCGTCAGGAGGAGACCTTCCGCAAGGTCCTGACCGCCGGGATCGAAATGTTGCGCGAATCGTCCTATGCCGATCTGACGGTGCGCGCGGTCGCCGCACGCGCCGGGGTGGCGCCGGCCACGGCGTACACATACTTCTCGTCGAAGAATCACCTGATCGCCGAGATGTATCTGGATCTGGTCAGCCAGGTTCCGTACTTCACCGACGTGAACGACTCGATGACCACCCGCGTCGACAAGGCCTTGCGAGCACTGACCCTGGTGGTCGCCGATGAGCCCGAAGTGGCGGCCGCCTGCACCACCGCCCTGCTGGGCGGCGGCACCGATCCCGCGGTACGGAAAGTGCGGGATCGCATCGGCGCCGAGATCCACAAGCGCATCCGCTCGGCCGTCGGGCCGGATGCCGATTCCCGCATCGTCTCCGCATTGGAGATGACGTTCTTCGGCGCGCTGGTCAACGCGGGCAGCGGCGCCTTCACCTACCACCAGATCGCCGATCGGCTGACCTATGTCGTCGGCCTCGTCCTCGGAGAGGACAAATGAGCCCGTCCTCGGAGAGGACAAATGAGCGTGAGCCTGGGAGAGCACTGATGAGCTTGGACATAGTCAAACCGATCCTCGACCCGTACGACTACGAGTTCCACGAGGATCCGTACCCCTACTACCGCCGACTGCGCGACGAGGCGCCGCTGTATCACAACGAGGAACTCAAGTTCTGGGCGTTGTCGCGGCACAAGGACGTGGTCGCCGGTTTCCGTAACAGCGTCACGCTGTCCAACAAGCACGGCGTGTCCCTGGATCCGATCTCTCGCAATGACGAAGCCCACCGGGTGATGTCGTTTCTGGCCCTCGACGATCCCGGCCACCTCCGACTGCGCACTCTGGTCTCGAAGGGCTTCACCCCACGACGTATCCGCGAACTGGAGGGCCGGGTCACCGAGATCGCCCACCAGCACCTCGATACGGCGCTAGAGATCGGAACGTCCGGCTCCATCGATTTCGTAGACGATTTCGCAGGCAAGCTGCCCATGGACGTCATCTCCGAACTGATGGGCGTGCCGGACGAGGACCGGGTTCGCATCCGGGCGCTTGCCGACGGTGTCATGCACCGTGAGGACGGTGTCGCCGATGTCCCCGAATCCGCGATCGCCGCGTCCGGGGAACTGCTGGTCTACTACGCCGACATGGTGAAGCAGCGCCGCAAGAACCGCACTGACGACCTGACGTCGGCACTGGTGGAGGCGGAGATCGACGGAGATCGGCTCACCGACGACGAGATCATGGCCTTCCTGTTCCTCATGGTGGTGGCGGGTAACGAGACGACCACCAAACTCCTTGCCAACGCCGCGTACTGGGGCTACAAGAATCCCGGTCAGCTGGCTCCGGTGTTCGACAACCATGCCTTGGTCGTGCCGTGGGTCGAGGAGACGCTGCGCTATGACGCCTCCAGCCAGATCCTGGCCCGGCTGGTCGTCGAAGACCAGACGTACTACGACACCACGGTGCCCGCGGGCGACGTGCTGGTGCTGCTGATCGGCTCGGCGAACCGCGACGAACGCGTCTTCGAGGATCCCGACGAGTACCGGATCGATCGCGAGATCGGCCCGAAACTGGTGAGTTTCGGCAGTGGTGCCCACTTCTGCCTCGGCGCGCATCTGGCGCGCATGGAGGCCCGGGTGGCACTGACCGAGTTGTTCAAGCGAATCCGCGGATACGAGGTGGATGAATCCGCGGCTGTGCGGGTGCATTCCAGCAGTGTCCGTGGATTCGCTCATCTCCCCATCACCGTCCAACCCCGCTAGGCCTGAAAGGTCCCGGACTCATGCCTCGTTTTGAACCCCTACCCGAACGTCGGCCAGCCCTGGTCGCCGGCGCCTCTTCCGGAATCGGTGAAGCCACCGCGATCAGGCTCGCGCGCAACGGTTTTCCCGTCGCCCTCGGTGCCCGCCGGGTGGAGAAACTGGAGGAAATCGTCGGCAAGATCCGCGCCGACGGCGGCGAAGCCATCGCCGTGCACCTCGACGTGACCGACCCCGACTCGGTCAAGGCCGCCGTCGAGCAGACCACCTCCGAACTCGGTGACATCGAGGTACTGGTCGCCGGCGCCGGCGACACCTACTTCGGCAAGCTCGACTCGATCAGCACCGAGCAGTTCGACTCCCAGATCCAGATCCATCTGATCGGAGCCAACCGGTTGGCCACCGCGGTGCTGCCCGGCATGATCGAACGCCGGCGCGGCGACCTGATCTTCGTGGGATCCGATGTGTCCCTGCGCCAGCGCCCGCACATGGGCGCCTACGGCGCCGCCAAGGCCGCTCTGGTCGCGATGGTCAACAACTATCAGATGGAGCTGGAAGGCACCGGCGTGCGCGCCTCGATCGTCCATCCCGGTCCGACCAAGACCTCGATGGGCTGGAGCCTGCCGGCCGAGCTGATCGGCCCCGCGCTGGAGGACTGGGCCAAGTGGGGCCAGGCGCGCCACGACTACTTCCTGCGCGCCGACGACTTGGCGCGTGCCATCACCTTCGTCGCCGAGACACCCCGCGGCGGCTTCATCGCCAACATGGAACTTCAGCCCGAAGCTCCGCTCGCCGACGTCAAGGACCGCCAGAAGCTCGCCCTGGGTGAAGAAGGGATGCCAAACCAGTGACTGCCCTCAAAGAAGTACAGCGCGTTTCGGGTGGCGAAGAAGACGAACACGGCCACCTGGAAGAATTCCGCACCGACCCGATCGGCCTGATGCAGCGCGTCCGTGACGAATGCGGCGACGTGGGTTGGTTCCAGCTGGCCGACAAGCAGGTGGTGCTGCTGAGCGGCGCGGAGGCCAACGAGTTCTTCTTCCGCTCCAGCGACAGCGAACTGAACCAGGCCGAGGCCTACCCGTTCATGACCCCGATCTTCGGTGAGGGCGTGGTGTTCGACGCGGACCCCGAGCGCCGCGCCGAGATGCTGCACAACACCGCGCTGCGCGGTGAGCAGATGAAGGGCCACGCGGCCACCATCGAGAACGAGGTCAAGAAGATCATCGCCGATTGGGGCGACCAGGGCGAGATCGAACTGCTCGACTTCTTCTCCGAGCTGACGATCTACACCTCGACGGCGTGCCTGATCGGGCTGAAGTTCCGCGAGCAGCTCGATCGTCGGTTCGCCGAGTACTACCACCAGTTGGAGCGGGGCACCGACCCGCTCTGCTACGTCGATCCCTACCTGGACATCGAGAGCTTCCGCATCCGCGACGAGTCGCGCGTCAAACTCGTTGCGCTGGTGCAGGAGATCATGGACGGTCGCATTGCCAATCCGCCGAAGGGCAAAGAGGACCGCGACCTGCTCGACGTACTGGTGTCGATCAAAGATGAGGAGGGCAACCCCCGGTTCACGGCCAACGAGGTCACCGGGATGTTCATCTCCCTGATGTTCGCCGGGCACCACACCAGTTCGGGTACGTCCTCGTGGACGCTCATCGAGCTGCTGCGCAACCCCGACGTGTACGCACAGGTGCAGCAGGAGCTCGACGACCTCTACGCCGACGGCCAGGAGGTGAGTTTCCATGCGCTGCGGCAGATTCCGAAGCTGGACAACTCGCTCAAGGAGACCCTGCGCCTGCACCCGCCGCTGATCATCCTGATGCGGGTGGCACAGGACGAGTTCGAAGTGCAGGGCTTCCCCATCCACAAGGGTCAGATGGTGGCCGCATCCCCGGCGATCTCCAACCGGATCCCGGAGGATTTCCCCGAACCGGACGCCTTCGATCCTGCCCGCTATGAGAAGCCGCGCCAGGAAGACCTGATCAACCGGTGGACCTGGATCCCGTTCGGCGCCGGTAAGCACCGCTGCGTGGGTGCGGCTTTCGCGCAGATGCAGATCAAGGCGATCTTCTCAATTCTGCTGCGCGAGTACGAGTTCGAGATGTCGCAGCCGGCCGACAGCTACCAGAACGACCACTCCAAGATGGTCGTCCAGCTGGCCCAACCGGCCAAGGTCCGTTACCGCAAGCGCAGGTAGCACCATGGGCTGCTACCGCGTTGAGGTCGACGAGGATCTGTGCCAGGGCCACGCCATGTGTGAGCTCGAAGCGCCCGACGTGTTCCGGGTGCCCAAACGCGGCGTCGTCGAGATCCTCGACCACGAACCCCCCGACGAGCTCCGCGATGCCGTGGAGATGGCCGTCGAGATGTGTCCTACCCGAGCACTATCAATCATCGAGAACGACTGAGAGGTAATGACAATGGCGTCAAGAGAAGAACTGGAAGCCTGGTCGGATCGCTGGCTCAAGGCCAACCAGGAGGCCGAGAAGGCCGGCGACTGGAAGCCGTTGGCGGACTTCTACACCGAAGACGCCACCTACGGCTGGAACATCGGGCCCAAGGAAGACGTGATGTGCGTCGGGCGCGACGAGATCCGCGACGTGGCACTCGGTTTGGAGATGGAAGGCCTGGAGAACTGGGTCTACGAATACCAGCGGGTGCTGATCGACGAGAAGCAGAACGAGATCGTCGGCTTCTGGAAGCAAATCGCCAACAAGAGCGACGGCAGCACAAGCGAGATCTACGGCATCGGCGGCAGCTGGTTCCGGCTCAACGATCAGCTGCTCATCGAATGGCAGCGGGATTTCTTCGATTTCGGCCACGTGGCCAAGGGGTACGGGAAGCTCATCGAATCCGGCGACCTGACGCCGACCATGCAGAAGCGCATCGAGCGCAGCCTGTCCGGCGAGAAACTCCCCGGTTATTACCCGCTGGGTCAAGCGCCGGTCAAGATCTGGTAGTTCCCGGCCAAGCAGTTGCTTGGGGGTGGGTGTGACCCACGCAACTAATGGCTCTAGTCTGTGGTCATCGGCTCTAGTGGAAGGCACGTGCGCATGAAGACAAAAGGCGCTCTCATCTGGGAGTTCAACCAGCCGTGGTCGATCGAGGAGATCGAGATCGGTGACCCCGTCAAGGACGAGGTCAAGATTCAGATGGAAGCCTCGGGCATGTGCCATTCCGATCACCACCTGGTGACCGGCGACATCCCGATGGCAGGGTTCCCGGTGCTCGGCGGCCACGAGGGCGCAGGCATCGTGACCGAGGTCGGCCCGGGTGTCGAACACCTCCAGCCCGGCGACCACGTCGTGCTGTCGTTCATCCCGTCCTGCGGTGAGTGTCCGGCCTGTCAGGAGGGGCTGCGCAACCTGTGCGACCTGGGTGCGCTCCTGCTGGCCGGCACCGCGGTGTCCGACGGCACGAATCGCATCCACGCGGTCAAGAACGGTCAGCCCGTCATCCCGATGACGCTGCTGGGAACCTTCAGCCCGTACATGGTGGTCCACAAGAGCTCGGTGGTGAAGATCGATCCGTCCATCCCGTTCGAGGTGGCCTGCCTGGTGGGCTGCGGTGTCACCACCGGTTACGGATCGGCCGTCCGCAGCGGCGACGTCCGCCCCGGCGACGACGTCGTCATCGTCGGCGTCGGCGGTGTCGGCACCGGTGCACTGCAGGGAGCGCTGGCCGCCGGTGCCCGCAACGTCTTCGCGGTGGATCCCGTTGAGTTCAAGCGCGACAACGCCCTGAAGTTCGGTGCCACCCACGCCTACCCGGACATCTTCTCCGCGATGGCCGGGGTCGCCGAGGTCACCCAGGGCCGGATGGCACACAAGACGATCGTCACCGTCGGTGAACTCAAGGGCGAGGACATCGACCACTACATGAACATCACCGCCAAGGGCGGCACCGTGGTGGCCACCGCGGTGGCCAACATGGCCGACAACGACGTCAAGCTCAACCTGTCAATGCTGACGCTGCTGCAGAAGCGCCTGCAGGGCACCATCTTTGGTGGCGGCAACCCGCACCACGACATCCCGCAGCTGCTGAGCATGTACAAGGCCGGCCGGCTGAACCTGGACGACATGGTCACCCGGCAGTACAAGCTGGAGCAGATCAACGACGGCTACAAGGACATGCTCGAGGGCCGCAACATCCGCGGGGTCATCCGCTACACCGACGCTGATCGGTAACCGCGGGCGCGACCGCTGATCTGACCCGATAGTCCGCGCCGAGCGTCACGCCAGAGTGGCTCCGAAGTTCGGGCGTCACTCCAGCGTGACACTCGGCGTGAATGCGTCAAGCACAACCGCCAGGAGAACCATGACCGAAACACAAACCGAGACCCCCGTCGTCCTTGCCTCCCGGTCGTCGTGGAAGTGCGTGCAGGCCGGTGATCGTGAGGGCTGGCTGGCGCTGATGGCCGACGACGTCCTGGTCGAGGACCCGATCGGTGAGGCCGTCACCAACCCCGACGGCACCGGAGTGCGCGGCAAGGAAGCCCTCGGTGCGTTCTACGACACCAACATCGGGCCCAACAAGCTGACCGTCACGTGCGAGGCGACGTTCCCGTCCAGCTCGCCGAACGAGATCGCCTACATCCTGGTGTTGCGCACCACGTTTCCCAATGGGTTCACCGCCACCGTGCGCGGTGTCTTCACCTACAAGGTGAACGACAAGGGGCTCATCACCAACCTGCGCGGCTACTGGAATATGGATGCCATGGTCTTCGCGCAGGAAGAGAACTGACCGGCGGAACGCTCGCCGGCCGCGGCGCGATCGTGGTCGGCGGCACCCGTGGCATCGGCCTGGCGGTCGCCGAACTGCTGGCCGCCCAAGGCGCCGGTGTGGTGGTCAACGGCCGTGACGCCGACGCCGCGCAGGTTGCGGCACAGCAGGTTTCGGGAGTGGCCCATGCCGGCTCCCCCGCTGACCCCGAGGTGGCCGACGCCCTCGTCGACACCTGCGTGGCCGAGTTCGGTCGCGTCGACATCCTGGTCAACTGTGCCGGCACCGCCGAACCGGCCGGCTCGTCGATCCTGACCGTGACCAGTGCCGAATTCCGGGAACTGCTCGACGCGCACCTCGGCACCGTGTTCGAGACCTGTCGTGCGGCGGCTCCGAAGATGGTGGCGCAAGGCGGCGGAGCCATCGTCAACACCAGCTCTTTTGCGTTCCTCGGCGATTACGGCGGCACCGGGTATCCGGCGGGCAAGGGCGCGGTCAACGGACTCACCCTGGCGATCGCCGCCGAGCTCAAGGAGCACGGGGTGCGGGCCAATGTGGTGTGCCCGGGGGCCCGCACCCGGTTGTCCACCGGATCGGACTACGAACAGCACATCGCCGAACTCAACCGGCGCGGATTGCTCGACGACGTCAGCATGCAGGGCGCGCTGGACGCGGCGCCACCGGAGTACGTGGCGCCCACGTACGGCTATCTGGTCAGTGACGCCGCACAGGACGTGACCGGCCGGATCTTCATCGCCGCCGGCGGGTTCATCGGTGAATTTGCCCGGCCGTCACCGGGTTTCATCGGTTTCCGCGACCACCACGGCACGCCGCCGTGGTCGGCGGCCGAGTTACACGAGCTGATCGCGGGCGGCTAACCGCACACGCCGCGGCCAGATCGGCCGCGCCATGCCGACCGGCTGCGCCGGCCGGTGTGGTGCAGGACGGGAAGTTTCAGCGGGCGGTAGTAGGTGAGCACCACCCAGTCCTCGTCGTAGGGCGAGGGGGTGCAGGAGTGGTACTTCCAGCCGTCCAGGCTGCGGCCGGCGATGTCGGGGTGGTCGACGACGTCCCACCACGTATCGGCCGGCACGTCCAGGTCGATCCACTCGAAGTGGGTGGGTCGCCCGGGTGGGGCTTGGTCGTCACTGTCAGTTTCCCGCTTGACCGCGTCGGTCACGATCGACATCCTTCAGGCAAAATTACTAAGCCCTGCTAGTCAACCGGGTTGTCGTTTCCTGCGCAACGAGATCAGCGTCTCATTCGTCCATCACTATGCTCGTGGCCATGGCGTCCGTCTTCACGAAGATCATCAACGGAGAACTGCCCGGACGATTCGTCTACCAAGACGATGAGATCGTCGCGTTCCTCACCATCGCACCGATGACCCAGGGTCACACCCTGGTGGTTCCGCGCGCCGAGATCGACAACTGGCAGGACGTCGAGCCGGCGGTGTTCGGCCGGGTGATGGAGGTGTCGCAGCTGATCGGCAAGGCCGTGTGCCGGGCGTTCGGCGCCGAGCGCGCCGGCGTCATCATCGCCGGTCTGGAGGTACCGCACCTGCACGTGCACGTCTTCCCGGCCTACAACCTGACCGACTTCGGCTTCGCCCACGTCGACAACAACCCGTCAGCCGAGTCCCTCGACGAGGCACAGACGAAGATCAAGGCTGCGCTGGAAGCTCTGCAATCCTCGGCAAGCTGACGGTGAACCGGCAGCCCTGACCCGGCGCCGTCGTCACCCGCACCGTTCCCCCGTGGGCCAGCACCAGCGAATGCACGATCGACAGGCCCAGACCGGTGCCGCCGCTGGCGCGGGCGCGTGAGGTATCGGCCCGGTAGAACCGTTCGAATATCCGTAGCGCATCGTCGGCGCTCATACCGGGTCCTTCGTCGCACACCTCGATGATCGCGTCGTCGCCCTCGGTGCCGACCCGCACCGTGATGCCGGCGGTCTCCGGGGTGTGTTGCACCGCGTTGGCGACGAGGTTGCTCAGCACCTGACGCAACCGGGCCTCGTCGCCCAGCACCTCGGGCGTGCCCGGTCCGTCGAACACCTCCATGCGCACGCGCCGTGCCGGGGCGATCGACTGGGTGTCGTGGACGGCGTCGGTCGCCAAGGTCAGCAGGTCGACCCGATGCTGGTCCAACGGTCGCTGGGCATCGAGCCGGGCCAGCAACAGCAGATCCTCCACCAACAGCCCCATCCGCCGGGACTCGCTCTCGATCCGGCCCATCAACATCTCGATGTCGCGGGCCGCCCCCTGCCGGTACAGCTCGGCGAATCCGCGGATCGTGGTCAGCGGGGTCCTCAGTTCGTGGCTGGCATCGGTGATGAACCGTCGCATGCGTTCCTCGGAGGTACGCGCCTGTTCGGCGGAGGCCTCCGACGACGCGACGGCCCGCTGGATCTGGGCGAGCATGCCGTTGAGCGCCAGGGACAGCCGGCCGACCTCGGTGCGTGGATCACGTTCGGGGACACGGCGATCCAACTGTCCGGCGGCGATCGCGGCCGCGGTCTGTTCCACCTCGACCAGCGGACGCAGGCTGCGGTGCACCACGGCGTAACCCACGATGCCGAGAAACAACAACACGACCGTGCCGATGCCGACCTGCGACCAGATCAACGCGCGGACCGACGACTGGACGTCGGACAGGTCGATCGCCACGGTGGTGCGTTCCCCGTTGGGGCCCTGCACCGTCATGGCCCGCCACTGAACGTCGGACGGCCCGACCGACTCGACGGTCACCGGTTCGGCGCCGACATCGTTGTCGTCGGGGAGCGAGGGTTCAGCCTCGCGGTCGTTGATCGCAATCCAGGTCCGGCCGTCCTGGTCGACGCCGCGCACATAGAAGTTCGACGGCGGGCGCGCGGGGTTCGGCCCTTCCAGCGGAGTCGATGGCATCTGGTGAGGCTCCTGCGCCCAGCCCCGTGAGGCGTCGAGCAGCGTCTGGTCGACGCGGCTGATCTCGGTGTGACGCATGATCGAGGTCACCGCGATGCCGGAGGCCAACAATCCGCAGGCCACCAGGAACAGCGCGACGGCCACCAGTCCGACGCGCAGCGGCACCCCATGCCGCTCTACCCGGTCAAACACCCCAAAAGTATGCCGCCGACAACCGAGGCGTCAGCGTGGCTCGCGCAAAACGTAGCCGACGCCGCGCAGGGTGTGCAGCAGGCGCTTTTCCCCGGTGTCGATCTTGCGCCGCAGGTAGGAGACATAGGACTCGACGACGTTGACGTCACCACCGAAGTCGTACCGCCAGACGTGGTCGAGGATCTTGGGCTTCGACAGCACGGTGCCGGCATTGATGATGAAGTAGCGCAGCAGGGTGAATTCGGTCGGTGACAGCGAGACGGGCTCGCCGGCCTTCCACACCTCGTGGGTGTCCTCGTCGAGCTCGATGTCGGCGAAGGACAGCTTGGCACTGCGAGGTTCCTCGACGCCGCGGCCAGAGCGACGCAGGATCACCCGCAAGCGGGCCACCACCTCTTCGAGGCTGAACGGCTTGGTCACGTAGTCGTCGCCGCCGAGGGTCAGCCCGGCGATCTTGTCCTGCAGGCTGTCGCGGGCGGTCAGGAACAGCGCCGGCGCATCGATGCCGTCGGCGCGCAGTCGGCGCAACAGTCCGAAGCCGTCCATGCCGGGCATCATCACGTCGAGGATCACCGCGTCGGGACGAACTTCCCTGGCCTTGTCGAGGGCCGCGGCGCCGTTGGACGCGGTGTGCACCTCGAACCCCTGGAACTTCAGACTGACCGAAAGCAACTCCACGATGTTGGCCTCGTCGTCGACGACGAGGATCCGGGCTTCCGGGACGCTCTCAGGTAATGCAGGCATGGCCATTCCCTGATGTTGGTGGTGCGTGTTGAACTCAACCTGCATGCACGCTGTGCACTTCCTGTGAGTTTAGCTGTGATCCGGGTAACTACACTGACGCACATGAACCTCGGCAAGACGCTGGTCCAGGTTGCCACCGCGCCCGTGCGCATCGGGCTGGCCGTGGCAGATGCCGGGCTGGGCATCGCCGGCGAGACGCTCAACGCGGTGCAACGGGGCATCAGCGATTCCAATCCGTTGGCTGGCAGATCGTCGATGGCAGGACTGTTGGGACTCGACGACGCGGTGGAGCGGGCCAACCGGCTGGCCCGGCTCCTGGACGACGACGCGCCACTGGGTCGCGCGCTTGCGCCGGACGGTCCGGTGAATCGTTTGCTGCGCCCCGGCGGTCTGGTCGACCAGATCACGGCCGAGGGCGGTCTGCTGGACAGACTGACCGCCGACAACGGCGCGGTGGCCCGCGCCGTCGCCCCCGGCGGCCTGGTGGATCAGATCACCCTGGAGGGCGGTCTGCTGGACCGGCTGACCACCGACGACGGCGCGTTGTCCCGGGTAATCGCCCCCGGCGGGCTGGCCGATCAACTGCTGGCCAACGACGGGCTGTTCGAACGGGTACTGCGGGAGGACGGCGTGGCCGATCGCCTGCTGGCCGAGGGCGGCCTGCTCGACACCCTGACCGATCCCGACGGGCCACTGCTCAAGCTCGCCGACGTGGCCGACACG
Source organism: Mycobacterium sp. GA-1841 (assembly GCF_001954135.1). Taxonomy (GTDB): domain Bacteria; phylum Actinomycetota; class Actinomycetes; order Mycobacteriales; family Mycobacteriaceae; genus Mycobacterium. The sequence goes on along the minus strand of NZ_MBEQ01000121.1, from coordinate 46,690 downwards.
TTGAACCGGCTGGCGCCCGGCTTGGAGGCATTGGCACCCACCATCGACGCCCTGCACGATGCGGTCATCACGCTCAGCCAGGTCGTCAACCCGTTGAGCAACATCGCCGACCGCATCCCCCTGCCCCGGCGATCGTCACGACGGAGCACTCCGCGTCCGGTGGTGTCACAGCGCATTGTCGACGCCGACGAGTGACCCGTTAAGCTAGGGCACGTTCCACCTGCCTCCTTAGCTCAGTGGTAGAGCAACATACTTGTAATATGTAGGTCATCGGTTCAATCCCGATAGGGGGCTCCACGCGCGCCGTTTTGTCGGTGCCTGCCAGTAACTTCCCGATATGAGGCTCTGTCAAGGCTGTGGCTCGCCATTGGCGAAGCGCAGTCAGAAGATTTACTGCGGCAACGCATGTCAAGCCGCAACCCGGCGGGACGCCAGGACAAAGCAGTGGCTTGAGTCCGGCGAAGCTCGCGTCCGCGGCGAGCAAGGCAATTACATCCGGCAGTATCTCGCCGCGGCGCAATCGGGCTGTTGCGCAATTTGCGGCGCCGCCAGCACATGGCAGGATCTTCCCCTGACATTGATCATGGACCACATCGACGGGAACCCCACCAACAATTGCCGGGAGAACCTTCGGCTGGTCTGCCCGAACTGCGACTCCCAGCTGCCGACGTACAAGAGCCGGAATCGCGGTAATGGACGGCACTTTCGTCGCCAGCGCTACGCCGATGGCCAGTCGTATTAGAGCTCGGATACTCGGCCGTTCTCCACCGCCCAGCGGCGGTCCAGCCGTACGTTCTGCAGCATTCGCCGGTCGTGGGTCACCAGCAGGAGCGCGCCCTCATAGCTCTCCAGCGCCTGTTCGAGTTGCTCGATGGCGGGCAGGTCGAGGTGGTTGGTCGGCTCGTCGAGAACCAGCACATTGGTGCCGCGAGCCTGCAGCAGCGCCAAGCCTGCGCGGGTGCGCTCTCCAGGTGAGAGCTGGTCCACCACGCGTTCCACGTGGTCGGCCCGCAAGCCGAACTTGGCCAACAGAGTTCGTACGTCTGCGGTCGACCAAGATGGCAGATACTGCTCGAAACGATCGACCAGTCGCGCGGTACCGGTGAAATCCGCACGGGCCTGGTCGATCTCGCCGATGGCGACGTTGGCCCCCAAAGCCGCGCGGCCCTCGTCGGGCTGTTGCCGGCCGAGCAGCAGCCTCAGCAATGTCGATTTGCCCGCCCCGTTGGGTCCGGTGATACCGATCCGGTCGCCGGCATCGACCTGCAGCGACACCGGTCCGAGAACGAAATCCCCCTGCCGCACAACGGCATTGTCGAGAGTCGCCACCACCGAGCTGGACCGTGGCGCGGCGCCGATGGTGAACTGCAGTGTCCATTCCTTGCGCGGTTCGTCGACTTCCTCCAGTCGGGCGATGCGGCTCTCCATCTGCCGGACCTTCTGCGCCTGCTTCTCACTGGACTCGCTGGCGGCTCGGCGCCGGATCTTGTCGTTGTCGGGCGCCTTGCGGATCGCGTTGCGGATGCCCTGGCTCGACCATTCGCGCTGGGTGCGCGCGCGAGCCACCAAGTCGGCTTTCTTCTCGGCGAACTCTTCGTATTGTTCGCGCTTGTGCCGGCGGCTCACCTCGCGTTCTTCCAGATAGCTTTCGTATCCGCCGCCGTAGACGGTGTTGTTGTGCTGCGCCAGATCCAGTTCCAGCACCCGAGTGACGCTGCGGGCCAGGAACTCCCGGTCGTGGCTGACCAGCACCACGCCGCCGCGAAGGTCACGGACAAACTGTTCGAGTCGGGCCAGCCCGTCGAGGTCGAGATCGTTGGTCGGCTCGTCGAGCAGGACGACGTCGAAACGCGACAGCAACAGTGCCGCCAACCCCACCCGCGCCGCCTGGCCGCCGGACAGCGCGGTCATGGATACCGAATCGGGTTGCGCCATGTCGAGTCCCAGGCCGGCCAGGACCGGCGGAATCCGGTCGTCGAGGTCGGCCGCGCCGGCAGCGAGCCAATGATCCAGGGCGGCAGCGTAGACGTCGGACGGGTCCACGCCCGGCACAGCCGTATCCGGCTCGGCCAGTGCCGCGGCCGCCGTTTCCATGGCCCGGGTGGCGTCGGTACAGCCGGTGCGGCGTGCGATGTAGGCCGCGACCGTCTCCCCCGGAATGCGTTCATGTTCCTGTGGGAGCCACCCGATGAACGCGTCGGCCGGGGCGACGCTGACCGTCCCCGCGAGCGGCGCGAGCTCCCCGGCCAGGATTCGCAACAGCGTGCTCTTGCCCGCGCCGTTCGCGCCGACAACTCCGACCACGTCGCCCGGCGCCACAGTCAGATCCAGGTTGTCGAACAGGGTGCGATGGGCGAATCCGCCGGCCACATCCTTGGCGACGAGCGTTGCGGTCATGGCCCTATGGTCGCATCGCGGTGGGTGGCGTTGAGCGTTGCCGCCCGGGCCTGAAGCGGTTCCACCGATATGGGATTGGCGGACGTCACACTTCGGTGAGGTCGACCAGGCTCAGCTGGGGGATTCGCTCGAAGTGGCGTCGATTCCGCGTTGCAAACGGCAAGTTGTTGCGGATACAGATTCCGGCTTGCAGGCAATCGGCGAAACCGATCGGCGTGCCCGCGTCGCGTAGAAGTGACGCGGCTTCACCTGCTCGCAGCCCAGCAGCCATGTCGAGCGGCAGAGTCCGCGCTTTCAGCAGCTTGAGTATCTCTTGATGGCGCCGGTGAAAATCGGTGCCCATGCGAAGCTCGAAAGCAGTTAGAGCCGTCAGCCGGATCCGCCGAGAACTGATCAGTTCACGCACGAGCGAAACGCCAGCACCCTTACCTCGCAGAAAATCGATCACCAGATCGGTGTCGACAACTACGAGGCCCGCCACGTCTCCCGCATTTCCCGAATTGCCTGTGTTGCCAGGTCTGCGTCGGCATCGGTGAACGTGCCCTCCAAGCTGAGCAGGGCGTCGACCTCATCCGGAGCAACACTCGCCAAGTAGGCATCGAGTGCCTCTTGAACGATGGATGAGAACCCGCGTACGCCTCGCTGCTGCGCCAACGCGCTCAGTGCACGGTGCTGAGGTTCGGTGATCTCGACGGTCGTGCGCATGCATGCATTCTAGCATCAATGCAGGTAGAGGCATCAACCGGGAATTATTTTCCCTGAGCCCCGCCGTCAGTTCTCGTCGGCGATCTGCTCGCGGCTTTCGTGTAACCCGGGACCATCCGGATCCCCGCCCCGATGGTCGAGCTCGTCCTGGACTTCCTGCTGTCCCTCGGTCGCTTTGCGTGCATCCTCGGGTATCGGGCGCCCATTTTCGCGTTGCTCCATGGCCCGTTTATTCACCCGCAGCAGCCCCGGCCAAACGTTCAGACCCGGGTGGTCAGTTTCTTCAACGTCTGGTACTCGGTGACTTTGTACGGCCGGCCGTCGGGTTGCAGCAGATCGCTGAACCACACGTTGGGCACCTTGGTGTAGGGCTTGTCCCACGAGTCCCAGGGGAAGTAGGTCTGGGTCTTTCCGGCCACCAGTCCCCAGCTGTACGCAGCAACGTTGTGCCGCTTGGCCACCGGAAGCACGCCCTCGACCGTGCTGCCCTGGTCGCGGGCCAGGTACTCGGTGCACAGGATCGGTCGACCCAGTGGGGCGAGCTCGTCGATGCGGGCCTCGAATTCGGCGGGACCGGCGTAGGAATGGAACGAGATGACGTCGGAGTTGTCGAGTTGGAAGGCGGCCATCTCGCTGCGGCCGGCCCGGTCCCAACTGCCCTGCCACACGCCACTGGTCAACGGCTGGGCGGCATTGACCGACCTCGCCCAGGAGAACACCTCGGGCAGGAGGCCGCCGACCGCGTCGATCTTGTCCTTGCGCTCGACCTTGCGGTATTGCTTGGCCGGGTTGTCCGGTTCGTTCCACAGGTCCCAGCCCAGCACGCGGTTGTCGTTGCGGAACTGGCTCATCACCCCGATGACGTAGTCACGCAGCACGGCCCGGTAGCGCGGGTCGTCGATGCGTTGTGCGCCGGGACTCTGCACCCAGCCCGAGTTGTGCACTCCCGGGGTCGGTGCGCGTTGGGCGCCGACCTGGGGCCGCGGATCCCAGCACGAGTCGAAGAAGACGAACAGCGGCTTGATGCCTTGGCGGGCCGCGATCCCGACGAATTGACTCAGCCGGCTTTGGAATCCGGTGCGGTCCTGCGCCCACAACAGATCGTGCAGGAACACGCGTACGGTGTTGAAGCCCAGCAGCCGGCAGGCCCCCAACTCGCTGTCGATGCGCCGCGCGTCGTAGGTTCCCGGCCCGAACATCTCGAGCTGGTTGATCGCGTTCGAGGTGATGAAGTTGGTGCCGACGAGCCAACCCTGCGCCTGGTACCACGCGTTGGCCCGTTCGACGGGCCATTGACCAGGAGCTGCGGTGGCGCGAGGGAGGACGGAAATCGCGGACAGTGCCGGAGTGAGGGCCGCTGATGCTGCCAGTACCAGCGGGATCTTGAGGGCCGTTCGACGGTGCACTTAGTGAACATAGTGGCGCCGGCAAAGACTCCGGCCTCACGTATCACATTGCAACCATTGAGGTTTCATATCGTTATCAACGCCGGTGAAGGCACCTGCCGGCGTCTAGAGCCGGCCCACCGTGAAATCCGCGGCCTGTCCCGGCATCCCGTTGAACACGTAGGCGGTGTGCGCGAAGGTGGGCACCCCGGCGGGCGTCCCGTCGCAGATGGTGTCACCGGGCTCGCACAGTTCGATGGTCTTGTCCTTGTATCGGGGACCGATCACCATGGGCGGCGCACCGATGCCGCGCATGAACTCGTCCGACGGCGTCCCGAGCAGCACCACCGAGGCCACGTGGTCGGACACTTCGAGCGGCATGGGGTCGGGGATGTACTGCTTGTATTCGGTCGGGATGCCGTCCGGCACGGCGGCGGAGGTGACGAATCCGGCGACCACCGCCCCCTGCGAATATCCGCCCAGCACCACCCTGGTGTCGGGGCAGTTCTTGGCGGTGGCCTCGATGTGGTCGGCGGCGTCGCGGATGCCGTCGACGACGGTCCTGGCGAACTCGATGCGATCACCGAAGTTGCCGCTGGCCGGGTAGTTGACCGGATACACCTCGACGGACCGCTCACCGGTACGCGCCCGCAGCGCGTCGACGAAGCTCTGGCCGGGGCCGCCCACTCCGGGTGGCTCGTAGGTGCCGCGGGCGAACACCACCTCGACGTCGGGGCACGGCTGCGCCGATGCGCGGGGCAACGGTGCGACCAGAACGGCGGAGGCGGTGACGAGCGCCGCTCCCATGAGCAGTTTGAGGACGTTCATATCGACTCCCGGCCAGTTGGGCCTGCTGGCCCGTGACGAACGTTGCCGTTCCCCATGCCGGCAATTCCCAAACCCGGGCGGGGCCTACGCCAGGGGCACACCCAGATGCGGTCGCGGATCACCGGCGCCGGGTCCGTCGAAGTGCCACCACTCCCCCCGGTAAGCCGTGAGGCCACCGGCACGCATGGCCTCACGGAGCCGAGCCCGATTGGCTTGCGCCGCCGGGCTGACCCCGTCGGTGGCGTACGCCAGGCTGCGCGGGGTGAAGTCGTCGAAACCGGTCCCCATGTCCGCTCCGGCGATCGTGACGTCGACCGAGCGGCCGGCCTCATGGCTGCGGGCGTAGTCGCCCGGCCGGGCCACCCAGTTCGGATTCGGCACCACCTCGAACATCCGCACCTGCACCTCGTGCGGGCGGTAGCAGTCCCAGAACACCAGGGTCTCGGGCCGCAGCGCAGCGGCGGCAACTGCCAGTCCTGAGGCCATCGACTCATGCACAAGGCACGGCGCCCCGACCGGGTACAGCTGCTCGCCGACGAAGTTGTCGCTGGTGCCGTAGCGCAGATCGATGATCGCGTCGGGGACGATCGACCGCACGTCGACGAGTCCGGCCTCAGCCGCCGGTGTGGCGCCGGCCGACGGCGCCGGAGCGACGAGCACACTCAACAGCAGCATCAGCGCGAGCAGGGCGGGTCGCATCGACACATTGCACCACAACGGATTTGATTGCCGGTTCAAGCAAAATTTCGGCGTTAACGTCAATTTCACCGGCCCGGTTGTCTGCAGAGATAGGCTTTTCCTGTTCCCCCGCAGGAGAACCGGAGATGAGCCCCGAACATAGCCCGACATCGATCGACGAACTGCTCGACCGAGCGGTACGTGCGTGCAACCGTGGCGACCGTGCCGCAGCAAATTCTCTGGCCGAACAGGTTCTGGCGGTCGACCACCACAATGCCGACGCCGAAGACCTGCTCACGGCGGCTGCCGACCAAGGTGAGATCCGCCGGCTCACCCTGATGTTCATCGACCTCGTCGATTCGACGCTGTTGTCCACCCGGATCGAACCCGAGACCTACCATACCGTGGTCGGACGGTATCGGGCCGAGGTGAAGCGACTGGTCAATCACTATGAGGGACATATCAGTTCGACGAAAGGCGACGGCCTGCTGGCCGTGTTCGGTCATCCCAAAGCCCACGAGGACGACACCCGGCGGGCGGTGGCGACGGGGCTGGAGATCACCCAGGTCGTGGCCCGCCTCAGTGAGCAGGCCAAGCGTCGGTTCGGCGTCGGGATCGATGTCCGGGTCGGCGTCCACCGGGGCATCGTCTACCTCGACACCGACCAGGACGACGTCTACGGTTTCGCCGCCAACTTCGCCGCCCGGATCTCGTCGCTGGCAATGCCGGGATCCGTTGCTGTATCCGACGTGGTCGCGGCGTTGGTGAACGACACCTTCGAGCTCACGGTGCGTCCACCGGCGGCCGTCAAAGGTGTCGCCGGCTTGGTGGGCCACCACCTGGTGCTCGCCGAGCATCTCCAGGCGGTCTTGACGAAACCGGCACCGCTGGTCGGACGGCACCGCGAACTGGCCTGGTTGCAGCACGCCTGGCAGCAGGTGTTGAACGGAGATTCAGAACGCCCGGGCGTCGCCTTCATCGGCGAGGCCGGCATCGGAAAGACCCGCCTGGCGCACGCCGCGGCGGCGCTGGCGCAGGACAGCGCCGGCACGGTCATCGAGCTTCGCGGCTCACCGCTGCACACCGATGCGGGTCTCTATCCCGTCCGGCGTCTGCTGGAGGGACGCTGCGGCATCACCCGACTCACCGGTGCCGCCGATCGGCTCCGCCTGCTGGAGGCCGAACTGCGCTCGCGCGCAATGGATCCCACGACGTACGTGCCGCTGCTCGCCCCGGTCCTCGGCGTGGGACCAGAACACGGATACCAGCCGGCCGCGGCCGAGGGTCGCAGCCTCTATGAGTCGATCGGCAGTGCCAGCCGCCGGTACCTGTTGGGTTGTCTCGACGGCAACGCCGGACTGATCATCGCCGAGGATCTCCAGTGGTTCGACTCATCGACCATCTCGCTGATCGAATCGCTGTTCTCCGCCGCGGACGGCCGGCTGCTGATGGTGTTGACCACGCGCGAGCAGAAGGGGCTCCAAACCGGTTGGCCAGTCGAGGTTTTCGAGCTGAAGCCACTGACCGTCGAGGAGTCCGACGCGCTCATCGAGGCCATCGATCCCGAGCTGACGTCAGCGCAGCGCAGCGCAGTGCGCCGGCGCAGCGAGGGAATCCCGTTCTACATCGAACACGTTCTGGCAGCGCTGGAGGCGTCCGGACACGATCCCGTCCCCGAGGCGCTCTACGAGCCGTTGTTCGCCCGGCTGCACACCCGCTCCGGCGCCGTGCCCGTGGTGGAAGCCGCCGCGGTCATCGGCCGCAGCGGCGACCTGGCCCTGCTGCGGGCCGTGGTGGGAGAGGACCGCGATGCCGAACTCGTCGTCGCCGAATTGGTGGAAGCCCAGGTTTTCGAGACCGACGGCATCGACCGGTGGCGATTCCGCCACGAATTGCTGCGGGAGGTGGCCGCCGAACTCGCCCCGCCGAGCATGCAGCGGGCCCTGCACGAACGCGTCGCAGAAGAGCTGGTCCGGGCCGCCTCGGGCGTACAGCCGGACTGGCATCTGGTGGCGCGCCATTACGAATGTGCACACAACTTCGGCGAGGCGGTCGCGGCCTACCGCAAGGCGTCGGTGGACGCCCGTCGCCGCGGCGCGGCCGAAGAGGCCTGCACGTACCTGACGAACGCGCTCAGCCAGCTCATGCGCTGCCCACCAGGGCCGACGCGGGACAAGACGGAGATCGCCGTCCGGCTGGAACGTGGTTTCCTGATCGGCGCCGCGCACGGCAGCATGAGCGGCGATTGCCCCGCCGACTACCAGCGCTGCCTGGACCTCGCCACCACCAGGTCGTACCAGGACGAATTGTTCTGGGCGCTGAACGCTTTGGTGAGCTACTGCATACCACGCGCCGAACTCCAGCGCGGCCGCGAACTGCTCGACTCGTTGTCCGGCCTGATCACCAAGGAACGACCATGGCTGCATACGGCCATCGCGTCGTCCATGGGGTCCATCGCATGGCTGCAAGGTGATTTCGCCATTGCACGTAGCCACCTCCTCAGCGCCCTCGAGGACAGTTCGGCCGCTGATCCACGGGAGCTGGACACCACGTGGTGGGGCAACACCGATCCGATTTCGGGCGCGCACACCTACCTCGCCCTCAGCGATCTGCTGCACGCCGACCTCGCCGGCGCCGAGAGTCATCTGGCCGAATCGGTGCGCCGGTGCGGCCTTCTCGAATTCCCGGTCGACGCATTCAACCGGGCCCACACGTATTTCAAACAGATCTGGGTCTGTCTGGAAAGCGGGCAGATCGAGGAGGCGATGACGTTGTCGGCCGGCATGCGCCGCTGCACCGAGGAGTCCGGCCTGGACCTGTGGCGGGTGGTCAGCGCCACCGTGTACGCCACGGTGAAGGCCATCACCGCCCTGCAGTCCGGTGCCGATCCGGTGGCCCTGATGGCGGCCGCGGACAACATCGCCAGGCGGGTCGACGGGTCTCGTGTCATGCATCTCAACGTCTATCTGAATTTTCACGACGCGATCATCGGCCGGTTGCTGATCGCGGCGGGGCAGCCGGATCTGGCTCGGGAGCGGCTGGAGCAGTCATTACTCATCGCGGGAGGAACGGGGATGCACTTTCACGACGCGGAACTGATGCGCTTACGCGCCCACACGTTCGACGAGGAACCCGCGCGACGTACCGCGCTGGCCGACGCGTTGGCGTGTGCTCGTGGCCAGCAGGCGTTGCTGTTCGAACTGCGCTGTCACCTGGATTCGTTCACGCTGTTGACAGAGGGGGACTCCGACGGGCTGGCCGCGGCGGTGCACCGCCTCCCGCAGGACGCCCGGTTCCCGGAACGCCAACTGGCAGAACAGCTCCTGTCATGACCACGGTGGCGGTGCTGGGCGGCGGTATCGGCGGTCTGACCGCAGCCCATGAACTGGCCGACCGCGGATTCGACGTGACGGTCTACGAGCGGCATCCGGCGTTCGGCGGCAAGGCGCGCTCGATGCCGTTTCCCGGGTCGGGCACCGGAGGACGCAAGGACCTGCCTGGTGAGCACGGATTCCGGTTCTTCCCGGGGTTTTACCGGCATGTCCCGGACACGATGGTGCGGATCCCGCACAACGGTCGGACGGTCGCCGACCATCTCGTCACCGCCACGCAGATGATGCTGGCGCAAGACCACGGCGCCAACGAGATCATCGTGGCCACCCAACTCGCCTCGGCATTCGGTGATCTGTCGGCCACCATGAAGGCCGTCTGGCAACTGGGTGTGGGGTTGGGTATCCCGCCGCACGAGATGTCGGCGTTCGTGGAACGGCTGCTCACCCTGCTGGCCTCGTGCGACGAACGTCGCTTTGGCCAATGGGAACAGACGAGTTGGTGGGACTTCATCGGCGCGGCCAACCGCTCACCGCAGTTCCAGAAGTTTCTGGCCAACGGGATGACCCGCACGCTGGTGGCAGCCAAGGCCACCGAAATTTCGGCGCGCACCGGTGGTTTGGTGCTGTGCCAGTTGCTGTTCGACCTGGTGCGCCCGGACGGGAAGGTGGACCGGGTGCTGGACGGGCCGACCAGTGATGTGTGGATCGATCCGTGGACCGCCCATATCGCGGGTCTGGGGGTCAACCTGTGCCACGGCTACGAGGTCACCGGGATCGATTGCGACGGAACCCGTATCACCGGCGTGACCATGTCCGTCGACGGCCATACCGAGCAGATCACGGCCGACCATTATGTGGCGGCCATGCCCAAAGAACGCCTTGAGAAACTGCTGACCCCGACATTGTGTGCCGCCGAGCCGCGGCTGACCGGCCTGTCGAGGCTCAAGACCGACTGGATGAACGGCGCGATGTTCTACCTGGACGTCGACAAGCGACTGGTCCATGGCCACGCCATCTTCATCGACTCCAAGTGGTCGTTGACCGCGATTTCCCAGGCACAGTTCTGGCGCAACTTCAACTGGGCGAACCGTGGCGACGGGCGCGTGGCAGGCATTTTGTCCGTGGACATCTCGGCGTGGGAGGTGCCCGGCAGCAACAAGCACAACGCCAAAATGTGCAGTCGGGATGAGATTCGCGCCGAGGTGTGGAAGCAGATCACCGACCACATCGACGACGGCTCCCTGACCGAGGCCAACGTGGTCGATTTCTTTCTCGATCCGGCGATCACGTTCGGCCCCGGGCCGAAGAGGTCCGAGTCGAAGAACGACGAGCCCTTGCTGATCAACATCAAAGGCTCGTGGGCGGACCGCCCGGATGCGGTCACCGCCATCCCGAACTTCTTCCTGGCGGCGGATTTCGTCCGGACCTACACCGACCTGGCGACGATGGAGGCCGCCAACGAGGCCGCGCGGCGCGCGGTCAACGGGATCCTCGAGGCCACCGGTTCGCCGGAGACCAAGTGCCCGGTGTGGCCGCTGCGTGAGCCGCGGGCGTTGGAGCCGTTCCGCCGGCTGGACAAGCTGCAGTGGAGTCTGGGCCGGGGGCCCGTCAAACCGCCGATCCAGATCGGTCTGGACGGCATCGCCGGTACTACCGGCGCCCTCGCGCGCGGGCTGCTCTCGTGGTGGAGCGGCTCAGGCTGAGCTCCTCCCGCAGAGACTCCGCCGACATGTGCGGCTTCTCGGCGATGCCGGCAAGCGCTCGCAGGTTACCGGCCACGTCTTGGTTCTCACGTGAGGTGATGCCGCGCAGAAGCAGCGCCACCGGCGGCCATTTCTTCGGCGGCTCCAGGTAGAAGGCGCCAAGACCGGACGCCCAGGCGAGCTGGTGGGTCCGTTTCGCGTGGGCGTCCTCCGGATACATGGCCAGCGCGGTCGCGAAATTCCAGGCTCCCTCCCGGAACTTGGTCAACGTCTCCTTGATGAACACGTCTTCCTTGGGGATCGCCCAGCGCAGCCACCGCACGCTCGGCGAACGCCGTTCGACGATGTCGAGCATGTCCCGGGTTTGCAGGGACACCAAGTCGTTGACGCGTTCGAAGTCGGCATGGATGTCGCCCAGCCGGTTCGCGGCGAGCTCGACCACCGCGTTCCCCAGGTCGTAGCAGATGTGCGCGTTCAGGCTGGCGACCATGTGCTGCAGCATCGACGCTTTGTGGTTGTGCTGGTTGAGAAACGCGATCTCCCACGGCAGGGTCAGTTCCTGCGGATCGTAGAAGCCCCGATGAAAGAAGGCGTTCAACGCGTCGAAGTATCGCTTGGCGAACACACAGTCGAGTTGCTCGATCCACTGTGCATCGGTGAAGTCGCCGGCGTGCGCTGCCCGCTGGATGGCGATCGTGCCCCGCTTGTACAGGGCGGCGAAGTATCCGATCGTGCTGTTGGCCCGGATCGACCAGTCGATGACCAGGTCCAGATTGTGGACCACGCCGTCGAACGTCGTGGCGTTCTCGAGGGGCTGCAGAACATCGGTTTGCATCGTCATCGTCATCCCACCTCCGTTGTCGGACGGAGTACAGAATCACTCCTGTCCGGGGACTCTGGCGTGAGTAGCCGACTACCCTAACCAGCGCGGGAAATGACGCTCTCCTCTTCTGAGATATCGCTTACCGATGTACGATAATCGCACTCTTGAGTCGTCGTCGCAGCCCCGACGGCCACTTACTTACGCGCAGAAGCAACCGAGGGATTGGAGCGACCCTATGGCGTCAGCCGTACCGGAGACCGTCGCGACCCGCTATGCCGGCAGACGAGTCGAACGGGTGGAGGACACCCGCCTGCTGACCGGACGCGGAACCTACGTCGACGACATCTCCCGACCTGGCCTGCTGCACGTCTGCTTCGTCCGGAGTCCCTACGCGCATGCCAGGTTCACCACCGTCGACGCCACCGCCGCCCTGGCCCTGCCCGGGGTGCACGCGGTGCTCACCGCGGCCGATCTCAACCCCGAGGTCAAGGAGGCCTGGCACGCCGTCGCCGGCAAGGATGTGCCGGACACGCCACGGCCACCCCTGGCCGAGGGTGAGGTGAAGTTCGTCGGTGATCCGGTGGCCCTCGTCATCGCCGAGAGTCGGTATGTCGCCGAGGACGCCGCCGACCTCGTCGACGTCGACTACGAGCCCCTGGCGGCGATCGCCGACTTCCGCCAGGCGCTGACCTCCGACGTCAGCGTCCACGAGGCGTTCCCGGACAACAACGCCGGTGGCATGGCCGGCATGCCACCGGACGAAGAGGTCTTCGGTTCGGCCGCGCACGTGGTGAAGGAACACATCTATCAGCAGATGCATGTGCCGGTGCCGATCGAATGCCGCGGCATGGTGGCGGAGTGGTCGGCCACTGGCACTTCGGCAGGCGAACTGACCATCTGGGCCTCCACCCAGACCCCGCACGAACTGCGCGCGTTCGCCGCCCGCCTGCTCGGCATCCCGGCCCAGCACGTGCGGGTCATCATGCGCGACACCGGCGGCGGATTCGGTCAGAAGGTCGTGCCGATGCGTGAGGACATGTGCGTCATGCTGGCCGCGCGCAAGGTTTCCACCGCGACGTCGAACGCGCGCTCAGGCACAGCGTTGAAGTGGATCGAGGACCGCCGGGAGAACCTGATGTCGGCCGGGCAGTCTCGGCATGTGGATGGAATGGCGCGCATAGCTTTTGATGACGACGGCAACATCTTGGCCGCCGACATCGACTTCATCCAGGACGTCGGCTCCTACCCCACCCCCTACCCGGTGCTCACCACCGCGGCCATCGGCATGTTCTTCCCCGGGCCTTACCGGGTTCCCAAAGCCAGCTTCAACTACAAGACGGTGTTCTCCAACACCGCGGGCCTGCACGCCTACCGCGGGCCCTGGCAGTACGAAACCCTGACCCGCGAAATCCTTCTCGACATCGCCGCCCGCAAGATGGGCATGGATCCGGTCGACCTGCGACGCAAGAATCTGCTCCGCGGCGACGAGATGCCGTACTTCAACCCCAACGGCATGCCCTACGACCACGTCGCCCCCATCGAAACGTTCGAGCAGGCCGTCAAGATCCTCGATCACGAGGGCTTCCGTAAGGAACAGGCCGAGGCACTGGCGCAGGGTCGCTATCTCGGGCTGGGCTTCTCGGCCTACATCGAGCCCACCGGCGCGGCCACGGGCCATCTGGCCAGCGAGGGCTGCACGATCCGGATGGAGCCCACCGGCAAGATCAATGTGTACGTCAATGGCGGGTCCACCGGAAACAGCTTGGAAACCACCGTCATTCAGCTGACCGCCGACGCACTGGGGGCTGATATCGACGATGTCGCCACAATCCAGGGCGATACCGCGGTGACGCCGTACGGCGCGGGCACCCAAGGCAGCCGCAGCGCCCCGATGACCGCGGGCGCGGTCAACGAGGCCGGCACGATCCTGCGCAACCAGCTGGTCGCGATGGCCGCGGCCCGTCTGGAGGTCGAGGAATCCGAGATCGAACTGGCCGGCTCGAAAGCGACCGCGCGCAACGATCCGGCGAAGAGCGTCACGTTCGCCGACCTGGCCTACCGCGCGCATTACGAACCACAGATGCTGCCACCGGGCATCTCGGCGAACCTGGAAGCAACCGCCCGCTACACCGCACCGCCCACCGCCCCGATCCACTGGGCCAATGCCACCCACGCCTGCACCTGCGAGGTCGACACCGTCACCGGCCACGTCACGCTCACCCGCTACATCGTCAGCGAGGATGTCGGTCCGATGATCAACCCCAACGTGGTCGAAGGGCAGATCGCCGGCGGTACCGTGCAGGGCATCGGCGGCGCGCTGCTGGAAAAGCTCTCCTACGACGACGCCGGAAACCCGCTGTCCTCAACGTTTGTCGATTACCTCCTGCCCACCGCCACCGAGGTCCCGGTGATCGAGTACGGCCACGTCGAGATCCCCGGCCCCGGGGTCGGCGGCTACAAGGGCGCGGGTGAGGGCGGCGCCATCGGCTCGACCCCGGCGGTGATCAATGCCGTCAACGACGCCCTGGCCCCGCTCGGAGTCACCCTGACGACGCTGCCGGCCACCCCGGCGGCCATCGTCGAAGCCATCGAACGTTCGCAGGCATCACAAGAAAGGGACCACTAATCGTGGAGCTCAACAACGAATTCCGGGTCGCGGTACCGGCAGCGAAAACCTGGGAGGTGCTCACCGATGTCGAGCGGGTGGCACCGTGCCTGCCCGGCGCCACCCTGCTGAGCGTCGACGGTGACGACTTCACCGGTGCGGTCAAGGTGAAGGTCGGCCCGATCACGGTGTCGTACAAGGGCGAGGCCACGTTCCAGGAAAAAGACACCGCCGCTCAGCGGGTGGTGCTCAAGGCCAGCGGCAAGGAGACCCGCGGCAACGGCACCGCCTCGGCCGTGGTGACCGCCCAACTCAAAGACGAGGGGGAATCCACGACCGTCGTCGTCACCACCGATCTGGCCATCTCCGGCAAAGCCGCCCAGTTCGGCCGCGGCGTGCTGGCCGACGTGGCCGGCAGCCTGATCGATCAGTTCGCGCGCAGCCTGGAAGCCGAGCTGACCGGCGGGACGACGCAGGCACCCACCGCCGGAACCGATGCCGGTGAAACCCCGCAAACACCGCAGGAGGCCGCGCCGATCAACGCGCTGGCCCTGGCCAAGGTGATGGCGGTGCCGATGGCCAAGCGTTTCGCCCCGGCCATCGGTGCGGTCGCCGCCGCCGGCGTGCTCGGATTCCTGTTGGGCCGCACGGGTCGCAACAAGCGCACGAGCAGCGGGATAACGTCCGAGGACCTGCACGCTGCGCTGCTGCGGTTGGTGTCATGAAAGCCGCCCCGTTCGCCTACCACCGGCCCGCGGATGTGGCCGAGGCCGTGGCGATGCTCGGTGAGTACGGCGAGGACGCCAAGATCCTGGCCGGCGGGCAGAGCCTGGTGCCGATGCTGGCCATGCGCCTGACCCACTTCGACAATCTGATCGACATCTCGCGAATCGCCGAGCTGAACGACATCACGTTGCAGGGCAACGAGGTTCGCATCGGCGCCGCGACCCCGCACGCCATGGTCGGGCTCGACGACGAGGTCGCCGAGTCGGTTCCGCTGCTGACGCTGGCCACGCCGCACATCGGGCACTTCCAGATCCGCAGTCGCGGCACCCTGGGCGGCGCGATCGCGCACGCCGATCCGGCCGCCGAATATGCGGCCGTCGCCCTGGCGCTCGACGCCACGATCGAGGCCACCTCCGCACGCGGCACGCGCGAGATCCCCGCGACGGAGTTCTTCACCGGCCTGTGGGAGACCTCGCTGGCCTCCGACGAGATCCTCACCGCAGTGCGCTTCCCGGTCGCAGCGGGCCGCAGTGGGTTCGGTATCGCCGAATTTGCACGGCGTCACGGCGATTTCGCGATCGCCGGCGCGGTGGTCGGTATCGAACTCGACGAGGATGACCGGATCACCCGCTGCGGCATCGGTCTGCTGGGCCTCGGCTCCACGCCGCTGCGGGCCACCGGCGCCGAAACTTCACTGCTCGGCACTCCGATCGGCGGCCTGGCCGCCGACGAAATCGGTGCACTGGCCATGTCCGAACTCACCGACATCCCCTCCGATCTGCAGGGTTCGGCGTCCTACCGGGCCCGGGTCGGTGCCGCCATGGTGTCCAGAGCCTGGACGCAGGCCGTCACGCACGTCACCGAGGAGGCGCTCCATGCATGAACTTCCCGTTGCACTTTCGGTCAACGGACGCGACTACCGCGATCAGGTCGAACCGCGCGTCACGCTGGCCGACTTCCTGCGGGAGAACTGCGGCCTCACCGGTACACACCTCGGCTGCGAGCACGGCGCCTGCGGGGCCTGCACGGTCCTGTTGGACGGTCAGGCGGTCCGGTCCTGTCTGGTGTTCGCGGTCCAGGTGGACGGCCAGGAGGTGACCACGGTCGAGGGCATCGCCGGCCCGGACGGAGAACTGTCACCGGTGCAGGCCGCCCTCAAGGAATGCCACGGCCTGCAATGCGGCTTCTGCACACCGGGTTTCGTCACCTCCATCACGGCGATGCTGAACGACAACCCGAGCCCCACCGATGAGGAGATCCGCGAGGGACTGTCGGGCAACTTCTGCCGCTGCACCGGCTACCAGGGCATCGTCAACGCGGTGCACCGGGCCTGCGAGGTAAACCGCGGGGCCGACCAGCAGCTCGACAACGCCGGCCAGCAGTAGGCCTTCACTTGCCGGGAACAACCGGTAAGAGTGGAGGCATGAGGATCGGTTTCATCGGCCTGGGCAACATGGGCGCGGCGATGGCCGCCAACCTGCTCAAGGCCGGGCACGAGGTCACCGCGTACAACCGCTCGCCCGAGAAGGTGACCGCGCTGGCCGCCCTGGGCGCCCTGCCTGCGGCATCGGTGGCCGACGCGTGTCAGGGCGACGTCGTGGTCACCATGCTGGCCGACGACGCCGCGGTCGAGGCGGTCTGTTTCGGCGACAACGGGATCGTGGCCACGCTGCCCGCCGACTCCGTGCACGTGTCGTCGTCGACCATCAGCGTCGCGCTCGCGCAACGACTCTCCGCCGCCCACGCCGAGGCCCGCAACGAGTTCGTCAGCGCCCCCGTGTTCGGCAGACCCGAGGCCGCTGCGGCGGCCCGACTGTTCATCGTGACGGCCGGGCCCTCAGCCGTACTCGACCAGGTCGGCCCGGTTTTCGAGGCGGTGGGTCAGCGTACGTTCGTGCTCGGCGAGGATCCCTCGGCCGCGAACCTCGTCAAGATCAGCGGCAACTTCCTGATTGCCTCGGTGATCGAATCCCTCGGTGAGGCAATGGCTCTCATAGGCAAGGCAGGGGTGGACAAACAGCAGTACCTGGAGTTGCTGACCTCGACGTTGTTCGACGCCCCGGTCTATCGCACCTACGGCGGACTGCTGGCCGGAGAGGAGTTCAGCCCGGCCGGGTTCGCCGCGGTGCTCGGGCTCAAGGACGTCAAGCTGGCGCTGAACGCAGGCGAGCAGCTACAGGTGCCGCTGCCCGTCGCGAGCCTGCTGCGCGACCGGTTCCTGACCCTGCTGGCCACCGGCGGCGGCGAGTTGGACTGGTCGGCCGTCGGCGCCCTGAGTGCGTGGGAGGCCGGAGCCGACCACCCGGCCTGACGGCCTAAGACTCGGCGACGACGCCCCGCAGGCCGTCGGCCCCGAACAACGGCTCCAGCATTCCGGAGATGTCGGGACCACGGCGCAGCCCGTGCCCACCGTCGACGTTGATGGTCTGGCCGGTGATCCAGCCGGAGGCATCGCTGAGCAGGAACACCGCCAGGTTGGCGATGTCGGAGACCTCGCCGAACCGCGGCAGCGGGGTGCAGGCCTTGTAGTCGTCGGTGACGGCGGGGACGTCCATGATCGGGCCGACCATCTCGGTGCGGGTCAGACCGGGTCGGATGCTGTTGACCCGCACCCAGGACGGTCCGAGCTCATCGGCCGCCAGCATCAACAGGTGATCGAGGGCAGCTTTGCTGACGCCGTAGGCGCCGAACCACCGGTGGATGTTGCTCGAAGCGATCGACGAGATGCCGACGAACGATCCTCCTCCACCGCGCACCATCTCCCGCCCCGTGTGCTTGAGCAGGTACATCGTTCCATTGACATTGAGATCGACGGTCTGGCGCCACAATTCGGAGTCGATCTGGGTGATCGGGCCGATGGTCTGCGAACCGCCGGCGCTGTGCACCACGCCGTGCAGCCGGCCATGCCAGGCGGTGGCGGCATCGACGGCGCGGCGGACCTCGTCCTCGTCGGTGACGTCGGCGGGTTCGTAGCGCACCGAGCCCGGACCGAGGGCTTCGAGTTCTTCGGCGGCGGCGCTGAGTTTGTCGGCGTTGCGGCCGACCAGCAGCGCGTTACCGCCGGAGGCGACGATCGCGGCCGCGGCACCTTTGCCGATGCCGCTACCGCCGCCGGTCACCAAATACGTACGATCCGCCAACGACAGCTGCACTGCTGGACTCCTTGCGAACTAGAACAGGTTCTCGTCAGGTCAAGGTGTATCACGGCGAGCCGGCTTGGGTGCGCCCAATGTGCGCCAATCGGGAACATCCGGCGGCATGCCGACCGGCCAGCGGTTCTCGTTGGCCGACGCCCAGTGCGCGTGCCCGAGCTCGTGGATGTGGAACGCGTGCCGCAGCGCCTCGGTGAAGCCCATCGCGTCGCTGGCCGCGTTGACCGAATCCTTCACCAGCAGGGCCGCCATCGTCGGCCGTTCGGCGATGCGGCGGGCGAATTCCAGCGTCTTGTCTTCGAGTTCGTCGCGGGCAAACACCTTGGACACCATGCCCAGTCGGTAGGCCTCGTCGGCATCGATCGAATCACCGGTCAGCAACAGCTCTTTGGCCTTGCGGGCACCGAATTCCCATGGGTGGGCGTAATATTCGACGCCCGGCATGCCCATCCGTACGCCGACGACATCGCTGAACTTCGCGTCGTCGGCCGCCACGATCAGGTCGCACGCCCAGATCAGCATCAGCGCCGCAGAGATGGCGTTGCCCTGCACCTGAGCGATGGTGATCTTGCGCAGATCGCGCCAGCGCCGGGTGTTCTCGAAGTAGAAGTGCCACTCCTGCAAGTAGGTTCGTTCGGCCACCCCGGCCGCGGTGGCTCCGTAACCGCGGAACGTGTGGTGCTGGCCGGGGCCCGGTTGGCGCTCGGCCAGCGCCTCCTCGGAGCCGAGATCGTGGCCGGCGGAGAAGTTCTTGCCGCGGGCGGCCAGGATCACCACCCGCACCGCGTCGTCGGCCTCGGCCCGGCCGAAGGCCTCGTCGAGTTGCACCAGCAGAGTGCGGGATTGGGCGTTCTGGGCGCCGGGACGATTCAGCCAGATCCGGGCGATGCGTCCGTCATCGAGTGTCTCGTATTCGACCTGGCGGGTTGCGTCGTCGGAACTGGCCATTGGATACCTCGCAGGTGGGGAAGGGCACTTAACAAACTGCACCTTACGTGTATCACGGCGACCGGCTCACACCGGCGTCACAGCTATCCTACAGTCGACTCACAGCCAGCTGTCGGCGGCGCCGTCCACACGCCACTTGCACAACCGTTTCCCCTTGTGACGAGTAGAATCTTGAAAAACCAACAACGGCGGACCAGCCTACGTCGGCCGGTCTTTCAGCAAACTTGTCAGACTCCGAAGGGACAGCGCGACAATGGCCATCTCCCCGCTTCGCATCCGCCGTTTCACCGTCGCGGCCGGTGTGGCCGCAGCGCTGCTGACAGCTCCCGGGATCACCGCCCTCGCCACGGGATCGCAGTCTCTCGCCTCCTGCCCCAACGGCGAGAGCGAGGACACCTACACCACGGTGTGTGTCCCCGACCTGGTGCCGAACTCACCATTTTCACCGATCCCGGGCAACCCGAACCTGCCCGCGGTGAACGCGCCGAACGGTGGTGGTGACATCCCCTGCACCGGCGCCAACTCGGGTGAGTGCATCGGCCTCGGCGAAGAGCAACAGGCCCAAGGCCCCGAACCGGTCCCGCAGTCGACGATCGGCAGCAGCCCGACCGTGCACGGTTCCATCGGCTGATCTCGCGCGGTCACAGTCCCGCCGCAGAGACCGCACAGTAACCGTCCAGCAGCCCTAAACTGCTGAGCGTGAAGTCACCTCTGCCCGCCGCACTGGCGGTGGCCGTCACCGGATTCGCCCTGTCGATGTGGTCGGGTACACCGACGGCACATGCGACGTGCACGTCCGGCGAGGAAGAGGATGTCTACACGACCGTCTGCACCCCGTTTCTGGTGCCGAATTCACCGTCCCCGTTCAGCGCCATCCCCGGTAATCCCGACCTGCCCGCGGTGAACGAGCCCGGCGGCGGCGGAGCGATCCCGTGCACCGGGCACAACGCCGGGGAATGCATCGGTCTGGCCGAAGAGGATGCCGCCGAGGGGCCGCGGGCCATTCCGCGCTCGACCATCAGCGCCAGTCCCTAGAAGCGGGGTCACCGCTTTGCCAGGCACCTCATAGAACTGATGCAGATTCTTCCCAGCTTCCATAGAATCCTCGGCGACGAAACAATCGAATACCTAGAGAAAGCGTGACGATGGCGACCCTCCCCATCTCGATGCGACGACTGATCCTCGGCTGCGGATTCGCGGTCGCTGTGGCCGCTGCCCCGGCCGTTGCCGTGCTGACCGTGCCGGCCTCGTCTGGCCCGGGGCTGGCGTGCCCGTCAGGCGAAGAAGAAGACCTCTACAGCGGACAGTGCGTCCCGCACACCGTGCCGAACTCCCCCAGCTCCTTCACCGGCATCCCGGGCAACCCCAACCTGCCCGCGGTGAGCGAGCCCGGCGGCGGCGGGGCCATCCCGTGCACCGGCGCCAACAGCGGCGAATGCATCGGCCTGGCCGAGGAGGCGCAATCCCAGGGCCCGGCGGTCACCCCCGAGTCGACGATCGGCAGCAGCCCGACCGTGCACGGTTCCATCGGCTGACTCATATGATGCGACCGGGTTTGGCCCGGTCGCATAGAGTTGTGTCATGCCTGCGAAAACTGATCCCGCCGACATCGACGACGTCGAGCCGCTCGCCGACAGCACTGCCAGCCAGGCGCGAAGGGTGGTGGCCACCTACGCCACCGACGCCGACGAATGCCGGATGTTCCTCTCGATGCTCGGCATTGGGCCCTCGAAGAACGAGGCGTAGATGAGCCCGGAGCGCGGCCGACCGGCCGCCTCCGGTAACTCCGACTTCGTCGTGGTGGCCAATCGGCTGCCCATCGACATGGAGCGGTTGCCGGATGGCAGCACAACCTTCAAGCGCAGCCCGGGCGGCCTGGTCACCGCGCTGGAGCCCCTGCTGCGGAAACGTCGCGGCGCCTGGATCGGCTGGGCCGGAATCCCCGACAGCGGCGAAGAGCCGATCGTCGAGGAGGATGTCCAGCTCTTCCCCGTCGAGCTGTCCGCGCAGGACGTCGCCGATTACTACGAGGGCTTTTCCAACGCCACGCTGTGGCCGCTCTATCACGACCTGATCGTCAAACCCGAGTACCACCGCGAATGGTGGGACAGCTACGTCGACGTGAACCGGCGGTTCGCCGAAGCCACGGCCCGGGCTGCCGCACCCGGTGCCACCGTCTGGATTCAGGACTACCAGCTGCAGCTCGTCCCCAAGATGCTGCGCATGCTCCGCCCCGATCTCACCATCGGGTTCTTTCTGCACATTCCTTTCCCGCCGGTCGAACTGTTCATGCAGATGCCCTGGCGCACCGAGATCGTCGAGGGTCTGCTGGGGGCGGACCTGGTCGGGTTCCACCTGCCCGGCGGGGCCCAGAATTTCCTGGTCCTGGCCCGTCGGCTGGTGGGGGCCAACACCTCGCGCGCCTCGATCGGCGTGCGGTCCCGTTTCGGTGAGATCTCCTACGGGTTCCGCACGGTGAGGGTCGGCGCTTTCCCCATCTCGATCGACTCCGCCGATCTGGATGCCAAGGCCCGCAACCGGACCGTCCGGCACCGGGCGCGACAGATCCGCGCGGAGCTCGGCAACCCGCGCAAGATCTTGTTGGGTGTCGACCGGCTCGACTACACCAAAGGCATCGACGTGCGGCTGCGCGCGTTCTCCGAACTTCTCGAAGAGGAGCGGGTCAAACGCGACGACACGGTCCTGGTGCAGCTGGCGACCCCCAGCCGGGAGCGCGTCGAGAGCTACAAGATGATGCGCGAGGACATCGAACGCCAGGTCGGTCACATCAACGGCGAGTACGGCGAGGTAGGCCATCCGGTGGTGCACTATCTGCATCGCCCGGTGCCGCGTGACGAGCTCATCGCGTTCTTCGTCGCCGCCGACGTCATGTTGGTCACCCCGCTTCGCGATGGGATGAACCTCGTGGCCAAGGAGTATGTGGCCTGCCGCAGCGATCTCGGCGGCGCGCTGGTGCTCTCGGAGTTCACCGGTGCGGCGGCCGAGCTACGCCAGGCCTACCTGACCAATCCACACCACCTCGAAGGCGTCAAGGATGCGATCGAGGCGGCCCTGAACCAGAGCCCCGAGGAGGGCAAGCGGCGGATGCGCGCGCTGCGCAGGCAGGTGCTGGCGCATGATGTGGATCGGTGGGCCCACGCGTTTCTCGACGCGCTGGCAAGCGCAAATCCAGCTTGAGCGCTGGCAAGCGCAAATCCAGCCTGAGCGCTGGCAAGCGCAAATCCAGCCTGAGCGCTGGCAAGCGCAAACCCGGCCTGAGCGCCGGCAAGCGTTAGATCGGGTTGATCGCGTTGATCAACCAGTCCCCGTCGACCTTGCGGTAGTCGACGCGTAGCCGACTGCCGTCGTAGAGGGGTTGACGGGACTTGTCCGTGACGGTGCGGTTCATGTAGACGAGCACCGATCCGGATTCGCGGGCCGCGGTCATCATGCCGACCCCGACCACGTTGATCTGGACCACCAGTTGACGCTTACGTGCCTCCGGGATCACCTTGGCAGTGGCGTCCTGCTCGAACTGGTGCCGAAAGTCCGGCGCCAGCAGTGGATACGTTTCCATCAGGCTGCGCTCGACGGTCTGGTAGTCGTAGCCGAACACCTTCGGGATCTGCTCGGCGGCCAGCGCGGGCAGCGCTGTCCTGGTGGCTTCCTGACCCCGCTGCATCACGCGGTTCCAGTACAGCGAGCCGCCGATTCCGCCGAGTGCGACGAAGGCCACCGACAGCACGCCGATCAGCAGGGCAACGAGTTTCGAGCGCATCTGTCAGTTTCCGCCGTCGGGGTACTTGAGGTCGTATCCGGTCATGTGCCCGCTGTCGTCCTCGTGCACGATGACCCGCAGTCGGTACGGCCGGGTCGGTGAATTGAGACCGTCCACGTCGGTGACCGTGACCCGCACCGCCACCAGAACCGAGGCGTTCTTGGCGATTTCGTCGATCTGCTCCAGCGCCGCGCCGTTGATCACCGCTTCCGAGCTGGCATTGGTGTCGCGGAACAACGCCTTGAGGTTGTCGGCGTTGTTGCCCTGACTCATCATGTCGCGCAGCGGGCCGCTGGTCCCGTCGATGAAACGGTTCACGCTTTCGTCGATGGTGTCCTGCGTGTAGCTGAACATGTTGACCACGGTCTGTTTGCCGGTATCGACGAAGCGCTCGTTGCGGGCCTGGACGTCGTCGACGGCACGTTGCTGGTCGAGCATCACGTAGGCCAGGACGCCGAGCGCGGCGGTGGCCAACGCCAGCACCGAGGCCGCCACCAGTGCCACCAGGGCGCGATGGGCGCGCCGCCGGGGCGGCGCCTTGACCGCGGTGGTCGCCCCCGCGCGACTGCTGCGAGGGGAGCCGGACGACGGTTCGACCACCACGGCCGTCGCGGTCGTCTCGGTCGCGGCCTTGGCGCCGGTCGGACCGGCCGCCCTGGACGCGCGCCTACGTACCGGCCTCTGGTTCGAGGCCGTTTCTTCGGACATCAAGCCTGCCTTGGATCCAGCATCAGGTCTACCCAGGTCTCCGCGGGTGCCAGATCTTCGGCGCCGGCTGCGTACACACCGGTGCCTCCGTCGGCGTCAGCGAAGACCCCACTGTGCTGATCGTAGGTGCCGATCCCGGGAGGGCTGGCCAGAGGTGGTGCCTCCGCCGGCAACGGCGCATCTGGAGCCGGCGCCGGAGCCGGTGCTTCCGGAGCCCCGGGAGGCGTCCGGCCGTACGGCGGCACGATCTGGTCCGGCGGCGCGAAGTACGGCCACGGCGGTGGCGGCGGTCCCGGCTTGTTCGGCGGCACCGGTAGCGGGAACGGCGCGTGCGGCGCCGGCCCCGGACCCGGCTGCACACCGGGCGGCAGCTGCACGGATGGCGGCCCCGGATCCGGATCGACCTGTGGCGGGATGTTCGGGAACTTGTTGGGCGGCAAGATGTTGCGCCCATCCTCGATGGGGGTGCCGTACGGGACCGGCGGACCGCGCCACGGGTTGCTGCCGATCGGCACATAGCCCTTGGGATCGCGGCACAGCTGGATGGTGGGTGCTCGCTTACCCGGGAACTCCATGCACGGATAGTTACGCGCACCGCGCACCACGGCCGGATCGTTCTGCGCGGTCTTGCAGTACAGGTCGGGCGGGAGCTCCCGCAGGGTCTCGTCGGCCGGTGAGCGGATCTGCGTCGCCGGGATGAAGCCCACCGAGCACGGCGGCGGATCGCCGAGGTCGATCTTGAAGTCCAGCTTGGCGCCCTCGTCGGCGGGCAGCCCACCGGCGACGGTGTTCAGCGCGGCCATCAGCGCCGGGAAGATCACCAGCGCCTGCTCGAGTGACTTGCTGTAGATCACCCCGATCCGGCCGAAGTTGGCCAGGTTGGCGGCCAGCACCGGGAAGGTCGGCCGGATACCGCTGAAGGCCGTGTTGGCGGCCTCGGTGGCGCCGGGAACGGTCTTGAGTGTCGTGCGCAGCTGCGGGTCGGCCTTGTTCACCTCACCGGTCAACCGGGCCAGCCCGTCGGCGAGCGACCGGATGTTGTCGCCGCTGCGCATCTGGGCTTCCAGGAAGGGCCCGGCCTGGTCGATGAGCTGGACGGTCTGCCCATAGTTCGCGTTGGCCTCGTCGATCAACAGCCGCGACGACTCGATCAGCCGGGCCAGCTCCGGCCCGGATCCGTTGAACGCCTTGAATGTCTCCCGCAACAGGTCCTGCAGTCGGCTGTTGCCGATACTGCTGACCAGGGTGTCGGCCTCGTGCAGCAGCCCGGCGATGTCCTGGCCCACCCGGGTGTTCTGCTGGTCGATCATGGCACCGTTGCGCAGCTTGCCCGAGGACGGATCTTCCGGCGGGATCAGGTCGATGTACTGCTCGCCGACAGCCGAGACGCTCTTGACCGTCGCGGTGACGTTGTCGGGTATCGCGGTATTGCTGTTGAGCTGCATATCGGCGATGACGCCGTCGGGAGCCAGCCCGACCGATTCCACCCGCCCCACGGTGACCCCGCGGTAGGTGACGTTGGCGTTCTGGTAGATGCCGCCACCGGAGGCGAAGTTCGCCTTGACGTGATAGGTGCCGATACCCACTGCCGCCGGCAGGTGCAGATAGAACAGCGAGATGGCACCGACGGTGAGGATCGTGACGACCCCGAAGATCATCAGTTGCAGGCGGGTGAGCCGGTCGATCATTACGGCGTCCCCTCGTCGTGTTGTGTCGCGGTGCCCGCCGGGATCTTGAACGGATCGGCGGCCTGGCCGGACAGGTTGGCCATCGCCCCGGTCAGGAAGTCCGGCGGATTGATGATCTCGCTCATGTGCTGCATGTTGGGGTCGAAGGCCCCGGTGGTGAAGATCGACTCACCGAACCGGCGCAGGGTCAGGTCGAAGGTGACGTACACGTTCAGATAGTCACCCCGCACGGCCTGGCGCAGGTACTTGTAGTGGAACGGGAAGGTGGGAAGGAACTCCAGGTCCTTGATGAAGTCGTCGGCGTTGTCGTTGAACGCCTTGATCACCGGATAGAGATCCTTGAGATCGGCCGCGAAGTCGTCCTTGGTCTCCGACAGGATGCGCGAACCCACCTCGGCGAAGCTGCGCAGCGCGGTGAACGCCTCGACTAAATTGGCCCGGTTGTCGTTGAGCACCTTGAGCGCGCCGGGCAGGGTATCCAGGGTGCGGCCGAGGTTGTCTTTACTGCGGGCCAAAGTGGAGGCGAACCGGTTCAACCCGTCGGCGGCGGCGATGATGTCGCCGGTCTGGTGGTCCAGCGACGAGGTCAACTCGGCCAGCCGGGGAATCAAATCGGTGAAGCTGCCTGCCCGTCCGGCGATCGCGGCGTAGGCCTCATCGGTGATGTCCTGCAGCGCACCGAGATTGCCCTTGTTGACCACCATGCCGAGTGAGGACAGCACCTCTTCGGTGGTGGGATAGCGGCCGGTCTGGGCCAGCGCGATGTTGGCACCCTCGTGCAACCGACCTTCCGGGGGTTCGTCGACCGGCTCGGCCAGCTCCACGTGCTGGGAGCCCAGCAGCGAGGTCTGGGCAACGCGCGCAACGGCATTCGCCGGAAGCTTCACGTCACCGTCGAGCGACAGCTCCACGGCGGCGTAGAAGGTGCCGTCCGGACGTTGCACGGCGTCCACGCCCGACACACTGCCGACGGTCACGTCGTCGACCATCACCGGTGAGTTCTGCGGCAGGGTCGCCACATCCGGCAGCTGCACCGTGATGGTGTAGGAGCCCGCACCATGCCCGGCGGTGCCGGGCATGTTGAGCGAGTTGAGTCCGCCGAACTGGCAGCCGGCCAACAGCACCGCACCGCTGCCGATCGCCAGCGTCCGGCCACCGATCCGGGAAGCTTTGCCCCTCAATGCTTTACCCCTCATCATCCACGGCCCCAGCCTCGGCAGGCGCGGCCGCGGCGGGCGCAGGCGCAGCTTCAGGCGCGGGCCCGGGCGCAGGACCGACGCCGGTTCCGGTTCCGGGTGCGGGCGCCGGCGCCTCCGGCGGCAGGACCAACGAGCTCAGCGTTGCGTCCGCCGGAATCTGCGGTGGCGTCACGCCCGGGGCGTTCTGCCACTGCAGGTACGGCACCGGCGTTTCGGACTTGGCCTCGGTTTCGGGGGTGTCGTAGATGATCTGCCCCTTGTAGGCGGTGATGGTGTTGACCGGATGGAACAGCACCGGCGGGTAGTTCATCGTGATCCGTCGCAGTACCGGAGCCATCCGCTGCCGGCAGATCTCGGCACGCTTGTAGTTCTCCGGATTCGCGCCGGTGTCGAAGTTTCCGCCGCACAAGAACTGCACCGGGTTGGCGAAGTTGGGCAGTGAGAGCAAACCACCGACAGTGCCCTGGGCCGGGTTGTAGATGTTGTAGAAGTTCGCCAACCCGTTGGGCGTGACGTGCAGGATCTGTTCGATGTCGTCACTGTGATCGGTGAGGATCTGGGTGAAGTCGGCCAGCTTGCCCACCTGGGCGATCAACGCGTCGTTGCTCTCGTTCAGGAACCCGCGGACATCACCGAGCGCCTGGTTCAGCGTGGACAACGTCTGGTCCAATCCGCTGGAGCTGTCGGCCAACACCTGCGACACCGACGCCACGTGGTTGGTGAACTGCACGATCTGCTCGTTGCTGTTGGCCAGCGCATCCACCAGGATCTGCAGGTTCTTCACCGTGCCGAACAGATCGGTGCGGGAATCCCCCAGTCGCCCGGCGGTTTGGGACAGTTCGCGCAAAGCGTTGCGGAACGAGTCGCCGTTGCCGTCGAACGTCGTCGCGGCCTGGTCGACGAACGCCGCCACCGGCCCCTGGACCGAGCCCGGCTGCGGGCCGAGCTGACTGCTCAGCTGGGTCAGCTGCTCTTTGACCTCGTCCCATTCCACCGGCACCCCGGTCCGGTCGAGACCGATGGACGCACCGTCGGCCATCTCGTCGCCCTCGGTGTAGGCCGGGGTCAGCTGAATGAACCGCGACGACACCAGGTTCGGCGAGATGATCAGGGCCTTGGCGTCCGCGGGCACCTTGATCCCGCGATCCAGTGTCATCTCGATCTTGACGTCCGAGGGCCTGGGCTCGATCGAATCGATCGTGCCCACCGGCACGCCAACGATTCGCACCTCGTCGCCTGGGTAGATGCCGACCGCATTGGTGAAGTAGGCGGTCAGCGTGTGTCCCTGACGCGACGGCCAGACCTGGTAGACGCCCACGGCGAGAACACCGATCAGCACCACAGCCAGCGCGATACGTAGCCAGCGACTCCGGCCGGGCGCCGAATTGTCTTGTGTCATGGCGATTTCGGCCTAACGATCGTCCGTTCGGAGATGTAACCGCGCAGCATGTCGGCCAGGCTGTCGGGCAGTTTGCCCGGCTGGAAGTAGGTGTCGAGCAGTACCTCGGAGATGGCCGCCGGCGGCAGACCGTACAGGTTGATCTGGAAGCCCGGGCCCGAACCGACGACCTCACCCAGCGCCGTCGCGTACCCCGGCAACCGCTTGAGCGCCTCTCCGATGTGTTCTCGACGCTCCAGCAGGTTGTCCATCACCAGGTTGAGCTTGTCCAGCGCCGGCTTGAATTCCTTGCGGTTGTCGGCGACGAATCCGGAAAGCTGGTGCGACACATCGTCGATCCCGGCGATCAGATTGCTCAGTGCCTGCCTGCGCTCGTCGAGCGCGGCGAACAGCTGATTGCCGTCGGTCAACAGCTGATTGACCTGACCGGCCCGTTGGGCCAGTAGATCCGATACGCGCTTGGCGTGCGTCAACAACCCCTCGAGGGCCTCGTCGCGCTTGTTGATGCTGCGGGACAGGTTCGCGACGCCGTCGAGCGCACCGCGCAACTGCGGCGTCGCGTCGCGCAGCGTGTCGGTGAGGACCTGCAATGCCTGCTCGAACTTCGGCTTGTCCAGCTCCGAGACATTGTGTCCCAGGTCCTGCAGGGCGGTGTTGAGCGTGTACGGGGTTGTGGTGCGGCCCAACGGGATAACCGTCGAGGTGCCGGAACCCTTGGGGCTCACCGCCAGCGACTTCTGCCCCAGCACGGTGTCCGTCTTGATCGCCACCAGCGACTGATCGCCGACTTTGATGTCGCGATCGACGGTGAAGCTCACCTTGGCGGTGTCACCGGCCAGGGCCACGTCGGTCACCTTGCCGACCGTGATTCCCGAGACGTTGACATCGTTGCCCGGGGAGATCCCGCCGGCATCGCTGAAGTAAGCCTCAAAGGGCTTGCCCTGCGGGAAGAACGGCAGACCGGTGTAGCCGAACGACACCAGTACCAGGCACGCCACCACGAAGATGCCGAGGATCCCGGTGCGCACGGGATTCGACTCGCGCGTACTAGCCATTGGTCGGCGCACACCTCCCCTTGGACGGGTCCGGCGGGCCGCCGAACGGAATCAGGATGTCGCTGCCGGCAGGGCCGTTGACCTTCAACCGGACCGAGCAGTAGTAGATGTTGAAGAACGAGCCGTAGGCGCCAAGTGCGTTGAGGCGCAGGTAGTTCTCCGCCAACGGCTCGATCACCTTGTTGACGTCGCCCTTGCGCTCGTCCAGACGCTGCGCCAGCGGTCGGGCGTTCTCGATCACACCCTGCAGCGGCCGGCGCGACTTCTCCAGCATGTCGGTCAGGTCGTTCTCGGCCGAGGCCAGCGGCTCGATGGCGCCGGCGATCGGGTCACGTCCCTCGGACAACCCGGTGATCAGCTTCTGCAACTCGTCGACGCTGGCGTCGAACTGGGCGCCCTTCTCGTCGACGGTGCCGAGCACGGTGTTGAGGTTGGTGATGACGTCACCGATGAGCTGATCGCGCGCGGCCAGGTTCTGGGTGAAGGCGCTCGTGCTGGTGAGCATGTTCGCCAACGCGCCACCCTGGCCCTGCAGCATCTCGATCACCGCGTTGGAGATCTCGTTGACCTTCGCGCCGTCGAGGCCTTTGAGCACCGGGCGCAATCCACCCAACAGCGCATCGAGATCCAGGGCCGGCTGGGTGTTCTGCACCGGGATGGTGGCCCCGGGCGGCAGCTTTCGCAGTTCGCCCGGGCCCGAGCTGATCTCCAGGTAGCGATCCCCGACGAGGTTCTCGTACCGCACGAGGGCCTTGCTCGAGGTGTAGAGCTGGTAGCGCTTGTTGACGTCGAATGCCACGTCAACGGAGTTGTCCGGGTTGAGCTTCACGTCGTTGACCGTGCCGACCGGCACGCCGGCAATGCGGACATCCTGCCCGGCCTTCAGCCGGGACGCCTCGCTGAACGTGGCGTGGTAGCTGTTGGACGAGGCGAACCGGAACTCGCCGAAGACCACCACCAACATCGCACCGACCAACAGCATGGCGACGGTGAAGATGCCGACCTTGAGCATGGTCCGGTCAGGACGCGCGTCCGAGGCCATCAGAACCGGTCCCTTTCTGCGAACGCACCGTTGAACAGGAACTGCAACGTCGCCGGAGCGTCGAACTGCACCTCGGTGTTGGGCTGGAACGGGACATACGCGTTGTCGGTCACCAGGAACGGCGAGCGGTACCAGCTGCCGCCGAACTGCTTGCTGGGGATGTTGGGCAGGCCGCGGCAGTTCGGTCCGCCGGAGGCGTTGACCATCGGCAGGCTCTCGGGGTAGGTGTAGGCCGGGGAGCCGGGCAGGAAGTTCGAGTTCACGTACAAACCGGGTCGGACACCGCCGATGATCGGGGCGAACCGGTCGACGCCGACGGAGACACCCTGCAGGAGGCAACCGAACTCGGGGGAATAGTCCCCGGCCACCTTGAGCGGAGCCCGCAGGCGCTGGATCGCGGCGATGTAGTCGTCGGCCGCCGGTTCCAGGGTGGCGGTGCCGTTGTTGGCCAGGCCGGTGGCTGCCAGCAGCGTGGCGTTGAGGTTCGTCTTCTCGTCGACGATCGTCTTGTTCAACGCGGGCACGTTGTCGATAACCCGGGCCAGGTCCGGTCCGGCGTCACCGTAGATGTTGGAGACCACGGCGGCCTTGGCGAAGTCATCCTGCAGCGTCGGCAATTTCGGATTCAGTTGCTGCAGATAGGTGTTGAGGCCCGCGAGGCTGGCGCCCAGATCGTCCCCGTGACCGCGTAGACCCTCGCCGAGGGCGGTCAGGGTGGCGTTCAAGCTCACCGGGTCGATCTTGTTGAGCACATCGGACAACGTCTGGAAAAGGGTGTTGACCTCGAGCTGCACGTCCTTGGCCGCCACGGTGCTGCCCGGCCGCAACGACTTCGAATCTGGTTGCGCCGGGGGCAGGAACTCGACCGACTTCGCACCGAAAATGGTGTTGCCCGCAATCCGCACGGTGGCATTGGACGGGATGTAGCGCATCTCGCCGCTCTTGATCGACAACGTCAGCTTCGCCTCGTTGCCGGCGTAGGCGATGTCGGTGACCTTGCCGATCTGGATGCCCCGGTACTTCACCTTGGCGTCGCGTTCCATCACCAGGCCGGCCCGCGGGGCGGTGAGGCTGACGGTGTCGGTCGGCGTGAAGGCCGCCGTGTACGACAGGTAGGTGAAGACCACCGCGGCAGCCACGATCGCCGCCAGGATCGCAGCGGCGATCCGGACGTGACGGCGGTGTTTGGTCGTTGCGTCTGACATAGAGGTTCCCGCCGCCTACCCGGAAAGGTTGAAGTTGCCGGACGCGCCGTACACGGCCAGGGAGATGAACAGGGTGATGGTGACGACGACGATCAGCGAGGTGCGCACGGCCTGACCGACCGCGATGCCCACACCGACCGGCCCGCCCGAGGCGTTGTAGCCGTAATACGTGTGCACCAGCATCACCGCGATCGCCATCACGATGGCCTGAAGGAAGGACCACAGCAGGTCGCTCGGTATCAGGAAGGTGTTGAAGTAGTGGTCGTACAGACCGGCTGACTGGCCGTTGATGAACACCGTGGTGAAACGGGCGGCGAAGAACGCGGCCAGCACAGACAGCGAGTACAGCGGCACGATGGCGATCAGCCCGGCCATGAGTCGCGTCGAGACCAGATAGGACACCGCGTGCACGGCCATCGCCTCGACGGCGTCGATCTCCTCGGCCACCCGCATCGCGCCGAGCTGGGCGGTGGCGCCGGCGCCGATCGTCGCGGCCAAGGCGATGCCGGCAATCACCGGTGCCACGATGCGCACGTTGAGGAAGGCGGAGAGGAAGCCGGTCAGCGCCTCGATGCCGATGTTGCCCAGCGACGAGTAACCCTGCACCGCGATCACGCCGCCGGAGGCCAGGGTGAGGAAGGCCGCGACGCCGACCGTGCCGCCGATCATCACCAGGGCACCGGCGCCCATGGTCATCTCGGCGACCAGCCGGATGGTCTCCTTGCGGTAGCGCGTGACGGCGTTGGGGATGTAACGCATCGTCTCGCCGTAGAACAGCGCCTGCTCACCGACGTTGTCGACGGACTTGGGCACGCCGCGGAACAGCCGGCGGAAGCGGAGAGTGGCGTCATAACTCATAGTTGTCTCTTCTTCGCGCAAGCGCTCATCAACGCACCAGCACTCTCACACCGATGGCCGTCATGATCACATTGATCACGAACAGGCAGATGAAGGCATAGACGACCGTTTCGTTCACCGCGTTCCCGACACCCTTCGGGCCTCCTTTGACGGTCAACCCGCGGTAGCACCCGACCAGGCCGGCGACCACGCCGAACAACAGCGCCTTGATCTCGGCGAGGACCAACTCACCGAGGCCGGTCAGCACCGTCAGGCCGTTGATGAAGGCGCCGGGGTTGACCCCTTGCAGAAATACCGAGAAGGCGTAGCCACCGGCGATACCGATGGCGCAGACCAGGCCGTTGAGCAGCAACGCCACGAACATCGATGCCAACACGCGCGGCACCACCAGGCGCTGGATCGGATCGATGCCCAGCACCCGCATGGCGTCGATCTCCTCGCGGATGGTGCGAGCACCCAGGTCCGCGCAGATCGCCGTGGCACCGGCACCCGCCACCACCAGCACGGTCACCACCGGGCCGAGCTGGGTGACGGTGCCGAACGCGGTGCCGGCACCGGACAGGTCCGCGGCGCCGATCTCGCGCAGAAGGATATTGAGGGTGAACGCCACCAGCACGGTGAAAGGGATGGCGACCAACAGCGTGGGGACCAGCGAGACTCGGGCGATCATCCAGGTTTGGTCAAGGAATTCCTTGAGCTGGAACGGCCGGCGGAACGTCTTGGCGAAGGTGTCCAAGGACATCTCGACGAATCCGCCCACGGCCCGGGCCGGAACCGCAAGCTGTTCGATCAACCTGGGCTCCGTTCTCGTTTCCAAACTGGGTCGCGCTACAAGGGCGCACGGACTTCGCGGAAATTCGTGCTAGCGAAAGATTGACAGCCACATTTCGTGGCCGCTCTCCCACCCCTTGGCCTTACGGTGCTCTTAGTGAGCCGGATCATATTAACTAGAACACGTTCGCACTGTCAAAGAATTCAAATTCTCAGGTCAGCGCAGCATTTTCCCAGTTCGGGAGATGCCGGTCGGACACCATTCTGGAACATGTTCTACCGAAGTTGAGCGTGCGGCAACGAGACTGTCAGTCTCGTGAACCCATCAGCTCGGTCGCCGAGAATCCACGCTCCGGATCACGATCAGCAAAGTACTCGTGCAGTGTCCCGCTGAGCTCTGCCGGGTTCCATGCAGAGGAATCCGCGGTGAAGTGCTTCTCTGCTGTGGGCGGCGCGACCAACGTGACAGTTGGACCATAGACGATGAAGAGCTGACCGTTGACCGCTTCGGACGCCGGCGAGGCCAGGAATCGCACGAGTGTGACCACGTGGTCGGTGGACAGCGGATCGACCTGACCGTCGGTCAGCTCGGGCGCGTCGCCGAAGACGCCGGCGGTCATCGCGGTGCGGGCCCGCGGGGCGATCGCATTCGCGCGGACACCGAAGCGCTCCAGGGCGCGAGCCGCCGACACCGTCAGCGCGGTGATGCCGGCCTTGGCGGCGCCGTAGTTGGGTTGGCCGACCGGACCCGAGAGACCAGCCTCCGACGACGTGTTGATGATCCGGCCATACACCGTGCCGTCGCCGGCCTTGGCCTTGCTGCGCCAGTAGGTGGCGGCGTTGCGGGTCAGCAGGAAGTGGCCGCGCAGGTGCACCGCGATGACCGCGTCCCACTCCTCGTCGCTCATGTTGAACAGGATGCGGTCGCGGGTGATGCCGGCATTGTTGACGACGATGCCCAGGCCGCCCAGACCGTCAGCGGTCGCGACCAGCTCATCGGCGGTCGAGCGCGCGCTGATGTCCCCGGCCACCGCGACACCCTTGGAGCCGGCGGCCGCGATCGCGTCGAGGACGTCGGAGTCCTCCAGCGCGGCGGCCATGTCGTTGACCACCACGGTGGCCCCGGCCTTGGCCAGGCCGATGGCCTCGGCGCGGCCCAGGCCTGCGGCCGCACCGGTGACCACGGCCACCTTTCCGGAGAGATCGATCTGAGCGTCGTCAGTCATATTTATGAATACCTCTAGTCTTTGCGGATCAGAGCTGCGCGGGGGCACTCGGCGACGGACTGCTCGGCCAGGTCCTCCTGGTCGGCCGGCACTGGATCGGACTTGACCACGGCATAGTCGTCATCGTCAAGATCGAACAGATCAGGGGCAATACCCACGCACACCGCATTGCCTTCGCAGCGATCACGGTCCACTTCAACTCGCATGGCGACCTCCTCACGACGTGTGCGCACACGGGGCTGCGTGCGTGCAGCCACAGAATACGACCCCACCTGACGGAAACCGGTCCGAGACCGGCCTGGATCATCAGACTAGAACGTGTTACAACCAGGTGAGAACTCAGGTCTATCGAGCAGTGAGGATGCAGCGGAATGCGGATCGGTTACACCCCCGAGCAGGAGGAGTTGCGCCGCGAGTTGCGCGCCTACTTCTCCAAGCTCATGACGCCCGAACGGGTCGAGGCCCTCAGCTCGTCCGAAGGCGAGATGGGCCGCGGCAACATCTACCGCGAGACCGTCGCACAGATGGGCAAGGACGGCTGGCTCACCCTGAGCTGGCCCAAGGAATTCGGCGGCCAGGAACGTCCGCCCATGGATGGGCTGATCTTCACCGACGAGGCCGCGATCGCCGGCGCCCCGGTGCCGTTCCTGACGATCAACAGCGTCGCGCCGACGATCATGCACTTCGGTACCGAGGAACAGAAGAAGTTCTTCCTGCCCAAGATCGCCGCGGGTGAGCTGCACTTCTCGATCGGCTACTCCGAGCCGGGCGCCGGCACCGACCTGGCGGCGCTGCGGACCACCGCGGTGCGCGACGGCGATGATTACGTGGTCAACGGTCAGAAGATGTGGACGTCGCTGATCGCTTACGCCGACTACGTGTGGCTGGCGGTACGCACCAACCCCGAGGCCAAGAAGCATCGCGGTATTTCCATGCTGATCATGCCCACGACCGCCGAGGGCTTCTCCTGGACGCCGGTGCACACCATGTCCGGGGTGGACACCAGCGCCACCTACTACCAGGACGTGCGGATCCCGGTCACCAATCTGGTCGGTGAGGAGAACGCGGGCTGGAAGCTCGTGACCAACCAGCTCAATCATGAGCGGGTGGCTCTGGTGTCGTCGCAGCCCATCTACGTCGCGCTGGACGGCGTCCGCGAGTGGGCGCAGAACACCAAGGACGTGCACGGCAAGCGGATCATCGACTCCGAGTGGGTGCAGCTGAACCTGGCCCGGGTGCACGCCAAGGCCGAAGTGCTCAAACTGATCAACTGGGAGCTGGCCTCCGCGGACGGCGCACCCTCGCCGGCCGATGCGTCGGCGGCCAAGGTGTACGGCACCGAGCTGGCCACCGAGGCATACCGCCTGCTGATGGAGGTGCTGGGCACCTCGGCGACGCTGCGTCCGGACAGCAAGGGCGCGCTGCTGCGCGGCCGCATCGAGCGGTTCCACCGCTCGGCACTGATCCTGACCTTCGGCGGCGGTACCAACGAGATTCAGCGGGACATCATCGGCATGGTCGCCTTGGGCCTGCCCCGGGTCAATCGGTAAGGGACATCATGGATTTCAAGACAACCGAAGCTGCCGACGACCTCGGTGGCCTGGTGCGCACGATCACCGAGTCGGTATGCACCCCTGAGCACCAGCGTTCCCTCGACGGCCTGGAGCAACGTTTCGACGCCGACCTGTGGGCCAAGTTGCGCGAGGCCGACGTGCTCTCGGCCGCGTCCCCCGAGTCGGTGGGTGGCGGTGGCTACGGCGTGCTCGAGCAGGCGGCCGTGCTGACCGCACTGGGCCGCCAACTGGCCGCCGTGCCGTACCTGGATTCGGTGGTTCTGGGCGCCGGCGCGCTCGCCGAGTTCGGCACCGAGGACCTGCGCGACACGTGGGCGCAGCCCGCGGTGGCCGGCGACAAGATCCTGGCCGTGGCCCTCGACGGCGAGATGGGCCAGGGTCCGGTGCAGGCCGGGGCCGACGGCTCCCTCACCGGCACCCGCACCCAGGTCAACTACGGGCCGGTGGCCGACGCGTTCCTGGTGCCGGCCGTAACCGAGGGCGACACAGGTGTGTTCCTGGTTCCGGCCGATGCGCCGGGGCTGACCGTCAGTGCGCTGAGTACCACCGGCAAGGGCAGTGTCGCGTACTTGGAGTTCACCAATGTCGAGGCTGGTTTGCGGATCGGCGGAGCCCAGGTGCTGGACTGGCTGACCACCCATGCCGCGCTGGGTCGCAGCGCTTTTCAGCTCGGCGTGTTGGAGCGGGCACTGGAGCTGACGTCGGAGTACGCCCGCGAGCGCGAGCAGTTCGACCGTCCGATCGGCAGTTTTCAGGCCGTGTCCTCGCGGCTGGCCGATGGCTACATCGACGTCAAGGGTCTGCGTCTGACGCTGACCCAGGCCGCCTGGCGGCTGTCCGAGGGACTGCCCGCCGACATCGACGTCGCCAGTGCGGCGTTCTGGGCCGCCGAGGCCGGGCACCGCGTGGCCCACACCGCGGTGCACGTGCACGGCGGGGTCGGCATCGACATGGATCACCCGGTGCATCGGTACTTCCTGGCGGCCAAGCAGACCGAGTTCGGTCTCGGTGGGGCGACCGGACAGTTGCTGCGTATCGGCCGCGAACTCGCCGACACCCCGGTATAGGCATGGGGGGTCCAACCGTCACCGAGCTCCTGGCACCGCTGGCCGGGGCCACCGATCGGGGCATCTACCAAGATGATTCGTTCGTCAGCTGGGCCGACCACCTCGCCGCCGGTGCGGCGCTCGCGGCGGCGCTGCGGCGACGGTTGGATCCCACTCGGCCCCCGCACATCGGGGCGCTGCTGGGCAACACCACGTTCTTCTCCAGCCTGCTGGTGGCTGCAGGCCTGACCGGGCTGGTGCCGGTCGGCCTCAACCAGACCCGGCGCGGCGAGGCGCTGGCCCGCGACATCGCCCATGCCGATTGCCAGCTGGTGCTGGCCGACTCCTCGGTGGCGGTCCCGCCCGGGGTGGACTACATCGACGTCGAATCCGAGGAATGGGCAACCGAACTCGCGTCGTACCGCGGGACCCCGGTGACCTTCGCCGAGTTGTCGGCCGATGACCTGTTCATGCTGATCTTCACCTCGGGGACCAGCGGTGACCCGAAGGCCGTCCGGGTCACGCACGACAAGGTGGCGTTCCCGGGGCGGATGCTCGCCGAGCGCTTCGGGCTTGGCCCGGAGGACACCGTCTACCTGTCGATGCCGCTGTTCCACTCCAACGCGATCATGGCCGGCTGGGCCGTCGCCACCGCGGCCGGTGCCTCGATTGCCTTGCGGCGCAAGTTTTCCGCATCCGGCTTTCTGCCCGACATCCGCCGCTACGGTGCCACCTACGCCAACTACGTCGGCAAGCCGCTCTCGTACATCCTGGCCACCGAACCGTCGCCCGACGACGCCGACAATCCGCTGCGGATTCTCTACGGCAACGAGGGCGCGCCACGGGATCTGACCCGCTTCGCCGAGCGGTTCGGGGTCGCAGTGGTGGACGGATTCGGTTCCACCGAGGGCGGTGTCGCGATCGCCCGCACTCCCGACACGCCCGAAGGCGCGCTGGGCCCGCTCACCGACCAGGTGGCGATCGTCGATGTCGACACCGGTCAGCCGTGCCCGCCGGGAGTGGTCGGCGAACTGGTGAACCCGACCGGCGCCGGCTGGTTCCGCGGCTATTACAACGATCCCGACGCCGAGGCCGACCGGATGGCCGGCGGCGTCTACCACACCGGTGATCTGGCCTACCTCGACGAGGACGGCTACGCCCACTTCGCCGGCCGACTCGGTGACTGGATGCGCGTCGACGGGGAAAATCTGGGCACCGCACCGATCGAACGAATCCTGTTGCGCCACCCCGATGTTGTCGAAGTCGCGGTGTTCGGTATCCCCGATCCGAACGTGGGTGATCAGGTGATGGCCGCCCTGGTACTGACCGCCGATGCCGTGTTCGAGCTGGACAAGTTCCGTGCCTTCCTGCATGAGCAGTCCGACCTCAGCCCCAAGCAGTGGCCGGCGTATGTGCGCATCGGCACCGCGTTGCCACGCACCGAGACGTTCAAGGTGATCAAGCGTCAGTTGTCGGTCGAGGGCACCGACTGCGCCGACCCGGTCTGGCCGATCACCCGTTAGCTGCCCGACCAGATCTCGGCACAAGCACCTGCGCCGCAACCCCGAACCGCCATTTCGATACCATTGGCATCGAAACTTGGGAGGCGCAGCATGCACATTGCAGTAACCGGCGGCACCGGCTATCTCGGAGCCCACACCGTCCGAGGTCTGCTCGAGGCCGGCCATCGCATCCGCCTGCTGGTCGCACCGGGCTGCGGTGACGACAAGGTGATCGGTCAGCTCGCCGCACTCGGCGAGGTGACCGTGCTCGAAGGCGACATCCGCGACAGCGACACCGTCGGACGCCTGTTGTCGGGCTGCGAGGCGCTGATCCATGCCGCGGGCATCGTCGGCACCGATCAGCGCCGCGAGCGACTGATGTGGGAGATCAACGCGTACGCCACCGAAGCCGTGCTCAACCGCGCCGTCGAGGCCGGACTCGATCCGATCGTCTCGGTCAGCAGCTACAGCTCGCTGTTCCCGCCGCCCGACGGGGTGATCTCGGCCGATACCCCACCGGCACCGGGCCGCAGCCCCTACGCCAAGACCAAGGCGTATGCCGACCGGGTGGCCCGCCGGTTGCAGGCCGCGGGCGCACCAGTGGTGGTGACCTACCCGTCGAGCGTGGTGGGGCCGGCCTTCCACACCGCCGCCGGGGTCACCGAGCGTGGCTGGGCGCCGATCGCCAAGGCCGGCCTGGCGCCCAGGATGACCGGCGGCATGCAGATGATCGACGTGCGCGACGTCGCGCTGGTGCACGAACGGCTGATGGCGCCGGGACGCGGACCCAAGCGCTATGTCTGCGGGGGCGTGATGGTGTCGTTCAACGAGATGATCGACGTGCTGGAACAGGGCGCGGGCCGCAAGATCCGGCGGATTGCCCTGCCGGGAGGCCTCTTTCGCGGGATCGGCTGGCTCTCCGATCAGATCGGCGGGGTGCTGCCCCTGGGCGATGGGATCAGCTACGAGGCCGCCATGCTGTTGACGGCCGCCACCCCGACCGACGACAAGAGCACGCTCACCGACCTCGACATCGAAGCCTGGCGCTCACCGCAGGCCGCGATGCTGGCGTCATTCGGGCGGTGACACTGCGAGCGCCTGGCTGAGCAGCCGCACCACCCCGTGCTGCAGCTGCGCTGAA
This sequence comes from Mycobacterium sp. GA-1841, assembly GCF_001954135.1. GTDB lineage: Bacteria > Actinomycetota > Actinomycetes > Mycobacteriales > Mycobacteriaceae > Mycobacterium. The sequence continues at coordinate 7,216 of NZ_MBEQ01000121.1, read as the reverse complement.
TCGTCGTCGACCGCCACGGTGGTCGTGAACATCGCGGCCCCGGCCGCCATGGACAGCGCAGCCTTCGCGTCGGCTTCCGACCCATATCCCCGGGCGACGAACAACTCGATCGCCGGCCCACTGAAGCCTTCCCACAAAGCTTTTCGCAGCGCCCCGTGCTCACGCAGGGCCAGCAGCAGCCCGGGCACCGCCGCGCTGACATCGGCCCGGTTGAACAGCTCGTGACTGCCGCGCACCACCCAGTCGATCCACCCGGTCAGATCGGTGCCGGAAAACGGTGACATGTCCGGCGCCTCGCCGAGGATCGCATGCAGCACCAGTTCGGCCTTCGAGGTCCACCGCCGGTTCAGGCTGGAGCGGGCCACCCCGGAGCGCGCCGCCACCAACCGAATGCTGAGCTCGTCCCACCCGACCTCGACCAGCAGATGCCGCGTGACCGCGAGCACCCGCTCGTCGATCGACGTATCGCGTGGCCGCCCGGTCATTCCCCGATTCAACCGCATGAACGACGCGGGTAGCGTCACAGATGTGGGCTACCGCGAACAGGATCCGCCGCCGCGGCTGCGCGATCTCGTCGAGTGCCGATGGATGCGCACCGGCCCGGCCGCACCCGGCCGGGTCCTGCCCGACGGCTGCATGGACCTGATCCGCATGGACGACACGGTCGTCGTCGCCGGCCCGGACACGACCGCGTTCATCACCGACGGCAGCCCAGACGCCGTGCGCGGGTTGCGGTTTCGCCCCGGGATGCTGCCGCGGCTACTCGGCGTCCCGGCGTCCGAACTGCGCAACACCCGGGTCGACCTGAGCGAGCTGACCCCGCTCCCCCGCCTCGGCTCACTCGAAGAGCTCGCCCTCGCACTGGCAGCACAGCCACCTCGTACCGAGACCGCCCCCTGGTCTCTGCCGATGCTGCGTGACGTCACGCGTCGGCTGGCGGCCGGTGAATCGGTCAGTGCGACGGCACGCCACATCGGCTGGTCGGACCGGACGCTGCAACGCCAATGCACGGCGATCTACGGATACGGTCCGTCGACACTGCGCCGGATTCTCCGGTTCCGGCGCGCAATCGCACTGATCGAGGCCGGCGTGAGTTCCAGCGCGGTGGCGGCCCAGGCGGGCTATGCCGATCAATCGCACCTGCACCGCGAAGCGCGCGTCCTCGCCGGCGTGCCGTTACGTCACTTGTCCAGCGCGGCGAACAGGTCCACCGAGGTGCCGTCGGGGTCTTCGACGGTCGCGTAGCGCTGCCCCCAGGGTGCGTCGAACGGCTTGAGCGTTCCCGGGTGGCCCGCTTCGGTCAGCTGCTCATAGAGCGTGTCGACGTCGGCGGGCGTGTCGAGACAGAACGCCAGCGCGACCCGCCCGGGTCCGGTCGGCGGCGTCCAGCCGGGGTGCATTCCGGCGATCACCTCCTCGGTATCGAATGCCAGCCGGTTTCCGCCCGGCAACGCCACCTCGACGTGAGGCCCGTCTGCCTCGGGGACATCCAGGCCGAGCAGCCGGTAGAAATCCAGTGATCGGTGCAGGTCTTCGGCGACGATCTCGATGACCGCCGAGTTCACGTTCAGAGCCATACCTGCAGGCTAGAGCGACGAGTCGGGTCCAGTCGTGAACAAATCGGACATCCTGGGCCTTTGTCGGACCGTCGGTACCGAGTAGGTTGGCGTTGACTGTTAGTTACTTGCCAGTAGGGAGAGTTCCGATGCCTGCTCCGTCCGCTGCGGATTTTGCTCGCCTGCGCGCACTCGTCGCGATCGACGACGGTGAAGTGAGTGCGCGCGCGACGAAAACCATCGACGAGGTCTTCACCGGCAGGGAGCTGACCACCATCCCGGTCGGCACCGCCGACGACGTGATCGCCGCCTTCGCCAAGGCCCGCGCCGCACAGACCCAGTGGGCCAAGCGTCCGGTCTCCGAGCGCGCTGCGGTCATCGCCCGTTTCGGCGAACTGGTGGCCGAGAACCGCGATTTCTTGATGGACGTGGCTCAGGCCGAGACCGGCAAGGCCCGCTCGGCCGCGCAGGAAGAGATCGTCGACATGATCTTGAACTCGCGCTACTACGCGCGGGAGTCGACCAAACTGCTGTCGCCCAAGCGGGTGCAGGGCCTGCTGCCGGGTCTGGTCAAGACCGTGGTCAACCACCACCCCAAAGGGGTCATCGGCGTCATCTCGCCGTGGAATTACCCGATGGCCCTGTCGATCTCGGATTCCATCCCGGCGCTGCTGGCCGGCAATGCCGTCGTGGTGAAACCGGACAGCCAGACCCCCTACTGCACGCTGGCCAACGCCGAACTGCTCTATCGAGCCGGGCTGCCGCGCGACCTGTTCGCGGTGGTGCCCGGGCCCGGTTCGGTGGTCGGCACCGCGATCGTGCAGAACTGCGACTACCTGATGTTCACCGGCTCCACCGCGACCGGACGCACGCTGGCCGAGCAGTGTGGCCGTCGCCTGATCGGCTTCTCCGCGGAACTGGGCGGCAAGAACCCGATGATCGTCACCAAGGGGGCCAACCTCGACGTCGTCGCCAAAGCCGCCACGCGGGCGTGCTTCTCCAATGCCGGTCAGTTGTGCATCTCGATCGAGCGGATCTACGTCGAGCGGGCGGTGGCCGACGAGTTCACCGCCAAGTTCGGCGAGCGGGTCCGCAACATGAAGCTGTCGGGTGGCTACGATTTCACCGCCGACATGGGCAGCCTGATCTCCGAGGACCAGGTCAAGACCGTGTCCGGTCACGTCGACGACGCAAAGGTCAAGGGCGCCAAGGTGATTGCCGGGGGCAACGCCCGCCCCGACATCGGTCCGCTGTTCTACGAGCCGACCGTGCTGACCGGCGTCACCGACGAGATGGAATGTGCCCGCAACGAAACCTTCGGCCCACTGGTGTCGATCTACCCGGTGGACTCGGTCGAGGAGGCCATCGAGAAGGCCAACGACACCGAGTACGGGCTGAACGCCAGCGTGTGGGCCGGCTCGAAGGCCGAGGGTGAGGCGATCGCCGCGAAGATCCACTCCGGCACCGTCAACGTCGACGAGGGCTACGCCCTGGCGTTCGGCAGCACCGCGGCGCCGATGGGCGGCATGAAGGCCTCGGGCGTCGGACGCCGCCACGGTGCCGACGGCATCCTCAAATACACCGAGTCTCAGACCGTCTCGACCGCCCGGGTGATCAATCTCGATCCGCCCCTGGGGATTTCACAGATCCTGTGGCAGAAAGCGCTGACACCGATGATTCGGGCGGTGCAGAAGCTCCCCGGCCGCTAGATCTCCCTGCCGAGCAGACGCAAAACTGCCCATTTCCCAGCGGAAATGGGCAGTTTTACGTCTGCTCGGCAGGAAAAGTCAGGCGTCGCGGACGGTGTCCAGGCGCTTGGTGGCCGCCTCGAAACCGCTCACCAGCTCGCCGATGATGTCGGCGACGGGCCGGATCTCGTTCATCCGGCCCACGATCTGACCGACCGGCATCGACACGGTGTCGGGGTTGTCCGACTCGTTCATCCGCTGATGCGCCTCGCTGACCAGGATGTTCTGCAGCGGCATCGGCAGCGGCTCGGGTGCATCCGGGGCATCCCAGGCATCGGTCCACTTGGTCTTGAGCAGCCGGGCCGGCTTGCCGGTGTAGATCTTGCGACGCACGGTGTCGGCGGTGGTGGCCTTGAGCAGGGCCTCCTGGATCGTGGAGGTGCCGCCGGGCAGGCGATGCCCCAGGTCGTACTCGGCCGACGTCAGGAACGCCGAACCCATCCACACGCCCGAGGCGCCCAGCGCCAGGGCCGCGGCGACCTGCTTGCCGGTGCCGATGCCGCCGGCCGCCAGCACCGGGGCCTTACCGTCCAGTGCGTCAACGATTTCCGGCCACAGCACCATCGAGCCGATCTCACCGGTGTGCCCGCCGGCCTCGTGCCCTTGGGCGACGACGATGTCGACCCCGTTCTCCACGTGGCGCAGCGCATGCTTGGCACTACCGGCCAACGCGGCCACCGGGACGCCGGCGGCATGGGCCTGGTCGATGACGTCCTTGGGCGGTGAGCCCAGGGCATTGGCGATCAGCTTGATCGGGTGCTTGAGCGCGACGTCGACGTGGCTGCGGGCTACCGAGTGCAGCCAGCCCAGCACGCCCTCGTTGCGCTCCTCATCCTCGGAAAGAGGCGGAACGCCGAGATCGGCCAGGGTTTTGGCGACGAAATCGCGGTGGCTCTGCGGGATGAGCTTGTTGATGTCGACGGCCGTGCCCTCGGTGGGAATCTTGGCCGGCATCACCACGTCCACGCCGTAGGGCTTGCCGTCGGTGTTGGCGTCCATCCACTGCAGGACTTCTTCGAGGTCGTCGGCGTCGTTGAACCGCACGCACCCCAGCACGCCCAGACCGCCGGCCTTGCTGACCGCGGCGGCCACCTTCTCCGACGGGGTGAACACGAAGATCGGGTACTCGATCCCGAACCGTTCACACAGCTCTGTACGCATCAGCTCTTGGCTCCCACATGGTTGGCGTGCACCTCGTCGGCGGCCCGCTCTTCGGTCTGGTCCTTGGCCCAGCGGTAGTCGGGCTTGCCCGCGGGCGACCGCTTGACCTCGTCGACCAGCCACAGGCTGCGCGGCACCTTGTACCCGGCGATCTCGCTGCGCACGAAGGCGTCGAGTTCGGCCAGTGTGGGACGGGCCCCTTCCCGCGGCTGCACGACGGCGGCCACGTGCTGACCGAAACGCTCGTCGGGAACCCCGACCACCAGTGCGTCGAACACGTCGGGGTGACCCTTGAGGGCGGCCTCGACCTCCTCGGGGTAGATCTTCTCGCCACCGCTGTTGATCGACACCGAGCCGCGGCCCAGCATGGTCACGCTGCCGTCGGCCTCGACCTCGGCGTAGTCACCGGGGATGGCGTAGCGAACACCGTTGAAAACTCGGAAGGTTTCGGCGGTCTTCTTCTCGTCCTTGAAGTAGCCGACGGGGATGTGCCCGCACTTGGCCAGGATGCCGCGCACGCCGGATCCGGGCTTGACCTCGTTGCCGTCCTCGTCGAGCACCTTGGTGTTCTTGTCGATGGTGACGCGCGGACCGCCGGTGTGCGACTGGCCCTTGGCCACGATGCTGGTGCCGCCGAAGCCGGTTTCCGAGGAGCCGATCGAGTCGGTGATGACGCGATTGGGCAGCAGCTCAAGGAATTTCTCCTTGAGGCTGGTGGAGAACAGCGCCGCGGTGCTGGCCAACAGGAAAAGCGACGACAGATCGTGGTCTTTGCCGGCGGCTTGTGCGGCCAACAGTGAATCCAGCAGCGGACGCGCCATCGCGTCGCCGGTGAAGAACAGCAGGTTGACCTTGTAGTCGTGGATGGCCTGCCAAACCTCGTCGGCATCGAATTCCGGCGTCAGCAGGACGGTTCCGCCGGAGAACAACGCCATCCAGGTGGCCGACTGGGTGGCGCCGTGGATCATCGGCGGAATGGGGTAGCGGATCATCGGCGGATTCGCCGCGGCCGCCTTGGCCAGGTCGTATTCGTCAGCCACCGGCTCGCCGGTGGCAAAGTCGGTGCCGCCGAACAACACTCGGTAGATGTCCTCGTGTCGCCACATCACGCCCTTGGGGAATCCGGTGGTGCCGCCGGTGTAGAGCAGGTAGATGTCGTCCTCGCTGCGCGGGCCGAAGTCACGCTCGGGTGAACCCTGGGCCAGCGCGTCGGAGAAGGCGACGCCGCCGTAGCGCTGGTAGTCGTCATCGGATCCGTCTTCGACCACGAGCACGGTCTTCACGTTCGGGGTCTCGGGCAGCACGTTGGCCACCCGGTCGGCGTAGCGACGCTCGTGGATCACCGCGACCATGTCGGAGTTGTCGAACAGGTACTTCAGTTCGCCCTCGACGTAGCGGAAGTTGACGTTGACCAGGATCGCGCCGGCCTTCACGATGCCCAGCATCCCGATCACGATCTCGATGCGGTTGCGGCAGTACAGGCCGACCTTGTCGTCCTTCTTGACGCCCTGGTCGATGAGGTAGTGGGCCAGGCGGTTGGCCTTCTCCTCCAACTGCCCGTAGGTCAGCTGCTCGTCACCGGAAATCAGCGCGACACGGTCCGGCACTGCGTCGATGGCGTGCTCGGCAAGATCAGCAATATTCAGAGCCACAGAACCTAAACTAGAACGTGTTACATTTCGAGACAAGTCTGGGTCGAAATTGTAGAGAGGCTGACACCCGTGAGCGAACCCCAAAAAGGTCCCGACGCCCTCATTGAGCAGCGCGGACACACCTTGATCCTGACGCTGAACCGGCCGGAGGCGCGCAACGCGCTTTCCACCGAGATGCTCTCGATCATGGTCGAGGCCTGGGACCGCGTCGACAACGATCCCGAGATCCGCACCTGCATCCTCACCGGCGCGGGCGGGTACTTCTGCGCGGGCATGGACCTCAAGGGCGCGACGAAGAAGCCGCCGGGCGATTCGTTCAAGGACGGCAGCTACGACCCGTCGAAGATCGAGGGTCTGCTCAAGGGCCGCCGGCTGACCAAGCCGCTGATCGCGGCGGTGGAGGGCCCGGCCATCGCCGGTGGCACCGAGATCCTGCAGGGCACCGACATCCGGGTCGCCGGGGAGAGCGCGAAGTTCGGCATCTCCGAGGCGAAGTGGAGCCTGTACCCGATGGGTGGTTCGGCGGTGCGCCTGGTACGCCAGATCCCCTACACCATCGCCTGCGACATGTTGCTGACCGGACGGCACATCACCGCCGCCCAGGCGCTCGAGTACGGCCTGATCGGTCACGTGGTCCCCGACGGCACCGCGCTGGACAAGGCGCTGGAGATCGCCGAGGTGATCAACAACAACGGTCCGTTGGCCGTGCAGGCGATCCTCAAGACCATCCGCGAAACCGAAGGTATGCACGAGAACGAGGCCTTCAAGCCCGACACGGCCAACGGCATCCCGGTGTTCCTGTCCCAGGACGCCAAGGAGGGCCCGCTGGCGTTCAAAGAGAAGCGGGCACCGAACTTCCAGATGAAGTAGGCACCTGACGACCTTGCGCTGAAGATTCCGGTCAGCATCAAGCCGCAATCTTCAGCGTTGTCATCAACTCCAGCCCGCATACCAAAACCGAGGCCCTGCTCGATGTTTCGAGCAGGGCCTCGGTTTTCGGTGGTCAGCGCCAATGTCCGGGTGGCGGCGGCCGCCAGGGCCGTGGCGGAGGAGGCGGTGGTCCCCAGAATCGCGGTGGTGGGGGTGGCCTCCAGAACGG
>NZ_MBEQ01000120.1 GCF_001954135.1 Mycobacterium sp. GA-1841 | reverse complement strand
AATCGGTGCATTCGCGCGATGGGGATGGGCTGCGTGGTCACCCGTTTACCGTATCGGGCCGCGGGGACGTTGAGGTGCCGGTGTGACGCGGTTGTGTCGGCTTGACCACTACTGTTGAGGGCGATGAGCGGGGTGTTTTCGCGGCTGGTGGGCCAGCATGCGGTGGAACAGGAGCTGGTGGCTGCGGCTTGGGCGGCCCGTGGTGATTCCGCCCACAGCGGAACCACAGCTGGGACCATGACGCATGCCTGGCTGATCACCGGGCCGCCCGGATCGGGGCGTTCGGTGGCCGCGTTGTGTTTCGCGGCGGCGCTGCAGTGCACGTCCGAAGGTGTCCCCGGGTGCGGCGAATGCCGGGCGTGCACGACCACGATGGCCGGCACCCACGCTGACGTGCGCCGCATCGTGCCCGAGGGACTGTCCATCGCGGTCAAGGAGATGCGCGAGATCGTGCAGATCGCCTCGCGGCGCCCCGGGACCGGTCGTTGGCAGATCGTGGTGGTCGAGGACGCCGACCGGCTCACCGAAGGCGCGGCGAACGCGCTGCTCAAGGTGGTCGAGGAGCCGCCGCCCTCGACGGTGTTCCTGCTGTGCGCGCCGTCGGTGGATCCCGAGGACATCGCGATCACCCTGCGCTCCCGGTGTCGGCACGTGGCGCTGACGACGCCGTCGGTGGACGCCATCGCCGACGTGCTGATCTCCGGCGACGGGTTGCCCGCCGAGGATGCGCGCTGGGCGGCCTCGGTCAGTGGCGGCCACGTGGGCCGGGCCCGACGACTGGCTACCGATCCCCAGGCCCGAGAACGACGGAAACGGGCGTTGGGGCTGGCCCGCGACGCCGCGACGCCGGCACGGGCGTTCGCGGCCGCTGAGGAGATGGTGGCCGTCGCCGAAGCCGAGGCACTGGCCTTGACCGCTGGACGCAATGAGACCGAGACCGAGGAGCTCAAGACCGCTCTGGGGGCCGGCGGCACCGGCAAGGGCACGGCCGCCACCACCCGCGGTACCGCCGGGGCACTCAAAGAGCTGGAGAGACGGCAGAAATCCCGGCAGACCCGGGCCTCGCGCGATGCGCTGGACCGGGCCCTGATCGACCTGGCCACCTACTTTCGGGATGCGCTTCTGGTGTCGTCGGGCGCTCGTGACGTGACCGCGAACCACCCGGACATGGCCGAGAAAGTTGCGGCCATGGCCGAGCATGTGCCCCCCGATCGACTCCTGCGCTGCATCGAGGCAGTGCTGGAATGTCGTGAAGCGCTGTCCATCAACGTCAAGCCGAAGTTCGCCGTCGACGCCATGGTCGCGACCGTCGGGCAGGCGTTACGTGGGTGAGTTGGGTCTGGGCAGGGGCCTGCCGTAGACTCGTGCCGCCCGGTTCGCCAGGTGCGCCACCCTAGCTCAGTCGGTAGAGCAATTCACTCGTAATGAATAGGTCAGGGGTTCGATTCCCCTGGGTGGCTCCATTGTTTTTGTGGACCAACCCGTTGACTTTGAATCCACGCACACTGCTATTCGCACAAATGCGGCGTCAACTCAAAGTCAACGCGAAGGTCTGGCTGTTGGGGCGTGGTAGTCGCGTCTTCGCCGCAGGGAATCCCGCGTAGCCGCTGGCCCTCCCGCCTCCACAGCCGGCCGAAGACATTATCGGCTCCGATACCCATCAGCTCATCGTCGAAGCTGCCGTTCGGCTCGACCGCATCTGCCGACAGTTGCGATCTTTGAGTATCAGGTAGCTACGTCGACGTATGCGATCTGTTAGATAGAAATGCTGCGATCTGTTATATAGATCGCCTGCGGTTTGTTAGATTCGCGGCGTGGGATATCTACAGAGGGTCGTTGACCAGGTGCTTGATGACCTGTTCCCGTACACCGCCGCCATCGCTCTCGAGGGCGCCAAAGGAGTGGGCAAGACGGCGACGGCGGCCCAGCGCGCCACCTCTACGTTGAGTCTGGACGACGGTGCGCAGCGGTCGGCACTCGCGGCTGATCTCGGGCTGATCGATCGGCTGACTCCGCCGGTTCTCATCGACGAATGGCAGTTACTCCCACCGATATGGGACCGAGTCCGCCGTGGTGTCGATCAGTCGGCGGAGGGCGGACGGTTTCTGTTGACTGGATCGGCGCAGGTAGCCGCGGGCGCGAGGCTCCATTCCGGCGCTGGTCGCATCCTCAGTGTGATCATGCGGCCGATGTCCCTCGCCGAGCGCGGGCTGACCAGTCCGACGGTGTCACTGCGTGCGCTTCTGGGCGGCATCGAGTCGCGCATTGAAGGACAGACCGACGTCGCCTTGCCCGACTACGCCGAAGAAGTCGTCCGCTCCGGTTTCCCGGGGATTCGGGATCTACCTCCGCGAGTCCGGCGTGCCCAGCTCAACGGATACTTGAGCCGAATCGTCGAGCGCGAACTTCCCGAGAATGGAATGGCGGTGCGGCAGCCTGCTGCGCTGCGGGCCTGGCTCACCGCGTACGGGGCGGCGACGTCGACGGACGCGGCATACACCGTAATTCTCGATTCCGCGACGCCGGGCGAGTCTGACAAGCCTGCCCGGCAGACCGTCGCGCAATACCGTGAACATCTGCAACGGCTGTTCATCCTTGACCCGATTAGCCCATGGATACCGTCCTTCACGCCGCTCAAGCGGCTGGCGAAGACGCCCAAACATCACCTTGTGGACCCGGCACTCGCGGCAGCATTGTTCGGCGTTGACGTCGATGCGCTGCTCGGTGGCATCACAGCTCCGGGGCCGGCCGGTATGTGGCTCGGAGCGCTGTTCGAATCCCTTGTTGCGCAGTCGGTTCGGGTATATGCAGAAGCTGCCGAGGCGACGGTGGGTCACCTGCGCACTCAGAACGGCGACCACGAGATCGATCTGATCGTCGAAGGCCCGGGGATGAGAGTGGTCGCGATCGAAGTGAAGTTGGCGGCAGCCGTCGACGATAAGGACGTACGCCATCTCAACTGGCTCAAGGGCCAGATCGGCGATCGGTTGGTGGAGCGGATCGTGGTGAACACCGGGCAGTTCGCCTACCGGCGCCCAGATGGCGTGGCGGTGATTCCGCTGGCGCTGCTCGGACCGTGAAGCCGCGCCGGGTGACAAATCGGGCCTGATGGACCGGTTTATCGCCCCTTGATCACTTTCTTGGCCACCGTCATCGCGGTGTTGGCGTTCGGGAAGCCTGCGTAACCGCTGGCGTGGTAGATGACCTCGGCGATCTCTTCCTCGGTGAGGCCGTTTCTGAGACCGATCTTGACGTGCGATTCGAACTCCTCAGTGGCCCGCAGCGCGATGAGGATGCCCATCGTGACCAGGCTTCGGTCACGTCGGCTCAGCCCGTCACGGCTCCACAGCCGACCGAAGACATTGTCGACGCCGATCGCCATCATCTCGTCACCGAAACTGCCGTCCGCCTCGACAACATCTGCCGGCAGATGCGGCACGAGCTCCTGCAGGACCCGTATACCCTTTTCACGTACGTCGTCAGTCATGCCTGCCAGCTTGGCATGGCGATCGCGCTGTCGTTGAGCCGCTATCCCGATGCGATCAAGTTGAGCGTCTGATCGAATTCAGCTACCGCATCGGCGAGACGTGGATACGTGGACAGGTAATTAACGAGTTGTGCGCTATAAAGGCTCAGGAGACCACCCTGAAGTTTGGCAGGATCTATCAATGTGCCTTCGTCTGTGAAGTATTGGGGGCTGATGCGCGGGTCACTACCGTGAACCATTCGCGAGACGATCGCAAAGCGCAATTGCGTGGTTGCGCCGGCTGAGCCAGATGCTTTGTCGACCGAGTCTGCAAGCGTAATGCTACGGGCCAACAGCCCGCGCAACCGTGCCGACCACAACACGTAGGACCGCTCGATGCGGCCATCCGGGAGTGTTGGGTTGGCGGCGGCAAACTCGGTGAACTTGCCCTCGTATGTTTCTGCCAGTGATTCCGCCGCGCCAGCAAAGTGCTTCCTGGCATCCGATGCGCTGACGATCGCCGAAAAAACTCGTGCCGTTCGGGGCAACCCACTCTCAAGGTTGTCGAGAGGCTGAAATTCGGAGGTGCGCCGGGAATCCCCTATCATCGTGCTCTGAAACGGGCTGAGCGCTTTGGCATACCCGGTGAGAAGTGCAGCGTTGTTGACGTTGGTCGTCGATCCGGCTGGTTGGCCGGCCAGGTATTCGGCCAACGCATGCGCGGAAACGCCAGCCCGCGCCGCAGTTTCAGGATCCGAAGAGTGCGCGTCTGTGGCAATCCAATCAAATAGACCACTGGCCTCGCGGCCGGCATCGGACCACTGAAAGCTGCTGATCTGACCGAGGAACCTCGTGCCATCAGGTCCGGTCAGTAGGGCGGCAACTGCTGCCGGGCTGGTGTCCGAGGGCAGCGTAGGTGAGTGCCGAGTACCGCCCCGCACACCACCAGCGCTGCCACGGAAATGGCGGCCATTGTTTTCTTGAGTTCCATATGCTCTACGAACCTGGGGCCTCGGGCCATCCCGGCTTGACTGGGAGCGTAGGGAACTCGTTTTCTGCCAGATAATTGCCCAAAATGTACTCTCGCCGCTCGAGTGGGTCTGGGGCCTTTGTTATGCACTCCGGTGTCGCTCGCTCACGCTCGGGCCAGTTCCAGTTATTCGTCGTTTCGGCTCCGAAATACCCGCCCCAATAGCCTGTGACTTGATCATTGCCGAAGACATTTTCGAAGGGAGAGCGTGCGGGCCCGGTCTGAGGCGGTTCGGGCTCGGTGGATTCTGCGCCCACGTCAACAGTTACCTTGAACGCAGCGATGCCGGCCTCGGGTGCGCCTACCGGAACGCCGTGCGCCTCGTACTCGCCTTCGCTGTGCGGAGAAGCGGTGCGGTAGGTGTACATGCATCCGATCGCCGCGACCTCAGAGCCGGTGCGGGTCAACGACAGAAGATGGTTTGTGATGGTCCCGATCCACGGCTTGTCCGACGCAGTATCAGACTCACGAGGCCACCATTTTTTTGGAACGGTGTCGCTGAAACCCGGGTACAGGTACTTGTCATCACCTGTCAGCCGAACGAGGAAGAACGACTCGAGGTATGCCCGCACCGCGACCGCCGGACCGGTGACGAGATCGATGTTCTGCTCACCTTCCATACGAACGTGAAATTTTCTAAGCTCTGCGGCCATCCAGCAGCCGGTACCGGGGACGAATCCGAAATTCCACAACCGGCGCTCAACACGAGTGAAGAGGTCGCTACTAATCGGCGAAAAATGCTTCCCATCGGTTCCTAATGGGTTGGAGTTTCTTTATCGGCCACCACGTCGTCATCTCGAGCTTTATGGGGCGGCCGTCAAGCCGGCCAGCCCGGGACTGCTGCCTCGACTCGCGGCGGATCGACAAGCACTGTAGTGGCACGTTGAGCACGCTCCGCAGCATTCAATGGGTACCTTTCGAGGCACTGTTGCCGCATGGCATCCTCCCGCGACCGAGCCTCCGCGGCACGTTGGCGTGACTCCGGGCTTCCTGGCTTCAGCCCGGGGTAGTCGTGGTCTGACCACATGGCCACCCACTCCGATCCAGTAACGAACCATGCGCCAAAAACGTCAGTTCGAGGTGCCGGTAGCGGGCCGCGCTGTGCCGCCGAAGGCGAAGGAGGTGGTGCGCTGCCAACTCGCGGATCGTGGTCGCTGAATTCTGTTCGCCACACTCGCATGTTGTGATAATCAGGATTATTCGGCGCAGTATATGTCGATGATTCAAAGTTCAACGGAATCAGTTGCTTGGAGTCAGTGTTCCGCTTGTAGACATTAAAGGTTGCATCACATACGAATGCCCGAAAGCCCACTTCGGTGGCTTCAATGTCTAACACGTATAACTCTTCATTGCCGAACAATCGCAACTCTGGCGCGTAATCCGCGCCCATGGGACCGCGTATACGCTTCTGAGACTCGGGCGTGCTTGCCCAATCGGGTGCTCCCTGATCTATCGGTTGAGGTGTCGCACGTTGGAAGCCGGGATATCCCCCGCTGGGATTTCCTGTGTAGCTATTGACAAGCATAGATTCCAGATAAGCCCTAAGTGGAACGACTTTCCCTGTTTCGAGGTCGACTGAGGGTTCCGCTGACCAACGAAACCGAAAGTCGGCCAGTTTCTCGGGCCAATTGGGCGATTCTGGACCAGGCGGATTGGTCGGCGTGGGCGTATACGCCAATGTGTCATTGCCAGCATGGCACCCTGTCAGGGCGAGAAATGAAAACACGCTTAAATAGAATAGAACACACTTTTTAAATAGAGTAACGACGAGTCCGTGTGTCATGTTTTACTTCTTTGGCTAGGGTGGCTTGATGTCATCGAGTTCGCCGACGCTAATCTCAATCGCATTATTGTAGCCCGCGGACCATTTTAACCAGGGGATATCTTTGTTTTTCGCTGCGGTATTCCTGACATTCCTGCGCCGTACTTTGCCAGGGGCTGGCGGCGAGGTCGGATTTCGACATCCGGAAGGACTGCTCAGGGTTTCGCCTTGTTGCCTTCGAAACAGCCTATTTCTAAGGGGAATCCGCACCGGTCGACGAGCAGGCCGACCACGATCTGTGGGTCCACCCGGCGTTCTTTGGAGTAGCCGACTTTGCGCACTGCGTCTTCTTTGTCGGCCTCGAAATACAGGGTGGTGACGTCGTAGAGCACCAGGCTGACATCCCCGGCGGCGCGGGCGTGGGCGAAACAGGCGGTGGCGATCTGGTCGCGGTAGCCACCTGAGCAGGCACGACGCAGTACACGCTTTTGGGTCGACAGTGACGCCGAGGTGCGACCCAGCTCGGCCAGGACCCGATCGATATCGAGCAGGTTGGTCGGTTCCACCACTCGGGCGATCACGAGATCTCGAAAGACCTCATCGTCGACCGCGTCGTCGAAACCGAGGTCGGAATATATCCCGGCCAGGGCGTCATACAATAACCCGCTGCAGGACTTAAGAACTCGTGTACGGGCAACCAGCCGCTGCGACCTGTCCCCAGTAGCGCCGAACAGTGTTTCCGGGGCGGCACCATTTCGGCTTTGACGGCTTTGGGGGTGATGCCAGGTCCAGTTCGCGTTGGGCATCATCGGCCAGCAGCCGGCGGGCCTGCTCGACGAGCAGGCCGAGCTCAGCGTCATCGCGGGCCGAACCGATATGGCGAACGATGCGGCGTCGGCCGTTTACGGATTCGGCGTTCTGGACCGCAGTGGCGCCTGAGGCCGTGCGCACCCGCCGAACCCACACCATCCGCCGAGCCTACCGACCCGAATTAGTGCCTAGCAGGTGCACTAAGTCCGACTATCACCCAGGTCATAACGGTGCACCCCCACGGAATGTCCAACATGACCCAACTCAGGTCGTTGACAGGTGGCCACGGAGCGAGATTCACCGTCAGTTGACGATGATAGATGCTCCAGTCCGCGGCACCGATTTCCCTTGGAGAGCCATCTGAGCTTACCGAGCAGCTTGCTGTCGGGCGCGCTATCGTTCATGTTCCTGAAGGGCTCTCGCGGCTTCAGCGCGGCGTCGCCGGCGGTGTCGCAGCGGTTGGTTCAGGTGGTCTTTGAATGAACGGATCAGGCCTGAAAGGCCCGCACACTGCGCTCATCTCTTGCTCCGTGATGTCGAGCAGGACTCCCGAGTTCATCAATAGCCAGCGGGGCCCCGTTGGAGCAGGCCCGACTGCCGCCTTCTGCGCGGTCCATTTCACCTTCGGACGCCACAGCCCATCACTGCCGCCGGGAGGTTTGACCAATTCGCCGTCTTTCTTCATGGCGTACAGACCCGGCGTGTCGTACAAGCAGATCGAGACCTCGATGGCGCCGTCAGGCAGCTCGCGGGCGGCCACCGCGCGTTGTAGCGCACCACCCGTCTGGCCGACGTAGATGTCGGGGATCCGAATCCCTGGGTTGTCAATCTCGGGCGCGATCTGGCTGCGATATCGCTGGTAGAGGTCGCCTTCGTCAGGGTCGTTACTTAGTCGACTGTCAACCGTCACCTGTAAAGCGAACCTGGCAGCGTCCAGGAGCGGTGGCTGAAGCGGCACCGCAACATCAGTTCGAATCTCGAACGGCGGGTAAGGGAATGCCACTGGTGCCGACGGGGCGGGCTCGGGCGGCCCACCCTGGTTAATGTTGCATGCCCCTGCGAGTAGTACGAGTAGGCTGGCCGAAATGGCAGCTCTTGCCCGCTTCAAGATCGTGCGCGGCCACGCCGGGATTCTATTCATCGGCCTCCGATTTGTCGGCCACCGGTGCAACAGCATTCGAGTAGCTCTGCCCATAATCCGTGACGTACTGGGTCAAACCGTGGTCAATCAAGTAATTCTGTAGCTCGGTCCACTCCTGGCTCCCGACAGCCAGTCCTGCGACATCAATGGGATGGCCGTTGGGGTTCAGAACGGCCGGGAGCCCTCCGGCTCGGTGGGCCGCCTCGATGATCGCCTGTTGCGCTTGCCGAGTCGATGATGCTTCAAGGTCAGCCCTCTCGGGCACCTCGATTGCCTGATATTCGGGCTTGTCAATCCACCCTTTGATTACGTTTTCGACGGCCTCACGGGGATCGATCCCTGTCATACCGGTTGCGACATCGGCATTCGGAATCCTGCCTGCGAGTTCGCCGGTGGCAATTCCGACGACCTCGGCCCCTAGCAGTTTCGCTCGGTATATCGCATCATGTGCTTCGAGATCGGACTGAAGAACGTCATTCTGATGATTGATTGCTCCGAGCATGGCTTGGTCGATACGACCGGACAAGTGGCCTCCCGGGCTGTTTGCGAGCTGGGCGTCGAGAGTACCTTGCGGGTTGCTGCGAAATGCTGCTTCGAGTTCGTTGATGCGCGCCGTCTCTGCAGCGCCGGCAAGGGTGACTCTGCCTTCTTCGGAATAACTTCCGAGCTCGAGCAGTCGGTTGCCATCAGCGGCGCCGAACACAGGGTGCCCGAGTGCGTCCAGTTTCGTCTGCGCGAAACCTTGCTGACTGCCTGCGCCGGCCAGAGAGTCTGTATTCGCAGCGAGGAGCTGGCTCATCTCTGTCGAGATAGCGTCATTGCGCGCGAATGCATCTCGCATGGTCGAATACACCGGATCGTCGGGCCCTGGAGCCAGCATGTCCGGGATCTCGGTCATTGCCAATCGTGCTCGGTCGCCCATGGGGTCACCAATCGGACGGTGTGAATCCTCGGTCATCCAATCGAGCAGCGTTGCAGCTCCACTACCTTCACCGCCACTTTGTGACCAATCGTGGCCGATGAGCGTTCGGACCGTTTCTTCGCGGTTGTACCCATCGGGCAATCCTTCGCCGGTTCCCGACCAGATTCGGTATGAGGCTTCGTCATTGCGCCCGGCAACTTCAGCGAGTGAGCTCGCGGCGCGCTCGTAAGACTCGGGCGGAGTATCGGTCATTCCCCAGCCGCCCAAGGAGAATTCGACCATGTCAGCGGATTTCAGATACATCTCGGTGCCTAGTCGTGATCCCGGCTGATATCCAGGGTTGGATTCGCCCATGAGCTCACTGAACTGCACTACGTCGGCAACATGATGGTTCTTCGCGTCTGTCGGGCCCAAAGTATCCCAGCCCGGATAAGTTGGATCGCTGCGCCGCGTCTCGAGCATTTCCCGCAGATCTGGGGGCAACTGGTCGTATCCCCCACGGGACGCAACCGAGCCGTCCGGATTGCGGTCCACAATATTCTCGTTGCTGGTTACTGTCAGGCCGTTGGCCAGCCTGTCCCGCTGAGCGCCTGCTTCTTGATTGCCCGACGCTTCCTGCGATTCGAGATGGCGATCCAACATCAACAAGCCGTCCTTGCCTGCCGCCTTGAAGAAGTCGCGATAGTAGTCGAGCGTTTCCTTTGGAACGCTGCTGACTTCCTTGCCCTCGGCCAGTGCCTGAAGCTCCTCCTCAAGCAGCGGACTTGGTGGAAGATTTTTCGCCACCCGGTCCATAACTTCGGGATCCCTAAGTGCCGATCCAAGTTTCGCTTGGTCTGCTAATGCTTGACCGTCTTCTTTTCCGTTAGGCTTCTTCTCGTCGCCATCGGCTTTGCCGTCGCCATTTTGGTCGGCCTTTTCACTACCTGGTCCGAACTTCTGGTTGCCTCTCAGTGCGTCCCACTCACCCTTGAGACCAGTGATGCGCCCCGCGATGGTGTTCATATCAGTGTTGGCGGTGCTAACTATGGTGTTGACTCGGCTGATTCCCTCGTTGGCAATCGGGATCAGGCTTGTCTCACGAGCCTGGGCGTTGAGCGAACTGGGCAGTGAATTGACCGCGCTATCGACCCAGCTCTTTGTGCTGTCAAGTTTGTTGCGTCCGTTGGCGACCACCTCGGATGCATTGGTAACTTCGTTGGAGATCCTTTTGTCGAGGTCAGCAAGTTTTTCGTACACACCGGCATGTTCCTTATTGGCCGCGGCATACGCCTGCGACCCGGAGCCCTGCCAGCGGTCATCCGGCGCGGCCGACTCGATGGTGGACTTCATCTGCATCAGCTTCGAACTGCTGCCGTCGTACTGACTGCCATCGACGGGCGTACCGACGCCGAAGGTTTCCCGCGCCTTGTTCCATGTCGAATAGAAGCCATCAAGCGCGCTCACGCAGCGTCCCCCTCGGCATGATCCCCGGCAGTTAACCCTCAGTATCTCAGCACGTGGCCTACCTCGGTGCCAGGAATCCCACCGGCCCGGGGGAGATGCACACCGACAGCGCGGCGGTGTTGGCTCCCACAGAGATCGACTGCCCGGCACCCGGCAGCCGCACGAACACCCGGTTCAGCCCGGGCCGCACCGGCACTTTCACGTCGGGGCCCTCGGCCAAGGCCATGGTCAGGGAGCCGTCGCTGTTGGCCAGGTAGTTGATCTCGGCGGTCCAATCCGCCGGCAGCAGTGGCCCGTCCAGTGGCATGACCACCGGCTCGTCCGGTTGGACCAGGAAACCGCAGCGCGGTGCCGGGCCTTCGACGATCGTGCGCACCCACGTCACCTTGGCGTCGACCAAGGTCCCAGTGCGGTCGAACATCCGCAGATCGGTTGTCGCCGAGGCGAACTCAGGACGGGGTGCGGCCAGGGCGAACATGTGGCTGGCCAGATTCTCGGGATAGGCCACGCGTTGCAGGATCAACGGATCGACTTCTTGGTCGAGCAAGGGCGCCGCCGGTGAGGTCGACGCCAGAGAAGCTCGGGCGTTGTTCAGGTACGAAGGCACGGGACTGTCTCGCCACACCTTGGAGAACGTCCACGTCGAATACAGGCTGCTGGCCACGAAAAGCACGGCGACCGACACCAGCACCAGGGTCCGGCCCCGAGACGCGGAGAACAAAGAACTCCGGTTGGGCGCGCAGAACCCCACCGCCGCCAACAGCGCCAGCACCACCACCAGGTCCGGCAGGTAACGCAACGTCTGCGCCAACTCCAACGCGGTGAACCGGGAGGAGCGCATCAGATAGATCGGGATCTGGCAGGCGACGGCATATCCCAAGGCCACCACCAACACCGGCCAGATACGGGTCTTACGCACCAACACCACCGCGACGGCAATCGCCAAGAACACCCAGCCCAACACCATCACCGACACCGGCGGCGTGGCCCAGGGGGAGGCTGGTGCCCAGCGCTGCCAGGACCACGGCCCGCCGACGAGCCCCGGCACGATGCCGTGAGTAAAGGAGCGGCTCAACAGATCCCACGTCATCGCCACGTCGAAGCTCCACCGCTTCTGATCGACGACGACGAGATACACCCCGACCCAGGCCACCAACAGCGCCAGGCACGAGACCCACAACTGCACCCCGCGACGCCACACCTCGACCACCGAGAACGTCCCCGTCACATACCCGAGCAACGCCACCACCGCGAACGCCACGAACGGGATCACCGCGGCCTTCTCGAAGAACAACAGCCCGCCGAGAAACACGACTGCACCAAGAACCGCGTGCCGCCGCGCACCGGTGCGGACCAACAGCACGGCCTCACCACAGACCCACGCCAACGCGGCCAGCATCGGCAAGGAGTTCAGGGCCGCCGCCCACCAGGCGAACCCGGGCACCGCCAGCGGAGTGAACAGGGCAAAGGTCAGCGGGATCAGCAGCACGGGCCGCCAGCCCAGGATCACCCACAGCGCCCGCAGCAACGCCAGTGACGCCAGCAGCTGCATCACCACCAGGCTCACCGCGGCCAGCACCCAGGAGAACGGTGCCACCCGGGTGACCGCGCCGGATATCAGGAACGCCGCGGGCATGACATGGCCGTCGTGATCGTCGAACAAGTAGGACGGGGACAGCAGGTTCTGGGTTCCGGCCCGGCCGATCAGGATCAGATCGTCCCAGTAGAAGTAGCCGCCGAAAGCCACCACGGCCCGAACCGCCAGATGCAGCGCGATCAGCGCAGCGGCAGCACGGGCGACCTTGTTCACTCTTGCCGACTGTACGGACACAGCGGAGCTCTAGTCGCCGTCGGTATGGTGACCCCGTGCGAACACTGGTGACAGGCGCGGCAGGCTTCATCGGATCGACGCTGGTCGATCGGCTGCTGGCGGACGGGCACAGCGTTGTCGGCCTCGATGACCTGAGCTCGGGGCGAGCAGAGAACCTCAGCAGCGCCGAGAACAACAAAGGCTTCGAGTTCGTCAAGGCCGACATCGTCGACGCCGACCTGCTGAGCCTGGTCAAGGACGCCCAGCCCGAGGTGATCTTTCACCTGGCCGCCCAGATCTCGGTGAAGCGTTCGGTGGATGATCCGCAGCTGGACTCGACGGTGAACGTGGTCGGGGTGGTGCGGTTGGCCGAGGCAGCCCGGCAGGCCGGGGTGCGCAAGGTGGTGCACACGTCCTCGGGTGGCTCGGTGTACGGCACGCCGCCGTCGTATCCGACGGGCGAGGACGCGCCGACGAATCCGTCCTCGCCGTATGCGGCGAGCAAGGTCGCCGGCGAGGTGTACTTCAACATGTTCCGCAATCTCTACAACCTCGATTGCTCGCACATCGCCCCGGCCAACGTGTACGGCCCCCGACAGGATCCGCACGGCGAGGCGGGCGTGGTGGCAATTTTTGCTCAAGCCCTGCTGGCCGGGCGGCCGACGAAAATTTTCGGTGACGGCACCGATACCCGGGACTACGTGTACGTCGACGATGTGGTGGACGCGTTCGTCAAGGCGTCCGGCGCCGACGGAGGCGGTCAGCGGTTCAACGTCGGCACCGGGGTGGAGACCTCGACCCGGGAGATGCACACCGCGATCGCCCTGGCGGTCGGCGTGCCCGACGAACCGGAGATGAACCCGCCGCGGCTCGGTGACCTGCGCCGGTCGTGTCTCGACGTGACCCGGGCCCGCGACGTGCTGGGCTGGCGGCCGCAGGTGGATCTGGCCGAGGGCATCCCGAAGACGGTGGAGTTCTTTCAGACCAATTCTCGCTAAAAGATTGTGAGTACTCGCTTTCTGATCTAGCGTGGCGTCATGTCTTACGACGTCATTGTTCGCAACGGCCTGTGGTTCGACGGCACCGGTGCCCGCCCCCAGGTCCGCACGCTGGGAATTCGCGACGGGGTGGTGGCCGCGGTGTCGGCCACCCCGCTCGATGAGACCGGGTGTCCCGACGTCATCGACGCCGGCGGCAAGTGGGTGCTGCCCGGTTTCATCGACGTGCACACCCATTACGACGCCGAAGTGTTGCTCGACCCGGGCCTACGCGAATCGGTGCGGCACGGCGTGACGACGGTGCTGTTGGGCATGTGCTCCCTCTCGACGGTGTACGCCGACACCGAAGATGCTGCGGATCTGTTCAGCCGTGTCGAGGCGGTTCCGCGCGAGTTCGTGCTCGGCGCACTGCAACAGCACCGCAACTGGGCGAACCCGGCGGAGTATGTGAAAGCCATCGACGAGCTGCCGCTGGGCCCGAATATCGCGTCGTTGCTGGGGCATTCGGATCTACGAGCCTCGGTCCTCGGTCTGGACCGGGCCACCACCCGCGGTGTCGTCCCCACTGATGCCGAATTGGAAACCATGGCGGCCAAGCTCGACGAGGCGCTGGAAGCCGGCATGCTCGGCATGTCGGGAATGGACGCCGCGATCGACAAGCTCGACGGTGACCGGTTCCGGTCCCGTGCGCTTCCATCGACGTTCGCCACCTGGCGGGAGCGCCGCCGTCTGATCAGGGTGCTGCGCAAGCGCGGCCGGATGTTGCAGAGCGCACCGAATGTGGCGAAAGCCCAAGAGGCCCTGAACTTCTTCCTGGAGAGCAGTGGCCTGTTCGGCCGCCGTCGCGGGGTCAAGATGAGCCTGCTGGTCTCGGCCGACGCCAAGTCCTCGCCAGGCGCGGTGCACGTCCTCGGGCCGGGCACCCGGTTACTCAACCGGATCCTCGGCGCCAAGGTGCGGTTCCAGCACCTGCCGGTGCCGTTTGAATTGTATTCGGACGGAATCGATCTGCCGGTCTTCGAGGAGTTCGGGGCCGGCACGGCCGCGCTGCATCTCAAAGATCAGCTTGAGCGCAACAAACTGCTCGCCGACCCGGAGTACCGCCGCCGGTTCCGCAGATCCTTCGACCGGCGCAAGCTCGGCCCGACCCTGTGGCACCGTGACTTCCACGACGCCACCATCGTCGAATGCCCGGATAAAACGTTGATCGGCAAGAGCTTCGGGCGGATCGCCGATGAGCGGGGCATCCACCCGCTCGACGCGTTCCTCGACGTGTTGGTCGACAACGGCGAACGCAACGTGCGATGGACGACGATCGTGGCCAACGACCGGCCGCGGTACCTGGACAAGCTGGCCAAGGACCCGTCGGTGCACATGGGTTTCTCGGATGCCGGTGCGCACCTGCGGAACATGGCGTTCTACAACTACCCGCTGCGGTTGCTCAAGCGGGTTCGTGACGCGCAATTGGCCGGTCGTCCGTTCCTGACCACCGAGCACGCCGTGCATCGGCTGACCGCCGAGGTGGCCGACTGGTTCGGGGTTCCGGCAGGCACGCTGCGCCAGGGGGATCGCGCCGATTTCGTGGTCGTCGATCCGGCCGGCCTCAATGCCGATGTGGACGCCTATCACGAGGAAACCGTCCCGTTCTACGGCGGCCTGAGCCGCATGGTGAACCGCAACGACGACGCCGTCGTCGCCACCGCCGTCAACGGCGCGGTGGTGTTCCGCAACGGTGAGTTCCGCGACGGTTACGGTGAGTCGGTGAAGTCGGGACGTTACCTGCGGGCTGGTGCCGAGCACCTGGATCACGCGCCGGTCTGAGATGGCCAGAACCCAGCAGCAGCGCCGTAAGGAGACCGTGGCGCGCCTGATCGACGCCGCCATCGACACCATCATCGAGGTCGGCTACGCCAAGGCCTCGGCGGCGGTGATCGCCAAGCGGGCCAAGGTTTCCGACGGCGCGCTGTTCCGGCATTTCCCGACGATGAGCGACTTCATGGCGGCCACCGCGCGGGAGGTCGCGCGCCGGCAGGTGGAGTTGGGCAGCAAGCTGAGTGCGGATATCTCTGCCGATCAGCCGGCGCTGCCGGCGGCGCTGGCGATCCTGCGCGACATCGCGGGCAGTGAAACCAATACCGTATGGCACGAACTGCTGATGGCGGCGCGCACCGACGAAAAGCTGCGGGGCCCGCTGCAGGCGGTGCTCACCGAGTACATCCACACCATCTACGAAAGCGCCAAGCATGGACCCGGCATGGACCAGATCCCCGAGGATGTTTTCGCCGTCCTGCTGACCATCGTGCTCAACACGTTCGACGGTGCCGCCATGGTGCGCCGTGTGCTGCCGACGCCGGAACTCGAGGACGCCCGGATCGCGATGTTGGCGGAGTTTGCTCAGTCGCTAACTTCCGGTCAGTTCAGCGGCGTCGCTACCGTCCCAGAACGGTGAGAGTCCCGTCCATGCCTGGGTGTCGCTGAAGGACAACAAGATCCGCGCTGCCTCGGTCAATGGATGGTCTTCGCCGACGATGATCGTGCTGTCCCTGACCAGGCGTCGGGCCCGCTGACCGGCCGAACCGAATTCGTGTCCGGCCCACAGGCGCCAGGCGAGGTAGTAGCGCCACAGCAACGTCTGGTGTGCATCGTTACCTGCGGCCCGGGCGCACTGAGACAACGCCCTTTTCGCCGTCAGAACGCATTCGAAGGAATGCGCTTGCTCGGACTCTTCCTCGTCTGCGGCATCAGCCGCCCTGCTCTCGGCTTCGGCGTCGGGGCAGTGTGGGTCGGCGCTCTGCTCTTGGAACTCCAGGCTGTAGGCGATATCGCGGGTCGCCTCCAACAGGTCTTGCCACTCCATGCGTGCTGCGGCCCGCTTGTCCAGAGCCGATAGGGTCAATGGATCTGCATCGCCTCGTCCGCGGGCGAGATCCTCTGTGAGAACCTCCCATTCCGAAATGCGCTCCATCGTGTTGTCAGCTGATTCCGGGGTCCACAGAGCTCGGGTATACCGGGCCGTCAACGTGGTGGGGTCGTCGTGACCGAGCGCTTTCTCCAGCACGGGGATCAGGTCGTCGAGATCGGTGAGGGTCTTCGCGGTAACCCCCACCGCCTCACCGTGCCAGGTCACTTGCGCCAGTCGCGACGCCAACGTTTCGGGATGGTGCTCACCGAGGAGGCGGACTCGGTGCTGGTGCACTGCCAACGCCTCCATACTCGCACCGTACGGATCGCCGAGATCGCGACGGGCCAACGCCGCCCCGTATGCTGCGGCCAGCGTCAGCGGGTGGCGTGCGCCGAAGGCACGAGTGTCGGCGCCGCACAGGTGAACCCATCGCAGCAGGCGATCGGCCGGATCTGTTGCGCTGTCGTCGATTGCGGCCAGGGTGTGCCGCGCCCACAAGGTATCGCGGTGCTCGGCACCGAGGACGCGGCTCATTGTCGGGAGCAGGTCACGGATGGCTTCAACGGCCCCGGCTTCGCCGAGGTCGTATCGCCAACTGGCCACGAGCCACGCCACAGCGAGCGTGTCCGGATGATCGTTGCCCAGGGTGGTGCGGCGGGCTTCGTGAACCTCGATGGCGTTGCGCAGTGCTCCGCGCAGATCGCCTGCGTTCTGGCGTGCGGCCGCAACGGCCAGCAGCGCGTTCAGCGACGCTGGGTCGTCAGTAGTGCCGGATGGCTCGTCATTCATCTTCTGAGGCGGCCGGCACCTGCACGTTCTGCAGTGCCACCGCCCGGGCCAGCCGGGCATAGCGCAGCTCGAGATCCTTGATGCGCAAGTAGGTCGAGATCGTGACGAACACGAACGCGATGATGAGCATGTACTCCATCAGGTCCGTACCACGGTCCACCCCAAGCCAATTGGCCACCACGGTGGTGTCGTCGGGCCGCAGGATCGCGTAGATGCCCGTCGCGACGAACAACACGAAACCGACCTTCACCCACGCCTTGGACCGGGCGCTGCGCCGTGACCCCAACAGGTAGGCCAACAACACCAGCACCGCGACGATCAACAGGGCCTGAATCCAGTTCATCGGGACAGCCTCCTGCGCAGCAGCCCGTCGAAGACGATGTTCACGCCGTTGAGCAAGGGCTGACCCTTCGACTTCGAGTAGTCGGTGTAGAGGATCTCGACGGGCTCCTCGACCACGCGCCAACGTTTCTCGTATGCCACCGCGATGAACTCGCCGGCGTGGCTCATCCCGTTCATGGTGAGGTCGAGGTCGTCGGCGACCACCTTGTCGAACACCCGCAGGCCGTTGTGCGCATCGGTGAGCCCGAGCGCGCGGCTTCGTGGGCTCAGGAAGGCCGCGGTGCGCAAGATGATCCGCTTCAACGGCGGCGTGTGCGTCACGGCGTGGGCGTCCGGGTCGGCGAAGCGGGTGCCGACCACGAGGTTGGCGCCCTCGGCGTCGAGCCGGTCGATCATCCGCACGACGTCTTTGACCTGGTGTTGGCCGTCGGCGTCGAAGGTGGCGAACACCCGGGCCCGGGGGCGGCTCCGCGCGTATTCGACCCCGGTCTGGATGGCGGCGCCTTGACCGAGGTTCACCGGATGCGGCACGACGTGTGCGCCGGACTGCAGTGCCAGCTGGGCTGTGTCGTCGCGGCTGCCGTCGTCGACGCAGATCACGTTAGGGAAAACCGAGCGCACGTCGGTGATGACGTCGCCGATGATGCTCGCCTCGTTGAAGGCGGGGATGATGACCCAAACGTCGTGAAAGCGCATGTCGATGGGCACCAAACTACACTGCGGTCCAATATCGCGGCCGAAGCCGCTCCGCGATCACCCAGCAGCCCTCCGCGCCAGCGCGCCCAGGTGGACCACGATTCCCACCAGCGGTCCGCACAGCAGCGCGATGATGGTCCGTTCTTCGAGCCCCACCGGAAGCAGTAGCAGCGCCACCGCGGCCACGGTGGCGATGATCCAACCCGTCGCATAGGCCCGGTGCAGAGCGGCCGCGACGGTGGCGGCGCCGGTCAGGGTGAGCATCGCGATGGCCACGGCGGCACCGGTCAACCAGGCCAACAGGGCGCCGCCGGCCTGGTAATCGTCACCGAACCCCACGCGCAGCAGCCACGGGCCGAGCAGCCCGGCCGCCACCACCCCGATGGCCCCGAGCGCGGCCACCACGGCAGCGGGTGCCACCAGTGCGCGCAGCCGCTTGTGGCGCTGGTCCACGAAGTGCGCGATGAGGTTGCCCTGCATGGCCGTCAGCGGCACCAGCAGCGGGGCCCGGGTCAGCGTCACGGCCAGGATCACCACACCCCCCGTGGCGCCGAGTTCACCCGAAGTGGCCTTGAGCGTGGTGCTGCTCAGCGTCGGGCTGGCCGGGTTCTGCCTGCACGCCACGTTGCTCGGCATGCTCGCCGGGGTGAACCGGTGGACCGAATACGGGGCCCTGATGGTCACTGACGGCGGCCAGCCGCGCGGCCGGCGCGGCGATCAGCATGATGAGCCAGGCGACCGCCCCCGCCACGGTGGCCCACAGGAAACCGGCCAACCCCCAGCCCAGCACGAAGGTGGCCGCCGCGACGGCCACCCGGATGCCGGCGTCAGTGACCATCAGGGCCCCGTATTCGGTCCACCGGTTCACCCCGGCGAGCATGCCGAGCAACGTGGCGTGCAGGCAGAACCCGGCCAGCCCGACGCTGAGCAGCACCACGCTCAAGGCCCGGGACTCGGCGAACACGTGTGAACTCCACAGCAGGGAGCTGGCCGCGATCACCACTGCCGCGACGATGCCGACGGAGGCCGCGATCCGCATCGGGTGGGTTGTCGGGCCGGCGCTGAGATCCCGGTGACGGGCCCCGCGCACCTCACGGGTGGCCTCCTGCAACAGGCCGTTGGCGGCGCCGGTCACGAGGCCGAACGCACCCCAGAACACGCTGAAGATCGAGAAGCCGGCCGGCTCCAGGTCTCGTGCGGCCAGGTACAGCACGGCGTAACCGCACACTGCGCTGATGGCGGTGGCCAGCCCGACGCGGGCGACGCTGCTGCGCGTGATCGGCCCTGTAGCGGGGGTGCTGCCGCCGTCGGTCACAGGTCCGGCAACTCTTTGGAGTACAGCCAGGCCTGCCACAGTGGCTGCAACGGCTCGTCGGTGTAGCCGGCGGCCAGCCCGGTGAAATCGTCGGTGAATGCCGTGTTGTGCCGGTAGCGGGCCGTCCAATCCTGTAGCAACGCAAAGAAATTCGCGTCACCGATTCGGGTACGCAGCACGTGCAGGGTCAGCGCGCCACGCTTGTACACGCGGTCGTCGAACATGTCCTCGGGCCCGGGATCGGACAGCAGCAGATCCTGCGGTTGGTCCTGCAGACGTGAGTGATAGTGCTCGGCCCATTGCGCCGCGCTGCGGCCCCCGCTGTGTTCGGACCACAGCCACTCCGCGTAGCAGGCGAACCCTTCATGCAGCCAGATGTCCCGCCAGCGCCGAGCGGTCACCGAATTGCCGAACCACTGGTGGGCCAGCTCGTGGGCAATCAACCGCTCGGCGCCGCGATGGCCGTCGCAATGATTGGCACCGAAGATCGAGATGCCCTGAGCCTCCAGGGGAATCTCCAGATCGTCGTCGGTCACCACGACGGTGTAACCACTGGCCACCGGATATGGCCCGAACAGTTTGACGAACAGTTTCATCATCTGCGGCTGACGCTCGAAGTCGTGCTCGAAGTTGCGGCGCAACCGGGCGGGCAGCACCGCATGCATCGGCACCGGAGATTTGGTCAGCCGCTGGTTCTCGTACATGCCGATCTGCAGCGTCATCAGATAACTCGATGTCGGTTCGGGCTGCTCGTAGGTCCAGACCGTGTGTCCGGCGCGGGCCTTGCGGGAGATCAACTCGCCATTGGCCAGCGCGTAGTACGGCGTGTCGGTGCTGATCTGGATGCGGTAGCTGGCCTTCGAGCTGGGATGGTCGTCGCAGGGGAACCAGGAGGCGGCCCCGTTGGGTTGGCCGGCCACCAGGGCGCCCTCGGACAGCTCCTCGAAACCAACCTCGCCCCAATAGGTTTCGATGGGGCGCGGGTTTCCGTTGTAGCGGACGGCGACGGTCATCGCGGCCCCGGCCGGCAGTGCCGATCCCAGTGTGATCGACAACTTGCCGTCCGTGGTCCGGTACTGCGCGGGCCGGCGACCGTTCACCGAAACCCGGGACACTGACAGCGCGTCGGACAGATCCAGGGTGAAGGTGCGCAGCGCGGCCAGGGTGACCGCCGTGATGGTGGCCGAACCGGCCAGTCGGTTGATCGCCACCTTGTACTCGAGCTCGAGCTCGTAGCGGGAAACCCGGTACCCGAAATTGCCGTTGCCCGGCAGGTACGGGTCGATCACGGGGGCGGACGTCACCTTCTTGGCAGCTTTCTTCGATCGGGTCACGCGGCAGGGTTTTCCGTCCGCTTGGTGTCGGCTGGTTTGGCGGTGCGCTTCTTGCCGAACATGTTCCACGGGGCGATCGGGTTGCCCTGCCAACGGGTGGACGGCGGCACCTCGTCCCCGCGCATGACCAGCGAGCCCGGCCCGACGGTGGATCCCGCGCCCAGCCGGGCGGCGGGCAGCGCGACGCAGTGGGGTCCCAGCGTCGCACCCTCTTCGAGCACCACGCTGTCCAGTCGCATGATGCGGTCGTGGAACAGGTGGGTCTGCACCACGCAGCCGCGGTTGACGGTGGCGGCGGCCTCGAGGGTCACCAGATCGGCTTCGGGCAGCCAGTAGGTTTCACACCACACCCCGCGCCCGATCGAGGCGCCCAGGCCGCGCAGCCACACGTTCATCACCGGGGTTCCGCTGGCCGCCCGGGCGAACCAGGGTGCGGCGACAGTTTCGACGAACGTGTCCGAGACCTCGTTGCGCCACACGAACGACGACCACAGGGGCTGCTCGACCGCGCGAATTCGGCCGACCACCAACCATTTTGCGATCACGGCGATGATGCCTGCCACGGCACCGGCAGCCAACAGCACCACGCCACCGGTCAGCGCGGCCCACAGGAAGCCGAACCGCATCGTCACCGTCTGCAGCGCGCCCAGCACGGCGACGCCGATCGCGAAGGTGATGATCACCGGGACCAGCCGGCAGGTCTCCACCGCCGAGCGCATGACCTTCAGCCGCAGCGACGGATCGAAGGTGCGCAGTGCATCGGCGGCAGTGGCGTTGCGGCGCAATCGAACCGGCGGACTGCCCAACCAGGACGAGCCGGCCTTGGCCTTGTGTGGGGTGGCCGAGAGCACCGCCACCAGGCCGTCGTCGGGCACCTTGCGACCGGGCTGGGTGATGCCCGAGTTGCCGAGGAAGGCCCGCTTGCCGATGGTGGCCTTGGCGACGTGGATCCAACCACCACCCAACTCGTAGGAGGCCACCATGGTGTCGTCGGCCAGAAACGCGCCGTCGTGTACCTCGGTGAACTTCGGGGTGAACAGCGCCGTCGAGATCTCGGTGTCCCGACCGACTTTCGCGCCGAGCAGCCGCAGCCACCACGGGGTGAGCAGGCTGGCGTAGATCGGGAACAGGTAGTTGCGGGCCGCGTCCATCAGCCGTTCGGTCATCCACAACTGCCAGCCCACCCGGCTGCGCACCGGGTGATACCCCTCGGAGAGCTTGACCGACAAAACCCGTACCCCGATCACCGTGAGGACGGCGTAGGTCAGCAGTGCGACCAGCGCTGCGGCCGGCGTCCAGGCCAGCGCCGGTATCACGGCCTCGCCCGGGGAGCCGGTGTCGTGGATGCCCCAGCCGATCACCGCGAGACCCGCGGCCAGCGCGGTCAGCGGCAGCCCGGCCAACAACATCGAGGACACTCCGTACACCCCGACCCACAGCGGCGCGCGAGGCGGCCGGTGGTCCGGCCACGGGTGGCGGGCCTTGCCGGACTTCACGGCCGGCGAACCCTTCCAGAACTGGCCGTTCTTGACCTTGCCCACCACTGCCGAGCCGGGCGCGACATCGGCGTTCTTGCCGACGCTCGCTCCGGGAAGCAGCGTGGTGCGGGCACCGATCGTGGCATCGTTGCCGATCGATACCGGCCCGACGTGGAACATGTCGCCGTCGATCCAGTGCCCGGACAGGTCCACCTCGGGTTCGACCGAGGCGCGGTGACCGATTTTGAGCATGCCGGTCACCGGCGGCGCGGAGTGCATGTCGACGCCCTTGCCCACGCTGTTGCCCAGGGCGCGGGCGTAGTAGACCATCCACGGTGCGCCGGCCAGGTTTTCGGCGCCGCTGGCCGCGGCCAGCCGTTCGGCGATCCACACCCGAAGGTGAACGGCGCCACCGCGCCGGTATGTGCCGGGTTGCAGGCCGCCCAGCAGTATCCGGGCGAACAGCACCGCAATGCCCATCCGGCCCAGCGGCGTGACGAACAGTCCGAACCCGGCCAGCACCCACCACCAGCTCAGCGGATGCGCCCAGGACACCACGCCCGTCATGGCCGCCACGTTGTTGAGCAGCGCCAGCCAGACCACCCACTGCATGCCGGTGAGGGTGGCCAGCGGCAGTGACAATGCGACTTGCGCGGCCTGGGTCAGCACCGGCGTCGGTTGGACCTGGCGGGTGGTGATCTGCGGTGGGGGTTTGAGCTCGTCGAGATAGCCGGCCAGCGAGCCCAGCCGGGGGTGGTCGTAGAGGTCGGCGACGGTCACCAGCGGATAGCGCCGGCGTAGCGCGGCCACCAGTTGCGCGGCGGCCAGTGAACCGCCGCCGAGGGCGATGAAATCGGCCTCCGGCCCGTCGACCGGAGTGCCGAGCACGTCGCGCCACAACCCGGCCAGCCAGCCCATGGTGCCGGTGAGTTCGGTGGCATCGGGTTGGTTGTCGCCCGGCGGCGGCCATGGCAACGCGTTGCGGTCGACCTTGCCCGACGTGCGGGTGGGCAGGTCGTCGAGCAGGACGAGCCGGGGCACCAGGGCGGCGGGCAGTGACTCCGACAGTGCAGCTCGGGCCGCCGCCAGATCGAAGTCTGGATCCGTACTCGCGATGTAGCCGACCAGCAGCGGGGTGCCGCTCGCGGTCTTTCGGACCGCGGCCGCGCCGCCACTCACCCCGGGCAGGTTGACCAGGGCGGTGTCCACCTCACCCAGCTCGATGCGACGCCCGCCGACCTTCACCTGGTCGTCGGCGCGGCCTTGGAAGTAGAGCCCGTCGGCTTCCAGACGCACCAGATCGCCGCTGCGGTAGGCGCGGGTCCATGACCCATGTTGGCTCAAAGAAGGCATGGGGGCGTACTTCTCGGCGTCCTTGTCGGGATCGAGGTAACGGGCCAGGCCCACCCCGCCGATCACCAGTTCACCGACCTCACCGAACCCGACCGGCAGACCGTCGGCGTCCACCACGGCCAGGTCCCACCCCGCCAGGGGCAGCCCGATGCTGACGGGACCCTGCCCGTCCAGTTTCGCGGCGCAGGCGACGACGGTTGCCTCGGTGGGGCCGTAGGTGTTCCACACCTCGCGACCGACGCTGTCTTCCCCGGAAGCCAGCCGGGCCGCCAGTTCGGGCGGGCAGGCCTCGCCACCGAAGATCAACAGCCGCACGGCCTCCAGCGCTTCGGCGGGCCACAGCGCCGCCAGCGTCGGCACCGTCGACACCACGGTGATGTCCCGGCTGACCAGCCACGGTCCCAGATCCATCCCGCTGCGAACCAGCGATCGCGGGGCGGGCACCAGACAGGCACCGTGCCGCCAGGCCAGCCACATCTCCTCGCACGATGCGTCGAACGCCACCGACAGGCCGGCCAGCACCCGGTCCCCGGGTCCGATCGGGCTGTCCTGCAAAAACATCTGGGCTTCCGCATCGACGAATGCGGCCGCGCTGCGGTGGGTGACGGCGACACCTTTCGGGGTGCCCGTCGATCCCGACGTGAAGATGATCCAGGCGTCGTCGCGGCCCAGCGGGGCGGCGGCCCGCCACCCGCGTGAGGAGCCCGGCCCGCGGGTCAGGCCGGCTTCGGTGATCACCCCGACCACGTTGGCCTCGCCGAACACCAGCTCGGCGCGCTCGTCGGGATCGTCGGCGTCCACCGGAACGTAGGCGGCGCCGCAGGCCAGCACCGACAGGATGGCCACGTAGAGCGCATAACTGCCCGAGGGCATCCGGATCCCGATCCGGTCGCCCCGGCCGATTCCGCGAGCGGCCAGCCAGGCCACGCTGTCGGTGATGTCGGCGATCAGCTCGGAGTAGGTGAGCTGGACAGCGCCGTCATCGAGAGCCGGCGCGTCGGGAAAACGGGCGGCGGTCTCGTGCAGGATGTCGATGAGGGTGCGGGGCGCGGGGGCCAGTGGGGATAGCGCGTACTGCGGCGGAATCTCGTGTTCACCGGCGGCTGCTGTCACGCGTACAAACCTACTAAGCCGCCGGCTGCTCGGCCCGTTACCCGGGGCGCGGGTCGGTGCGGCGGGCCCGTTCGATTTCGGTTAGTGGGTGACGTCAGGCAGACTGGTCGGCGGAGGGGAGTATTCCTTCGCTGCGATGTCGTCATCACGTCGGTCGTCAATTGATCGATCGGTGTCGCAGACCGGTGGCTATAGCCGGTGGAAGAGACCTCCGGCGCTTTGACGACCGGAGGATTCTCGATGCAGGTAACACAGCTGGAATGGATCATCACCCTCGCCGTGACGATCGCCGTTCTGCTGTTCGACGTCGTGGTGATCGGGCGACGCCCCCACGAACCCACCACTCGCGAAACCGCCACCTATCTGTCGATCTACATCGGCATGGCGGTGGCGTTCGGCATCTGGGTGTGGGTGTTCCATGGCCACCAGTTCGGGCTCGAGTTCTTCGCCGGCTGGCTCACCGAGTACAGCCTGTCGGTCGACAACCTGTTCATCTTCCTGATCATCATGGCCAGCTTCAAAGTGCCGCGGATCTACCAGCAGCAGGCCCTGCTGGTCGGCATCATCCTGGCGCTGATCTTCCGCGGCATCTTCATCGCGCTGGGCGCGGTCGCGATCAACCAGTTCTCGTGGGTGTTCTACATCTTCGGCGCGTTCCTGGTGTACACCGCGATCAACCTGGTCCGCGACACCGACCATGACGACGACGGCGACAACGGCGTGGTGCGTTTCGCCCGCAAGCACCTGCGCACCACCGACCAGTGGGACGGCCTGAAGTTGTGGATCCACGAGAATGGGAAACGGCTGATGACGCCGATGTTCCTGGTCATCGTGGCGTTGGGCACCACCGACCTGCTGTTCGCGCTGGACTCCATCCCGGCGATCTACGGGCTGACCCAGGAGCCCTACCTGGTGTTCACCGCCAACGTGTTCGCGCTCATGGGTCTGCGGCAGCTCTACTTCCTGCTCGGTGACCTGCTCAAGCGCCTGGTGTACCTGTCGCAGGGATTGGCGTTCATCCTGGCCTTCATCGGCGTCAAACTCGTGCTGCACGCACTGCACGAGAACGAGTTGCCGTTCATCAACGGCGGCGAGCCGGTGCACGTGCCGGAGATCCCGACGCTCGCGAGCCTGGGCGTGATCGTCGTGACGTTGGCCATCACCACCGCGGCGAGCCTCTACAAGACCCGGGTGCGCGACGTCCGGTAGTTCGTTGGATTCGGGCTGAACGTAACTCTGGGCAGGTGCGGTATTTGCACATAACGTGTCCGGTGTGCGGATATTTGTGGCGGACGCCGAATCCTGGACCGAGCTGACAGACGGTGGGGCGCCGACGGCGCGGATTTCGGCGCCCGATCTGGCCCAGGCGCGCCGGATCCGATCCGGCCTCAAGTCCGAGGACGACGCCGTCTCGGTGATCTTGGACGTGTCCGTCGCGGTGGCCGCGGATTACCGCTCGGCCCGATGCAGTCTGACGGTGGCGGGCTCAGAGGCCGGGGCAGTGCTCGGTGTGCGCTATGTGGGGACGATTGACGGGCTGACCGGCTTGATCGCCGACATCGAAGCGGCCGGCGTGGCCGACGGCGTCACGCTGATTCCGACCGGCCCGGATCCGGATCCGCGGGTCCTCGGCAGCGACGTACTGCGGCGCCTGCGCTTGCGTTCTGCGGCCAGAGCCTCGTGATTATGGGTGGCCGGCTTGAGAATTGACGCCACCGCATAGGTATTCTCGATCACGTCGTCACTAAAGCAGAGGTCAGCGCGACCGGGGTGGCCTCAGTGAGTAAGGACGTGATCCCATGCGCGCGGAACAGCCGTACCCATCTGCGACCCTCGCCGGTTTCGGCCCGCGAGCAGGCGGGCGCCGATTGTCGTTGTTGTTGGTCGAGGACGACCGCGGCGACGCACTGTTGGTCGAAGAACAGATCGCCGATGTTGCCGACATCGCCGACATCGACCTGGTGTGGGTGCAATCCATGGCATCTGCCGAGCAGGCGATCGTCTCCGCCCGCCCCGATTGTGTGCTGCTCGACCTGAATCTGCCTGACGCCGAGGGCATTGACGCCCTGCACCGGTTGGGCCGGCTCGATCCCACGGTTCCGATCATCGTGCTCACCGGTTTGAACGACGAGCACTTCGGCATCTCGGCGGTCGCCTCGGGCGCCCAGGACTACCTCGTCAAGGGCCGGGTCGATCCGGAGATGCTGCGCCGTGCCGTGGTGTATTCGATCGAGCGCAAACGCGCTGAGCTCACCGCGGTGGATCTGCATGCCAGCCAGCTGCGTGAGCGGGAGAACGCCCGACTTGAGCGCGGCCTGCTGCCGTCGGCGTTGCTCATGGACGATCCGGGCGTCGAGGTCGTCGCCCAATCCCTGCCGAGCCGACGAGACGCCCTGTTGGGTGGGGATTTCTACGACATCGTGCAGACGTCCGACCGCACGGTCCACGTGATGATGGGCGATGTGGCCGGCCATGGCCCCGACGAGGCCGCGCTGGGTGTGGCATTGCGCATCGGTTGGCGCGCATTGACTTTCGCCGGGCTACGGGGTAACGCGCGGATGAGGCAACTCGACCGCATTCTGACCAGCGAACGACCCGGACCCGGAATCTTCGCCACGCTGCTCAGCGTGGCACTGGATCCCGAGACCGGGCAGTATGACGTGGTCCGCGCCGGGCACCCCGGCCTGCTGGTGCACGGACCGGGCACAGTGGACTGGGTCGAGCCCACTGCCGGCTCTGCGCTGGGGCTGGGTGCCAGCGAATGGCCGGTCGACCGATTGGAACTGCCGAAAGGACACGGCCTGGTGTTGCTCACCGACGGATTGTTCGAGGGTCACGCGGGGCCGGGCGGTCGCCGCCTCGGTGAGCAAGGCCTGCTTGAGCTGGCGAGATCGCAGGCGTCCCGGCCCGGTCGCGAGTTCGTCGGTGCGCTGATCGCCGAAGTCGAATCCCGTGCCCAACCGTATGGCGGTCTCAGTGACGACATCGCGATGATCAGAGTGGAACGCGCGCTGCGATGAAATTGACTGTGCAAGGCTGGCAGAACTTGCTGGTGTTCGGGATGTGTGTGATCGTGCTGGCCGGCGCGATCGCCGGTATCAACCTGGTGAGCCGCACCGATGCGGTGTCCCGCGAACTGATCGACAACATCCAGCCCGCCCGGGTCGCGGCCTATCAGTTGCAGGCGGCGCTGCGGGACCAGGAGACGGCCGTACGCGGATACGCGATCGCTGCCGACCCCCGATTCCTCGACCCCTACGGCGAGGGCCAGCGGGCCGAGGCGGAGGCCGCCGCTGAGATTCGGGGGTACCTGTCCGGCCACGATCAACTGCTGAACGATCTGGACGTGATCGAGAAGGCCGCTGCGGCATGGCGGTCCGCTTACGCCGAGCCGCTGATCGCCAGTGTCAAGGTGGGCAGCCCCACCGTCGTCGACGCCAAGACAGCAGATCGCGGGAAGGCGGAATTCGACCGGCTACGAGGGTTGTTCGACATCCAGAACGCCAACCTTGGCGATACCAGGCAGGCCAGTGTCGACGAGATGAGCCATGTCCGCCAATGGCGTGACAAGGTGGTGATCGCCATGATCGTCGCGTTCTTCGCCGTGGCGATCCTGATGACCATCCTGGTGCACAGCGCGGTCACCGGGCCACTGGCCACGCTGGCCGCCTCCTGCCGCAGGATCACCGAGGGACACTTCTCTGAACGCATCGCGGCGAAGGGCCCCAAGGATATTCGCGCCATCGCCACCGATGTCGAGGACATGCGGCAGCGGGTCGTCGAGGAACTCGAAGCCTCACGATCGGCGCAGGCGGCTCTGGATCAGCAGGCCGACGAGTTGCGCCGTTCCAACGCCGAACTGGAGCAGTTCGCCTACGTGGCATCGCACGATCTGCAGGAGCCGTTGCGCAAGGTCGCTTCGTTCTGCCAGCTGCTGGAGAAGCGCTATGGCGACAAACTCGACGAGCGGGGCACCGAGTACATCGGATTCGCCGTCGACGGGGCCAAGCGCATGCAGGTCCTGATCAACGATCTGCTCACGTTCTCGCGGGTCGGCCGGCTCAACGCCACACATACCGAGGTGGATCTCAACGATGCCCTCGACACCGCGCTGAACAACCTGACCACCGGCATCGACGAGTCCGGTGCTCAGATCGAGCGGCCCAGCGAGCCGCTGCCGGAGATCGACGGCGATCCCACGCTGATGGCGATGCTGTGGCAGAACCTCATCGGCAACGCGGTGAAGTTCCGCCGCGAC
Source organism: Mycobacterium sp. GA-1841 (assembly GCF_001954135.1). Lineage (GTDB taxonomy): Bacteria > Actinomycetota > Actinomycetes > Mycobacteriales > Mycobacteriaceae > Mycobacterium. The sequence goes on along the minus strand of NZ_MBEQ01000120.1, from coordinate 100,080 downwards.
GGTGTGGCGCCCCGGATCGTCATCGAATGCCGAGAAGGTACCGGTGAATTCGCCGATCAATGGGTATTCAGTTTGTCCGACAACGGGATCGGCATCGCCGAGGAGTTCGTGGACAAGGTTTTCGTGATTTTTCAGCGGTTGCACGGCCGTGATGCCTTCACCGGAACCGGCATCGGCCTGGCACTGTGTAAGAAGATAGTTGAGCACCATGGCGGATCGATCTGGATCGACACGTCCTACACCGGCGGTACCCGGTTCATGTTCACCCTGCCCGTCACCCCGACGACGGTGCCCACCCCTGTGCTGGAAGCCCAGCTGGAAGGAAGCCCTGAATGACCTCATCTGAAAGCCGCGCCATCGACATCTTGTTGGTCGAGGACGACCCGGGTGACGAACTGATCACCCGGGAGGCCTTCGAACACAACAAGATCAAGAACAACCTCCACGTGGCACGCGATGGTGAGGAAGGACTTGACTTCCTGTATCGGCGGGGGGCGTTCGAAGCTGCGCCGCGGCCGGATCTGATCCTGTTGGATCTGAACCTGCCCAAGTACGACGGCCGTCAGCTGTTGGAGAAGATCAAGTCCGACGCTGACCTGTGCCACATTCCGATCGTGGTGCTGACCACGTCATCGGCCGAGGAGGACATCCTTCGCAGCTACAAGTTGCACGCCAACGCCTACGTCACCAAGCCGGTCGACCTGGACCAGTTCATGAGCGCGGTCCGCCAGATCGACGAGTTCTTCGTTCAGGTGGTGCGGCTTCCGCAGTTCTGACCGACGTGGTCCCACTGCAGGCGCACCTTGGTGCCTGTGTGGTTCGAGTCGATCACAGCCCGGTCGGTGAGCGCGCGCATCAGCGGGATGCCGCGGCCCCGCGCCGGGTTCTTGTGGTCGGTCTCGGCGATCCGCCACACCCCCTCGTCGGCGACGGTGACGGTGAGCACCTCGGTGTTCTCGTCGTAGTCGGCCTGTACACGCATCGCACCGGGCGCCGGTGCGTTCACGTAGGCGAACTCCGCGGCGTTGGCCAGCGCCTCGTTCACGGCCAGTAGGACATCACTGGCCTTCGTCGGATCGAGCGCGAGATGCGTGCTCAGCCAGCTGGAGAACTCACGGCGTATCTGCGCCGCGGTTTCCGGTGCGGCGGTGACATTTTTCGTGAACTGTGCTGACTGGCCTGCGTCTGTCATATCGACCTGCTGGCTACCCCGTTTTCGCCGGTCTTATGTCTTCAAAGCGGTCAAAGCCTCGTCGAGCGTCGCGAAAAGGTCTACGACATCGGCGATTCCGACCAGTTTGAGTGGACGACTGGTGGCCGGTCCGTCCGCCACGACGGCGAACCGGACGGCGTCGCCCAACTCTTCGCGTGCAGCCACGAGCACGCCCATCCCGGCTGATGCCAGGAACTCCACAGCACTCAAATCGACAACCACGGCCGAGGGCGAGCTCTTGGCGGCCGCGCCGATCGCCTCTTCGAGTTTGGGTGCGGTGAGCATGTCGACCGTACCGGCCACTGCCACCACACTCACCTCACCGACGCGGCTCTCTTCAACTGAGCAGCTTGCCGGGTCCGGTTGGCTATTCATCGTCACCTCCGACGTGATCGGTGCGCCTCTGGAGACGTCGACAAATACTAACGGGGTGTCCGCCTCCTGCCACTGCGGGCCCAGATAAAACGCCGACAAGCTGGGCCTTACCTGCTCGAACAGCCCTCGCGGGTACGGCGGGCAGTGCGATCCTGAAGGTTCCACTGGGAGGACGGGCCATGGCACCTGCACGCAGCTACCGAATACTCCAGATCGCGCTCGTGGTGTTCGGCGCGGTGATGATCTTGCTCTATCCGCTGGCGGTGGTGTGGCCGGCCGGGTGGGCCTGGCATCACGGTGCACCGTACGAATCTGACTACTTCATGATGATCGTCGGGTTGTACGTGACCCTCGGACTGTTTCTGTGGAACGCGGCACGACGCCCGGAGGCCAACCTCAGCCTGATCTGGTTCACCGTGGCGTCCAGCCTCGTGCACGCGGCCATCATGACCGTGCAGTCCTTCGGGAGCGGCCACCACATGGGTCACCTGTTGGGCGACGTTCCGGCGCTGCTGCTGGCCGCTGTCGTGCTGGCGGTGCTCGTCCGGACCTCCGGCATCGGGACGCGCGACTAGGTGTACTGACAACTAGGTATGCGATGCGCTCGGCATCGGCACCGGCGTGACCAGTTCTCCGGATTCGAGGAACTTGTTCAGGTTGGCCAGGGTCAGCGCCTCCATCGCGGCCCGGGTCTCCACCGTCCCGCTGCCGACGTGAGGCAGCAGCACCACGTTGTCCAGACCCAGCAGCGCCGCGGGCACGTTGGGCTCGTCGGCGAACACGTCGAGTCCGGCGCCGGCCAGCCCGCGGCCGGTGAGTGCCTCGACCAGTGCCTGCTCGTCGACGATGCTGCCGCGGGCGATGTTGATCAGGTAGCCCTCCGGCCCGAGCGCGTCGAGCACCTCCCGGTCCACGAGGTGGCGCGTCCCGTTGCCGCCCGCCGCGGCGATGATCAGGACGTCGACCTGGCGGGCCAACTCCACGGCGGACGAGACGTAGGGGTACGGGCTGCCGGTGACCACCCGCCGGTTGTGATAACTGATCGGGCAGCCGAAGGCGACCAACCGGGTGGCAATCGCCTGCCCGATCCGGCCGAGCCCGATGATGCCCACCCGGGCGCCCGAAACTTTGTGGGTCAGCGGGTAGTTGCCGACGGCTGCCCAGTGGCCGGCCCGCAGATACCGTTCGGCGGCCGGGAACTGTCGCATCGTGTCGATCAACAAGCCGACAGCCGTGTCGGCCACGCAATCACTCAGGACATCAGGGGTGTTGCTGACCGCGACGCGGCGTGCGGCGGCCGCCTCGATGTCCGTCGTGTCGAATCCGACACCGAAGTTCACCACCGCCCCCAGGTTGGGCAACGCGGCCATCAGGGCAGCGTCCACTCCGGTACGTCCTGACGTCACCACGGCGATGACCGACGCGCCGTGTTGGTCGAGGAACGGTGTGCGCTCCGGGCCGTCGGGCAGGACCAGCGCGTCGTAGCCGGTCCGCAGGGTCTCGGCGAGTGACGGTTTGAGCGGGCCCACCTGTAGGACGCGGCGGGTGTGATCGGGTGCAGGCACACGTACTCCTCGGTCGGGTTGTAGCCCACCGTAAGCCTGCCGACTCACCAGTTGTAGAAGCCGCCCTCGGGCCCCAGCATGCGTTCCAGCCGGGCACGGTTGATGCGGGCCAGCTCGGCGCGGACCATCGACACTGCGCCGGGCGGGCACTCGGCCATATGCGGATACGCCTGCAACAGGCGGTCGATGGAGACTTCGCCCAAGCTGAACAGCAGCGCATCAGCCCGCCGCAACAGGGCGTCATGGTCGGCATAGGGACGGCCGCCGGCCAGGTCGGTCGCGAGCACCACGCTGTAGCAGCACTCGTACACGGCGTGCACCGCACGCCGCAACGGCAGCGCGTTGTACGCCTCGAGTCCCACGCCCTGGTGCATCAACACCTGGTAAAGCATGGAACGCGCAGAGCACGGCGGGGTTACCCGGTGTTACAACCGGGCTAAATCAGGCTGGGCCAGACTGGATCAGCGCGGCTCAGTGCCCCGAGCTCTTGAACCGCTCGACCGAACGCTGCAACTCGGCCTCGGCCTCTTCGCGGCCCACCCAGTCGGCGGTGTTGACGAACTTGCCCGGCTCCAGGTCCTTGTAATGGACGAAGAAGTGCTTGATGGCGTCGAGCTCGAACTGCGGCACGTCGGCGAGGTCCTGGATGTGGTCCCAGCGCGGATCCCCGGCGGGCACGCACAGCAGCTTGTCGTCACCGCCGGCCTCGTCGGTCATCTTGAACATTGCGACCGGACGGGCCTCGACGGTGCAACCGGGGAACACCGATTCGGGCAGCAGCACCAGTGCATCCAGAGGATCGCCGTCCTCGCCGAGGGTGTCCTCGAAGAACCCGTAGTCGGTCGGGTAGCCGAACGAGGTGTAGAGGTAGCGGTCGAGCTTGACCCGGCCGGTCTCGTGGTCAACCTCGTACTTGTTGCGTGAACCCTTCGGGATCTCGATGACGACGTCGAACTTCACCGTCGCGGCTCCTTCGCATCTGCGGTCAGGCTTCGTCGTCGGACGACGACGCGGGTCAACCCTAATCGAGCGATAGTCTGGCCTAAACGGGTGGCTCGGTCCCACCACCGGCAGAGCAGGAGAAATATGCGGCCCACTCGGTGGCGGCAGTCCACCCATGTGGCGGTTGGCGTCGTGGTCCTGGTGCTGGTTGCCGCCGTCGTCGCGGTTGCCGCAGTGCTCACCGGGCACCGGTCCAGCAATGCCGAGGCGGTCAAGCCCGCACCTGCGCTCGTGACCGCCAGCCCGGGCGTGATTCCGGTGGACATGTCCGCCCCGATCCCCACCGCAGACGGAATGGCCGCCGCTTTGGCACCGGCCTTGGCCGATCCCGATCTCGGCGCGCTGACCGGCCGGATCACCGACGCCGAGACCGGTGCCGAATTGTGGGAGCAGAACTCCGGGGTGCCGATGCAGCCCGCCTCGGTCAACAAGGTGTTGACCACGGCCGCCGCGTTGCTGGCGCTGGACCGCGATGCCCGGCTGACGACCACGGTTTTGGCCGTCGACTCGCAGCCCGGTCTGGTGGTGCTCAAGGGCGGTGGGGACACCACGCTCTCGGCCGCGCCGGAGGGCACCGACACCTGGTACAAGGGTGCGGCCCGAATCAGCGATCTGGCCGATCAGGTCCGCAGCAGCGGTGTCACCGTCACCGCCGTCCGAGTGGACACCAGTGAATACAGCGGTCCGACGATGGCGCCGGGGTGGGACCCCGCCGACATCGACGGCGGCGACATCGCGCCGATGGAACCGGTGATGCTCGACGGCGGACGCACCCAGCCGACGACGGTGGAGTCCAGACGGTCCACCACACCGGCGCTGGACGCGGGCCGGGCTCTCGCGGTGGCCCTGCGGGTGGACCCGACGGCGGTGACCGTGCTGCCCAGCTCGGTGTCAGGTGGCCGGCAGATCGCATCGGTGCAGTCGGCGCCGCTGATCGAGCGGTTGCGCCAGATGATGAACGAATCGGACAACGTGATGGCCGAGTCCATCGCCCGTGAGGTGGCGGCGGTGCAGCACCGGCCGCAAAGCTTCGACGGTGGCGTCGACGCGGTGCTGGACGAACTCGAGGGCATCGGTATCGACACCTCGGCGGCGAAGTTGGTCGATTCCAGCGGTCTGTCGGTCGACGACCGGCTCACGGCCCGGATCCTCGACGAGGTGGTCAGCATCTCCGCGGGCAACACCGAACCGGCCGTGCGCCCACTGGTGGACCTGCTGCCGATCGCGGGCGGAAGCGGCACGCTGTCCAACCGTTACCTCGACACTGCCGCCGGCCGGGACGCTGCGGGCTGGCTGCGGGCCAAGACCGGTTCACTGACCGGGACCAACGCGCTGGCCGGCATCGTCACCGACGACAGCGGCCGGGTGCTCACCTTCGCGTTGATCTCGAACAATGCCGGGCCCACCGGGCGTACCGCGATCGATGCGTTGGCCGCGGTGCTCCGTTCGTGTGGGTGCGGCACGTGAGCGAGCGCGCCGCGATGACGGCGGGCCGCGCGGTCGACTGGGATTTCGCCGCGACGGTCGGGGCGAAGTTGGCCAAACCGGCCCCGGCCTGTTCCGACTACACCCGGGACCAGGTGATCGAGCAGCTCTCGGAGAGTTCGAAGGCCGCCGAGCTGCCGGTGCGTGAGGTCACCGGGCTGATCGAGGGCGCCGAGGTGCCCGAGGCCCGCATCCTCGACCGTCCCGGATGGATCCGGGCGGCGACGCGCTCCATGCGGGTGATGACGGGCGGAGCCGACGGCGACAAACCGGGTTTCGTCACCGGGCGGGTGACCGGCGCGCAGACCGGCGCGGTGCTGGCGTTCATCTCCACGGGCATCCTCGGCCAATACGATCCGTTCACCCCAGGCGGTGGCGAGCTGCTGCTGGTCTACCCCAACGTCATCGCCGTCGAACGCCAATTGCGGGTGGTCCCAACGGATTTTCGGCTCTGGGTGTGCCTGCACGAGGTCACCCACCGGGTACAGTTCCGCGCCAATCCGTGGCTGACCGACCATATGTCGCAGTCACTGGCGGTGCTCACCCAGGATGTCGGCGAGGAAGTCACCGACGTGCTCGGCCGGCTCGCGGAATTCGTCCGCAATCAACGCAGCGGTGCGAACCCGGACCCGCGCTCCACCGGTGTGCTCGGCCTGATGCGTGCCGTGCAGGCCGAGCCGCAACGCCGCGCGCTGGATCAGCTGCTGGTGCTCGGCACGCTGCTCGAAGGCCACGCCGACCATGTGATGGATGCCGTCGGACCCGCGGTGGTGCCCACCGTGTCGACCATCCGGCGTCGCTTCGACGAACGCCGGCAACGCAAGCAGCCGCCGGTGCAGCGGCTGGTCCGGGCGCTGCTGGGTTTCGACGCCAAGATGAGTCAGTACACCCGCGGCAAGGCATTCGTCGACCATGTGGTCTCCGCGGTGGGAATGGCCCGGTTCAACACCGTCTGGTCGGGCCCCGAGACACTGCCGCAGCCCGACGAGATCGACGAGCCGCAACGATGGATCGAACGAGTGCTGTAGCCGCGCTGCGGCACGCGGTGACGCGCGCCGGCGCGTCGATCGGGGACACCCGCTGGTGCGTGGCGTTGTCCGGTGGCCCGGACTCCCTGGCGCTGACGGCGATCGCGGCCGGGTTGCGGCCGACCACCGCGCTGATCGTCGATCACCGGCTGCAACCGGGTTCGGATGCGGTGGCCGACACCGCGCGACGGCAGGCGCTTGCGCTGGGTTGTGTTGGCGCACATGTACTTCCGGTTGAGGTCGGCAGCGACGGCGGACCCGAGGCGGCCGCGCGCCGGGCTCGGTACGCGGCACTGGACGCGGCCCGCGACCGCGCGCCGGTGCTGCTCGCCCACACCCTCGATGATCAGGCCGAGACGGTGCTGCTCGGGTTGGGCCGCGGATCGGGCCCTCGTTCGATCGCCGGCATGCGCCCGCACGACCCGCCGTGGCACCGGCCGCTGCTGGGGGTCCGGCGGGAGGTGACCGGGGCGGCCTGCGACGAGCTCGAGCTCACCCCCTGGCAGGACCCGCACAACGACGAGCGCCGGTTCACCCGGGTCAGGCTGCGGCGCGAGGTGCTGCCGCTGCTCGAGGACGTGCTCGGCGGGGGAGTGGCCGAGGCCCTGGCCCGCACCGCCACCGCGTTACGCGAGGACACCGAGGCGCTCGACGGGCTGGCCCGTGAGGCGCTGGCGACGGTTCTGGACGCCGACGGATTAGCCGTCGACCGGCTGGGCGAATTGCCCGGCGCGCTGCGCCGTCGGGTGATCCGGGCCTGGTTGCTGGCCGGCGGCGCCTGTGATCTGACCGACATCCAGATCCGCGGGGTGGACCGGCTGGTGACCGCCTGGCGAGGGCAGGGCGGGGTGGCAGTCGGGTCCGGGCTGCGCAAACAGCGGCTGTTCGCGGCGCGGCGCGGTGGCGCACTGTTGCTGCACACCGAACCGGTCCAGTGATCCGCGTTGGTCAACCGCCCCCTTCGCGTGGCACGCTGTTCGGTGTGGCTGTCGACTCTGCCGAGCTGTACGCGGGAGACATCAAATCGGTGCTGTTGTCCGAGGAGCAGATCCGGACCCGCACCATCGAACTCGCCGAGATGATCGCCGAGCAATATCGGGACAACCTGGGCAACGACGACCTGCTGTTGGTCACCGTGCTCAAGGGCGCGGTCATGTTCGTCACCGACCTGGCCCGGACCATCCCACTGCCCACGCAGCTCGAGTTCATGGCCGTCAGCTCCTACGGCTCGTCCACGTCGTCCTCGGGTGTGGTGCGGATCCTCAAAGACCTCGACCGCGACATCAACGACCGCGACGTGTTGATCGTCGAGGACATCATCGACTCGGGCCTGACCCTGTCGTGGTTGCTGCGCAATCTGGCCACCCGGCACCCGCGCTCACTGCGCGTGTGCACGCTGCTGCGCAAACCCGAGGCCGTCAAGGCCGAACTCGACGTCGCCTACGTGGGCTTCGACATTCCCAACGAGTTCGTCGTCGGGTATGGCCTGGACTTCGCCGAGCGGTACCGCGATCTGCCCTACATCGGCACGCTCGAACCCAAGGTGTACGAACAGCCCTGAGCAGAACTTCCTGTTTGACTTTGAGCTGACGCCGCAATTCTGCGGGTAGCGGTGTGCGTGGTTTCAAAGTCAACAGCCATGAGCCGCGCCTACGTGAGCTCCCAGACGACGGTCACCGAGAAGTTCACGGTCTGCTGACCGGGTTCCAGCGGAACGGCCTCCATCGCCGCGCGCGGCATCGGAGTGGGCCGCGGCGGGGTGGAACCGTCGGACTGTTCGGAAATCGAGATCACCTTGCCCAGGTCCAGACCGGACAGCTCGGCGTACTGCTCGGCCCGGTTCTTGGCGTCGTCGAAGGCGCGGGCCCGGGCGTCGCGCACCAGATCGGAATCGTCGGTGATCGAATAGTCGACGGAGTTGATCCGGGTGGCGTCGCCTCCGGTGCTTGCGATCAGGGCCAGGGTTTCCGACGCCTTGGCGGTGTCGCGGATCGTGACCTTGATCGCGTTGCCGGCCCGGTAACCGCTGATCGTGTTGTCGTTGTACTGCGGTTGCACGCTGACCTGGGTCGTGCTGATGTCCTTGCGGTCGATGCCCGATCCGACCAGGGCATCGATGACGGCCTGCTGACGCTGGCTGGACTGGTTGAGTGCGCCCGACACGTCCGGTGCGGTGAATTCCATTGCCACATCGGCGGTCAGGGTGTCGGGTACGCCCTGCACCTGGCCGGACCCGACGACCGTCACCTGCCGGGGATCGCCCCCGCTGCCCCCGCCCGGTTGGGCATCGCAGGCCGAGAGGCTCAGGACAGTCAGGCCCGCCGCGGCGAGTGCACGCAATCGCATGACAGCACCCTACCGTCGGGTCACGGCGTGACCAGTACCTTGCAATGGCGGTCGGGTGAGGCGAGTTCGTCGAACATCGCGCCCACCCCGTCGAGGCCCACGGTGCCGGTGATCATCGGTGCCACGTCGATCTCGCCCTCGGCGATTGCGCGGAGCGAGGTCGCGAATTCGGCTGGGTCGTAGCCGAAGACGAACTGGATGTTGATCTGCTTGGTGATCGCGTAGAACGGATGCACGCTGTCAGGTTGCATACACACGCCGGCCACCACCATCCGCGCGCCGGCCGGGGCGCGGCGCAGTACGTCGTCGATGATGCCCGGCGCGCCCACCGCCTCGAAGATCACCGCAGGCTTGCACTGGTGAAACGGTGAATCCTCGCTCGGGTCGAGCGTGACGTGGGCACCCATCATCTCGGCCAGGGCGCGCCGAGCCGGGGAGAAGTCCGACGCCACAATGGTTTCCACCCCGCGCAGCTTCAGTGCGGCGATGATCGCGATGCCGACCGGGCCGCAGCCGATGACCAGTGCGGCCTCGCCGGGTTCGATGCGCGAGGCGTTGACCGCGTGCAGGCCGACGGCCATCGGCTCGGTCAACGCGGCGCGCTCGGCGCTCAACCCGTTCGGCACCGGCAGTAGCAGCGGCGCCGAGAGCAACATCTGCTCGGCGTAGCCGCCGACCGTGGTGTTGCTGTAGACGATCGGCGCGATCCCGCCTGCCGAGATCAGTACCGGCACCGAGGTCACCAGCGTTCCGGCGGCCGGTGCCTCGGTATCCGGCCCGGCATCGAGGATCTCGGCACTGAACTCGTGACCCATGTAGACATCCCCGGCCAGGTCGATGTCCATGTCGGGCATGCCTTCGAGGTCCGCACTCGCGGCCAGCATGTCGGCACCGTGGCTGGCGAAATGCAGGTCGGAGCCGCAGATTCCGCACGCCTTCACCTCGACGAGCACCTGGCCGGTGCCGGGCACCGGGGATGGCACGTCGTCGCGGACGATCATCCGGCCGTCGCGAAGTACCGCCGCGCGCATCAGTTCTTCCCTTCGGCGGTGTGTTCGGTGATGGCGTTGACGATGGCCTGTCCGGCCCGGCCCAGCAGCTGGTCGCGCATGCCCTTGGCCCAGTCATGGGAGGCGCGGGACGCGGTCAACTGACCTTTGAAGTGCGGGATCACCTCGCGGGCGAACAGCTCGTAGGAATGGAACGTCGCGGCCGGCGGCGCCCAGTCATGGCCCAGCATCAGGAATGTGCCGAACCCGCCGGAGCGGTCCAGCAGGTCCTGGATGTAGTCGATCGCGTCGGCCGTGGTGCCGATGCAGCAGTTGCCTTTGGCGGCATAGTTTTCCACGAACTCGTACGCGGAGCCCGCGGCCTCGGTCTTCTCCGACAGCGGCACGAACCCGGCTGCGCCGAAGTAGTTGGCGAAATCCTGCAGGCCGTAGGTGCAGTCCTCGATCGCCTGTTCGCGGGTGTCGGCGAGGTGGATGATCCCCAACACCCGCCAGTTCTGCCGGTCCGGTTCGGGCCGTTCGGATTTGGCGGCCTGGTCGCGCACGATGTCCCAGGTGGTCTCCAGGGCTGCGTAGCCGCCGGGCACCGACATCGACAGGGACAACAACGAGGTGCCCATGGCCCCGGCCAGCCGCGGACCGGACGGGGAAATCATTGCCGCGGTGGATATCTCGGGATATGGCCACGTGTAAGGGCGGATGTGCAGGGCCGCGTCGCGCAGGGTGAACCAGTCGGTCTCGCGGGTGATCCGCTCCTCGGGCGCGGCGCGGAACAGGGCCAGGATGGCCTCCAGGGATTCCTGCATCATCGGCCGCTGGTTCACCGGGTCGATGCCCATCATGTAGGCGTCCGACGGCAGCGCGCCCGGCCCGGTGCCGAACATCACCCGGCCGCGGGTGAGGTGGTCGAGCAGCACCCAGCGGTCGGCCACCATCAGCGGGTGGTGATACGGCAGCGACACCACGCCGGTGCCCAGCCGGATGTGCCGGGTCCGCTCGGCGGCCGCGGCGATGAACACCTCGGGACAGGCGATCAGTTCGTAACCACCGGAGTGGTGCTCACCGAACCAGGCCTCGTCGTAACCGAGCCGGTCCAGCGCCTCGACCCGGTCCATGTCGTATTGCAGTGCGGTGGTGGGGGATTGGCCGACCGGGTGGAACGGCGTGATGAAAACCCCGAAGTTCAGTGGTCTCATTTCAGCTCCAACCCGTCGAGGAACTCCAGCAGCACGGTGTTCACCTCGTCGGCGCGTTCCTGCTGCAGCCAGTGCCCGGCGCCTTCGAGCAGTACCTCGCGGTAGTCGCCGGTGACCACCTCCCGCACATGGTCGCGCGGGGTGAAGCTCAGCACCGGGTCGGCGCTGCCGGCCAGGAACAGGGTCGGCACCGTGATCGTCTGGGCCGCGATGTTGCCGGCCTCGGGATCGGTCAGCTCCCAGTTGCGGTCGAAGTTGCGGTACCAGTTCAGCGGTCCGGTGAACCCGGTACGGGTGAACTCGGCGATGTAATGCTCCAGCTCGTCCTGGGTGATCCAGTCGGGGAGACCGTCGGGTTCGGGCAGCCGGTCGATGAAGCCCTCGGGCCCGGGCGCGATCATCCGCTGTGCCGCGAACTCGTCACCGGTCGTGCGCAGCCCGCCGATCATCCGCCGCAAAGCCCGGGCCGGGTCGGCGGCCAGTGCGGCATCGGCCACGCCGGGTTCCTGGAAGTGCAGGATGTAGAAGAAGTTGTCGCCGAAGATCTTGCGCCAGATCGCGATGGGCGGTGCCGGGGCCCGCGGCACCGGGGGCACGCTCAGCGCGGCCACCGCCGCGCTTCGCTCCGGGAAGAACAGCGGGAAGTTGGTGGCCACCGGGGAGCCCCAGTCGTGCCCCACGAGCACCGCTTTCTCGGCGCCGACGTCATCGAGCAGGCCGGCGATGTCGGCGGTCAGCGCCATGATGTTGTAGGCCTCGATGCCGTCGGGGCGGGACGAGCCGCCGTAGCCGCGCTGATCCGGAGCCAGGACGTGGTAGCCGGCCGCCGCCAAAGCCGGGATCTGATGACGCCACGAATAGGCGAGTTCGGGGAAGCCGTGGGCCAGGACCACCACCGGATTTCCGCGTTCCCCCGCCTCGGTCACCTTCAACGTCACGCCGTTGGTTTCGACCAACCGCTCTGTCACGCGCACGCGAGGAGCAATTCCATAGATGTGAGCACGATCTCACCCAAGCACAGCGGCCCGCTGTGGGCTAGATACCGTCGGGAACTGCCGGACGTTGGTCTAGCGGTAGCCTTGAATGTCTCAACTGCGCACGTTGGAAGGACCGGGCCGAACTCGGCCGAGTGATCGATGAACCGCAAAAATGTGATCCGCACGCTGACCGTCATCGCGGTCGTGCTGCTGCTGGGCTGGTCGTTTTTCTATTTCAGCGACGACACCCGCGGCTACAAACCCGTCGACACGTCGGTGGCGGTGGCCCAGATCAACGCTGACAACGTCAACAGCGCCCAGATCGACGACCGCGAGCAGCAACTGCGCCTCGACCTCAAGAGCGGCAAAGAAGAGACCGAGAACTCCGACAAGGTCATCACCAAGTACCCCACGGGTTATGCGGTGAAGCTCGTCGACCAGCTCGACGCCAAGAACGTCAAGTTCGGCACCACCGTGAACCAGGGCAGCTTCCTCGGTTCGATGCTGATCTACATGCTGCCGCTGCTGTTGTTGGTGGCGCTGTTCGTGATGTTCTCCCGCATGCAGGGCGGCGGCCGGATGGGCTTCGGCTTCGGCAAGAGCAAGGCCAAGCAGCTGGGCAAGGACATGCCCAAGACCACGTTCGCCGACGTCGCCGGTGTCGACGAGGCGGTCGAGGAGCTCTACGAGATCAAGGACTTCCTGCAGAACCCGAGCCGGTATCAGGCGCTGGGCGCGAAGATCCCCAAGGGCGTGCTGCTCTACGGCCCGCCCGGAACCGGCAAGACCCTGCTGGCCCGCGCTGTCGCCGGGGAGGCCGGCGTCCCGTTCTTCACGATCTCCGGTTCGGACTTCGTCGAGATGTTCGTCGGTGTCGGCGCCTCGCGCGTGCGCGACATGTTCGAGCAGGCCAAGGCCAACAGCCCGTGCATCATCTTCGTCGACGAGATCGACGCCGTCGGCCGCCAGCGTGGCGCCGGCATGGGCGGCGGCCACGACGAGCGTGAGCAGACGCTCAACCAGTTGCTGGTCGAGATGGACGGCTTCGGCGACCGCCAGGGCGTCATCCTGATCGCGGCCACCAACCGGCCCGACATCCTCGACCCGGCCCTGTTGCGGCCCGGCCGCTTCGACCGGCAGATCCCGGTCTCCAACCCCGACCTGGCCGGCCGGCGCGCGGTGCTCAAGGTGCACTCGGCGGGCAAGCCGATCGCCCCCGACGCCGACCTGGACGGGCTGGCCAAGCGGACCGTCGGCATGTCCGGCGCCGACCTGGCCAACGTCATCAACGAGGCCGCGCTGCTCACCGCGCGCGAGAACGGCACCGTGATCACCGGTGCGGCGCTGGAGGAAGCCGTCGACCGCGTGGTGGGCGGCCCGCGCCGCAAGAGCCGCATCATCAGCGAGCAGGAAAAGAAGATCACCGCCTACCACGAGGGCGGGCACACCCTGGCCGCGTGGGCGATGCCCGACATCGAGCCGATCTACAAGGTCACCATCCTGGCCCGCGGCCGCACCGGCGGCCACGCCGTCGCGGTGCCCGAGGACGACAAGGGTCTGATGACCCGCTCGGAGATGATCGCCCGGCTGGTGTTCGCGATGGGTGGCCGTGCCGCCGAGGAACTGGTGTTCCGCGAGCCCACCACCGGTGCGGTCTCCGACATCGAGCAGGCCACCAAGATCGCGCGCGCCATGGTCACCGAGTACGGCATGAGCTCCAAGCTGGGTGCGGTGCGCTACGGCACCGAACACGGCGACCCGTTCCTGGGCCGCACCATGGGCACCCAGGCCGACTTCGGCCACGAGGTGGCCCGCGACATCGACGACGAGGTGCGCAAGCTCATCGAGGCCGCCCACACCGAGGCGTGGGAGATCCTCACCGAGTACCGCGACGTGCTCGACACCCTGGCCGGCGAGCTGCTGGAGAAGGAGACGCTGCACCGCGCCGAGCTCGAGGCGATCTTCGGCGACGTGAAGAAGCGCCCACGGCTGACCATGTTCGACGACTTCGGCGGCCGGGTGCCGTCGGACAAGCCGCCGATCAAGACCCCCGGTGAGATCGCCATCGAACGTGGCGAGCCGTGGCCGCCGCCGGTGCCAGAGCCCGCGTTCAAGGCGGCCATCGCCGCGGCCAGCCGCGAGGCCAACGAAAAGGCTCAAGCTGCCGGACAGACCAATGGAGCGCCGGGCAACGGCGCACCGCCCAACGGTTCGACGCAGCCCGACTACGGTGCACCGGCCGGCTGGCATGCGCCCGGTTGGCCCCCGCCACCTCAGCACCAGTCGCCGCAACAGCCGCAGCAGCCCGGTTACCAGCCGCCCCAGCAACAGCAGGGCTACTGGTACCCGCCGCCGCATCCGTCGGGATGGCAACAGCCCCAGCCGTACCCGTATCAGCCCTATCCTCATCCCGGTCAGCCCAACCCCAACGATGAGGCCGGCCAGGACGGCGGTTCCGACCGGCCCGAGCGGGCCGACCGGTCCAATCCAGGCGCCCACGGCTGATCCGAGAACGGAGGCTTCCATGTCGCAGTCGCTGCGCGAGCATCACAACAACACCGATACGGCCACGCGGGTGTTCGACCAACCGCGGGCTGAGGCGGCAGTACGTGAGCTGCTGATCGCCATCGGTGAGGATCCCGACCGTCAGGGTCTGTTGGACACCCCGGCTCGTGTGGCGCGTGCGTACAAGGAACTGATGGCGGGCCTGTACACCGACCCGGACGCGGTGCTCAACACCACCTTCGACGAGGAGCACGACGAACTCGTGCTGGTCAAAGAGATCCCGATGTACTCCACCTGCGAGCACCACCTGGTGTCGTTCCACGGGGTGGCCCACGTCGGGTACATCCCCGGGGTGGACGGCCGGGTGACCGGGCTGTCGAAGATCGCCCGGCTGGTGGATCTGTACTCCAAACGTCCGCAGGTGCAGGAGCGGCTGACCGCCCAGATCGCCGACGCCATGATGCGCAAACTCGACCCGCGCGGGGCCATCGTGGTGATCGAGGCCGAGCACCTCTGCATGGCGATGCGCGGGGTCCGTAAGCCCGGCGCGGTCACCACCACCTCCGCGGTGCGCGGACAGTTCAAGACCGACAAGGCATCCCGGGCCGAGGCGCTGGAACTCATCCTGCGGAAGTGAAGCCCACGCCTGTGCAGGTCATGGGAGTCGTGAACGTCACCGACGATTCCTTCTCCGATGGCGGCAAGTTCATCGACCGCGACCGCGCGGTCGAACACGGCCTGGCGCTCGCCGCGGCCGGGGCCGCGATCATCGACGTGGGTGGTGAATCGACCCGGCCCGGTGCGGTGCGGATCGCCCCGGCGGTGGAGGCCGCGCGAGTCGGTCCCGTCATCGAAGCCCTTGCTGCGCAAGGGATCACCGTCAGCATCGACACCATGCATGCGGCCGTGGCGAAGGTTGCGCTGGAGAGCGGCGCGCAGATCGTCAACGATGTCTCCGGCGGGCTGGCCGATCCGAACATGGCCCCGCTGCTCGCCGACGCGAAAGTGCCCTGGATCCTGATGCACTGGCGCTCGGTGGGCGCCGACCGGCCGCACCATGCTCCGGAATACGGCGATGTGGTGGCCGAGGTGCGCGCCGAGCTGCTTTCCGCGGTCGACGCCGCCGTCGCCGCCGGGGTCGATCCGCAGCGGCTGATCATCGATCCGGGTCTGGGCTTCGCCAAGACCGCGCAACACAATTGGACGCTGCTGCACGCACTGCCCGAGTTCGTGGCCATGGGGATCCCGGTCCTGGTCGGTGCGTCGCGTAAACGTTTTCTGGGCACTCTGCTGGCCGGTCCCGACGGCACGCCGCGGCCTCCCGACGGCCGGGAGACCGCCACCGCGGTGATTTCGCTGCTCGCTGCCCAACACGGGGCCTGGGGCGTTCGCGTCCATGACGTGGTGGCGTCCGTCGACGCGCTCGCCGTGCTGGACGCCTGGGAATCTGGAGGACCGATTGGCTGACCGAATTGAGTTGCGCGGCTTGCGGGTTCGCGGACACCACGGCGTCTTCGAGCATGAACGGCGGGACGGTCAGGAATTCGTCGTCGACATCACCGCGTGGGTGGACCTGCGCCGGGCGGCGGCCACCGACGATCTCGCCGACACCCTCGATTACGGCGCCCTGGCCCAGTGTGCGGCCGACATCGTCGCGGGCCCGCCACGCAATCTGATCGAGACGGTCTCGGCCGAGATCGCCGACGCCATCATGGTCGACGAGCGGCTGCACGCGGTCGAGGTCGTCGTCCACAAGCCCAGCGCACCCATTCCGCTGACGTTCGACGACGTCGCGGTGGTGGCCCGCCGGTCGCGCCGCGGACGTGAGGAGCGAAACAGCGACAGCGGCGGTGCGGGATGACCACCGTGGTGCTCTCGATCGGGTCGAACATCGGCGACCGGCTGGCCCGTCTGCAATCGGTTCTTGACGCGCTCGGACCTGCGGTGCGCGCGGTGTCGCCGGTGTACGAGACCGATGCCTGGGGCGGCGTCGAGCAGAGTCCGTTCCTGAACGCCGTGGTGCTGGCCGACGCGCCCGACCTCGACGGGCACGGCTGGCTGCGACGCGGTCAGGCCCTGGAGCAGGCCGCCGACCGTGTCCGCGAGCAGAAGTGGGGTCCGCGGACCCTCGACGTCGACCTGGTCACGTGTCACGACGGCGACGCCGAGGTGTTCTCCCGCGACGAGGAACTGACGTTGCCGCATCCACTGGCGCATCTGCGTGCGTTCGTGCTCATCCCGTGGCTCGCTGTGGATCCCGACGCCACACTGACCGTCGTCGGCCGGTCGCGTCGGGTGGCCCACCTGCTCGAGGAGATCGATCCCGTCGAACGGGCCGGGGTCCGGCGCACCGATCTGGATCTGGTCACCCGAACCGAACCCGTGGCCGACTGATGGGGCCGACCCGCAAGCGTGATCTCGTCGGCGCCACGGCGATCGTGGCGATCGTCGGCTATGTGCTCGTCGCCGTCCTCTACCGCTGGTTCCCTCCGCTGACGGTGTGGACCGGTCTGTCGCTGTTGGCGGTCGCGCTCATCGAGGCCGGTTGGGCGTTCTATGTGCGGGCCAAGATCAACGACGGCCAGATCGGGGTCGGCGCCGGGCGGCTGCACCCGCTGACGGTGGCCCGCTCGGTCGTGATCGCCAAGGCGTCCGCCTGGGTCGGGGCCATCGTGGCCGGCTGGTGGATCGGCGTCGTGGTCTATCTGCTGCCGCGTCGCGGCGAGCTGCGGGTGGCCGGTGAGGACACCCCGGGTGCGGTGGTCGCCGCGATCAGTGCCCTGGCGCTCGCCGTCGCAGCGGTCTGGCTTCAGCACTGCTGCAAGTCGCCCGGGGAGCCACCGGACAACGGCGACACCGCGACCGAATAACCGATTTCCTCAGGTCGGTGGCCGAATCGCCGCAGCGGTGGGCCGGCTGGAAGACCGGTGACGGGTACAGTCGGCCCATGACCGTTCTGCCCCGCGGTGGTCGGCCACGGCGCGGCGGCCGAAGGCCGGGCTGGCTCCTCTTGACGGTATTGCTGGTGCTCGCCATTCTGGCCAGTTCCGCACTGGTGTTCACCGATCGTGTCGAGTTGCTGAAGCTCGCCGTCATCCTGGCGCTGTGGGCTGCCGTGGTCGCGGCCTTCGTCTCGGTCATCTACCGCCGGCAAAGCGACCTGGATCAGGCCAAGGCGCGGGATCTGAAGTTCGTCTACGACCTGCAGCTGGACCGGGAGATTTCGGCGCGGCGGGAGTACGAGCTGACCGTCGAGACCCAACTGCGCCGCGAGTTGGCCTCGGAACTTCGCGCGCAGGCCGCCGACGAGGTCGCCGCGCTGCGTTCCGAGCTGGCCGCCCTGCGGGCGAATCTGGAAATCCTGTTCGACACGGACCTGGTGCACCGCCCGGCCATCGAGACCGACAAGAGCGCGGTGCGCACCGCGGGCCGGGTCACCGCCAGCCGTCTGGATGTGCCGCCGGTCGAGGTCACCGACATCCGCACCTCGCGGACCGAGGAAAGCCCGATCATCGATGTCCCGGCCGAGCCGCACCCACCGGACAACGACTGGGTGAGTTCGGGTGGTGCCCACCGGCTGCCGTCCCGGCCGATGCCCGCGGGGGAACCGCCGCGTCGCCGTCGGCGCCAACAGCAGGAAACCGCACGCCGGCCAGAGCCACCGCGGCGCGAACCACGTGTGGAGCCCGAACCTCGCCTGGAACCCGAGGCCCAGCCTCAGCCGCAACCGCAAGCCCGTCCCGAGCCGCAACCGGCGGCACGTCGGCAAGCTGAGCCGACGTCGGCCTGGGCACCGCCGCCACCGCCGCCGACCATGCCCCCGATGCAACCGTCGCCGACGATCGAGGCTCCTCAACCGGAGCCCGAGCCTGCGCGGGCGCCGGAACCGGAACCGGTTCCCGAACCGGCCGGCACCGGTTGGCAACCGGCGCCCGCCGAGGGCCAGTGGATTCCCGCGGGCGCACCGGGCAGCAACTGGGCGGCCCCGGTGACCCCGCAGAACGGCGCTGCGGCCGAGTATGTCGGCCGGCGTCGCGCTCCCGAATCCAGCACCGCCTCCACCCCGAGCCCGCAGACCTCCCCAGAGCCTGCCGCGGCCCCGGACCACACGCCGGTAACCCCCACGGTTGAACCACCCGTCTCTCCCGCCCCGGCCATGTCGGCTGCTCAGACACCGGAGCCGCCGCGCGGTCGCCACTCCGCCCCGGCCGAGTCAGATCCCGCCCGACCCGCCGCTCAGCCGTCGCCGGCGCTGGCCGCTGAACCGTCCGCACCGCCGGAGCCCCCGCAACCATCGCAGCGGGGGTCGCGGCACCGAAGTGAGGACGAGCCGGAGCCGCAGAACGGGCATCACGCCGACGGGCAGTCGGTCAGTGAGCTGCTGGCGCGGTTCCAGTCGGCCCCGGCCGAAGGCGGGCGTCGCAGGCGTCGCGAACCGTGAGCTAGTCTCGTGACGACCGTCCGGTACCCGCCACGCGGGACTGGAACGAGAACCTATTAATCCTGTGAGGTCGTCTGCGATGCAGCAGCTCCCAGCGGACGGGTGGTCTGCACCTGAGGGATTGCGTCCGGCCAGGCTCAGCGTCGGCGTCATATCCGCCGGCCGGGTCGGCACGGCGCTCGGCCATGCCCTGGAGCGGGTCGAACATGTGGTGGTGGCGTGCAGCGCGATCTCGGAGGCCTCGCGGTTACGGGCGCAGCGCCGGTTACCCGACACTTCGATCCTTCCGGTCGCCGAGGTGGCCCAGCGCGCCGAACTGTTGTTGCTGGCAGTGCCCGACGCCGAGCTGGCCTCGCTGGTATCCGGCCTGGCCGCCACCGGAGCGGTGCGGCCCGGGACCATCGTGGTGCACACCTCCGGGGCCAACGGCATCGCGGTGCTGGCCCCGCTGACCGAGCAGGGCTGCATACCACTGGCCATTCACCCGGCGATGACGTTCACCGGTTCCGACGAGGACATCACCCGGCTGCCGGACACCTGCTTCGGTGTCACCGCCGCCGACGAGGTGGGGTATGCGATCGGGCAGTCGCTGGTGCTGGAGATCGGTGGTGAGCCGTTCCGGGTTCCCGAGGACGCCAGGACCTGCTATCACGCCGCACTGGCGCATGCGAGCAACCACCTGGTCACACTGGTGCTGGATGCCGTCGACACGTTGCGGGCCTCGCTGCGCGGTCAGGAACTGCTCGGCCAGGAGCTCGTCGGCGACGCTCCCGGCGGGCTGCCCGAGCGGGCGGTGGGACCGCTGGCCCGGGCCGCCCTGGAGAATGCGCTGCAACGGGGCCAGGCCGCCTTGACCGGGCCGGTGGCCCGCGGTGACGCGGCTGCGGTGGCGGCACACCTGCAGGCGCTGACCGAGCTGAATCCTCAACTGGCCCAGTCGTATCGGGCCAATTCGCTGCGGACCGCCCAACGTGCCCACGCGGCCGACGACGTGCTGCAAGTTCTGACGGAATCGAGCCCGGAAACGAGTCAAGGATGACCCACAGCATTCCTCCCAAGTTCGTGGCCGGCGAGCTCAACGTCTACTCCACGCCTGCCGACGTCGCGGCGGTGACCCGTGCGCTGCGCACCAGCGGCCGGCGCGTCACGCTGGTGCCGACCATGGGCGCCTTGCACGAAGGGCATCTGGCCCTGATCCGTGCGGCCAAGCGGGTTCCCGGTGCGGTCGTGGTGGTGTCGATCTTCGTCAACCCGCTGCAGTTCGGCGCCGGTGAGGATCTCGACGCCTACCCGCGCACCCTCGACGACGACCTGGCCGCCTTGCGCGCCGAAGACGTCGACATCGCTTTCACCCCAACCGCTTCGGCCATGTACCCGGACGGGCCGCGCACCAGTGTTCAGCCCGGCCCGGTCGGCGAGGAGCTCGAAGGAGCTTCGCGCGCAGGACATTTCGCCGGTGTGCTCACCGTCGTGCTCAAACTCCTGCAGATCGTCCGGCCGGACCGCGCCTTCTTCGGCGAGAAGGACTATCAGCAACTGGCGTTGATTCGGCAGATGGTCGCCGATCTGAACGTGGACGTACAGATCGTCGGGGTGCCCATCGTGCGGGAGTCCGACGGGCTGGCGATGTCCTCACGCAACCGCTACCTCGACGCCGACGAGCGCGAACAGGCCGGTGCGCTGTCAGCCGCCCTGTTGGCCGGCAAATACGGCGCGGCGGGCGGCGCCGCAGCGGCGGTCGAGGCCGCCCGCGCCGTGCTCGACGAGGTGCCCGCCATCGACGTCGACTATCTCGAGGTGCGCGATCCACTGCTGGGTCCCGCACCGGCCGAAGGTCAGGCCCGGCTCCTGGTGGCTGCGCGGCTCGGCCGAACCAGGCTGCTGGACAACATCTCTGTCGACATCGGAGCGTCGGCCGGCATCGACGGGCATCCCCGCGTCGGCGACGACAACCACGAACTGCCCTGGAGGAACTGATGCAGCGCACCATGTTGAAATCCAAGATTCACCGCGCCACCGTGACGCAGGCCGATCTGCACTATGTCGGTTCGGTGACCATCGACGCCGACCTCATGGAGGCCGCCGACCTGCTCGAAGGGGAGCAGGTCACGATCGTCGACATCGACAACGGCGCCCGGCTGGTGACCTATGCGATCACCGGTGGGCGCGGCACCGGGGTGATCGGGATCAACGGCGCCGCAGCGCATCTCATCCATCCCGGGGATCTGGTCATCCTGATCGCCTACGGGGTGATGGAGGACGCCGAGGCCCGCACCTATCGGCCGCGGATCGTGTTCGTCGACAACGACAACAAGCAGATCGACCTCGGCGAGCACAGCCACGACCCGGCGTATGTTCCCGAAGATGCCGCCGAACTGATGTCGCCACGCTGATGCTTCTTGCCATCGACGTCCGCAACACCCACACCATCGTCGGGTTGATCTCCGGGGCCGGGGAACACGCGAAAGTGGTGCAGCAGTGGCGCATCCGGACCGAGTCCGAGGTGACCGCCGACGAGTTGGCGCTCACCATCGACGGCCTGATCGGTGAGGATTCGGAACGTCTGACGGGCGCGACTGCGCTCTCCACGGTGCCCTCGGTGCTGCACGAGGTGCGGCTGATGCTCGAGCAGTACTGGCCGTCGGTGCCGCATGTGCTGATCGAGCCCGGTGTGCGTACCGGCATCCCGCTGCTGGTCGACAACCCGAAGGAAGTGGGCGCCGACCGGATCGTCAATTGCCTTGCCGCCTACCACAAATACGGCTCCGCTGCGATCATCGTCGACTTCGGCTCATCGATCTGCGTCGACGTGGTCTCGGCCAAGGGCGAGTTCCTCGGCGGGGCGATCGCACCCGGGGTTCAGGTGTCTTCTGACGCTGCTGCCGCGAGATCTGCCGCGCTGCGCCGGGTCGAGTTGACCCGGCCGCGTTCGGTGGTCGGCAAGAACACCGTGGAGTGCATGCAGGCCGGCGCCGTTTTCGGGTTCGCCGCGCTGGTCGACGGGCTGGTCAACCGGATCCGCGACGATGTCGACGGGTTCGCCGGCGACGACGTCGCAGTGGTGGCCACCGGCTATACCGCCTCGCTGGTGCTGCCGGATCTACGTACCGTCGAGCACTACGATCCTCACCTCACCCTCGACGGCCTGCGCCTGGTGTTCGAACGCAACCGAGACAGTCAGCGCGGGAAGCTCAAGCCGGCCCGGTAACCGTCGGCGTGGCGTGGCGCGGGTCGGCGTTCATTTAAGCTGGCATTCTGTGAGCCCCGCCGATCGCGACGACGCGTCCCAGTCCCAGGCCGACCTTCCCGAACAATTCCGGATTCGTCAGGCCAAGCGGGAGCGTCTGCTGGCCGAGGGCCACGATCCCTACCCGGTGACGGTTCCCCGCACCCATACGTTGGCCGAACTGCGCGCGGCCTATCCCGAGCTGGCCGCCGACACCCAGACCGGCGACATCGTCGGCGTCTCCGGCCGCGTGGTGTTCGCCCGGAACTCGGGCAAACTGTGCTTCGCGACGCTGCAGGAGGGCGACGGCACTCAGCTGCAGGCCATGATCAGTCTGGCCCAGGTAGGGCAGGAATCGCTGGACGCCTGGAAGGCCGACGTAGACCTCGGCGACATCGTGTTCGTCCACGGCGAGGTGATCAGCTCCAAGCGCGGTGAGCTCTCCGTGCTGGCCGATTCGTGGCAGATGGCCGCCAAGGCGTTACGCCCGCTTCCGGTTGCCCACAAGGAGATGAGCGAAGAGGCTCGCGTCCGTCAGCGGTATGTGGATCTCATCGTCCGTCCGGAAGCGCGCAGCATCGCCCGGCAGCGGGTCGCAGTGGTTCGGGCCGTGCGTTCGGCATTGGAACGGCGGGGATTCCTGGAAGTCGAGACGCCGATGCTGCAGACGCTGGCCGGTGGCGCGGCGGCCCGGCCGTTCATTACCCACTCGAATGCGCTCGATGTCGATCTGTACCTGCGGATCGCGCCGGAACTGTTCCTCAAACGCTGCATCGTCGGCGGATTTGACCGGGTTTTCGAGTTGAATCGGAACTTTCGCAACGAAGGTGTCGATTCCACGCACTCGCCGGAATTCTCGATGTTGGAGACATATCAGGCGTACGGCGACTACAACGATTCGGCGGTCGTCACGCGCGAACTTATTCAAGAGGTCGCCGATGAGGCGATCGGTACCCGTCAAGTGCCATTGCCTGATGGCACAATCTATGACCTCGACGGGCAATGGGACACATTGGAAATGTATCCCTCACTATCCGAGGCGCTCGGTGAGGAGATCACTCCCGAGACATCTGTCGAGCACTTGTGGCGTATTGCCGAGCGCCTGGAGCTCGAGATTGCGCGGGACCGTGGATACGGACACGGGAAATTGGTCGAGGAACTCTGGGAACACACCGTGGGCGCAAAGCTCTGGGCGCCAACGTTCGTCCGCGACTTCCCGGTCGAAACCTCGCCGTTGACCCGGGCCCATCGCAGCATCGCCGGCGTCACCGAGAAATGGGATCTCTACATACGACGTTTCGAACTCGCCACCGGCTATTCCGAACTCATCGACCCGGTAATCCAACGGGAACGTTTCGAGGCCCAGGCCCGTGCCGCGGCCGCCGGTGATGACGAAGCAATGGTTCTCGACGACGATTTCCTTGCCGCATTGGAGTACGCGATGCCGCCCACCACCGGCACCGGAATGGGTATCGATCGCTTGTTGATGGCGTTGACGGGCTTGTCTATTAGGGAGACGGTTTTGTTCCCGATTGTTCGTCGTCACGGTAACTGACACAGCAACTGGACCCTCGTGATCCACACCGTGTTGGAAATATGCGTGTTTTTGTGGCACATTGGGCCTCGGGTGCAGGATACTCAGGCTTAGTCACCAATGGCGTGTGCAGAAGGGTTCGGTGCGGGGTAATGGCAAAGAAAGTGACCGTCACGTTGGTCGACGATTTCGACGGTGAAGCCACTGCCGACGAGACGGTTGAATTCGGTCTCGACGGCGTCACCTATGAGATCGACCTTTCCTCCAAGAACGCCACCAAGCTTCGCAATGATTTGAAGCAGTGGGTCGAGGCCGGCCGTCGCGTCGGCGGGCGCCGGCGTGGGCGTGCGGCCGGCCCGGCCAAGGGCCGTGGTGCCATCGACCGCGAGCAGAGTGCCGCCATTCGTGAATGGGCCCGACGCAACGGGCACAACGTGTCCACCCGCGGACGCATCCCGGCAGACGTCATCGATGCTTTCCACGCCGCCACATAAACAACCGCAACTCAACCGATAGTTGCCAGCTCCGGACCGGTGAGAATTCCCGGTCCGGAGTTTTTCGCTAGTGGCGAACCCGAAAGCCGTGGATTCGGGAAACGATTCGCCGACCGGCGGCGTTGCTCATCTGCAGCACCGGTTGCGGGTGGGTCTCCTCGGGCGGAACAGACCGCCAACCTCCGCGCCCGGGGCGGCCGCCCACTAGAGTGGACGGCAGGTACTACGTGCGGGCTGTGAGAAAACCGATATAACAAAGCCGTACGCGGGTATCGCTACGCGATGGAGAGCAGGTAACCACCGATGTTTGAGAGATTTACCGACCGTGCCCGCAGGGTCGTCGTCCTGGCGCAAGAAGAAGCCCGGATGCTCAACCACAACTACATCGGGACCGAGCACATCCTGTTGGGTCTTATTCACGAGGGCGAGGGCGTAGCCGCCAAGTCGCTGGAGTCGTTGGGTATCTCGCTGGAAGGTGTGCGCAGCCAGGTCGAGGAGATCATCGGCCAGGGGCAGCAGGCACCGTCCGGCCACATCCCGTTCACGCCCCGCGCCAAGAAGGTGCTGGAGCTCTCGCTGCGTGAGGCGCTGCAGCTCGGCCACAACTACATCGGCACGGAGCACATTCTGCTCGGCCTGATTCGTGAGGGCGAGGGCGTGGCCGCGCAGGTGCTGGTCAAGCTCGGTGCCGAGCTGACGCGCGTGCGTCAGCAGGTCATCCAGCTGTTGAGCGGCTACCAGGGCAAGGAGGCCGCCGAGGCTGGTACCGGTGGCCGTGGCGGCGAGTCCGGCAACCCGTCCACCTCGCTGGTCCTCGACCAGTTCGGCCGCAACCTGACTGCCGCCGCCGCCGACGGCAAGCTCGATCCGGTCATCGGCCGTGAGAAGGAAATCGAGCGGGTCATGCAGGTGCTGAGCCGACGCACCAAGAACAACCCGGTGCTGATCGGCGAGCCCGGCGTCGGCAAGACCGCCGTCGTCGAGGGCCTGGCCCAGGCCATCGTGCACGGCGAGGTCCCCGAGACGCTCAAGGACAAGCAGCTCTACACCCTGGACCTGGGGTCCCTGGTGGCAGGCAGCCGCTACCGCGGTGACTTCGAGGAGCGCCTGAAGAAGGTGCTCAAGGAGATCAACACCCGCGGCGACATCATCCTGTTCATCGACGAGCTGCACACGCTCGTCGGTGCCGGTGCTGCCGAGGGTGCCATCGACGCGGCCTCGATCCTGAAGCCCAAGCTGGCCCGCGGCGAGCTGCAGACCATCGGCGCCACCACCCTCGACGAGTACCGCAAGTACATCGAGAAGGACGCCGCCCTGGAGCGCCGCTTCCAGCCGGTGCAGGTGGGTGAGCCGACCGTCGAGCACACCATCGAGATCCTCAAGGGTCTGCGCGACCGTTACGAGGCGCACCACCGCGTCTCGATCACCGACGGCGCCCTGGTGGCCGCGGCCACCCTGGCCGACCGGTACATCAACGACCGGTTCCTGCCGGACAAGGCGATCGACCTGATCGACGAGGCCGGTGCCCGCATGCGCATCCGCCGGATGACCGCTCCGCCAGACCTGCGCGAGTTCGACGAGAAGATCGCCGACGCGCGCCGGGAGAAGGAATCCGCGATCGACGCGCAGGACTTCGAGAAGGCTGCGAGCCTGCGCGATCGGGAGAAGCAGTTGGTCGCCCAGCGCGCCGAGCGGGAGAAGCAGTGGCGTTCCGGTGATCTCGACGTGGTCGCCGAGGTCGATGACGAGCAGATCGCCGAGGTGCTGGGTAACTGGACCGGTATCCCGGTGTTCAAGCTGACCGAGGCCGAGACCACGCGCCTGCTGCGCATGGAGGAGGAGCTGCACAAGCGGATCATCGGCCAGGAAGACGCCGTCAAGGCCGTCAGCAAGGCGATCCGCCGCACCCGCGCCGGCCTGAAGGATCCGAAGCGTCCGTCCGGTTCGTTCATCTTCGCCGGCCCGTCCGGTGTCGGTAAGACCGAGCTGTCCAAGGCGCTGGCCAACTTCCTGTTCGGCGACGACGATGCGCTCATCCAGATCGACATGGGCGAGTTCCACGACCGCTTCACCGCGTCGCGGCTGTTCGGTGCCCCTCCGGGCTACGTCGGCTACGAAGAGGGCGGCCAGCTCACCGAGAAGGTGCGCCGCAAGCCGTTCTCGGTCGTGCTGTTCGACGAGATCGAGAAGGCCCACCAGGAGATCTACAACAGCCTGTTGCAGGTCCTGGAGGACGGTCGTCTCACCGACGGTCAGGGCCGCACGGTCGACTTCAAGAACACGGTGTTGATCTTCACCTCCAACCTGGGCACGTCCGACATCTCCAAGGCGGTCGGGCTGGGCTTCAGCCAGGGCGGTGGCGAGAACAACTACGAGCGGATGAAGCAGAAGGTCAACGACGAGCTCAAGAAGCACTTCCGGCCTGAGTTCCTCAACCGCATCGACGACATCATCGTGTTCCACCAGCTGACGCAGGACGAGATCATCCAGATGGTCGACCTGATGATCAGCCGGGTCGGCAACCAGCTCAAGGCCAAGGACATGGAGATGGAGCTGACCGACAAGGCCAAGGCCCTGTTGGCCAAGCGTGGTTTCGATCCGGTGCTGGGCGCGCGGCCGCTGCGGCGCACCATCCAGCGCGAGATCGAGGACCAGCTCTCGGAGAAGATCCTCTTCGAGGAGCTCGGCCCCGGTCAGCTGGTCACGGTCGACGTCGAGAACTGGGACGGCGAAGGTGCCGGCGAGGACGCGAAGTTCACGTTCTCCGGTGCGCCGAAGGCAGCCAGCCCCGACGGTCCGGATCTGGCCAAGGCCGGAGCTGCGGCAGAATAGTCGCCTCCGGCGACGAAGCCGAATAGTCGCCTCCGGCGACGAAGCGCAACAAGGTCCACGACGAAGAATGCCCTCGCCACAACGGCGGGGGCATTTTTCATACCTGTTTCATACCTGCCGTAGGGAGAACTCCTGCGCGGTAGTTACGATGCTGCTGTAATGACAGGCACAGGAACCTGGTGGGACTCCAGGACGGCCGCGCCACTGTGAACAGTCAGACCCTGACCTGTCGCACACACGGACTGGGACGCGAATTCCCGGGAAGGACCCGTAGATGACTTCCGCAGAGGCACGTAAGAGCCACGCTCCGGCAATTGACCTGTCGGCCACCAAGGCGGTGCTCTGGCTGACGATGACGGCGTTCTTGGCGCTGCTCGCGCTGTACTTCGTCGGCATGGATCAGGGCGCCACCTCGGTGCTGGGCAACAACACCTACGTGCATGAGTTCGTGCACGATGCTCGCCACCTGCTCGGTTTCCCCTGCCACTGATTCGCAGCGAGACACCGACACAATGGAAAAACACATCATCGGGCGCGGCCTGTTGGCCGGCGCCCTGGCCGGCGTGCTCGCGTTCGTCTGGTCGAAGTTGTTCATCGAGCCGGTGATCGGCCGGGCGATCGACTTCGAGAACGGGGTCGGGGCAGCCCATGAAGCCGCCGGACACAGCCACGGCGGGCATTCACACGGCGGCGAAGAGAGCGCCGAGCTGTTCTCCCGAGGCGTCCAATCGAACATCGGCATGGGCCTGGGTGTCCTGATTTTCAGCGTGGCGATGGGCGCTCTGCTGGCGGTCGTGTTCTGCGTGGTCTACGGCCGGATCAATCTTTCCGCGCGGGCACTGGCGGCCCTGACGGCAGGGGGCATGCTGGTCTCGCTGTGGATCGTCCCCGCGCTGAAGTACCCTCCGAACCCGCCCGCGGTGAGCCTGGACGAGACCATCAAGCAGCGCACGCTGCTGTACGTGCTCTTGGTGGTGCTTTCGGCGGCGCTGTTCGTGGGCTCGATCTTGTTGGTACGCCGGCTGATCCCCAAGTTCGGGGTGTGGAACTCCGCACTGATCGGTGTGGCGGACTACGTGGTCTCGATGGCCGTGGTGTTCCTGATCCTGCCGACGATCGACGAGACGCCGTCGACGTTCCCCGCCGACGATCTCTATGAGTTCCGGCTGTATTCGCTGGGTACGCAGATCGTCATCTGGACGACGATCGGCCTGGCTTTCGGGGCCCTGGTGTCCAAGCTGCTCGACGGCAAGCGTCAGGAGCAACTGACCGCGTGAGCCGCGAGCGTGAGTGAGGTCGTCCGGCTGTCGCTGGTGTCGCATGCCATGACGGACGCCACCGCAGCCGGGCGATTCCCCACCGACGAGGCCCTCAATCAGTTGGGCCACCGGCAGGCCGACGCGGCTGTCGACCCCGGTGTCCTCGATGCGGCCGCCGGCCGCGGTGTCCTCGACGCCGCATTCTGTGGGCCCGAGAAGCGGGCCCGCCAGACCGCCGAACTGCTCGGACTGTCGGCCATCGTCGAACCGCAATTGGCCGATCTCGATTTCGGAAGTTGGCGGGGTGCGGAGCTGAGCGGGGTGCTGCCGGCGGATCTGGCCATCTGGTTGACCGATCCCACCCAGGCGCCGCACGGTGGCGAGTCCGTCGTCGACCTCGTCGAGCGGGTGCGCACCTGGATGGACGGTGTGGCCGCGGCGCGGGGCCGGTTGGTCGCGGTGACGCATCCCGCGGTGATCCGAGCCGCCATCCTCGTCGCCCTGGATGCCCCGCCGAAATCGTTCTGGCGCATCGACATCGCACCGGTGAGCCGCACTGTGATGCATTTCCGAGGCCACGCCTGGACCCTGCGGAGCAGTTAGTTCCCGTCCCGGGTTTTGTCGACCGGGACACCGGTTTTCTACGGCAGGGTTGTCGTTCGGCGACGACCACAGCCCTCAGGTAGGAGCCGGCGCAGCCCAGACCCTCCTAACCCACGGGTGCCATGGCGAACGCCCGCTTGGCGATCGAGAGCAGCCAGCCCGCCGCTGTCGGGCTGCGGAACTTCGGCCAGTTCAACTGGAAGCTGACCACCCAGGGTTGCCCGGTGTGGTCCACCGCGTACCAGCTGAAGGTCAGATCGCCGGGCAGGTTGCCGCCCTTGGCCCCGATGTAGTTCCACTTCGCCGGATCCAGGTCGATGCCGGGCAGCGCCGACAGGATGTCCTTGACGGGTGCCGCCGGGCCGACTGCGGAGGCCTGCAAGGCGGCGTGCACCCGGCAGATGTCGGCCGCACTGGCGAACCACTCCAGACCGTCATCGGACGCCGGCGTATGGGTGCGGTTCGGATCCGGTTCATAGGGGCGGTTGTTGGTTTGTTTGAGCAGCGCGACCCGGCCGGCGGGTGACGCGGTCTTCCACTGATCCCGCAGATTCGGTTCGCCCCAACCGACCGAGAACACTTCGTGCATGGTGGGGAACGGGGTCATGCTCGCCGGGTCGTGATGACCGGCTGTCACCAGCGCACGTTCCACCGCGGCTGTACCCACCCGCTCGATCAGCAGGTCGGTGGCCATGTTGTCGCTGGCCGAGATCATCTGCTGGGCTGCGGTGCGCACGGTGATCTGCGCGCCGGGCGGCAGTTTGTCCAGACCTGCCGATCCGAGCTTCTTGCCTTCCCTGGTGATCGTCAGGTGATCGTCCCACTGCAGTGTGCCTGCTTTGATGGCATCCGAAACGGCAAGCAGCACATACAGTTTGAAGATCGACGCCAGTGGCAGGGACAACTCGGTGTTGGTGCCCGCCACCTTCTCGCACTTGCCGTCGACGACCTTCGACACGCCGTACGAGTAGCGCGCCCCCGATTTCGTCAGCTCGGTGTCGATATCCGACCAGGTGTCGATCCGCGGCGGCACCAGCGTGATGTCGAAGCGGTCGACAAGACCGACGTCGTTGGTCTTGAGATCGATGTCCTGGGCCACGTTGTAGGAGTTGAGGACGTGCAACGTCGCCTGGGCCGCGCCGATGTCCACCGACGTGACCCGGAACGGTCGATCCCACCAGATCGAGTCCATCTTGGTGCCCACCAGGTCGACCTTCTCCGGTGCGGCCAGCGTGCGCACGCCGATCGGGCCGATCGGCCAGTCGGAGTTGAGCATGTCCATGGTCTGCTTGGCCCGCAGACCGGGTGGGGTGATGGTGTCGATGTGCGCGCCGTAGGACACTTCGGCTGCGGGCGCGACCTGGTGCGAACAGCCACAAGCCAGCGATGCGGCAACCGCGACGACGGCCGTCAGGCCGAGGGCGCGGTGCAGCATCCGGCCGCGGCTACGCCTTGGCAGCGGGCCCTGCAACGTCCAGCACAACCTCGAACTCCAGCAGCGATGCGCCGGTGGCGACCGGGTTGGCGTGCTCACCCTTGTGGGCCTCGGCAGCGCGGCCGGTGGCCCAGGCCTGGAACGCCTCTTCGTTTTCCCACTGGGTCACCACGAAGTACCGTTCCTCGCCCTTGACCGGGCGCAACAGTTGGAAGCCGAGGAACCCGGGCTGGTTGTCGACGGAGTGTGCACGGTTGGCGAACCGCTTCTCCAGTTCCGGGCCTGCGTTGGGTGGTACTTCGATGGCGTTGATCTTCACGACAGGCATGTCGTTCAGGCTACCGCTAAGGCGCGGCAAGATAACGGCATGGTCACAGATCTACTCACGCACCGAGGGGGCCGCGGCGAGCCCATCGTCCTGGTGCACGGCTTGATGGGCCGTGGCAGCACCTGGTCACGACAATTGCCGTGGTTGACGGGTCTGGGTGCGGTGTACACGTACGACGCGCCGTGGCACCGGGGGCGTGACGTCGTGGACCCGTATCCGATCAGCACGGAGCGGTTCGTGGCCGATCTCGGTGATGCCGTTGCCGTGCTGGGCCGGCCGGCGGCGCTGGTGGGCCATTCCATGGGCGCGTTGCACTCCTGGTGTCTGGCGGCCGCCCGGCCCGAGTTGGTCAGGGCGGTGGTGGTCGAGGACATGGCTCCCGACTTCCGGGGCCGCACCACCGGCCCGTGGGAACCGTGGGTGCATGCCCTACCGGTCGAATTCGGCTCGGAGCAAGAGGTTTACGACGAATTCGGGCCCGTGGCCGGGCGGTACTTCCTGGAAGCGTTCGACCGGACGGCCACCGGCTGGCGGCTGCACGGGTATCCCCAGTGGTGGCTGGACATCGCCGCGCAGTGGGGGACGCGGGATTACTGGCAGCAGTGGCGCGCGGTGCGGATCCCGGCGCTGCTGCTGGAGGCGGGCAATTCGGTGGCGCCACCCGGGCAGATGCGCGAGATGGACGAGATCGGCCGGGCGACAACGTATCTGCACATCCCTGGTGCCGGACATCTGATCCACGACGACGAGCCGGACGTGTACCGCGAGGCCGTGACGGGTTTTCTAACGACGCTCACCTAGGGCACCGGCGCTCGGCCAGACCGGATGCTGCTCGAACCGGGTTCGCACCGCGTCGAGATCCGCTTCGGCGCGGTAGGACTCGTAGTCGGGCTGGTGAATGTCGAACACGTCGAGGCGGAACCGCAGGATGTTGTCGCGGTGCGCGGCCCAACTCACGGCGGCGGCAACCGCGATCGGCGAGATCAGGATCAGCAAGGCGAGTGCAACGGTCATGGCAGTAATCGTCGCAAGGCATATATCCAGCCAACAGTGGCAGTACTGACACCTTGGGATAAAATACGGCCATGCTGCGGAGTGTCTCCACCCTGGTGCTCGATGGCCTGGCCATCTTCGAATTCGGGGTCATCTGCGAGGTGTTCGGGATCGACCGGTCGGCCGACGGGGTGCCGAATTTCGACTTCAAGGTGTGTGGCCCCGAGCCGGGAAAGCCGCTACGGACGTCCGTCGGCGCCACCCTGACCCCCGAACACGGACTCGATGCGCTGCAGGGGGCGGATCTGGTGGCGATCCCGGCCATCGGCGGCTCCGATTACCTGCCCGAGGCGCTGGACGCCGTGCGCGCCGCAGCCGATGCCGGGTCCATCATCCTGACGGTGTGCTCAGGGGCCTTTCTGGCCGGGGCGGCGGGACTGCTCGACGGCAGGCCGTGCACCACGCACTGGATGCACGCCGACGCCCTGGCCCGCAAACATCCCACCGCACGAGTGGATCGCAACGTCCTGTTCGTCGACGACGGAAACCTGATCACCAGCGCGGGTACGGCGGCCGGTATCGATGCCTGCCTGCATCTGGTGCGCCGCGAACTCGGCAGCGAGGTGACCAACAAGATCGCCCGGCGGATGGTGGTCCCGCCGCAGCGCGACGGTGGCCAGCGCCAGTTCATCGATCAGCCGATTCCGGTCCGATGTTCGGAAGGCTTTGCCCCGCAATTGGATTGGATCATGGACAACCTGGACAAGCCGCACACCGTGACCACTCTGGCCCGGCGTTCGGCGATGTCCACCCGGACCTTCGCCCGCCGGTTCGTCGAGGAGACCGGCACCACCCCCATGCAGTGGATCACCGATCAGCGGGTGTTGTTCGCGCGGCGGCTGCTCGAGGAGACCGATCTGGACATCGACCGAATCGCCGGGCAAGCCGGATTCGGCACCGCCACGCTGCTGCGCCATCACTTCCGCCGCGTCATCGGCGTGACTCCTTCGGACTACCGACGTCAATTCGCCTGCACGGCAGACGAGCCCGGAGATGTCGAAGCCACCGCATAGTCCGTTCGAAGGCCGTCGCGGGCCCGCCCGGCCCGCGCCGCACGGTAGGCGATGGACGGCCGGAACAGGCGGGTCGGAGCGTCGATCATCCCGGTCACCCGGGTGAGTGCGGTCGTGACCGCCGGGTCGCGTTCGGCGGCGGTCATGACGCGACCGAGATAGGCGTTGCTCAGCCGCATCGACCACGGGCGCGGCCCGATCACCTCGGGTAACGCCAAATCGGAGCCGACGGCCGTCTGCCACGCCACTCGGAGTTGGCGCGCAGCCGCGCTGAAGAACCGCGGCGCCAGGTTGCGCGCCCCCTGCCGCAGGCACTCGCGCAAGATGGTCGACTCGATCGCCGCCAGCGTCATCCCCTGGCCGTAGATCGGATTGAAACTGCAGATCGCGTCACCGATCACCAGCAGGCCGTCGGGGAATTTGCGCATCTTGTCGTAGCGGCGCCACCGGTTCGACGGCACCCGATAATGCGCGACCTCGCCGAGGGGTTCGGCGTTGCGCACCGCGGCGAGCGCTTGTGGCGGCACGAAACCTTCGCCAAAGTCCAACATTTCAGTGAAGTTGGCGGGTGGTTCGAGGCCAGCCATGATGCCCTCGGTGAGCATCCAGATGTTGTTCTCGTAGCCGATCAGCGCCCAGGTCGTGGGGCGGCCGGGTTCCGGGAAGATCGCCACCAGGTGTTCGGGAACGGCGTCGGCGGACATGGCGAGCATCTGACTCGCATAGGCCAGCCGCACCATGAGTTCGTCTTCCCGGGGTCGTGGATATCCGAGGTCGGCCAAGAAGGTCGGTGTGCGTGAGCCGCGCCCGGTGGCGTCCACCACCAGGTCGGCTGCCAGCTGGGTCGGCGCCCCCTCGGTGCGGTCCTGCACGACCACGCCGGTCACTGCGGCGCCATCGGGTGTGGCGGTCAGCCCGCGCACATCGTGGCCGGGCAGAATCGAGATGTTGTCGATCGCCGCCAGCCGTCGACGCACGCTCCACTCCAGAAACGCGCGGCTGGGGTAGTACTGCGTAGGTGCCGACGGAGCGATCCCGGAACGCGAAAACAAATGGCCGCCAACCGAAATCCACAACTTCGACAGATCGCCGTCGTCCCACTTGCCGACCCCGCCGGCGATGAGCTCATCGAGGAACCCGGGGAACAGCTCGTCCAGAATCGCCGAACTGCGGGCCAACAGCGCATGGGCGTGCCGGCCCTGCGGCACCCCTCGCCGGTTCTCGGCGGTGTCCGGGATGTCGTCGCGTTCGACGATGGTGACGGTCCGGTAGTGCTCGGCGAGTACGCGTGCGGCCAGCGCACCCGCCATGCTCGCGCCCAACACCACCGCATGCCCGTCTGGTCGAGTCATAAAAGCAGTGTTCAGCGGGTCAATCCGGGCGGATAGAGTACCGACCTACCTCAGTTCGCACGCGCTCCTGCGTCGCGTGCATCGTCACCTTCGCCCGCAAGCGCGAAGCGGCCATCGACCGTCTGCTCCACCAAACCGTCGACCAGTAGGGAATCCAGCGCCCGGTCACGCTGAGCCGGATCGGACAGCCAGGCCACGTCCAACTGGCTCCTGGTTACCGGAGAGGTGCTGGCGCGCAAGACATCCAACAATTTTCCGCGCACCTGGCGGTCGGTGCCGGCATACCGCTGCACCCGGCGGGCGATGGTGGCCGCGGGGTAGCCGGCCGATCGCCACCGGCAGCTGCTCAGCGGGCAGTTCCCGCACCGTGGTGAGCGGGACGTACACACCACCGCGCCCAACTCCATCAGCGCGGCCGAGAACGTCGGCGCCGTCGCGTCCGGCGGCAGCAGTGCGGCCACGTCGTCGAGGTCGCGGGCCCGCGCGGGGGCGTCGGCCTGGCCGTGCAGTACCCGCGTGACCACCCGGCGCACGTTGGTGTCGACCACCGGAACACTTGCCCGGTAGGCGAAGCAGGCCACCGCCCGCGCGGTGTAGGCGCCGATACCGGGCAGGCTGAGCAGGGTGTCGACGTCCGTGGGCACCTCGTCCCCGTACTCTTCGGCGATCACCACGGCGCACTCGTGCAGCCGCTTGGCCCGGCGTGGATAGCCCAATTTCCCCCAGGCCCGCAACACCTCGGCCGCCCCGGCGGCCGCGGTCGCCGACGGGGTGGGCCACCGGTCGATCCAGGCCAGCCAGATCGGCTCGACGCGGGCCACCGGTGTCTGCTGCAGCATGAACTCGCTGACCAAGATCTGCCACGCAGAAACGCCTGGTCGGCGCCATGGCAGGTCGCGCTGGGCAGATTCATACCAACCTACTAATTCGCCCGCGTCGATGCTCATCGGCGGCTCATGCAGAATGGTTGATATGCCCAACTCGAACCCAGTGTCCGCATGGAAAGCACTCAAGGACGGTAACGCCCGCTTCGTGGCAGGCGAACCGCAGCATCCCAGTCAGGACATCGCGCGCCGCGCCAGCCTGGCGAACGGGCAGAAGCCCACTGCCGTGGTGTTCGGCTGCGGTGACAGCCGCGTGGCCGCCGAGTTGCTGTTCGACCAGGGTCTCGGCGACATGTTCGTGGTACGCACCGCGGGCCATGTCATCGACAACTCGGTGCTGGGTTCGATCGAATACGCGGTGTCGATCCTGAACGTGCCGCTGATCGTGGTGCTCGGCCACGACAGCTGCGGTGCGGTCCAGGCCGCCATCAACGCCCTCGACGAGGGAACGGTGCCCGGCGGTTACGTCCGCGACATCGTCGAGCGGGTGACCCCGTCGATCCTGATGGGTCGGCATGCCGGTCTGAAGCGGGTCGACGAGTTCGAGGAATACCACGTCAACGAGACGGTGTCCCAGCTGAAGCTGCGCTCGGCGGCAATCGCCGACGGGCTTGCCGCAGGCACCCAGGCGATCGTCGGCGCCACCTACCACCTGGCCGATGGGCGGGTGGAGCTGCGCAGTCACCTGGGCGACATCGGCGAAGCCTGACGACACGCCGGGTCGCCTCGAACAACTAGGGATGACCTGGGCTTACCGTGAAACCCGTGTTGGATCTCGAGCCCCATGGGCCACTGCCCTCGCAGATTTACTGGCGGCGCCGGGCGCTGGCCATCGGAATCGCGGTAGTCGTCGTGGGGATCGTTGCCGCGATCGTCGCGGTGATCGTGACCAGTAACTCCGGTGCCGAGTCAAAACCTGCGGGAGAGCCGGCTGCCAGCGCGGCCCCACCGACCCCGTTGCCGGGGGAGAACCCCGAGGTGAAGACCCCGGTGGTGCCACCGGCGCAGCACGCACCGCCGCCGACGGCTACGCCGACGGCGGCGGTGACACCGCCCCCGCTGCTCAAGGAGGGGGACGACTGCCCGGATTCGACGCTTGCCGTCAAGGGCATCACCAGCCAACCGGAGTACGTCGTCGGCGATCAGCCGAAGTTCACCATGGTGGTCACGAACATCGGCCTGGTGGCCTGCAAGCGTGACGTGGGGGCCGCGGTGCTGGCCGCCTACGTTTACTCGCTCGACAACAACCGGCTGTGGTCGAACCTGGACTGCGCGCCGTCCAACGAGACCCTGGTGAAGACCTTCAATCCGGGTGAGCAGGTGACCACCGAGGTCACCTGGACCGGTATGGGGTCGGCGCCGCAGTGCCCGATGCCGCGGCAGCCGATCGGGCCGGGCACCTACAACCTGATGGTCCAGTTGGGCAATCTCAGATCGGCTCCGGTGCCGTTCATCCTGGCTCAGGCCAACCCGCAGCAGCCCGGGCCGCCTGTCGAGGGTGCGCCGCCGGCAGCGCCGGGCGCACCGGGTAACTGACGCTCAGGCCAGTCGGTCGGCGATGGTCGACTCGGCCAGCAGTGACAGGCCCTCGCGGATGTGCCGGGCCCACATGGAACCGATGCCGTCCACGGACTGCAGGTCATCAGCGCTGGCGGCCAGCAGCCCCTGCAGCGAGCCGAACGACCGGACCAGCAGATCGACGTGGGCGAACTGCAGGCGCGGGATGCCGGCCATGGCGCGGTAGCCGCGTGAACTCATCGCCGAATCCTGGGCCTCCGCGGTCGATGGGTAGCCGAAAACCCTTGCCAGCGTGGTGAAGTCGAGCAGTTCGCTGTCGGTCAGCGCGTCGAGTTCGTCGAGTGTGGCATGCACCTGCGCGGCGGTCGGTGGGTCGGGAAGGGCGTGGTAGTCGCGCACGATCAGCTCGCGCGCGGCCTCGTTGTCCCCGAGCAGTTCGTCGAGCTGCAGTTTGAGCTGGCGTCCGTCGGTGCCGAGCTCGACCACGTCGGCGTCGATCTCCAGGCTGATCCGGCGCACCATCTCCAGGCGCTGCACCACGGTCATGACGTCGCGCAGTGTCACGAAGTCCTCGATCTCGGCGGTGGACAGCTGCTTGCTGACCTCGTCGAGCCGGCCCTTGTAGCGCTCCAGCGTGGCGATGGTCTGGTTGGCCCGGGACAGGATGGTGGCCGAATCGGGCACCACGTGCCGCTCGCCGGCGACGTAGACGGTCACGATGCTCATCGAATGGCTGACCGAGATCACCGGGTAACCGGTCTGGATCGCGGTGCGCTCGGCCGAGCGGTGCCGGGTCCCGGATTCGTCGGTGGGGATCGACGGGTCCGGCACCAGCTGGACGTTCGCCCGCACGATCCGGCTGCCGTCGCTGGACAGCACCACCGCGCCGTCCATCTTGGACAGCTCGCGCAGCCGGGTGGGCGCATACCGCACGTCGAGGGCGAACCCGCCATCGCAGATGGCTTCCACGCTGTCGTCGTAACCCAGCACGATCAGCGCGCCCGTCTTGCCGCGCAGGATGCGTTCCAGGCCGTCGCGCAGTGGGGTACCGGGCGCCAGCCGCCCGAGTGTTTCTCGTAGCGTCGGCCGCGCCAGATGCACGACGGTGCGGCTGGTCCTGGCACCGGAGTTCACGGCCATCTGCTCTCCTCGGGTCGGCCGCTATTGTCCGTGATCGGATCGATTGCTGGCAATCGCGATGTCTTTGAGTGCCCGTAATGCCGCCCCGATGTGATCGACGGTGATGACGCGCAGCCCCTTGGGCACACTGGTGACCCCGGGCGGCACCACGGCAATGGTGAACCCCAGCCGGGCCGCCTCGGCGAGCCTGCGGTCCATGCCGGTGACCCGGCGCAGATCACCGACGAGACCGACCTCGCCGATCGCCACCGCGTTCATCGGCAACGCGATGTCGAGATAGGCCGACGAGATCGCCACCGCCACGGCCAGGTCGGAGGACGGGTCGGTCAGCCGCATGCCGCCCACGGTGGACAGATAGATGTCGCTGTTGCCGATCGGCAGGGCGCATCGGGTCTGCAGCACCGCGCCGATCATCGCCGCGCGGGCCGAATCGATGCCGCTGACGACGCGACGCGGCGGCCCCACCGGCGGGGCGACGAGCGCCTGCACCTCCCCGATCATGGGGCGCTTGCCATCGAGCGTGACCGTGATGGCGGTTCCGGGCACGGCGGCCGGGCGCTGGTCCAGGAACAGGCCGGACGGGTCACTGACGCATTCGATTCCGTTGTCGTGCATCTGAAAACAACCGACCTCGTCGGCGGCGCCGAACCGATTCTTGACCCCGCGCACCATGCGCAGGCTCGAAGCGTGATCCCCCTCGAAGTGCAGCACCACGTCGACCAGATGCTCCAGTGACCGCGGGCCCGCAATGGCGCCGTCCTTCGTCACGTGACCGACCAGGATCATGGCCACCGCCGGATCTCCGACGGCGGTCTTGGCGTAGCCCGTCAGCGCCGTCGTCACCGCCCGCACCTGCGTCACCCCGCCCGTCACGCCGTCGGCCTCGGTGGTGGACATGGTCTGCACCGAGTCGACGATGACCAGGCTGGGCTTGACCTCGTCGATGTGACCGAGGGCGATCTGCAGATCGGATTCGCCTGCCAGATAGACATTGTCGTGCGTGCAGCCGGTGCGTTCGGCACGCAACCGGATCTGGCCCGCGGACTCCTCCCCGGACAGGTACAGCGCGCGGCGGCCGGTGTGTGCCCAGCGGTTGGCCACCTCGAGCAGCAGCGTGGACTTCCCGACGCCGGGCTCCCCGGCGAGCAGCGTGACCGAACCGGCCACCAGGCCGCCGCCGAGAACCCGGTCCAGTTCGGTGACCCCGGTCGCGTAATGGCGGGTGATGCCCGGATCGATCGAGGTGATCGGCACCGCGGGGGACGTCGGGGCCACCGAGCGGCGGGCCGCACCGCCCACAGAAGCGAGTACGGCTACCTCGTCGACCGTTCCCCACGTGCCGCAGTTGGCGCAGCGGCCCACCCATTTCGGGGTGGTGTGCTGACATTCCGAGCAGCGGTATTGCGAACGTACTTTCGAACCGGCCACGCAGCGACAGTAACGGTTGGCGCCGACATCGACAGTCAGGCGCAGCCGGTCGGGATACGCAGCCTCAGGGAAAACCCTCGGCGACTAGTGGTGGCCGCCCTCGC
This sequence comes from Mycobacterium sp. GA-1841, assembly GCF_001954135.1. Classification (GTDB taxonomy): domain Bacteria; phylum Actinomycetota; class Actinomycetes; order Mycobacteriales; family Mycobacteriaceae; genus Mycobacterium. The sequence goes on along the minus strand of NZ_MBEQ01000120.1, from coordinate 60,734 downwards.
CGCCGGCCTCGGCAGCCTCTTCGGGGGACTCTCCGGCCTTGTTCCGGCGGGGTGCCTCACCGGCCGAGATCGGCACGGCCACGGTGGTCTCACCGTTGGAGAACTTGAACGTGAAGTCGTAGAGCAGGCCGTTCGACACCGGCTTGGACAGCGTCACCTTGGCGGTGGCGCCATCGGCGGCCTCGGTTTCCTCCAGAGGCTTGAGCTGGCCGTCGGGCTCGCCGACGACGAGGGTGCCGCCGGCCGGGACCGTCTGGTCGCCCGTCAGTGCGACGTCGCCGACATTGGACGTGATCGAGATGAGCTTGTTCGGCGCCTCGGTGGAACCGTTGGCCGCGACGAACAGCAGTTCGGCTTCGGAGCCCGGCTCGACGTAGTCCTTCTGCTGCGGGGCACGCAGGTGCACGTTGCGCAGGGCGATCTCGCCCACCTGTGCGTTGACGCCGTTGACGGCGGGCTCCTGCGTCGCCGTCTGGGAGACCTGCCCGGCGCTGCAGCCGGTGAGAACGGCTGCGGTCAGGCCACATGCGGCCAGACCGGTCGAGGCGCGCATTGCGAAGCGGTTCACTCAAGCCTCCTGAGCTGGGTCGGCGTACTTCGACTATGCAGAGTAGTAGGTGAGTGTCGCGGGTGGAATGCGAGGGCTTCCAGACGGCTGCTCGGGTGCCCGGTTCGACGCCCTCCGGATGGCCGTTCCACGGGTGTGACACGCGCACAACGTCTTTGCGGGGCGGTCCGTTTCAGCCCGCCGACGGCCACCGCGGTTGCACGGTTTCGTCACCGTGTCAACCCCTGCTCTTCACCTGCGGTGCCCCTGACCTGCATAGTTGGTGCGCACGTGATCGCGGCCCGTGTTAGGATGGACTAGCGAAAGGGGCTCGAATCAGATGATTTTCAAGGTCGGAGACACCGTCGTCTATCCACACCACGGTGCTGCGTTGATCGAGGCGATCGAAACCCGGACGATCAAAGGCGAGCAGAAGGAATATCTCGTCCTGAAGGTCTCCCAGGGGGATCTGACCGTTCGAGTGCCCGCAGATAATGCCGAGTATGTCGGTGTCCGCGACGTCGTGGGCCAGGAAGGCCTCGACAAGGTTTTCCAGGTGTTGCGTGCGCCGCACACCGAAGAGCCGACCAACTGGTCGCGCCGCTACAAGGCCAATCTGGAGAAGCTGGCCTCCGGTGACGTGAACAAGGTTGCCGAGGTGGTTCGCGATCTGTGGCGTCGGGATCAGGAACGCGGTCTTTCCGCGGGTGAGAAGCGAATGCTGGCGAAGGCTCGGCAGATTCTGGTGGGCGAGCTTGCGTTGGCCGAGAACACCGATGACGCCAAGGCGGAGACCATCCTCGACGAGGTTCTGGCTGCCGCGTCCTGACGCGTCGTGGCAACAACTGTCGCGGTCGTCCCGGCCGCCGGCTCTGGTGAGCGGCTCGGCGCGGGCAGGCCGAAAGCATTCGTCAATCTGGGGGACAAACCCCTGCTGGAGCATGCTCTCGACGGGCTGCTGGGCTCCGGGGTGATAGACCGGGTCGTGGTCGCGGTGCCGCCGGCGCGTACCGACGAGGCCATGTTGGTCTTCGGCGCGCGGGCACAGATCGTGGCCGGGGGACCGGACCGGACCGAGTCAGTGGCGTTGGCTCTGGCCGCCGCCGATGACGCGGATTTCGTACTCGTTCATGACGCCGCACGGGCGCTGACGCCGGCGAGCCTGATCAGTCGGGTGGTCGCGGGGCTGGCGGACGGCCACGCTGCCGTCGTCCCCGGCCTGCCACTGGCCGACACCATCAAGGCGGTCGACGCCAACGGCGCGGTGTTGGGCACGCCCGAGCGGGCCGGTCTCCGGGCCGTCCAGACGCCACAGGGTTTCCGTGCCGACGTGTTGCGCCGCGCCTATCAACGAGCCGGTACGGGTGCGGTGACCGACGACGCCTCCCTGGTCGAACAGATCGGCACTCCCGTGCAGATCGTCGAGGGCGACCCGTTGGCCTTCAAGATCACCACTCCCTTGGACCTGGTGCTCGCCGAGGCTGTGTTGGCGCGCGGGGCATGACGATCGCATGTTGATTCCATGTTGATTCCAAGGGTCGGCCTGGGAACCGACGTCCATCCGATCGAGCCGGGGCGGCCTTGTCGGCTGCTGTGCTTGGAATTCGAGGGCGCAGACGGCTGCGCGGGCCATTCCGACGGCGACGTGGCCGCGCACGCCTTGTGTGATGCGCTGCTCAGCGCGGCCGGGCTCGGTGACCTCGGTGGCGTCTTCGGCACCGACCGGCCGGAATGGCGCGGCGTGACCGGCGCCGACATGTTGCGTCACGTCCGCGGGCTGGTGCAGGCCGCAGGCTTCGAGATCGGCAACGCCACGGTGCAGGTGATCGGAAACCGGCCCAAGATCGGGCCGCGCCGGGACGAGGCCCAGCGGCTTCTCACCGAGCTGATCGGGGCGCCGGTGTCGGTGTCGGCCACCACCACGGACGGGCTCGGGTTGACCGGCCGGGGTGAAGGATTGGCCGCGATAGCCAGCGCTTTGGTGGTTCCTGCCGAATAGGCCGGTAAGCTGGCACGTCGTGACCGATCGCGCTCAAGCCGTCGCGTCGGGGTCTGCCTCCGATTTGCGGCTGTACGACACCATGGCGGGTGCCGTACGAGATTTCGTACCGCTGCGGCCGGGGCACGCTTCGATCTACCTGTGCGGTGCCACCGTCCAGGGCTTGCCGCATATCGGTCATGTCCGTAGCGGAGTCGCGTTCGACGTGTTGCGCCGCTGGCTGACCGCCAATGGGTATGACGTTGCGTTCATCCGCAACGTCACCGACATCGACGACAAGATCCTCAACAAGGCGGCTGACGCCGGCCGGCCGTGGTGGGAGTGGGCCGCGACGTACGAGCGGGCGTTCAGCGCCGCGTACGACGCGCTGGGCGTGCTTCCGCCGTCGGCTGAGCCGCGGGCCGCCGGCCACATCACCCAGATGGTCGAGCTCATCGACCGGCTGATCGAGCGGGGCCATGCCTACGCCCAGGGCGGGGACGTGTACTTCGACGTGCTGAGCCTGCCCGAGTACGGAGCGCTGTCCGGCCACCGGATCGACGATGTGCATCAGGGCGAGGGGGTGGCCACGGACAAGCGCGATCAGCGCGACTTCACCCTGTGGAAGGGCGCCAAGCCCGGTGAGCCGTCGTGGCCGACGCCCTGGGGCCGGGGTCGGCCCGGCTGGCACACGGAGTGCGTGGCGATGTGCGAGGCCTATCTGGGTGCGGAGTTCGACATCCATGCCGGCGGGATGGACCTGGTCTTCCCGCATCACGAGAACGAGATCGCCCAGGCGAAGGCAGTCGGTGACGGTTTCGCCCGGTACTGGCTGCACAACGGCTGGGTCACCATGGGCGGCGAGAAGATGAGCAAGTCGCTGGGCAACGTGCTCTCGATTCCGGCTGTGCTGCAACGGGTTCGGGCTGCCGAACTGCGCTACTACCTGGGCAGCGCGCACTACCGGTCGATGCTGGAGTTCTCCGAGAACGCCCTGCAGGATGCGGTGAAGGCCTACAGCGGCATCGAGGACTTCCTGCACCGGGTACGCAACCGGGTCGGTGCCGTCGCCGTGGGCGACTGGACCCCGAAGTTCGCCGCCGCGCTCAACGACGACCTCGCGGTCCCGATGGCGCTGGCCGAGGTGCACGCCGCCCGCGCCGAGGGCAACCGCGCGTTGGATGCCGGTGATCACGACGGCGCGATGGCACGGGCCACGTCGATTCGGGCGATGATGGGCATCCTGGGCTGCGATCCGCTCGACGAGCGCTGGGAATCCCGCGACGAGACCTCGGCCGCGTTGGCTGCCGTGGACGAACTGGTGCAGTGGGCGCTGGCCGGCCGGGCCGAGGCCCGGACCAATCGTGACTGGGCGGCGGCCGACGCCATCCGAGATCGGCTCAAGGCGGCCGGCATCGAGGTCACCGACACCGCTGACGGTCCGCAGTGGGCGCTGGTGGACGGGAACGGAGCGTAGATGGCCGGGAATTCGCAGCGGCGCGGCGCAGTGCGCAAGCCGGGGACGAAGAAGGGGCCCACGGTCGGGTCCGGCGGCGTACGTCGCCGCGGTCTGGAGGGCCGGGGGGCCACGCCGCGCGCAGAGCAACGTCCGCACCACCCGGCTGCCAAGAAAGCCGCCAAGGCGGCGCGTCAGGCGCAGGGCAGGCACCGCAAGACCGACGACACCGAGTTGGTGCTGGGCCGAAACCCGGTGGTGGAGTGCCTGCGGGCCAAGGTGCCCGCGACCGCGCTCTACGTCGCGCTGGGCACCGAGGCCGACGAGCGGCTCACCGAATCCGTCCAGATCGCTGCCGACCGCGGTATCTCGATCCTCGAGGTGCAGCGCCACGATCTGGACCGGATGAGCAACAACGCGTTGCACCAGGGCCTGGCGCTTCAGGTGCCGCCCTACGACTACGCGCATCCCGACGACCTGCTGAAGGCTGCCCGCGATTCCGGGGAGCCCGCGCTGCTGGTGGCACTGGACAACATCTCCGATCCGCGCAACCTCGGTGCCATCGTGCGCTCGGTGGCTGCATTCGGCGGTCACGGTGTGGTCATCCCGCAGCGCCGTTCGGCCTCGGTGACCGCGGTGGCCTGGCGCACCAGCGCCGGCGCCGCGGCCCGTACCCCGGTGGCGCGGGCGACGAATCTGACTCGCACGCTGAAGAGTTGGGCTGACGCCGGCGTACAGGTGGTCGGCCTGGATGCCGGGGGCGACACCACGCTGGACGAGCTCGAGGGCTCCGGGCCGATGGTCGTGGTGGTCGGTTCGGAGGGCAAGGGTCTGTCACGGCTCGTGCGCGAGAACTGCGATGCGGTGGTCTCGATCCCGATGGCCGGACCGACGGAGTCGTTGAACGCCTCGGTGGCTGCCGGTGTGGTGCTCGCCGAGATCGCCCGCCAGCGCCGAAGCCTCTAGTCCCCACCGCGAGCAGACATAAAACTGCCCAAAATCCTTCCGAAATAGGCAGTTTTGCGTCTTCTCGTCAGAGGAAAATGCGCAGGCCGACCCACAGCGCCAGCACACTCGCCACCAGGGTGAGCGGCACCGTCGCCAGTCCGATCCAGCTGAACTCCGTGGCTTTGGCGGGCAGGCCGTCGCGATGGACAACCCTGCGCCACAACAGGTTTGACAACGATCCGACGTAGGTCAGATTGGGGCCCACGTTGACCCCGATCAGCACGGCCAGCACCGCGGCGGGTCCGGCGGCGGCCACCAACGGCAGCAGCACGAGTACCGCCGGCAGGTTGTTGACCAGATTGGCCAGCACTGCCGCGATGGCGGCGAGCGCCAGCAGCTCCGGTAACGAACCACCCATCGGAAGCATGTCGCGCATGATGCCGTCGAGTCCGTTGCGCACTACCGCGTCCACCACCACACCCAGGCACAGGACGAACGCCAGGAACGGCAGGTTGACGGCACGCGCGATGCCGCCAATGGTGCTGCGGCGCTGGGCCAGGCTGCGCACGCCGAGAACGAGGGCCCCGCCCAGCGCCGCCCACGCCGGGGACACGTCGAAGGCCGACGTGACGACGAAACCCGCCAATGTCAGGCCCAGTACGGCGAGAACGAACACCGGGATCTCGGACGGGGGCGGGGTGATCTCGGCGGCCGGGCGGCTCAGTTCTCGGCGGAAAAGCAGGCGCAGCAACACGAACTCGACGGCGATGGCCGCCAGCCAGGGCAGTGCCATCACGGCGCTGAACTGGACGAAGGAAAGCCCGGCCATGGCGAACGCCAGCAGGTTGGTCAGGTTCGACACCGGAAACAGCAGGGAGGCGGTGTTGGCCAGATGCGCGCTGGCATAGGCATGCGGCCGCGACGGTATCGACAGTGTGCGCGCCGTGGCGAGCACCACCGGGGTCAGCAGCACGACGGTGGCGTCCAGGCTCAGCACCGCGGTCGTCGTCGCGCCGATGACGAACACCCGGGTCAGTAGGCGCCGGGGATCGCCTCGGCTGGCGCGGGCCATCACGGTGCCCGCGGCGTGGAACAGTCCCTCGTCGTCGCACAGGTGCGCCAGCACCAGCACCGCCGCCAGAAAGCCGACCACCGGCAGTAGGCGGTTCACTTCGGCCAATGCGTCGGGACCTGAGATCACCCCGAGCGCGATCAGCAATCCGGCCGCGGGTACCGCCGCGACCGCTTCGGGCCAGCCGTTGGGGCGCGCCAGCGCGAAGGCCAACACGATGGCCAGCGCGATGAGCGCCAGGATCAGCGCCAGGGGTCGGCCCGATCCCACAGCGTCGGCAGGTGCAGGCGCACCTGGTCGACGTCGGCGAGTCGGGTGAGCACCTGCATCGAGACGTCCAGGTCGTCACCCGCGAAAGGCAAGGCGCGCAACGGTTCGTGCAGCGGGCGGAAGAAGTCGTCCCAGTGGATCAGGACCACCCGCCGTGCCCCGACCGCACGCACGGTGTGGGTCCAATAGTCGATCAGGTACTGCTCGGGTTGCAGGCCGAGTTGGCCGACGCCGAGATAGACCACGTCGGCGCGTTGCCCGTCCAACGCGCCCGGCACCGCTCCGGCGCTGCCGACGATCAGCACGCGGCGGCCGCTGGGCTGATGATGCACGAGCGTCGACCAGGCCTCGCCGCACCGATAGGCCGAGACCTTGACCGGGGGCATGACGGGTTCGGTGATGTCGCCGGGAAACCGGTCCGGCGGGCAGTGTTCGGACTCGAACAGCGTGACCTCGTAGGCGCCGAGAGACACGGCTTCTCCTGGGGTGACGGTGACGATCCGGTCCGGGGCCAGGCCATGCCCGACGCCGACCTGCGCGGTAGAGGTGCCGCCCACCAGTCGGGCGCCGGTGCGCTCGGCCACGACGGCGGAATCCATGGCGTGGTCGAAGTGGGTGTGCACGGGCAGCACGGCTTCGAGCTTGTCGATCCCGAGCCGGGCCAGGCAGCCGTCGATGCGCGGTAGGGACGGTGCCAGCTTGCGCAGGACGACTCGTCCCAGCGGCGGTCTGGAAAAGAAGCCGTCGGTCAGGATCGCCGAGGTGCCGTCGTCGACCAGCAGTGTGCTGACCCCGGCCCAGGTGACCGTGACCGGGGATTGTGGTGTGCCCGACGGCACGTCGAAGAACCGCGCGTACGGCGCGAGGTCGGGTCTGCCGGGCTTGAGCCGCATGGACCCACCCTAGAGCCGGCTCCTAGCCGTAGCGACGACGGAACTTCTCCACCTGGCCGGCCGAGTCGATGTGCCGGGCCGAGCCGGTCCAGAAGGGATGGGAATCGCTGGTGACGTCGACGACGATCAGCGGGTAGCTCACGACGCCGTCGGCAGTGGGCCAGTCGATGGTGCGCTCGCTGGTGGCCGTCGACCGGGTCAGAAACTGCGTGCCGGTCGCGGCGTCCTGAAACACCACGGGGTGGTAGTCGGGATGGATGCTCGGTTTCATGGTTGTCCTCCTTCATGGTGGCCGGGAATCACCGGTTCGTCGGCACCGGCCTGGTCGTCGCACGGATCCTCGTGCCAGTCGCCGAACGGGTCGGGAAAGTGGGCCCACGTGGCGGGATGGGCGAGTTCTTCGTCGGTGAGCAGGGCGCCGCGGAGCGCGGCGTGGATCTCGTCCGGACGGGCGCCGCACACCAATACGGTCAAAGACACGTGGCGGTCACCGAAGTCGCTGTCCCAGTCGATCGCGGCCATCGCCAGCCGTTCGGGGTCGACGTAGGCCCTCTCACTGGGTTCCATGGCGGCCAGCCATCGCCCGGCATTGCTGAAATGCAGTCCACCACCGGCAGATTCGATCCACATCACGTCATCCGGGCGGTTCGCCAGCCAGGCCCGGCCGCGGGCGCGCACCACTCCGTCGAGCAGCAGGTCGATGGCGGCGTGCAGTCGCAGCGGGTGGAACGGGCTGCTCGCGGTGAACTCCAGCAGGCCTACCTCGCCGTCGGGTTCCAGTGGTGGCTCGCCCGCCAGCAGCGGGTCGTGTGGTGAGGCGATACGACCACGCCGGCTGTCGGATTCGAGATGCGCCAGTGCGAGTTCCACGCGCTCGGTGCCGACGGTGAGGCGGGCACGAGGGACAAGCCGGCGTAACACCGCCAGCGCGGTGGCGTCGGGTTCGGTGAGGACCAGCACGTCGGCGAACTCGGCCTGGCCGACGACCACCTGGGCGACGGTGCGTCCGTCGGCCAGTTCGTCTTCACCGATGGCCTGAGGTAGCCAGAATTCGGTGTCCACGCAGGTGATGACCGCCTCGATGCTGACATCGCGGGAGGCCGGTCCGTCGATGTACCCGGGCCCGACGTGCACGCGGATGTTCTCTATGGCCCAGCACACCGGTTCGGGTTCGAGCCAGCCCATCAGGGCCACCACGATGCGGGTGACGTCGCTGCGCCGGTGCAGGCGACGCAGGAGCACCAGCAGGTCGTCCCGGATCGTGCACGACACGCAGCCATGGGCCAGTTCCAAGGGCCACTGTGATGTTCCGTTGTCGGCGGTGACCGACCGCAGGACCACCTGGCCGTCAAAGGTGTGACGGACCAGGGCGGTGCCAGGTCTGCGACTCAACTCGGCGGCCACACCATCGACGTCGCCTTGACCGGCGACCAGCACGACAGGGGTGCGCATCTCGCCTCCCAACTAGCTATTGAAAACGATTATCATTATGTTTAAGTCACGTTACCCCATTCGAAGGAGGCTCATGTCAGCCCACTGTCAGGTCACCGGGCGCATGCCCGGATTCGGCAACACGGTGTCGCATTCGCACAAGCGGAGTAGCCGGCGCTGGAACCCGAACATCCAGAACAAGACGTATTACCTGCCGTCCGAGGGGCGCCGGATCCGGCTTCGGGTGAGCGCCAAGGGAATCAAAGTGATCGACCGCGACGGTATCGAGGCGGTCGTGGCACGTCTGCGCAGTCGGGGGGAGAAGATCTGATGGCCCGCACCGACATTCGGCCCATCGTCAAACTGAAGTCGACGGCCGGCACCGGCTACACCTACGTCACCCGCAAGAACCGCCGCAACGACCCGGACCGGATCGTGCTGCGCAAGTACGACCCGGTGATCCGCAAGCACGTCGACTTCCGCGAGGAGCGCTGATGGCCAAGAGGTCCAAGATCGTCAAGAACGAGAAGCGCCGCGAACTGGTGGCGCGCTACGCCGAACGCCGGGCCGACCTCAAGGAGATCATCCGGAATCCGCTGAGCACGCGCGAGGAGAAGGCCACGGCCGTCTCGGCGTTGCAACGGTTACCCCGCGACTCGAGCCCCGTGCGGCTGCGTAATCGTGACGCCGTCGACGGCCGGCCCAGAGGTCACTTGCGCAAGTTCGGTTTGTCCCGAGTTCGGGTGCGGCAGTTGGCGCACCGCGGAGAGTTGCCCGGGGTGCGGAAGTCGAGTTGGTGATGACGAAGAAAAATCCCCGGAAGCGCCCTCCGGCAACCGAACTGAAGAAGCCGAGGCGCAACCAGCTCACCGCGCTCGGCGTGACGCAGGTGGACTACAAGGACGTCCAACTCTTACGCACGTTCATCAGTGAGCGCGGCAAGATCAGATCACGACGAATCACCGGGCTCACCCCGCAACAGCAACGTCAGGTCGCCACGGCGATCAAGAACGCCAGGGAGATGGCGCTGTTGCCGGTCACCAACGCCCGCTGAGGCGATCCGTTTACGGGCGACTGCGGATCGGGGAAGCCGGTATGACTCCGCTAGGCGTATGGGCGCTCGGGTGGGTCGGTGCGCACTGCGCTCAACGCCGTCATCGTCGGGATGGTGCTACGGCTCGAATCGCTCTGCCCGGCAGGGATCGTGCCCTCCACCTTGATCCACGTGTTGTCCGGATAGCCGGTCAACTGGGCGGCGGCCGGCCCCGAAAGGTGAATACGGGCGAGTTGGGCGTCGGCTGCGCAACAGATGATCACCACCCGGGTCAGATCCGTCCGGTCACCGTCGCGCATCGTGAAACCGGACACCGTGACCGTGCGGTTGTCGAGCGTGCCGGCACTGTCCTGCGCGACGCGGATCAGCAAGTCGGGCAAGGCGATTTCCGGTGCGCGGTCATCGGGTAGAGGCGGAAAAGGCCGCCGCAGAACGTCAGTGGACACCTCGGCCACCGACGCGGCCTGCGGACGTATCGCCGGTGGCACCACGAACGCCAGCAGGGCGATCGGGATGAGCAACAGCCAGGTGGTGCCACGCCGGTGGGCATGGTCGTGGTGGGCGTGTTGCTCGTCGCCGCCGTGCCTGATGTCGGCCACGATCGATGCCAATGCCAGCAGGATCAAGAGCAGAGAGGTGGCCGCGAGATAGGGAAGCAGCGATGGCTTCACGTAACGGGTGAAAGCACCGGTGAGGGTGACGATGCCGGTGCTGACTCCGATCAGCAGCAACAGCGCATTCTCGGTTTCCCGGCTCACTGCGTACCGACGATCAGCAATCCCACACCGGTCGCGGCGACGGTGGCGACCAGAAAGGTCGCGGGTGCGAACCGATTGGCGAAGGGCCGGCCGAACATCCCGGCCTGCATCGCGAACAGCTTGATGTCGACGGCCGGGCCGACGACCAGAAACACCAGCCTCGGCAGCAGCGGCAGCATGGTGAGGCTGGCCGCGACGAACGCGTCGGCCTCCGAACATAGTGCCAGCACGACGGCCAGCACCGCCATGGTGATCACGCCGAGGATCAGCTGGCCGGCCAGGTGCTCGTAGACCCAGGTCGGCACCAGCACGTGCAGCGCGGCCGCGGCCGCCGCGCCGATGACCAGGTAGGACGCTGCCGAGAGGAAGTCGTGGCGGGCCGCCTCGGTGAACACCATCCACTTGGAGCCTTCACCGTGCCGGGGCTTGGGTAAGCGTCGGGTGATCCACGCCGGGCTGCCGAACCTGGCCCACAGCGCACCCATGATCAGCGCGGTCAGCAGCGATGCCGCGCACCGGGCGGCCACCATTTCGGGGTGGCCGGGGAACGCGACGGCCGTCGCTACCAACACGACGGGATTGACGGCAGGTGCCGCGAGCATGAACGTCAGCGCCGCGGCGCCCACCGCGCCACCTTGGGCGCCGTCGCCGAAAAGCCTGCGCGCCACCGGAACCGAACCGCATTCACACCCAGGCAGAGCCGCGCCTCCGATGCCCGCCGCCAGGATCGCCGCGCCGGTACGTTTCGGCAGCCATCTGGCCAGGCGGTCCGGCGTGACGAAAACCGCGATCAGTCCGCTGATGATCACTCCGAGTGCCAGAAACGGCAGCGCCTGCACGAACACACCGCAGAACACGGTGGCCGCCGTCGCGACATCCGGTGTGCCGTCCACGAAACCGCGCAGCGCGTTGCCGGCCAGGGCCAGCACGATGACACCGACTACCAGCACTTGCATGGATGTCGGCCGCCACCGGAGTGCTGCCGAAGTCGTGGCCACGGCGGACATGATGCCAGCCATGGTTGGGACCGGGCTGTGCGGCACGCAAATGACTATCATTTTCATTCGGTGGGGCTAGGCTGGGTAGATGGTGTGGCATGGCTTGCTGGCGAAGGCAGCGACAACGGTCGTCACCGGCGCGGTCGGGGTGGCGGCGTACGACGGCCTACGTAAGGCGGTGGCCAAGGCGCCCATTCGGGAAGCCGCGGTGACGACGACGGCATGGGCGTTGCGCGGCGCCCGCAAAGCCGAAGAAAGCGCCGAGTCGGCCCGGCTCAAGGTCGCCGATGTGATGGCCGAGGCGCGGGAACGGATCGGTGAGGAAGTGCCGCCGCCCGCCGTCGCCGACGCCGGGCATTCGCACGATCACTGAGTGTCGTGGCCACGTCAGAGGTCGTATCCGACGCCGCGGGCCGGATGCGCGTGCACGCGCCGTGGTTTCGCGGGGACGCACTCCGCGCCGTCGCGATAGAGGACTCGGTCGACCAGGTGGCGGGCGTGCGGGCCGTGCACGCTTATCCGCGGACCGCCTCTGTGGTGGTTTGGTACTCGCCGAAGCGGTGCGACCGCGACGCGGTGATGGCGGCGATATCGAGCGCCGCAGAGGTGGCGCGACACCTGGTGCCGGTCCGGACGCCACGTTCGGCCGACATCCACAACGCCGACATTCTGCGGATGGCCATCGGCGCTCTCGCCCTGGTGCTGCTCGGTGTTCGTCGTTATGCCTTCGCCAGGCCGCCGTTGCTCGGACCGACCAGTCGGATGTTCGCGACGGGGGCCACGATCTTCACGGGCTATCCGTTCCTGCGCGGTGCGCTGCGCACGTTGACCGGAAACCGCAGCGCGGGCACCGATGTCCTGGTCTCGGCCGCCACCGTGGCAAGCCTCGTGCTGAGGGAGAACGTCGTAGCGCTGACCGTCTTGTGGCTGCTCAACATCGGTGAATATCTGCAGGATCTCACGCTGAGGCGGACCCGGCGGGCGATCGCCAACCTGTTGCAGGGAACTCAGGACACAGTGTGGCTGCGTCTGGCCGACGGCACCGAGGTCGAGGTTCCCGTGGACGGGTTGCGGGTCGGTGACGAGGTCGTGGTGCACGAGCAGGTCGCGATCGCGGTCGACGGCGTGGTCAGCGACGGTGAGGCCATCGTCGATCAGTCGGCGATCACCGGCGAGAACCTGCCCGTCGCCGTCACGGCCGGGGCCAAGGTGTACGCGGGCTCGGTTGTGGTCCGCGGGAAACTGGTGATCACCGCCGAGGCGGTCGGGCGGCACACCACCATCGGCCGGATCATCACCCGCGTCGAGGAAGCCCAGCATCACCGGGCGCCCATTCAGACTGTCGGTGAGACCTTTTCGCGACGCTTCGTCCCCGCGTCGTTCCTGTTGTCGGCCCTGACGCTGGTGGTCACCAGGGACGTGCGCCGCGCGATGACGATGCTGTTGGTCGCCTGTCCGTGCGCGGTGGGATTGGCGACCCCGACTGCCATCAGTGCCGCCATCGGCAACGGTGCCCGGCGCGGCATCCTGATCAAGGGTGGCTCGCACCTCGAGGAGGCCGGCCGCGTGGACGCCGTCGTCTTCGACAAGACCGGCACGTTGACCATCGGGCGTCCGATTGTCACCAATGTGGTTGCCTTCCACAAGGACTGGGAACCAGAACAGGTGTTGGCATATGCGGCCAGCTCGGAAATCCACGCCCGTCACCCGCTCGCCGACGCGGTGCTCCGGTCGACCAAGGAGCGGCACATCGAAATACCTCCACACGAGGAGTGCGAGGTGCTCGTCGGACTGGGGATGCGCACCCGGGCCGACGGACGAACACTGCTGCTGGGCAGTCCTTCGCTGCTGGCGCAGGAGAAGGTCCGGGTGACCAAACGTGCCTCGGAGTGGGTGGACAAGCTCCGGCGCAGTGCCGAGACGCCGTTGCTGTTGGCCGTCGACGGAAAACTGGTCGGCCTCATCGGTTTACGTGACGAGATCCGGCCCGAGGCCATCGGGGTGTTGCAGGCATTGCGGGCTACCGGTGTGCGCCGCATGGTGATGCTGACCGGTGACCATCCCGATGCCGCCGCAGCCGTCGCCGAGGAGCTCGGCATCACCGAATGGCGCGCCGAGGTGATGCCGGAGGACAAGCTGGCCGTGGTGCGTGAGCTGCACGGTGAGGGCCACACCGTCGCTGTCATCGGTGACGGCGTCAACGACGCGCCGGCACTTGCCGCGGCCGATATCGGCATCGCCATGGGGCTCGGCGGCACCGATGTGGCGGTCGAGACCGCCGACGTGGCGCTGGCCAGTGACGACTTGCGACGACTGCTCGACGTGCGGGCACTGGGGGGTCGAGCGGTCGATGTGATTCAGCAGAACTACGCGATGTCGATCGCGGTGAATGCCATCGGTCTGCTCGTCGGTGCCGGCGGCGCGCTCTCGCCCGTGCTTGCCGCGGTCCTGCACAACGCATCGTCGGTGGCCGTGGTGGCCAACAGCGCCCGGCTGATCCGCTACGAGCTCGACCAGCCGCGGCAAGGCGCTCAGTTGTGAGCGCTCACCCGGATCAGGCTCCGATCGGCTCGTAGACGCTCCGGCAAATTTGAGCGGTCCCACTGCCCCGCTGCGATCCAGCCGCAGGCACCCCGCGCGTCGGCTTCGTCCACGATCGGCCCGATCCAGATCGCGGCCGCGCTGGGAGCCCGGTCCGTCGAGCAGGGCTGCAGGACCAGTACCGGGTTGGGGTCGGCGCCCCTGGTCGCGCAGGTGAACGTACCCAACAGGCATTGGGTGCTCACCAAAATTCCGTGCGGGCAGTTCCGTACGACGTCCCGCAGCATGCGGAACAGCGGCGATCCGGGATCGGACGACGGGCAGTGCATGCAGAGAGCGACGGTGAATGGTTCGCAGGTGTAGACCTGCTGCGACATGCGAACACCTTTCCATGGGGCCGGCGCGGCCTTGCAGCAGTTGAAAATCGTTTTCAACTGATCGGGTTCACGCTACAGTGCGGAACACGGCTTGTCGAAAATCATTTTCAATAAGCCTCGGGTGGGCGGCACTGTTGCGAAGGGGTCGAGATGGGGAATGTCCGTTCCGGCTGCGCGTTGAAAGTAGCTGCCACACGTAGGATTTCATCCAATCCGTCCGCCGCTACCGCGACGAGATCGAGGACTCATGGCTCAAGGTCCAGGTCGCGGGCTTCATCGGTCAGGAGATGACGCACGGTCTGCAGCACCGTGTCGCCAAATCGGCTTTCATCCCGACGACGTCGACGACAGTGAGTTACTCGAGCACCGGCACGACCACTATTTCGGCGGAGAGGTGCCCTGCTGGATCATCTCCGGTAGCGCCGAACATTGGTGTGTCCGCATCACGACAGCTCTACTTTGCTTGCCAGCCAACGTCCGTCGATCTTCTTCATGGTCATCCTGATCCTGCTGCGGTCCAGCCGGGGCTCGGGCATGGTGGCGTTGCTCACCGACTGATCGACGAACAACAGCACTTCGACTGTGTCGTCCGAGGCTGATTTGACGGCTGATTCGACCACCATGCCGTGGGCCGCCGCCTTGTTGTCGACGAGAAGCTGGCGCAGTCGAACGCTCGACTGCGCGTACATGTCCTTGAACTCACCGGTGGCGCCGTCCAGGATGCGGGTGAAATTCTCGTCGACCTTGCTGCTGTCGATGCTCGTCAGCACCTCGGCGTAGGACGTGGCCGCCGCCCGCGCCTGGCTGCCCGCGGCGTCGAGTTTCCGGAGGTGCCAGACCTGCCAGCCCAGTGACGCCGACGTTGCGGTGGCCGCGATGAGGACCGCCCCGCCGGCTGCCACGAGCAGCCGACGCCGCCGACCGCTGGCGGGTTTTTCGTCGTCGACCGGAGTAGTGGTGTCGTCGTCAGTTGTTGCGGTCACGGTGGGTTCCTCGTCGAATCTCTGTGCCGGGCAGGCTTTTACCGGAGCGTTGTGTCCGTCGCCACATTCCGGTGGTCCAAATGAAATCGGCGTTGACAGCGGGCGACGCTCACCCTACGTTATGCCGATAACGATAACCATTTTCATCTAGGGCCGGTTCTGCGGCCGCGAGGAGGGGGTTGCGATGACCGCTGGAACGCCCGTCGGGACGGCCGGGACCGCCGCGGACACTCAGCAACCGCGACTGAAAGACGGCGAACATCAGCCCGGATGGTTCGTCAGTCGCCGAGTCGACATCTACTTCGTATTCGGTCTGGGAGCATTGCTTTCGGCGATCCTGTTCGCCGCCGAAAGTCACAAGGGTGTGTTTCTTGTTGGAGCGGTGGCATTTTCGTTGCTGTCCGACCTCCCGCACGTGTTGACCACGACGGTGCGCGTGTGGCTCGATCCGCGGGAACGGTCCCGGTACCGGTTGCATTACGTGCTGAGCTTCGCTGTCGTCGCCGCGATCGTGGGCGTGCTCTGGTTCGGCGGGTGGTTGGTGCCGCTGTTGGCAATCTGGGCGTACTGGCAGGTCTTCCACGTTCTCAAGCAGCACTTCGGCATCATGAACATCTACGCCGCGAAGAACGGATACAAGGGCCCCCGGAGCCGGCTCAAGTACGCGCTGTATGCCGCCTGTCTGGCTCCGGTTCTCTACCGGGCGAGCCATGGGCTGCACTTCTCCGAGTACGAGGTGTTCGGCCACCGGCTGCCGTTCTCGAACCTGAGCGTGCCGGTACCGCCCATTCCCGAAGTGCTCATCGTCGCCGCGTACGCGGTCGCCGCGGTGTTGCTCGTCTTGGCGGTCGCCGAACAGGTCAAGCTGCGGCGCGACGGGCAGACGGCGCTGCCTCCGATGGCCGTGGCCACGTTCATCATCGCGGCGCTGTCGTACAACTTGTCCTACCTGCTGGTGTCGGACCTGTTCGCGCTCATCCTGATCGCGACGACCACCCACAGCCTGCAGTATCACTTGATCAACTGGACCAGGAACAACACCCGGTTCGCTGCCTCGACCGACCCCGGCGAGAAGAAGCTGCTGCTGGCCCGGCTCTCGACGCGTAAGGCACTTCCGCTCTACGTCGCGGGCCTGGCGTTGCTGGGCATCCTCGCCGGACAGTTGGACACCGTCATCTTCGCGGTTCCGCTGATGTTCGTGCTGCACCACTTCTACATGGACGGGGCGCTCTGGAAGAGCAAGGGCAACCCGGAGCTGGCGTACGACCTGGGAATCGTTCGTGCCAAGTGATCTGAAGACATCGCTGGTCGTCCGTGAGGTCACCTCCCACGCGGAAGCCAGCCGGTTCGTGGACCTCCCATGGGGCCTGTACCGCGGAGATGCCCGGTGGCGGCCGGTGTTGCGCCGGGGCATGCGGACCAAGATGGACGCCAGGAAGAACCCGCTGCATCGCGAGGTCGACGTCGCCAACTTCGTTGCCTACCAGGGTGATAGGCCCGTCGGGCGGATCTCGGCCAGTATCGACTCCGAGTACGTCAAGCGGTACGGCGACTGTGGCTTCTTCGGGCATTTCGAGAGTACCGATCAAGAGGACGTGGCCGGTGCACTGCTGGAAACCGCGGAGAACTGGGCGCGCCGCCGTGGCATGGGCAGGATGATCGGGCCCTACAGCTATTCGACGCGTGAGGAAGTGGGCCTGCTCGCCGAGGGCTACGGCACCCCGCCGACCCTCATGCAGCCGTACAACCCGCCGTATTACCTGCCGCTCGTCGAGTCCGCCGGGTATCGAAAGAAATTCGACAGCGCTTCCTATCGCTGGAACACCGGGGCCGACAGTGCCGTTCAGCAACGCCTCGTCAAACGTGCCGATGCGGTGATGGACGCGCAGGGCGCGACGGTGCGGTCCGTTCGGATGAAGGATTTCGACAACGAGCTGGAGACTCTTCGCGGCCTCTACAACGACTCCTTCGCCCACCATCCCGAGAACGTCCCGTTGAGCAAGCCGGTGTTCGCCGGGATGGCCGAACAGATGCGGCCGTTGATCGATCCCCGCATCGTCCGGATCGTCGAGGCGGACGGTGTGCCCGTCGGGTTCCTGTTGATGCTGCCCGACGTGAACGAGATCGCCGGGCAGTCCGGCCGGCTCACCCCGTCGATGTTGATGCGCATCGCGGCCAAGCACCGGGGACGGATCCGCGGCGTCGACACCGCGGTCGTCGTCCTGATCGGCGCCTCTGAAACCCGGTTCGGGGCGGGCATCGGCCGGATCCTGGCCGGCGAGATCGTCAGGGCGAGCACCGGCAGCGGGTATTCCTCGGTGGCGACAACCTGGGTGCACGAAGAGAATGTGTGGTCGAATTCTCTTGCCGCCCAGATGAAGACCGAGCCGGACAAACGGCACCGCGTTTACCAGAAGGCGCTGTGATGAGCGGGCGAATCCTCGTCACAGGAGGAGCCGGGTACCTGGGCAGTGCGCTGGTCGCCGAGCTGGTTCGCAACGGTGAAGCGGTCACCGTCATGACCGGACCAGACGACGGTGCGGCCCAGCCGGGGGGTTTGGGCGGTGCCGTCGAGGTGGTCCGTGCTGACATCACCGATGCGGCCAGTGTCGATGAGGCCCTGCGGGGCATCTCACACGTGTATCACCTCGCCGGCATAGCTTCGCCGAATTCGCGCCTGTCCCACATCATCTGGAACACGAACGTGCTGGGGTCCTATCACGTCGCGCAGAGCGCACTCCGCCATGGAGTCCGCCGGGTCGTACATGTGTCGTCGACGGCGGCCATCGGATATCCGCCCGACGGTGTGGTCGCCGACGAGCAGTTCGACGTCAGGGATTCGGTGCTCGACAACGTGTACGCCGCGACCAAACGGGCCGGCGAACGCGTGATGCTCGACTTCGGAGAGCGCGGACTCGACGTCGTGGTGGTCAATCCCGCAGCGGTTTTTGCGCCGACGGCCGGGCCGCCGCGATCCTGGCAGGCGCTGCGGACCGCCGCCCGGCGAGGGCTGCTGCGCGGCGTGCCCCCCGGCGGAACAGCGGTCTGCTCAGCCCGCGATTTCGTCGCCGGCGCCACCGCCGCGATGGTCAAGGGCGGATCCGGTGAGCGGTACATCCTGTCCAGCGTCAACCTGACGTATCGGCGGATCGCCGAACTGCTGGTCGAAGCCGTCGGGCGGAGCCACCGCGTCCGGCCCCTGCCCATGGGGTTGTTCCGGACGGCCGGGGCAGGGAACCGGGTGATGCGTGACCTGATCGGCAACCCACGGCATGACGATGCGCTGGTGCCCGAGAACGTCGAGCTGATGGGACGACACGTGTACTACGCCTCGGACAAAGCCGAGCGGGAGCTCGGAATACCGAGAATATCCGCCGCAGAGCTGATTACGGAGTTCATCCGATGACCACTGATACCCGCCAGACAGCGGCCGGGACGGGCTCCAAAGACGTGCTCGGCATATCGATGGCCGAGGCGCGGTCGCTGATCGCCGACCTGACCGCACGACGCCGCTGGATCTATTGGGTCGATCTCACCGCGTGCGTGGTGATCGGCTACACCACGTTCCTGCTGTGTCCGGCCGACCGACTGCTCTCACCGCTCGGAATCGGTTGCATGCTGATCGCCGCCCTGGCGTTCTACCGCGCGGTGCTGTTCGTCCACGAGATCGTGCACGCACCCCAGGAGCTGCGCGGGTTCTCGGTGGTGTGGCACCTGGTGTGCGGAATCCCTTTGCTGGTGCCGCAATTCACCTACGAGTTCCACCAGGATCACCACGGCTCGCGCACCTACGGAACCGCCGAGGACGGTGAGTACGTTCCGTATGCGACCGAACCGCGCTGGCGGGTGATCACGCTGCCGTTCACCGCGTTGCTCGGTCCGCTCGTCTTTGTGCTGAGGTTCCTGGTGTTGGCGCCGCTGTCCTGGTTGGTCCCGCCGATCCGGTCCTATGTCCTGACCCGGGCATCGGCGCTGATGATCGACGCGGACTTCGTCCGCAAACTGCCCGAAGGGCACATCCCCCGTTCCTGGTTGGTGCAGGAAATCGCGTGCTTCGCGTACCTCGTGGTGATGCTGGCACTGCTCGTCGGCGGGGTGTATTCGCCGGACCGGCTCGCCGAGGCGTACGTGATCGTCGCGGCGGTGCTGTTCGTCAACTGGATCCGGGTGC
The DNA here is from genome assembly GCF_001954135.1 of Mycobacterium sp. GA-1841. Lineage (GTDB taxonomy): Bacteria > Actinomycetota > Actinomycetes > Mycobacteriales > Mycobacteriaceae > Mycobacterium. The sequence continues at coordinate 41,257 of NZ_MBEQ01000120.1, read as the reverse complement.
TGGCCGCGCACCGCTACGAGAGCCGCAACGAGCGGATGACGTTTCCCGAGCAGGTGCTCGACTCCATCGACCATCCGTCGATGCCGGTCATCGGGGAACTGTGGGCCCCGCTCGGGCTGCGCTATCACGCGGTACACCACCTGTTTCCGAAGCTGCCCTACCACCAGCTCGGCAAGGCGCGTCGTCGCCTGGCCGAGGCGATTCCGCGTGACGGCGGGTTCTGGGCCACCGAGGATCGGTCGCTGACCGCCTCCCTGAGACGGCTTCTCGCCCACCCACGGGAGGCGCTGTGATGCGCGAATCGTCGGCGGCGACCTACTCCCGGCGGCTGTCGATCAGGCCGATCGAGGCGGCCGGTGCCCGGTTGCGCGACGCCGACGGCCGCTGGTACGTCGACTGTCTGGCCGCGGCCGGGGCGATGTCGCTTGGCTGGAATCACCCGGTTGTCCGCGAAGCGGTGATCAAGACTCTCGAATCGGGAGAACCGTGGCAGTCCCTGGACTTCCACACCCCGACCAGGGAACGCTTCGTCGAAGATCTGCTGTCCATCCTGCCGCCGGGGCTGGCGCGGGAAGGCCGCGTGCACCTGTGCTCGCCGAGCGGTGCCAGTGCCGTCGAGGCGGCCCTGATGCTCGCCGAGGTAGCCACCGGTGGGCGCGAACACATCGGCGTGCAAGGCGGTTTCCACGGCTGCACCCGGGCCGCCCGGGCAGCCAGTTCCGGCGGCGACCTGCGCCGCCAACCCGTAGTACTGGCGCCGCACGCCACCTTCCTGCCGTACCCCCAGGACTACCGGTGCCCCTTCGGGGTCGGGGGCGAGCGTGGCGTCGACCTCGCGATCGCCGCCGTCGAGAACCTGGCCCGGCCGCACTCGGGCATCACGGCACCGGCCTCCGTCCTGGCGGAATTCGTGCTGGGAGAGGGTGGAGTGATCCCTGCGCCGTACCGTTGGGGTAAGGCGTTGCGAGACATGGCGACCCGCCTCGATGTTCCGCTGATCGCCGACGAGGTACAGGCGGGGATGTTCCGGACCGGGCCGGCCTGGGCGTTCCAGCGGTGCGATATCGAGCCCGACATGATGGTGATCTCGAAAGGACTCGGGTCCGGACTCCCCATCGCGGTACTGGTGATCCGCGACCGCTATGACGTGTGGGAGCCCGGGGCGTTCACGGGCACCTTCCGCGGCAATGCGATGGCGTTCGCCGCCGCCGGCGCCGTGATCAGGTTCGCTGTCGAGACGCGGCTGTCCGATCGCGTCCATGCGACGGGCGCAGCCTTTCTCGACGGATTGAAATCGGCTGCGGCGCAGTCCGAGATCGTGGGCGACGTGCGCGGTGCCGGGTTGATGCTGGCGGCCGAGATCGTCGACCCGATGAACACGGGGCAACACGGCGCGGCGGCCCCCGATGCGGAACTGGCGCAGCGCATCCAGCTGGCCTGTCTGCAGCACGGTCTGATCGTCGAGACCGGCGGACAGTACGGGAACGTGGTGCGGTTTCTGCCCCCGCTGACCATCGACGAGGCCGACATGTCGACGGCACTCACCGCCTTCGACGCCGCCGTGCGACAGGTCCAGCGGCAACGGCCGGCAGGCAGCGTCCTGATGGGAGCACGGTGACCCTCGATACGAGTCCGTTCGCGGGCGACTTTCTCACCCCTGGCGGATTGGCCGGGTATCGCGAAGCGCTGACCCTGGCGGCCATCTGGACCGGGACCGAGCTGCGCGATCCGGCGAGTCCGGGCCTGGTATCCGGGTACACAGAGTTGGACCGGGCGGTCGAGGAGTTCAGCCTCGACGCGCCAGCGGGAATCGGATTGCCGCGCGCGCTCGGTGAGGCCGCCGGCCTGCTGTCCGGACGCTCGGCCGTCGTGACGCATCCCGGTTATCTGGCGCATCTGCACTGTCCTCCGACGGTGTCGTCACTGGCAGCCGAGATCCTCGTCAGCGCCTTCAACCAGTCGCTGGACTCCTTCGACCAGGCACCGGCGGCCACTGCCGTCGAGCAGAAGGTCATCCGCGACCTGTGCGCCGTACTCGGATACGGCGACGACGCCGACGGAACGTTCACCAGCGGCGGCACCCAGTCCAACCTGCAGGCGCTGATGATGGCCCGAGACCTGTTCGCCCGGGACAGATTCGGGTCTGACCTGGCGGCGGGGCTGCCGGCCGGCGCCGGATCCTGGCGGGTGTTGTGTACTCGCCAGACCCATTTCTCGGTGCGGCAGGCGCTGCGGATCCTGGGGTTGTCGGGTGCCGTGGTCGAGGTGCCGACCGATGCGGCCGGGCGCATGCGTGCCGACGCGCTCGGTGACTGCATCGATCGGGCGGTCGAGGCCGGCACGCCGATCATGGCACTCGTACTCACCGCCGGAACCACCGACTTCGGCGCGATCGATCCGCTGCCGGAGGCGATCACCGTTGCGCGCGAGCACGATATCTGGACCCATGTCGACGCCTGCGCAGGTGGCTGCCTGATGTTCAGTGACACCCATCGCCAGCTGCTGCGCGGAATCGAGCACGCCGACTCCATAGCCATCGACTTCCACAAGCTGTTGTTCCAGGCGATCAGCTGTAGCGCACTGCTGGTACGACGAAGCGATTCCTTCGACATACTGGCCGACCACGCCGATTACCTGAACCCGCTGCAGGATTCGGCCGAAGACGTGGTCAACCTGGTCGGAAAGTCGCTGCAGACCACGCGTCGGTTCGACGCTCTGAAGGTGTTCGTGACGTTGCGGGCACTGGGCAGGCAGCGGGTGGGAGAGATGATCGAGGCCACCTGTGCGGCCGCGGCTGCGGCCGCCGATGCGGTGTCCGATCATCCGCGCCTGGCACTGGTGGCACCCGCCGCCACGAACACCGTCGTCGTGCGTTGGCAGCATCCGGACCTGTCGGATACCGAATGCGACGACGCCAACCAGGCGATCCGAACGGCCCTGGCCGAATCCGGGCGTGCCGTTCTCGGCCGGTCGACCGCCGCCGGAGGTCAGGCGCTCAAGCTCACCTTCGTCAACCCGCTGATCACTCCCGAGGCTGCCGCCGACGTGATCGCCGCCATCGCCGCTGAGGGACAACGGATCCTGCATGCCCGGGGAAGGGAATTCACCACCGCATGAACACCAGATCACTGCGGGTCGAGCGCGTGCGACCCGACGATGAACGGTTCGGTTGGGCGAAGAGCGTCGAGTACACCATTTTCGGCCTGGAGAACGACTACGCGAGCGAGGCGGACATCGCGGCCGGCGAGATGGTGCACTACCGGCCGTGGGAAAGGTCATCGGAGATCTTCGTGGGCATGCGCGAGGATTCCGACGAACCGGTCGGGGTTCTGCGGGGTCTACGCGCCGATGCCCGACTCGGACTGGACAGCTTCAGCACCTTGCGCGACGGTCGCCACTATGCGGCGGCCGGCCGGCCGTTACGGAATTACCTTTACCCCGAGTGGAATTCCTTCTTCGACGACATCTCACCTGAGCGGATCGCCGAACTGGCGACCCAGGGTGTGCTCAAGAAACACCGGCGCGTGGGCATGATCGAGCAGATCTGGCAGGCATTCTTCGGCAGCCTGGCGGCCGACGGCGTCGACTACGTCACCGTGGCGCTCGTGGTTCCGCTGTTCGAGTGGTACAGCCGGCTGTTGTCGCCCCGAATTCACCAGATCGGCGAGATCATGCCGGACTACATCGGGGCGGACAGCGTCCCCGCCGTCGTCGACATCAGCGGGTCCTTCATCGCCGATGCCACCAGAACCCTTCTACCGTCCAGCAGTTAGAGGAACACACCAGATGCGATCGATTCACACTCAAGAGCACGTCTTCCGAAAGGTCAGCGAGATCGACTGTCCCGTCGACCTCGTGTGGGACCGGGTGACCACCCAGGAGGGCATCAACGACGAGATGGGTCCCTATCTCAAGATGACCATGCCACGCCAGTTCCGGGGACAGTCGATCGCCGACGTCACCCCCGGTACCCGCATCGGCAAGAGCTTCCTGCTGCTGTTCGGCATCGTGCCGTTCGGCTTCGACGACATCACCATCGCCAAGATCGATCCCGGCCGCATGTTCCGGGAAGAGTCCATCATGACCGGAATGCGGATCTGGGTTCATCACCGCACCCTGGAACCGTTGGGGGACAAGACCATCGTCACCGATGAGATCACGCTGGCTCCACAGGCACCGATGGGTCTGATCCCCGGCTGGGGAAAGGTGATGAGCCGGGTCCTGTCGGCCTTCTTCACCCACCGGCACCGCAGGCTGAGCCGGACCCTGACCGGTGCGGGCGCGGCGAGGTGAGGCGGATTCTCGCGGCGGCCGGGGCAGGTTTGCTCGGGTCCGGTCTGCTGGCCGGCTGCGCACCGGTGAACGAGGAGGCCGGAAGGCCGGTGGGGCACGCATACGAGCTGCTGAAGTACCCCGACGCGGTGGCCGAACCGGGGGCCGAACCCCGCGCCGGATCACCCTTCGGGAGTTACCCGTTGGAGATTTCGGGCTCGGTCACCTACCTCGACGAGAAGACATCGCTGCCCACGTCGGGTGTACTGACCATCGGCCCGGGACCGCGGCGCGGTGAGCTGAAGGTCGAGCAGTACTACTCCGGCGACCGTTTCCCGTACGAGACCGGCATCGTCTCCACTGGGTCTGACGATGCCGGGGCCGGCACTCTCGATGCGATCACGATCGTCAACCCGCTCGACTCACGCGTGTCGTTGCAATGCGCAGTCAACGGTGGAATCGACCTGGGAGATACCGGGGAACCGCGTGAACTGACCGGCTCGTGCGGTGGCGGCGCGGCGGTACGCGGAAGTGTGCGTTCAGAAGGCACTCGGAACAGCAGCTGGCGCGGCAAACCTGTCGAATTGGTCCGCACCGTGGTCGATCTCGACGTGACCGGGGTGAGCACCGGCACGATCCACCAGGTCAACGAGACACCCAAGGGCGGCAGTTTTCCGCTCTACACCGAGCTCAAGGTGGACCTGACCGCGCAGGGCATCCATCTGACCGAAGAGCTGGAGCGCCACGTCCTTCCCAGAGTCGGAGATTGAACGGCCCATGTCTGAAGACAACCAAGACAATTCGTCGCCGGCATTGCTCGCCGAGGACGTCACCAGGTCGTATCCGGGCACACAGACCCGTGCCGTCGACGGACTCAGCCTGACGGTGCCCCGCGGGGTGGTCTACTGCCTGCTCGGCCGCAACGGCGCCGGCAAGACCACCACCATCCGCATGGCCACCACGCTGCTCGCACCGACGAGCGGCCGGCTGGAAGTGCTCGGCATCCCCGTCGCCGAAACCGATGAGCTGCGACCGCTCATCGGCGTGGCGCTGCAGGAGGTCGCACTCGACCTGTGGATGTCACCGGTCGAACAGATCCGCATGAGCCTGGCGATGGCCGGCTGGCCGAAGTCCGAAAGGTGCACGCGCGAGGACGAACTCGTCGAACAGTTCGGCCTGGGCAAGTACCTCACCCGCAAGGTCGGGGCGTTGTCGGGCGGGATGCGTCGCCGCGTCGACGTGGCGCTGGCGGTGGCGCACGACCCGAAGATGCTGTTCCTCGACGAGCCGTCCAGCGGCCTCGACATCGAGGGCAAGCAAGAGGTGTGGAACGCCATCCGGTCTCTGCGCTCGCAGGGCCGCACGGTGGTGTTGACCACCCACGACATGGACGAAGCGGTTTCGCTGGCCGACGAAGTCGGGATCATCAAGGACGGCAGATTGGTCGCCTCCGGTTCGACCCAGGAATTCACCAGAAGTCATGGATTCGTCGCAGCGATCTCGTCGGGCACACCGATACCCGATACGGCGGTGCAGGGATTGTCCGCAACCGGATACGCCGTGGAGCGTACGAGTGACACCACGCTGACGACGGCCCTTGAGTCGGCGTCGGCGTCCGCCCTCGGCAGGCTCAGCGCCGAGCTGGAGCGAGTCGGACTGGGCGAGGCCGATATCGAGGTCCGGTCGACCTCACTACGTGACGCGTTTCTGGAGGCCACCCGATGAAGTCGTTGTCGAACACCCTGCGGCTGCTCCGCCGCTACGTGGTCGTGGGCCTGCGCCAGCCGGTCTTCGGTTTCATCTTCCCGATCGTCTTCCCTGTGGTCCTGGTGATCTTCGTGCGATCGATGTTCCAGCGGGTCGCCGATCTGCCCGGATTCCCGTTGTCGTCCTATACCGCCTACATCGCCCCGGGCCTGATCATGCTGATCCCGATGCTCGGCGCCGGCTACGGCGCGGGCACCCTGATCGACGAGATCCGGTCCGGCTTCACCGATCGGCTGCGGCTCTACGGGGTGTCGACCAGTCAGATCATGGCGGCGAAGTTCGGATTCGAGATGTTCCGCATCCTGCCCGCCGCAGTCATCGTGATCGCGCTGCTGGCCCTGCTCGATGCGCCGCTGCGGGCCGGGACCCTCACTGCCGCACTGCTCGTCGTGCTGATGTTCCTGTGGTCGGCGGCCTACAGCTCGCTGTTCTACCTCGTGGCGCTGCGCACGCTCAACCCGCAGGCACCCGTGGCGATGCTGCCGCTGGCACTGCCGGTGTTGTTCATCAGCCAGGCGCTCATGCCCTCGGTGTTCCTGTCGGACTGGCTTCGGTTCAGCATCAACCTCAACCCGTTCTCCCACATCGTGGCGGCCGCGTCGACCATCATGTACGGCGAGTTCGACACCGGCACCGTCATCACGGGTTGCCTTGTCGCCATTGGCATGTTCGCCGTTCTCCAGATACCCATTCACCTGGTGATTCGCCGCAAGATCGGAAGGTAGTCAGGCCGTGTCAGAAGTACGGGAATTCCTCATCGAGTTCATCACCGACGAACTCGAAATGCCCGCCGAAGATGTCAACGATTTCTCGGAGCTGGTCGGGGACCTGGGTTTCGACTCACTGTCGTTCGCCCTCGGGGTGTCCGAGATCAAGAACCGATTCGGCGTCGTGCTCAACAAGGACGATGTGTTCGGATGCAAGACCGTCGGCGCGCTGGTCGAGCTGGTGGAGAACCGCACCCTGCTGGGGCAGCCGTGAACCGCATCCTGGCGAGACTGCAAGGCGCGGTGGGTATCACGTCGCGCGGTCTCACCGCGGCCCCGGTGGATCCGGACGGCAGCTCGCGGCTCGAACAACTGACCAGGGTCACCTGGGCGCAGGTGCACCGGTCCGGCCGCGCCGTTGCAGGCGGGCTGCAGCAGGCCGGGGTCAAGCCGGGAGATGCGGTGGCCGTGCTGGCCGGCGCACCGGGCGAGATCGCCCCGCTGGTGCAGGGCATCTGGATGTCCGGTGCGGCCGTGACCATGCTGCACCATCCGACCCACCGGACCGAGATCTCTGCCTGGGCGGCGGATCTTATCCCCACGTTGTCGACCATCGGCGCCTCGACTGTCGTCGTCGGTAGCCCCTTACTGGCCGCCGGCGAGGCGCTGTCCGCGGCCGGGGTGCAGACCCTGCTGCTGACCGAATTGCTCGACGCGACACCGGGTCAGATCGTGGAATCGGACGAGGACGCGATCGCGTTCGCACAGTTGACTTCGGGATCGACCGGCAGGCCCAAGGCCGTCGCGATCAGCTACCGCAACATCGAGGCCAATCTGGTCGGGATGGCGGCCGCCTCGGGTGCGGACCCCGAGACCGATGTCGTGGTGAGCTGGCTGCCTCTTTTTCATGACATGGGCATGATGGGCTATCTGATCACGCCGATGTGCCTGGGCATCGAGACCGTGAAGGTCACGCCGGTGGACTTCCTCGGCGATCCGCTGCTGTGGCCCGAGCTGATCACCAGGTATCGCGGAACCATGACCGCGGCCCCGAACTTCGCGTACTCGGTGCTGGCGCGCCGGCTCCGCAAGGCTGCCGACGGTGCCTACGACCTGTCGTCCTTGCGGTTTGCGCTCAGCGGAGCCGAGGCCATCGACATCGCGACGCTGGACCGGTTGACCACCGAGGGCGCGCGATTCGGTCTGCGCAAGCACGCCATCGTGCCGGCCTACGGGATGGCGGAGGCGACGCTGGGAGTGTCGTTCGTCCGTCCTGGCGATGAATACCGGGTATGTGCGCAGCAGGTGGCGCTCGGGCAGCCGCTGCCGGGTTGTCAGATCCGTGTGGTGGCCGAGGACGGGACCGTGGTCGAGTCACCTGCGGTCGGTGAACTGGAGATCCGCGGCGAGAACGTGACCCGCGGATACCGCACCCCCGAGGGTTTCGAGGCGGTCACCGACGCCGACGGATGGTTTCGCACCGGCGACATCGGTTATCTGACCGACGACGGCCAACCCGTCATCTGCGGCCGCAAGAAAGACATCCTGATCGTCTCGGGCCGCAACGTCCATCCCGAGGACATCGAGCAAAGCGTGGCCGGGGTGGCCGGTGTCCGCTCGGGAGGCGTTGCAGCGGTGCGGTTTTCCACCGCGGCTGCCGGTGAGGGGTTCTCCATGGTTGCCGAATCGGCGCTGCACGACGACACTGCCGAGACCGCGCGGATCCGTGCCGAGATCGCCGATCGAATCTATCGGCGGCTCGGGCTCAGCCCGCGGGCAGTGCACGTGGTCCCGGCCGGCTGGCTGCCCAAGACCTCCTCGGGCAAGTTGCGACGGTTGGAGACGACGGCGCGGTTGGCCCGGCTGGGACATCCCGGGGAGCGTGAACTCGCCCGATGACACTGCGGGACACCAGTTCCCGTGTTGTCCAGGTAGGTGCGGGATACCTGCGTCGCCATCCGGTGGCGGCGCTGGCCACGGTCGGTGAGCAGGTGGTATTCGGATTGACGACGATCCGGTTCTGCGTCACCGACCTGCTGGCCGGACGTTTTCAGTGGGCCGAGTTCGTTCGGCAGGCGGCGTTCATGGCCGGGGCGGCCGTCATGCCGACGATCCTGGTGGCACTGCCGATCGGGGTCACCTTGTCGATCCAGTTCGCGCTGCTGGCAGGACAGGTCGGCGCGACCTCGCTCGCCGGTGCGGCCAGCGGACTGGCCGTCGTGCGACAGGCCGCCTCGCTGGTCGCCGCACTGTTGCTGGCCGCAGCGGTGGGCGCCGCGATGACCTCGGACCTGGGCTGCCGGACCATGCGCGAGGAGACGGCCGCGATGGAGGTAATGGGTGTTTCGGTGATCCGCAGGCTCGTCGTGCCCCGGTTCGCGGCAGCGATCGTCATCGGAGTCGCCCTGACCGGGGTGGTGTGCTTCGTCGGATTCCTGTCGAGCTACCTGTTCAACGTCTACGTACAGGGCGGTGCGCCAGGCAGTTTCATCGCCACCTTCGCCTCGTTCGCCACCACGGGGGACATGCTGCTCGCATTGTTCAAATCGGCGGTGTACGGCGCGATCGTCGCGGTCGTGTCCTGTCAGAAAGGGCTGGCCGCCGGGCCGGGACCGGCAGGCGTGGCCAACGCCGTCAACGCCGCGGTGGTGGAATCGGTTCTGGTGCTGATGATCGTGAACGTCGCGGTGAGTCAGCTCTACACCATGCTGTTCCCACGGACGGGACTGTGACATGACCCAGCCCGTGATGACCCGTCCGGTGGCGCGCTTCGGACATTTCGTCGCCTTCTCCACCCACGCCCTTTCCGGTACGCCCTTGGCCCTGCGCCGGTACCGCCGGGAGTTCCTCCGGCTGGTCTCCGACATCACCTGGGGCAACGGTTCGATCGTGGTGGGCGGCGGCACCGCCGGGGTGATCCTGGTCCTCGGCATCACCACGGGTGCCCTGATCGCGGTCGAAGGATACGACTTCCTGAATCTGCTCGGACTCGGCCCGGCGACCGGGATCATCTCGTCGCTGGTCACCACCCGCGAGCTGGCCCCGATCATGGCGGCCCTGGCGTTCGCGGTTCAGGCGGGCTGCCGGTTCACCACCCAGATCGGTTCGATGCGGATCTCCGAGGAGATCGATGCGATGAATTCGCTTGCCATCAGGCCGATTCCATACCTCATCACGACGCGCCTGCTGGCCTCGGTGGTCGCGATCATCCCCCTGTACGCGGCGTGCCTGGGCATCTGCTACCTGTCCTGTCAGATCATGGTGGGCGTCATCAGCGGCGGATCGCTCGGCCCCTACCTGCACTACTTCACGTTGCTGATCAGCGGCCCCGACATCGTCTACTCCATGGTGAAGGCCGTCGTGTTCGTCTGGATCGCGGCGACGGTGCAGTGTTACTACGGCTTCTGCGCGGGTGGCGGTCCGGAGGGGGTCGGTATCGCGGCGGGGCACGCCATGCGGGCCAGTATCACCGTGGTGATCATCGTCAACATGCTGTTGACCATGGCGCTCTGGAGCGTGAATTCCGGTGCAAGGCTGGGTGGTTGACGGTGTCGAGCATGGTCGACCTGGACGGGAACCACCTCACCGGCAGACAGCTGATCCGGCGTGGCACGGTGGCATTGGTCGTGGTGGGTGTGGTGGCCTCGGTGCTGCTGGTCAAATCGGCCGGGCTGTTCGACCGCAGCCTGCACGTAGTGGCCGAACTGCGCAACATCGGCGACGGCCTGCCGGCCCGCTCCGATGTGAAGTTCCGCGGGGTACTGGTGGGCGCGGTGGAAAGCGTCACGCCGGGCACCGGCGAGCAGCCGAGTCAGGTGCACATCCGGTTGGAACGCTCCTATGCGCAGGGCATTCCGGCCGGCGTGGCGGCACGCGTGGTACCCAGCAACGCCTTCGCGGTGTCGTCGGTGCAACTCGTCGAGTCCCCCGACGGCGCGACCGGTGCGATCCGCGACGGTGTCCGGATCCCCGAGGACACGGCGCTGCCGACGGTGTTGTTCCAGACCACCCTCACCAAACTGCGGGACATCCTCGCGGCAGCGGGCCGAGGGCGTGACGACCACACCGTCGGTGTGCTCGCCGCCGTCGCGGCGGCCACCAACAACCGGCGCGGGCAACTGCTGACATCAGCGGCCGAACTCAACCGGCTCATCGATGAGCTGAATGCCGTCGTCGCGACCGATGAAGGACCGTCGACGATTTCGGCGTTGTCGGAAGCCGCGCGCGGGCTGTCTCAGACCGCGCCCGACCTCGTCTCGGCGTTGCACGAGGCGGTCGGACCGATGCGGACCCTCGTCGAGCAACGCCGAAGCCTCGAGGATTTCCTGGCGGCAGCCGCACACACCACGGGTACCAGCGCACAGTCACTGGACAATCAGACCGACCGGCTGGTCCACATCACTACCGACCTGACCCCGGTGCTGGGCGTGCTGGCCCAGAACGCCCAGCATTTCGTGCCGATCAGCCAGCGGATGACCAGGTTCTCCGACACCTTCTTCGCCGAGGTGTGGGACTCCGAACTCGATACCGCCCGCGGCCGGGTGAATCTCTCGTTCACGCCCTCGTTCACCTACACCCGCGCCGACTGCCCGCGATACGGAGCACTGGTCGGGCCGAGTTGCTTCACCGCACCCGAGGTACCCGTTCGGGCGGAGCTCCCCGAAGTCCTGCTGCCGCAGAACTATCAGCCGCCGCCGGATCTGGCGCCACCGCCGGGTACGGCCATCGGGGAGAACGGCAACCTGATCGCGGTAGGGCCACCGCTGTTGGCCCCCGCCTCGTTCGGCGGCACCGTCGGCCCGGTCGGCAGCGGCCAGGAGCGCGACCGGCTGGGCGAGATCGTCGGAGAGCCCGCGACGGTGGCCACGCAACTGCTTCTGGGGCCCGTCGCACGCGGGACGGTCGTCACGCGAACGCCGCTGCCCACACCCGAACCCAAGTAGGAGACCAACGATGTCCAGATCTGCTCTGGCGGCCGACTCGATCCGGCGCCGCGGCCCGCTGCTCGGGCTGTGCCTGTTCCTGGTGGTGGCCACCGTGTTGACCTGGCTGGTCTATGTCACGCTGCGGCGCGATGTCAGCGGCCCGACCGCGTCATACTCGGCGGTGTTCACCGACGTCTTCGGACTACGTGAGGGCGACGACGTGCGGGTGGCCGGAGTCCGGGTTGGCCGCGTCCAGGCGATCGAATTGCAGGGCACCCTGGCCAAGGTGTCGTTCATCGTGCAGGACGGCCACCACCTCACCAGCGGCACCGTCGCGTCGGTCAACTACCAGAACATCGTCGGACAGCGATATCTCGCGTTGGACCGCGGTCGGGCAGGACCGGCCACCGAGCTTCCGGTCGGGGCGGTGATCGGGGTCGACCGCACCGAGCCGTCCTTCGACATCGGCACTCTGCTCAACGGTTACGAACCGTTGTTCGCCGTCCTGGACCCCGAGCAGGTGAACAACCTCACCAACGCCGTGGTCGGATCGCTGCAGGGCGACACCGCCGCCATCACCCAGTTGGTCGACCAGACATCGGTTCTCACCGAGACCTTCGTGGGTCAGGACCGAACGCTCGACCGGGTCATCACCGGGCTGGACGGCGTGGTGGGCAACCTGTCCGGCCAGAACGACAACTTCGAGCGCACGATCACGGCCGCCCGAAACACCGTGGTGGCCTTCGACAATCGCCGTGAGCCGCTGGTGTCGTCTCTGGGCACGATGACGGCCGTGGCGGGCAATCTGTCCCGGATCGCGCAGGATGTGCAACCGACGATCCGCGACATGCTCAACCGCGAGCCCGGCTACACCCGCCACATGCTCGACATCGAACCGCAGATCGCCTACACGGGTCTCAACACACCGCTGCTGTTGAAGGGATTGTCGCGGGTGTTCGGAGAAGGCGCCTACATGAACGCCTACGCGTGTGACGTCAACGCCTACGGGTTCTTCCCCGGGCTCAACGACGTCGTGCCGATCATCGTCGATGCCGCGACGCCCGGTGGTACCGCCAAGCACACCCCCAAGTGCAGGAGCATGGCCAATGGCTGACCAGGTTTCCAGGAAGGCCTGGCTCGGACTTCTGGCCGTACTCACGGTGGGCGGGCTGATCGCAGCGATGCTGCTCGTCAAGGAGGCCGGCATCGGGTATCACCGCTACACAGCCGAATTCGTCCAGGCGGCTGCCTTGCGCGCCGACGACGTCGTGGCGGTCGCGGGCATCCCGGTGGGAACGGTCACCGCTGTTCGCCTCGCCGGGGACCACGTCGAGGCCGACATCCTGGTGCGCGACGACGTGCCGGTGGGCCGCGACACCCGTGCCGCGATCAAGGTCACCACGTTGTTCGGTTCTCGTTATCTCGACCTGCGGCCGGGCGGCGACGGAGTGCCTGACGACCGCACCATCGACGTGGCCCACACCGAGGTTCCCTACGATCTGCAAGCCGCCCTTGCGGATTCGACCCGAACCTTCGAGCAGGTCGACGCCGACCGGATCGCTGCTTCGCTCGACGTGCTGAGCCGGCAACTGGACGGGCTGCCCGCGGTGGTACCCCAGGCGATGGACAACGTGCGCGCGCTCTCGTCGGTGATCGCGCAGCGTCGCGGCCAGCTGGGCAATCTGTTGGTCAACACCGAGCACGTCACCAGCATGCTGCGGCGCCAGCAGTCCGAGATCGGCAACTTCATCCGCCAGGGACAGGAACTCGTGGGTGAATTCGTCGCACGGTCGGCCGCCTTTCATGCGCTGATGCAGTCCCTGCGGTCGGTGGTGGGCTCCCTGCACACCATCGCGGTGCACGACCGGGCCGCGCTCGACGACGTGCTCGCCACCATGGAGCAGCTGAGCGGCAAGTTCGCCGAGCAGGATGCGTTGTTCCGGAATCTCCTGCAGATCGCGCCTGTCCCGATCCGTCAGATCGCGAACGCCACCGGGTTCGGCAATGCGATCGAGACCAACGCCCCGGCAGGCGCCCTGATCGATTCCTGGATGTGCGCGATCAGCGGGCGAGCCGAGCAGTTCGGGATGATCCCTTATCTGAAGGGCTGCAAATGATCGGCCGGCACAAGCGCCTGATGATCGCTGCGGCGCTGATCGCCGTGTTGGCAGTGGTCGCCGGGCTGGGCAGGTCCCTGCTCACCCATCGCGACCGCAGCATCACCGTCACCGCCCAGTTCGACAGTGCGGCAGGGCTGTACGTCGGAAATGTGGTGGCAGTACTGGGCGTCCCGGTCGGTCAGGTCACCCAGGTGACGCCGAATGGCAGCTATGCCGAGGTCGACTTCACCGTCGACGAGACGGTCGCGATACCGGCGGACGTCGAGGCGGTGACGCTGTCCACCTCGATCCTGACCGACCGCCAGATCGAGCTGTCACCGCCGTACCGAGGGGGACCGACGCTGCGCAACGGCGACACCATCGGTCTGCACCGCACCAAGACCCCGGTCGAGTTCGACCGGGTCCTCGGGATGCTGGACAAGCTGGCGACGTCTCTGCGCGGTGACGGGGCCGGGGGCGGTCCGGTGGCCGACCTGCAGAACTCGGGCGACGGTGTGGTCTCCGGGCACGGTGAGCAGATCAGGGGCGCCCTCGACGAACTGTCGCGTGCACTGCGGTTGAGTTCTGACGGCGGTGCTCGCACCCGCCAACAGGTGACCACGATCATCACCAACCTCGGATCGCTACTGGACGCAGCCGCCGGCAACGACGCGAAACTGCGCGAATTCGGGTCCACGGTGCGCCAACTCAGCCAGATCCTGGCCGCCGAGGACTTCGGGTCGGGGACCACCGGCAGGCAACTCAACGAGGTGGTGGAGAAGACCGGGCAGATCCTGTCGGCGAACCGGGATCTGATCAAGCAGGGCATCGCCAACGGCGACACCAGCATGCGGACCCTGAACGACCGCCAGCGTGAGCTCGCGGAGTTCTTCGACGTGCTTCCGCTGATGGCCGACAACCTCTACAACGCGATCGATCAACGCAACGGTGCCATCCGCGCGCATTTCCTGGCCGATCGCATGGTGTTCGACGGCCAGATGGCCAAGGAGGTCTGCAACATGATGGGTCTGCGCCAACTCGGCTGCAGCACCGGCACCCTGCAGGACTACGGCCCCGACTTCGGGCTGACCAACATGCTCGACGGTCTCGCGGCGATGGGCCAGAAATGACTGCGGCACAAGCGAAACTGCGCCGGTTACTGGGACTGTTGTCGGCGGTACTGCTGACCGCGGGATGCGCCACGAACGGTCTGGCGGACCTGCCGTTGCCCGCGCCGGGGCTCGGATCGGGTGGCTACCGGCTCACGGCGGTGTTCGCCAATGCGCTCAATCTTCCCGAGCATGCCAAGGTCAAGCTCGGCGGGGCCGACATCGGTCAGGTCGAGGACATGACCGCCCGCGATTTCACCGCGGTCACCACGCTGCGCATCAGTGACGACGTCCGACTGCCGGTGGGCAGTACGGCCGAACTCCGTTCGGCCACACCGCTGGGTGATGTGTTCGTCTCGATCGTTCCGTCCCGCACCGGCGAGGCGGGGATGCCTTCACTGCGAGACGGTGACAGCATCGGCCTCGACTCCACCACGGCGGCGGCGACGGTCGAGTCGGTGCTGAGTTCGGCGGCGATCCTGGTCAACGGCGGCGCCGTCCACAACCTGACCAACATCGTCAACGGCATGGGTAGGGCGGCCGGGCCAGACGGCCGCGCCTTCGGTGACCTGGTGGCCAAATCGAACCGGCTGCTGGGCACGGTGAATGCGCGGTCGGCACAGATCGATTCCGCGATGACCGAGACCACCCGACTGGCCGAGCTGTTGGCGTCAAAGAACCAAGAGGTCAGTGAACTGCTGCAGGCCGCCGCGCCGGCCACCGAGACACTGGCCGACAACACCGGCCGGGTGACCGACCTCGTTCTCACGCTCGGCGACATCTCGCAGAACCTGGCCAAGTTCCCGTCCATCGCCGGAACGGATTCCAGCGGCCGCAGCGTGATCGCGGATGCAGACACCATCGCCCGCGCGTTCAACGACGTCGTCGTGGACCCGCAGACCAGCCTGGCCTCGCTGAACCGGCTGTACGCCCCTTTCATCAAGATGACGGCGGGAACGTCGATGGCAGGGGCGGCCGGGATCGACCGGCTCGTGCTCGGATCGATTCCCGATGCCGGGTTCTCGGGGGACCCCGGGCTGCACGGTCCCAAACGGGCCGATTGGCATCAGCTCGTCGGGTCGATCAAGTTCGTGCTCTGGCGCCTGCAGGAACGGGTCGTCGGCAGAGGGCCGCAGCCGTGAGCGGCTCCCCGCGCAGTGCCTGGGTCGCGCTGGCCGCGTTGGCGCTCACCCTGGTCATCTCGGTCGCCTACCTGATGGTCGGCGTGCTGCACGTGCGGCCACTTTCGGCGACCTACCGCGTGACGGTTCAGCTGTCGGAATCCGGTGGGCTGCTGCCCAATCAGGATGTGACGATGCGCGGGGTGCGGGTGGGCAAGGTCGAGGAGCTCGCCTTCACACCTCGTGGTGTCGAGGCAGTCCTGAGAGTGTCGGACGACGTGCGTATTCCGGCGTCGAGTTCGGTCCGGGTGTCGGCCTTGTCGGCGGCCGGCGAACAGTACGTCGACTTCTCGGCGGCCTCCGACGGCGGCCCGTATCTGGCCGACGGCGACGTGATCGCCCGCGACCGTACGGCTGTACCGGTCCCGATGGCCGAGTTGCTGGCCCATGCGGACGGGGTTCTGGCGCAGGTGGATCCGCAGAAGCTGGAGCGGGTCAAGGAGGAACTGAGCCTGACTGACGCCGGGCCGCAGAAGCTTTCCGCGATCGTCGACGGCGGGACATTCCTGCTGTCCACGCTGGATTCGGTGCTACCCGAGACGGTGGGCATCATCCGCAACAGCCGGATCGTGTTGTCCTCGGCGGTGGATGTGAACGAGGGAATCGCCGCCACGGCAACCAATCTGCGCCACACGCTGACAGGCGTGGCGGGGATGCAGGAGGGTTACCGCACGTTGCTCGGCCGGTCCCCGGCGACGCTGGGCGCGATCGACAACCTGTTCACCGACAATTCGGAGACCATGGTGCAGTTGCTGGGAAATCTTGCCACCGTCGCGCAGCTGTCCTATGTCCGGGTGCCGGCGCTCGACGCGCTCTTCCCCGACTACCGGGGTTCGGCGCTGGAGGCCTTCATCAGCACGATGCACGAACACGGACTATGGGTGACCGCCGACATCTATCCGCGGTACGCCTGCGATTACGGCACGACCCGCAGGCCGCCCTCGGCCGCCGACTATCCCGAACCGTTCCTGTACACCTACTGCCACGACGACGATCCGAGCCTGCTGGTTCGCGGTGCGCGCAATGCTCCGCGGCCGGCCGGCGACGACACCGCGGGCCCTCCGGCCGGGGCGGACCTGGCCACCACGGCCGATCCGACGCCGCCGGGCCGCTACACCATTCCGACTCCCTACGGCGGACCCACGCTGCCCATCGAGCCGCCCCGCTGATCGTCCGAGTGCACCGACCGGCTCGGCGCGGGGGCCGCCGGCCACCACTCGGCGATGACGACGATCAACCGCAGGAATCGGACGAAGCATGTCATCGCGACGTTTTTCAGCAGGTCGCGGATACGGGAAAACCGGGACATGTGGAAATGGTAATCATTACCAATAGTGACAGGGTGGCCAGGCTAGGCGAAAGGCCTCAGCTGGATCCCTTCGGCCGCCAAGCGTTTCCGCACAGCGGTGGCGATCTGCACTGCCCCCGGTGAATCCCCGTGCACACACACCGATTCCACGGTGACGGGAACCGCCGACCCGTCGACCGCGAACACTCGTCCCGTCGTCACCATTGTGGCGACGCGGTCGGCGATCGCCGCCGGATCGTGGAGTACGGCGCCGGGTTCGCGCCGGGACACCAGCGTGCCGTCGGGTTGGTAGGCCCGGTCGGCGAAGGCCTCGGCCACCGTTCGCAGACCGAGCTGCCGGGCCTCCTCGAAGAACACCGAACCGGACAGGCCCAGCACCGGCAGGCCGGCGTCCACGGCCGCCACTGCAGCCGCCACTGCGGCGGCCTGCGCACGGTGGCTGACGATCGTGTTGTACAACGCGCCATGGGGTTTCACGTAGCGCACGGTCGTTCCCGCGGCATGGGCGAGGGCTTGCAGGGCGCCGATCTGGTAGATCACCTCGGCAGTCAGATCCTCGTGGTTGACATCGATGAAGCGCCTGCCGAAACCGGCCAGGTCTCGGTAGCTGACCTGGGCGCCGACCCGGACTCCGAGCTCGGACGCCGCGCGGCAGGTGCGCAGCAGCAGCGCCGGGTCGCCGGCGTGAAAGCCGCAGGCGACGTTGGCGCTGGTGACCAGCCTCAACATGGCCTCGTCGTCCCCGAGTGTCCAGGCGCCGAAGCTTTCGCCCAGATCGGCATTGAGGTCGACGGATGCAGCCACCCGATCAGCCTAAGGCGCGGCCTCGGACGGCCAGCCGTTCTCCGAGACGAATTCGGGCAGCGGACGCCCGACGGTCCAGTGTTCGATCTCCAGCACCGGCCGGTCGGGGAACTCCGGCACCGGGCCCAGGCACAGGATCGCCACCGGCTCGGCGTCGTCGGGCATGCCCATCAGTTGAGCCAGGGGCACCGGTTCGAAGATCGACACCCAGCCCATGCCGAGTCCCTCGGCGCGCGCGGCCAGCCACATGTTCTGGATTGCGCACGACACTGACGCCAGGTCCATCTGGGGCAGCGTGCGGCGGCCGAAGATGTGCCGGTCGCGGTGCTCGCCGAGGGCGACGACGAACAGCTCGGCGCAGTCGAGGATGCCCTCGACCTTGAGCGCCAGGAACTCGTCGCCGCGGGTGCCCAGCGCGTCGGCCGTGTTGACGCGTTCCTCGTCGACCAGCGCGTGGATCTTGGCGCGCAGCGCGACATCGGTGATCCGGATGAATCGCCATGGCTGCATCAGGCCGACGCTCGGTGCGGCGTGGGCGGCGTGCAGAAGCCGGCCGAGAACCTCGGGTGCCACTGTGCTGCCCGGGACGAACCGGCGCATGTCGCGACGTTCGGCGATGGCCCGGTAGACGGCGCGGCGCTCGTCGGGGCTGAAGGCATGCTCGGACACGGGTCGAGCTTATGTGGACCGCAAGCCGCTCAGTGCACGTGTGTGACGTTCCAGGCCGGCAGCGGATCGGCATACCGTGCCCACGCCTGGTCACCTTCGGCGAGTTCGTCGTCGGTCAGCAGGGCTGCGCGCAGCAGCGCGTCGAGTGCCGGGCGGTCGATGCGGATCCCGATGAACACGATCTCCTGGCCGGGCTGGATCTCGGTGGACGACCAGAACTGGGCCGGCTCGATCACGAGGTTCGGGCCGGCCTGTGACCAGATCGCCGCGATCGACGCTCGGCTGGCGATCCAGCAGAAACCCTTGCTGCGCAACAGGCCCCGCACCTGTTCGAGTACGTCGGCAAGCCGTTGGGGATGAAACGGACGATCGGCCCGGAACGTCATCGAGCCGATTCCGTACTCCTCGGTCTCGGGTGTGTGGCCTTCGGCGATCTCCTCGTCCCAGCCCGGAGTCTGCGCCGCGGCGACCGGATCGAACAAGCCTGTGTCGAGGACCTCACCGAGATCGACCACGCCGTGCGTGGTGTGCAGGAGCCGCGCGTGCGGGTTGAGTTTGCGGACCACCGCCTCGACCGCGCCGACCCGTTCGGCGCTGACCAGATCGGTCTTGTTGAGCAGGATGACATCGGCGAACTCGACCTGGTCGACCAGCAGATCCGCCACGTTGCGGCCGTCGCCCGGGCCCGCGGTCAACTTGCGCTCGGCCAGGGCGTCGCCGCGAACCACCTCGGTCAGGAAGGTGGCCGCGTCCACGACGGTCACCAGCGTGTCCAGCCGGGCCAGGTCGCCGAGCCGGAAACCGTTCTCGAACTCCCAGTCGAAGGTGGCGGCCACCGGCATGGGTTCGGAGATACCGGTCGATTCGATCACCAGCTGGTCGAAGCGGCCCTGCGAGGCCAGCGTCCCGACCGCCTCCACCAGATCCTCGCGCAGCGTGCAGCAGATGCAGCCGTTGGTCAGCTCGACGAGCTTTTCCTCGGTGCGGTCCAGATGGCCCTGCCCGGCGATGAGCGCGGCATCGATGTTGACTTCGCTCATGTCGTTGACGATCACGGCGACTCGCCTGCCGTCGCGGTTGGCCAGGATGTGGTTGAGCAGTGTGGTCTTGCCTGCGCCGAGGAAGCCGGACAGGACGGTGACGGGGAGGCGGTCGGCCATCTGACTCCTTATTGAAAATGATTTTCAGTAAGCTATCATCTGGATGTGCGTCGCATAATGCAAACGGTTATCGTTATCGCCGTGCTGTCCCGTCTGAACCTGCGTCTTCCGGTCGCCGCCGTGCTGTTGGCCGCGCCGTTCACCTTGGTCGCCTGCAGCGCGGGGGAGACCAACGACGCCGAACCCGCCGGAGACTGCCCGACGACGCCCGTCAACGTCGTCGTCAGCGTCGACCAGTGGGGCGACATCGTGTCCGAGCTCGGCGGGGATTGCGCGAAGGTGACCACGGTGGTGGCCGGATCGTCGGTGGATCCGCACGACTTCGAGCCCGCGCCCGCGGATGCGGCGAAATTCCAGGGCGCGCAGTTGGTCGTCGTCAACGGCGGGCACTACGACGAGTGGGCCACCAAGCTGGCGCAGAGCACTGCGCCGGATGCCGTCGTGGTCACCGCAGCCGGGGACCACGATCACGGCGGCGACCAGGCCGACGATCAAGCCCACGAGCACTCCGCGAACCCGCACGCCTGGTACAACCCGGCCGCGGTGACCGGCCTCGCCGACACTGTGACCGACGAGCTGAGCCAGTTGGCGCCGCAGGCCAAGGAGTACTTCGCGCAGCGTCGTGCCGAGTTCACCACCGCCATGCAGCCTTACCAACAGCTGATCACCGACATCAAGACCAAGGCGCCCGGTAAGCGGTACGCCGCCACCGAAGCGGTGTTCGACGACCTGGCGACCGCGGCCGGCCTGGTCGATCAGACCCCGGCGGGCTACCAGGCCGCCTCGTCCAACGGGACCGATCCGTCACCGGCCGACCTCGACGCCTTCCTGCGGCTGCTGGGCGACCGCGGCGTCGACGTCCTGATCTACAACACCCAGACCGAGGGCTCGCTGCCCCAGCAGATCCGCGCCGCGGCCGACAGTGCCGGAGTTCCGGTTGTCGATGTCACCGAAACCGTGCCGCCCGGAGCCGATTCGTTCGAGGCGTGGCAGGTGGACCAGCTGACCGCGCTCGCTGAAGCCCTCGGCATCCAGGGCTAGTGTCAACTGGTGGCACCCAACTCCGCTGAGCCGCCCGCGCTCGTCTTCGACGACGTCAGCGCCGTGCGCGGCGGGCGCCTGATCTGGTCGGAAGGGACGTTCGAGATCCCCAGCGGCGGCATCGTCGCGCTGATCGGCTCCAACGGTTCCGGCAAGTCCACGATGTTGCAGGTGGTGCTGGGTCTGCTGCCGGCCGCCTCGGGTTCGGTCCGGGTCCTCGGCGGCGCGCCGGGTGAGCACAACGATCTGATCGGCTATGTCCCCCAGGACTATGTCGCCGGCGCGGGATCGGCGATCCGGGCTCGCGGCGCCGTCACCCTGGGATTGACCGGTCGGCGCTGGGGTTTCACTCGTACCTCGGCGGCCGAAAAGGCCCGCATCGACGAGGCGTTGAGTTGGGTCGAGGCCACCGGCTTCGCCGATATGCGGGTGTCGGAACTGTCCGGTGGTCAGCGTCAGCGCATCGCATTGGCCAGTGCCCTTGTCGGACAACCGAAAATGCTCATCCTCGACGAACCGCTGGCCGCGCTCGATCTGCGCAATCAGCACGAGATCGTGCAGCTGTTGGCCCGGCTCAACAATGACCTCGGCGTCACGATTCTCGTTGTCGCCCATGACCTCAACCCCTTGCTGAGCGTTCTGGACAGCGCCATCTACCTGCTCGACGGGCACGCCCACCACGCTGCCATCGACGAGGTGGTCGATGCCGAGCTGCTGACTCACCTGTACGGCACCACCGTGCAGGTGGCCAACACCCCGTTGGGCCAGATGTACATGAGGAGCGGGTGATGACGGGAGTGCTGGGTCACGGCACGTTCGCCCAGAGCACCCTGGCACTGGGCTATCAGCACAACTGGTGGCAGATCCTGACCTCGGCCTTCATGCGTAACGCGTTGATCGGCGGCACCCTGGTGGCGCTCGCCGCCGGTCTGATCGGCTATTTCGTCATCGTGCGCAACACGGCGTTCGCCGCGCATGCCCTGGCGCACATCGGTCTGCCCGGGGCCACCGGCGCGGCACTGCTGGGCTTGCCCGTCGGCCTGGGGCTGGGGGCCTTCTGCATCGCGGGGGCCGTGGTGATCGGGGCGCTGGGCAGCCGCGCCCATGATCGCGAGGTGGCCACCGGCACCGTGCTGGCGCTGGCCACCGGTTTCGGCCTGTTCTTCAACTCATTGGCCACCAAGAACTCGTCGACGCTGACCAACGTGTTGTTCGGCAACCTGCTGGCAATCACGCATCAGCAGCTGCTGACCTTCACCGTGCTGTTGGTGGTGTTGGCCGCGGCGATCGTATTCGTTTTCCGCCCATTGCTGTTCGCGTCGGTCAACGCGCAGGTGGCCGAGGCCAAAGGGGTACCGGTCCGCGCCTTGTCGGTGCTGTTCATGGTTCTCCTCGGCGTCGCGGTGACCATGGCCGTGCTGGCGGTGGGCACGCTGCTGTTGTTCGCGCTCGTCGTCACGCCCGCCGCGACGGCGATCATGGTGACCGCCCGGCCCATCGCCGCGATGGCGATCTCGACCGGGATCAGCGTGGTGTCGGTGTGGGCGGGGTTAGCGATCTCCTCAATTTTCAATATGCCGCCGAGCTTCGTGATCGTCACCTTCGCGTGCGGAATCTGGTTGGCGATGTGGACGGTTGACCGGGTGAGGAATTCGGCCATCCACTAGCCTCGGAAAGCATGCCAAGGAGTCCCCACCCGCCGCGGCGGGCCACCCTGGCTTCGTTGGCGGCCGAACTGAAGGTTTCCCGCACCACGATCTCCAACGCCTACAACCGTCCTGACCAGTTGTCGGCGGAGCTTCGCGACCGGATCTTCGATGCCGCCAAGCGGCTCGGCTACGCCGGGCCGGATCCGGTCGCGCGGTCCCTGCGCACCCGTAAGGCCGGGGCAGTGGGACTGATCATCACCGAGCCGCTCAACTACTCGTTCAGCGATCCGGCCGCACTGGATTTCGTTGCCGGACTTGCCGAATCGTGTGAGGCCGTCGGACAGGGGCTGCTGCTGGTGGCGATCGGGCCCAACCGCAGCTTCGAGGATGGTGCGGCGGCGGTGCTCGCGGCCGGTGTCGATGGGTTCGTGGTGTACTCCGCCTCCGACGACGACCCGTACCTGCCGGTGGTACGCCAGCGCCAATTGCCGGTCGTGGTGGTGGACCAGCCCAAGGACGTGGCGGGGGTGTCGCGGGTCGGCATCGACGATCGCGATGCGATGCGTCAACTGGCCGAGCAGGTCTTGGATCTCGGCCACCGGGACGTCGGGCTGCTGACCATGCGGTTGGGTCGTGACTGGCCGCACGAGAGCATGAAACCCGCGCTGGCAGACCCCGATCGGGTGCTGTCACCACATTTCCACGTGCAGCGCGAGCGCATTCACGGGGTGTATGACGCGATGACGGCCGCGGGCCTGGCGCCGGCCACGTTGACCGTGGTGGAGAGCTACGACCATCTGCCGACCTCCGGTGGGGCCGCGGCCGAGGTGGCGCTGGAGGCCAATCCCCGCATCACCGCCCTGATGTGCACGGCCGACGTGCTCGCGTTGTCGGCCATGGATTACCTGCGCTCACGGGGCATCTACGTGCCGGGGCAGATGACGGTGACCGGTTTCGACGGAGTGCCCGAGGCGTTGCGGCGCGGGCTGTCCACGGTGGTGCAGTCCAGTGTGGCCAAGGGGCGGCGCGCCGGCGAACTGCTGCACACTCCGCCGCGCGACGGGCTTCCGGTGATCGACGTGCTGCCCACCGAGGTGGTGCGAGGCCGGACCACGGGCCCGCCGGCCTAGCCCGTTTCGGCGGATTGGCGCTCGTCCAACAAGTACTTCAGCGCCGCCACAACGTCTTCCGGTTCGGCGACGCGGTAGCCGGCCAGCGTGTCGCCTGGGCCCACTTTGACGCCGATATCACCGTCACGCAGCCGGCGGAACGCCTTCTCGTCGGTGACGTCATCGCCGAAGTAGATCACTGCGGACGCCTGGTGCTCGTCCCGCAGGATGTCGATGGCTTCGCCCTTGTCGGTGGTGATGACGGCGAATTCGAGCACGGCCTTGCCCGTGGTCAGCTGCGCTTCCCAGGCTTGTGCGGCGTCGAGAGCCTGCGCGGACGCGGCCTCGGCATCGGCGGGGGAGGCGTTGCGTACGTGTAGGGCCACGCTGGCGGGTTTGAGTTCGACGGTGACGCCGGGCCGGGAGGCGGCGATGGCGCCCAGTTCGGTGGCAATGCGGTCCAATAAGTCGCGGTCGATGTGATGGGCGAATCCTGAGGTGAATTCGGCGCCGTGGCTGCCGACCAGGTGCACTGTGGCGGGCAGGCCCGACAGCTCTCGCAGTACCTCGAGCGCGCGTCCGGAGATCAGCGCGGTCGCGGTGCCGGGGCATTGGGCCAGCGCGACAAGAGCTTCAGCCCCCTCGCGCAACGGGCGCGCATCAGCCGGGTTGTTGACGATCGGGGCCAGCGTGCCGTCGAAGTCGGACGTGATCAGTAGACGATCCGATCCGGCCGCCTTGGCGAGCGCGGTCTTGAGTTCTGCGGGGAGAGCTCTCACCCGTCAGATCTTAGGTTTGTCCTCCGCGCCGATCAGCAGACGCACGGCCAGATCGAGTCGCTTGCTGACATCGGTGGCCGAAGCGCGGCGCGTCAGCCAGGCCAGCAGGTTGGACAGCCACACATCGGAGATCACCCGGGCGATGTGGTACTGATCCTCGGTCGGTTCGCCGTCACTCATGGCCCGGGCGAACATCGAGTCCATCAATTTGCCGACGTGATCGACTTCGCCGGCCGCCGAGGCGTCGGCGAAGACAAAGGCGCGGGTCATGGCCTCGGTGAGCAACGGGTTGCGCTGCATGGCCCGGTTGAGCTTGCCGACCATGAAGCTGAGCCGCTGGTACGGCGTGCCCCCGGCGAGCGCGGCCCGGTCGGTCTTGGCGTCGATGCGTTCGAATTCCCGGCCCAGGGCCGACACCAGCAGGTGCACCTTGGAGGGGAAATAACGGTAGAGCGTGCCGACGGCGACATCGGCCCGCTCGGCGACGGCGCGCATCTGCACCGCCTCGTAGCCGCCCTTGGAGGCGATGGCGAGGGTGGCGTCGAGGATGCGCTTGCGGCGTTCCCGCTGTGCTTCGGAGCCGAGCTCGGATTCGGCGAGGACGGCCACGTTCAGCACCTCACGTGGTCGTGAGTCCGACCCGGAGGTGTCGTTGCCTGATGGCCGTGATGCGCCAGACATGCGGTCTGTGGCTCCTTCTCGTCGCGTACCTCGTCGAAAACGATACGCACGCCGATCTCCTTCTACGCACCTCCGCGCCGGTGAAGACACGAACGTGTACTGCTGTGATGCCGGTCGACTTGACGGTCGAACGCTGTCACCATTAGAACACGTTCTAGTGGGAAGCACGGACTTCTCGCGTTAGCGGCTAGGAGGTCCACCATGTCCGGCGCATCTGCCACCATCACCGACGAGCAGTTTGCCGCCCGTGACCTGGTCCGAAGCTGGGCGGCGGCGACCGACAGCGCCGCAGCTGTCCGAGCCGGGGAACACGATACCGACGCGTGGCGCAGGCCGTTTCAGGGTCTCGCCGAACTAGGGATCTTCAGCGTTGCGGTCGCCGAGGAACACGGCGGCGCCGGCGGCACGGTCGAGGACCTGTGCGCGATGGTCGACGAGGCAGCGGCAGCTCTGGTTCCCGGGCCGGTGGCCACCACCGCGCTGGCCACCCTGATCGTCACCGATGACGCGGTGCTGGAGGCGCTGGTATCGGGTGAGCGCACGGCCGGGGCAGCGCTGAGCGCGGACCTCACGCTCGACGGTGAGCGGGTGTCGGGCACCGTCGAATACGTTCTGGGTGCCGACGCCGCCGGCGTGCTGTTGCTGCCGGCCGGAGATCAGGTGGTTCTGGTCGACGCCGGAGCCGACGGCGTCAGCATCGAGCTGCTCACCGCAACCGACTTCTCGGTGCCGCTGGCCCGGGTCGTGCTCGATGCGGCCCCGGCGCAGGTGCTCGAGGTGTCGCGGCAGCGCTTCGCGGACGTCGCCGCCACCGTGCTGGCCGCCGAGGCCGCCGGGCTGGCGCGCTGGTCACTGCAGACTGCCACCGAATACGCCAAGGTGCGTGAGCAATTCGGTAAGCCGATCGGCAGCTTCCAGGCCGTCAAGCACATGTGTGCCGAGATGTTGTTGCGTGCCGAGCAGGTGTCGGTGTCGGCGGCCGACGCGGCGCGTGCGGTCTCGGAATCCGATGCGGCGCAGCTGTCGATCGCCGCAGCCGTGGCAGCCGCCGCGGGCATCGAGGCGGCCAAGGCCAACGCCAAGGACTGCATCCAGGTGCTCGGCGGCATCGGCATCACCTGGGAACACGAGGCACATCTGTATCTGCGTCGGGCTTACGGGATTTCGCACGCACTCGGCGGCCAGCGCTCGTGGCGGCGCCGGGTTTCGGCGTTGACCCAGGAAGGCGTGCGCCGCGAGCTGCGCATCGACCTGGAGTCGGTGGCCGGCCTGCGTCCGGAGATCAGCGCGGCAGTGGCCGAGGTGGCCGCCCTGCCGGTGGACAAGCGCCAGGTGGCGCTGGCCGAGGCCGGGCTGCAGGCCCCGCACTGGCCACGACCCTACGGCCGCAACGCATCTCCGGCCGAGCAGCTGTTGATCGATCAGGAGCTCGCCGCAGCCAAGGTGGAGCGGCCGGATCTGGTGATCGGCTGGTGGGCGGTGCCGACCATCTTGGAGCACGGCAGCCCCGAGCAGATCGACCAGTTCGTCCCGGCCACGCTGCGTGGTGACTTGTCCTGGTGCCAGTTGTTCTCCGAGCCGGGCGCCGGTTCCGACTTGGCCGCTCTGCGCATGAAAGCCGTTCGCGCCGAAGGCCCCAACGGTGAGGCCGGATGGAAGCTGACCGGGCAGAAGGTGTGGACCTCGGCGGCGCAGAAGGCGCACTGGGGTGTGTGCCTGGCGCGTACCGACGCCGACGCCCCAAAGCATAAGGGCATCACGTACTTCCTGATCGACATGAAGAGCCCGGGCATCGTGATCCGGCCACTGCGCGAGATCACCGGCGACGAGCTGTTCAACGAGGTGTTCTTCGACGACGTGTTCGTGCCCGACGAGATGGTGGTGGGCACGGTCAACGACGGCTGGCGGCTGGCCCGCACCACGCTGGCCAACGAGCGCGTGGCGATGGCCGGTGGCACTGCGTTGGGCAACCCGATGGAGGAATTGCTGCGGACCCTCGGCGCGCAGCCGGACGTGGACCCGGCCGACCTGGACCGGCTCGGTGGGCTGATCCTGACCGCCCAGGTGGGTTCACTGCTGGATCAGCGGATCGCGCAGCTCGCAGTGGCCGGGCAGGACACCGGCGCGCAGGCCAGCGCTCGCAAGCTGATCGGGGTGCGCTACCGCCAGGCCCTGGCGGAGTTCCGCCTCGAGCTCTCCGAGGGCGGCGGTGTGGTGCGCAACCAGGAGGTGCACGACTTCCTCAACACCCGCTGCCTGACGATCGCCGGCGGAACCGAGCAGATCCTGCTGACGGTCGCCGGCGAGCGGTTGCTCGGCCTGCCGCGGTAGGACAGAAAGTCAGCGCATTAATCCGCTGGCCTGTCGCGCCAGTCCGGTAAAGTCAGCCAGCTGACAATACGACCAGGCAAGTGGTGAGAGGGCGCGGTGGTGGTCCGGATCGATCCCCGACTCGTCGAGGTTGCCAGCACGTCGCCCAACTTCGGAGCCCTCGCCGCGATTGAGCCCCTGCTCGCTGTTTATGGCGCTGGTGCTGAGTCGTCAATTTACTCGGACCCTAATGGCGCGCTCGTAAAGTGCCGCCAGTTCGGTGAGGTCTTGGCCGAGCAGCTCATCATCCGCACCAGGACCTCGTGTGACAGCGGGCGTCAAGTCGATCGCATCATCGCCCTGGAACGTGCCGGCGTTTTGACCACGGACACGGCACGGGTGTTCCACGATGTGCGCAGGCATGGCAACGAAGCCACTCATGATCATCTGTTCGACGTCCGTCGTGCGCTATCGGCCCTCGAAAAGTGTTGGCAGCTCGGTAATCTTCTTCGGCTGGCGATTTCCGGAGATCGGACACCGCGGAGCTTCATCGCGCCGGAACCGGCCTCGTCGCCCGTTGCCACAGGAGCAGCTGATCGCGAAGCGATCGCGGAGATCCAGACCGTCCTGGACAAGTCTCGGTCGGATCTGGGCGAGACGCTGACGGTTCTGGACGCGGCACGTTCAGCGCAAGAGGCGGAGGCGCAGGCTCGTGCCGCCGCCGAGGCGGAATTGGCACGTATCCGCGAGCGTGAGGCCGTGATGGCTGCCTCGCTGTCTCAGCTCGAAGCGCAGATCGCTGAACTGCTTCAGACGGGGACGGTGGCCTCAGCTCAAGTACCGGTCGTCACTGCCGGCGACGCGAAGACCTTCACCCAGGCCTTCCGGCGCCGGCCGCCCCGCAACGAGGTCCAGTCGCGGCGCATCATCGACAAGCAGCTGACCGACGCCGGCTGGCTCATTCAGGACTTCGCCGACATGAATCCAGGGGCGGGCATCGGTGTCGCAGTGCGCGAATTTCCCGTAGCGACCGGTTTCGCGGACTACATGTTGTACGTCGATGGCTGGATCGTCGGCGTGATCGAAGCAAAGCGCGAAGGCACGCTGCTGATCGGTGTTGAGCAGCAGACCCGCAAGTACGCCGAGGGTCTCCGCGCGGAGCATCAGATTGCGACATGGCGCCGTGGCGAGCCTTTGCCGTTCCGCTATGAAGCGACGGGTGCGGAGACCCGTTTCACCAACCAGCTCGACCCGAAACCACGGTCGCGAGAAGTTTTCGCGTTTGCGAAGCCGCAGACCATCCGCGCCTGGATGAGCGAGGCCGACGAGAAGCCCGACGCTCCGACCTTTCGCGCCCGCCTGCAGACATTGCCGCCACTTGATAAGGAAGGGTTGCGGCCCAACCAGATTCAAGCTGTCGAAGGCATCGAGAAGTCGCTCAAGGACAACCACCCCCGCGGTCTCGTCCAGATGGCAACCGGCGCGGGTAAGACGTTCACGGCAGTGACGTCGACCTATCGACTGATCAAGCATGCAAACGCTGCACGGGTGCTGTTTCTGGTTGACCGAAACAACCTGGGGGAGCAGGCCCACGACGAGTTCGACCGCTATGTCCCGCGTGACGATGGTCGCCGTTTCGGAGAGATCTACAACGTTCAGAGACTGGCGGGTAGCACGGTTCTCGGTTCCACGAACGTTCTCATCTCGACGATTCAGCGGCTGTACATGCTGCTGCAAGGCAAGGATATTCCCGATGTCGACGACGACACCGACACTGACGACGACGAATCGACGTCACCGGTGGACGTGGTTTACAACCCCAATATTCCGCCGGAGACGTTCGGCCTGATCGTTGTCGACGAATGCCACCGGTCGATCTACGGTCGGTGGCGCGCAGTGCTGGACTATTTCGATGCTCCGATCATCGGACTGACGGCCACGCCCACCAAGCAGACGTTGGGCTTTTTCGACCAGAACCTGATCAGCGAATACACCTATGAAGAGTCGGTGATCGACGGGGTCAACGTTCCCTTCGACGTGTACCGGATGCGTACGCAGATCACTGAGCAGGGCAGCATCATCGAAGCGAAGACCGTGGTGCCCGTGCGTGATCGCAAGACGCGCGCGCAGCGGTACGAGGAACTCGACGAGGACTTTGCTTACACCGGAAATGCACTGGGCCGCACCGTCATCTCCGAGGATCAGATCCGCACGGTGTTGACGACGTTCCGAGACAAGCTCTACACCGAGATTTTCCCCGGCCGGTCTGCAATGCCGAAGACACTCATCTTCGCGAAGACAGATGCCCATGCCGATGAGATTGTCGAGCAGGTGCGTGAAATCTTCAATGAGGGCTCAGATTTCGCCACCAAGATCACCTACAACGCCAAGAATCCGAAAGAACGGCTGGCGGACTTCCGCAACAGCCCCTCGCTGCGAATCGCGGTGACCGTGGACATGATCGCAACAGGAACCGATGTGCGAGCCATCGAATGCGTGTTCTTCATGCGATCAGTGCGATCAGCGGTGTACTTCGAACAGATGAAGGGCCGCGGCGCCCGGATCATCAACGCCGACGACTATGCAGCGGTCACACCCGATGCCCACAAAGGCTTCACCAAGGACCGATTCGTCATCGTCGATGCGGTCGGTGTCACCGATTCCGAGCTTGTCGATGCCACCCCGATGGAACGCGAGCCAAGTGTCTCGCTGGAGAAGTTGCTCTCCAAGGCCGGTCAGATGACGCTGACGCCGGATGACGCGTCGACCCTCGCGGTCCGGTTGGCCAAGTTGGCCTCGCAGTTGGAGCCTGCCGAGGACACCGAAATCGCCGAGGTCGCAGGCGGTATTCCGCTGCGCGACATCGCACGCCGGATTGCCGCGGCCTGCGATACCGATGCCGTTGTCGCCGCACAGGATCGGGGCGGAGATGCCGCAGTCCGAGAGTTGATCAACGACGGTGTGGCGCCGTTGACCACGAACCCCGAGTTGCGACGGCGCATCCTCGATATCCGTCGTGCCAAGGATCTGTTGTTCGACGAAGTCAGCAAAGACACCGTGGTAGAGACCGTCCGTATCGACTACGCCGAAGCCTCGCGCGACCGCATCGCCTGTTTCCGCGAGTATCTGGCTGAGCATCGAGACGAGATCGCCGCCTTGCAAGTTGTGCACGGCAGTGGGTCCGAGCGGCCGAGCTATCGCGATCTGAAAGCGTTGGCGGAGAAGGTGGCGCGTGTTCCCGAGATCGGCAGTGTCGACATGATCTGGAGGTCGTACGCCGAATTGGGTGAGTTGGCGGATCCGGATCACAAGGCAGGCGTGCCCGACCTGATCACTATCCTGCGCCACGAGTTGTCGAAAGACGCTGGCGAGTCCAAGATTCGACCGTTTGCCTCAGTCGTTGAGTCAAGGCTGGCTGAGTGGATCGACGAGCAACAGCGCCGCGGGAGGACATACTCCGGCGAGCAGAAGCGCTGGCTAGCAACGATTGTCGATGTGTTGAAGACGAGCATTCATGTCGGAGTCGACGACCTCGACCAATTGCCACTGTCGTCGCTGGGTGGTGTGGACCGTTTCGCCCAGGACTTTTCGGTGTCGACCCTGGAGGAAGCGCAAGCCTTGCTTGACGAATTGAGTATGGAGTTGACTGCGTGACTGATCTGCCGGACGGCTGGGCGTGGACGACGCTTGGCGAGGTTGCGAAGTACACGAATGGTCGCGGTTTCAAGAAGTCGGAGTGGAGTAAATCGGGGCTCCCGATTATTCGCATCCAAAATCTCACGGGGTCAGGATCCTCATTCAATCACTATGAAGGCGAATTGCTGCCGCAACACCGAGTAAAAACTGGTGACATCCTTGTTTCTTGGGCTGCAACTTTGTCAGTCCACCGATGGGCTGACCCCCGCGAGGGGGCGTTAAACCAGCACATCTTCAAGGTAGAGGCGTATGAGTGTATTGATGACCGCTACCTGGAATACGTGCTGAGATCTGCAATTGATGCCATGTATGTTTCCGCTCACGGAAGTGGCATGGTCCACATAACGCGTGGCAAGTTTGAATCCACTCCAATACCTTTACCTCCGTTGGCAGAGCAGCAACGCATCGCTGAGGTGCTGGAGGATCACCTGTCGAGGCTGGATGCTGCCGAAAAGGTGTTGGAGTCGTCCGCGCAGCGAATTCGCTTCTTAGCTGAAAGGGCCGTCAACTATTCGCACTGTGAAGTTGTTGGCTCGGATGGTGCAGCCTTGCCGCCTACGGATGCTGACGTAATTGACGGGGAATTGCCGCAGCTACCGGAGAACTGGCGTTGGTCGCGCCTCGGCGAGATCGCCGAGGTTGTCGGTGGGATCACGAAAGATTCAAAGAAGCAGAGCGATGACTCGTTAGTGCTCCATCCTTATTTACGCGTGGCGAACGTACAAGCTGGCTACCTTGACCTCGATTACGTAGCGGAAATCCGCGCGACGCCTGCACAGGTCAAGAAGTTGACGCTTCAAATCGGCGATGTGCTGCTAAATGAAGGAGGTGACCGCGACAAGCTCGGACGTGGTTGGATTTGGGAAGGCCAGGTGCCCGACTGCCTTCATCAGAATCATGTATTTCGAGCCCGCGTGCTGGATGGCGTTATTGACCCGCGCTTGATCGCATGGCACGCAAACTCTTTCGGCAGATCTTGGTTCATGACGAATGGCAAGCAGAGTGTGAACCTTGCGTCGGTGAGTCTGAAGACAATTCGAGCATTCCCGGTTCCGGTGCCTCCACCAGCAATGCAAAGTGCCATCGTCGAGCGAATCAGCGGAGGTCTCGAGTCTTTCGGCCGACTTATGGATGGCATTGGAGTTGCTCAGGCGC
Source organism: Mycobacterium sp. GA-1841 (assembly GCF_001954135.1). Taxonomy (GTDB): domain Bacteria; phylum Actinomycetota; class Actinomycetes; order Mycobacteriales; family Mycobacteriaceae; genus Mycobacterium. The sequence continues at coordinate 8,835 of NZ_MBEQ01000120.1, read as the reverse complement.
GCTCCGCGGCGCTCCGCCGGGCCCTCCTTCGCGCAGCATTCAACGGCGAACTCGTCGACCAAGACCCATCGGACGAGCCGGCAGAGGTCGCTCTCGAGCGTCTTCGGGCGGAATCGAAGCCAGTTCGAAACCGCGCCGCAAAACGTTCCGCAGTGACTGCCACTCAGAGCTGACAAAGTGCCAGTCCGGTGGGAGTCGATCATCATCGACGATTGGCTTCGCGATGGTGACGGGCGCATCTCCGAGGAGCCGCTGGGCGGCAAGGAGAAGTTCTGGATCATTGGTCCGGACGGAGTTGAGTACCTCTTCAAGTACGCCCGTAGCGACCCCGACGGCACCAATGTCCGGGGTGAGGATTGGGCAGAGTGGGCGGTCCATCAGCTGGCCGAACTCATCGGCGTGCCGACGGCCATCGTGATCCCCGGCCAGCATTGTGGTCGACGTGGGAGCTTGTCCCGTGCTGTGTGGCACGAACGGGAGCAACTCATCCACGGCAACGAGTTGCTCACCCGCCATAATCCGGACTACGACGCGACCGCGCACCGGGAAAATCCCGGCTACACCGTCGGTGCGGTCCGTGCTGCGCTTGAAGGAGTCGCCGCACCTACTGCCTGCGAATCACCGGTGGTCAGCGGGTTCGAGGCGTGGGCTGGTTATGTGATGCTCGATGCGTGGGTTGCCGGCAGGGACCGGCACCACGAGAACTGGGCCGCCATCAACCACGCCGGTTCGCTTCGCCTGGCGCCCTCCTATGACCACGGCAACGCACTCGGATTCCAGGAATCAGAGGAGCAAGCGGCCAAACTTGCGGCCGACGACGAGCGGCTCGCTCGCTGGAGCCAGAAAGGCCGTAGCTTTCACTTCGCGGGCCGGCCAGCGCTGGTGCAGGTAGCCAACACCGCACTCCAACTGGCTGGAAATGCAGTTCAGAGCTACTGGCGCAGTAAGCTGGCGGCAGTGACGGTTGCCAGCCTCACCGAGATCTTCGAGCAGATCCCATACTTGTCGGACCAAGGCCGTAGATTCCGAATCAGCCTGCTCACCTACAACCAGGAAAGGATCGTCAATGACCAGTAGCTCGTCTCTGAGTGCTGCCACCGCGCCGGTCATCGACGAGAAGCGCCGCCTGTTCCTGATTTGGCAGAACCCTGATACTCGCCAGTTCGTCCGAGTTGGCATCTTGATCGAGCTGGTCGACGGTCGATACGTGTTCGAATACACCAGCGACGCCAGTGCAGAGGGCTTTCATCCTTTGGTTCAGTTTCCAGATGTGAGCAAGACCTACGTCTCTGACGCGCTGCCTGCGTTCTTCGTCAATCGCCTGATGTCAAAGCGACGTGCGTCGTATCCGGCGTATTTGACCGCGATCGGTCTTGACGACCCGGAACTGGACACTCCAATGGAGCTGCTGGCTCGCACCGGCGGGCCTCGGGTGACTGACACCTTCCACCTGGTCGACGACCTCAGCTCCGATGAGAACGGCGTCGTCGTCAGCCGATTCCTCGCCTCGGGCGTGCGACATGTGGAGGGAGCGACCGACGCACTCAGTCGCGTTCGGCAGGGCGATCGGCTGCAGCTGCGGGCCGACGACACCAATCCGGTCAACGAGCGCGCACAGCTTGTCTGCGCGGCCACCGGCGAGGCGCTGGGCTACGTTCCGGACTGGCTCCTGGATGACCTGCGCGCACTGTTGGAACGGGCACACGAATACTGTGTCATCGCCGAGCGCGTGAATCCGGCCGAGCATCCGCACCTGCGCTTGCTATGTCGCCTCGAGGCGCACGTCTAGCCTGCGACTACGCTCACAGGCGTGTCCAATCACGCTGAACTGCGCCGCCTGGTCGACAAGCTGTGGAGCTACTGCGACGTACTACGTGACGCAGGAGTATCCAACATCGACTATGTCGAGCAGCTCAGCTACCTGCTGTTCCTCAAGATGGCGGACGAACGGCAAAAGGGGCTTCGGCGCCAGCAGATCCTGCCGGCGGAGCTGGACATCTCGTGGGACCGCCTCGCCGGTCTCAACGGCTTGGACCTTGAAGTTGAGTACCGCCGGATCCTGGATGAACTCAGCAAGCAGACCACCAACCTGGGCGTGGTTTTCCGCAAGGCGCAGAACAAGATTCAGGAGCCCGCGCTACTGCGTAAGCTCATCGTCGACCTGATCGGATCAGAAACCTGGTCGGTCGGGGGCGATCTCAATGGTGACGCATACGAAGGGCTCCTGCAGAGATCTGCCTCCGATGTTAAATCCGGTGCAGGCCAATACTTCACACCACGCGTATTGATTCACGCGGTCGTCGACGTGATGCGCCCAGCGCCCACCGACACCATTACCGACCCGGCCTGCGGCACGGGCGGCTTCCTGCTCGCTGCCGTTGACTACCTGAACAAACATCATTCAGATTCGATGACTCCGGAGCAGCGTCGCGCATTGAGTGAAGGACGCACCGTCCATGGCGTCGAGCTGGTCGACGCCACCGCCCGGCTCGGCACCATGAACATGTATCTGCACGGCATCGGGCAAGCTACCGGCGAACCTGTGATTGCCGTGCGAGATGCGCTGGCCACCAAGGTTGATCCGGTTTCGATGGTGCTCGCCAACCCCCCGTTCGGACGGAAATCGTCGATCACGGTCATCGGTGATGACGGCCGCGCCGAACGCGAGGACATCGCCTACGCCCGAAACGACTTCTGGGTCACGACCACAAACAAGCAGCTCAACTTCGTCCAGCACATCGCCACCGCGCTCAAAATCGATGGACGGGCCGCTGTCGTCGTCCCCGACAACGTGCTGTTCGAAGGCGGCGCTGGTGAGACGGTGCGCCGGCGGCTCCTCAACGAGTACGACGTGCACACGTTACTGCGGCTGCCCACCGGCATCTTCTATGCCGGTGGCGTCAAGGCGAACGTACTGTTCTTCGACCGCAAGCAAGCGCGCCCTGGCAAGCCATGGACCGAGAAACTATGGGTCTACGACTTGCGAACCGGATCGCACTTCACACTCAAGCAGCGGCCGATGCTCGACGAACACCTGGTGCCGTTTGTCGAGGCCTTCAACGCGGAGAACCGCTCTGCCAGAACTAAATCAGAGCGCTTCCGTGCCTTCGATTACGACGAACTCATGGCTCGGGACAAGTTGAATCTCGATATCACGTGGCTGAAAGACCCCTCGGCCGCCGACCTCGACGACGGCGTACCCCCGGAGATCATCGCTCAAGAGATCGTCGATGACCTCACCGCGGCGCTCGCCGAGTTCAGCGCAGTGGCGGATGCTCTCGCCGCCCGTGCCTCGGGCCCTACCGGCTCCGAGTGAGCGCATCTCGCCGGGAAGTGCCGATCAGAACCCGGTCGTGGCGCAGGCGCTCGGCGTGGTGAGGTTCACCCCGCCCCAGGTCACGTGGATGTCTGAGCAGATGATGAAGTTGTCTGCGGTGTTGGGCTGGCCGGTCTGCCACTTGGTCGGGGTCGAAACGCCGTCGACGGTGAAGCGTTCGATCGGCCCGCCACCGAAGGTGGTCACGGAGATCTCGACCTTGTTGACCGACCGGTACAGCTTCGACAGCACGTTGTCGTGGTTGGAGCCCTTGATTTCGCGGGGCATCCCGGCCGGCGCGCTGTAGGAGGCTTCCTGCCACGTGTCTTTGTTCGAGCTGCGCAGAGTGATGGTCTGACGGGCCCACGCGTCACCGGGAAACCCGATCGGGCCATCCGGCGTCAGTAGGTTCGCCGATGTCCTGAAGTTGCACGTTGTCCCGGCGCAGTCCGCGCTGACGTGCATCTCGATCGTGCCCTGCGGGCTGGGAATCGAGCTGACGGCCGAGTTGGCGGCCGCGGTGGCCGACGCGGGATACGCCAGCGCTGCCGTGGTCAGCGCCGCTGCCGCGCTCGCTGCGGAGAGCCTGTTGATCGTCATCGTCAAGAAAGGTATCCGCTCGTTACTCGTCGTAGGTGACTTCGACCGAATCCGACACCGGCGTGGCCTGGCAACCCAGGATCAGCCCTTCGTCGAGGTCGGAGGGTTCCAGGACGTCGTTGATCTCCATCTCGACGTCGCCGGATTTCTTCAACACCGCGCACGCTCCGCAGTGGCCCTCGCGGCAGGAGAACGGCGCGTCCAGGCCCTTGTCCAACAGGACGTCGAGCAGCTTGGCCGAACGGGGCCAGCGGAACTCGTGGGTGGTGCCGTCCAGGGTGACGATTGCGGTGGCCGGGCCCTGGTCGCTGTCGTCGTCTTCTTCGATCACCACCGCGGCGAACGGGTCGGACTCCAACGACTTGAACACCTCGATGTGGATGTTCTCGGCGGATGCGCCGGCCTGTTGCAGGGCCTGCTCGGCGGCGGTCATGAACGGTCCGGGCCCGCAGATGAAGGACTGACGTGCGGCGTAGGGCGCGACGAGTCCGGCCAGCGCCGCGGTGCTGGGCAGGCCCTGCACGGTCTCCAGCCAGTGCACGACGGTGAACCGGTCGGGGTATTTGGCCGCCAGATCGCGGAGGGTCGCGCCGAAGATGACCGAGTTCTCGTCGCGGTTGGCGTAGACGAGCACGACGTTGCCGGTGCCCTCGGCGAGCGCGGATTTGCAGATCGCCATCATCGGCGTGATGCCGCTGCCCGCGGCCAGCAGTAGGAAATCGGTGGTGAGATCTTTGGGCACGAACGTCCCCGAGGGCGCCAGCACGTGGATTTTCATCCCGGCATGCGCGTTGTCGCACAGCCAGTTCGACGCGTAGCCGTCGGCGGTCCGTTTGACCGTGACCGTCAGCTGGTCGTCGGTCGTCGGCGAGCTCGACAGCGAATAGCAGCGGGCTACCGAACCGGTGCGGTCGCTGGGCACCCGCAGGGTCAGGAACTGACCGGGGGAGTAGCGCAGTTTGTCGGGCGAGATCTCCGAACCCTCGGGGACGGAGAACACCAACGACCGGGCGTCGGCCGTCTCGTCGATGACCGCGCTCACCTGCAGTTCGAGCACGTGGTTGCCCAGTGGCTCATCCGTCACGGCTGGACCCTCTCTTCACTCATAACTAGAACATGTTACAAAAACCTACTTATGCAGGTCCAGACCCTGTTAGAAGTCGCTACTCGACACAAATCGTAACGTGTTCTAATCTCAGCTTAAGTCCGATTCTCGGGAGGCATTCAGTGACATCCATTGAACAGCGTGACGTGCAGGCGGTTCTGGCCGGCATCGATGAGCTGCTACCAACGTTGCGTGAGCGCGCGCAGGAGACCGAGGATCTGCGCAAGCTGCCCGATGCGAACGTCAAGGCCTTGGAAGAGATCGGCTTCTTCAGGCTGTTGCAACCCGAGCAGTGGGGCGGTCTGCAGTGCGACCCGACGCTGTTCTACGAGGCGGTTCGGCGGTTGGCCAGCGCGTGCGGTTCCACCGGCTGGGTGGCCGGCATCATCGGCGTGCACAACTGGCACCTGGCGCTGTTCGATCAGCAGGCGCAGGAAGACGTCTGGGGTGAGGACACCGCGGTGCGGATCTCCTCCTCCTATGCCCCGATGGGTGCCGGTGTGGTCACCGAGGCCGGCGATGGTTACCTGGTCAACGGTGCGTGGAACTGGTCCTCGGGTTGTGACCACGCCACCTGGGCCTTCCTCGGCGGCCCTGTCATCAAGGACGGACGCCCGGTCGACTTCGGCAGCTTCCTGATCCCGCGGACCGACTACCAGATCGACGACGTGTGGAACGTCGTCGGCCTGCGCGGCACCGGTTCGAACACCGTCGTCGTCAAGGACGTGTTCGTGCCCAAGCACCGCTTCCTGTCCTACAAGGCGATGAACGACGGCACCGCCGGTGGGTACCAGACCAACACCGCGCCGGTGTACAAGATGCCTTGGGGCACAATCCATCCCACCACCATCTCGGCCCCGATCGTCGGCATGGCCTACGGCGCCTATGACGCGCACGTCGAGCACCAGGGCAAGCGGGTGCGCGCGGCGTTCGCCGGTGAGAAGGCCAAGGACGATCCGTTCGCCAAGATCCGGATCGCCGAGGCGGCCAGCGACATCGACGCCGCCTGGCGTCAGCTGTCCGGCAACGTCGCCGACGAGTACGCCCTGCTGTCGGCCGGCCAGGAGATCCCGTTCGAGTTGCGGGCCCGCGCCCGTCGCGACCAGGTGCGGGCCACCGGCCGTGCCATCGCCTCGATCGACCGGCTCTTCGAGGCGTCGGGTGCCACCGCGTTGGCCAATGACGCGCCGGTGCAACGGTTCTGGCGGGATGCCCACGCCGGCCGGGTGCACGCCGCCAACGATCCCGAGCGGGCTTACCTGATCTTCGGCAACAACGAGTTCGGCCTGCCTCCGGCCGACACGATGGTCTGATCGCGATGACGTCGTTCGCCGCCGAAGCTGCCCAGCAGCAAGAGATCACGTTCGAATCCACCTCCCGGTACGCCCAGGTCCGAGACGACATGCGGCTGCACTACCACGAGGCCGGTGACCCCGAGGCGCAGACCATCGTGCTCTTGCACGGCGGTGGTCCCGGCGCGTCTAGTTGGTCGAACTTCGGCCGCAACATCGCGGTGCTGGCCGAGCGCTACCACGTGCTGGCCGTCGATCAGCCCGGCTACGGGTACTCCGACAAGCACACCGAGCACGAGCAGTACAACCGCTACAGCGCCAAGGCGCTGCTCGGGCTGTTCGACCACCTCGGCCTGCAGGGCCGCATTCCGCTACTGGGCAACTCGCTCGGCGGTGGCACCGCGGTCCGCTTCGCGCTCGACTACCCCGATCGCGCCGGCAAGCTGGTGCTGATGGGTCCCGGTGGGTTGAGCGTCAACCTGTTCGCGCCGGATCCGACCGAAGGTGTGAAGGCGCTCGCCAAGTTCAACTACGAGCCGACGCGCGAGAACCTCGAAGCGTTCATCCGCATCATGGTGTTCGACCAGAAGCTCGTCACTCCGGAGCTGGTCGACGAGCGCTTCGCGATCGCGAGCACGCCGGAGTCGCTGGCCGCCACCCGCGCGATGGGTAAGTCGTTCGCCGGTGCGGACTTCGAACTCGGCATGATGTGGCGCGAGGTGTACAAGCTGCGCCAGCCGGTGCTGTTGATCTGGGGCCGCGAGGATCGGGTCAACCCGCTCGACGGCGCACTGGTGGCCGTCAAGCAGATTCCGCGTGTGCAGCTGCACGTCTTCGGGCAGTGTGGGCATTGGGCTCAGGTCGAGAAGTTCGACGAGTTCAACAAGCTCACCATCGATTTCCTTGGGGGTTAGGCCATGAGCATCAAGTCACTGGGCTACCTGCGCATCGAGGCCACCGACATGGCCGCCTGGCGCGAGTACGGACTCAAGGTCCTCGGCATGGTCGAGGGGTCCGGCGCCACCGAAGGTGCGCTGTACCTGCGGATGGACGAGTTCCCGGCGCGGCTGGTGATCGTCCCTGGTGAGCATGACCGGCTGCTGGAGTCCGGCTGGGAGACGGCGAATGCCGCTGAGCTGCAAGATATCCGGACCCGGCTGGAGGCCAACGGGACACCGTACAAAGAGGCGACGGCAGCCGAGCTCGCCGATCGTCGGGTCGACGGGATGATCGTCTTCGAGGACCCGTCGGGCAACCGGCTGGAGGTGTTCCACGGCGTCGCTCTGGAGCACCGGCGCGTGGTCAGCCCCTACGGGCACAAGTTCGTCACCGAAGAGCAGGGGTTGGGCCACGTCGTCCTCACCACCAAGGACGACGCGGAGTCGCTGCACTTCTACCGCGACGTGCTGGGCTTCTATCTGCGGGATTCGATGCGCCTGCCTCCGCAGCTGGTGGGCCGGCCGGCCGATGGCGACCCCGCCTGGCTGCGCTTCCTCGGGGTCAACCCCCGGCACCACAGTGTGGCGTTCATGCCGGGGCAGACGCCCAGTGGCATCGTCCACCTGATGGTCGAGGTGGAGAACTCCGACGATGTGGGTCTGTGCCTGGACCGGGCACTGCGCCGCAAGGTGAAGATGTCGGCGACGTTGGGCCGGCACGTCAACGACAAGATGCTGTCCTTCTACATGAAGACGCCGGGCGGTTTTGACGTCGAGTTCGGTTGTGAGGGCCTCGAAGTCGACGATCACAACTGGGTCGCCCGGGAGTCCACCGCGGTCAGTCTGTGGGGGCACGACTTCTCGGTCGGATTCAAGTAGGCATGTCCTCCGCCGCGATCGATCCGCGCACATTCCGAAATGTGCTCGGCCAGTTCTGTACTGGCGTCACGGTCATCACCACCGTCCATGACGACGTGCCGATCGGCTTTGCCTGCCAGTCCTTCGCTGCGCTGTCGCTGGACCCGCCGCTGGTGTTGTTCTGCCCCACCAAGCAGTCACGCGCCTGGCAGGCCATCGAGGCCAGCGGGAAGTTCTGCGTGAACATGCTGCATGAGAAGCAGCAGCATGTGTCCGCGCAGTTTGGCTCCAAGGCGCCGGACAAGTTCGCCGGTATCGACTGGACACCTTCGGAGCTCGGTTCGCCGGTGATCGACGGTAGCCTCGCCCACATCGACTGCACGGTGCACTCGGTGCATGACGGTGGGGATCACTTCGTGGTGTTCGGTGCCGTGCACGCGCTCTCGGAGGTCTCGAAACTCAAGCCTCGGCCGCTGCTGTTCTATCGCGGCGAGTACACCGGGATCGAGCCGGACAAGAACACCCCGGCGCAGTGGCGCGACGACCTGGAAGCCTTCCTCACCACGACGACGTCCGATACCTGGCTATAAATTTCCTGACGCAACGACAATGTGGCGGGGGCCCCCCCCCCCGGGGGGGGGGGCCCCGCTACATTGTATTACCTGGGGTTTTTTTTAATATGTGGTGTTTTTTTTGTGGGGGGGGGGGGGTGTGTTGTGGGGGGGG
>NZ_MBEQ01000119.1 GCF_001954135.1 Mycobacterium sp. GA-1841 | reverse complement strand
GCGTTGTCAAGGCCACCACCTTCTACGACGATCCCGACGTGTTGGCCAAGGTGTCGCGGGGTCTGGGCGAGGCCATGGTCGGAATCAACGTCGAGGAGATCGCTGCACCGCACCGGCTCGCCGAACGCGGCTGGTGATGAGCCGCTTGCGCGAAGAGCAGAAGTAACTGCATGGCGATTGAAGAGATCCTCGATCTGGAGCAGCTCGAGGTCAACATCTACCGCGGCGGGGTGTTCAGCCCCGAAAGCGGTTTCCTGCAGCGAACTTTCGGCGGCCATGTGGCCGGCCAGTCGCTCGTCTCCGCGGTACGCACGGTCGACCCGGCATTCCAGGTGCACTCGCTGCACGGTTATTTCCTGCGGCCGGGCGACGCCCGTGCGCCGTCGGTCTACACCGTCGAGCGCATCCGCGACGGCGGGTCGTTCTGTACCCGTCGGGTGAGCGCGATCCAGCACGGCGAGACGATCTTCACGATGTCGGCGTCGTTCCAGACCGATCAGACCGGCATCGAACATCAGGACGCCATGCCCGCGGCTCCCGGACCCGACGATCTGCCCGGGTTCCGCTCCGGTGGCGCGTTCGACGACGCCGGCTTTGCCCAGTTCGCCGAATGGGATGTCCGGATCGTGCCACGTGATCGGGTGGCGCGGCTGCCGGGCAAGGCGTCCCAGCAGCAGGTGTGGTTCCGCCATCGGGATCCGCTGCCCGACGACCACGTGCTGCACATCTGTGCGCTGGCCTACATGAGCGATCTGACCCTGCTGGGTTCGGCTCAGGTCAACCACCTCGACGTACGCAAACATCTGAACGTGGCGTCACTCGACCACGCCATGTGGTTCATGCGGCCGTTCCGGGCCGACGAATGGCTGCTCTACGACCAGTCGTCGCCCTCGGCGTGCGGTGGGCGTTCGCTGACGCAGGGCAAGATCTTCAACCGCTACGGCGAGATGGTCGCCGCGGTGATGCAAGAAGGCTTGACTCGCTACCAGCGCAACTTCGCGCCTCGCGAGCACTCGTGAACCCCCGGGTCGGGGTGCTCGCGCTGCAGGGCGATACCCGCGAACACCTGGCTGCTTTGCGCGAGGCAGGCGCCGAAGCGGGCACCGTGCGCCGGATTTCGGAACTCGATGCGGTCGATGCCCTGGTGATCCCCGGTGGGGAATCCACCGCGATGAGCCACCTGCTACGCGAGTTCGACCTGCTCGAACCGCTGCGGGCGCGGATCGCCGAAGGACTGCCCTGTTACGGCTCGTGTGCCGGAATGATCCTGCTGGCCACCGAGATCGCCGATGCCGGCGTCGAGGGCCGCGCCGCGGTGCCGTTGAAAGGCATCGATATGACGGTGCGGCGCAACGCCTTCGGCCGTCAGGTCGATTCTTTCGAGGGGGACATCGACTTCGAGGGCCTCGACACCCCCGTGCACGCGGTCTTCATCCGGGCGCCGTGGGTGGAGCGGGTCGGGCCGGACGTCAAAGTGCTCGCCCGCGCCGCCGACCACATCGTCGCGGTGCGTCAGGGTTCGATGCTGGCCACCTCGTTTCACCCGGAGATGACCGGGGACCGGCGCATCCACAAGCTGTTCGTCGACTCGTTGTAGCGGCAGTAAACCCACGGCGGTCACATAGCTCACTCATAGCCCGCACCGACTTAATGGTCGTGTGATCACCCGTGACCGTCTGGCACTGCCCCTTCTGCTGATCGCCACGGCCGTGGCCTACCTGTGGAACATCACGGTCAACGGCATGGGCAACGACTTCTATGCCGCTGCGGTCCAGGCCGGATCGACCAACTGGGAGGCGTTGCTGTTCGGCTCGCTGGACCCGAACAACTTCATCACGGTGGACAAGCCGCCGGTATCGCAGTGGGTGATGGCCCTGTCCGGCCAGCTGTTCGGGTTCAGCAGCGCCAGCATGCTCATCCCCGAGGCGCTGATGGCTGTCGGCTCGGTTGCGCTGCTCTACGGATCGGTGCGCCGGATCAGTGGTCCCCGTGCCGCGCTGCTGGCGGGTACCGTGCTGGCGCTCCTGCCGGTGACCGCGTTGATGTTCCGGTTCAACAACCCGGACGCGGTGATGGTGCTGTTGATGACGGCTGCCGCCTATTGCGCGGTGTGTGCGCTGGAGAGCCATGGCGCACGCTGGATGGCGCTGGCCGGCGTCGCCCTCGGTTTCTCCTTCCTTGCCAAGATGCTCGAGGGCCTGATGGCCATGCCCGCGATCGGCCTGGTGTACCTGATCGCCGCACCGGTCACGATGCGCCGCCGCATTCAGCATCTGCTGGTGGCGCTGGTCGCGTTCGTGGCGTCGTCAGGTTGGTACGTGCTGCTCACACTGCTCTGGCCGGCGTCGTCGCGGCCGTATCTCGCGGGCTCCACCGACAACAACTTCATGAATCTGGTCTTGGGCTACAACGGGTTTGGACGCGTCCTCGGCCACAACCATTTCGGTGCCGGCCACCCGAGCCCGCACCACGGCGGTCCGTTCGGCAACCAGGCCCAGGGCCTGCCGCGGTTGTTCACCGGTGAATTCGCCTTCGAGATCGGTTGGCTGGTCCCGGCGGCCCTGTTGGCAGTGGTGCTGGTGTTGGCGTCCCGGGGGCGCGCCCCGCGCACCGACATCGTGCGGGCCGGCGCGATCCTGTTCGGCAGCTGGTTGGTGGTCGACGGCTTGGTGCTCAGCTTCATGAAGAGCATGGTCCACCCGTATTACTGCCTCTCCCTGGCCCCCGCGATGGCGGCGATGTTCGCGATCGGCATTCACGAGATGTGGTGCCGCCGCGATGACCGGCTGGGTCAGATCGGTTTGGCCACCATGCTTTTGGGCACCGGGGTGTGGAGCTACTGGATCCTGGCCCGCAACGCGTCGTGGTTGCCGCCGTTACGGTGGACGATCCTGGTGCTGGCCGTGGCGGCCACCACGGTTCTGCTGTGGGCGTTGCGCGGCGGGAACCGCGCCGTCGCGATCGTCGCGCTGACGATGGCGCTGACCGGCGCACTCGCCGGAACAACGGCCTACACCGTGGCCACGCTGGGACAGCCGCACACCGGAGGCGGCCCGAGCGTCGGACCGCCCGACCCCGGCCCCAGCGACGGCCCCAGCCACGGCCAAGGTCAAGGACACGGCTGGCATTCCGACAACCCTGAACTGAACGCGATGCTGCGGGGCACCAACACCCCGTGGTCGGCGGCCATCAACCGATCCGGGGCGGCGTCCGGTCTCGAATTGGCCACGGGCACTGCGGTCATGGCGATCGGCGGCTTCACCGGAACCGATCCGGTCCCGTCGCTGGACCAGTTCCAGCACTACGTCGACGACCGCCAGATCACCTACTACATCCTTCCGGAGCCCAAGGGCGGCTTTTTCGGCAACAGCTCCCACACCGACATCTCCGATTGGGTGAAGGCCAACTTCACCTCATCCAAGATCGGGCCGGACACGGTCTACGACCTCAGGGCTCCGCGGAGGCAATAGCCGCGCCAGTGCCCTCGACGATCACGCCCGCGACCTTCTCCATCGGCTTGATGACCGAGGTGAAGTCGGATTCCGGGCCTTCGTCACGCAATGTCTGCTCCCAGATCCGTTGTACGGCCTCGGCCATCTCGATCGGCAGTCCGAGCGCAGTGGCCTCAGACAGGTAGAGCCGTACATCCTTGGTCATCAACCCGGTGGCGAACCCGTAGTCGAACGTGCGGGGGAGCACCGCACGCGGAAACTTGTCGCGACTGGCATGGGTGCCGCCCGAGCCCGCATTGAGCACATCGATCATCACGTCGGCGTCCAGCCCGGCCTTCACACCCATCACCATCACCTCGGCGGTCGCGGCCAGTGTGGTGGCGGCCATCAGGTTGTTGATCAGCTTCATGGTCTGCGCGGCGCCGGGCTGCTCGGAGACGAAGATCGCCCGGCCGATCACATCGAACACCGGTGCCAGCACGTCGAACTCGGCACGTGGACCGGACACCATGACCGCCAGGGTGCCGGCTTCGGCGCCGTGTACCCCGCCGCTGACCGGGCTGTCCAGCGCCGCGATGTCACGGGTGGCCAGGACGGCGTGATTGCGTTGCGCGGCTTGGCCTCCCACTGTGGAGAGGTCGACGAAGCGCCGGATTCGTGATCCGGCCGCCAGGTCGGCCACCACCGACTCGGATACCCGGGGTGTGGGCAGGCTCGCCAGCACCGTCGGTACCTGATCGGCCACCTCGCGCACCGAATCGGCCGACCGGGCACCCAGTGCGACAGCCTTGGAGACGACGTCCTCACGCACGTCGAAGGCGACCACCGGAAAATCTGCGGCCAACAGCCGAGCCATGATGGGCCAACCCATGTTGCCGAGACCGACGAAGCCGATCTGCGGATTCATGCTTGTTCCGCATCCAGCTCGGCGAACACGGCACGGGCCAGCCGAAAGCTGTCGACTGCGGCCGGGATCCCGGCGTAGATGCCGACCTGCAGGAAGATCTCGCAGATCTCGTCGCGGGTGACGCCGTTGGTGAGCGCGCCCCGGATGTGGGTGCTCAGCTCGTTGGGTCGGTTGAGCACCGCGATCATCGCCAGGTTCAACATGCTGCGGGTCTTCAGCTCCAGGCCGTCGCGTCCCCAGACTGCGCCCCAACAGTATTCGGTGACCAGATCCTGCAGTGGTTTCGAGAATTCGTCGGCATTCCCGGCAGCCTTGCGGACGTAGTCCTCACCCAACACGGCGGTGCGGATCGCCATGCCCTTGTCATACCTGTCCTGATCCATCGTGCCCTTTCGGTTGTTCCTGCCGTCAACGGTCGTCATGGTTTTCGCGGGCGCACCCCGTCGAGGAACAGTCGCACACAGGTCCGCATGCGCTGGTCGAGGACGTCGTGGTCCCACACCACACCCCACAGCGCGCCGGTCGCCGGACCACCCACGGCCATGGACAGGAATGCGCCGCCGAGCACTTCGGGGTCGTCGACCTCGATGGCGCCGGCCGCGGCATGCCGTCGCAGCACGTCGGCGATGAATCGTAGAGCGGGCACTGTGCCCTGGTCGTAGGCCAGGCGGTACAACTTCGGGAACCGGTAGCCCTCCGCGTTGAGTATCCGCTGCAGGGCGACGCCGGCCTCGCTGGTGTAGCTGACGAGCCTGATCCTGGCGATCGCCAACAGAGTTTCCTCCAGGTCGTCGGTCTCTGCCGACTGCAGTGTTTCCACCGGCACCAGCCAGCGGTCCACGGCCCGCTGCACCGCGGCCTCGAACAACGCGGCCTTGTCCGGATAGAGCCCGTAGATGGTGCGCTTCGCCATGCCGGCGGTCGCCGCGATCCCGTCGATCGTCGAGCGCTCAAAACCGTTGGACAAGAACACTTCCAGGGCACAGTCGAGCAGTTCGCGATGTCGCTGCTCGGCCTGTTCTCGGGTCGGTCGGCCGGCGCGGGGTCGCGTGGTGGCGCTTGACGAACGTCGGGGCACGAGAGCATATTATCAGTAATGAAACGCTATAGGTGCTATTAATTCGATTTTCAGGAGCAGCCATGACCGCAGCCGACCAACTCCTCGCACTGCAGTCCGCACCGGACCGCTACGACATCGCCCCCGCCGACGTACAACGGCTGCAGATCGAAGCCGTGAACGAGCGGTTTGCCACCCGGGCCGACCAGATCCCTTTGTTGCGCAACCGCGCCCAGTCCGCAGAGATCACCAAGGTCGCCCAGCGCGAGGACTTGGTTCCGCTGCTGTTCGCCCACGGTGCCTACAAGAGCTACGCACAGAACTGGCTGACGGACGGTCGATGGGACCGCATGGCGAAGTGGGTGGCGACGGTCTCGACGTGCGATCCGGCGGGTGTCGACGTCACCGGTGTGGCCGGACTGGATGACTTTGTCACCCAGATGGAGTCCGCCGGGTGCTATCTGACCTGCTCCAGCGGCACGACCGGAAGGCCGGCCATCATCGCCTGCTCGGAATCCGACCTGGAAGTTGCCTCACGCGCCAACGTCACCGGACTGACCTGGGCCACCGGCATACCGGCTGACGGCAGTCGCAAGCTGTTCGGCCTGAAGCCGCGCACCAACGTCGAACGCAACGAACGGACCCGGATCGCGCTCGTGGAGGCATTCTCCACCGAGGCCGACAGTTACCAGCTGCCCGTCGAGCCCATCTCGGTCGGTTCCATCATGGGCATGATCGACCTGCGTCGGCGCATCGCCGACGGCACGGCCAGCCCATCAGAGATCACCGCGTTCGAGACGACCAGCGCGGGCCGACAGAACGCGATGGACACCGCCACCGCGGAGGCGGTCGACGAGCTGGTCGCCAACCGCGAACGTTCGCTGCTGCTGACCGGTATGTTCGCCTCGCTGTACCAGGTGGCCCAGGGAGTGCGAGCAAAGGGCTTCTCGGGCAAGTACTTCCGCGATGACACGGCGCTACTGGTGGCCGGCGGCCTCAAAGGCGCCGCACTGCCGCCCGACTACCGGGAGTTCATCGTCGACACCTTCAACATCGCCGACGAGCGGGTGTACCACTTCTACACCATGCAGGAACTGAACACTCCCTTCCCGAAGTGCCGGGCCGGGCGGTACCACGTGCCGCCGTGGGTGTTGTTGCTGCCGTTGGACGAACCAGGCGAGAATCTCGTCGACACCTCGGTGGGCCCGGTGCAGGCCCGCGGCGCGTTCTTCGATCTGTCGCTCGACGGCCGCTGGGGTGGCGTCATCTCCGGTGACCGCATCGACGCCGATTTCGGCGCCTGCCGGTGCGGTCACCAGGGCCCGACCATCGGACCGGAAATCACCCGCTACGCCGATCTGGGCGGAGATAAGATCACGTGCTCGGGCACCATCGACGCCTACGTGCGGGGTGAAGCGTGAGTACCCTTCATGCCCCGTTCATGATCCGCGGGACGCTGGTCGACGGGGATGCCGTCACCCACCGCTCCCGTGACCTCGGCATCGACTTCGTCACGCCCGCAATCGATCTCGATGCCCTGATCACGCCCCGAACCCAGTTGCCGCCACTGCTCGATGTGCCGTTGTCCGAGATCATCGACTTCCTCGTCGAGACCGGCGAACGTCTGGCACTGGACAGCAACCCACATCTGCAGCGCTGCCTGAACCTGGTGGCCGAGACCAACCCGCTGCCGCGCCGCGTGGTGGAAAACCTCTACCACAGCGCGCCGGCGCTGTTGAGCAGAGACAGCCTGTGGGCGCAGGTCGAGTCCAACTTCGCCGACCCGGCGGTGCTCGACGGCTGGGTCAGTCGCACCGACCGCGCCGGCAATACCGGTGCCATCCGGGCCTTTCCGCCGCGCATGGTGCACATGCTGGCCGGGAACGCGCCGGCGGGTTGTATCGCCTCGATCGCCCAGGGCGCTCTGGTCAAGGCCGTCAGCCTGTTCAAGATGCCGTCCTCGGACCCCTTCACCACGGTCGCGGTGTTGCGTACCATGGCCGAGATCGATCCGGAACACCCTGTGGTGCAGTCGATGTCCGCGGTGTACTGGGCCGGTGGTGACGAGGCCATCGAGCGCACCGTCTACCGTCCGCAGTACTTCGACAAGATCGTGGCCTGGGGCGGCGGGCCGGCCATCAACAACGTCATCCGATACCTGGGCCCCGGAATTCAGCTGGTGTCCTTCGACCCCAAGAGCTCCGTCTCGATGATCGGGCGGGAGGTCTTCGCCTCCGACGAGGTGCTGGCCGACGTGGCCGAGCGGGTGGCCGCCGACACCTGCGTCTTCAATCAGGAGGCCTGCCTGGCAAGCCGGTTCGTCTTCTTGGAGACCAGCGATCGGGCCGAGGCTCGGCGGTTCTGCGCCGCGCTCCTGCCGCGGCTGGGTGCCGATCGGATGTTCGGGTCGGCGGAGGCGCCGCTACCGCCCGCCGACGTCCGCGACGAGGTTGAGGTGATGGGTGCGATGGGTGACGAACTCGAGGTGTTCGGCCGCTTCGACGGTCGTGGAATGGTGCTGCTGTCCGAGGCGCCGGTGGACTTCCATCCGTCGAACAAGATCTTGAACGTGGTGATGGTGCCCTCGCTTGAGGATGCGGTCCGCTACGTCAACGTCGCGACGCAGACCATCGGCGTCTATCCCTATGAGCGCAAGGTCAAGTTGCGCGACGCGCTGGCCGGTGCGGGCGGACAGCGGGTGTGCCGGGTCGGCACTGCCAACGGTCACGTCGCCGGTGGACCGCACGACGCGATGTACCCGCTGGCCCGCTTCGTGCACTGGATGGGTGACGACGACATTCTGTCCGCTGACGCCAATGCGGCGCTGCCGGTAGGGGCCGGACATCGGTCCACGTAGACTGGAGGGCCGGAGTTTTAACCGGAAAAGGGGCGTACCTGCATGAGCGGCCATTCCAAGTGGGCCACCACCAAGCACAAGAAGGCCGTCATCGACGCCAAGCGCGGCAAGATGTTCGCCAAATTGATCAAAAATATCGAGGTCGCGGCGCGTGTCGGCGGGGGAGACCCGGCCGGTAACCCCACCCTCTACGACGCCATCCAGAAGGCCAAGAAGAGCTCGGTGCCCAACGACAACATCGAGCGTGCCCGTAAGCGCGGCGGTGGGGAAGAGGCCGGCGGCGCCGACTGGCAGAACATCACCTACGAGGGGTACGGCCCCAACGGCGTCGCCGTTCTCATCGAGTGCCTTACCGACAACCGCAACCGCGCCGCGGGCGAGGTGCGGGTCGCGATGACCCGCAACGGTGGCAACATGGCCGACCCGGGTTCGGTGGCCTACCTGTTCTCCCGAAAGGGCATGGTGACGCTGGAGAAGAACGGCCTGACCGAGGACGACGTCCTGCTGGCCGTCCTGGAGGCCGGCGCCGAGGAGGTCAACGACCTGGGCGACTCCTTCGAGATCATCTCCGAGCCCACCGACCTGGTCGCGGTACGCACCGCGCTGCAGGAGGCCGGCATCGACTACGACTCGGCCGAGGCCAGCTTCCAGCCGTCGGTCACGGTGCCCGTGGATCTCGAAGGCGCGCGTAAGGTGCTGAAGCTCGTCGACGCACTGGAGGACAGCGACGACGTGCAAGAGGTCTACACCAACATCGACATCCCCGACGACGTCGCCGCGCAGCTCGACGAGGAGTAGCCACCGGCGGTATTCAGCGCAGCGCCGCCTCGATCGGCGTCTCTCCGGAGATCACCTCAAAAGTCCGACCCACCGTGTCCGGCTCGTGCAGCACGGCGAGCAGTACCGCTGCCACATCCTCGCGGGGAATGCTGCCCCGGCCGGTGGATTCGGCGACGTTGACCTTCCCGGTGCCCGCATCATCGGTGAGCCCGCCGGGCCGCACGATCGTGGTGCGCAAGGCTGAGCGCGCGCGTACGTCGGCGTCGGCCTCGGACTTGGCCTGCATGTAGGCGCGGAACACCTCGTCATAGTTCGCGTCGAGCGAGCGGTCGTCGGCCGACAGCGCCGACACCATCACGTAGCGGCTCACACCCGCCGCCTCGGCGGCGTCGGCGAGCAGGATCGCGGCATCCCGGTCGACGGTTTTTTTGCGCGCCGCCCCACTGCCCGGCCCGGCGCCGGCCGCGAACACGACGGCGTCGGCGCCGCGCACGGCGTCGGCCACCTCGGCGACCGAGGCTTGCTCCAAGTCCAGCACGACGGCTTCCGCTCCGGCCGCCTCCAAGTCGGCCGAGTGGGCCGGGTTGCGGATGAGCCCGACCGACTCGTCGCCTCGCGCCGACAGCAACCGTTCGAGGAGCAGGGCGATCTTCCCGTGTCCGCCCGCAATGACCACACGCATATTTACCTCCCACGGACACGGTATCCCCGGGCGGCTCACTGGGTCAGGAAGCGCCCGATCTCCTCGGCGGTGCGTTCGGGTTGATCGAGCATGATCAGCACTCGGGCGTCGTCGATCTGGCGCAGCTGCCCGCTGGGAAGGAGCTCGGCCAGTCGCCGCCCGTGTGCGGGCGGCATCACGGTGTTGTCGCTCCACAACACCAGCGCCGGGCCGGTGAAATCGGCCAGCGCGTTGGTGGCCCGGATCAACTCATCCTTGTCGAATCGGCTGCGGCAGTAGCTGATCAGGTCGCGGCGGATCCGCCGATCCGCCAGCGCGGCGTCGGTCCAACCCTCGAAAATGTGTTGGGGAATCGGCTTTTTCGACATCTCGCCCCACAACATCGGTTGCCGGCGCAGCCACCCGATCCGCATCTGGCGCAGCGCGAACGAGACGGTGCCGGTGGTGCGGCTGGCGAGCCACAGCACCTTGGCGTAGGGCGCCGGCGGGAAGTTGTCGAACGCCTCCGATGGGCAGATCACCAGCCGCGCAATGCGTTTGTCGCGCCCGGTGTCGGTGAGGAACAGCGGACCGCCCCAGTCGCTGACGATCAGCGTGACGTCGGCCAGCTCCAGGGCGTCGAGGAAATCGGCGACGATGCCCAGCATCCGGTCCATCCTGAGGTCGGTGCCGTCGGGCATGGGGATGCGGTGTCCACCCATGGGGAGCACGGGCAGGAGGTAACGGAATCCGGTGGGCAGCAGCGGCAGCGTCGCACTCCACTGCGTGTCGTTCATCAGCAGCCCGTGTAGTAGCACGACGGGCGGTCCGGTCGGGTCGCCCACTTCGCGATATTCGATGGTTCCGGCGGGTAGCTCCACAGTTTTCACGAGGGCCTCCAAGCATTAGAACGGAGATTCTAGAATTTATGCTCTAGTCTGTCTGCAGGAGGTTCAGATGGCAAGATCCACTCGTGAGACGATCCTGACCGCCACTGCTGAGTTGATGCGGCACAAGGGCTATGCCGCGGTCGGCATGAAGGACATCGTGGCGGCCTCCGGTGCCCCCATCGGATCCCTCTACCACCACTTCCGTGGCGGAAAGCTGGAGATCGCCCGCGAGGCGCTGATCGAAGCGGGGGCTGCCTACGGGCTGCTCATTCCGACCATCGTCGACGAGTACGACGACCTGGGGCAGGCAATCGAGGGTATCTTCAGCCAGGCCGCCGAGGACATGGTGACCAGTGGATTCGCGAACATGTGCCCGGTCGGCACCGTGGCGGCCGAAACCTCCGACACTGTCGAGCAGTTGCGGACGGCCGCGGCCGAAGTGTTCACCGCATGGCTCGACGGCGGCGCTGCCTACTTCGCGCAGCGCGGCGTGGACGCGGCAACCGCGCGCGAGGTGACGGTGGCCGTCGTGGCGGCACTCGAAGGCGCGTTCATCCTGGCGCGCACACTGCGCGACGTCGAACCGGTGCTGGCCGTCGGCCGCGCATTGGCTCCGTCATACCGGGGGACTGCCCTCGGCGCGCGCGTGTTTACTGTTACGGCGAACTGAGTCGAAACGGGGGACCTGGCGGGATGGCGAACGAGGCGGTGACCGACCCACGCGGTGTGCTGTGGAGCGTGCGACGCAAGTGGATGTCCGCGCCAGACACCTGGACGGACTCCGACGGCGTGATCGGTGCGATCTTCAGTATCGCCATGTTGCTGCAGTTGCTGGCCTGGCCGTTCTGGTTCCTGGCGAAATTCCTCGGGGCGCCCTGGACGATCGTCATCGAGCAGGCCGGCCGGGAGGTCGGGACCGAACGCGTCAGTGGATGGCGGGCATCCCGGCGGCGGATGGATGAGATCCGCCGCGATATCGGCACATCGCGCTGATTGGCGTGTCACTGCGACGCCCCGTCGGCGCGGCCCGCTAGGCTATCGAACAGATGTTCTGACGAAGGGGTTCGTGTGCGGGTGATGGGAGTGGATCCCGGGTTGACGCGCTGCGGCCTGTCGGTGGTCGAGAGTGGCCAGGGCCGGAAGGTGACTGCGCTGGATGTGGACGTCGTCCGCACCCCTGCTGACGCACCGCTGCAGAAGCGGCTGCTGGAGATCAGTGATGTGGCCGAATATTGGATGGACACCCATCGGCCCGACGTCATCGCCATCGAGCGTGTGTTCGCCCAACAGAATGTCTCGACTGTGATGGGAACGGCTCAGGCCGGCGGCGTCATCGCGCTGGCCGCCGCCCGACGTGACATCGAGGTGCACTTTCACACTCCCTCGGAGGTCAAGGCCGCGGTCACCGGTAACGGCCGCGCCGACAAGGCTCAGGTCACCGAGATGATCACCAGAATCCTTGCGCTGCAAGCCAAACCGACTCCAGCCGACGCCGCCGACGCCCTGGCTCTTGCCATCTGCCACTGCTGGCGCGCCCCGATGATCGCGCGGATGGCCGCCGCCGAGGCGATGGCCGCCGAGCAACGTCGCAAGTATGCAGCGAAACTCAAGGCGGCCCGGGCATGATCGCCTCGGTGCGCGGTGAGGTCATCGACATCGCTCTCGACCATGCCGTGATCGAAGCTGCAGGGGTTGGCTACAAGGTGATGGCCACGCCCTCGACGCTGGCGAATCTGCGCCGTGGTGCCGAGTCCCGGCTCATCACGGCGATGATCGTGCGTGAGGACTCGATGACGCTCTACGGGTTCGCCGATGGTGAGGCCCGTGACCTGTTCCTCACGCTCCTCGGGGTGTCCGGCGTCGGACCCAAGATCGCCTTGGCGACTCTGGCGGTCTATGACCCACCGGCGTTGCGGCAGGCGCTGGCCGACGGCCGCACCGCCCGAGCTCGGCCCCACCGGGCCGATCTTGTCGCGGAGTTCGAGCACCATGCGCTCGGCACCGCGTTTACCGATGCCCGGAACCCGGGTCAACGCGGTGACATCGCCGTCGGCCAGCGCCTGCCGCAACGCCGGTGGGTCATAGACCGCCAGAGTCGCCAAGGCGATCTTGGGTCCGACGC
>NZ_MBEQ01000118.1 GCF_001954135.1 Mycobacterium sp. GA-1841 | reverse complement strand
AGGTGAAACCTGGCCGCCCACTGAGGTAAGAGAATCTAGCCTTCGATGAAGGTCTCCAGCTGGATGCGGGCGACGTCGTCGGCGATCTGCTTCGGCGGGCTCTTCATCAGGTAGGCCGAGGCCGCCTCCACGGGGCCACCGATGCCGCGGTCCTTGGCGATCTTGGCGGCGCGCACCGCGTCGATGATCACACCGGCCGAGTTGGGCGAATCCCACACCTCGAGCTTGTACTCCAGGTTCAGCGGCACGTCACCGAAGGCGCGGCCTTCCAGTCGGACGTAGGCCCACTTGCGGTCGTCGAGCCATGCGACGTGGTCCGACGGGCCGATGTGGACGTTCTTGTCCTCGACCTTGCCGGCCAGCGAACCGGTCAGGTTGGAGGTGACGGCCTGGGTCTTGGAGACCTTCTTGGACTCCAGGCGCGAGCGCTCCAGCATGTTCAGGAAGTCCATGTTGCCGCCGACGTTGAGCTGGTAGGTGCGGTCCAGCGTGACGCCGCGATCTTCGAACAGCTTGGCCATCACGCGGTGGGTGATGGTCGCGCCGACCTGGCTCTTGATGTCGTCGCCGACGATCGGCACCCCGGCGTCCTCGAACTTCTTGGCCCATACCGGATCGGAGGCGATGAACACCGGCAGCGCGTTGACGAAGGCCACCCCGGCGTCGATGGCGCACTGGGCGTAGAACTTGTCGGCCTCTTCCGAGCCCACCGGCAGGTAGGAGACGAGCACGTCGACCTTGGCGTCCTTGAGCGCCTTGACCACGTCGACGGGCTCGAAGTCGGAGATCTCGATCGTGTCGGCGTAGTACTTGCCGATGCCGTCGAGCGTCGGGCCGCGCTGCACGGTCACGTTGGTCGGCGGCACGTCGGCGATCTTGATGGTGTTGTTCTCCGAGGCGAAGATGGCCTCGGACAGGTCGAAGCCGACCTTCTTGGCGTCCACGTCGAACGCGGCCACGAACTTCACGTCACGGACGTGGTAGGGGCCGAACTTCACATGCATCAGGCCGGGCACGCTGCTGTTCTCGTCGGCGTTCTGGTAGTACTGCACACCCTGTACCAGGGACGCCGCGCAGTTGCCGACGCCGACAATGGCGACCCGGATCTCTCCTGCGTGCTCAGACATGGACGGTCTCCTTACTCAAATTCGGTACTGCTCGACATCGGGCTGCGTCATTGCGGTTCTGGGCGACTCTGGCCCAGTCGTTCAGCCGCGATCAACTCGTTGAGCCAGTTCACTTCTCGCTCACTGGACTCCAGCCCCAGCTGGTGGAGCTGGCGGGTATAGCGGTCGAACGAGCTGCTGGCCCGCGCCACGGCTTCACGCAGACCTTCCCGTCGTTCCTCTACCTGCCGACGGCGCCCCTCCAGGATTCGCATCCGGGCTTCAGCCGGGGTGCGGTTGAAGAAGGCCAGGTGAACGCCGAACCCGTCGTCGGAGTAGTTCTGTGGACCGGTGTCGGCCACAAGTTCGGCGAAGCGCTGCTTGCCGGCGTCCGTGAGCTGGTAGACCCGACGCCCGCGGCGCACCTTGGTCGATCCCAGCGGCGCGGCATCCTCGTCGATCAGCCCGTCGGCCTGCATACGGCGCAGTGCCGGATAGAGCGAACCGTAGGAGAAGGCCCGGAACGCGCCAAGCAGCCCCGTCAGGCGTTTACGCAGCTCATAGCCATGCATCGGCGATTCGAGCAGAAGACCCAGGATCGCGAGCTCCAGCACAGAATCACCTCTTTCGACAGTCCGATGCATTGACCGCTACGACGAATCAACACCTCGCCAAACTGTATCGCGCCGATATATTCGACGACAAGGCGGTCCCAGCGCGGCCGGTTCGCGGCTCAGCGGTCGGCGCGCCAGATCTGTTTGGTGGTGCCGTCCGGGAACAGCTCGATGTGACCGGACCCGAAATCACTGTTGACGTGGATGTCGATGGTCACCGCATCCGGGGTCGACGGGTCCTCGGCCGGGCTCACCCGCAGCCACACATCCTTGACGTCGGCGCGTTGGACACCGACGGTGTCGGGCGCGCCCCGCAGCACGGCCAGGGTCTTCTCGAAGTCGAACTTGGCGAGGTCGACCAGCCGATCGTCGTTGTCCAGGGCACTGGGCGACGAACTGGGATCGCCCCAGCCACCGCGGTAGTAATAGGTCTGCTTGCGCCGATTGTCCTGCGGATCGGGCCGATCCAACATCGCCATGTCGGTGTGGATGTCCACCTCGAAGCCCATGGTGTTGCCGAACCGCTGCCGCATCTGGTCGAACAGTCCGGTGAAACCGTTGAGCGACTGCAGCTGTTTGGGTGGCGTCAGCACGACCGGTTCGATGCCGTCGGGCACCGCACCGGGATCGGGGGTGAAGCTCAACGGCGAGGACGTGTTTCCGTACAGACCCCAGCCGATACCCATGCCGAGCAGCACCAGCACCGCCGCGACCGCCAGTCGCAGACCCCAGCCTGTCCCCGGCGGGCCGGGCTTACGCGGCTTGGCCAGCGTCGGTAGTTGCACGGGCGCGTTGGAGTTCTGCAGGTCGTCGACCAAGCGGGCGAGATCGCCCAGCGTGGTGGCGTTGGTGGCCGCGGCCACGCGTTGCCGGTGTTCCTCCATCGACAGTTGGCCTTCACTCAGCGCGTTGTCGAGCACCTTGCAGGTGTCGTTGCGGTCGCTGTCCTTGGCCCGCGTCATCGAGGTCTGCCGTGTTGCCACGGAGCATGATCGTAGGAGCTGTGACGCGGTCGCGCCTCCGTCTCCAGTGGGCCGACGTACTCTGGTCAACGTGCGATTGCAGAGACAGGTGGTGGACTACGCGCTCCGGCGGCGGTCCCTGCTGGCTGAGGTCTATTCGGGGCGCACCGGCGTCTCGGAGGTCTGTGATGCCAACCCCTACCTGCTGCGCGCGGCGAAGTTTCACGGCAAGCAAAGCTCGGTGATGTGCCCGATCTGCCGTAAAGAGCAGCTCACGCTGGTGTCGTGGGTATTCGGCGAGCATCTGGGCCCGGTCTCGGGTTCGGCCCGCACCGCGGAGGAGCTGGTGATGTTGGCAACTCGTTTCGACGAGTTCGCAGTCCATGTGGTGGAGGTATGCCGCACCTGCAGTTGGAATCATCTGGTCAAGTCATATGTGTTGGGTGCGCCGCGGCCACCGAAGGCACGGGGGACCCGACCCACGCGCAAGTCCGCGCGTACGGCCAGTGAATAGCGAAGGGCGCCACAGCCGGTCAGCCAACGACGCCCGTGATGCGGCTGACCGCCTCGGCGCGCGCGGCAACCGGCCACCGGCGCGGGAGAACCGGCCACCGGCGCGGGACAACGCCCCCGGCAGCACCCCGACGGGACGCGACAACGGGCCAACCGGTCGGCCCCGGCCCGCCGTGCCGCCGGATGACCGGCTCACCGCGATACTGCCCCCGGTGCGGGACGGGCGACCGGCCCCGCTGGATGTGGTCAAGGCGGCGATGGACGGCACCCCGCCGCCCAAACCCCCGCCACCGGTGTC
>NZ_MBEQ01000117.1 GCF_001954135.1 Mycobacterium sp. GA-1841 | reverse complement strand
CTCTGGGACACAGACCCCTTCGACCCACAACGGCCAGCCCCGCAACTAGCGGACGGCTGGATCCTGCTCGACGAGATTCCCATCGAACGCAGACCCCGCCCCGAGGACCGTGTGGTCGCAAACAACCACGCACTCGACGACAAAGCGGCCCGCGGCCCGTGATGATCACGCAAGCCCGGCGCTTGCGCTCCCGGTCTCTTCCCACCAGCCATCGATGCGAGCGCCGAGATCCATATCGGTGGCCACCTCGGCAAGCGCAGCCGCCACGATGGAGGCCGGGGAGCGATCGAGCACCACGAGGCCGATAGCCGGTCGCGGTCCGTGCTGCACCAACGGTCGTGCCACGAAACCTGTTGGCACGCCCAGCCGCGGGAGCCACGCCGTGGAGGCGATGGTCGCGCGCCGCGAATGGGTCAGGTGGGCGTAGAGCGCGTCGACCGAATCCGCCTCTACCACCGGCCGATACTGCACGCCCTCTACGGCCATGTTGGCGTCGAGGATGCGCCGGTTGCGCATCGTGGTCGTCAGCAGGCACAGCTCCAGTGCCGCGGCATCCGACCAGCTCACCTCGGACGCGGACAACAGGCGGTCGTCGGCCGGCGCAACCAGAACGTAGCGCTCCCGGTACAACTCGACCGACCGCGTTCCCGGCGGAGCCTCGTCGTCCAGGTAGGTCAATCCGGCGTCGATCTCAAAATCCGCCAGTTGTCTGGCGATCTCGCGTGACGACAGAGCTGCGATACGCACTGACGCAGCGGGATTGCGGCGAAGGAACTCGGTGGTGAGGAACGGGCTGGCGGGTACCGCCGTCGGGATCGCGCCCAGCCGGGCGGTGACCGTCAACCGGCCACGCATACGTTCGAGGTCGGCGAGCATCTCGTCGCGTTCGGCGGTGATCCGCTGGGCCCAGGTCACCACTCGGCGCCCTTCCTCCGTGAAGCCCTCGAAGCGGTGGCCCCGCTGCACGATGACGATGCCGAGGTCGCGTTCGAGCCGGCGGATCGCCACCGACAGGGTCGGTTGACTCACATGGCACCGCGCGGCTGCCCGCGCGAAGTGCCGTTCGGCGGCGAGCGCCAGCAGGTAGTCGAGATGTTGCAGCTGCACGTCGGTCGCCATCGGTCCTCCGAATCGCCGGAACTTGATAGCTACGGTCTATCACTGCATGTGAAATGGCAATATCGCGCCACGTCAGCGACACGTGAGCCGACCGGATCACGGGCTAGATTGGGAGCATGAGCAGCACCGAGGACGTCATCGCCGACTACGACGATCACGACGTCGTCGCCTCCGGGGCCAAGCAGGAAGCCGCCGGGGTGAAGGCCGTCATGGTGTCGATGCAGCGCACCATCGAACAGATGGGGCCGCTGCGGACGGCGGCTGCGCTCACCCGGCTCAACCAGCGTCACGGTTTCGACTGCCCGGGCTGCGCCTGGCCCGAGGAACACGGCGGACGCAAGCTGGCCGAGTTCTGCGAGAACGGCGCCAAGGCGGTCGCCGAGGAAGCCACCAAACGCGTCGTCACACCGGAATTCTTCGCGAAGCACAGCGTCACCGAACTCGACACCAAACCCGAATACTGGTTGTCCCAACAAGGTCGGCTCACCCATCCGATGGTGTTGGCTCCGGGTCACGACCATTACCTGCCGATCTCGTGGGACAACGCCTACCGGTTGATCGCCGAGCATCTCAACGCCCTGGCCTCCCCCGACGAGGCGCTGTTCTACACATCCGGCCGCACGAGCAACGAGGCCGCCTTCCTCTACCAGCTGATGGTCCGCAGCTTCGGTACCAACAACCTGCCGGACTGCTCGAACATGTGCCACGAATCCTCAGGTACTGCACTGACCGATTCGATCGGCATCGGCAAGGGCTCGGTGACTGTCGAGGACGTCACCGAGGCCGATCTGATCTTGATCGCCGGGCAGAATCCGGGCACCAATCATCCACGCATGCTGTCGGTGTTGGAAAAGGCAAA
Organism: Mycobacterium sp. GA-1841; assembly: GCF_001954135.1. Lineage (GTDB taxonomy): Bacteria > Actinomycetota > Actinomycetes > Mycobacteriales > Mycobacteriaceae > Mycobacterium. The sequence goes on along the minus strand of NZ_MBEQ01000117.1, from coordinate 20,354 downwards.
AGCCAACGGCGCCAAGATCGTTGCCATCAACCCGCTACCCGAGGCCGGGCTGATCCGGTTCAAGGACCCCCAGAAGGTCCACGGTGTCGTCGGGCACGGTGTCCCGATCGCCGATGAGTTTGTCCAAATCCGCATCGGCGGCGACATGGCCCTGTTCGCCGGCTTGGGCCGGCTGCTGCTGGATGCCGAGGACGCTGCTCCCGGCACGGTGCTGGACCGGGAGTTCATCGAGGCCCACTGCGCAGGATTCGACGACTATGCACGTCAGACCCGCGCGGTCGACCTCGCCACCGTGACCGAGGCCAGCGGCATCGACGAGGCGCAACTGCGCCGGGTGGCCGACATGCTGATCACGTCCCAGCGCACGGTGATCTGCTGGGCGATGGGCCTGACCCAGCACCGCCACGCGGTGGCCACCATCGGCGAGGCCACAAACCTGCTGTTCATGCGGGGCATGATCGGCAAACGTGGCGCAGGCGTGTGCCCGGTGCGCGGACACTCCAACGTCCAGGGCGATCGGACCATGGGCATCTGGGAGAAGATGCCCGAGCCGTTCCTGGCCGCACTCGACAATCGGTTCGGCATCACCAGTCCGCGCAACCATGGCTACGACACCGTCGACGCCATCCGCGCCATGCGCGACGGTCGGGCCGGCGTGTTCATCGGCATGGGCGGCAACTTCGTGTCGGCCACCCCGGACACCGCCGTCACCGAGGCGGGCCTGCGTAGTTGTGCTCTGACGGTTCAGATTTCGACGAAGCTGAACCGCAGCCACCTGGTGCACGGCCGCACCGCACTGATCCTGCCCACGCTGGGCCGCACCGACAAAGATTTCCAGGCCGGCGGGAAACAGATGGTCTCCGTCGAGGATTCGATGTCGATGGTGCACCTGTCCCGCGGCAACCTCACCCCGCCGAGCCGGCACCTGCGCAGCGAGGTCGCGATCGTCTGTCAGTTGGCTCGCGAACTACTCGGCCCAGAGCATCCCGTGCCGTGGGAGCAGTTCAACGCCGACTACGACCGCATCCGGGACGCCATCGCCGACGTGGTGCCCGGCTGCGAGGACTACAACCGGAAGGTGCGTCAGCCTGACGGCTTCCAGCTGCCGCACCCACCGCGCGATTCCCGCGAATTCCGCACCACCACAGGTAAAGCCAACTTCTCGGTGCACCCGCTGGAATGGGTCCAGGTACCGCAAGGTCGCCTGATCCTGCAGACGCTGCGGAGCCACGACCAGTACAACACCACGATCTACGGCCTGGACGACCGCTACCGCGGCGTCAAGGGTGGCCGTCGGGTGGTGTTCGTCAACCCCGCCGACCTCGAAGCCATGGGTCTGGCCGTCGGCGACCGGGTCGATCTGGTGTCGGAGTTCGACGGACAGGAGCGCCGCGCGAAGGATTTCCTGATCGTCGAGTACTCCACCCCGAGAGGCAACGCCGCGGCCTACTACCCGGAGACCAATCCGTTGGTACCGCTCGATCACACAGCGAAGAAGTCGAATACGCCGGCGTCCAAGGCCGTCGTGATCCGGCTGGAGAAGGCCTGATGGGACGGGTGACCGCCCGCCGTCGCGCCCACCACGTCACCGGCGCGACGTCCGAGGCGCGACCCGAAACCCTGGTGGTCGAAGAACCGCTGGAGATCCGGGTCGACGGCACGCCCATCACCGTCACCATGCGCACCCCGGGCGCCGACATCGAGTTGGCGCAGGGCTTTCTGCTGACCGAGGGGTTGATCAGTCAGCGCGACGATCTGGTGTCGGTGCGCTACTGCCGTGGCGCCGAGGAAAACGGGGTCAACACCTACAACGTGCTGGACGCGACCTTGGCGCCACACGTTCCCAAGCCAGACGTTGACGTGACCCGCAACTTCTACACCACGTCGTCGTGCGGGGTGTGCGGCAAGGCGTCGCTCGAAGCGGTGCGGTTGAGCAGCAAGCATTGTCCCGGCGATGATCCGTCGACCGTCTCGGCCGATGTGCTCTCGGCGATGCCGGCACAGCTGCGCGCGGCCCAGAAGGTCTTCGCCAGTACCGGCGGTCTGCACGCCGCCGCGCTGTTCACCACCGACGGCACCACGCTGGTCGTCCGTGAGGACATCGGCAGGCACAACGCCGTCGACAAGGTGATCGGCTGGGCGCTGGAACACAATCGCGTGCCCTTGACCGCCACCGTTCTGCTCGTCAGCGGCCGGGCCTCGTTCGAGCTCACCCAGAAGGCGGTGATGGCGGGCATCCCGGTGCTGGCCGCGGTGTCGGCGCCTTCGTCGCTGGCCGTCGATCTGGCCAGTCAATCCGGATTGACCCTCGTGGCCTTCCTGCGCGGCGACTCGATGAACGTCTACACCCGGCCCGACCGCATCACCCGCTGAGAACTTCTCGAAATTGCACTCAGGGTCGTGATCCGGCTGGGATCACGACCCTGAGTGCTATCTCGACGTACCTAGGCGCTCTTGTCGCGGCGCTCGCTACGTGACGGCTTACGCGGCACGATGGTCGGCAGCACGTTGTCCTGCACGGTCTCCTTCGTGACGACCACCTTGGCGACATCGTCGCGGCTGGGGATGTCGTACATCACCGGCAGCAGGACCTCTTCCATGATGGCGCGCAGCCCACGGGCACCGGTGCCGCGGTGGATGGCCTGATCGGCAATCGCCTCCAGCGCCTCGTCGGTGAACTCCAGCTCGACGCCGTCCATCTCGAACAGCCGGACGTACTGCTTGACCAGTGCGTTCTTCGGCTCGGAGAGGATCTTGACCAGAGACTCTTTGTCCAGGTTGGTCACCGAGGCCACGACCGGCAGACGGCCGATGAACTCGGGGATCAGACCGAACTTGATCAGATCCTCGGGCATCACCTCGGCGAAGTGGTCCTGGGTGTCGATCTCGGCCTTGGACCGCACCTCGGCACCGAAGCCCAGGCCGCGCTTGCCGACCCGGTCCGAGACGATCTTCTCCAGGCCGGCGAACGCGCCCGCCACGATGAACAACACGTTGGTGGTGTCGATCTGGATGAATTCCTGATGCGGGTGCTTGCGACCGCCCTGCGGCGGCACCGACGCCTGCGTGCCTTCCAGGATCTTCAGCAGGGCCTGCTGCACACCCTCGCCGGAGACATCGCGCGTGATCGACGGGTTCTCGCTCTTACGGGCGATCTTGTCGACCTCGTCGATATAGATGATGCCCGTCTCGGCGCGTTTGACGTCGTAGTCGGCGGCTTGGATCAACTTGAGCAGGATGTTCTCGACGTCCTCGCCCACATACCCGGCCTCGGTCAGCGCCGTGGCGTCGGCAATGGCGAACGGCACGTTGAGCATCTTGGCCAACGTCTGGGCCAGGTAGGTCTTTCCGCAGCCGGTCGGGCCCAGCATCAGGATGTTCGACTTGGTCAGCTCAACCGGCTCGGCCCGCGAATCGCGGGACTTCTCCTGCGCCTGGATGCGCTTGTAGTGGTTGTAGACCGCCACCGCCAGCGTGCGCTTCGCGGTGTCCTGACCGATCACGTAACCCTCGAGGAAATCCCGGATCTCCGCGGGTTTGGGCAGCTCGTCGAGCTTGACGTCGTCAGCGTCGGCGAGTTCCTCCTCGATGATCTCGTTGCACAGATCGATGCACTCGTCGCAGATGTACACGCCCGGGCCGGCAATGAGCTTTTTGACCTGCTTCTGACTCTTGCCGCAGAACGAGCACTTCAGCAGGTCACCGCCGTCTCCAATGCGCGCCATGTGGGGGGGTCCTACTTCCTGTTCGCAGTCGGTCGTAACGCCACTTGCTGGGTTACCTCGGGCGTAAACCCGACGCTACCCGTTCGTTCCGTCGCGGTGCGACCGATAGGGCCGAATCGCTCCGGTGGTATTTGTTCATGTGCAGGAGAACATATCTCCCCTGGGGGCTCGTCACCCGTCGGCACGCTGACTGTGACCATGGCGTGTCGTCGTAAGGCGAGGGCGAACAGCCGCGCAACGTGGTCTGTACCTGGCATCCGCCGTGACCGACGATACCGGGCGCCGACGTTCGCGCAGGTCAAGTTCATTTCGTTCATTCCCTTTGACGACACACGCCCCGCACCGGCGGGGCCGGGCAGGGCGTGTGACATCCGAGCTTGGGTTATCGCCGGAAGGCGACGTCAGCTGTTCTGCGCGGACAACTTGCGGTATTCGAGCACCGTGTCGATGATCCCGTATTCCTTGGCCTGCTCGGCGGTGAGGATCTTGTCGCGGTCGGTGTCCTTGCGGACCTGCTCCGGATCCTTGCCGGTGTGACGGGCCAGGGTGGTCTCCATCAGGGTGCGCATCCGCTCGATCTCGGCGGCCTGGATCTCCAGATCGGAGAACTGACCCTGGATCACGCCGCCCAGCGAAGGCTGGTGGATCAGGACCCGGGCGTTGGGCAGGGCCAGGCGCTTGCCGGGGGTACCGGCAGCCAACAGCACCGCCGCGGCCGACGCCGCCTGACCCAGGCACACCGTCTGGATGTCGGCACGCACGTACTGCATGGTGTCGTAGATGGCCATCAGCGAGGTGAACGAGCCACCGGGCGAGTTGATGTACATCGTGATGTCGCGGTCGGGATCCAGCGACTCCAGCACCAGCAGCTGGGCCATGATGTCGTTGGCCGAGGCGTCGTCCACCTGCACGCCGAGGAAGATGATGCGTTCCTCGAACAGCTTGTTGTACGGGTTGGATTCCTTGACGCCGAAGCTGGAGTGCTCGATGAACGACGGCAGGATGTAGCGAGCCTGCGGCTGCACGCGGGCGTCCAATGCCGGATGAAGGTTCTCGGTCATTTGTCTAGTCCTGCCGTCGGGCCCGCACCGTTGAGGTTGGCACTGGTGATGATGTGATCGACGAAGCCGTACTCCAGCGCCTCCTGCGCGGTGAACCAGCGGTCACGATCGGAGTCGGCCTCGATCTGCTCGATGGACTTGCCGGTGAACTCCGCGTTCAGCCGGAACATCTCCTTCTTGATGACGTGGAACTGCTCAGCCTGGATGGCGATGTCCGCGGCGCTGCCGGTGACGCCGCCGAGCGGCTGGTGCATCAGAACCCGGGCGTGCGGCAAGGCATGACGCTTGCCCTTCGTACCGGCGGCGAGCAGGAACTCACCCATCGAGGCCGCCATGCCCATGGCGTAGGTGGCGACGTCGCACGGCGCCAGCACCATGGTGTCGTAGATGGCCATCCCGGCACTGATCGACCCGCCGGGCGAGTTGATGTAGAGGTGGATGTCCTTCGTCGGATCCTCCGCCGAAAGCAGAAGAATCTGCGCGCAGAGCTTGTTCGCGATGTCGTCGTCGACCTGTGACCCCAGGAAGATGATGCGCTCGGCGAGCAAGCGCTCATAGACAGAGTCGACGAGGCTGAACCCGCTCCCGTTCGAACGCATGTCAGTCACGACTGGATACCTGCTTTCTTCCACGTCTTTGATAAACGCATTGGCACTGACGACACTAACGAAACTGGGGCGTCACGCACTCCCGTACGGGGGCGCGTTCGCTCACAGCGTCACTCGGCGGTGTCGCTGTCCTTTTCGGCGTCGGCGTCGGCGGCCTCGTCGGCCGCCTCGTCACCATCGGTCTGCGACGTCTCGGACGGACCGAAGAACTCCGTGGTGTCGATCACGGTGCCGTCGGTGTCGGTGACGGTGGCGGCGTGCACCACCGCGGCGATGGTCAGCCCGCGACGCACGTCGGCGAACATGGCCGGCAGCTGGTTGTTCTGCTGCAGGATCTGGATCAGCTGCTGCGGCTCGATGCCGTACTGACGCGACATCAGCACCAGCCGCTCGGTGAGGTCGTTCTGGCCGACCTGGATGTCGAGCTTGTCGGCGACGGCATCCATCAGCAGCTGGGTCTTGACGGCCTTCTCGGCGTTGGCGCGGTTCTCGGCGTCGAATTCCTCACGGCTGCTGCCCTGTTCGGTCAGCTGCTCGGCGAACTTCTCTTCGTCGTGGTCGAGGCCGTGGATCGCGTTGTGCACAGCATCGTCGACCTGAGCCTGAACGATGTTCTCCGGCAACGGAACCTCGGTCTGCTCAAGCAGTGCCTCGATCGCCTTGTCACGGATCTGCTCGGCCTGCTGCACGTTCTTGACCCGCTTCACCTGCTCGACGAGACTTTCCTTGAGCTCGTCGATGGTGTCGAATTCGCTTGCCAGCTGGGCGAAGTCGTCATCAGCCTCGGGAAGCTCACGCTCCTTGACCGACTTGACGGTCACCGTCACCTCGGCGTCCTTGCCGGCATGCTCACCGGCGGCCAGCTTCGTGGTGAAAACCTTGGACTCGCCGACCTTCAGCCCGGTGATGGCCTCGTCCAGGCCTTCGATCAGCTGACCGGAACCGACCTCGTGCGACAGGCCCTCGGTGGCAGCCTCGGGCACCTCGGTGCCGTCGACAGTGGCCGACAGGTCGATCGAGACGAAGTCGCCCTCCTGTGCGCCGCGCTCGACGCCGGTCAGGGTCCCGAAGCGGGCCCGCAGCGACTGCAGCTCGGCGTCGACCTCGTCATCGCCCACCTGGATCGGATCGACGGTGATCTTCAGCGCGTCGAACTCGGGCAGGGTGATCTCGGGACGGACGTCGACCTCGGCGGTGAAGGCCAGCTCCTGGCCGTCCTCCAGCTTGGTCACCTCGATCTCGGGCTGCCCCAGCGGCTTGACGTCCGATGCGGTGACGGCCTCGCTGTAACGGCTCGGGAGCGCGTCGTTGACGACCTGCTCCAGGACCGCGCCGCGGCCGATGCGGGCCTCCAGCAGCTTGCGGGGGGCCTTGCCGGGACGGAAGCCGGGCAGGCGAACCTGCTGAGCCAGCGCCTTGAAGGCGCGATCGAAATCGGGCTCAAGCTCGGTGAAGGGCACCTCCACATTGATGCGCACCCGTGTGGGGCTCAACTGCTCGACCGTGCTCTTCACTCTTGTGCTCCTAGATATCTTTCTCTGGATGTCTTCGTCGTACCGGCGGTCGAGTCGGAGAGACGCGATTGGTTCTCTCTAACGACGCCCGTAGTTCGCGACCAGGGTAGTTGACTCGGCGCGACCCCCCGTAATCGGCATCCTTCCTCGTTACCGTCGCCGCCGTCCACCGCAGCGACCGGTTTTCGGCCTCTGGCCCGGAAGCCGCCGACGGCCAGGACCGTCAGCGAAACCGCCAGCAGTGCGTAGACCACCATGTCGAGCGCCGTCAGTCGCTCGCCGAGCAGCAATGCCACGCCGAACAACAGCACCGGTTCGACGTAGGTCAGCAGCCCGAAGACCGGCATGCTCAGCAGGCTGGAGGCCGCGACGTAGGCCGCCATCGCCACCGCGCCCGCCAGGCCCACCGCCACCACGGCGGCATATCCGGGGTACGACGACGCGCCGCGGCAGACGACGATGAGCACCACCGACACCGGAACCGTGAGCGCCACTTCCACCGGGAAGGCGGCGGGGTTGTCCAGACCGAAGCGCCGCCGCAGCGTGAAGTAGAGCGCATAGCCGATGCAGATGGTGAACGTGACCCATGAAACCGCTGATATCGAAACAACTTTCATTGCCACCGCCATGGCCGCCAACACCACCGCGGTCCACTGCAAACCCGATACCGGCTCCCTGAACCCGATCCGACCGACAAGCACCAAGACGATCGGCAACAGCAGATAGCCCAGCGACGTGTCGAGCGCGTGCCCGTGCACCGGGGCCCAACTGAACAACCACATCTGGGCTGCGACAAGGAAACTCGTCGCAGCGAACACGCCCGGCCGCCACCACGACCGGGTCAGCGTGCGCCACAACTCGCCGACTGACCGGCGTCCGGTCCGGCTGGCCAGCGCCAGGCAGTAGCACGCGGTCATGATGAGCATCCGCCAGCCGAACACCGCCTCGGGCGAGGCGTCGATGACGCCCGACAGATAGAAGATCAATCCGAACAGACCGCTGGCCAGTATCGACAGGCCCACTCCGCGGGCTTGAGGGGTCATTGCGGCCTTCGTCGAGGTGGTCGGGGTGACAGGATTTGAACCTGCGGCCTTCCGCTCCCAAAGCGGATGCGCTACCAAGCTGCGCTACACCCCGTGTGCTGATCGATCCGCAGGCGGCAACGTGCGAAAGGACCACGCGAGATACTACGGCCTGACCGCCTGCAGGCTCCAATTGGATTTGACCGGGGACTCACCGGTACAGTGCTGGTGCTGCACTTGCGGGCGTAGCTCAATGGTAGAGCCCTAGTCTTCCAAACTAGCTACGCGGGTTCGATTCCCGTCGCCCGCTCCACGAGAACCGCCCAGTTGGGCGGTTCTTTTGTTTCCCATCGGCTATCGGGAGCCGTTCGGTGGCGGCTCGATCGGTGCGAGCGAGATCGGCACCGTGTGGACGCCTGGACCCTCACCCGGGCATCCGGCTCCGTCGATGGTCAGGGTGCGCTCTCCGAAGAAGCTGCCGTCAGGGTTCGGAATCCAATAGTCCGAGCGATGAGCCGGTACAGCGCTACCGGGGTCGTTGCGATCACAAAAGTAGGGGTATTCGCCGCTGGTTTCCCACCGATCGTTGTTCCACCGGTACTCGTAGGCCAACGGCGCGCCGGGGTTGCGGGCATGGTCGTCGGTGTTGTCCATGCGCGCAACGCATCCGGCCGCGTCACAGTGGGTGGTGAATTCGACCGGCACGGTTATCGGATTCATCGGTGTCGGCGTGCCGTTGAACGTCTGCTTGGAAAAGTCGATGAACAGGTCGTACTGCCCGTACAGCGGCGGTGGCTCCGCTCGATCGGCATGACCGACCGGCGCCGTGCCACACAGGGCCCCTGCCGCCAGAATCCCGGCGAGCATCGATTTCATGGCGTCAGCCGTCCTTGTCGTCATCGCGGTGTGCCGCCTCGATCACTTCGGGCGGCACCGGCTTGGCGAGCCAGGCACGGATCCGCAACAACCCGCCGGCGATGACGCCGACGGCGAACACGCCGACAAGCACCCACAGGACGGCGGACATGAAGCCGATTATCCCGCGGTCACCGCGATCCACATCCGTTTCGAGCCAGCTCACGAGTAGGCCACTGCTGTGCATCGCATACATCTCGCCGCTGGTCGGCAGCGAAGAATTGGAGGAAAGTGGGGTACATCACACCGATGACAAGCAAATCGGTCTGAACGAAAGGCAACGAGATGATCGGTGCAATTATCAGCGCAATCGTCGTCGGAGCGATTATCGGCATCATTGCGCGGCTCATCATGCCCGGTAGGCAGAACGTGAGCGCCATCATGACGGTGCTGCTCGGCATCGCCGGAGCTCTGCTCGGTTCCTGGCTCACTTCCGCCTTCGGATACAGCAACTCGAACGGTGGGTTCCAGATCATCCCGTTCGTGGTCGGCGTCGTGGTGGCGATCGTGTTGATCGCGATCTACACCGGCCTCACGGGACGACGCGGCACCCCAGTCGGTCACTGACAGATCCCAGGCTCCGCCGATCTCCCCACGATCGGCGGAGCCGCCTTCTGCCTTGTTCCTGGCGTCGACTGCCGGGCGTGCGTCCGTTGCCTGCTTAGATCTTGTGATCGGGTCAGGTTTTTCGGCGACGGGGGCGCGCATGAACTATCCGCACGCAGGTCAGGGTTGGCAGCAGAGGCCGCCGCCGAACATGCCGCAGGCGTATGCCGGGCAGCACTATCCCCCGGCATTTCCGCCCGGCTATGCCCCGCCGGCACCGCCAAAGAAGAAAAAGACCTGGCTGTGGGTCCTCTTGGCGAATTTCGCGATCGTCATCGTGGTCGTCGGCGGTGGCTTCGCCTTCGTCGTCGTCAAGCCGAACGCGCATAACCGCGAGATGACCTTAACCTTGGAGATCGCAGGCACCGGCAGTGCAGGAGTCTGGTACACGCCCGACCTCACGGTGAAGCGGGTCGACCTGCCATGGCGCACAGAGATCACGATTCCGCAATCCGATAGCTTCGAGCTTGACGTCGCTCCTACCAACCATGACGCTGCCATCACCTGCACCGTGAGCATCGGCGGCAGGGAGGTCGTCACCAACACCTTGCAGCCCGCGGACAGCGGTGGGCTCCTCACATGCAAGGCGGAGTCGATAGCCAGACAACCTGTATCGGCCACCGGATGATCAACGTCCGCGCACTCGCTCGCCAAGAACGCCTGGACTTCGCCGACCTGCTCGACGAGCTGACCCCGCAGCAGTGGCAGGCACCGACACTGTGTGCGGGCTGGACGGTCCGCGACGTGGTCGCCCACACCATCGCCTATCTCGGGCAGAGCCGGCTGGGCCTGACTGCCGCGATGCTGGCCTCGCGCGGCCGGATCGACCGGCTCAACGACCGTGCGCTGCGGGCCGCCGTGCACGGGTCAGCCCGGTGATCGGCGGCGCCTGGCGCACCAGAGGTTTGCGGCTGATCGCGACCGACCTCGACTGGTCGGCCGGCCGTGGGCCCGAGGTTCACGGTCCCGGAGAGGCGTTGCTACTGGCGATGACCGGCCGCGTCGAAGCAGTTGCCGCCGAGCTGTCCGGGCCGGGCGTGGCCGACCTGTGTCGGCGATGACCGCGCCGATTTCCACCTGAGGGTCGCGGTTCGACAAGATCAACAACCCTGGTGTCGAAATCGGCGTAAAGGTGCGCAGTCGCAGGCACAAACGAGCAATGGTGCATCACGGCCCCATCTCGAATGGCTTGCGATCAGTGCTGTGGGGGGTGCTCATCGGTTGTGATCCGCCTACCGTGAGTAACGGGTGGGGTCCACCAGCCGATCTTGAACATGAAGTGCGCTGATCTTCGCGCATCGCCGCCGTAATGCCGCACCCGTGCAGGAGCCGTATGCCCGTAATGAGCCGCATCGCCGGCACGTGCGCACCGGAGTTCGACGGCGTCCGGCAGGCCTTCGAATCGAATTTCGTCGAGCGCAGTGAAGTCGGTGCCGCGGTCGCGGTCTTCGTCGAGGGCGATCTGGTGGTCAATCTCTGGGGTGGAACCGCCGATGCGGCCGGAACCCGACGGTGGCAGCAGGACACCTTGGCCAGCGTGTATTCCGGGTCCAAGGGTCTGGCGAGCACCTGCATCCACCTGCTGGCAGACCGCGGTGAGATCGACCTGAACGCGCCGGTGGCCCGGTACTGGCCCGAGTTCGGCCAGGCCGGAAAGCAGTCCATCACGATCGCGATGGTGCTCGGCCACCGTTCGGGGGTGATCGGCCCGCGGGAACCGATGGACTGGCATCAAGTGACCGACTGGGACGCGGTGTGCACGCGCATCGCCGCCGCGACGCCCTGGTGGCCCCCGGGCAGCGCGCAGGGCTATCAGGTGGTGACGTTCGGGTTCATCCTCGGCGAGGTGGTGCGTCGTGTCACCGGCCGAACCATGGGTCAGTATCTGCGCACCGAGATCGCCGAGCCGCTGGGCGCCGACATCTACATCGGGCTGCCGCCGGCTGAACATCACCGGTGCGCGGACATGGTGAACAAGCCGTCAGTGCGCAGTCTGCTGGCCGACAATGGGGTCAACGAACCGCCGGGCTCGCTCGGTGACCATCCCATGGCGGGCTGGGCCGTGTCGATGGATTTCGTGCCCGACGACGAGCTGGGCGTGCACGCCTTGGATGCCTGGCGCGCGGCCGAGTTCCCCAGCACCAACGCTCACGTCTCTGCACTGGGCATGGCGACGTTCTACAACGCGCTGGCCCAGGAGAAGCTGCTCAGCCGCGAGCACATGGAACGGTGCCGGGTCTCCCAAGGCGGATACGACGCCGATGTGGTCCTGGGGCCCCGGGTGGCCGATCACGGTTGGGGTTTGGGCTACATGCTCAATCAGCGCGGTGTGGCCGGGCCCAACACCGGCACATTTGGCCATGGCGGTTCCGGTGGCTCGTTCGCGTTCGTCGACCTGGAACACCGGATCGGCTACGCGTACGTGATGAACTACTTCGACGCCACCAAATGCAACGCGGACCCGCGAACCGTCGCGTTGTCCAATGAGGTCTACTCCGCTCTCGGCGTAATTTGAATTCGCTCTTCAGACCCGGGTTTCGGCGTTTTCCGTCGGTACGCTGGGTGCCATGAACGGCGTCTTGCTGGTACTCATCGTCCTTGTCATCGCCGCGATCGCGTTCGCTGTCTACAGCTCGTCGCAGGCGAGCAGCCGTCGTTCCGCGGAGTCCCTGGCCGATGCCAAGGCTGATGCCCGTCGGCTCATCGAACGCCTCGGCGGGCAGGTGCTCAACCTCACCGGCTCGGACGACGCGTCCAAGCAGGCCATGGCCGATGCCTCTGAGCGCTACACCGCGGCATCCTCGCAAATCGATCAAGCCACCACGGCCAAGCAGGCCCTGCTGGCCAAGGAAAGCGCCATCGAGGGGCTGTACTACGTGCGGGCGGCGCGCACCGCGATGGGCATGGATCCGGGTCCGGAACTCGAGTCGCTGAGTGGGCAGCGTTCGGCCGGCGCCGTCACCGAGGATCGGCGGATCAACTTCGAGGGCCGCGAGATCGAAGCCTCCCCGGCTCCGTCGCAGCGAACCCCGAACTACTACCCCGGCGGCCGGGTGGCCGGCCGCCCGGTGCCGGCCGGCTGGTACTCCGAACCGTGGTGGAAGCCGGCTCTGGTGGCCGGTGCCTGGGGCCTGGGTTCGGTGCTGCTGTTCGACGCGTTGTTCTCGGGTATGCACGGGGTCGACTACGGCGCGCATGGCTTCGAAAGTGGTTACGGTGACGGCTATTCCGACGGTTTCGCCGCCGGCCAGGACGGTGGCTTCGACGGTGGCGACGCCGGCAGCGGTGACTGGGGTGGTACCGACGCCGGCGGCTGGGACGGCGGCGGTTTCGACGATGGCGGGTTCGGCGATTTCGGTGGAGACTTCGGCGGGTTCTGACCCGCTGCAAGGCCTTAGAGGCGGCTCTCCAGTCGCGCCGAGACACCGGCCTCCTGCAGGTCAAGACGCTCGAGCATCGCACGCACCGCCTCGTCCTCGATCCGGCCTTCGTCCCGCTCGGCGATCAACGCGCCACGTTGGGCGGCGAGTACGTCGCGATAGAGGCCCGAGAACACCGCGGCCCGTTTGGTGAGCGCTTCGGGGTCGGGCATCTCGTCGGCGTCCTGGGAATGGCGTGCGATCACCGCGCGAATCTCGGTCACCACACCGGGATCCAGACCTGCCGGCGGATCGGCCTCGAACGCGTCGAGCACCTCGTCGGCCGCATCATGTACCACCTGCTCGGCCTTGATCTCCTCTTCCCGGTCCGCGGCGTGGTCGTCACAGAACCGCGACAGGTTCAGCCGACGGATCAGCACCGGCAGCGTCCACCCCTGGATCAACAGGGTGCCCACGCTCACCGCGAAGGCGATGGCCTGGATCGTGGCGCGTTCGGGAAACGGCTCACCGGAGGCGGTGTTGGCCGGGATCGCGGCCGCCGCGGCGAGGGTCACCACGCCGCGCATCCCGGTCCAGGACACGACGACGCTCTCCCGCCAACTCAGTGACCGACAGTCGATCATTCTGCGCCAGCGCGCCTTGGGTTTTCGGTTGCGCATGTTCGGGGTGGCGAACTTGCTCTCCACGTGGCTGGACAGCTTGTTGCGTCCGAACATCAGGAACACCGACAGGGGACGGATCATCAGCACGATCAGCAGCACGATGATCGAGGCCACCGCGACCACCGCCAGCGATTCGTGGGCTTCGTTGAGGTCCTGCAGCACGAACCGCAAATGCAGCCCGATGTAGGCGAATACGAACGCCTCCAGCAGCACGTCCACCGAATTCCAGACGTAGCGTTCCTGCAGCCGTGTCTGGTAGCCGGCACCCATCGCACCGTTGCCGACCACGAAGCCGGCCACCACCACGGCCAGCACACCGGAGGCATGGAACTCCTCGGCGGTGATGAACGCGGCGAACGGAACCACCAGTCCCTGCACGGTTTCCAGGCCAGGATTGTCCAGGTGCTTGCGGATCCACAACGTCACGTAGCCCAGCAGGGCGCCCACCAAGGGCCCGACCGTGGCGCTGTATCCGAAGAGCAGAAACGGATTTTCGATGAAGGTGTGACTGCCGGCCACCTGCGCCACGGCGATGGAGAACAGGGTCAGTGCGGCCGCGTCGTTGATCAGGCTTTCGCCGGTGAGGATGGCCATCACCCGCTTGGGCAGACCGAGTTTGCGGCCCACCGCCACGGCGGTGACGGCGTCGGGTGGCGCGACGATGGCGCCCAGCACCAACGCCAACCCGAACGTCAACGGCACCAGTACCAACCACGATGACACCGCGGCGACCGCGAAGGCCGTCACGACGACCAGTCCGACGCCGAGACCCAGGATCGGCCGGATGTTGCGGAAGAACGTCGGGAACGAAAAATCCAGCGCCGCCGAATACAGCAGCGGCGGAAGGACGACCGTCAGCAGAATGTGCGAATCCAGTTCGGGCGGTTCGAAGCCGGGAAGGAACGACACCGCACTGCCGATCACCACGATGATCAGTGCAGGTTCCATCCCGCGTCGGTGGGCGATTGCGGTGACGAGGATGGCTCCGACGACGACGAGGATCAATTCCACCCGACGATTGTCCCGTGCCGTCGTCGGGCGCGCGCAGTCACACCTGGCAGCCGGGGCACCAGAACAGGTTGCGCCCCTCCAGTTCTGCGGTGCGCACTCCGGCACCGCACACCCGGCAGGCCTCGCCGGCCCGACGATAGACGTAGGTGCGGGGCCGGCCGGGGCCGTAGGACGGGGCACCGTGATCGTGCTCGGGGCGGACGACGACGATCTTGCCGCGTCGTACCCCGACCTTCATGAGCGCGACGAGATCGGCCCACATGTCAGCGAACTCGGTCTGCTCGATGTGGGTGCCGAGCCGGTAGGGATCGATGTGATGACGGAACAGCAGCTCGCTGCGGTACACATTGCCGACCCCGGCAATCACCGACTGGTCCATCAGCAGTGCGCCGATCGACCTGCGGGACTTGCTGATTCGTGCCCATGCCAACGCCGGGTCGGCATCGTTGCGTAACGGGTCGGGACCGAGTCGGGCCACCACGTCGGCAATCTCGGGTTCGGCGATCACTTCACAGCGGGTGGGGCCACGCAGGTCGGTGCCGTACTCGGCGCCCACGATCCGCATCCGGACCTGCCCGACCGGCAACCCCAGCGGGACCGGCGCTTCGGTGAATGTGCCGTACAGGCCGAGGTGGATGTGTACCACCCGGCCACCGTCGTAGTGGTGGAACAGGTGCTTGCCCCAGGCCGAGGCCTTGGTGAACACGTGCCCGTTGACCGCGGCCGCACCGTCGGCGAACCGGCCCTGTGGGCTGGACACCGCCACCGGCGCCCGGCCGAACCTCTTCTGGTGCAGCCGAGCCAGCCGGTGCAGGGTGTGCCCTTCGGGCACGGTCAGGCGCCGGGAACCGGTGGGGCCACGTGGTCCTTCTCGTAGGCCGCCAGGATGTCGATGCGGCGCTGGTGCCGCTCGGCCTCCGACCACGGGGTGGCCAGGAACGCGTCGACGATGGCCAGCGCCTCTTCGGTGCTGTGCATGCGACCGCCGATGCCGATCAGCTGCGCGTTGTTGTGCTGGCGCGCCAGCTCGGCGGTTTCGACACTCCAGGCCAAGGCGCACCGGGCCCCGGGCACCTTGTTCGCCGCGATCTGTTCACCGTTGCCCGAACCGCCGAGCACGATGCCCAGGCTGCCGGGGTCGGCCACGGTCCTGGCGGCCGCAGCGATACAGAACGCCGGGTAGTCGTCCTCGGCGTCGTAGCTGAAGGCGCCACAGTCCACCGGCTCGTGGCCGTTCTTGGTCAGATGCTCAAGGATCGCTTGCTTGAGTTCGTAGCCGGCGTGGTCGGCACCGAGGTAGACGCGCATGCCGGTCATTCTCGCAGACGAGCCTCGGCGCGCTTCCGCTCAGTCGAACTCCGGGCGCTCGGTGCGCGAGCGCTTGAGCTCCCAGAAATGCGGGTACGACGCGAATGTCACCGAGGCGTCCCACAGCTTGCCGGCCTCTTCGCCGCGCGGGATCTTGGACAGCACCGGACCGAAGAATGCCACGCCGTTGACGTGGATTGTCGGCGTGCCGACGTCCTCGCCGACGGCGTCCATGCCGGCGTGGTGGCTCTTGCGCAGCGCCTCGTCGTACTTGTCGGTGGTGGCGGCCTCGGCGAGTTCTGCCGGCAGACCGACCTCCTCGAGCGACTGCGCGATGACCTGATCGAGGTCCTTGTTGTCCTGGTTGTGAATCCGCACGCCCATCGCGGTGTAGAGGGGACCCAGGATCTCCGGGCCCTTGAGCTGCTCGGCGGCGATGGCGACGCGCACCGGGCCCCAGGCCCGCTTCATCAGTTCCTGGTAGTTCTCGTCGAGGTCACGACCCTCGTTGAGCACCGCCAGGCTCATCACGTGGAATTGCACGTCGATGTCGCGTACCTGCTGGACTTCCAGGATCCATCGGGACGTGATCCAGCACCACGGGCACAGCGGGTCGAACCAGAAACCGGCTACGTCTTTCTGAGCCATCAATACGTCCTCTCGATGTGGTTCACGGCACAACTGCGTTCAGCACAACTGTGCACCCTCGCCGACATGTTCCCGATCTCCGGTAACTATTCCGGGCGGTGTTCCGACAACCTTTTCGACAACGCGGTCGTATCGGTGTCTACTTGCACCTACACGTCACGACAGCGACACAGGAAACGCATAGTGCGCGAATTTTACCGAACCGTGTTGTTCCTGTGACCCTGGTCAACAACTGTGGCCAAAGTGAGCAGAGCGTCCTACGAGTTCTGCGTGATAGCTGAGGAGCTTTGATATGGCCGTTCGCGCTCTCCTGACCACCGCAGGGGCCGTCGCCGCCGCACTCGTGTTGGCCGTCCCGGCCCAGGCCGATCCGGTTCCGCCGGTGCCGACCGACCCCACCGACAACTCGTTCCTGAACGCCCTGAACGACGCCGGCGTCGGCTATGGCGATCCGGGTGCGGCCGTCCAGATGGGTCAGGATGTCTGTCCCATGCTGGTCGAGCCCGGTAAGGACTTCGCGTCGGTGGCCTCGCAGATGCGCGGTGACGGCGGCATGTCCCCGCAGATGGCCTCGTTCTTCACCGGCATCGCGATCCAGATGTACTGCCCGCAGATGATGTCGTCGATCAGCGACGGTTCCATCCTGAACAACCTGGGCGCACTGAACGGACTGGCCGGCCTCGCCGGCTTCCCCCAGTAGCCCGGCTCGAGCGGACGTCCAGCCACTAGGTTGGACGGGTGGCACTTCCCAATCTCACCCGCGATCAGGCTGTCGAGCGCGCAGCCCTGGTCACCGTCGACAACTACCGCGTCGTCCTGGACCTGACCGACGGTGACGGCAATCCCGGCGAGCGCACCTTCCGGTCCACCACGACCGTGGCGTTCGATGCCCTCGCCGGCGCCGACACCTTCATCGACCTGGCGGCCGACAAGATCCACAGCGCGACGCTTAACGGCAAGCCCCTCGACGTCTCGGCCTACGACGAATCCACCGGCATCGCCCTGACCGGGCTGGCCGCGCAGAACGTCCTCGTGGTCGATGCCGACTGCCTCTACTCGAACACCGGCGAGGGCCTGCACCGCTTCGTCGACCCCGTCGACAATGAGGTTTACCTCTACTCACAATTCGAGACCGCCGATGCCAAGCGGATGTTCACCTGCTTCGACCAGCCCGACCTCAAGGCGACGTTCGACGTCCAGGTGACCGCGCCCACGCACTGGCAGGTGATCTCCAACGGAGCCACGACCTCGGCCGAACGTGACGGTGCGGTCACCGTGCACACCTTCGCCACCACCCCGAAGATGAGCACCTACCTGGCCGCGCTGATCGCCGGGCCGTACGCGGTGTGGCGCGACTCGTATTCCGACTCCCACGGCGAGATCCCGCTGGGCATCTTCTGCCGGGCCTCGCTGGCCGAATTCATGGACGCCGAGCGGCTGTTCACCGAGACCAAACAAGGTTTCGGCTTCTACCACAACAACTTCGGCGTGCCCTATGCGTTCGGCAAGTACGACCAGTTGTTCGTGCCGGAGTTCAACGCCGGCGCGATGGAGAACGCCGGCGCGGTCACTTTCCTGGAGGATTACGTCTTCCGCTCCAAGGTGACCCGGGCCTCCTACGAGCGCCGCGCCGAGACCGTCCTGCACGAGATGGCCCACATGTGGTTCGGCGACCTGGTCACTATGCAGTGGTGGGATGACCTGTGGCTCAACGAGTCCTTCGCCACCTTCGCCTCGGTGCTGTGCCAGGCCGAGGCCACCGAATACGACACGGCCTGGACGACATTCGCCAACGTGGAGAAGTCCTGGGCCTACCGCCAGGACCAGCTGCCCTCGACGCATCCGGTCGCCGCCGACATCCCCGATCTGGCCGCTGTCGAGGTCAATTTCGACGGCATCACCTACGCCAAGGGCGCCAGCGTTCTCAAGCAGCTCGTGGCCTACGTGGGCCTGCAGGAGTTCCTGGCCGGGCTGCGGGATTACTTCCGCGACCACGCGTTCGGTAACGCCACGTTCGGCGATCTGCTCGGAGCGCTGGAGAAGGCGTCCGGCCGCGACCTGTCCGGCTGGGGCCAACAGTGGCTCAAGACAACGGGTCTGAACACTCTGCGGGCCGATTTCGCCACCGACGAGGCGGGCGCGTTCACCCGCTTCGCCATTGCGCAGTCGGGCGCCGCTCCCGGCGCCGGTGAGACCCGCGTGCACCGGCTGGCAGTCGGTATCTATGACGACGACCCGGCCGGATCGGGCAAGCTCGTGCGGGTGCATCGCGAAGAGCTCGATGTCGAAGGCCCGGCCACGGAAGTCCCTGCGCTCGTTGGCCTCTCGCGAGGAAAACTGGTGCTGGTCAACGACGACGACCTGACCTACTGCTCGCTGCGGCTGGACCCGGCCTCGCTGTCGACCGTGCTGTCCCGTATCGCCGACATCGCCGATCCGCTCCCCCGCACGCTGGCCTGGTCGGCGGCCTGGGAGATGACCCGGGAGGCCGAGATGAAGGCCCGCGACTTCGTCGCGCTGGTGATGAGCGGCGTGCACGCCGAGACCGAAGTCGGTGTGGCACAGCGGTTGTTGATGCAGGCTCAGACCGCGCTGGGCTCCTACGCCGACCCGGAGTGGGCCAGGGAAACCGGTTGGCCGGCCTTCGCCGATGCGTTGCTCGACCTGGCGGGCCGCTCCGCCGCCGGTTCGGATCACCAGCTCGCGTTCGTCAACGCGTTGTGCGCCTCGGTGCTGTCACCGAATCATCTCGCCGTGCTGTCGACACTGCTCGACAACGAACCCGCCGCGGTGAATCTGCCCGGCCTGGTGATCGACACCGATCTGCGTTGGCGGATCGTCACCGCGCTGGCCCGGTCCGGTCAGGTCGACGCCGACGGTCCCGAGACGCCGTTCATCGACGCCGAAGCCGAGAACGACCCGACCGCGGCAGGCAGGCGTCATGCCGCAGCGGCCTCGGCGGCCCGTCCCCAGGACGAGGTGAAGTCCGCGGCGTGGCAACAGGTCATCGAGGATGACACGCTGGCCAACATCACCACCCGCGCGATCGTCGGCGGCTTCGTGCAGCCCGGACAGAACGAATTGTTGACGCCGTTCGCCACGCAGTACTTCGCGGCCATCTCCGGGGTGTGGGCCCGACGGTCCAGCGAGGTCGCCCAGACCGTGGTGATCGGGCTCTACCCGTCATGGGACATCAGTCGGAACGGACTGGACGCGGCCGACGCCTTCCTGTCCGACCCGGAGGTGCCACCGGCGCTGCGTCGACTGGTGGTGGAGGGTCGCGCCGGGGTGGAGCGCGCCTTGCGGGCCCGTGCCTTCGACGTGAGCTGATCTGCACCGCGAGCGTGCGTGTCTGCCGCCCGACACGCCGTGCCAGAGCGACATTCTGCGCACGCTCGCGGTCCTACGCTGTGCCGGTGGCGGTCAGTAGAACCCGCGCGGCACGGGCTGCCCGCAAACGTAAACGGCGGATGGACCTCGTCGTCCACGATCTCACCGACGATCAGTGGGACACGATCAAGACGGCGTGGGGCGGATGTGCCTACTGCGGCAATGTTGCGGGGCCGTTCCAGAAGGACTGCGTGATGGCCATCTCGCGGGGCGGTCGGTACACCATGGACAACGTGGTGCCGGCCTGCGCCTCATGCAATGCCAGCAAGTGCAATTTCGAGGTCAGCACCTGGATGCGACGCAAGCGGCTCGACGAGCGCGCATTCTTGACCCGCTACGTGGAGATCCGCAATGAACTGACCGGTTGAAAACAGCCGTAAAAAGCAGCGAGCGTGGGGGGGGGGGGGGGGGGCGCCCCCCCCCCCCCCGGGGACGCGGGGAAAGGAGAAAAGGGGGGGAAAACCACCCCCCCCCACCCCCCCCCCCCACCAGACAGCCCGCCGC
>NZ_MBEQ01000116.1 GCF_001954135.1 Mycobacterium sp. GA-1841 | reverse complement strand
GAGAAATTGGGGGCGGCAGTCACCGCGGCGGGGAGCGGCGATGGCGCTGGTCACGTGAGTGGTCCTTACTGATTGTCGGCCGGTGGGTGGAAACCACACCTGGCGACTCAGCAGGACGGGAAAACGGTGTCCGGGATCGTCTCAGGCGCGGCGAAGTGCGCAACAACAACACGCACGCCGCGCGAAGCGGGACTTCAGACTCCGAGACACACGAAGAATCTAGCACGCCATCTAATGTTGGTCAGATGACGACACCACAGTCCGACAAACGAGTGGCAGTGGTCACCGGCGCCAGCGCCGGTATCGGAGCCGCGACCGCCAAAAGCCTTGCTGCCCTGGGCTTTCACGTAGTATGCGTGGCCCGCCGCGCTGACCGGGTCCAGGCCGTGGCCCAGGAGATCGGCGGCACCGCGATCGTGGCGGACGTCACAGACCAGACCGCGGTCGATGCTCTGGCAGCGCAGCTGGAGCGGGTGGACGTACTGGTGAACAACGCCGGCGGGGCCCGCGGCCTGGAGCCGGTGGCCGACGCCGACATCGACCATTGGCAGTGGATGTGGGAGGCCAACGTCCTGGGCACGCTGCGCGTCACCCGCGCGCTGCTGCCCAAGCTGATCGACTCCGGCGACGGGCTGATCGTCACCGTCACCTCGATCGCCGCCGTCGAGATCTACGACAACGGGGCGGGCTATACCGCGGCGAAACACGCCCAGGGGGTGTTGCACCGCACCCTGCGCAGCGAATTGCTCGGAAAACCGGTGCGGCTCACCGAAGTTGCCCCCGGCATGGTGCAAACCGACTTCTCCCTGAACCGCTTCGACGGGGACGAGCAGCGCGCCGACAAGGTCTATCAGGGGGTCACGCCGCTGGTGGCCGAGGACATCGCCGAGGTGATCGGATTCGTGGCCTCCCGGCCGGCCCATGTCGACCTCGACCTGATCGTGGTGCGCCCGCGTGATCAGGTCAGCGGCGCCAGCGGGTCCCGCTTCAACCGGAGGTTGAACGACTAGCACGGCAACCGGAGGTGACGACCGCGAAAGTGACGGCAGCGTCGTTGCCGTGACGGCACAACGACCCTGGCCTCACTTTCGGCGCGGGTTCAGCCGCCCGGCGTGGGCTTCGGCGGCGTGGTGGTCGTGGGCGTGCCGGACAGCGTGGGTGCGTCCGTCGGGGTCGCCGGGGCGGAGGCAGGCAGATTCGACGGCGAATCCTGCGAGGACAGCGCCGACATGGACTTCCACTCGTTCCAGTCCACCGCCCAGTCCCAGATGTCGCCGTCGGCGTAGGACAGCTGGATCCGCGTGCCGGTGACCTCGACCGGATCGCCGTACATCGCGCTGTTGAAGTACTGCTGCGAGTTCTCCAGGTTCAGGTTGATGCAGCCGTTGGTGACGTTCGTATTGCCTTGGGAGCCAATGCTGTTGGGGTTGCAGTGGATGAACTCACCGTTGTTGGAGATCCGCACGGCAAAGCGTTCGTGCACGTTGCTGTACCCCGCGGCCGGGTTGGTCATCCAGAAGTCCTCGTATTTCTCGGTGACCACGTGGATGCCGCTGCGCGTGACGTTGCGGTCCAGATCGCCTTCGCCGTAGCTGCACGGGAAGTCCATGATCACCGCACCGGCGCCGTCGAGCACCTGGATGCGGTGGCTGGACGCCTCGGCCTTGACCACCTGACGCCGACCGATCTCGATGTCGAGCGTGGAATCGGCTGCACCGTAGGCGTCGTCACCGAAGCTGACGCCGTACAGGGGGGCCTTGACGCTGATCTTGGTGCCGGCCGGGAAATACTCCCGGCTGCGCCAGTGCACGCGGGAGCCGCCGGCCTCGTCGGGCAACCACGCCCAGCTGCCCTCGACGGGCGGAGTGGTGGTGACGTGGAGGGCTTTTTCCACGGTGGCGCGGTACTGGTCGTCGATCACGGCGTCGAACTGCAGGATGATCGGCGCGGCCACCCCCACCACCTGACCGTCGGCCAGCTGGAACTGCCCGCTGACCTGTTTCTGCGGGGAGACGGTGCTGAACTTGCCCTGGACCTGCTGGGCCTTGCCGTCCTCGCCGACCACCGAGCCGGCCCAGGTGTAGGTGGCGTCATAGCCGAGCGGTTCGGTGACAGTGAATGCCGTGCGGTCGCTGTTGAATTTGCCGGCGACCACCTTGCCGTTGGCGTTGGTCAGGCTGACGCGCTGGAACCATCCGTCGGCGACCTTGACCCCGACCGGCGCCGTGGGCAACACATCTTCGGAGTCGACGGTGGGCTCATACGTCACCGTCGGTGTCACCGGTTCCTGGTCCTCAGGGGCGGAAATCGGCGATTCGCCCGAGCAGGCGGCCAGTAATCCGGCCCCCACTCCGACGGTCAGAACCGTCAGGGCACGGCGCCGACTGAACAACGGCGTGTCGGCCTCTATATCACCGGCAGGGCTCACGTGGACCTAGGGTACCGATAGATCGCAGCCAATCAGAATCGGTTCCGGCTGCAGCGTGATCCCGAACCGGTGCAAAACCCCGGCTTGTACCGCCCTGGCCAGGGCAATCACATCCGCACTGTTCGCCTCGCCACGATTGGTCAAGGCGAGTGCATGTTTGGTGGACAGCCGGGCCGGGGCGCCTTCTCCGGGATAGCCCTTGCCGAAGCCGGCCTGCTCGACCAACCAGCCGGCGGCCAACTTGATCCCGTCGGGCGCGGGGTAATGCGGCACGGCACCGGTCGCCGAGGCAGGGTCGGCGGCAAAGATGGCCTGGACCCGCTCGAACTCGGCCTGCGACACCACCGGGTTGGTGAAGAACGACCCGACGCTCCAGGTGTCGTGGTCGCTCGCGTCGAGCACCATGCCTTTGCCCGCACGCAACCTGAGCACGGTATGGCGAACCCGCGCCGGGTCGGCCCGGTCGCCGGGCTCGACACCGAGGGCGGTGGCCAGCTCCCGGTAGCGCAGCGGGGCGCTTCTCCTGTCCAGGGGGCCCTGCGCATTCAAGGTGAACTCCACCTCGAGCACGATGACGGTGTCGGAGTGTTTGAGCACGCTAGTGCGGTAGCCGAACTCGAGCTCTTCCGGTGCGGCCCAACGCACTTCGCCGGTGGGCCGGTCCAGCAGGCGGACCCGGCTGATGATGTCGGCCACTTCGGCGCCGTAAGCACCCACGTTCTGCACCGGGGTGGCCCCGACCGATCCCGGGATCCCGGACAGGCATTCCAACCCGCCGAGGTCATGCTGCAGGGAGGCGACGACGACGTCGTCGAACACCGCGCCGGCCTCGGCCCGCAGCACATTGCCGTCGACGGTGATCGCGGTATTGGCCACCCGCACCACCGTCAGGTCGGACATGGTGTCGGCCAGGTCATCGGCCAGCACCACGTTGGAGCCGCCGGCCAGCACCAGGATCGGATCGGCCACCGCGCGCAACACGTCGATCAGCTGCTGAGTGCTGGTGCAGGTGATCACCTTGCGCGCCACCGGACCCACGCGCAGCGTGGTCAGCGGGGCCAGCGCAACCGCCTCGTCCACGGCGACACCGGCAACATACGAACTGACCACGGCCCGTAACGGTAGCCTGACCAGCTATGCCGCGATCATTCGACATGGCCACCGACTACGAAGGCAGCGTCGAACAGGTCCATCGGGCATTCGGTGACGAACGGTACTGGTTGGCCCGCCTCGCCGATTCGGGAGCTGACGAGACCACGCTGGACGCCCTGACCGTGGCCCCAGACGGCGGCATCGGCGTGATCACCACCCAGACCTTGCGCGCCGACCGGTTGCCCGGCGTGGTGTCGCAGTTTCACCGTGGCGACCTGAACATCCGACGTGTTGAGCATTGGGAGCCGATCCGCGACGGCGTGTCCCGTGGCACGGTCGAGGGCTCGATTCCCGGCGCGCCGGTGAGCCTGTCCGGAACCGCGACGCTGGCCGGAACCGACCGGGGATCGCGGCTGTCGGTACACCTCACCGTCGAGGTGAAGGTGCCGTTGGTCGGCGGCAAGATCGAGGGATTCATCGGTTCCCAGCTGACCGATCTGTTGATCGCCGAGCAGCGCTTCACCTCGGTGTGGATCACCGAGCGCAGCTGATCGCGGCGGTACGGTCGATAGCCATGAGCCGATCCCGGCAGTCCACCATGGCGTTCGACGCCTCCGCCGAAACGGTCTACGCCGCATATGCGAGCGACGAGTACTGGCAGGCCCTGATGGACCGCTATGACGAGCTCACGCCCGGGAAGTCCGACATCACCGAGTTCAGCTCCGGCGAGCATGGGATCGAGGTCGAGTTCCGCCAGGTTCTGCCGCGCGCGGAGTTACCGGCGATCGTGCGGTCGGTGATCCCGCTCGACCTGGCCATCACCCGCAGGCAGTCGTTCGGGCCGTTCGCACCGGGCGGCGTCGACGGCCGCTACACGGCGTCGGTTTCCCGGGCTCCGGGCCGGCTCGACGGACGGTACGCACTGACCGGGCTGGCCGCACACAGCCGGCTACAGGTCGACAGTCGGTGCAAGGTGCCGATGCCACTGGTCGGGGGCAAGCTCGAAGACCTGGTCCTGCAGTCGGTCAATGACGTGTTGACCATCGAGGGGGCGTTCACCGCTGGCTGGATCGCCGAGCACGTCTAGGCCCGTCGGGGCAGTCACCCGCGGCACCACCGGATACAACCGGCTGCGCCGCAGCGACCGCTGGCTGGTGCACTCACCACGGGTGCGCTCGGTATTGCGGGCTGCGGTGGATCCGCTGGTCGTCGACCTCGGATACGGCGCGCTGCCGGTCACCACGCTCGAGCTGGCTGCACGGTTGCAGTCGGTTCGCGCCGATGTGCGCGTGGTCGGCCTGGAGATCCACCCGGAACGGGTCGCCACCGCTCGGGCCGCGGCGGGCGGCACCGACGTGCAGTTCGCGCTCGGCGGCTTCGAGTTGGCCGGGCTGCAACCCGTGTTGGTGCGGGCGTTCAACGTGTTGCGTCAGTACCCGGTCGACGCGGTGCCCGACGCCTGGGCCACCATGGCGCGCCGGCTTGCCCCCGGGGGGCTGATCGTCGACGGCACCTGCGACGAGCTGGGCCGCCGATGCTGCTGGGTGCTGTTGGATGCCGACGGGCCGGTGAGCTTCACCCTGGCCTGCGACCCGTTCAGCATCGAGCGCCCGTCGGATCTGGCCGAACGGCTGCCCAAGGTGCTGATCCATCACAACATCGAGGGACAGCCGATCCACGGGCTGCTCGGCGCGGCCGACCGGGCCTGGGCGAGCGCGGCCGGACACGGCGTGTTCGGACCCCGGGTGCGCTGGCGGGCGATGCTGGAGTTGTTGCGTGCGGAGGGCTATCCGGTGGCTGCGCCGCGCCGAAGGATGCGTGATGGGGTGCTCACAGTCCCGTGGGCGACCGTGGCGCCAGCCACGCATTAGACCCCGTGGCGCCGGCCACGCGTTAGACCCCGTGGCGCCGGCCACGCATTAGACCCCGTGGCGCCAGTAAGCTGACACACATGCGAATTGCGCTGGCGCAGATCGCCACCGGCACGGACCCGTCGTCGAATCTGACGCTGGTCGAAGAGTTCACCCGCCGCGCCGCCGAGGACGACGCCCGGTTGGTGTTGTTTCCCGAGGCCACCATGTGCCGCTTCGGGGTACCGCTGGGCCCGGTCGCCGAGAAGCTCGACGGTCCCTGGGCGACCGCGGTACGTGAGATCGCCGCTGCGGCCGGTGTCGTCGTGGTGGCCGGGATGTTCGCTCCCGGAGACGACGGTCGGGTGACCAACACCCTGATCGCCACCGGACCCGGCGTGGAGGCGCACTACCACAAGATTCACCTGTACGACGCCTTTGGATTCGCCGAATCACGCACGGTGGCACCGGGTTTCGACCCGGTGACGATCACCGTCGACGGCGCGACGGTCGGGTTGACCACGTGTTACGACATCCGGTTCCCCGAGCTCTATGTCGAGCTTGCGCGCCGGGGCGCACAGCTGATCACCGTGCACGCCTCCTGGGGGTCGGGGCCCGGCAAGCTCGATCAGTGGGCGCTGCTGGCCCGGGCCCGGGCGCTGGACACGACGGGCTTCATCGCCGCGGTGGATCAGGCGTATCCGGGCGACGAGATCGCCAAGGCCGGGCCGACCGGTGTCGGCGGCAGCATGGTGGCTTCCCCCACCGGTGAGGTGCTCGCCGCGGCCGGCGCCGAGCGGCAGTTGCTGGTGGTCGACGTCGATCTCGACGCCGCCAGCGGGGTCCGCGACGCCATCGCGGTGCTGCAGAACCGCTCACAGTTCGCTCAGTTCGGTAAGGCACAATCGCTGGGGTGACCGATCCCTGGGCCCGCCCGTCCGACCAGTCCCCGCCCGCACCGCAAGAGCCGCCGGCACAGCCGTCGTCGCCGGAGCAGCCGGTCGCCCAGCCCCAGGTCGCCCATCCCCAGGCGGAGCAACCCGCACCAGCGCAGCCCGCGCCGCGGGACCAGTCGGCCCTGGCCAAGGTGAAGCGGCTGCTGTCGGATCCGCTGTCGGTGGTCCTCGTCGTGGTGATCGTGGTGGCACTGGTCGCCGCCGGGATCCTCGGCGGTGAGTTGTACGCCCGCAGCCGCGCCGACAAGATCGTCGCCTCGATCGTGGAATGCATCGTGCAGGACGGCGCCAAGGCGTCGTTCGACCCGCTGCCGCCGTTCCTGCTGCAGCACGTGAGTGGTCACTACACCAACATCAACATCGAGACCGCGGGCAATCAGATCCGCGACGCCAAGGGCATGAAGGTCAAGCTCGGCATCAAGGATGTCCGGATCCAGGAGACCGCCGACGCCAGTGGCACCGTCGGCTCCCTGGTCGCCGACATCACCTGGAACACCGACGGCATCCGCCAGACCGTGGCCGACATGGTGCAGCTGCCGTTCGTCGGCTCGGCCATCTCGGATGTGCGGACCAACCCGTCGGACGGGACGATCGAACTCAAGGGGCTGCTCGGCACCATCACGGCCAAGCCCACGGTGGTCAACAAGGGCATCTCGTTGCAGATCATCGACCTGAGCGCGATCGGGTTGTCGTGGCCGCGGGAGACCCTGCAGCCGATCCTGGACAAGTTCACCGCCCAGCTGACCGAGAACTATCCGATGGGCATCCACGCCGACAGCGTGCAGGTCACCGACAGTGGTGTGGTGGCGAAGTTCTCCACCACGAACGCGACGATGCCCAAGGGCCAAGAAGACCCCTGCTTCTCGAAGCTCTAGTTTTCGATCTCGCCGACGTCGGTCGGGTCAGAACGGTTCCTCGGTGCCGCCGGGGTTGCAGCCGGTGGCCAGCATCACCTCGGGGCTGACCTCCGGCCGCCACGGTTCGAGATTCCAACTGGTCTTGCCGGGCTCGGCGAGTTCGGCGAAGGTCCAGTGACACAGGAATTGCTCGCGCATCCCGGGTAGGTCGGCGTCGGGCGACAACGTCAGCACCTCGGCCCAGGCGCGCTCGGCCTCACCGGCGGTGCCGGGTTGGCGGGTCAGCGCACGGGCAGTGTCGGTCGGGTAGACCCGCAAGCTCGACAGGTCACCCCATTTGGCCCATTCCACGTGGTCGACGTAGACGTGGTCGACGGCGGCTGCGGCCGGGGCGAAGGTCGTCGGGCCGGCGGTCAGCGCCGTGCCCAGCACGGCCCCTGCCGCGCCGAGCGCGGCCAGCGACGAACACATCGGCTCAGCGCGACTTTCCCTGGATCTCGAGCAGCTTCGGCCGGACGTCGACGAGATAGATACCGGTGGCGCAGGCCGAGATCGCGGCGCCGAAGGCATCGCGCAGGAGCAGTGCCAGCAGCAGGCCAACCCCGAGGATGGCCAACCACACCGGCTTGGTCAGCTTGCCGGTGGCCGTGTAGGCGTCCGGGCGCTGCATGGCCGCGTGCACGAGCGCATAGACGCCCACGACGAACACGGCGACGACGATGACAAAAAGAATGACGCCCGCAAGGTTGGCAAGTTGCACCTCACCAGCCTATGCGGGCGTCATCGCAGCGTCGACCGACAGGGGCACCCCGCCCCTGCCGGTCGGTCCGCTTGTTACTTCTGGGTGACCTTCTTGGCCGGAGCCTTCTTGGCCGGAGCCTTCTTGGCCGGGGCGGCCTTCTTGGCAGCCGGGGCGGTCTTCTTGGCGGGAGCCGGAGCCGCCTTCTTCTCGGGAGCGGACTTCTTGGGCAGCTCCACGCCCACCAGCTTGGCGGCACGCTCACCGACGGCGCGGGTCTGCGAGGCCACGGTGCCCAGCGCGTCCTGGGTCAGCTCGGTGACCTGGTCGGTGTAACCCTCGACCCGGTTGGCGGCTTCCTCGATGGCCGGCTGGCTGCGCAGGCGCTCCAGCGCTGCCTCGCCCCGCTCCACGAGCTTGTTGTAGGTGGCGGTGGCCTGATCGGCGTAGCCCTCGGCGGCCTTGCGCAGCTCCTCGGAGTTGAACTTGTCGCGCAGCTCCTCGAACTGGGTGGGCAGGTCTTCCTGCAGCTTGGTCAGCCGGGCGCGGCCTTCTTCGACGCGGGTGTTGGCGTCGGTGCGGGCCTCTTCGGCCCGCTCACGCAGGCTGGCGACGATCTCGTTGACCGTGGCCAGGGCCAGGTCGGCGGCGCCGACTGCGGCGAGCAACGGGGCCTTGAGGTCTTCGATGGTGGGCTGGTTCTTCTCGGTCATGTGAGTTCCTTTCTCGTAGAGCTGTTTTCGCGTGAATGGTTATCGGGTAGCACGTGCGGTGTCAGTCAGTCGGCTCAGTTGTCGGCTCCTCACCTGCGTCGGCTTCGTTCTGCTGACGAAACGAGGTGTAGATGTCGAGCAGCACCTGCTTCTGCCGCTCGGTGATCCCCGCATCGTTGACGATGGCGTCGCGGACCTCGCTGGGCTCGCTGGGCTCCAAGATTCCGGCGCGCACATAGAGCACTTCCGCGGACACCCGCAGCGCCTTCGCGATCTGGTTGAGCACGTCGGCGGAGGGTTTCCGCAATCCCCGTTCGATCTGACTCAGGTAGGGATTGCTGACGCCGGCCTTCTCGGCCAGCTGCCGAACCGATACCTGTGCCGCCTCACGCTGGGCTCGGATGAAGCTCCCGATGTCCTGCGCAGCGTTGGAGACGACAGCAGCGAGATTCTCGTCTTGCGCCATGTCATTCCCCTCGTAGCCCGGGTATCCGTTAACGACAATTTTCACGCTACGACGGGGTGCTAACTTTTGCAAGCACTAGTTAGCGCAGGTCAGAAGAGTAGTTGCGCTATCGAATAGATGACCAGGCCCGCCAACGACCCCACCACGGTGCCGTTGATCCGGATGAACTGCAGGTCACGACCCACATGGAGCTCGATCCGCCGGCTCGCCTCGTCGGCATCCCAGCGTTCGATGGTCTCGGTGATTATCGCTGTGATCTCGGTCCCATACTCACCCACCAGGTGTTTCGCACCCCGGATGATCCAGCTGTCGACCTTGTCCCGCAGTTCGGCATCGTCGCGCAACGACTCGCCGATGCGCATCACCGAGTCGGCGATCCGGGTGCGCAACGCCGACGACGGGTCGTCCACCGATTCCAGGATGATCCGCTTGGCTGCCGCCCAGGCCGTCTCCGCCGCTCGCGTCACCTCGTCGCGACCCATGATCTGTTCCTTGACGTTCTCGGCACGCTGGATCGTCGCCTCGTCGTTCTGCAGGTCGTCGGCGAACTCGAACAGGAACTTCGTCGCCGAGCGGCGTAGCTCATGGTCGGGATTACGGCGCACCTTGTCGGTGAAATCCATCAGCTCCCGGTGGATCCGGTCACCGACCAGGTGATCCACCCAGCGCGGCGACCAGGTCGGCGAATCCCGCTCGATGACGCGCTCGATCACCTCGCCGGCGTTCAGCGACCACTGGAACGCCCGGTCGCACAACAGCTGGATCAAGGCCTCCTGCCGGCCCTCCTGCAGCAGCGTCGAGAGCACCCGGCCGATCGGCGGACCCCACTTCGGCTCGGCGATGCGCTTGACGATCATCCGGTCCAGGACGTGCTGAACGTCCTCGTCGCGCAGCATCTCCACCCCGACGCGCAGCACCGTGGACGCTTCGGCAGCGACCCGCTCGGCATGCGGGCGGTCAGCCAGCCACTTGCCGAGCCGGCCCCCGACCTGGGCATCCCGCAGTTTCGTCGCGATCACCTCGGGAGACATGAAGTTCTCCCGGACGAACGTGCCCAGACCCTCGCCCAGCTGGTCTTTCTTGCGTTTGATGATCGCGGTGTGCGGGATCGGCAGGCCGAGGGGGTGTTTGAACAGCGCCGTCACCGCGAACCAGTCCGCCAGCGCGCCGACCATGCCGGCCTCCGCGGCGGCCCGCACGTACCCCACCCAACCGCCGGCGCCGCGGGACTGCGCCCAGGTGCACAGCAGGAAGACCACGGTCGCCCCGAGCAGGAAACTCAGCGCCACCAGCTTCATGCGCCGCAAAGCCCGGAGACGCTCGGCGTCGGCGGCGCTGTCCGCCCCGGCCAGCGTCTCGGCAAAACTCGGCCGCGGGGCAGGCAACGCGCGCAAACCGGCGTCGGATCGATGTGCCACGTATCCATCATCCACAACTGCGCCGATTCGGCGTCGCACCCACAGGTCGGCAGCCCTCGATCGGCCGTACTATTAAGCGGAACTAGGGAATGGGATTACTGCGACTGTGGCACAGCAGACTCCGGTGACGGTGAAAACCGACGGACGAAAGCGGCGCTGGCACCAGCACAAGGTGGAGCGCCGTAATGAACTCGTAGACGGCACCCTCGAGGCGATTCGGCGCCGCGGCAGCAATGTCAGCATGGACGAGATCGCCGCGGAGATCGGCGTATCCAAGACCGTGCTCTACCGCTACTTCGTCGACAAGAACGATCTCACCACCGCGGTGATGATGCGGTTCGCCCAGACCACGTTGATCCCGAACATGGCGGCCGCCCTGTCGTCGAACCTCGACGGGTTCGACCTGACCCGCGAGATCATCAAGGTTTACGTCGAAACCGTTGCGGCCGAGCCGGAACCGTATCGCTTCGTGATGGCGAACAACTCGGCGAGCAAGAGCAAGGCGGTCGCCGACTCCGAGCAGATCATCGCGCGCATGCTGGCAGTGATGCTGCGTCGCCGGATGGCACAGGTCGGCATGGACACCCGAGGTGCGGAGGCATGGGCGTTCCACACCGTCGGCGGCGTCCAGCTGGCCACCCACTCGTGGATGTCGAACCCCCGCATGAGCACCGACGACCTGATCGACTACCTGACCATGCTGTCCTGGAATGCCCTGTGCGGCATCGTCGAAGTCGGCGGCTCGCTGGAGAAGTTCAACTCACAACCGCACCCCTCCCCGGTATTACCGCCCCAACTGCTTGACTGAACGGGT
Organism: Mycobacterium sp. GA-1841; assembly: GCF_001954135.1. Classification (GTDB taxonomy): domain Bacteria; phylum Actinomycetota; class Actinomycetes; order Mycobacteriales; family Mycobacteriaceae; genus Mycobacterium. The sequence goes on along the minus strand of NZ_MBEQ01000116.1, from coordinate 17,971 downwards.
GAGCAACGACGATCTGCCTACCCTGTGGACCCACCAACCACACGAGCACCTGGCATTCCGCCGCGGCGACCAGGTCGCGCACATCGACACCGACAGCACGCCCGGATTCCGTGGCACCAAGAACGATGCGCCCACCCTGCAGACCGAGCGCAATCTGCGCCTGGCCTCGCTGCAGGAGATGCTCTATGCCCGGTCCAAAAGTGGTGACGACAACCGCTCGGTACTGCTGATCCTGCAGGGCATGGACACCGCCGGCAAAGGCGGAATCGTCAAACACGTTGTGGGCGCGGCCAATCCGCAGGGCGTGCGGTACACCAGCTTCGGTAAACCGTCCGAGGAGGAACGCGCCCACCACTACCTGTGGCGGATTCGCAATGCCCTGCCGCCGGCCGGCCATATCGGTGTATTCGACCGCTCGCACTACGAGGACGTGCTCGTCGTGCGCGTACACAACCTGGTGCCCCCGGATGTCTGGGGCGCCCGCTATGACGAGATCAACGCCTTCGAACGCGAGTTGGTCGATGCCGGCACCACATTGGTGAAGGTGGCGATGTTCGTCTCATTGGCCGAACAGAAGGACCGCCTGGCCGAGCGACTGGAACGGCCGGACAAGTACTGGAAATACAACCCGGCCGACATCGACGAGCGCCTGCTGTGGCCCAAATACCAGGAGGCCTATCAGGCCATGCTGGACAAGACCTCCACCGACTACGCACCGTGGCACATCGTGCCGTGCGACAAGAAGTGGTACAGCCGGTTGGCCATCACCGAACTGCTCATCGAGGCGCTCAAAGGCCTCAACATGTCCTGGCCGCCGCCGGACTTCGACGTCGAGGAGGAGAAGAAGCGGCTGGCCGACGCCTAGAAATACACGCCTAGAAATACTCGCCTAGAAATACACGTCGAGGGTGCACTCAGATCGCGTTTCTAGCTGATCTCGCGATCTGGATGCACCCTCGGCGCAAAAAACTACTTGACGAGCGTGAACTGACCGATGTTGGTGATGCCGCGACGGAAGAAGTCGGCGCAACCGGTCAGGTACTTCATGTAGCGGTCGTAGACCTCCTGGCCCTGCATGGCGATGGCCTCGTCCTTGGCCGCCTCCAGGTTGGCCGCCCACATGTCCAGCGTGCGCGCGTAGTGCGGGCGCAGCAGGTGGGTGCGCTCCAGCTTGAAGCCCGAACCGTCGGCCAGCTTCTCAATGTCCTCGACCGCCGGCAGCTGCCCACCGGGGAAGATCTCCTCGCCGATGAACTTCATGAACTTCAGATCGCTGATCGTCAGCTTGATGTTGTTTTCCCGGAAGTACGCCTGGGTGTGGGCCAGGATCGTGTGCAGCAGCATCCGGCCGCCGTTCTCCGGCAGGATGCTGTAGGCGCGCTCGAAGAAGATCGGGTAACGCTCCTGCTTGAACGCCTCGAACGCGCCGATCGACACGATGCGGTCGACGGGCTCGTCGAACTCTTCCCAACCCTGCAGCCGGATGTCGACGCTGCGGTTGGTGTCGATCTTGGCCAGCCGCTCACGGGCGTACTCCGACTGCGCCTTGCTCAGCGTGATGCCGATGACGTTGACGTCGAACTTGGTGATGGCCCGCTCCAGGGCGCCACCCCAGCCGCAACCGATGTCGAGCAGCGTCATGCCCGGCTTGAGGTCGAGCTTGCCCAGCGCAAGATCGAACTTGGCGTTCTGCGACTCGTCGAGGTCCATGTCCTCGCGTTCGTAGTAGCCGCAGGTGTAACCCATGGTGTTCCCGAGGAACAGGGCGAAGAAATCGTTGGAGATGTCGTAAATCGACTGCGATTCTTCGTAATACGGCGCCAATTCGGACTCGACGTTGGACATGCGAAAAATTACCTCTTTGCGTTTTCTGCTGCTGACGACCGACAGTTTGGGGGCCGACGCGTGTTTTCCACGCAGACTCGTTTGAGTGAGCCAGCAGGCCCTACTGTGGCTAGACTAGCTAAGCCTCGGCCAGAGTGCCAGCGCGGGTGGCGTCGTCACTTGCTCAGTACTTGTAGAAGCCCTGGCCCGATTTTTTGCCGAGCTGCCCTGCTTCCACCATGCGCAACAACAGCGGCGGTGCGGCGTACAAAGGCTCTTTGAACTCGTCAAACATCTTGTCGGCGATGAGTTTGAGGGTGTCCAAACCAACCAGGTCCGACAGCCGCAGTGGGCCCATCGGATGCGAAAGCCCCGCCACGATCGCCTTGTCGACATCGTCAATTGTGGCAAAGCCACCTTCGACCATGCGGATGGCCGACAACAGGTAAGGCACCAGCAACGCATTGACCACGAAACCGGACCGGTCAGAACAACGGACGACCTGTTTTCCGAGGATGGCGCTGGCGAATTCCTCGACGCGCTCGGCGGCGGCATCTGCGGTCACCAGAGTGCTGACCAATTCGACCAGTGGCAACACCGGAACCGGGTTGAAGAAGTGCAGGCCGAGAACCCTGTGAGGATTCTGGGTGGCTGCTGCCAGTTTCATGATCGGGATGCTGGAGGTGTTGGAGGCCAGCACCGCGTCGGGGTCGGTGATGACGCTGTCCAGCTCGGCGAAGATCTTGGCCTTGACATTCTCGTCCTCGATGACGGCCTCGATGACCAGCTGACGGTCGGCGAGGTCGGCCAGCGTCGTGGTGAAGTTCAGCTTGTCCAGCGCGGCGTCCTTCTCCCGCTCGGTGACCTTGCCGGCGCTGACGGCGCGTTCGAGCGACTTGGTGATGCGATTGCGACCCGCGGTGACCAGCGCGTCGTTGGTCTCGAACACCAGCACGTCGACGCCGGCACGCGCGGACACCTCGGCGATACCGGCACCCATCTGGCCGGCTCCGATCACGCCTACTCGTTCAATTTGATTGCTCACGACTGCTAATTCACTTTCGTCTCAAGTTCCGGACATGCGACAGGCCCCGCCCAAGAATTCTGAGCGGGGCCTGCGCTGTCAACCTGTGTCGGTCGAAGGCCTAGTGGCTCCGGCTAGTCGGTTCCACTTCGCAAGCTCAGTGGAACTGGCCCTCTTCGGTGGAACCGGACAGCGCGGTGGTCGAGCTGTTCGGGTCAACCGTGGTGGCGATCCGGTCGAAGTAGCCGGCGCCGACCTCACGCTGGTGCTTGGTGGCGGTGTAACCGCGCTCCTCGGCGGCGAACTCGCGCTCCTGCAGCTCGACGTAGGCCTTCATCTGCTCGCGGGCGTAGCCGTGGGCCAGATCGAACATCGAGTAGTTCAGGGCGTGGAAGCCGGCCAGCGTGATGAACTGGAACTTGAAGCCCATCGCGCCCAGCTCGCGCTGGAACTTGGCGATGGTGTCGTCGTCGAGGTGCTTCTTCCAGTTGAACGACGGCGAGCAGTTGTAGGCCAGCATCTGGTCCGGGAACTCGCTCTTGACGCCCTCGGCGAACTTCTTGGCCAGCTCCAGGTCCGGGGTGCCGGTCTCCATCCAGATCAGGTCGGAGTACGGCGCGTAGGCCTTGGCGCGGGCAATGCAGGGCTCGAGGCCGTTCTTCACGTGGTAGAAGCCCTCGGAGGTGCGCTCACCGGTGATGAACGGGCGGTCACGCTCGTCGACGTCGGAGGTGATCAGGGTGGCGGCCTCGGCGTCGGTGCGGGCGATGACGACGGTCGGGACGTCGGCGACGTCGGCGGCCAGGCGAGCCGAGGTCAGGGTGCGGATGTGCTGCTGGGTCGGGATCAGCACCTTGCCACCGAGGTGGCCGCACTTCTTCTCCGAGGCGAGCTGGTCTTCCCAGTGCGAACCGGCGACACCGGCGGCGATCATGGCCTTCTGCAGCTCGTAGACGTTGAGCGCACCACCGAAGCCGGCCTCACCGTCGGCGACGATCGGGGCGAGCCAGTTCTCGACGGAGGTGTCGCCCTCGACCTTGGCGATCTCGTCGGCGCGCAGCAGCGCGTTGTTGATGCGGCGAACGACCTGCGGCACCGAGTTGGCCGGGTACAGGCTCTGGTCGGGGTAGGTGTGGCCGGACAGGTTGGCGTCACCGGCGACCTGCCAGCCCGACAGGTAGATGGCCTTCAGGCCGGCGCGGACCTGCTGGACGGCCATGTTGCCGGTCAGCGCGCCCAGCGCGTTGACGAAGTCCATGTCGTGCAGCTGCTCCCACAGCACCTCGGCGCCGCGGCGGGCCAGGGTGGCCTCCTCGACGACGGAGCCCTGCAGGGCGACCACGTCGGCCGGGGTGTAGGTACGGGTGATGCCCTTCCAGCGGGGGTTGTGATCCCAGTCGTGCTGGATCTGCTCCGGTGACTTGGGGGTGCCCACGGTCGACATAGGACTGCTCCTTCGGTTTGGTTCAGTTGCTCCGTCGCCGCACCGCTCGCTGATTGCTAACGCCTTGGCAACTTCACTGATGTGCTAGCTCGACGATGACACAGCACATATCCGCAGGTCCACCCGTTTCAGTTGCCAACTTTCGCCAAAGCGCTTAGCTAATTTGCAAAGCTTGTGAAGAAATATGATGGCTGTACCGGTTCAGAAGCTACCCACGAGTAACTCAAAGGTGCAGGTCAGTACGCTCGTACTGTTAAACCGGCCGGGGTCAGAGCGAGAACAGTGAGGCGATCGCTTTCGTCTCGTCGCCGACCGCATATGTGAGCGTTCTAACAGTCCGATCGGAGAGCTCTTCGCCGAATTTGTCGGTCGATCCGGCCGGGTGCACGTGCGACAGGATCTCGAGTTTCTCGCCCAGGGCGACCGCGGCATCGTGCTCGATGGTCACCCGGAGCGGCTTCTCCAGGAGTTCGGGATGGGAGTACAGGTAGTCCTCGATCACCGTCCAGTAGACCGAGTTGTTCATGTGGTCGAACAGATCGATGTCGGACACCCGCACGGGGTACTCACGGACCTCCACCGCATCCTCGCGACTGCCGGCCTTCAGGTAGGACTTCCACCGCAGCCTGGCCTCGTCGGTGGTGCGCCGCAGCCCGGCCAGGAAGTCATCGGAGATGCGGGCCGGGCCCTGCGTCTCGCGGTTGATGTTGATCCAGAACGCCTCGGATTCCATCAGGCCGCCCTTGCGTCCATCGATCCGCACCCGCATCTCACACCAGCGGTTGGACGTCCCCGAACACCACCGCCGCATCCGCAGCATGTCCTGGAACTCGATCGGACGGATCAGGTCGATCATCGTGCGCCGCACGATCCACAGGGGGTGGGTCTCCTCGAAGCCGAGTTCACGTAGGTGATCGGAGCCGATGTCCTGGATGTGACGGGCGGCGGCGTCGAACCGCAACCGGCCGACCCGGTCGATGTCGCCGACCCGCAGCGGCCACTCCCGATCGAAAACATCGGGGTGGGGGTCAGGCACCGGCATCATCACCTTGTTGAGTCCGGTGGTCGTATTCTGCGCGGTTCCCGCCATGGCCATCTCCCAGTCGCTGTCGCCTGAGCCGATCATGCCAGGCAGCCCGATGATGCCAGTAGTGCCAAATCTGCAAACAATGCAAAGTGCGTCTTCGCAGGCTTGTAGGCTATTTGACGTGGCAAAAACGTTCGTGGGCTCGCGGGTGCGACAACTGCGGAGCGAGCGTGGGTTCAGCCAGGCCGCCCTGGCACAGATGTTGGAGATCTCTCCCAGCTATCTCAACCAGATCGAGCACGACGTACGCCCGCTGACGGTCGCGGTGCTGCTGCGCATCACCGAGGTGTTCGGCGTGGACGCGACGTTCTTCGCGCCTCATGACGACACCCGACTGGTCGCAGAGATGCGTGAGGTGACACTCGACCGCGATCTCGGCGTCGAGATGGACGTCGCCGAGGTTGCCGACCTGGTGGCCGCCCATCCGAATTTCGCCCGTGCGCTGGTCAACCTGCACCGCCGCTATCGACTGACCACCACACAGCTGGCCGCGGCCACCGAGGACCGGTACTCCGACGGCAGCGGCAGCGGCTCGATCACCATGCCGCACGAAGAGGTGCGGGACTACTTCTACCAACGCCAGAACTATCTGCACGAATTAGACACTGCCGCAGAGGATCTCACCGCAAAGATCCGTATGCATCGCGGCGATCTGGCCGGTGAGCTGGCCAACCGGCTGACCACCGTGCACGGCGTGCGGATCGTACGACGCATCGATCTGGGCGACACCGTGCTGCACCGCTTCGACCCGGCCACCAAAACCCTGGAGATGAGCAACCATCTGGGCAGCGGTCAGCAGGTGTTCAAGATGGCAGCCGAACTCGCCTTCCTGGAGTTCGGCGAGCTCATCGACAAACTCGTCGACGAGGGCATGTTCACCAGCGCCGAGTCCCACACCCTGGCCCGGCTCGGTCTGGCCAATTACTTCGCCGCCGCAACCGTGCTGCCCTACCGGCAATTTCATGACGTGGTCGAGAATTTCCGCTACGACGTGGAACGGCTGTCGGCGTTCTACTCCGTGAGCTACGAGACCATCGCCCACCGGCTGTCCACGCTGCAGCGTCCCTCGATGCGTGGCGTGCCGTTCTCGTTCGTCCGGGTCGACCGGGCCGGCAACATGTCAAAACGCCAGTCCGCCACGGGCTTCCACTTCTCCTCCTCAGGAGGCACCTGCCCGTTGTGGAATGTGTACGAGACCTTCGGCAACCCGGGCAAGATCGGCGTCCAAATTGCCCAGATGCCCGACGGGCGCAACTACATGTGGGTGGCCCGCACCGTGGAGCGCCGCGCCTCGCGCTATGGGCAACCCGGCAAGACCTTCGCCATCGGGCTGGGGTGCGAACTGCGCCATGCCCATCGGCTGGTGTACTCCGAAGGACTGGACCTCTCCGGCGAGGTCGCCACACCCATCGGCTCGGGTTGTCGGGTGTGCGAACGGGACAACTGCCCACAACGTGCATTCCCGGCCCTCGGCAAGGCCCTCGACCTCAACGAGCACCGCTCGACGGTGTCGCCGTATCTGGTGCGCCAGCCCTGACGACCTCTCGCCCGCCGTGACGCTGCTGCCCCGCGCGCCGTTTTCCACCACTGGGTTGTCGCGACGGCCGAACGACCGCCCTGCGGTAGAAACCGGTGCGGCCTCCGCACCCCCGGCACCTGTGCCAGACTCGGCGGGGTGAGTGCACTCGAGCCGGCCCGCATCGCACCGGGCGGATTCCGCGAGCTGGGCCCGGTCGGCTGGGCCATCGCCAAGCTGGGCGCCAGGGCCATCCGGGCACCGAGGTTCACCCTGATGAACGTCCTGGGCCAGCACAAGCTGTTGTTCTTGGCGTGGCTGCCGTATTCCGGGGTGCTGCTCGGCCCACTGGGCAAGTTACCGCGTCAGGATGCCGAGCTGGTCATCCTTCGGGTGGGCCACCTCCGGGATTGTGAGTACGAGCTGCAGCAGCACCGGCGGTTGGCCCGCAGCCGCGGGGTGGACGCCGAGACGCAGGCCCGCATCTTCGAGGGGCCCGACGCCGACGGGCTCACCGACCGCCAGCGGGTGTTGATCACCGCGACCGACGAGTTCGTCGTCACCCGGTCGGTCTCGGCGGAAACGTGGGCCGCCCTGGCCGCCATCCTCACCAAGCAGCAACTCATCGAATTCTGCATGCTGGCAAGCCAATACGACGGCCTGGCCGCCACCATGACCACGCTGCGGATCCCGCTGGACTTTCCCGACTAGCGATTTCGGTGCATTTGGTAACGCCCACCGTTACCGGATGCACCCAAATCACGCTCCTAGAGGTAGGTGACCCCGAGCAACACCAGGGAGAACACCACCGGCGACACCGGCAGGGCCCACAAGAACACCGCCCACGTGTGCTCTTTCTGCCGATACTTGCGCCGGCCGAAGTATGCGCCGGCCGCGCCGCCGATCAGGGACAGCGCGGCCACCAAGAGCGCCCAGATGGTCACCCGGGAGCCCTCGGTCGCCACGGTGATGGCGGTCAGCCACAGGATGTGGCCGAGCACCAATCCGGATATGCCGGCGACGATTTCGTTTCTCAAAAGTTGATCATGTGGCCGGTCAGCCCGTGGAAGCACTCCTGCAGCGCCTCCGACAGGGTCGGGTGGGTGTGCACGTTGCGGGCCAACTCGTTGGCGGTCAGGTCCCACTTCTGAGCCAGGGTCAGCTCCGGCAACAGCTCGGACACGTCCGGTCCGATCAGATGTCCGCCGATCAGTTCGAGGTGCTTCTTGTCGGCGATCAGCTTCACGAAACCGGTCGGGTCGGCCAGGCCGTGCGCCTTGCCGTTGGCCGTGAACGGGAACTTGGCGACGACGACGTCATAGCCCTCTTCTTTGGCCTGTTCTTCGGTGAGCCCGAAGCTGGCCACCTGGGGCTGGCAGAACGTGGCCCGCGGCATCATCCGGTAGTCACCGAGCGCCAGAGTCTCTGCGCCGCCGATGGTTTCGGCCGCAACCACGCCCTGCGCCTCGGCCACGTGGGCGAGCTGGAGCTTGCCGGTGACATCGCCGATGGCGTAGATGTTCGGCACGTTGGTGCGCATGTAGTCGTCGATGCCGATGGCCTTGCGGTCGGTCAGCGCCACCCCGGCGGCCTCCAGACCAAAGCCTTCGACGTTGGGCGCAAAGCCGATGGCCTGCAGCACCTTGTCGGCTTTGAGTTCCTCGGTCTTGCCGTCCTTGCTGACCGTCACGGTGACCGTCGAACCATCATCTGAAATGCCCTCGACCTTGGTGCCGGTGAGGATCTTGACGCCCAGCTTCTTGTACTGCTTCTCGATCTCCTTGGAGACCTCGGCGTCCTCGTTGGGCAGCGCGCGCGGCAGGAACTCGACGATGGTGACGTCGACACCGTAGTTCTTCAGCACGTAGGCGAACTCCATGCCGATGGCACCGGCGCCGGCGATGATGATCGAGCCCGGCAACTCGCGCGAGAGGATCTGGGTTTCGTAGGTGACGACGTTCTCGGACAGCGAGGTGCCCGGTACCAGCCGGGTCGACGAGCCGGTGGCGATGATGGCGTTGTCGAAGGTGAGCTCCTCAGTTCCGCCTTCGTTGAGCTTCACCGTCATCGCGTTGGGTCCGGTGAAGCTTCCGTAGCCGTGGACCTCGGTGATCTTGTTCTTCTTCATCAGGAAGTGCACGCCGGCGACGCGGCCGTCGGCCACCTTGCGGCTGCGGTCGAAGGCGGCGCCGTAATCGAAGGTGGCCTCGCCACTGATACCGAAGGTCTTGGCTTCCTTGTTGAAGATGTGCGCGATCTCCGCGTTGCGCAGCAACGCCTTGGACGGGATGCACCCGACATTGAGGCACACGCCGCCCCAATATTTGGGTTCGACAATTGCGGTATTCAGCCCCAGTTGGGCGGCACGAATGGCCGCGACGTATCCACCGGGCCCGGCTCCGAGAACGACAACGTCAAAGTGGGTCACGAACCCACCCTAGTGGGCCGCGCAATGGATCTATCGGGCGATCCAGCCGAACACGTAGGCGCCGTAGAAGACCGCCGCTGCCGCCATCGCCGCCAGCGGGGCCGACATCAACGCGATGGCCAGGGCCGATATCACCGGTTTGCGCTGGGCCGTGGAGGCCAGCAGCGCCCCGACCGTGGTGACGACGACGTAGGCGAGCACGACGAACACCGGCCAGGTTTTGTCCACCGATTGGAACCAGTAGTAGTACAGGCCGGCCCCGGCCGCCGCGGAGACGAACCACACCCCGGCCAGCACACCCACGAACGTCCACCACTTGACATACAGGTAGGAGCCCTCGACCACGATGGACGAGGCCGGGGCAGCCAACGGAGCCGAAGGCGCGTCGTCGAGGACGGGTTGCGGTGTGTCCGGCTCCTCCACCGCGACAGGCGATGGATCCTCGACGGCGACGATCTCGTTCTCGCCCGTGTCGAACAGCGGGGTGAAGTCTGCGGTGGAGGTGTCGAGGTTCTCAGGCATGGGAGGCCACCTGGATGATCGTCAACGCGGAGAACCAGCCAGGCGCGACGGCCAGGACGAAGGCGCCGAACGTCGTGACCCAGCGTCGCCCGGAAACCAGGACCAGCAGGATCCCGAGGACACCGGGCACTCCGAGGACGAGGGCGATCACCACATCGGGCCGCACGGTGGCCGTCACCAACAGGGACGTGGCGACCCCGGCCAGAAGCCCGACGGCGACGCCGACCGACATTGCGGCGGTCAGCAGCCACGCTCGCGGCAGCGGAATCACTCTTCGACGATAACGCCGCGACCGGTGACGACCCGCTATATCTGCGCGGCGCGTCCCTGCGGGACCGGACAGGCGTCGGCGGCTTCGTCGACGATGTGGCTGCCGGTGTCGGGTGGGCGCACACCGGCGCTGTACTGCGCGCCGGTTACCGGGGTCTGCGCGCCGAGCAGGTTGTTCTCGTCGTCGGTGAAGGCACGGCCACGGGACAGGAACCGCATGCCTTCGGGCGCTTCCAGGCTGAAGCCGCCGCCCCGGCCGGGCACCACGTCGATCACCAGCTGGGTGTGCTTCCAGGCGTCGAACTGTGGCCCGGAGATCCAGACCGGCACGCCCGTCCCGACGTCGAGGATGGCCAGCAGGATGTCCCGATCGCCCACGATGAAGTCACCGTCGGGGTAACACATCGGCGACGACCCGTCACAGCAGCCGCCGGACTGGTGGAACATCAGGGCCCCATGCCGTTCCTGCAGCCGGGCCAGCAGGTCGACGGCGGCCGCGGTGATGAGGGCCCGTGCGGGTGCCTGGCCCATCACAACCTCGCTTCTTCTCGACAATGGTGTTGTTCAGCTCACAGTACGCCGGGTGGTCACAATGGACGGGTGGCGGACGATCCCTTTCTGTGGCTTGAGGACATCACGGGCGACGACGCGTTGGCGTGGGTGCGTGCCCACAACGAGCCGACGATCGCCGAGTTGAGCGGCGAACGATTCGAAGCGATGCGTTCGGAGATCTTGGAGATCCTCGACACCGACGCGCGGATCCCTTATCCGGGCCGGCGCGGCGAGTACCTGTACAACTACTGGCGCGACGAGGCGAACCCGCGCGGCCTGTGGCGGCGCACGACGCTTCAGAGCTACCGCACCGATGACCCGGACTGGGACGTGATCCTGGACCTGGACGAGTTGGCCCGCGCCGAGGACGAGAACTGGGTGTGGGCCGGGCCCGAGGTGATCGAGCCCGACCACACCCTCGCCATGATCAGCCTGTCACGCGGCGGCGCCGACGCCACCGTGGTCCGCGAGTTCGACATGCGGACAAAGGAATTCGTCGACGGCGGGTTCGAGCTGACCGAGGCCAAATCGTCGGTGTCCTGGGAGGACGAGGACACGCTGCTGGTGTGCACCGACTTCGGTGAGGGCTCGATGACCGAATCGGGTTATCCGCGGATCACCAAGCGCTGGCGCCGTGGCCAGCCGTTGGCCGCGGCCGAGACGGTCTACGAGGCCGAGCCGACCGATGTGCGGGTGATCGCCTCGATCGACCGGACACCCGGTTTCGAGCACACCCGGTTGGGCCGCTACACCGACTTCTACCACCGCATCCGTTATGAGTTGCGCGACGGTGAGTTGATCGAGATCAAGGTGCCGACCGACTCGTCGCTGTCGCTGCACCGCGAGTGGCTGTTGATCTCGTTGCGGACCGACTGGCAAGTTGGGGACGTCACCTACCCCGCCGGCGCGCTGCTCGGCACCAAGTTCGATGATTTCCTTTCCGGCACCGCCGATCTCGCGATGATCTACGAGCCAGACGCGCACAGTTGCCTGTCCGCCGCGCAGTGGACGAAGGACAAGCTGATCCTGATCACGCTGCGCGACGTCGCCAGCCATGTCGAGGTCGTCACCCCGGGCACCTGGGAACGACGCGACGCACCCGACATTCCGCCGGCCGCCGACACCATCGTCGTCGACATCGACCCCTTCGGTGACGAGGTGTTCTACAACTCAAGCGGATTCACCACCCCGTCACGGTTGCTGTACGGCACCGCAGGCGGTCCGCTGGTTCAGGTGAAGTCGGCTCCGGAGTTCTTCGACGCCGACGGAATCCGCGTCGAGCAGTTCTTCGCCACGTCCGCCGACGGCACTGAAATCCCGTATTTCGTCGTTGGACGCCGCGACGAGCCGAGCCCCACCTATCTGTACGGCTATGGCGGGTTCCAGAATTCGTTGACACCCGGCTATATCGGTGGGATCGGCCGGGGGTGGCTGGCCCGCGGCGGCACCTATGTGCAGGCCAACATCCGCGGCGGCGGCGAGTACGGGCCCGGGTGGCACAAGCAGGCGATGCGGGAGAACCGCCACCTGGTGTACGAAGATTTCGCCGCGGTCGCCGCCGATCTGGTGCGCCGCGGCATCACCACCGTCGAGCAGCTCGGCGCATCCGGCGGCAGCAACGGTGGGCTCTTGATGGGCGTCATGTTGACCCACTACCCGGAACTGTTCGGGGCGTTGGTGTGCAGCGTGCCGCTGCTGGACATGAAGCGGTTTCACCTGCTGCTCGCCGGTGCGTCGTGGGTGGCCGAATACGGCAATCCCGACGACCCGGCAGACTGGGAATTCATGTCGAAATATTCGCCCTACCAGAATATTTCGATGGAGGCATCGTACCCGCCGATCCTGATCACCACCTCGACGCGTGACGACCGGGTACATCCCGGGCACGCCCGGAAGATGACGGCGGCACTGGAGGCGGCCGGGCATCGCGTGCTGTACTACGAGAACATCGAAGGCGGGCACGGCGGTGCGGCCGACAACAAGCAGGCCGCATTCAAATCCGCGCTGACCTACGAATTCCTCTGGCAGACGCTGGACGCATGAGGCTTGCGGCCTCGTTCTGACATCAAGTTTGTTTTCGACACCAGGGTGGCCACTCGGCGGGAACGACGACCATGACGTCGAAAGCGGTGCCACCCCGTCACCCGGTATGGTCCAGAAATCTCGTCGGGCCGACGTCCTGACGACTCGAATCACGGGGGATGGAGTCGATGAACTACCCGCCTCACGGCTATCCGCCTCCGGGCGGCCAGTATCCGTCCGGAATGCCGGGCCAGTATCCGTCCGGAATGCCCGGCCCGTTCCAGTTTCCCGGTCAGCCGCCCTATCCCTTTCCAATGGGTGGGCCACCGCTCATGGGTCAGGTTCCGCCACAGCAACCGCCACCGCGCAAGAGCAAGAAGTGGTTGGCGTTCGTGGTGGTTGCGCTGGTCGTGATCGCCGTGGCGGGGGTGGGGACGGTGCTGTGGCGCTCGAACTCCGGAAACAGCGAAAGCCCTTCCGTGGATACGGCTTCCGGCCCGCAGGCCGGACCCCTGCCTGATCCTCCGGCGCCGTTGGGTGCGCTGCGTCCGCCCCGCGATATCCAGATGGCGTCGCCCCGAGAGCCTACGGTAGATCCGAAGTGAAGTTACCGGACAGACAGAAGGCCACACCTGCTCGGGGGCGATGCCCACACCGTTGTGGTCGGCCTGGAAGACCACGGCCTCATGGCTCTGGACGCGGCAACTGGCGCCGCACGCTGGCCTGAGTCGGTATCGCCGGCCGATGTAGACCTCAAGAAGTTCAACCAGGGTGACTGCGTGGTCGATCGCGCGGCCACAACCATCGGCTGCGCCCTGTCCACCGGTGACGGCCTCAAGGAAGTGTTGGTTTTCCTCGACACCGAGACCGGTGTCGAAAAACATCACGAGATCGCGGCCGGCAGATCGGGTGCGGACCTTTACTCAGCCGGTGACGGGTTCGTGGTCGCAACCGATGGGGAGCTGGTCGGATACCAGCCCGACGGCACCGAAATGTGGCGCGTCGACAATCGCACCAACGCGGGTGTGGACGTGTACGGCGATCAGGCGGTCATCATCATCGCCGTGCCGGGTGGCCCGGGACGGGTGGTCGATGCGAACTCCGGTCGCACGATCGTCGAGGCCCCGGTCGTCGACAGCGGTATGGCTTTCGCCGGCGGCTTTGCGTTGTCAAACTCCGCAGCGATCGACTTTTACGACTTCACCGGGGCGAAAACGGCGTCGGTAACTGCCGACGGCTTCCGGCTGATCGACAACGACCAGAGCTTCACCGCCTCGTCCGGGACCTACTATCCGGTGGCGTTCAACCCGTCCAAGGGTGGTTTGCGTGCATACGATCCGGCTACCGGCGTCATCCTGTGGTCGGTGGGAATGGTGACGCCGAACCAAACCGCCAAAGTCGTCGGATTCGGCAGCGGCAAAACATGTTTCCTCGCCCTGCTGAACGACAGTGCCGAACGCTCGGCGTCGCTTATTACACAGGAATGCGGCACTTCCAGCACCAACGTGTACCTGATGATAACCGCGGACTACCCGGACCAGATTCACGCCTGGGTGCAAGGCTATGACGGTGAAAACGTTCTGGTGAACTCAAGCGGAAAGGTGCACGGGGTGGTGTGCCTGGACGTAGCACGCGGGCAGGAAGTCTGGCAGAAACAGAACAACGACATGATCGGTGCGAAGTGGCTCGGCGATGGGTTGTTTTCCGCGTCGACGGGAGGCATACAGGGCGTACACCGGTGGGCGTGAAGCTGCCGCAACGGGTTTCAGTCCCGGCGCCGCAGCCCACCCAACAACGCCACGATGATGCCGAATATCACCAGGCCACCACCGGCGGCCAGGGTGAGGTTGAGCCATTGGTGCAGACTGTCGATCGCGTGGCCCACCATGGCGTCGGCGATCTGACGGATGTCGCCGCTGGTGTGGTTGAGCGCCCCGTTGAGGTAGCGTCGGCCGACCTCCAGCCCGGCCCAGCCGCCGGCGCCCACAAGTAGCGCGGAAATACCCAGGGCGGCAAGGGTCTTACCACGCGCTCGGGCGGCCGCCAGAGTGAGCAAGGCGAAGACGCCCGCGAGCACGGTCACCCCGACACTGACCCACGGGCCCCACACGGCCAGCGGACGCAGGATCCCGGGCCGCAAACGCTCGGGTGCCGACGATGCGATCGGAACCGTAAGGGTCTGTGGCACTTGGACTCCGAAGCCGTCTAGGGTGTCACGGAACGAGGGGTCCGACAGCATCGGGGCCAGGTCGACGACCCAGCTGCCATCCTCGTTGCGGGACAACCGGTCGGTGAACATCCATGTGTGTGCGAGCTGATTGGCCAGCGCGAATTGACCGGGAAAGTCCGCGCCCGCGGTGTAGGCGCCCGCGACGGCACGGATGCGCCGGGCGTCTGCCTGCGTCCCGTTCTGGGCGGCCAGGGTTTGCACCTGGGTGGTCAGTTCACCGGCCACCGCCTCCTGCAACTGCGGATCGGTGGCTGCGGTTTCGGCGAAGGACGAATAGCCCTGCTGGTCGATGATGTTCTTCTGCACCCACACCGAGGGCACCGCCGCGGCCAGCAGAATCGTCGTCAACACCCACAGGAACAGCGTCATGACGAAGCGCACGCCGTCCTCCTATTCCCGGGCGGCGGTCAGACGGGTCAGTCCGACAGGGCGCGCCCCACGATCAGCGGATCAGCGTGGCCGACCACGTCAAAATCCTTGTTGTCGTAGTCGAACTTACCGAGCACGTAGCGCATGGCGTTGATGCGGGCGCGTTTCTTGTCGTTGCTCTTCACCACGGTCCAGGGCGCGATTTCGGTGTCGGTCCAGGCGAACATCTCTTCTTTCGCCAGGGTGTAGTCGTCCCATTTGTCCAGGGACGCCAGGTCGGTGGGCGAGAGTTTCCACTGCCGCACCGGATCGACCTGGCGGATGGTGAAGCGGGTGCGCTGCTCGGACTGCGTGACGGAGAACCACAACTTGGTCAGGCTGACGCCGTCGTTGACCAGCATCTGTTCGAACAACGGTGCCTGACGGATGAATTCAGCGTGTTGTTTGGGCGTGCAGTAGCCCATCACCCGTTCCACGCCGGCACGGTTGTACCAGGACCGGTCGAACAGCACGATCTCACCGGCGGCCGGCAGGTGCTGGACGTAGCGCTGGAAATACCACTGGGTGCGTTCTTTTTCCGTCGGCTTCTCCAGCGCGACGACGCGGGCGCCGCGGGGGTTGAGATGCTCCGTGAACCGTTTGATCGTGCCGCCCTTGCCGGCGGCGTCACGTCCCTCGAAGACGATGACGTGCCGCAGGCCATTGGCCTGGCTCCACTTCTGCAGCTTGAGCAGTTCGATCTGCAGGAGCCGCTTCTGTTCCTCGTACTCGTGGCGCAACATGCGGTCGTCGTACGGGTAGTTCTCCCGCCAGGTGTCGACCACCTCGCCGCCGGGTTCCAGCAGCAGCACGGGGTCGTCATCGTCATCGTCGCGGACGGCGTAGCCGGTGATGTCGAGAGTCACCGGCCGACGGTATCCACCCCGGCGAACACCGAAGTGTCGCCGGGGTGAACGTCCGGTGGTGCTACTTCGCGGTGCGGCGCGGACGCGCCAGGGCCAGCTTGGTCATCATCTTGTTCATCCGGCCCAACGCCTTCTCGGAGTTGTTGTAGTACGTGCCGCCGGCACCCACGCTGGTGCGCGGCACGACCACGGTCTCCTGCTTGCAGAACTTGCGCACCCCGTCGACGCCGCCGAAGCGGGCGCCGATGCCCGAGGTCTTCCAGCCACCCATCGGGGCGGTGGTGCACATCAGGTTGGAGATCACGTCGTTGACGTTGACGGCGCCACAGTCCAGCTGCAGCGCAACCTTTTTCGCCCGCTCGACATCCTTGGAGAACACCGAGGCGCTCAACCCGTACGGGCTGTCGTTGGCCAGGCGCACCGCCTCTTCGACCGAAGACACCTTCATGATCGGCAGCGTCGGTCCGAAGGTCTCCTCGGACATGCAGGCCATCGAGTGATCGACGTCGACGAGCACGGTGGGCTCGAAGAAGCTGCCGCCGCCCTCGGGGCGCTTGCCGCCCGTCAGTGCCTTGGCGCCGGCCGCGACGGCCTCGTTGACGTGGCGCTCGGTGATGGCGACCTGGCTCTCGTCGATCTGGGCGCCGAAGTGGTAGCCCTCACCGGTACCCATCTTGAGGTCCTCCACGGCTTTCACGGTGGCGGCGACGAACTGGTCGTACACCGACTCGAGGGCATAGACCCGCTCGACGGACACACACGTCTGACCGGCGTTGAACATCGCACCCCACACCGCGGCGTTGGCGGCGAGCTCGACGTCGGCGTCTTCGAGCACGATCATCGGGTCCTTGCCGCCGAGCTCCAGGCTCACCGGGGTCAGGCGGCGCGCGGCGCGCTCCATCACCTTGGCGCCGGTCGCCGAGGAACCGGTGAACTGGATGTAGTCGGCGTTGTCGATGACGGCCTCGGAGACCGCGCGGGCACCCTGCGCCAGCGCGAACACCTCGGGCGCACCGGAATCCAGCCAGCCCCGCAGCAGTACCTCAGCGGTCAGCGGGGTGCGCTCGGACGGCTTGAGCAACACCGCGCAGCCGGCGGCCAGCGCGCCGATGGCATCCATCATGGCGTTGGCCACGGGGTAGTTCCACGGCGCGATGATCCCGACGACGGGACGCGGCCGGTAGTGCACAGCGATCTTCTTGATCGACAGGAAGGCCAGCGGGGCGGGACGAGAATCCGGCGCCATCGCCTTCTCCACGACCTTGATGTAGTACGAGAGGATCATGATCAGCAACGGCACCTCTTGGGCGGCGTCCATCGCTGACTTGCCGGTCTCGGCGATCAGGAGCTTTTCGATCTCCTCACGGTGCTCACCCAGCCATACCGCGTAGCGGGCGAGCACCTTCGCGCGGCCCTTGGCGCCGCGGGCTTCCCATTCTTTCTGGGCCTCCCGCAGGCCGGCCGCGATGCGTGGCACGTCGGCGGCATCGGTCCAGGTCACCTGGCCTGCGACGGCGCCGGTCGCGGGGTTGTGAATGGTGCCGGAACCCGAGAACTCTCCGGTCAGATCTACATCTGGCGTCGCTGTCATGGTGCCTATGTTAATCACCATTTGTGACCCACGTCGCAGCGGGGTTGACACCTGTCAAGTGTGGCTCGGCGCGGGCATGCGCCGAGCGTGCATCCAGATCGCCCAGACGGCCTCAGACTCAAGTGGTCGCTGCGATACCTGATTCGTTGAGGGGTGTTGCAGATGGGGTTTCGCAAGCATGGCAGCA
>NZ_MBEQ01000115.1 GCF_001954135.1 Mycobacterium sp. GA-1841 | reverse complement strand
GCGGGGGTCTTCCCCCGTTGCCCGCCAGACGCATTTCGCCCCCAAACCCCGTTTTGGCGGTAATATGTGCGTCTGCTCGCGGGGAGAACTAGGGGGTGTAGCCGAACGGCAGCAGCACGCTCTTGGCCTGGGTGTAGGCGTCGATGCCCTCGGGGCCGTTCTCGCGGCCGATGCCGGAGTTCTTGTACCCGCCGAACGGTGAACCCGGATCGAACGCGTACATGTTCACCGCGTAGGTGCCGGTGCGGATCTTCGAGGCGATCTCCAGGGCCTTCGGGAAGTCGGTGGTGTACACGCTGCCGGCCAGGCCGTAGGGCGAGTCGTTGGCGATACGCACCGCATCGTCCTCGTCCTCGAACGGGATCACCACGAGCACCGGCCCGAAGATCTCCTCCTGGGCGATGGTCATCGAGTTGTCGACGTCGGCGAACACCGTCGGCTGCACGAACCAACCCGAATCCAGGCCCTCGGGACGACCACCGCCGGTGACGACGCGCGCGCCTTCTTCGATGCCCTTCTTGATGTAGCCCTCGACCCGGTCGCGCTGCTTCTCGCTGATCACCGGACCGATCATGGCGGCCGGGTCATCGGGCAGACCGGCCTGCATGGCTCCGGCAGCGCCCGCCAACTTCTCCACGACCTCGTCGTAGCGGGACCGCGGGGCCAGGATGCGGGTCTGGCCGACGCAGGCCTGACCGCTGTTCATCAGGCCGGAGAACACCAGCATGGGCAGCGTGGAATCGAGGTCGGCGTCCTCGAGGATGATCGCCGCGGATTTGCCGCCGAGCTCCAGCGTGCACGGCTTGAGCTTCTCGGCGGCGATCTTGCCGATCTCCTTGCCGACCGCCGACGAGCCGGTGAAGGTGAACTTGTCCAGCTCCGGGTTGTTGGTCAGGGCGCGGCCGGTCTCGGGGCCGCCCGGGACCACCGACAGCACACCTTCGGGCAGGCCGGCCTCGGCGAACACCTCGGCCAGCAGGTTGGTGGTCAGCGGGGTCTCGCCGGCGGGCTTGAGCACCACGGTGCATCCGGCCAGCAGGGCCGGCCCCAGCTTGTTGCAGGCCAGGAAGAACGGCACGTTCCAAGCGATGACGGCGCCGACGACACCGATCGGCTCCTTGAGCACCAGCGTCTGACCGTAGATGCCGTCGCGGATGTCGCGCCAGGTGTACTTGTCGGCCGCGCCCGCGTAGTACTGCAGGCCCGACACACCCGCGCCGAACTGCATCATGTCGACGATCGTCTGCGGCTGGCCGGTCTCCAGCTTCAGCAGGTGCTTGAACTCCTCGGCGCGTGCATTGATCAGGTCGACGGCCTTGGCCAGGACGGCCTGCCGCTCCTCGGGCGACAGGTGGGGCCACGGTCCCTCGTCGAACGCCTTGCGCGCCGCGGCGCAGGCCGCGTTCACGTCGGCCTCGGCGGCCAACGGCACCTGCCCGACCTTCTCGCCGGTGGCCGGCGAGAAAACTTCGATGATCTCCGAGGTCGACGGCTCGACCCACTGGCCACCGATGAACAGCTTGTCGTAATCGGTCTTGGCGACAGTTGCGCTCTGTGTCATGGTCGTCACATTACCGAGGAATCGGCCAAACGAGAACCTGTTCCAGTTGGCGGTTTCAGGACGGCCGCAGAACCAGCACCAGATTGCTCACCAGGAACTCCCGCAACCCCGGCACCGCGGTCATCCACCACGCCCATCGTGGGTGGTAGCGGGGAAAAGCGGCGATCAGGGAGCCGGTCGAGTGCGCCCACTGCAGGCCGTCGGCGGCCGACACCGCGAACAACGACGAACCGTAGTCGTTTTTCGGCCGGTGGCCGTGCTTGCGGGCGTAGCGCTCGGCGGCCCGAGCACCGCCGAGGTAGTGCGTGAGCCCCATCTCGTGCCCGCCGAACGGACCGAGCCACACCGTGTAGGAGAGCACCACCAGCCCGCCGGGTCGGGTGACCCGCAGCATCTCGTTGCCCAACCGCCACGGGTGCGGCACATGCTCGGCGACGTTGGAGGACAGGCAGATGTCGACGCTGGCGTCGGCAAACGGCAGTGCCATGCCCGAGGCGCGGACGAACGTCCCTTCCGAGGCGTCGGCCGCCGGGCTCAGGCCGGACGTCGCCGCCCTCGCGGCTCCGGCGTGCGCCTCGCGGGGATCGGGCTCGACTCCGATGTAACGCAGTCCGGCCGTGTCGAACGCCGAGGCGAAGTACCCCGGTCCTCCACCCACGTCGAGCACCGTGCGCCCGGCTGGGGATTCACCGATGGTCGATGTCCACAGATCGGTGACCATGGCCACGGTGTCGGCGGCCAGCGCGCCGTAGAACCGAGCTGGTTCGCTCTGCTCGAACCGGAACTGCGCCAGCAGGCTTATCGACCGACGCAGGGTCGCCCGCCGGGCGAAGCGTGCCGAGATGGCGCTGGACTGCACCCGCCCAACCTACTCACCGGTACCCTCAACACGATGTCTGCCCGTCCTGACCCCCGCCTACGGAGCGTCCTGCTGCTCTGCTGGCGCGACACTGGTCATCCCCAGGGCGGCGGCAGCGAGGCTTATCTTCAGCGGATCGGCGCGTGTCTGGCCGACGACGGCGTCGACGTCACGCTGCGCACCGCCCGCTATCCGGGTGCGGCGCGGCGTGAGGTGGTCGACGGGGTGCGGATCAGCCGGGCCGGCGGGCCCCACAGCGTCTACATCTGGGCCGGGTTGGCCATGGTGGCCGCGCGCGTCGGGCTCGGGCCGTTGCGCCGCGTGCGGCCGGACGTGGTCGTCGACACCCAGAACGGATTGCCGTTCCTGGCCCGGTTGGCGTTCGGCCGCCGCGTGGCGGTGCTGGTGCACCATTGTCATCGCGAACTGTGGCCGGTGGCCGGGCCGGTGCGGGGCCGGATCGGGTGGTTCGTCGAATCGAAGCTCTCGCCCCGCCTGCACCGCCGCAACCAGTACGTCACGGTGTCGTTGCCGTCGGCCCGCGACCTCAATGAACTCGGCGTCGATTCCGGTCGGATTGCGGTGGTGCGCAACGGGCTTGACGAGGCGCCCGGAGCCACCCTGGAGCTTCCCCGCTCGCACGCCCCGCGGCTCGTGGTGCTGTCACGTCTCGTGCCGCACAAGCAGATCGAGGACGCTTTGGCGGCCGTCGCCGTCCTGCGCACCGAGGTGCCTGGGTTGCACCTGGACATCCTGGGTGGGGGTTGGTGGCATGAGCGCCTGGTCGAGCACGCCCAACTGCTCGGTATCTCCGACTCGGTGACGTTCCATGGCCACGTCGACGAAGAGACCAAACACCGCGTGCTGCAGCAGAGTTGGGTTCACGTCCTGCCCTCGCGTAAGGAAGGCTGGGGACTCGCGGTCACCGAAGCCGCTCAACACGGGGTGCCGACCATCGGTTATCGCGCCTCCGGCGGGCTGACCGACTCGATCGTCGACGGCGTCACCGGCCTGTTGGTCGAGGACCGCGACGCCCTGGTCGCCGGAATCCGTCAGCTGCTGAACGACCCGGTCATGCGAATCCAGTTGGGCAGCAAGGCGCAGGCCCGCAGCGACGAATTTTCCTGGACCCTCAGCGCCGAGGCGATGCGTGTCGTGCTGGAATCCGTGCACGGTGGTCAGTACGTCAGCGGGCTGGTGTAGCGCTCCGGCGCGAGGCGGCCGGATTTGGACGCACTTCGCGCGCATCCGGCACCGGTCCCGAACGGGTATCCGATGTGCCCACCTATTAGCGACAATCGAGCGACAATCGCCACATCAGCACCGCAGTGTTCACCAAACCCATTGTCGCTCGGCGATTTTGGCACACATGCCCCAGTGGCCTCATGAGCATCATCTGTCCAGTGCCCGGTTGTGAGCGACTCCGTCGCTGATGGCTGGGCAACCCAAAATCCGTGGCGCATGAGGCTTTTGGTGACTACAGTGACGGAAGTAGTGATTGGTTGTGTGACGAACGGTACTCCTGGTGCTCGGGAGGCGATTGTCGCTGAATTGTCGCTAATAGGCGGGCAGGTCGACACCAGCTTCCACTCCGCGACGCAAAGAAGGCCAGCCCGGCCCGGCTACCCGGAAAATTACCCGGAGAATTTGACCCCGCACGCGAGGGCCGGTGCATGGACCAGTAGGACGTCGAGGTGCATCAGGGTACGAATGGTGATCGCCACCATGCCGGCAGGCCAGGCGATGCAGCGGAAACGCAACTATGGGGCGAATGACGGGCGGGTACCGGTCCGCCGGACCCGCCACCCGCTGACGACCATCCCTGCAGCGCCCACCACCAAGGCCGACAACCACACCAAGTGGGCGCCGATCATCAACCCGCGGTGCGGGGACACCGCAGACGAACCACCCACCCGGTGCACGGCCACGTCGCCGCCGGACTCGCGCACCACCCAGCCCACCCCGGCCTCGGCCAGCTTCCGATCAGACGCGCCGGAGAGCACCAGATCCTGCACGGCCCGCGCCCGCGCGCCTTCCCCAGGTACGGTCTGGCCGCCGATGGACAGATCGCCCGTCTGATACACCTCGGCACGAACCCAGCGCGGTAGCGGATCGAGCACCGGAGCCCCGGGAGCCCATGGGAATTCACGCATGCTGTCGGGGGGCAGTGCCACGACCGGCAGAGGGTCGGCGTTGATCTGCGCCGCCGCGGCGGCCCAGCTCGCCGGATACTGCACGGCGCGCATCTGATTACCCACACCCCACGCCAGATCGGGCAACACCGCGATCAACGCCGCGCAGCACACCGCGGCTGCGGCCGCGGCAGGAACCCGCAGTCGACTCAACGTCGCCGGGGCGGCGGCAGCGGCCAGCGCGTAACCCGGCATGGCCAGCGCCACCCATTTCTGTCCGTCCCGCACCACACCGAGGCCGGGAACCGCCCGCACAACCGCCTCGACGAACGCCAGCCCCACGCCGGTGGCCATCGCGGCCGGGATCAGCAGGGCCGCCGCAGCCAACACGAGCAGCGGCACCGCCGCACGGTTTCGCACCACCACCGGGAGACCGAGTGCGACGACACCGAGCAACACCACCGTTGCCACGAACGCGAAAGCCGTTGTGCGCGACTCGGGTACCGCGTCACCGTTCCAGATGCCGCCCAACCCGGCCAGGCTGCCCAGGGTGGCCAAACCGGGCTCGGCCCGGGCGGCGAACGCCTGCACCCCGGCGGCCGAGTCCGGCGATGACACCGACCCGCCCACCATCGCGGCCACCAGCCACGGCGTCGCGGCCAGAATCGCCGCACCCAGCCCGAGGCCGGCCGCCCGCAGCCGTGTCCAACCGGCCGCCCGCGGCCGCGTCAAACCGGCCGCCCGCGGCCGTGACCAACCAGCCCCTGGCGCTGCGACACACACGAGCGCGACCGTGGCGGCCAGCATCAGACCCGTCGGCGTCAAACCCGCCAAAGCGATCCAGAACATCAAGCCCCAGGCGGATCCCCAGCCGGCGCCGGCGCGCAACTTCACCATCGACACCGCCACCCACGGCAGCGCGCCATAACCGACCAACAAACTCCAGTGGCCCTGCAACAAACGCTCGGCCACATACGGATTCCAGATCGCCATCGTCGCTGCGATGAACTGGCCTGCCGAACCGACTTCCAGGACCGTCGAGGCCAGCCGCGCCGCACCCCAACCGGCCAGCCACAGGCCGGCCACCACAAGAATTTTGACGACGACGCCACCGTCGAGCCCGGTCGAGACCACCGCGACGAGGAAATCCTGGGGCAGGGCCCGGGGTGCGGCCTCGGTCAATCCCAGTGCCGCGTCGGTCAGATACGAGCGCGGGGTGGAGACGGCGTCGCGCAAAAGCAGGTAACCGGGCCCCAGCAGGGGCCCGGTTACCAGTAACGACAGTGCCAGCGCGTAGGCCGGCAGCAGTGCGGAGCGCAGACGCAGATCTATCGGTCCGGCGGTAGATCGGATGGGCGTTGCGCAGGCAACTTCTCGGTCTTGGCCTCGGCGCCCGGAACCTGGAAGCCCTGGGTGTCGAAGAATCCATGATCGGCGGTGTCGAGTCCCGGATCGATCAGGGTGGACTCGGCGCGCACGGCGAACGAGCCCACCACGGCGCCGCCGACAAGAGCCAGCAGGCCCAGTGCGGTGAACGTGATCGGCAGGATCCGGGTCCACAACGCCACCCGGTCGCGCTCATCCTGAGCGGCCGCAACCTGCGATTCCACGGTCTCTTCGTTGTAGGTGACCTTGAAGTCGACGTAGGTCACCTCGGGCTTGAGCGCATCGCGTGCGTAGTACTGGTAACCGTGGTCCTCGGCCTTGACGATGGTGCCGGACACCGGATCGACCCAGAAGGTGCGCTGTGCGGCGTAGAAGCGGTCCATCGTGATCCGCTCGTCCGGCTCGCCGGGCACACCCCACATCGCGGCGCTCGCGGTGACCGAACTGTCCGCGTCATCCTCGTAGAGCGAGGAGTACTTGACCGGCTCGGCCAGCTTGCCATCGGTGTCGTAGCCGACGTTCTGGATGAACCGGTAGGTGGTCAGCCCGTTGATGTCTTCTTCACCGTCGTAGTTCGCATCGAACGGCTTCTGGGCGATCGGATCGAAGAACGGATAGGTCTTCTTCTCGGTGTCGAACGGGAACCGGTAGGTCAGGCCCTCGTGCGGCAACGCGATGTTCGTCGGCGGCTTCTCGTCCTCGATTGCCCGCGGCTTCTGCAGCGCCCCGCCCGGGTTGTTGTCGCTGGACACCGCGAGCGCGGTGCTGCGGTTCATCGTGACGGTGTCGACGATCGCCAACAGCAGTCCGGAGTCCTTCTGCCGGTCGGTGCGCCGCAGCGAACTGCCCACCTGCAGCGTCACCACTTCGGCGTTCGACGGCGATTCCACACTGACCTGCTGTTGCAGGGCGACCGGCACGTTGCGGTCCACGGAGAACTTCTCGGCGGACAACGATTCCGGATCGAACGCGGTCGCGGTCCCGTCGCTGACCAGGCTGGTGTCCAGGTTGAGCGGGATCTTCGCGATCTTGCCCTTGGTGTAGGTGGTGAGCAACAGTGCGGCGATGAGCAGGGCTGCACCCAGCCCCATCAGTCCGCATGCCGCGATACGCAGCGCCACTGCGCGGTTCAAACCGGGCCTCCTTCAGTGTGGGCCAACTCGTCGTGAGGCAAACCCGTTCGACCCTAACAGCACTATTTAAGGCCATTACTTACTCCGGTGGCACCCCACCGGTGCATTGACCCGCAGTTTGGCGGGGTTGTCGGGGCCCGGCACACTGGTCGCCGTGGCCACCGCAGCATCGGACCGGGGCACCGGTACGGAGCCGGTCGGCGGGACGCGCAGCTTCCTGCCGGCTGTCGAAGGCATGCGTGCCTGCGCGGCCATGGGTGTGGTGCTCACCCACGTCGCCTTCCAGACCGGGCACACCACCGGGGTGAGCGGCCGGTTCTTCGGCCGTTTCGACCTCGCGGTCGCCGTGTTCTTCGCGCTGTCGGGTTTCCTGCTGTGGCGTGGCCACGCCGCAGCAGCCCGGGGGTTGCGTCCCCGTCCGCGCACCGGTCACTACCTGCGCTCCCGCATCGTGCGCATCATGCCCGGCTATGTGGTGGCTGTCGTGGTCATCATCCTGCTGCTGCCGGAGGCCAAGGCCGATTTGACGGTGTGGCTGGCCAACCTGACCCTGACCCAGATCTACGTGCCGCTGACGCTGACTGCGGGTCTCACCCAGATGTGGAGCCTGTCGGTCGAGGTCAGCTTCTATCTGGCCCTGCCGGTGCTGGCACTGTTGGCGCGACGACTCCCGGTGCGGGCGCGCATCGGGGTGATCATCGCGGTGGCGGCGCTGAGCCTGCTGTGGGTGCGCATCCCGTTCGACGGGACGACGGGCCTCAACCCGTGGAACTGGCCGCCGGCGTTCTTCTCGTGGTTCGCCGCGGGCATGGTGTTGGCCGAGCTCACGGTGAGTCCGTTCGGTTGGGTGCACCGGCTGGCCCGGCGTCGGGTGCTGATGGCCGTGATCGCCGCGGTGGCATTCGCGATCGCGGCGTCCCCACTGGCCGGACTGGAGGGCCTGCGCCCCGGTTCTGTCGAACAGGTGACGCTCAAGACCGCGATGGGCGCAATCGTCGCGGGCGCGTTGTTGGCGCCACTGGTGCTCGATCACCCCGACACCCGGCACCGGATTCTGGGCAATCGGGTGATGGTCACGCTCGGCCGCTGGTCCTACGGACTGTTCGTCTGGCACCTGGCCGCCCTGGCGATGGTGTTCCCGATGATCGGAGAGTTCCTGTTCAACGGACAGATGCTGATCGTGTTGGTGCTGACGCTCGTGTTCGGCTTCGCGCTGGCCGCGGTGAGCTACGCGTTGGTGGAGTCGCCCTGCCGAGAAGCATTGCGCCGCTGGGAGTACCGCAACGAGCGCCCGGTTCCGCCGCTGGACAGCTCGATCACCGACGAGCCCGAACCGGCGCCGGCGGCGCGCTGACCCTCAGTACCCGCCCTGGCGCTCGAAGATCCGGCGTGGGTTGTCCACCAACATCGTGGTGATCTGGTCCTCGCTGACCCCGCGGTCACGCAGCGCGGGCAGCACGTCGTTGTGGATGTGCAGGTAATGGCTGTTGGGCAGCGCGGTCTTGGTCCGCTCGTCGGGCAGCGCATCGAAATAGCACCAGGTGTCGTGGGAGAGCACCATCTTGTCGGCATGGCCGCGCCGGCACATCGTCGCGACGGTGGCGACCCGGTCTTCGAACGGTAGGAAGACGTCCACGCCGAACCGGTCCATGCCGATGTAGGAGCCATTGGCGATCAACTCCTCGAGGTAGGCGATGTCGGTGGTGTCGCCGCAATGGCCGATCACCACCCGGGACAGGTCCACGCCCTCCTCGGCGAAGACGCGCTGTTGCTCCAGACCGCGACGGGTCGCGGCGTGGGTGTGGGTGGAGATCGGCGCCCCGGTCTGCCGGTGGGCCTGGGCGACGGCTCTCAAGACCCGTTCGACCCCGCGGGTGACACCCGGTTCGTCGGTGGCGCACTTGAGGATTGCCGCCTTGATGCCGGTATCGGCGATGCCCTTTTCGATGTCGCGGACGAACATCTCGGTCATCGGGTCCACCCGGCCTGCCGTGGGTTTGTTGAAGTGAAACGTCAGCGGCAGATCGTTGTAGGTGTAGAAACCGGTGGCGACGATGATGTTGAGCTCGGTGGCCTCGGCAATCCGGGCGATGCGCGGAATGTAGCGGCCGAGTCCGACCACCGTGAGGTCGACGATGGTGTCGATCCCACGCGATTTGAGCTCGGTGAGCCGCGCGACGGCGTCGGCTTCCCGGCCGGCGTCGTCGCCCCAGGACTCCGGATAGTTCTGGGTGAGCTCGGTCGACATGATGAAGACGTGCTCGTGCATGAGCGTGGTCCCGAGGTCACCGGTATCGATGGCACCACGTGCGGTGTTCACAGTCGGCACAAGGGAATGCTAGGCCGATCAGTCGGGCTGGTCTGCGGGTTCGGCCGCGGCGGCCGGGTGCGCAATCGTCGGATCGGGTACTCACACAGATAGGTTGTATAACCGGGTGAAAACCCTTTCGAGGCAGGCCAGCTCGTCAGGTTCGATGTGGTCGAAGAACAGTTGGCGGACCGACTCGGTGTGCCGGGGGGCGGCCTCGCCCAGTGCCTCGGCGCCGGTGGCGGTCAGCACCGCGCGGTAGCCCCGGCCGTCTTCCGGGACCGGCTCCCGCAACACCAGGCCACGTTTGGTCATCGAGTTGATCTGATAGGTGATCCGGCTCCGGGAGAACACCATCTTCTCGGCGAGTTCGCTCATCCGTAGGCGGTGATCTGGTGCGGCGGCCAGCAGCATGAGCAGGTGATAGTCCATCAGGGTCAGACCGGTGGATTCGCGGAGACGCTCGTCGAGCACGGTCTCC
The DNA here is from genome assembly GCF_001954135.1 of Mycobacterium sp. GA-1841. Taxonomy (GTDB): domain Bacteria; phylum Actinomycetota; class Actinomycetes; order Mycobacteriales; family Mycobacteriaceae; genus Mycobacterium. The sequence continues at coordinate 6,855 of NZ_MBEQ01000115.1, read as the reverse complement.
AAGCGCAGGCTGGACTCGATGTAGGGCCGCCAGGCCCGCTCTTCGGCCCGGGTCAGCTGGCGCGCCATGGTCCTCCCAACGGCTGACTGGTTCAGTTTTCAACAGTATGGCCTATCACCTTGCCACAAGGATCATCTGGACCTACAGTCAAAGTAATGCAAATTTTAACTATATGAACGGATGGAAGACATGACCCACAAGATCGACTGGGACGACGCCTACCGGCAGGAGCAGACCCCGGCGTGGAGCATCGGTGCACCGCAGCCGGAGTACGCGGCGATGATCGACGATGACGGTGTGGTTCGTGGCGAAGTGCTCGACGCGGGCTGTGGACACGCCGAACTCGCTCTGGCCCTCGCCGCGCGCGGTCACACCGTCGTCGGCCTCGACCTGAGTTCCACGGCCGTGTCTGCAGCGGCCGACGCGGCGCGGGAACGCGGGCTGGACAACGCGACGTTCGCCCAGGCCGACATCTCCTCGTTCACCGGTTACGACGAACGGTTCTCGACCATCTTCGACAGCGGTCTGCTGCACGCCTTGCCGGCCGAACTCCGCGACGGCTATCTGAAGTCGGTGCACCGAGCCGCTGCGCCGGGGGCGCGGTTCTACATCCTGGCCTTCGGTGTCGGTGCCTTCCCTGACCACGAGGGGCCCGGACCCACACAGTTCACCGAAGATCAACTGCGCGAGGTGGTGTCACGGCACTGGCGCGTCGACGAGATCAAACCGGCTCAGCTGCACGCCGCTCTGCCCGAGGGCCCGGCCCAGATGCCTGGGTTCCTGCTGACGGCCACCAAGGCCTAACCGGCCGCCTCGACCGCGGCGAGCACCTCCGGGGTGGTCGGGTCGAGAACGTCGTCGAAGTCGTGGTGCTTCTGGACGTATTTGGCGACGAACGGGCACACCGCGACGATGCGCTTGCCGGCGTCGCGAGTATCGCTCAGGGCGCCGGACACCAACTCGCCGCCCAAACCTTGGCCGCCGAACTTGTCGTCGATTTCAGTGTGGTGGAAGATGCGCTGATCGCCGGAGTCGACATAGGCGGCGAGGCCGGCATGATCACCGTCGACGGTGATCTCGTAATGGCGTGCTTCGGGAATGTTGCGGACTTCGGCCATGTCCCCACTATGCCGCAGCCGCACTGGCACCATCTGTCAGATGGCCGTCACGACAACGTCGACCTGGGCGCCGTTGGCGTCGCCGATCTACCGCGCGCTGTGGATCGCGCAGTTCGTCTCCAACCTGGGCACCTGGATGCAGACGGTGGGCGCGCAGTGGATGCTCGTCGACGATCCCCGCGCCCCGGTGCTGGTGCCGTTGGTGCAGACCGCCACCACGCTGCCGGTGATGCTGCTGGCCCTGCCGTCCGGTGTGCTCGCCGACCTGGTCGACCGACGCCGGCTGCTGCTGGCCACCCAGGGGGCGATGGCGGCCGGCGTCGCCGCACTCGCCACGTTGACCGGCGCGGGCCTGGCGACCCCGACGGTGCTGCTGACCCTGCTGTTCCTGATCGGCTGCGGGCAGGCGCTGACCGCCCCGGCCTGGCAGGCTATTCAACCGGATCTGGTTCCACGCGAACAGATCCCGGCCGTCGCCGCCCTGGGCAGCATGAGCATGAACGGTGCCAGGGCGATCGGTCCGGCGATCGCCGGCGCGCTCGTGTCGCTGTCCGGTCCGACACTGGTCTTCGCGCTCAACGCCGTCTCGTTCTTCGGCATCGTGGTGGTGCTGCTGCTCTGGCGTCGCCCGGCCATCGAACAGCTGTTACCCGCCGAGCGCCCGCTGGCCGCGTTGAGCGCGGGCGGGCGGTTCATCCGCCGGTCGCCGATCATTCGCCGGATCCTGCTGCGGGCGGTGCTGTTCATCGCGCCGGGCAGCGCGCTGTGGGGTCTGCTTGCGGTCATCGCCGAACGTCAACTCGGGCTGACGTCATCCGGGTACGGGCTGCTGCTGGGCGCGTTGGGTGTCGGCGCGGTGCTCGGTGCGCTGGTCTTGGGGCGGTTGCAATCGCGGTTCGGCCTCAACACGTTGCTGATCGCGGCCGCCCTCGGATTTGGCGGGGCCACAGCGGTTCTCGCGCTGGTGCACAACTTCGCCGTGGTCCTGGCGGCGCTCGTCCTCGGGGGCGCGTGCTGGCTGTTGGCACTGTCCACACTCAACGCCTCGATGCAATTGAGCCTGCCCGCCTGGGTACGGGCCCGCGGGTTGTCGGTGTACCAGTTGACTTTCATGGGTGGCCAGGCGATCGGCTCCCTGGTGTGGGGCCTGGTGGCCGGCGCCACCAGCACCGTCACGGCCTTGCTGATCAGTGCGGCCCTGCTGGTGTTGTGCGCGGTGTCGGCCTGGTGGTGGCCGTTGCATGCGCGCACCGGTGACCTTGACCTGACCCCGTCGGCGCACTGGCCCGAACCTGCCCTGGTGTTCGAGCCGGCACCCCCGGACGGTCCGGTTCTCGTGCTCACCTCCTACCGGGTCGCACCCCAACACGAGACCGAGTTCTTCGCGGCGATGGGCGTGCTCGGCCGGTCGCGGCAGCGCACCGGAGCCACGCAGTGGCAGTTGTTCCGCAGTGCCGAGCGAGAAGCCGTGTTCGTCGAGGCGTTCGTGGTGCGGTCGTGGGACGAGCATCTGCGGCAGCACCGCACCCGCTTGACCGGCAATGACCTGCTCATCGAGCAGTCGGTCGAGCGGTGGGTCGAGGGTCCGTCGGTGTCGCACCATCTGATCGCGGTGAAGACCCGTTGACGAACCGTTCAACTCGGCCTTGACTGTGACCTAAGCCACACCAGGTGGCGGGCGTATCCGAGGAGGTCAGCCCATGACGAGGACACGGTTCGGCTCGCTCGCGGCGGGCGGCCTGAATTGGGACAGCTTGCCGCTGAAGCTCTTTGCCGGGGGAAATGCCAAGTTCTGGAACCCGGCCGATATCGATTTTTCGCGCGACCGGCAGGACTGGGAGGCGTTGACCGAGCGGGAACGCGAATATGCCACCCGACTGTGTGCGCAGTTCATCGCCGGTGAGGAGGCTGTCACCAACGACATCCAGCCGTTCATGAGTGCCATGCGGGCAGAGGGCCGTCTCGGTGACGAAATGTATTTGACCCAGTTCGCTTTCGAGGAGGCCAAGCACACCCAGGTGTTCCGGATGTGGCTGGATGCCGTCGGGGTGACCCAAGACCTGCACAGCTATTTCGACGAGTTGCCGGCCTATCGGCAGATCTTCTGCGACGAGCTGCCGGAGTCGCTGGAGAAGCTGACCGCCGACCCGTCGCCGGCCGCCCAGGTGCGCGCCTCGGTGGTCTACAACCATGTCGTCGAAGGCATGCTGGCGCTGACCGGCTACTTCGCCTGGCACCGGATCTGCGTGGGGCGCGGCATCCTTCCCGGAATGCAGGAGCTGGTCCGCCGGATCGGTGACGACGAGCGCCGTCACATGGCCTGGGGCACCTTCACCTGCCGCAGGCACGTCGCCGCCGACGACGCCAACTGGGAGATCTTCGAGTCCCGGATGACCGAGCTGATCCCACTGGCCCTGCGCCTCACCGAAGAGGGGTTCGCGCTGTACGCCCCCGATATTCCGTTCGGTCTGGTCGAGGACGAATTCATGCAGTACTCCAGCGACAAGGGCATGCGCCGGTTCGGCACCATCAGCAGTGCCCGGGGCCGACCTGTGTCCGAGATCGACCTGGACTATTCGCCGTTGCAGTTGGAGGACACCTTCGCCGACGAGGACGAACGGGCACTGGCGACGGCCTGACCCGCCTCCGCACGTCGGTTACCGCTTGATCGGCGGCACCGCCGATGCCGCCACGGCGAGGACCGATACCAGCGCGAGCAACTGCAGCCAGGGCGAGTGTCCGACGTACCCGTCGACCGAGCGCCACGGGTACTGGCTCAGCGCGGCGCCGGCCAGGATGAGCCCGCCCGCCGCTGTCAGCACCGTGAGCTTCTCCCGCCGGCCCTCGCGATCACGCAGCACGTGCCGCACACCGAGGACGGCGCCTGCCACCACGAACCCCGCCAGACCGGAGATCGCCGTCCCGACCGCGAGGACCGCCGCGCCGCCGAGTGCCGGCGGCACCCGCCATGGACTGGCCGGGGCGAGATCGGGGTCGCGGCGCCGGGCCGGCCACAAGGCCAGCAGCGCCAACACGGGCAGCAGCGCGAGCCCGGCGATCAACCCGATCCGGTAGGGCGTGTTCGACGGGAAGGTCAGCGTCACGGATCCGCCATCGCCGGCCGGGATCACCCAGCCCTGCTGCCAGCCGTTGACCTTCACCGGCGTGAGTACCGCACCGTCGGTGCCGCGCGCCGTCCAGCCGGGGTTCACGCTCTCGGGGACCACGAGGACACGGGCCGTGGCCGAGGCCGGCACCTGCACCTCGCGGCGGTCGGACGACCACACCGGGGTGTCCACCGGAGTCGTCGGGGCCCCCGAGGATTGGTCGGTCAGTCGGTCAGCGGCCGGGGTATCGAGCACGACCCCGTCGACGACGAACGCGGCGCCCGGGCTGACCAGCAGCTCCTGTTGCCCGGCGGGCAGCGGCACCGGATCGGTCCGGCAAGGATGGGCCGGGATCGGGTCGCCGTCGAGCAGCGCGCCCACGGTGGTGCGCACCGAGGTCTGGATGAACTGTCCGGCAACACCGATGATCGGGCCCTGTCCGCACGGAAGTGCCACTGTCCGTTTCCGATTGGCGGCGGCATCCGCGGCGGCGATCGGTGCGCCACGGACGTCGATGGCGGTCAGTTCGGCCAGTCCGGGCGGCTTGAGCTGATCGAATCCCAGTGAGGTGCGGTCGATGATGTCGTTCCACCCCAGCAGAGACACGGTGATCGTGTCCGTCGTCCGCGGTTTGAGTTTCACGGTGGTGGCCTCGCCGTCGGCGGGCAGCTTGTGCATCTGCGGACCGTCGCCGAGATCGATCGCCACCAGTGTCGGATGTGCGGGCGGTTGCGTGGTGCCCGGATCGATCCGCAGCGCACCCACCTCGGCCGGCGCGGGCAACTTCAGGGTCAATGTCGGCGGAGCCTTGAACTGGACGACGCGTTGCGGCGCGGTCCACGACGTCCTCGGGTCGCCGTCGGTGGCGGCATACGACGAGCCGAGCACGTCGATCGGGTCAGCATCGCCGAAGGCCCGGGTTTTGCCGGGTTGGGCGATCAGATCGGCCAGCTTCGGACCCTGGCGGGACCGGACCCACACGGTTGGCTGTACTTGCACGGCGCTCGGCACCGACAGGGTGCGGCTCAAGTTGACCGGCTCCTCGGAGGCCAGCGCCAACGATGCCGCGCACCGGATGCCGGCCGGACTGTCGGCGCACCCCTGGCGGCCCAGCAGTTCCGTGCCGAGATCCCATTGCGCGACAACCGCATCCGCGGGCGGGGGCGGGACCTCCACGGTGTGGCGCAACGTGATGGGGTGAGCGAAACCCGATGCGTCGTACTGGGTGACCGCCAGGTCGGTGACACCGAACTGCACGCCGCCCGACCCGTCGTCGGTGGCGACCGCGGTGACCCGCACCCACGGTGTCTCGCCGACGGGCAGCGGCACCGTCAACGGTTGGCCCGGGGTGTCGAACCGCAGGCTGCTGGTTCCGGTCGCGGTGGCCACCTCGATACGGCGCACCTGCGCGCCGACCGCGGTGGCACTCGGCGTGATCGTCAACGTGGCATTGGTGACCGGATGATCGAAATCGACCTGCAGCCACTGACCGACGGCGGCCTGCAGCGCGTTGGACACCCACGCGGTCGAGCTGTCGCCGTCGACCGCCGCGGCGGGCCCGGTGGCCGGCGCGACGTTGGGCAGTGCGGTGGAATCCGCCGCCGAACTCGACACCGACACCCGTCCGCCGTTCCACTTGCCGTAGACCAGGGCGGCGCCGTCGGCCGGGTAGTCCGGGACCCGGTTGTGGGTGTGACGGGCGTCGTCGGGGGTGCGGATCGCCGAGGCATGGTCGTCGACGCGACCGTAGTCGACCTCGCGGGCGGTCGGGGTGTCGGTGACGATGACGCCGCCGGTCCGGTCTGGCTGCACCGGCAGGCCGGCCCGTTCGGCATCCGCTGTCAACAACATCGGCCCCAGCGGCGGGTGGCCGGTGAGGCGACGACGTTCGTCCAGGCGGAGCAGGGCCTCGGGCGCCCCGGCCACCCGGGTCATGGCGTCGGCGTCGACCAGATAGGGCGCGGCCGGTTTGGTCTGACCGGTGTCGACGCGATAGATCTCGACGGCAGGGTAGCGCGGGCGCAGACCACTGTCGGCGACGAAACCCTCCAGGGTCCCGGGGCCTACCGGCGCACCGAACTCGGCGACTTTGGACATCCCCCTGGAACCTTCGATCGACCGGTGCACCAGGACCGGGCGGGCCGATCGGGACACGTCCGGGTCCAGATCGTTACGCACCACGACATAGGAAATGCCTTGCCGGGCAAGGGTATCGGCCAGCCCCTCGGACGGGCGGCCGGCGGCGAACAACCGCTGCACCGAATCCAGGGCCCGGATCGTCTCCGGTGGCGTCAACGGGATGGAATCGCGCACTCCCCACGGGCTGGAGCCCAGCACCTGCAGGGGTTCGTCATGGCTGTTGCCCCACGTCTGGGTGGCGAACGGGGCGCCGGGGGCCACCAGGACCCGGCCCCGGTCGGTGTTGTGTGCGTCGAGCCAGTCGGCCGCACCGTGCCAGTACTGCGGGATCGCGGTGAAGGTTCCGGCCGGCGCGATCCGGCCGGTCCAGGCGATCGAGGTGCCCGCGGCAAGCGCTGACAGCACCACGATGGCCACCGCGATCCGCTTGTCACGCTCGGGCCGGGAGAACGCTCTGAGCCACACCAGACGGGGCGCGCTGCCGGGCAACG
>NZ_MBEQ01000114.1 GCF_001954135.1 Mycobacterium sp. GA-1841 | reverse complement strand
ATGTTGGTGCCCTCGGAAAAGGTGTGAAAACCGCTGTAGGCCTTGAGAAGTGTCTCCTGCACGAGGTCTTCGGCGTCGTACCGGTTGTGGGTCAGCCGGCGGGCGCCACGCTCGATCTGCTCGACCCACGGCAGTACGGCGTCGACGAACCGATCGGTGTCGCTCATGTGGGGGGACGCAATCGCTCGTTGTTCGCATTCCAACGCCATGGCAACCTCCCGACATTGCATAGAAATTCTATGTATAAGAATAGCCGATCTAGGTAGCCGATGGCCAATCGGGGTCGAGACTTTGGGGGAGGAGATCATCGCTCCAAGCTTTCTGCCAGCTCTTTCACAGCAACAGGCGGCCGCTGCCCGAAGTTCAGGACAGGTGTAAAGTTTCACCCCGCTGTACATAGGTATTCGAACTAATTCACGCTGGACCTGTCGGGAGGTGTTCGTGAGGGCTGGGTCGGTCGGCGGACTGTTCAAGTGGATCTGGATTCCGTTGGTGCTCGTGGTGGTGCTGGCGATCTCGGGTCTCGTGGTCTCACGACTGCACCGGATGTTCGCCTCCGAAGATCTCAATGCCAACGCCGGAGCCGGCATCGAGATCGTCCAGTTCAATCCGAAGGTGGTCTTGTACGAGGTGTACGGACCGCCCGGAACTTCCGCCGATATCAGCTATTTCGATCCGGACGCCAAGGTGCACTCGGTCAACGCCCCGCTGCCCTGGTCGGTCACCTTGTCCACCACGTTGCCGACCGTCAGTGCGAACCTGATGGCGCGCAGCGACAGTGAGAGCAGCGGCGACCACATCGGGTGCCGTGTCACCGTCAATGGCACTGTCCGCGAGGAGCAATCCGCCAATGGCGTCAACGCCCAGACCTACTGCCTGGTGAAGTCCGCATGACCACATCCGCCACCTCGCCCGGGTCCACCGGCACGCCGAAGCGTCCCGTCGTCCCGCACCTGCTCCGCATTCTGGCGTGGCCGATCATCCTGTTCTGGATCGCGATCGCGGTCGTGGTCAATGTGATCGCGCCCCAGCTCGAGGTCGTCGGCGAATTGCATGCCGCACCGATGGCGCCCGAGGACGCCCCGTCGATGCAGGCGATGAAGTTGATGGGCGCCAACTTCAAGGAATTCAACTCCAACAGCACGATCATGATCGTCGTCGAGGGCCAGGAACCGCTGGGCCCGGACGCGCACCGGTACTACGACGAGATCATCCGCAAACTGCAGCAGGATCCCGAGCACGTCCAGCACATCCAGGACTTCTGGGGTGACACGCTGACCGCGGCCGGCGCGCAGAGCGCCGACGGCAAGGCGTCCTACGTGATGATCAACCTTGCCGGCGAGCAAGGTATGACGCTTGCCAACGAGGGCGTCGAAGCCGTCCGCAAGGTCATCGAAGAGACGCAGGCCCCGCCGGGGGTGCAGGCCTACGTCGCGGGCCCCGCTGCGCTCACCCGTGATGAACACGTCATCGGTAACGAGAGCCTGGGCATGATCACCGTCATCACCCTCGCCGCCATCGCGATCATGTTGCTGGTGGTCTACCGCTCGATCATCACGACGCTGATCCAGTTGTTCCTGACGTTCCTCGCCTTGCTCACCGCGCGCGGGGTGGTCTCGGTGTTGGCGATGAACGATGCATTCGGGTTGACCACGTTCGCCGGCAGCATCCTCACGATGCTGGCCATCGCCGCCGCCACCGACTACGGCATCTTCCTCTTCGGCCGGTATCGCGAAGACCGCGGCGTGGGGTTGGACAAAGACGACTCGTACTACGCCACTTTCAAGTCCGTTGCCCCCGTGATCGTGGGCTCTGGCCTGACGATCGCCGGGGCAACCTACTGCCTGAGCTTCTGTCGGCTGCCCTACTTCACGACGATGGGCGCACCGGTCGCGATCGGCATGGTCGTGGTCGTGGTCATCTCGGTCACGCTCGGCCCGGCGGTGCTCTACCTCGGTAGCCGGGTCGGGCTGTACGAGTCCAAGCGGCCCCCGCAGAGCAAGTTCTGGCGCAAGGTCGGCACCGCGGTGGTGCGTTGGCCCGCACCGATTTTCGTGGTCAGCCTGTTCGTTGTGCTGATCGGGGTGGTGGCCATCCCCGGATACAAGCCGGCCTACAACGACCGGTACTACCTGCCCGACGACGCACCGGTGAACGTCGGCTTCGCCACCGCCGACCGGCACTTCACCCAGGCCCGGATGAACCCCGACATCCTGATGGTCGAGTCGGACCACGACATGCGCAACCCCGCCGACATGCTGGTGCTGAACAAGATTTCGAGCAACGTCATGCACTCCGACGGCATCGCGATGGTGCAGAGCATCACCCGGCCGCTGGGAATCCCCATCCAGCACAGCTCGATTCCGTTCCAGACGAGTATCTCGGGCCAGACCAGCAATATGAACCTGCCGTTCCAGCGCAAGCAACTCGAAGACCAGCTTCGAATGATCGACGCGACCAACACCTCGATCGACATCATGAAGCGGCAATACCAGCTCTCGCTCGAACAGACCCAACTGACCCAGGACTCCGCGGCCAAGTCGGCCGAACTGCTCGAGGTGACCAAGAAGATGCGCGACAACATCGCGAACTTCGACGATCAGTTCCGGCCCCTGCGCAACTACTTCTACTGGGAACCGCACTGCTTCGACATCCCGATGTGCTCCGCGGCGCGTTCGGTCTTCGATGCTCTCGACGGGATCGACGAGCTGACCGACAAGACCGCGTCGGTCCAGGTCAACACCGACCAACTGGCCGACCTCGCACCGAAATTGACTGCGCTGTTGCCGCAGACGATCGCGTCGATGGAAACCAGCCGGGACCTGTCGCTGGCGTCGTACAACTCGCAGAAGGCCCTGATCGACCAGATGCAGGCGATGAACGACACCGCGCTGTCGATGGGTGCGGCCTTCGACGACGCCAAGAACGACGACCTGTTCTATCTGCCCCCGGAAGCCTTCACGAACCCCGACTTCGAGCGCGGCCTGAAGATGTTCCTGTCGCCGGACGGTAAGTCCGCCCGCATGTTCATCACCCACCAGAGCGACCCGGCGACGGTGGAGGGCATCGCCCGGGTCGAGTCCGAGCGCAAGGCCGCGCAGGAAGCCCTGAAGATGTCGTCGCTGTCGAACGCCAAGATCTACCTCGGCGGTGTCGCGGCCACCTACAAGGACATGGCCGACGGCGCTCGGTACGACCTGATGATCGCCGTCGTGTCGGCGCTGACGCTGATCTTCATGATCATGCTCATCCTGACGCGCAGCGCGGTGGCGGCCCTCACCATCGTCGGCACGGCGGGCAGTTCGATCGCCGCGTCGTTCGGCATCTCGGTGCTGCTCTGGCAGGACCTGTTCGGCAAGCCGATCGAGTGGCTGGTCATGTTGATGTCGGTGATCATCCTGTTGGCGGTCGGATCGGACTACAACCTGCTGCTGGTGTCTCGGTTCAAGGACGAGATCCACGCCGGCCTGAAGACGGGCATCATCCGGTCGATGGCCGGCACCGGCGGCGTGGTCACCTCGGCCGGGCTGGTGTTCGCGGCCACGATGGCCGGCATGATGGCGAGTGACCTGATTGTGCTGGCCCAGATGGGCTCGACGATCGCGATAGGTCTGCTGATCGACACCTTCATCGTGCGGTCGCTGTTGATGCCGTCGATCGCGACCATGCTCGGCCGGTGGTTCTGGTGGCCGCAGGTGGTCTATCCCCGCGGGGACAACCACTTCCGCAAGCCGGTGACGCGGCGTCCGCCTGGTTCCGATGACGACGACACTGCGGCGATCCCGGTGACCACCGGCTAGATTCACCGAGGATGAGCTACCTCGGCGAGCTACGGACCCACTGGCAACCTCTGGCCGCCGCGACCGCCGGCCTCAGTGCCGGCCTGAGTCTGAGTGCGTACACGAACGCCGCGATGGGGCCGCAGTTCCTCGCGGCGTTCGGATGGAGCCGCTCGGATTTCGCGCTGACCGGGGCGATCACGTTGCTCACCTTCGTGTTCCTCCCGATCTACGGCCGCCTGACCGACCTGTTCGGGGTGCGCCGGGTCGCGGCGACCGGTGTCGTCGGGCTGCCGCTGTGCTGGCTCGCCTACGCGATGATGTCCGGTCCGATCTGGCAGTACTTCGCGATCAACGTCGTGCTCATCGCGCTCGGGGTGACCACCACCCCGGCGATCTACAGCCGTCTGGTCGCCACCCGGTTCCACGCCGCCCGGGGGTTGGCACTGGCCATCGCGATCTCCGGCCCGCCGCTGCTGGGCGCGGTGGCTGCCCCGGCACTCGCCGTGATCAACCGGGTCTACGGCTGGCGGGCCGGTTGCGTGGCGATCGCCGTGACCATCGCGGTGGTCGGTGCCGTCGCCCTGCTGCTCGTCCCCCGGCGAGACGCGGACACCGGACCGGCGGCGCGGAAACACAAGACCGGCAACGATTATCGAGCCATCTGCCGAAGCCGGGTGTTCTGGATCCTGTTACTGGGTGTGCTGTTGTGCAACCTGTACCACTCGGTCACCACCACCCAACTCGGGATCATGCTGGGTGACGCCGGGGCCGGTGGCTCGGTCGCGGTACTCATCACCGTGTTCGCCACCGCCGTCATCGTCGGCCGGTTCGTGTGCGGGGTGGCCCTGGACCGGTTGCCGCCCCAGATGGTGGCTGCGGTGGCGATGGCCCTGCCGGGGCTCGGCTGCCTGCTGGTGGCGTCGCCGGCCGACCACATCGGCGTGCTGACGGTCGCGGTCTGTTGTCTGGGCGCCGCCTGGGGAGCCGAAGGCGACGTGATCGCCTATCTGGTGGCCCGCCATTTCAGCCTGGACGTGTACAGCACGGTGCTCAGCATCCTGTCCGCGGTGATCGGGGTGTCCTCGGCGCTGGGTGCGGTGGTGCTCAGCCGGATGTTGGCCGCCAGTAACAGCTTTGACGGATTTCTGGTCCTGGCCGGCGTCGCCGCGCTCATCGGCGGTGCGCTGTTGCTGCTGCTGCGGCGACGCGACGTCGTCTTTACAAATGATTCGGAAAATGTCACGGTGTCCTGATGGACTTCTCCCACGTCGACCTCTCCGCGGACGATCTGGCGTTCCGCGATGAGCTGCGGGCCTTCCTCGCCGAGGTGGTCACCGACGAGGTGATCGAGCATGATCGCGTTACCGGCGAGAATTTCGACGAGACAGTGCATCTGGCCTTGGGCGCCGCCGGGTACCTGACCGGCGACTACCGGGCCGAGGCCGACGGCGGATTCAGCGCGGTCCGGCGCCGCATCTGGGAGCTGGAAGTGGGCCGGGCGCACACCCCCTGGTTCCACTGGGGAACGACCGCGATGGTCGCGCATTCGATGGAGAAGTTCGCCTCACCCGAGCTTCTCGACGAGGTACTGCCCGGTGTCTTGGACGGGCGACTGCGGCTGTGTCTGGGCTACACCGAACCCGAAGGCGGGTCCGACGTCGCCACCTGCAAGACCCGTGCGGTGCGGGAAGCGGATGGATCAAGCTGGGTTATCAATGGGTCCAAGATGTTCACCTCGAACGCGCACAATGCCCAGTACGTGTTCCTGCTGACCAACACCGATCCCTCCGCCCCGAAGCACAAGAGCCTGACGATGTTTCTGGTGCCGCTGGATTCGCCCGGTGTCGAGATCCAACCGATCCGCACCATCGACGGAGACCGCACCAACATCACCTACTACAGCGACGTCCGGGTCAGCGACCGCTACCGCGTCGGCGAGGTCAACGGCGGCTGGACGGTGTTGCGCGGTGCCCTCGAGCTCGAACACGGCACCTTCGAACGCGAGACCCGCGGCCTGCAGAAGCTCGCCACGATGACCGAGCACATCACATTGACGGCCGAGGCGGTGGACCGGGTGGCGGCCATCGCGCCCGACGACGCCGCGTCGCGATACCGGCTGGGACGGGCCATCGCCCGACTGGAAGCCGCGATGAGCAGTCCGGACATGTACGGCCGCGTGGCCATCGCCCAGACCATGCGCGACATCTCTCCGGACCTGATGGACATCGCCGGCCCGGCGGCGGCCCTGCCAGTGGGGGCCGCCGGGGCCGCCGACGACGGTGGTGCCGAGTACATCTTCCGATTGGCCGGCCCGACCGGCATCTACGGCGGCACCCTTGAGGTGTTCCGCAACATGATCGCCCAGCAGGCGCTGGGGCTGGGCCGGCCGAACTACGCATCGGCCAAGTAGCCGTTCGTCGCATCGGTAGGGTGGCCGGGTGCATCCCTTGGACAAGGCCCTCGAGCTCGAACCAGCAGGTGATGACCTCCTGCGCGGGCGGACGCTTTCCGAGTGGGCCAACATGGTCGGCCCGTTCGGCGGCGTCACCGCAGCCACCATGGTGCGGGCAGTCGAGCTGCATCCGCAGCGGCACGGCCAGCCGATCGCGCTGACGGTCAATTACGTGGCGCCCATCGCCGACGGTGAATTCGAGATCGTGACACGGTGCGTCAAGACCAACCGGTCCAATCAGCACTGGGTTGTCGAACTCAGCCAGGACGGCGAGGTCAAGACCACTGCGACCGCAGTTTTCGGGCTGCGTCGCGACGGCTGGTCGGACACCGAGATCGATCCGCCGCAGGTCTGCCCACCCGAGGACATCGAGCCGTCGGTCCCGCCGTTCTCAGTGGCCTGGTTCGACAACTACGACATGCGGTTCGTCGACGGCGCGATGCCGGATGCCGCGAATGATCCGGTCGAATCGGCCGGCTCGACCACGACGTTGTGGGTGCGCAACAATCCGGCCAGGGCACTGGATTTCGCCGCGCTGACCGCCGTGAGCGACATCTTCTACCCGCGGGTGTTCTTGCGTCACGGCAGGTTCGTGCCGGCCGGGACGGTGACGATCTCGGTGTACTTCCATGCCGACGAGCCGCAGCTCGCGGCTCAAGGGGACGACTTCATCCTGGGAACCGCACGGGCGCACCAATATTCCGGCGGCTACTTCGATCAGAGCGCACGTCTGTTCGGCCGGAACGGCACGCTGCTGGCCACCAGCCACCAGTTCGTGTACTTCAAGGCCTGAGACCCTCGGGAACCGATTGCAGGGCGATCCACGCGCTCACCCGGGTCTGCGGATCGTCGAGCTTCCCGGGCAGCGCCGCCTCGATCGCCGCGAGACGGTTACGCACCGTATTGCGGTGCAGGCCGAGCTCTTCGGCGACCTTGAGTCGAGATCCGTGGTGGCGCAGGAAACAACGCAGCGTTTCCAGCTGCTCGGAATCGAGGCCGCGCAACCACGATTCGGCGAATGCGGCGGCCTTCGCCGGATCGATCAGACCGAGCGGCCCGTTGTCGATCACCCGGTCCCACACCACAGCGCCGGATCCTTCGGTGGCCTGGGCCAGAGCCAGCCCGGCCGTCCGGTAGCCGGTCTCGCCGTCGCCGGGGGCGACCGAGTTGCCGACGCCGACCAGCAGCCCGTCGTCGGTCAACCGGGACGCGGTCGATTCGGCACGGGAAGGTTCGGTGATCGCGCACAGCTCACCGGCATAGACCCCGGCGAGGATGCCGCGTCGCTCCAGAGCGGCCACCGCATTCTCGATGGCAGACTCGTCCCCGCCGGCCCGGAGGAATCGGATGCGCTTGGGCAGCACGGTCGCCGTCTGGTCCACCTCCAACACCAATTGGGCGGTGCGGACATCGCTTTCGGCGAGCAGCTCGAGCGCCCGGCTACGGAGGTGTTGTCGAGTCGTGGCGCGGCTGCGGTCCTGCTCGTCGATGAGCCCCAGCAGTGCCACCGCTGTCGTCACCGCCTGACGGTGGCCCTCCGACGCCCTGGCCGGCATCAAGGCGGCCAGATAGGCCGACGCCCGGCCGCGCAACCCGATCGGGTGTACCGACACCGACAACGTCGGATCGGACTGTGCTGCAGCCGAACGCAGTCCGTGGGCCTGCAGCCTCCTGACGTCGTCGGCGACCTCGTCGAGCGGAAACTCGCTGCGGCGGGCCCCCACTGGACCGGTGACGACGCGGCCGTCGGGATTCATCAGGCAGGTCGCGCCGTCGAGTGCGGCGGCCAGCGCCGTGATGACCGCAACGGCAGGATCCGGTTTGGCCGCCGCCGAGATGAGTTTGCGCTGCGTCTTGAGCGACTCGCGGTTAGCGCTGGATTCCTGTTCCTCCAGAAGGTGCGCGACGTGTCGGCTGATCGCGACGAACGTGGTCGGGCGCGGCACCTCGAACAGATTCACGTGATGTCTGCGGCAGGCCGCGGCGAGTTCGGCGGGGGTCTCGGCGTGGGTGAGTCCGACCGCGAACCCGACTCCCGCCACGCCGGCGTCGGCCAGTCGGTGCACGTAACGGTCCCACTGGTCGTGCCAGTCGCCGGTTTCCAGGCCGGTGGTCAGCAGGATCTCGCCGCCCTCCAGGAACGGCCCCGGATCAGCGAGTTCACTCGTGGCCACCCAGCGGACCGCCGCGTCCGGCCGTCCGACCTCGACTGCGCGCAGCCCAAGGGCCCGCGTCTGCAGTAGATCACCGACCAGCACCATCGTGCCAGTCTTGCACAATCCACCGGGAGGGCGATGTGCATTTCAGACCTCCCGCCGGAACGCTGAGTTGCCTAGCGTGAGCGTCATCACCGCCAGCAGCAGGAGGAACACGTGACCATCGCCGAGATCGCCGGTGCGGCCATCACCCAGGAACGTCGGCTCGTCACGCCCATCCCGGGCCCCGTCTCGCGGAAATTGCAGGCCAGAAAGGTCGCTGCGGTGGCCGGTGGCGTCGGCACCACGCTGCCGGTCTATGTGGTGGCCGCCGGCGGCGGAATCCTGGTGGACGCCGACGGCAACCAGCTCATCGACTTCGGCTCCGGCATCGCGGTGACCACCGTCGGCAACAGTGCTCCCGCCGTCGTGGACGCGGTGACCGAGCAGGTCGCCGCTTTCACCCACACCTGCTTCATGGTCACGCCTTATGAGGGCTACGTGCGGGTGGCCGAAGAGCTGAACCGGCTCACGCCCGGCGATCACGACAAGCGCAGCGTGTTGTTCAACTCCGGTGCCGAGGCCGTGGAGAACGCCGTCAAGATCGCGCGTGCCCACACCCGCAGACAGGCTGTCGTGGTGTTCGACCACGCCTACCACGGTCGCACCAACCTCACCATGGCCATGACCGCCAAGAACCAGCCCTACAAGCACGGGTTCGGGCCGTTCGCCGGTGAGGTGTACCGGGTGCCCACCTCGTTCCCGTTCCGGGACGGCGAGACCGACGGTGCGGCCGCGGCCGCCCGCGCCCTGGACCTCATCGACAAGCAGGTCGGTGCCGACAACGTCGCCGCCATCGTGATCGAACCCATTCAGGGTGAAGGTGGATTCATCGTTCCCGCACCGGGATTCCTGCGCGCTCTGCAGAACTGGTGTACCGACAACGGCGCGGTGTTCGTCGCCGACGAGGTGCAGTCGGGCTTCGCCCGCACCGGCGCGATGTTCGCCGTCGAGCACGACGACGTGGTGCCGGATCTGATCGTCACGGCCAAGGGCATCGCCGGAGGGCTGCCGCTGTCGGCGGTGACCGGTCGAGCCGAGATCATGGACGCCCCGCACGCCGGCGGTCTCGGCGGTACCTACGGTGGCAATCCGCTGGCCTGTGCGGCCGCCCTGGCGGTCATCGAGACCATCGAACGCGACGGATTGCTCGCCCGCGCCAGGCAGATCGAGGAGACCATGACCGGCCGCCTCAAGGCCATCGCCGCCCAGGACTCCCGGATCGGCGAGGTCCGTGGCCGCGGCGCCATGATCGCCGTCGAACTCGTCAAACCCGGCACCGTCGAGCCGGACGCCGACCTGACCAAGCGCATCGCCGCCGCCGCGCACGCCCAGGGGCTCGTGGTGCTCACCTGCGGCACCTACGGCAACGTCCTGCGTTTCCTGCCGCCGCTGTCGATACCCGACAACCTGCTCGACGAGGGCCTGGACATCCTGGCCGCCATTTTCGAGGAGATCCGATGAGCCACGATGTGATCGCCGAACTCGACGCCAAACACGGCATCCTCATCGACGGCCAGGCGCACAGTGCCGCCACCACATTCGACGTGTTCGACCCGGCCACCGGCCAGACCATCGCCCAGGTCGCCGACGGCAGCGTCGCCGATGCACGCTCGGCCGTGGACGCCGCGCACCGTGCATACCGTGGCTGGGCCGCGACGAGCCCGCGACAGCGCAGCGACATCCTGCGCCGTGCCTACGAGCTGATGCTCGCCGACGCCGATCGGTTGACGGCCCTGGTCTGTGCAGAGAACGGCAAATCGCAGACCGACGCCCGCGCCGAGGTGGGATACGCCGCCGAGTTCTTCCGCTGGTTCGCCGAAGAGGCGGTCCGCACCGACGGCGGGTACGGGGTGAGCCCGGCCGGAGGCACCCGAACCTTGGTCACCCACAAGCCCGTCGGGGTCGCCGCGCTGGTGACGCCGTGGAACTTCCCAGCTGCGATGGCGACCCGCAAGATTGCCCCGGCACTGGCGGCCGGCTGCACCGTGGTGCTCAAACCCGCGGCCGAGACGCCACTGACCGCGCTGGCGATCGTCGGCATCCTGTCCGCCGCCGGGGTGCCCGACGGTGTCGTCAACCTGGTGCCGACCTCCGATGCCGCCGGCGTGGTGGAGACCTGGCTCAGCGATGCCAGGGTCCGCAAGATCTCGTTCACCGGCTCCACCGGGGTGGGCCGGGTGCTGTTGCGGCAGGCTGCCGAGCGGATCGTCAATGCCAGCATGGAGCTCGGCGGAAACGCCCCGTTCGTCGTCACCGCCGACGCCGACGTCGAGGCTGCCGTGGCGGGTGCGATGGTGGCCAAGTTCCGCGGTGGTGGCCAGGTCTGCACCGCGGCCAACCGCTTCTACGTCCACGCCTCCGTCGTCGACGAGTTCGTCGCGCGGTTCGGCGCCCAGATCACCGCTCTGCGGGTGGGCCCGGCTTCCGATCCGGCGTCGCAGGTGGGCCCGCTGATCACCGAGCGCGCCGCGCAGCGCGTGACCGCGGCGGTCGACGCCGCGGTGGCCGCCGGCGCCGTCGTCGCCGCACAGGCCGAGGCGCCCACCGAGGGATGGTTCGTCGCACCGACCCTGCTGACCGGCGTCGCGCCGGACGCCGAGATCCTGGCCGACGAGATCTTCGGGCCGGTCGCCCCGCTCGTGGTGTGGGAGGACAACGACGAGCTGCTGCGTTGGGTCAACGACACCGAATACGGTTTGGCTGCATACGTTTACGCCGGACGCCTGCAGGACGCGGTGCGGCTCGCCGAATCGTTCGACGCCGGCATGGTCGGCATCAATCGGGGAATCGTGTCCGACGTGTCGGCGCCGTTCGGCGGAATGAAGCAGAGCGGGCTCGGTCGTGAAGGCGCCCGCGACGGGTTGCGCGAGTTCCAAGAGACGCAATACTTCAGCGTGGCGTTCGACTGAGCCCGGCCATCGGCTCAGAACGGTGTCGAGTGCGACATCAGGCTCAACATCAGCACGGTGGCGCACAACAGGGCACCGAACATCACCACGCCCATCACGATCACCACGAGCCACTCTATGCAGCGCTGTTTACCGCGAGCCAGCTTCGAGAAGCGTTGATCCTGCATGAGTTCGCATGCCACAACGGCGAATTCGACGTTCGTGACTTCAGCATTGGCGGCGGGCGCGCCGGAGGAGATCTGGCGTAGCCGGGCCGGGTCGATCGCGACGCCGACCCCGGCAAACCGCCGACTCATCTGCCGCGCCTGTCGCCGGCTGAGCCGGTGATCGAGCGTGGTCATCGCATGCGGCTGATGTCCCGATCCGCCGCCGTACGCGCTTGACGGGGTCGTCATAACGCTCTAAGTCTACGAGCGTGGCGGGTTCTCAGGAAGCCTGCGCGCGTGCGGTGTTCACGTGCGCAAGTACTTTGCTCACCGGATGACCCGGTGTACATCGTCGGTGACATCGCCACCGTCCTGAGCGATCCACGGACCATCGATCGACGGATCGATGATCCCCTCCTCCAACCACGCGTACCGACCGTCGAGCACGCGGTGGGCCAACGCCCGGTCAGTGTCGTCGCTGTTGTCCCAGAGTTCGGTGAACAGTCGGTCGGCCCGGCGCCGCGACTGTCGGCAGAACGCGTCGGCGAGCTCGACCTCGGCGTCCGGCCCGTCGCTCCCGGTCCGGACGCAGGCCGCCGTCATCGCGAAGAGTTCGGCGCCGATGTCGACGATCCGGCCGAGGAAACGCTGCCGGTACTCCAGCTTGCCCTGCCATCGCGACATCGCGTAGAAGGTGCTGCGGGCGAGCTTGCGGCTGGCCCGCTCCACATAGCGCAGGTGCTCGGCCAGCGGCCCGAACTCGGCGAAAGATGTTGGCAGCCGGCCTTTTCCGGTGACCAGGGTGGGCAACCAGCGGGCATAGAACTTGCCGGCTTGCGCGGCCGCTTTCGCTTTGTGCTTCAGATCGGCGTCAGGATCGATGATGTCGCCGGCCACCGACAGGTGCGCATCCACCGCTTCGCGGGCCAGCATCAGATGCATGATCTCGGTGGAGCCCTCGAAGATGCGGTTGATCCGCATGTCGCGCAGGATCTGCTCGACGGGCACGCCGCGTTCTCCGCGGGCGGCCAGCGATTCGGCGGTCTCGAAACCACGGCCGCCACGGATTTGCACCAGCTCGTCGGCGATCAGCCAGGTCATCTCCGAGCCGTACAGCTTGGCCAGGGCTGCCTCGATCCGGATATCGGTGCGGCCGGCGTCGGCGAGCTCGCCGGCCAGCTCGACCATCGACTCGATTCCGTAGGCGGTGGCCGCGATGAACGCCACCTTGCCGGCCACTGCGTCGTGCTCACCGACCGGACGGCCCCATTGGACACGCTCCTTCGACCATTCCCGGGCGATCTTCAGACACCACTTCGCCGTTCCGGTACACACCGCCGGCAGCGACAGGCGCCCCACGTTGAGTGTGGTCAGCGCGATCTTGAGGCCTTCTCCCTCGCGACCGATGCGGTTGGCTGCGGGCACTCGCACGTCGGTCAGCTTGGTCAGGCCGTTCTCGATGCCGTGTAATCCCATGAATGCGTTGCGGTTCGTGACGACGATGCCGGGGGAGTCCGCTTCGACGACGAAGGCGGTGATGCCACCTTTGTGTCCCTCGCCCGGAGGCACCTGGGCCATCACCACCAGCAGGTCGGCGATCACACCGTTGGTGGTCCACAGTTTGACCCCGTTGAGCAGGTAGTCGTCACCGTTGGGGGTGGCGGTGGCGTGCAATCTGGCCGGATCGCTGCCGACGTCCGGTTCGGTGAGCAGGAAGGCGCTGATCTCCCGCGTGCACCGCGGCAGCCAGGTCTGCTTCTGCTCGGCGGTGCCGAACATGGATACCGGCTGCGGGACGCCGATCGACTGGTGCGCCGACAACAAGGCGCCCAATGCGGGGTGGACCGAGCCCACCAGCGCGAGCGCCTTGTTGTAATACACCTGCGACAGGCCGAGCCCGTCGTAGTCGGTGCCGATCTTCATGCCGAACGCGCCGAGTTCCTTCAAGCCGCGGATGACCGCGTCGGGAATCTGGGCGTCGCGTTCGATGACCGCGGCGTCGATCTGCGTCTCGCAGAACTCCCGCAGCTTGACCAGAAATGCCTCGCCCCGTTCCATGGTTCCGGCGGGACCGCGTGGGTGCGGGTAGACCAGGTCCAGCCGTAATCGGCCGAGGAACAGTTCTTTGCCGAAGCTGGGTTGGTGCCACTGCGCTTCTCGCGCGTCCTCCGCGACCTGCCTGGCCTGTCGTTCGTTGACTTCTCCGGTAGCGGTCATCGCGGCCTCCATACGTCGGGCCCTAACCGTGACGGGATACCCGGCATTCGGTCAGTTCACGCGCATGGTCGACGGACCTCTGCAACCGTCGCTTCACCGGCCACCGGCAGACCTACCCGGAGGCCGCCGGCCGTAATGCAAATATCTGAAAAGTGCGCTCGCCCGCCCGTTCCTGCGCCAACGCATAGTTGGGCCAGAAGTCGAGAATGGTGTGCCACGCGCGCCGGCGTTCGACGCCGGTCAGCAACTCGACGGTGACGGTCTCGCGGTGACCGCCGCGATCGACGTCCGCGTGGTAGGTGGCCGCAAGATTGCGCGCCCACTCCGGATGTTTCGCCAGCCCCCAATTGGACCCGACAACCAGCAGTGACGAGTCGTCCGCGACGTATTGAACGGTGACGGTGCGCGGGATGCCCGACTTGCGCCCGGGCACAGTCAGTTGCAGCGATGGCAGGCCGGCCAGCTCGAGTACGCCGAGCCGGCCGCGGCTGGCCCGGCGCAGCAAGCGTTCGATGGGCGGGACCAGCCGGTGCCATTTGAGCATCAGCCGGTAGGAATGCGGACTGCCGGCCACCGCACCAAGAAGTCCCATCCGGTAAGCATAGGTACCTGGCCCGGTCTCGCTACACTTACCGTAAGTCCAACGGTTAGGAGTTGCGTTGATCAAGGTCATGCAGGGCGTGCGAGTGCTCGAGGTCGCGCAGTTCACCTTCGTTCCGGCGGCCGGGGCCATCCTCGCCGACTGGGGCGCTGACGTCATCAAGATCGAGCACCCATTGCGAGGTGACACCCAGCGAGGCTTCATCAACATGGGCGGGTTCCAGCTCGACCCCGACCGCCACCCCCTCATCGAGCATCCCAATCGCGGCAAGCGCAGCGTCGGTATCGACGTCTCCACGCCCGGCGGTCAGGAGGTCCTGTACGAGATCGCCAAGACAGCCGACGTCTTCCTGACCAATTACCTTCCCGCCCAACGGCAGAAGAACAAGTTCGACGTCGAGCACATCCGGGCGGTGAACCCGGACATCATCTACGCCCGCGGCAGCGCCTACGGGGACAAAGGGCCCGAGCGTGATACCGGCGGCTTCGACGGCACCGCCTTCTGGACCCGCAGCGGGGTCGGGCACGCGCTCACCCCGGAGGCGATCAACGGCGCACTGTCCCAAGGCATTCCGGCCTTCGGCGATTCGATCGGCGGGATGAACATCGCCGGTGGGATCTCGGCGGCGCTGTTTCACCGGGAGCGGACCGGGGAGACCGCCGAGATCGACGTCTCGCTGCTGAGCACGGCGTGGTGGGCGGCCGGCGCCAGCGTCACCCAGGGTATGGAGACCGGTGAGACCATGCGCTCGTTGATGCCCGACGATGCCACTTCGGTGAACCCGTTCATGGCCAACTACCGGACGTCCGACGGCGGCACCATCAACCTGTGCATCGTCAGCCCCACCGGTTACATCCGTGATGCCTTCGAACATCTCGGACTGCCCGAACTGGCCGATGATCCGCGGTTCTCCGATGTGTTGCCGCTGATCGAGAACGCCTCCGAAGGCGTCGAACTCATCGCGAAAGCGATCGGCAGCAAGCCCTTCGAGTACTGGCGTCAGCACCTCAAGACCATGAAGGGTCAGTGGGCGCCGTTCCAGAGCCTGGTCGATCTGGCCTCGGACGATCAGGCGGTGGCCAACGACATGATCGTCGAGGTGGAGGCCGCCGACGGTGGCAAGCCGTTCAAGGTGGTGCGCGGCCCGGTGCAGTTCAACCACGAACCGCTCGAGACCACCCGGGCGCCCCAGGCCTCCGAGCACACCGAGATCGTGCTGATGGAACTCGGCATCGACTGGGATCGGATCGAAGAACTCAAGAATTCCGGCGCCATCGCCTGAGCTGGTCCGTCGCGCCTGGTGTTGACCCGGTCCGGCGCTGCACCATTTTCCACGTGAGGGTTGTTGATTGGCGGGCTTGGCGACCCTCACGTAGAAACCGGCGTGGGACCCCAGGTTCGGGTTGAGGTGTCTGGAGTTGGCGCATGCCTAAGAGTGCGCGCTCGGGCAGGTGTGCGCCCAACGCTCTAGTTGCAGCCGCCCGCGTGGACCCACCGGCCGTTGTAACCGATGCAGCCGCTGACGTTCGAGCCCGGCGGCGGCGGTGGCGGCGGCGCGTCCTCCGGTAGCGGGGCGTAATAGGCGGGCGGCGGAACATACGGGGCGACGGCGTCGGCGATGTTGACGCAACCGCCGACGGAGATGCGGCGCCCGGCGCTCGCGCACACATCGGCGCCGGCAGTACCGGCGGGAGCGAGAACGACGGCGCCGGGCAGCGCGGTGAATGCGAGCGCCGCGGTGGCTGCGCGGAGCCACGGCGAACGCGAGGATGAGCCGAACATCATTGTCCCAGAGGTTGATCAGGTGCCTTGATTCCGCAGCGGTTGCGGAAGTCGGTCAACGGCTGACGGATACCGGCGAGGTCGGCGTGAGCTTGCGGGTTCGCGTCGAAGAACTCCTTGGTGGCTTGCGGAACCTCGTCATGCGGGCGACCGTGCAGGTTGGTGTAGAAATCGTTGACGTCGGGATGCGTCCACAGGTAGGTGGACGTCGCAGCGGCGACCCCGGAGGCGATGCCGGCGAGGTCGGCTGCGGTGCAGTTGGGCGGGCGCGGCGGTGGCTCGGCGGCGGCGGTCACGGGAACGAACACACCCACGACAACCCCGATGGCGCCAGCGGCGAAAGCCGGCACCATGCCGTAGCGCACGGTCTTCGGTGTGCGGGACACAGCGGGACTCCTTCCCCGAGGTGGGCAGGTGCCGTTTGCATCGCCCGGCGGGCCGAATTTTAGCAGGTAAGGCGGGGTATTGCGGCGAATCCGATCGCGCTCGATCTGTCCGCGTTCAGCGCCGCGTTGCTGCACCTGGATGCCCGCTGCTCGACTACCGTGAGCGCGTGCCGTTCCCCTTCGGCTGTATCCACCGCATCCCACGTCGCTTACATCTGATCAACCCTGGTCAATGGAAAACCCAAGAGAGGAACGGCGTTTCGTGAAAAAGGATCGCCGCGCGGCCAAATGGCTGGTCGCGCTCGGCACGACGATGTTGATGATGACCACGCCGGCATGTTCACCGTCGTCATCGGAGGAATCCGGTCGATCCGGATCCGGGCAGCTGACGCCCGATGACGCCAAGGCCATCGCCCTGGATGCGTACGTCTACGGCTACTCGCTGGTGACGATCGAGATGACGCGGCGGGTGATGACCAATGTCGAGAAGGTGGACGGCCCCCGCGCGCCCATGGGCCAGCTGATGCGGATGCGTGAGTATCCGAACGCCCAATTCCGCGACGTCACCGCACCCAACGCCGACACGCTGTACACAAACGGGTTCGTCGACGTCAAAGATGAGCCGTGGGTACTGAGCCTGCCGGACGCAAGCGACCGCTACTACCTGTTTCCGATGCTCGACGGCTATACGAATGTCTTCGAGGTACCCGGGAAACGCACCACCGGCACCGGGCCTCAGACTTACGCCATCACCGGCCCCGGCTGGAAGGGCACGCTGCCCGCGGGCGTGAAGGAGTACAAGTCGCCCACTTCGACGGTGTGGCTCCTGGGCCGGATCTACTGCGACGGCACGCCCGAGGATTACACCGCCGTGCACAAGATGCAGGACGAGATCTCGCTTGTCCCACTCAGTTCATACGGCAAGCCCTACACCCCGCCGGTCGGCAACGTCGATCCCGCCATCGACATGAAGACCCCGGTGCGCGAGCAGGTCAACAACCTGAGTACCGAGGCGTTCTTCGACCTGATGGCCGGCTTGATGAAGGACAACCCGCCGGCCCAGGCCGACCAACCGATCGTGGACAAGATGGCCCGGCTCGGCATCGTTCCCGGCGAAAAGTTCGACATCGACAAGCTCGGCGCTGACGTCGCCGCGGCGCTGCAATCGGTTCCCAAGGACGGCGTCGCCAAGATCCTCGCCCGGTTCAAGGAACTCGACGACGTCAACGGGTGGCAGTTCACCACCCAGACCGGTCAGTACGGCACCGACTATCTGCAGCGCGCGCTGATCACCTATGTCGGTCTCGGCGCCAACCGGCCCCAGGACGCCGTCTACCCGACCTCGGAAGCCGACACCGACGGCAAGCCCTACGACGGCGCCAACAAGTACACGGTGCACTTCGACAAGGGACAATTTCCTCCCGTCGACGGGTTCTGGTCATTGACCATGTACGACGAGGGTTATTTCTTCGTCGACAACCCGCTCAACCGCTACAACCTCAGCCAGCGGAATTCCTTCGTCACCAACTCTGACGGGTCGGTCGACCTCTATCTGCAGCACGACAATCCCGGTCCTCAGAAAGAAGCCAACTGGCTACCGGCACCGGGCGGAAAGTTCAACCTGATGCTGCGTCTGTACTGGCCGAAAGAAACCCCGCCGTCGATCATCGACGGCACGTGGAAACCACCTGCGGTCCACAAGGTTCCCTGACAACGGATCTGCCACGCACCTGACAAAAACGAGATGGCTGCCAGACCAGGTCTGGCAGCCATCTCGTTTACGTGTAGCGATGAATCAGGTGTGCACCGCCCGGTGGCGATGACGAAGCAGGCGGGTCAACCAGCGGACATCGATCAACATTGCGTTGGCCTTTCTCTCAGGCGCTCTTGGTAAGCAGGGGCAGCAACCGGCGACGTGCCGTGTTGCCTTCGGCGAAGTGATGCAGGACTTCTGGCACCGAGGAGCCGAGCGGTACGCCCACCTCCTGGCGGCGGATTTCGGCGGTCACCGGCTGGCTGGCCACCACTGCCCAGTCCACCCCCAACTCGCCACACCGATCATCGATGTCGAAGAACAGTGACATCGCCTGAGGTGCAAAGCTGTTGACGCCACTCAGATCGAGGGCCAACGGCTTCTCGGCAAGGATGAACCGATTCACGTAGGACGCGATCTGGTCGATGTTGTGACTGTCGACATCTCCCTTGACGGTCACCACCGTTGCCAGCTGGCGGCACTGCGCGCGCATCGATGCGCCCTCGCAGATGACTGCCGAGTTCCCGTACCGAAAATGGCGATCCAATGCCGGGGTGTTGTTCGTGAATGTCATGATCAGCCTCCCGCCGTCTTTCCTGAGCTCTGGCTGAGCTCCGTCGCGTCAACCTGTTCCCAACGCTAAGTGGGCAAAATAAGGCTGCTGGGAGCTGGCGTTAATGCTTTGCTAAGAACATTCGTCGACTTACCCGTCGGTAAGGTCGGCGACGATCAGTACGTCCAGGGTGCGGGGTCCGTGGACGCCCTCCACCCGCTGCAGTTCGATGTCGCTGGTAGCGCTCGGGCCGGAGATGAAAGTCAACGGCCGGAGTGGGTCGAGCGCGGCGAATGCCTGGGGCACGGTGTCGACGATCTGCTGTGTGCGCACCACACAGATGTGATGGTCGGGCACCAGGGTCAGCGCCCGCCGTCCCTGGCCGGCGCCGGCGTCGAGCACGATCGTCCCGGTCGCGGCAATACCCAGCGCGCACCCGGTCAGCACGGCATCGGCCCGGTCGAGTTGCTCGACGCTCAGTGGGGGCGCGTCGGGAACGGTCGTCAGCCCTGTCACCCAGTCGTGCGGCAGATCGGTGGGGACGACCACGGTGGCCTGCGGCCCGACCAATCCCAGGACTGTCGACGCGATCGCGTCGGCGTCGGTTCGATGCACCCGGGCCCGGTACTCGGCGACCGTCTCGGCGAACCGCTCCACATCGCCGGCTCGCGTCAGCGGCTCCCGGTGATAGTCGCGGGGCACGACGACCGGCTGTGGCGGCGCGGCAGCCAGCGCCGCCCGGACCCGGCCGAGTACCGCGGTCCTCGCCTGATCAGCCACCGTCGCCTCCACCATGCGTGCGCTTCCACCACTGCCGGAACGTCTCGGCGGGCGGGGCGGGAATGTCGCGGCTGGCCGTCCACGCCGACGCCGGCCACGGCAGCGTCGAGATCCGCCCGTCGCGCCCGGCGATCAACCGCCCGGCGGCCAGGGCCTTCTCCGCCAGCGCGAACCTGCCGGCCTCGGACATCGCCCAGCCCGCCGCCTTCATCGCCAGGTCCTGCCCGCCCGGCAGCCCGGTTCTGTCCTGGTCCACCTGCTCGGCACGAAGGTGCACCAGGATCGAGGGGATGTCGATGCGCACCGGGCAGGCTTCGAAACATGCCCCGCACAGCGACGACGCATACGGCAGGCTGGCGTTCGGGTCGTCGTGCCCGGTGGTGCCGGTCAGCATCGGGCTCAAGATCGCCCCGATCGGCCCCGGATAGACCGAACCGTAAGCGTGACCGCCGGTGCGCTCGTAGACCGGGCAGACGTTGAGGCACGCGCTGCACCGGATGCAGTGCAGCGCCGGGCGGCCCACTTCGTCGGCCAGCACCCGGGTGCGGCCGTTGTCCAGCAGCACCAGATGGAATTCCTGTGGCCCGTCGCCGGGATGCACGCCGGTCCACATCGAGGTGTAGGGGTTCATCCGTTCGGCGGTGGAGGAGCGTGGCAGCAACTGCATGAACACCTCGAGATCGGCGAAGGTCGGCACGATTTTCTCGATGCCCATCACCGTGATCAGGGTCTGCGGCAGTGTCAGACACATCCGGCCGTTGCCCTCGGACTCCACCACGGCCAGCGTGCCGGTCTCGGCGACGCCGAAATTCGCCCCGCTGACCGCTACCCGGGCGGTGAGGAACTTGTGCCGCAGGTAAGCCCGAGCCGCCATCGCCAGCACCCGGGGGTCGTCGGTGAGCTCGCCGACGCCGGGCATCTCGCGGGTGAAGATCTCCCGGATCTCGGCGCGGTTGCGGTGAATGGCCGGCACCAGGATGTGACTGGGCTTGTCGTGGCCGAGCTGCACGATGAGCTCGGCCAGGTCGGTCTCGAACGCGGCGATGCCCTGGGCTTCCAGGTATTCGTTGAGGCCGATCTCCTGGGTGGCCATCGACTTGACCTTGACGACTTCGTCGGTGCCGGTGGCGCGGACCAGGTCGGCGACGATGCGGTTGGCCTCGTCGCCGTCGCGGGCCCAGTGCACGACCCCGCCGCGCCGGGTGACGTTGTCCTCGAACTGCTCGAGCAACTCGGGCAACCGTGCCATGACGTCCTGCTTGAGCGCGCTGCCTGCTTCGCGCAACTGCTCCCAGTCGTCGCACTCGGCCACCGCGGTCAGCCGCTTGGTTCGAATCGTGTGGGTGGCATGACCGATGTTGCGGCGTAGTTGGGAATCCGCCAGTGCGGATCGGGCGGCTTTCGGAAACGGCTTGTCGCCCCGCAGGTTTCCGACTCCGGGCGTGCCGAGGAAAGTCATGGGGCGGCCGCCAGGATCTCGGCCAGGTGCACCGTGCGCACCCCGGAACGCAACCGGCTCAGCCCGCCGCCGATGTGCATCAGGCACGACGAATCCCCGGCGCTGCAGACCTCGGCATCGGTCTGCAGGATGTGGGCCATCTTGTCGGCCAGCATCGCGGTGGACGTATCGGAGTTCTTGATCGCGAAGGTTCCGCCGAAACCGCAACAGGATTCGGCCTCCGGCAACTCCACCAGGGTCAACCCCCGTACATGGCGCAGCAGGCGCAGCGGCTTGTCACCCACGCCCAACATGCGCAGTGAGTGGCAGGTCGGGTGGTAGGTGACCCGGTGCGGATAGTAGGCGCCGACGTCGTCGACACCGAGGACGTCGACCAGCAGTTCGGACAGTTCGTACGTCGTGGTGGCCAGCTTTTCGGCCCGTGACGCCAACTGCTCGTCACCGGCGCGTCGCGCCACCATCGCATGCTGGTGCCGCGCCGAACCCACGCATGATCCCGACGGCGCCACCACGGCATCGCAGCCCGCCGATTCGAAGGCCTCGACGTGATTGCGCACCAGCGCGGTGGCTTCCTTGAGATAGCCGGTGTTGACATGCATTTGGCCACAACAGGTTTGACCACTCGGGAAGATCACCTCGTGGCCGAGGCGCTCAAGCAATTCCACCGTGGCGATCGCGGCAGACGGAAACAGCGCATCCGCCAGGCAGGTTGCGAACAGGGCGATTCGCACCCGTCTCACCCCCGCTTCCACTGCGCGCCGCGGTAGTGCTCCCACGGGTTGTAATCGGCGATCAACTCTTCCTGCGGCGGGCGCTCGTCCTCGGGTACATGCTGCAGGTTGAGCCGCACCCGGTACCAGATCGAACTCGGCCCGCGCATGCCGTCGAGGAGGACGTCGACGGGCTCCAGTCGTGCGGCCGCGGCCGGATGATGTTCACGCCAGACCTCGAGGGCGGCGAGTGCCTCGTCCTTGGTCTTGGTCTTGGCGATCTCGATGAGCGGCATCGAAGAGACTCGGCGCCCGTCCCGGGACGCGCCCTTGGGCGCTTTCTCGGCCGGGCCGAGTTCCTTCGCGAGCGCGAGCAATCCGTCCAATTCCCCGGCCGTGGTGTCCATGCCTTCCCACGGGTCACCGATCTCGGCGAACCGGTCGGGCACGGTGGCGATCGTGAACGCCTCGGGGCGGCAGCCGTCGACCTCGTCCCAGCGCAGCGGGGTGGACACCCGGGCATCCGGGGTGGCCCGCACGGAATAGGCCGACGCCACGGTGCGGTCCTTGGCGTTCTGATTGAAATCGACGAAGACCCGTTCGCCCCGTTCCTCCTTCCACCACCGCGCGGTGGCGAGCTGAGGCACCCGATTCTCGACCTCCCGGGCCACGGTCTCGGCGGCCAACCGCACCTTGGTGAACGGCCAGCGCGGGTGGATACGGGAGTAGATGTGAAAGCCGCGCGATCCCGACGTCTTGGGCCAGGCGGTCAGGCCATGGTCCTCGAGTACCTCGCGCGCGACGTGGGCGACGGCGACGATCTGCGACCAGTCGACGCCGGGCATCGGGTCGAGGTCGACCCGTAATTCGTCGGGGTGGTCGAGGTCCTCGGCCCGCACGGGATGGGGGTTGAGGTCGACGCAACCGAGGTTCACCGCCCAGGCCAACCCGGCGGCATCGCGCAGCACCGCCTCCTTGGCCGAGGTGCCCGACCGGTACTTGAGCTCGGCCACCTCGACATAGTCCGGCCGCTTTTCCGGCGCCCGCTTCTGGAAGATGGCCTCGGTCGTGATGCCCTTGACGAACCGTTTGAGGATCATCGGGCGGCCGTACACCCCGCGCAGTGCGCCGTCGGCGACAGACCGGTAGTAGTTGATCAGGTCGAGCTTGGTTACGTGCACGTCGGGAAAAACGACCTTGTCGGGGTGGCTCACCGCCACCTCGAGGCCGTCGATCTCCAGCGACATTGCACCGGCCATGACCACATGCTAGTTACCGTCCCCGGCTTGATAGCTGTCACATATTGTGGCGGCATGCCTAGTTTGTCTGACCTGCCGGCGAACCTCACGGCCAAGGCCAAAGAGTATGTGGAGCGCGGTGCGGCCGAATTGCACTACGCGCGCAAGATGTTCGAGGCGGGTGCGCTCCGGTTGGAGCCGCCGCAACACATGGTCGCCATGTTGGCCGACATCCGCACCTGGGGTGAGATCGGGATGATCCCGGCTCTCAACGCGCGTCGTCATCCCGAGCGTGTCGCCGTCATCGACGACGAGGGCGAATTCACGTTCGGTGAGCTCGACGCGGCCGCCCACGCGGTGGCCAACGAGCTGCTCACGATGGGTGTGCGGGGCGGTGACGGGGTGGCGATCCTGTGCCGCAACCACCGGTGGTTCCTGGTGTCGCTCTACGGCGCCGCCCGGGTGGGCGCCCGGATCATCATGCTCAACACCGAGTTTTCCGGGCCGCAGATCAAAGAGGTGTCTGCGCGCGAAGGCGCGAAGGTGATCATCTACGACGACGAGTACACCGGTGCCGTCGCACAGGCCGAACCGGAGCTGGGCAAGCTGCGGGCGCTGGGCCACAACCCGGATTCCGAAGAACCGTCGGGCAGCACCGACGAGACACTGGCCGACGTCATCGCACGCGGCAACGGCCGCCCCGCGCCCAAGGCCGCCAAGCACCCCTCGATCATCATCCTGACCAGCGGCACCACCGGAACGCCCAAGGGCGCCAACCGTGCCGCCCCGCCGTCGCTGGCCCCGGTCGGCGGGGTGCTCTCGCATGTCCCGTTCAAGGCCGGCGAGGTGACTGCGCTGCCGGCGCCGATGTTTCATGCGCTCGGGTTCCTGCACTCCACCATCGCGATGATGCTCGGCAGCACGCTGGTGCTGCGCCGCCGGTTCAAGCCGGCCACGGTGTTCGACGATGTCGAGCGCCACGGCGTCACTGCCATGGTCGTGGTGCCGGTGATGCTCTCGCGCATGCTCGACCACCTCGAGCAGATGAAGCCCAAGCCGAATCTGTCCTCGTTGCGGATCGTGTTCGTCTCCGGGTCTCAGCTCGGGGCGGAGCTGGCGTCGCGGGCGCTGAAGGATCTCGGGCCGGTCATCTACAACCTGTACGGATCCACCGAGATCGCGTTCGCCAGCATCGCGCGACCCCAGGACCTGTCGATCAACCCGTCGACGGTCGGGCCGGTGGTCAAGGGCATCACCGTCAAGATCTTCGACGACAACGGCAACGAGCTCCCGCAGGGTGAGGTGGGCCGAATCTTCGTGCGAAACACCTTCCCGTTCAAGGGATATACGGGCGGCGGGCACAAGCAGATCATCGACGGCATGATGTCCTCGGGCGACGTCGGTTATTTCGACGAACACGGGCTGTTGTACGTCAGCGGCCGTGACGACGAGATGATCGTCTCCGGAGGCGAGAACGTGTTCCCCGCCGAGGTCGAGGATTTGATCAGCGGACACCCCGAGGTCGTCGAGGCCACCGCGCTGGGTGTGGAGGACAAGGAGTGGGGTGCGCGGCTGAAGGCCTTCGTGGTGAAGGTCGAGGGCGCCAGCATCGACGAAGAGGCGATCAAGGCCTACGTCAAAGAACATCTGGCCCGCTACAAGGTTCCGCGCGAGGTGGTCTTCCTCGACGAGCTGCCGCGTAACCCGACCGGCAAGATCCTCAAGCGCGAGTTGCGCGACCTGGAATAGGTTGCCCGCGTCGGTGGTAGTACAGCCTTGTGAACATCGATCTGACCGGAAAGACCGCGCTGGTCACCGGCTCGACCCAGGGCATCGGGCTGGCCATCGCCGAACAACTGGCCCGCGCCGGTGCCCGGGTGGCCGTCAACGGCCGCACGGCGGCGCGCGTCGACGAAGCCGTTTCCAAGCTGGGTGACCTCGACGTTCTGGGGGTGGCCGCCGACGTCGCGACCGAGGAGGGGACAGCTGAGCTGGTGCGTCAGCTGCCCGACGTCGACATCCTGGTGAACAACCTGGGCATCTTCGGTGCCGTGCCGCCGCTGGAGATCACCGACGACCAGTGGCGCACCTACTTCGACGTGAACGTCCTTGCGGCAGTGAGACTCATCCGTAGCTACCTGCCCGGGATGACCGAGCGCGGCTGGGGCCGCGCCATCCAGATCGCCAGTGATTCGGCGATCGTGACACCGGCCGAGATGATCCACTACGGGGTGTCCAAGACGGCACTGCTCGCGGTGTCGCGCGGTTTCGCCAAAGAGGCCGCGGGCACCGGTGTGACCGTGAACTCGGTGATCGCCGGACCGACCCACACTGCCGGGGTCGAGGATTTCGTCTACCAGCTGGTCGACAGATCATTGCCGTGGGAGGCCGCGCAGCGGGAGTTCATGATCAAGCATCGCCCGCAGTCTCTGATCCAGCGGCTGATCGAGCCTGAAGAGATCGCGAACATGGTGACCTACTTGGCTTCTGCGTTGGCTTCGGCCACCACGGGCGGGGCGTTGCGGGTCGACGGCGGTTACGTCGACTCGATCCTGCCTTAGATTCGCCCGAGGGGTGCTAAGCCATCATCGCGCTGCCCGGTACGGCCAGGCACACGAGCGACAGTGCCAGCAGGAACCAGCCGGCCCCCTGCCAGATCGGCCAGGTGCCCTCTGCTCGCCACACCTGATACGTCCGGATGAACGCGCCGACCCCGCCGAGGAAGGTGATGGTCGGGACCAAGACGGCCGACAGTGTCGAACGGTCGAAGGCGTAGAAAGCAAGGGCCACACCGGCGACCGCGGCGACGCACACGACGTAGGTCACCGCGGCACGAAACACCGCCGGGTCATGCCAACGCTTTTCGACATCGTTCTTGTCGCTGCCCATATCGCCCACTCACATTGTCAGGTCACGTTGTCATGGCGGCCCGTTGATGTACCAGGCCAAGCAGCCCGGCCGGTCCCGGCACGCGATGATCGCGCCCGCATCAGGAGCGGCCCCGCGTACCCGAGGTTGCCGTGGCGGCAGATTGCAGTTCACCACGTAGGGGTTCCACGGAACCACCCCGTTCACACATGGTGGCTGGGCCTGGGTGTCGGCGGGTGGGGCGAGTTGAGACCAAACGGCGGTCGGTGCGACGACGACCGACAGCGCGGCTGCGCCCACCATGATCGGGCGCAGAAGGCGTTGTCGTGACGTACTCATCATCGAGTGTCAACCGTTTCTGGTAGCCGTCTATTTCGACGGTACGCCTGACACCTTGGCGAGCAGACACAAACCCGCACCAAAACCGGCAATTTGGTACGGGTTTATGTCTTTTCGCAGGAAGGAAAGACTTACGGATCGCGCGGCAGGCCCAGCAGGCGTTCGGCGATGATGTTGAGCTGCACCTCGGTCGTGCCGCCGTAGATCGTGGTGGCCCGGCTGGCCAGCAGGTACTCGGCCCACCGGCCGTACTCCTGATCGGGATCGCCGATGGCGCCGTCGGTGCCGAACGAGGCCACCGCGAACTCCGCATAGCCCTGACCGGTCTTCATCGACAGCAGCTTGGAGATCGCGGCGGCGGGCATCGCGTCGCCCCCGGCCAGTGTCAGCAGGGTGGACCGTAGGTTGAGCACCTTGGCGGCATGCCCCTCGGCGATCAGCTGGCCCGCCCGGTTCTGGTCGATCTGGTCGAACTGTCCCGCCCCGAGGAACGCCACGAACTGATCGAGATTGGCGAGGAACGGTGGCTCGCTGCTGCCGATCGACACCCGCTCGTTGGTCAACGTGTTGCGGCTGACCTCCCACCCGCGGTTGACCTCACCGAGCACCATGTCGTCAGGCACGAACACGTCATCGATGAACACCGTGTTGAACATCGCGTTGCCGGTGAGCTCGCGCAGCGGCTTGACCTCGACACCCTCACTGAACATGTCGAGCAGGAAATACGTGATGCCCTGGTGTTTCGGCGCACTCGGGTCTGTCCTGGCCAACAGTGCGCCCCATTGCGAGAACTGGGCCCCGGTCGTCCAGATCTTCTGTCCGGTGATCCGCCAGCCGCCGTCGACCTTGGTGGCCTTGGTGGTCAGGCTGGCCAGGTCCGAACCGGCACCCGGCTCGGAAAACAGCTGACACCAGATCATCTCGCCGCGGAACGTCGGCGGCAGGAACCGCTGCTTCTGCTCGTCGGTGCCGAACGCCACGATCGACGGGATGATCCAGGAGGCGATGCCCATCTGCGGGCGCTTCACCCGGCCGGTGCTGAATTCCTGGGCGATGATGATCTGCTCGATCGGTTCCGACGCGCGGCCCCACGGCGTGGGCAGGTGTGGTTGTACCCAACCGCCCTCGGCGATCGCGGTATTGCGCTCGGCCCCGCTCGGAATCGCTTTGAGTGCAGCCACTTCGGCGCGGATTTCGTCACGCAGCTTCTCGGTGTCGGGATCCAGGTCGATATCGACCGGGCGCATACCGGTGGCGGTCGCGGTGTCGACCACCAGCTGCGGGTAGTCCGCGGCACGTCCGAAACACGCCGCCAGCACCAGCGCACGGCGGTAGTACACGTTGGTGTCGTGTTCCCAGGTGAATCCGATGCCACCGTGCACCTGGATGCAGTCCTGGGTGGTGTGCTGCGCTGCGGCGGGAGCCAGGGTGGCGGCCACTGCGGCGGCGAACTCGAAATGGGTTTGCGCAGAGGAGCTTTCCTGCGTCTCGTCCAAGGCGCGGGCCGCGTCCCAGACCGCCGCGGTGGCCCGTTCGGTCTCGGCGATCATCCCGGCGCACTTGTGCTTGATCGCCTGGAACTGGCCGATCGGCCTACCGAACTGTTCACGGATCTTGGCGTAACCGGTTGCGGTGTCGGTGGCCCAGCGCGCGACACCGATGGCCTCGGCGGACAACAACGTGGAAATCAGCGCCCGGGCCCGGGCTGCGCCCAGGTTGGCCAGCACGCGGTCGGCCTCCTCAGCGGGGCCGACCTCGACGGCGTTGGCCCGCACATGCGCCAGCGGACGCAGGGGATCGACGCTGGGCACCGGCTCGATCTCCAGGTCGGCGGCGTCCAGCACCACCCACTCCACCCCGGAATCGATCGCGACCGGCAGCACCAGCACCGAGGCCTGCGCCGCGGCCGGCACCGCCCGGGCCTCGCCACGGATCACCAGGCCCTCGCCGTGACGAGTCGCGGTCAGGCCGGAGTCGATGGCGTATGCGGCGATGGTGTCACCGGAAGCCAGGCCGGTGAGGATCTTCGCCTCGGGGTTGTGCGCGGAGATCAAGGTGCTTGCGATGGCGGACGGCACGAACGGTCCCGGCACCGCGCCGTAGCCGAACTCGGCCAGGGTGATGGCCAATTCGAGGACGCCGAAGCCTTGCCCGCCAACGGTTTCCGAGAGGTGGACACCCTGCAGGCCCTGATCGGCTGCGGCCTTCCAATACGGCGGGGGGTTGGGGACCGGTGTCTCGAGCGCTTCGTGCAGCACCTCCGCCGGCGCCACCCGGGCGACCAGGGATCGGACCGAGTCGGCCAGATCGCTGTGCTCAGACGTAATCGCAATGGGCATGCGGTTCCTCCATCCGGGGCATATCTCTATTAACCGGTCGGTTGGGCCCGAGGGTACCCCGACGTGACCGGCGCCACTCCGTCGCCCTATCTCACCCCGTTCACCACGTGGGCCAGTGGTTCACCATCGCGGATCCGGCGGCAGTTGTCGATCGCCATGGTCAGATAGCGGCGCATGGTGTCGACGGTGTACCAGGTGACGTGCGGGGTCAGCACCACGTTGGGCAGCGCGAGCAGGGGATTGCCGGGCGGCACCGGCTCCTCGGCGAACACATCCAGACCGGCCGCGGCCAACGTGCCGGTGCGAAGGGCGTCGATCAGGGCGGGCTCGTCGATGATCGGCCCTCGTGCGGTGTTGACGACGACGGCGCCCGGCTTCATCTTCGCCAACGCCTCGCGGTCGAGTAGTCCGCGGGTCGCGTCGGTCAACGGCAGATGCAGCGAGACGATGTCGCTGGCCCCCAACAGTGTCGACAGGGTGCGCCACTGCGGATGACCGGTGTCGCGAGTGCTGGTGTGGATCACCTGGGCGGGGTCGGCGCCCATGGCGATGACGATCTTCTCGACGCGCTTGGCGACATTGCCGTAGCCGAGTAACCCGACCGTGCAGCCACCGATGTCGCGGACGGTCTCACCCAGGCTGGGATCCGATGGCCAGCCGTTGCCGTCCCGGGTGGCACGGTCGAGTTCCGGTAATCGGCGCAGTGCAGCCAGCATGAGCAGCACGGTGCCCTCGGCCACCGACGGGGCGTTGGCACCGGGCATGTTGGCCACCAGGATGCCGAGCCGGTCGGCGGTGTCCACGTCGATGGTGTTCACCCCGGCACCCAGCTTGTGCACCAGCCGCAGCCGCGGCCCGCGCTGCAGGTCGTCGCCAGAGATCGGCCGCAGGACGTGCCAGAGCACCTCGGCGGCTGGGAGTTCCCGGTAGAACGTGGCGTCGTCGTCCTCGTCGCAGAAGTGTACGTCCAGCCAGTCTTTATGGGCTGCAAGGAGATCCAACACTTTGTCGCCCGGGGTGAAATGCGCCAGGACTCGGATCGGTTCCGGATTCACTGCCACCGCTTCGCGATCCATCCGGCGATGGTATCGGCTTGCTCACCGCGGGCGCCCGGGGTGGTGAAGTAATGATCGGTGTGGATGGAGCACTGCTCCTTGTCTGTGCTCGCCAGCGCATTGTAAATGCGTTGGGCGTCCGACGGATACACTCCGGTGTCCTGGTCGGCGTTGATGACCAGCGCCGGGCAGGAGATTCGGGCCAGGTGTGGTTCGGCCCGCGTCTGGGCATGCCGCAGGCTCCACATGCCGATCCAGTTGCGCAGCGTGGTGGCGGCGGCGATGCCGCGGGCCGAGCGGTTCGCCTTGACCGGTACCCCGGCATAGCACAGGTTGGCCTGCCGGTTGGTCGGCTCGATGGCCGGATCGACCATCCGTGGATCGGCCCAGGTGCGCATCACGGTGAACGGACGGTCTGAATAGCCCTCTGCCTTAACCCGTTTCAGCTCGTGCTCGGCCCAGTCGGTGATCTTGTCGTTGCGTGCCACCTGCGCTGCGCGATAGCGGTTGACGAAGTCGGCCGAGAACGGCGGGCCGTTGCGCTCGTCGAACAGGTCCAGCTCGGGATCGCCGGCGATGGCGTCGTTCTCGTCGACGACGGAGGCGTCCATCCAGGCGGTCAGCACATCCGGCCGACCGGGATGGGCCGCGCTGGCCACGTATCCGTCGGCGGGTAGGAGGTCGGTCAGGCCCGTCGCCGGCCGCATCCCCTCCAGTGGCTGCACGTTCGGGTCGACGGCCTGGGACTGGTAGGCGGCCATCAGCGAGCCGCCGCCGGAGTTGCCCAGCAGGACAACAGTTTCGATGCCCTGTACTTCACGGAGCCAGCGCACGCCGACCCCGATGTCGACCAGTGCGTGGTCCAGGAGAAAGCTGCTCTCGAATCCGCGGAACCGGGTGTTCCAGCCGAGAAAGCCGATGCCTCGGGTGGCCAGATGGTCGGCGATGTAGTGCTCGGAGAAGTCGATCTGGTAGTGCGTGGCGATCACGGCCACTGTGGGTTTGTGTTCCGTGCTGCGATAGTAGAGCCCCTGGCACGGGTGCCCACCCGCGCCGGCGCGGTGGCCGGTCGGTGATTCCAGGCCGATGAACTCGCGAACCACTGCCGGTGACGCTGTACTCATGAACGCGGGGTCTCCTCGTGGTAGATGGTCCGGTAGAACACATTGGCCAGGGTGGTGATGCAGGCAGTGTCGTCGGCGGTGGTGTCGCGTCCGCCGGACAGTTGGGTGTAGCAGAACTGGTTGAGCATCGACACCAGCGCCACCGCGGTCAGGTGGGCGTCATCATCGGGGCAGAACCCTTGCTGCTGAGCATGTTTGACCATTTCGGTGATCATGGCGATCGGTAGCTGGCAGATCTCGTCCCAGTACTCGGCGAAATCGTCGTCGATCATCGCCATCTGCGACACGCTGATGATCTCGGCCAGGCGGTGCCGGTAGGTCGTCCAGTGCGCGGAGGCCGCCTGATGGCAGCGTTCCCAGTTGGTCAGATTCGGTGCCGTCGCCGGAAGCGCGCGTTCGCGGGCCTCGTTGCGAAACCGCAGGGCCCATTCACGGACCATGGCCTCTTTCGAGGCGTAATAGTTGTAGAACGACGCGGCAGAGCGGCCCGCCTCGGAGGCGATGTCGGTGATGGTGGTGGCCAGGAGGCCCTTGCGGGCGATCACCGCACGAGCGGCGTTGTCGATCGCCGCCTGGGTTTGGCGGCCGCGGGCGGTCGGCAGAGGGGTACGAGGGCTGACGGTCACGGATTTCCTCACTCCATTGATCACATCTAAATCTGATGTTAGATTCAGATGCGCAGCCGCGCCAGTCATCGGCGCGTTCGGCCCGGAGGTGTATCGACGTGATCAAGCCTGACAATCCCAACCCGGAGTTCGAGTTCGGCGGCATCAACCATGTCGCGCTGGTCTGTGCGGACATGGCGCGCACGGTGGACTTCTACACCAACGTGCTCGGGATGCCGTTGATCAAATCGCTCGACCTGCCCGGCGACATGGGTCAGCACTTCTTCTTCGATGCGGGCAACGGCGACTGCATCGCGTTCTTCTGGTTCCGCGATGCCCCCGACGGGGTACCGGGGATTTCGGCGCCGGCCGCGATACCGGGCATCGGTGAATTCGTCAGCGCCACCGGCTCACTCAACCACATCGCCCTACACGTGCCCGCCGAGAAGTTCGACGAGTATCGGCAGAAACTCAAGGCCAAGGGCGTTCGCGTCGGCCCGGTGCTCAACCACGACGACAGTCCGATGCAGGCGTCGGCGACCGTGCATCCCGGCGTGTACGTCCGGTCGTTCTACTTCCTCGACCCCGATGGCATCACACTGGAATTTGCCTGCTGGACCAAGGAATTCACCGACAACGACGCCCAGACGACGCCCAAGACCGCCGCCGATCGGCGTCCGCCGGTGGGTGTCGATGCCCGCTGATTTTTCGCCCTGGTCGGGCTGGCACTTTCGGCCTTACGCGTCATTGTCACGCCGGCGTGGCTGTCACACACCGCAGTCACTCTGGCGTGACTGTGGCGGACCGTGACAGCGCAAGGCGCCACGACGCTTACCGCTTCGTGGCGGTGACGAAATATCCGCGTGGGACGCCTGGAACATCCAGCGGCACCGCCGGGGCGAACCACCGATTCCACTTGTTTCCCGGTTCGGCCACATCGGTGACCACCGCTGACCAGCCTAACGGTTCGCACAGTTGTTCCGGGCTGTCGGTGCCGAACAACCACGGTGCACCATTGCGGGCCATCTGCTCGCGGACCGCCGCGAGCATCACGTTGTCCAACAAGGTCTTGCCGACGATGTCGTAGAGCAGCACCGAGCCTTGCACAGACAAGGTGTTCACCCGCCGGAACAGGGTGTGTACGGCGTCCTCGTCGAGATATTGCAGCAATCCCTCGATCAACCACACGGTCGGTTGCGCCGCGTCAAAGCCGTTGGCCTGCAAGGTTTCGGACCAGTCGGTGGTGAGATCGACGCCGATGGCGACCCGACGGCAGCGGGGCCGGTCGCCGGCCAGCGCGTCGGCCTTGGCCGCGATCACGGCCGGCTGGTCGAGTTCGTACAGCGTGCTGCCGTCGGGCCAGGGCAGCCGGTAGGCGCGCGCATCCAGGCCCGCGGCGAGAATCACCACCTGCCGCGCCGCCGACGCCGCGTCCAGCAGTGCCTCGTCCCAGAACCGGGTGCGCACCACGATCTGCAATGTGGATTTGTCCCCGGCCGCGGCGACGGCCTCGGCGAGCATGCGCTGTCCTGAATCGCCGGCGAGCTTCTCCGCGAATGGATCGGTGAAAAGCCGGTCGGGGCGCCGGTTTTCCCGGGCACGAATCGCGGCCACCAGGACACCGGTATCGGCCACACCCTGTCCGGGGGTCTGCTCGGGATCGGTCATACCGCCATCATGCGCGTCACAGGGCACTCGGGGCGTGGATATCTTTGTCCCGGCGTTCCCGCGCGAGGAGCTGCAACGCATCTGCTGAACTCGAACCCTCCGCCGTCGTCACCACACACAGTGATTGTTCGACGTCGCGGGCGAGTTTCAGGTTCTGCATGGTGACGGTGAGCGGTCCGGCGAGCGGATGGCGAAGGTCATAGGAGTCTGCCTCGCACGGTTTGACACGGTGATCGGCCCACAGCGACGCGAATTCCGGGCTCTTCACCGACAATTCACCGATCAGCCCCGACAACAGCGCATCGTCAGGATGTCGGCCCGCGGCCAGGCGCAGGCTGCCGACCACGGTCCGAACCTTGCGATGCCAATCCACATAGAGGTCTCGGGTGTGCGAGTCGAGGAACAGCAGCCGGGCCAGATTAGGCCGGGTCGCCGGATTGTCCACCGACGTGAAATCCACATGGCCGGCCAACAGGGCATGCCCGAGCTCATTCCACGCCAGCACATCGGTGCGACGGCCGATCACCAGCACCGGCAGGTGATCCAGCGAACGCAACAGGTCACGGGTCGGTGCGCTGACGCGTTCGACCGGGGGACGTCGGGGGGGTTGTGCGCGTTGGGCCGCCAATTCCCGCAGATGCGCCTGCTCGTGAACATCCAATTGCAGGGCCCGTGCCAGCGCGTCGAGAATTGCCTCCGAGGCATTGACCGACTGACCCTGTTCCAGGCGGGTGTAGTACGACACGCTGACCCCGGCAAGCTGGGCAACCTCTTCCCGTCGCAGCCCCGCCACCCGGCGTCGTTCGCCGTACCGGGACAGCCCCACATCCTCCGGGCTCAGCCGTCCACGCCGGGCCCGCAGGAATTCTCCGAGTTGTCCGGTCATGACCCCACTATGCCCCCGATCGTCCGAGCCGTGCCTGTCCCTGCCAGTGGTAGGCACAGCTGAGCCTGGTTGGCGGATGCCCGCGAAATCACGCTGGGGACATGAACGAAATCGTGTTGGGCAATGTCCGCGTGACCCGGGTGATGGAGTACTACGGATCGGTCCGGCTGTCGCCGCAGGAGTTCTTCCCGGAAAGTCCCGACGAGATATGGCGTCGCAACGAAGGATGGCTGGCGCCGGACTTCTACGACCCCGGTGACGACGTCTGCGTCTCGGCCATCCAGACCTGGGTACTGCGCAGCGAGGGCCGGACCATTCTGGTCGACACCGGGGTGGGCAACCACAAGGACCGGCCCCATGCCCCGGTGTGGCATCACCTGGACACCGATTTTCTCGGGAACCTGGCCCGGGCCGGTGTTGCTCCCGAAGATGTCGACGTGGTGATCAACACCCATCTGCATGTCGACCACGTCGGCTGGAACACCTACCTCGATGACGACGACTGGATCCCGACCTTCCCGAACGCCACCTACCTGATGCCGCGAGCCGACTTCGATTTCTGGAATCCGGACAACAGGAGTGACGTGGTCGCGGGACGGGACAACGTGTTCCTCGACAGCGTTGCGCCGGTCCACGCCGCCGGGCAGACGGTGCTGTGGGAAGACGTGTTCCAGATCGATGCCAACCTGACGCTGGAAGCGGCCCCGGGACACACCCCGGGCTCCGCGGTCGTCAGGCTGCACTCTGGCGGCGACCGTGCGGTCTTCGTCGGCGACATGATGCACACTGCCTTGCAGATCGTCGAACCCGACACCAACAGCTGCTACTGCGAGGATCCGGCACAGGCGCGGGCCACCCGGCGGCGGGTACTGGGCCAGGCCGCTGACACAAACACCCTGGTGATACCGGCCCACTTCGGCGGGCACGGCGGTGCCGAGGTGAGCCGCGACGGCGACCGGTATGCGATCAGGGCGTGGGCACCGCTGGACCGGGTGACGGGGGCCTGAGCATGGTTGAACCGATCGTCGAGACCGCAACCGGTGCCGTGCGGGGGCTGCGGACCCCGCATGCCCTGAGGTTTCTCGGCGTTCCGTATGCCGCCCCGCCCTCGGTGGCGGGCCGGTTTGCGGCTCCGGCGGCCCACGAGCCGTGGCGTGATGTTCGCGATGCGACGCAGCCCGGCCCCACCGCACCACAGCCATGCCGTAACGGCTTCGGCCGCCTGGACATGTCGCCCTTCTTCGGTCCGGGCTGGGTGCGGGGCTCTGACTACCTCACGGTCAACGTCTGGGCCCCGCCGAACGCCGACCGCCGACCGGTGCTGGTGTTCGTGCACGGAGGCGGTTTCGTCGCCGGCTCCACCCGTTCCCCCTTTACGACGGCACCGCCTTCGCCCGTGACGGCCTGGTGTTGGTGACGGTCACCTACCGGCTGGGAATCACCGGATTTCTGGACCTCGCCGGAGCGGTACCCAATCGTGGCCTGCTCGACGTGTTGGCCGCACTGGGCTGGGTGCAGGACAACATCGAGGCATTCGGCGGCGATCCCGGCAACGTCACCCTGTTCGGACAGTCAGCCGGCGCGACGATCACCGCCGGCGCGCTGGCCACGCACGGCGTTCAGCGGTTGATCCGTCGGGCAATCCTGCAGAGCGGCAACGGCTTCGGTGCGTTCAGTCCAGAACAGGCTGCACGGGTGAGCCTGGCCGCGGCCGCGGCTCTGGATCTCGAGCCCACCGTCGCGGCCTTCGATCGGTTGACCGACGACCAACTCGTCGAGGTGGTTGCCGAGGTGTCCGGGCTCGACCTGCGCACCGAGGCAAGTTTCGACCCGCTGCTGGGTTTGAGTGCGTTCAGCTTGGTGCTGGAAGAACAGCCGGCGCAGCGGCTCAACCCCGCGGTGGGTCTGCTCATCGGGACCAACACCGAGGAAGGCAATTTGTATCTGGTTCCGCAGGGTCTCGTCAACACGTCGACCCGCGATGACGTCGAGCAGATCGCCGCCCGGGTGGACTCTGACCCGGCCGCCGTCGTGCAGCGGTACCGCGCCCGCTTCCCCCGGGCCGGCTGGGGCGCACTGCGCGCAGCGATTCTCGGTGACGCGTTGTTTCGGACCGGCAGCGAGAGGACGGCCCGAACCCATGCGGAACTGGGTGGCGCCGCTACGCACCGTTACGAATTCTCTTGGCGCTCAGGAGCTGTCGACGGTGCACTCGGTGCAGCCCACGCGGTGGAGCTGCCGTTCGTCTTCGACTGCATCGGCCTGGAGTCACTACGCGGACCGCACGGGCTGGTCGGGCCCGGCGAGCCTGCGGTCACGTTGGCCGACCAGATGCACGGCAGCTGGATCCGCTACGCCACCACCGGGGATCCGGGCTGGGCGCCGTCGGTGACGCGCAGGTTCGAATAGGTCAGCCTCCTGGGTGCTGCATCCGGGCCAGCGCATCGAGCATCGAGCGCAATCGTCCGATGAGCTGTTCGGGGGAGAGCGTGACTTCCCCGGACAGCCAGGCACTGATCGTCTGCGTCACCCCGCCGACAGCGAAATACGAGGTGGCCTTGCGGAAGTCGTTGTCCTCGAGGCGCAATGCATCACCGGCATGTTGGCCCAGTAGTCGAGCGAACAGCGCCACCGACTCGACGCGTTTGCGGGTCAGCACGTCGTTGGACAGTTTGACGCTGAACAGCAGCCGACCGATCCGCGGATCCTCGGCGATCAGGTGGACGATGTTGGCCATGCCCGCGGTGCTCTGCTCGGCCAGTGGCACGGCGGCCACGGCGGCCTGCGTCGAGGTGGCGATGTCGGTGATCACCCAGTCGTACACCGCGGCGATGAACTGATCCTTGTCGACGAAGCTTTCGTAGAAATACCGCGCGGCCAACCCGGCGGTGCGGCAGACGGCGCGCACTGTCACCTCGGCGTCCTCGGCTCCGAGCAGGTCCAACCCGGCCTCCAGTAGCTGGCTGCGTCGTTGCGCGAGGCGGTCGGCCGCTTCGACGCCGCGGTACGGGCGGACCTGCTTCATCCCCACATCTTGACACCTGTCAGACTGCCAGGCCAGTATCAGGAAACATGAGTTCTCAGTTCTAGGAGGGTGGCCATGACGGTCAGCGATCCGGTGCCGCATGTCGAACGGTCGATGAGCGAGTCGTCGGGACCCGGGGTAGCGCCGAAGCGGCGTCGACGCGGGGCAAGCTTCGACGACGGTCTGATGGGCGTGGCGTTGTTGGCCGGCCCGGCCAACGTGGTCATGCAGCTGGCCAATCCGGGCGTCGGGTACGGCGTCGTCGAGAGCCGCGTCGAAAGCGGGCGCACCGACCTGCACCCGATCAAGCGGGCCAGGACCACGTTCACCTATCTGGCCGTGGCCACCCGGGGCAGCGACGCGCAGAAGGCGGCCTTCCGTCGCGCGGTCAACAAGGCGCACGCGCAGGTCTACTCCACCGAGGACAGTCCGGTGCAGTACAACGCGTTCGACAAGAACCTGCAGCTATGGGTCGCCGCGTGCCTCTACAAGGGCGGGGTGGACGTGTTCCGGATGTTCGTCGGCGAGTTGGACGACGAGACCGCCGACCGGCATTACCGCGACAGCGTGACGATGGGCACGACGCTGCAGGTGCCCGAGGACATGTGGCCGGCCGACCGGGCCGCGTTCGACCGGTACTGGGAGGAATCGCTCGAGAAGCTGCACATCGACGACACCGTGCGGTCCTACCTGTATCCGATCGCGGCGGGCCGGCCCAAGAAGCCGATTCTGCCCCGCGC
The DNA here is from genome assembly GCF_001954135.1 of Mycobacterium sp. GA-1841. GTDB lineage: Bacteria > Actinomycetota > Actinomycetes > Mycobacteriales > Mycobacteriaceae > Mycobacterium. Next base: position 81,593 of record NZ_MBEQ01000114.1, on the reverse strand, counting down.
GATTCAGCGTCGCCTCGACGCCACAGCCCTGCTGATCACCACGGGATTTTTGCCGCAGCGCTTCCGCGACGAGATGCGGTTGCCCTGGGACGCCAAGAGCCAGAAGCGGTTCGACCGGCTGATCGCGGTGCTGCGCACGATCAACGACCTGCTGCCCTCGTTCCTGCGGCAGTTCCCGTTCAACCTGCTGCTCAAGGACCTGGACCGGCGCATCCGCACCGGGCGTCCACTGGTCTGACTGTCAGCTCGGCGTACCCTCGCGCTCGTGCATAGCGAGGGTAGGACAGACAACGACAACTGGGATATCACGACGAGCGTCGGGCAGACGGCGTTATTCGTCGCCGCCTCAAGGGCTTTGGAGGCACGCAAGGCCGATCCACTCGCCGTCGACCGGCATGCCGAGTGGTTCTGCCGCGCGGTCGGCGGTGACTGGACGACCGCCGTAGAGGGCACCGACCCCGAGCATCCGCTGCACACCGAGTTCGGTGAGAACTTTGTCAACTTCCAGGGCGCCCGCACAAAGTACTTCGACGAGTACTTCATCCGGGCGATCGGCGCCGGCGTCAAACAGGTGGTGCTGTTGGCGGCCGGGCTGGATTCGCGCGCCTACCGGTTGCCGTGGGCCGACGGCACGGTGGTCTATGAGTTGGATCGGCCCCGTGTGCTCGAATTCAAGCGCGACATCATGGCCCGACATGGTGAGACGCCGACGGCGGAGCGGCGCGAGGTGGCGATCGATCTGCGGGAGGACTGGCCTGCGGCCCTTCGCGCCGCCGGTTTCGACCCGTCGCAGCCTTCGGCGTGGATTGCCGAGGGCCTGTTGATCTATCTGCCTGCCACAGCACAGGAACGGCTGTTTGCTGGCATCGATGCGCTGGCGGCGCCGGGCAGCTTCGTCGGCATCGAGGAGGCGACGCCGATGCCGGCCGAGGCATTCGAGGCCAAGCGTGCCGAGGCGCTGGCTTCCGGCAACGAGAACGAATTCTTCACCCTGGTGTACAACGAGCAGCACGCTCCCGCTGAGCAGTGGTTCGGTGCGCGCGGCTGGGATGCGCGTCCGACGCCGCTACATGCGTATTTGGCCGAGAACGGCCGCCCGGTCCCGGCTCCTGATTCCGAGGCGGGCTTGATGACGGGAACTATCACCTTGGCGGTCGCGACCAAAAGGTGAGGCAGTTCACGAGCTAGCCCGGATACGTGCCTCTCGACAGTGAAGTTATGCAATGCTAACTTCAGCAAAAGTTAGCTTAGCCATACATAAGGGAGAGAGACGGGGGCTTTGTCGCTCCCGTGCACACATATGGGTAGTGACACGCTTGCGGCTCCGCCTCACGGAGCGCCCCGGCTCGATCGTGATGTGATCAGCCGCTTCGCCACATGTTGTCGTGCGCTCGGCCTGACGGTGAATGACCGGCAACGGCCCGCCGATCTCGCCGCGGCCCGGAGCGGCTTCGCCGGCCTCACACGCATCGCACACGACCACTGCGACGCGTGGACGGGGCTGGCCGCCGCGGGCGACGTGTCGGGTCCGGTGATCGATGCGGTGTGGCGTACCCGGGGCAGCGCCGGGCTGCTGCAGCGCGAGATCGACCTCTCCGCCGGCGATCTCGGATTCGTCTACGACACCGGACTGTATCTGCAGTTCCGGGCCACCGGCGTGGACGATTTCCAGCTTGCCTACGCCGCCCGGCTCGCAGCGGCAGGCTCTTGCGCCGAGGCTGATGCGCTGGTGGGTGAGGTGCTCGCCCGGAGGGCCGGATGGCTGAATGCCACCTGGCTGCGGGTGGCGATCAACCATCGTGCGCAGCGGTGGTCTGACGTGGTGCGACTGCTGACGCCCGTCGTCACCGATCCGTCCCTCGACGAGGTCACCGCGCACGCCGCGCGGGTCACCCTGGGCATCGCCCTGGCCCGCCTCGGCATGCTGGCGCCTGCACTGTCCTACCTGGAGGATCCGTCCGGCCCCATCGCGGTGGCCGCCCTCGACGGCGCACTCGCCAAGGCCCTGACCTTGCGCGGCCAGGGTGAGGACGAGGACGCGAGCGAGGTGCTGCAGGACCTCTTCGCCGCGCACCCGGAGAACAAACAGGTCGAAGACGCCTTGTCGGATCCGACCTTCGGGCTGCTCATCACCACCGCCGCCCGCATCGACGCCCGCACCGATCCGTGGGACCCCGACACCGAACCCTCGGAGTCCGACTTCGTCGACCCGGGTGCCAAGGAACGCAAGGCGCACCTGCTCGTCGAGGCAGAGGCCGAACTCGCCGAGTTCATCGGCCTGGAAGAAGTGAAGTTCCAGGTGGCCCGGCTCAAGAGTTCGGTCGCCATGTCGATCCGGCGTCAGGAACGCGGGCTCGCGGTGGCGCAGCGCACCAACCACCTGGTGTTCGCCGGTCCGCCCGGAACCGGTAAGACCACCATCGCCCGCGTCGTCGCCAAGATCTACTGCGGCCTCGGACTTCTCAAGAAGGAGACCGTCCGCGAAGTGCACCGCGCCGACTTGATCGGTCAGCACATCGGTGAGACCGAGGCCAAGACCAACGCGATCATCGACAGTGCACTCGACGGTGTGCTGTTCCTCGACGAGGCGTACGCGTTGGTGTCCACCGGCGCCAAGAACGACTTCGGTCTGGTCGCCATCGACACCCTGCTGGCCCGCATGGAGAACGACCGCGACCGGCTCGTGGTAATCGTCGCGGGCTACCGCAAGGACCTCGACATGTTCCTGGACACCAACGAAGGTCTGCGTTCCCGCTTCACCCGCAGCATCGATTTCCCGTCGTACTCGTCGTCCGAACTCGTCGAGATCGCCGAGCGGATGGCCGAGAAGCGCGACAGCACGTTCGAAAAGGCCGCGCACGACGAGATGGAGCGGCTGTTCGGCTACCTGGCGGAGGCCACCACGCCCGACGCCAACGGTGTGCCGCGACGCAGCCTGGACATCGCCGGTAACGGCCGCTTCGTCCGCAACCTGGTCGAGCGTTCCGAGGAGGAGCGCGAATACCGCCTCGATCATTCCGACAATGACGACTTCACCGACGAGGAGATGATGACGATCACCGCCGGTGACGTGAACAGCTCGGCTGCCCCGCTGCTGCGTGGCCTGGGTCTGACGGTGCCCGCATGACCGCGCCCGACCCTCAGGACGAGCGCCGCTCTTTCACTTCCCGTACGCCCGCCAACGACAATCCCGACCAGGTGTCCTACCGGCGCGGCTTCGTCACCAAGAACCAGGTCACGGGCTGGCGATTTGTCCAGCGCCGCATCGCTTCCGGCGTGGCGCTGCACGACACCCGGATGCTGGTCGACCCGCTGCGCACACAGAGCCGGGCAGTGCTGACCGGTGCCCTGATCCTGGTCACCGGCCTGATCGGCTGCTTCCTCTTCTCGCTGTTCCGGCCGGGAGGAGTCGCGGGCAACGACGCGATCCTCGCCGACCGGTCGACCGCGGCGCTGTATGTGCGGGTCGGTGAGCAGCTGCATCCGGTCCTCAACCTGACCTCGGCGCGGTTGATCGCCGGCAAGTCGGACAACCCGACCACGGTCAAGACCAGCGAGATCGACAAGTTCTCCCGGGGCAATCTGCTGGGCATCCCCGGCGCGCCGGAGCGCATGGTCCAGAGCGCGGCGAGCGCCGCCGACTGGACGGTCTGCGACGCCGTGTCCGGAACCGACGCCGGCGTGACGGTCATCGCGGGTGAACTCGCGACCGGAGATGGCCGGGCATTGCCGCTGCTGTCCGATCAGGCTGTGCTGGTACACAATCCGGTCGGACCGACGCCGGGTGACTGGCTGCTGTGGGACGGCAAGCGCAGTCCCATCGACCTGGCCAACCGCGCGGTCACCGATGCCCTCGGTCTCGGCGCGCAGATCCCGGCGCCGCGACCGATCGCGGCCGGGCTGTTCAACGCCATTCCCGAGTCGTCGGCACTGACGGTTCCGCCCATCGCCGACGCCGGTGCACCGACGAGCTACGCGTTGTCGACCCCGGTGCCCGTCGGTGGCGTGGTCGCCGCCCACGACGCCGACAACACCGCCCGCTACTACGCGGTGCTGTCCGACGGGCTGCAGCCGGTCTCCCCGGTGCTGGCCTCGATCCTGCGCAACACCAACTCCTATGGCTTGGACCAGGCTCCGCGAATCGGTCCCGACGAGGTGTCGCGGATGCCGGTCTCCGGTGCGATCGACACCGCGGGCTACCCGGACGCGCCGGTCACGTTGGTGGCGCCGTCAGCGGCCCCGGTCACCTGCGCGCAGTGGATCAAGCCGGCGGGTGCCACCGAGAGCGGATTATCGGTGCTCGTGGGCGCGGCACTGCCGGTGCCCGAGGGACTGCACACCGTCGACCTGGTCGGAGCCGGCGCTGACGGCACTGCCTCCCGAGTCGCGCTGACCCCCGGTAGCGGTTACTTCGTGCAGACCGTCGGGGCCGAGCCCGGGTCACCGACCGCTGGTTCGTTGTTCTGGGTGAGTGACACTGGCGTCCGCTACGGCATCGACACCGCAGGTGACGACAAAGTTGTTGAGGCACTTGGTCTCACCTCGCCTGCCCTGCCCATCCCCTGGTCGATACTGACGCAGTTCGCGGCCGGCCCGACCCTGTCCCGTGGCGACGCCCTGACCGCACACGATGCGCTGTCGTCAAATGCAAACGCTGCACGCCTGGAGGCGACCCGATGAGCCGGCTGATCTTCGAGCACCAGCGCAGGCTGGCCCCGCCGACCACCCGCAAGGGCACCATCACGATCGAGCCGCCACCCCAGTTGGAGCGGATCGTTCCACCGTCACTGCTCCGCCGGGTGCTGCCGTACCTGATCGTCATCCTGATCGTCGGCATGATCGTGGCGCTGTTCGCCACCGGCATGCGGATGATCTCGCCGACCATGCTGTTCTTCCCGTTCGTGCTGTTGTTGGCAGCCACCGCGCTCTACCGCGGCGGCGGCAACAAGATGCGTACCGAGGAGGTCGACGCCGAACGCGCCGATTACCTGCGCTACCTGTCGGTGGTCCGCGACAACGTCCGCGCCCACGCCGCCGAGCAGCGCAAGGCGCTGGACTGGTCGCATCCGGACCCCGAGGTGCTGGCCACCATTCCGGGCACCCGCAGGCAGTGGGAACGCGACCCGCGTGACCGTGACTTCCTGGTGCTGCGCGCCGGGCTGCACGATGTGCCGCTGGATGCCGCGCTGAAGGTCAAGGACACCGCCGACGAGATCGACCTGGAACCGGTGTCGCACAGCACCCTTCGCGGTCTGCTCGATGTGCAGCGCACCGTACGCGACGCACCGACGGGCATCGACGTCACCAAACTCGCCCGGATCACCGTGATCGGTGCGCCCGACGAGGTTCGCGACGTGTTGCGCGCCTGGATCGCCCAGGCCGTCACCTGGCACGACCCGACCATGCTCGGCGTGGCGCTGGCCACCCCCAACGTCGACGCCGACGACTGGTCATGGCTGAAATGGCTGCCGCACGTAGACGTTCCGAACCACGCCGACGGCGTCGGTCCGGCTCGGTACCTGGCCAACAGTGTTGCCGAGCTGCGTGGACAATTGGATTCGGCCCTGGTCGGCCGGCCTGCGTTCCCGACCGAAGCGGATCAGGCCTTGAAGCACCTGCTGGTGGTGCTCGACGATCCCGAAGCCGATCCCGACGACATCGCGCGCAAGCCCGGCCTGACCGGGGTGACCGTGATCCACCGCAGCGACAAGCTGCCCAACCGCGAGCAGTACCCCGATCCGGAGCGACCCATCCTGCGGGTCACCGAGGGCCGTCTCGAGCGGTGGCAGAGCAGCGGTTGGCAGCCCTACGTCGACCGGGCCGACGCGATGTCAGCCGCCGAGGCCGCCCACATCGCGCGGCGGTTGTCGCGCTGGGATTCCAACCCCGGCTATGTGCGGTCCACCGCCACCGGCGGGGCGACGTTCACCACGCTGCTGGACATCCCGGACGCCGCGGCGCTGGATGTGGCCAGCCTGTGGGCGCCGCGTAACCGTGACGACGAACTGCGTGTGCCGATCGGCATCACCGCCACCGGCGAGCCGCTGTACTTCGACCTGAAGGACGAGGCCGAGGGCGGCATGGGTCCGCACGGCCTGATGATCGGTATGACAGGCTCGGGCAAGTCCCAGACCCTGATGTCGATCCTGTTGTCGCTGTTGACCACTCACTCCGCCGAGCGGCTCATCGTGATCTACGCCGATTTCAAGGGTGAGGCCGGAGCCGACATCTTCCGCCACTTCCCGCAGGTCGTCGCGGTCATCTCGAACATGGCCGAGAAGCGTTCGCTGGCCGACCGGTTCGCCGACACCCTGCGCGGTGAGGTGGCCCGTCGTGAGCAGCTGCTGAAGGAGGCCGGCCGGCGGGTGCAGGGCAGCGCCTTCAACTCGGTCACCGAGTACGAAGCGGCGATCGCCGCGGGCCATGACCTGCCGCCGATGCCGACGCTGTTCGTGGTCGCCGACGAGTTCACCCTGATGCTCGCCGAGCATCCGGAGTACGCCGATCTGTTCGATTACGTTGCCCGTAAGGGCCGTTCGTTCCGGATCCACATCCTGTTCGCGTCGCAGACGCTGGACGTGGGCCGGATCAAGGACATCGACAAGAACACGTCCTACCGGATCGGTCTGAAGGTGGCCAGCCCCAGCATCTCCCGCCAGATCATCGGGGTCGAGGACGCCTACCACATCGAATCCGGCCGCGAACACAAGGGCGAGGGCTTCCTGGTGCCCGCTCCGGGCGCGGTGCCGATCAAGTTCCGCAGCACCTACGTCGACGGCATCTACGATCCGCCGCGCGCGGAGAAGTCGATCGTGGTGCGGGCACTGCCGCAGCCGCAGCTGTTCACCGCTTCGCGGGTCGAGCCCGAGCCCGACACCATCATCGTCACCAACGAGCCGGAAATCCCGGCGGCGCCGCCGCGCAAGCTGATCGCCACCATCGGCGACCAGCTCGCCACCTACGGCCCGCAGGCACCGAAGCTGTGGCTGCCGCCGCTGGACGACGCGATCGCGCTGGACGACGTGTTGGCCCGTACCGACATCGAGGCCGGTCAATTGCGTTGGCCGCTGGGCGAAATCGACAAGCCCTTCGAGATGCGCCGGGATGCCTTGGTATTCGACGCCAACTCGTCGGCAGCCAACATGCTGATCCACGGTGGTCCGCGCTCGGGCAAGTCCACGGCGCTGCAGACCTTCGTCCTGTCGGCGGCAGCACTGCACTCGCCGAGCGAAGTGAGCTTCTACGCCCTGGATTACGGCGGCGGGCAGCTCGCGGGCCTGGCCGAGCTGGCCCATGTCGGCAGTGTGGCCTCCCCGCTGGAGCCCGAGCGCATCCGCCGTACGTTCGGTGAGCTCGAGCAACTGCTGCGGGCGCGTCAGCAGCAGGGCGCCGTCAGCCGGGTCGGTCGGTACGCCGACGGTTATGGCGAAGTGTTCCTGCTCATCGACAACCTGTATGCGTTCAGCCGCGACAACACCGACACCTTCAACACCCGTAACCCGTTGCTGGCCAAGGTGACCGAGCTGGCCAACGCTGGGCTGGCCTACGGCATCCACGTCGTGATCACCACGCCGAACTGGCTGGAGGTGCCGCTGGCCATGCGCGACGGCCTGGGCCTGCGGCTGGAGCTCAAGCTGCACGACAGCCACGACAGCATCGTGCGGGTGGTGGGCGCGATGCGTCGGCCGGCCGAGTCGGTGCCCGCCGATCAGCCGGGCCGCGGCCTGACCATGGCCGCCGAACACTTCCTGTTCGCCGAACCTCAGCTGTCCGACATCGCCGTGATCAACGCCCGCTACCCGGGACAGAGCGCACCTCCGGTGCGGCTGCTGCCAACCCAGCTGGCCCCGGCGACGCTGGCACCGCTGTATCCCGCCCCCGAGCAGGTGGTCATCGGTCAGCGCGAAGAAGACCTGGCACCGGTGCTGCTCGACTTCAAGCACAACCCGTTGCTGGCGGTGTTCGGTGATGCGCGGTCCGGCAAGACGACACTGCTGCGGCACATCATCCGGACCATCCGGGAGAACTCCCGGCCGGACGAGGTGGCCTTCACCGTCATCGACCGGCGGTTGCACCTCGTGGAGGAACCGCTGTTTCCGGACAACGAGTACACGGCCAACATCGACCGCGTGCTGCCCGCGATGCTGGGACTGTCGGCACTCATCGAAAAGCGGCGTCCGCCGGCTGGTTTGAGCCCGCAGGAGCTCAGCGCGTGGGACTACCGGTCGGGGACCGACAGTCACATCCACTACCTGATCGTCGACGATGTCGATCAGATTCCCGACGGGCCGGCGGTCAGCGGCCAGTTTGTCGGGCAACGGCCGTGGACCAACATCGTGAACCTGTTGGCCGAGGCGTCCGATCTGGGTCTGCGGGTCATCGTGACGGCCCGGGCCACCGGATCGGCCCACGCCGTGATGACCGCCCCGCTGCTGCGTCGTCTCAACGATCTGCAGGCGACAACGCTGATGCTGTCGGGCAATCCGGCCGACAGCGGCAAGCTCCGCGGGCACCGGTTCGCCCGGTTCCCCGCGGGACGCGGCATGTTGCTCGGGGACGGCGACGCGCCCGAGTTCGTCCAACTCGTCAACCCACTCATCGATGACGCGGCACTGTCCGTGAACAACGGGAGAAAGGAATTCTGATGACATTGCGCGTAGTTCCCGAAGGATTGACCGCGGCCAGTGCTGCCGTGGAGGCGCTCACCGCCCGGCTGGCCGCCGCCCACGCCGCGGCTGCGCCGCTGGTGTCGGCGGTGATCCCGCCGGCGGCCGACGCGGTATCGCTGCAGACCGCAACCGGTTTCAGCGCCCACGGTGCCCAGCACACGGCACTGGCCGCCCAGGGCGTCGAGGAACTCGGACGCTCGGGCGCCGGTGTGGCCGAGTCCGGTGCCAGCTATGTCACCGGCGACGCAATGGCCGCTTCGTCGTACCTGACCGCGCGCGGACTCTGACATGACCGCCCCCATCTGGATGGCCCTACCACCCGAGGTGCATTCGACCCTGCTCTCCAGCGGGCCGGGCGCGGGGCCCTTGCTGGCCGCCGCGGGGGCTTGGCAGTCGCTGAGCACCGAATATGCCTCGGCGGCAGCGGAGCTCACCAGTGTTCTGGGTGGGGTGCAGGCCGGATCGTGGGAGGGCCCGAGTTCGGAGCAGTACGTTGCCGCGCACGGTCCGTACCTGATGTGGCTGGCACAGCAGAGTGCCAACAGTGCCGCGGTGGCGGTGCAGCACGAGACCGCGGCCGCTGCCTACACCACGGCCCTGGCCACGATGCCGACGCTGCCCGAGCTGGCGCTGAACCATGCCGTGCACGGCGTGCTGTTGGCTACGAACTTCTTCGGTATCAACACGATTCCCATCGCGGTCAACGAGGCCGACTACGTCCGCATGTGGGTCCAGGCGGCCACCGCCATGACCACCTACCAGGCGGTCTCGGGAGCCGCGGTGATGGCAGCGCCAACCAGCACGCCGTCGCCGCTGTTGCTCAAGCCCGGAGTGGGCGAGGCAGGCACCGCATCGGCCAACGCGCAGCAGATGATGGCGCAGGCCACCGCCACCGATTCCGGTTCCGCGCTGACCACTGCCGACGCGACGGCGGAGAATCCCTACCCGAATCTGCCGCAATGGTTGGTCGATTACCTCGGCAACGACTCGATGATCGGCGGCAAGGAACTGCTGCAGTTCCTCAACGATCCTTTGGGCACCATCCAGGACATGCTGACGTCGTTGTTCACCAACCCGTCGGGCTTCCTGACGACGTGGGGTCCGTTCCTGTTCGGCGTCATCTATCAGCTGATCTTCCAGCCGGTGGGCTGGGGAACCTGGATCGGTGTCGCGCTGTCGCCGTTCCTGATTCCGTTGCTCGCCATTGGGTTGGCCGGCTTGGGCGCTCTGGACCTGCTCCCCACTGATGCTCCGGCCGACACCCCGGCCGAGGGTGACGCTGCCCCGGCGGCCCCGGTGCGCGGCGATCAGGGGCTGCCCGTGGTCGGCCTGGCTCCGGCCGGCGTCGGCGGCGGTGCGGGCGTTGCTGCCGCGCCGGCGGCTGCACCTGCGGCCGGAGTTCCGGCCGCCCCGGCTCCGGTGGCCGCCGCGGCATTCGCGCCGTACGCGGTGATGACCAATGACCCCGACGAGGGTTTCAGCCCGACCGTGGGCGGTAAGTCCAGCGCCCACGCGCCGGCGTCGGGGATTCCGGCGGCGGCCTCGGGTGTGGCAGCCTCACTGGCGGCGCGGCGCAAGCGCCGCCGCAAGCGGGGCGCGGTGTTGGAGGACCACGCCTATGCCGACGCGTACATGGATTACGAGGAGCCCGATCCAGACCCGGCGTCCCAGCCGGAGCCACGGGTACGCGCCTCCGAGCAGGGTGCCGGAGAGATGGGATTCACCGGCACCACAACGAGATCCGAGGCGGCGGCCGCCGGCTTGACCACCTTGTCCGGCGAGACGTTCGACGACCGGCCGGTGTCGCCGATGTTGCCGGGCACGTGGGATCCCGACGATCCGGAGGGGGGACCGCGCAGCTGACCAGATCACCCTCACCACTGAAGACGCACTGCCAATTGTCTACGACCCGAAAGGAATATCCATGAGTCTGTTGGACGCTCACATCCCTCAGCTGATCGCATCCGAGGCCGCCTTCGGCGCCAAGGCCGCACTGATGCGCAGCACCATCGCCCAGGCCGAGCAGGCCGCCATGTCCTCGCAGGCCTACCACATGGGTGAGGCCTCGGCCGCGTTCCAGGCCGCGCACGCCCGGTTCGTCGAGGTGTCGGCCAAGGTCAACGCGCTGCTCGACATCGCCCAGCTCAACCTCGGCGACGCCGCGGGCACCTACGTCGCCCAGGACGCCGCCGCCGCCAGCACCTACACCTCCGTCTAACCGGATACCGAACGGATACAGGAGTTTTCATGTCGCAGATCATGTACAACTACCCGGCCATGCTGGCGCACGCCGGGGAGATGAACACCTACTCGGGTGCCCTGCACGCCGTGGGTGCCGACATCGCCGCCGAGCAGCACGCCCTCGCCAGCGCCTGGCAGGGTGACACCGGTATGACCTACCAGGCCTGGCAGGTGCAGTGGAACCAGGCCATGGAGGAGCTCACCCGGGCCTACCGCGCGATGGCGTCCACCCACGAGATGAACACCATGTCGATGAGCGCGCGTGACGCTGCCGAAGGGGCCAAGTGGGGCTAGTGCCGGAGGCTCCGCGTTGAGCACCGGAGTCGGAGGCTCCGCATGAACACCGGAGTCGGAGGCTCCGCATGAACACCGGAGCCAACGCTGTCGAGCTGACCACGGATCAGGCCTGGTACCTCGCCGATGTACTGGGCGCCGGAGCGTATCCGTGGGTGCTGGCCATCACGCCGCCCTACAGCGAGCCGGCACAGCGGTTCGGCTTTGTCGCCGAGCAGATCGCTGAGCTGACCAGGATGGGCGTGCTCGATGCCGATGGCGGGGTCAATCCGCGGGTGGCGCAATGGGTTCGGCTGGTGTGCCGGGCGACCCAGTGGCTCGACCTACGGTTTGTCTCCGGTCCGGGGGATCTGCTGCGCGGCATTGTCGCCCGCCGACGAGCGCTCGCGCGAGGAGCCGATGAGCAGGGCGCAGACCGGACCGTGGTGGTCTTGCGCAACGCACAGCTGGTGACGTTCACCGAGATGGACATCACCCACCCGCACGCGCTGGTGCCGGTGCTCACCGTCGGACTGTCACAACGCAAGCCGGCGCGGTTCGGCGAGTTCGCGCTCCCGGCCGCGGCCGGTGCCCGCGCGGACGAACAGATCCGCAACGGCACTCCGCTGACCGAAGTACTGGGATTCCTCGGGGTCCCGGAATCGGCCCGACCCATGGTGGAATCGGTGTTCGACGGGCGACGCACGTATGTCGAGATCGTCGCCGGAGAACACCGCGACGGCCATCGGGTCACCACGCAGGTGGGCGTCAGCATCGTCGACACCCCCGAGGGCCGGATTCTGGTCTCCCCGTCGAAAGCCTTCGACGGGGAATGGATTTCGACCTTCACCGCGGGCACTGCCGAAGCGATCGCCGTGGCGATCGAACGGCTCACCGCCTCATTGCCCAGCGGCTCCTGGTTCCCCGACCAACCGCTCTTCCGCGACTTCGACGACGTCGCGGTGAGGGCAACGCACTAACCGACCATGTCTCGTCCCATCGAGATCCACGCTCCACGAGAAGAACCCAGAAAGCATAGGAATGTCCGACAACACTGTGATGCCGATCGTCCGGGTGGCCGTCTTGGCTGCCGGCGACGACGGTGGCCGGCTGACCGAATTGGCCTTGCCGTCCGAGCTGCCGCTGCGCGAGATCCTGCCTGCGGTCCAGCGGATCGTGATCCCCGCCAGGGGCGAGCGAAGCGACGGGGAAGGTACTCGCGGTGACGACGGTGCGAGCGCCTCGGCTCCGGTGCGGCTGAGCCTGGCGCCGGTCGGGGGTGCACCGTTCAGCCTGGACGCCACACTCGACACGGTCGGCGTGGTAGACGGGGACCTGCTTGCACTGCAAGCTGTTCCGGTCGGCCCGGCGGCCCCGCGCATCGTCGAGGACATCGCCGACGCCGCGGTGATCTTCTCGGCCGCCCGCCGGCGGCCGTGGGGTCCCGCGCATATCGCCCGGGCCGCGGCGCTGGCCCTGATCGGACTGATCCTGGCGGGCACGGGCCTGGGTGTCGCCCACCGGGTCGTCACCGGTGAGGTGCTCGGCCTGTTCGTCGTCGGCGGCATCGCCGTCGCCACCGTGCTGGCAGCACTGTCGACCCGGGGCCGCTCACCGGCACTGGCCACGGCACTGTCGATCACGGCGCTGGTCCCGATCGCTGCCGCGTTCGCCCTCGGTGTCCCAGGCGATTTCGGTGCGCCCAACATCCTGCTGGCCGCGGCCGGCGTGGCCGCCTGGTCGCTGATCAGCATGGCCAGCTCAGCCGACGACCGCGGCATCGCAGTGTTCACGGCCACCACAGTGGCCGGAGCCGGTGTGCTGTTGGTCGCTGCGGCGGCCAGCCTGTGGGAGATCAATGCGACGGTGATCGGGAGCGCTCTGATCCTCATCGCCCTGGTGGTCACCGTGCAGGCCGCGCAGCTCTCCGCCATGTGGGCACGTTTTCCGCTGCCGGTGATCCCGGCCCCCGGCGATCCGTCTCCGTCCGCCCAACCCCTTTCGGTTCTGGCCGACCTGCCGCGCCGGGTCCGGGTGAGCCAGTCGCATCAGACCGGCGTGATCGCTGCGGGCGTGCTGCTGGGAGTGGTCGGATCGGTGGCCCTGGTCGGCTCGCCGTCCGCATCGCCGTGGGCCTGGTACGTCGTGGCGGCCCTTGCTCTGAGTACCGCGCTGCGGGCCCGGGTGTGGGATTCGGCCTCGTGCAAGGCCTGGCTGCTCGGCCACCCCTACCTGCTGGCGGCCGCGCTGCTGGTGACCTTTGCGATCGACGACCGCTATCAGGCTGCCTGGTGGGCGCTGGCGGCGCTGGCCGGCCTCGTCGTGGTGTGGGTGATCGCCGTGGTGAACCCGCGGATGGCAACCCCGGACACCTACTCGCTGCCGATGCGGCGCCTGGTGGGCTTCCTGGCGACGGGTCTCGACGCGTCGCTGATTCCGGTGATGGCCTTCCTCGTCGGGCTGTTCAGCCTCGTCCTCGACAGGTGATGAATCGGTGATCCACAAGAGCCTGGGAGTTCTGGCCTCAGCCGGTCTAGTGCTGTTGGTCAGCTCCCCGTCGGCGGGCGCCATCAGCCCGCCCGAGGTCGACCCGCAGGTCGCCCCACCGGCCGGCAGCGCAGGTCCGGTCGAGGCCATGGCGCAGCGCTCCGAGTGCATCACCACCGGGGTGTTGCCGGGAACCGATCCGGGTGCTGTCAGTCCGAACCAGTTGGCGCTCAACCTTTCCGGTGCGTGGAAGCACAGCCGGGGGCAAGGCCAGACGGTGGCGATCATCGATACCGGGGTGCAACCGGGTCCTCGGCTGCCGCATGTCCAGGGTGGCGGGGACTTCATCGAATCCACCGACGGACTGACCGACTGTGACGGCCACGGCACCGCGGTGGCCGGTCTGATCGCCGGCCAGCCCGGTCCCGACGGCTTCTCGGGCGTGGCGCCCGAGGCTCAGCTGATCTCGATCCGGCAGAACTCGCCGCGTTTCGCGCCGCGCGTCCCGGCGGCCGATGCGGTGCAGACCCGCGCGGCAGCCGATGTGGCCAGCCTGGCTCGGGCCGTGGTGCGCGCGGCTGACATGGGTGCGCGCGTCATCAACATCTCCGTGGTGACCTGCGTGCCCGTCGACAAGCAGATCGACCAGACCGAACTCGGTGCGGCACTGCGGTATGCCACCGTCGAAAAGGACGCGGTGATCATCGCGGCCGCGGGCAACACCCAGGGTGGCGTGACCACCGGGGCGGCGTGCGGGTCAAACCCGCTTGCCGACGCCGGCGCGCCCGGTGATTCGCGCAACTGGGGCGGGGTCTCCTCGGTGTCCATCCCGTCGTGGTGGCAGCCCTACGTGCTGTCCGTGGGTGCGCTGAACGCGTCCGGCCAGCCGGCCGGGTTCACCATGGCCGGGCCGTGGGTGGGGATCGCCGCGCCGGGGGAGAACATCGCCTCGGTCAGCAACGCGCCCGGCGGAGGGCTGGCTAATGCGCTGCCCACCGACCAGGACAAGGTGATCCCGCTCAGCGGCACGAGCTACGCCGCGGCCTACGTCTCCGGGGTTGCGGCCCTGGTACGCAGCAAGTTTCCCGACCTGAACGCCCGCCAGGTGGTGCACCGGCTGACCACGACGGCTCAGGGTGCGGCCCGGTCGCCGTCCAACGTGATCGGTGCCGGTGGCGTCGATCCGGTGGCCGCACTCACCTGGGACGTCGCCGACATACCGCTGGACGGGCCGGCGGCCCCCGAGGGCAAAGCGATTGCCGCACCACCAGAACCGGCCCCGCGTGACAACACCGGGCGAATCGTCGCGTTCGCCGGTGCCGGAGCACTTGCGCTGGCGGCCACCGCCGTTGCGTTCAGCGCATATCGACGGAAGGAACCCAAATGACCGCCCGACTTGCGCTGGCGTCCCTGTTCATCGTGGCGGCGATCCTGGCCCGGCCGTGGCAGACCGACACCGAACGCTGGGTGCTCGGTGTCTCCGCTGCCGCGGTGATCCTCCTGCTGGCGTGGTGGGGTGGGCTGTTCCTGACCACCCGGATCGCCCGCCGAATTTCGATGTGGCGGCGTAACCTCGCCAAGAGCACACCGGCCGAGTCCGCCGACGCCGAAACCATTGTGCTGCGAGTGGATCCCGCCAATCCGGACCAGCTGCCGATCGTGGTGAGCTACCTGGATCGCTACGGCATCCGCTGCGACAAGGTCCGCATCACCCATCGCGATGCCGGTGGTGCGCGCCGCAGCTGGATCAGCCTGACCGTCGCCGCTGTCGACAATCTCGATGCCTTGCGGGCCCGGTCCTCGCGAATCCCGTTGCGGGAGACCACAGAAATCGTGGGTCGTCGACTCGCCGATCACCTCCGTGAGCAGGGCTGGACGGTCACGCTCGTCGATGGCGTCGACTCCCCGCTACCCGAACCGGGCAAGGAAACCTGGCGCGGGGTGAAAGACGACTCGGGGTTCGTGGCGGCCTACCGCGTCGGCGTCAGCGACAAGGTGGAGGCGGTGCTCGCCGGGATCGGGGCGCTGCCTGCCCAGGAAACCTGGACCGCACTGGAATTCACCGGTTCACCGGCGGACCCGCAGCTGACCGTGGGGGCGGCGATCCGTACCCAGGACCGGCCGCCGGCCAAGGCTCCGTTGGCTGGTCTGACGCCGGTACGCGGCCGGCACCGTCCGGCGCTGGCGGCGCTCAACCCGTTGTCGTCGCATCGGTTGGACGGCACACCCGCCGCGGTGCCCCCGGCGCTGCAGCCGTCGTCAGTCGAACATGAAATCCCGCAGGAAGCGGGTCATCCGGCGTAGGTAGTCCGGCTGGCTCACGTGCAGCAGGTGGTTGCCGGGGAACCAGTGGAACGCACAGCGATCCCAGTGTTGCCACAGCATTTCGGCCTGCTGCGGTGGAGCCAGCCGGTCGCCCAGCCCGGTGATGATCAACCGTCGCTCCTTGGGTACCAGAGGCCGGTAGTTCAACGGTGAGGCGTACCGGGCAGCGGCTTCGAGCAAGGCCGGGTCGGTCCTGGCCACCAACCGCTGTAGCGCCACCAGCTTGTTGGCCGGAAACCACTCGTCGACCGTGCGATCCGGCGTCACCACCGGGACGTTCGGCACCACCGCCTGAATCCGGTCGTCGACGCTCGCCAGCAAGGCCGAGGTGAAACCGCCCAGGGAAATGCCGGTCAGGGCGATCCGGTCCACCCCGGTGAACTCCAGATAATCGATCACGGACCGGAAGTCGTGCACGGCCTGGGCCATGCCCTCACAGAACCCGGCGTAACCGTGCGCGAAGAAACCGTGCCCGCTGAACGGTGAGAACCGTTCGGCGCGGCGGCCGTGAAACGGCAAGGTGTACAACAAGACGTCGTAACCGGACCGGAAGAACCAGGGCAGCGACAGAAAAAGGCCGTTGGCCAGATACGGCGACCCCATGAAGCCATGGATCACACACAGCGTGGGGTGCGGACCGTCGTCGTGACGCCAATGCTGGGCCCGCACAACGTTGTTGTGGGTGAAACCACCGCACATCTCGCGCAGCGCCGGGTTGACGGCGGTGAAGCTGCTGTCGAACCGGAGGTTCTCGACGCGGCCGTGGGCGGTCACCTGCGCGACCGGATTGGCGGGGCGAGTGGACACTCGAGGGGGTCGGGTGGGCGCCGGAAAGGACACCGCCGGATCCTGGGCCGTGGCCAGGTCGGCATAGAACCGCATGTGCTCGTGTTCGGTTCGCGAAGCCGACGGCCGCACCATCGAGGCCAGCGTGGTCGGGATCATCGACGTCGCCACGATCGAGGCGACTCCGGTGCGTAGGGCGATGTCGGCGACTGCGGAGGCGTCCACGATGGCCCGTTGCCGCAGGGTCAGGTCGACGCGGCGCGGCAACCCGCGGGCACCGGCATCACCACCCGGAACGTTGGGAACCGGGATGGGAGGTTCCACCGGATCGACAGGGTCGACGCGAGACGGGTCCACGATTGCCGATGCTAACCGTTGCGCATTCAGTCGAGTCCGAAAAGCCTCGCGGCGTTGTCGTGTAGGACGTTGCGACGCCAGGTGTCGTCGATACCCGGCAGGTCGATGAGGTGGTGCACGGCCTCGGCGTAGCCGTAGGGGATGTTCGGGAAATCGCTGCCGAACAGGATGTGCTCACCGAGAGCGCGCAATCGGGCTGATTCCGAGGTGGGAAACGGCATCATGGCTTCGACGAACGGGGTGAACGCCATCGTGGTGTCCAGCCGCACGTTCTCGTGGCGCTCGGCGAGGTCGAGGAAAGCCGAGTACTCGGGCATGCCCATGTGCGCGACGATCAACGCCAGCCGCGGATGGCGGCCCAACAGCGCGGCGATCGGCTCCGGGCCGGTGAAGGTTCCCGGTGCCGGACCGGAACCGCAGTGGATGACCACCGGGACACCGGCATCCTCGATCAACCCCCAGACCTGGTCGAGCAACGGGTCGTTGGGGTCAAAGTTGCCGACCTGGATGTGGGCCTTGAACACCTGGGTGCCCGCGGTGATCGCGTCGGCGACATAGGTGGGCGCCTGCGGTTCGGGGAAGAAGGTGGCGGTGGCGAGGCAATCCGGGGTGTCCTTCGCGAACCCGATCGCCCACTGGTTGAGCCACGCTGCCATGTCCGGCTTGTGCGGGTAGATCAGCGAGGAGAACTTGCGGATTCCGAACTCCCGCAGGGTGGCGACCCGCTGCGCCTCGTCGGCGCGGTAGGTGATCGGCCATTCCCGGCCGATCAGCGGGCCCTGGCTGTCGAAGTACTGCCACACCTTGTCCATCACGTTCTTGGGCATGAAGTGGGTATGCACGTCGACGATGCCGGGCAGTCCGAGGTCCGTCCAGATCGCGCGGACCGCCTGCGCCTCGTCGGCTTTGTCGCTGGTTTCGGGGGTTTCGGGCATCGTCGACGATCATGCACCCACCGCCCGGTCGGGGGATGATCGGGGCGTGTGGAACCCCGAAACCTATCTGGCCTTCGCCGATCACCGAGGGCGGCCGTTCTACGACCTGCTCTCCCGCGTGGGGGCGACGGCTCCGCGGCGGGTGGTGGATCTGGGCTGTGGGCCGGGGAACCTGACCGAGGCCCTGATCCAGCGGTGGCCCGGCGTCACGCTGGAGGCCTGGGACAATTCGCTGGAGATGGTCGCGGCCGCACAGGACCGCGGGATCACGGCATATCTCGGCGCGATCGAGGACTGGGAACCACAACCCGACACCGACGTGGTGATCTCCAACGCGGCGCTGCAGTGGGTGCCCACACATCGGGCACTCGTGGTGCGCTGGGCCGCGCAGTTGCCGGCGGGAGCCTGGATCGCGTTCCAGGTGCCGGGCAACTTCGACGCGCCGTCGCATCATGCGGTGCGGGCGTTGGCGCGGCGGGAACCGTTCGTCGACGCGCTGCGCGACATGCCCTGGCGTGACGTGGGCCAGGTGGACGCGCCCGCCGACTACGCCGGGTTACTGACCGATGCCGGATGTACGGTCGACGCCTGGGAGAGCACCTACGTGCACCAATTGTCCGGGGAGACACCAGTTCTGGACTGGATCACCGGGACGGCGCTCACCCAGGTCAAGAGCCGGCTGAACGATGAACTGTGGGAGCAGTACCGCCAAGAGATCATCCCGATGCTGGCCGAGGCCTATCCCCGGCGGGTCGACGGCATCACGTTCTTTCCGTTCCGGCGGGTGTTCGTGGTCGCCCAAGTCGCGAGGTAGGCATTACCTACGACGTAATCGACATGCGTACCCGCGCCGTCGTCGTCGACGCGATTTCGGTGCATTTAGTAACGCCAGCCGTTACTGGATGCACCGAAATCACCGGTGGGTAGGCCCTCCTTCTCGGCATCGCGGCGGTAACGGTCCACCCACTCGTCGGAGCGCTGGTCGGCTTGACGCTCCAGTACCGGCTGCGGGGCGAGCCGGGGGTCCAGGCCCAGCGCTTCGAGCACTGTGGCCACCACGGTGGTGAGGTTGCGCCACAGATATGGGTACGACACGTCGATGGGGGAGATGTTCTCCTCGGCGAACCAGGACCGCCAGCCCTCCTCCTGGGCCTGCAGCAGTCGCACCACGTGGGCGATCGCGCCGGCGTGATACTCGGCGCGCGCATCGCGCACCGGGTCGGCCCGGCCGCGCCAGACCCGGGTCTGCACTGCCCGCCAGAACGAAACCGCCTGCGACACAACATCGGGCCGGTAGACGTGGATCAGCACCGGGTCGCTGCCCACCACATCGCGGATCGCGGCGAGCAGGCCGGGGCCGGAACGCTCGGGCAGGCTTTCGGCGCGCTCCAGGAGGAGCGGGGTCTGGTTCCACATCAACTTGCCGCCCCACACCCCGTTGGGGGTGCGGCCGACCGTGCGGATGTAGTCGCGCCAGATCTCGGCCGGCGCCAGGTCCGGCTTGCCCTCCACCAGAGGGTCGAGCAGGCGCAGGATCGACTCGTCCTCGACACCGGCGAACCATTCCCGCGGCTGTGGCGACATGCTGGTGGTCGGCAGGTACTGGAAGAACTCCTGGGGCTCGCCGGCCATGCCGGTCGCGCGCAGGGATTCCACCAGCAATGTGCTGCCGCTGCGCTGGGACGCGAGCACCAGGTAGGCGGTCGGATGATCTGACATGGGCGAGACTTTAACCATGAATTGTTTGCGGCGCCTATTCAACTGGGCGTCAAGAGTTTTCGCTCGCCGTGAGAAAAACTACCGATTGGGCTCGGTAATGCCGCGGTCGGCGGCGATCGCCGATCGACTGGTCGCCGGACGTCCGTGGATGCTCAGATACGTCTCGGTGTAACGCTCCGAAATGCGGGTGCCGGCGAATTCGGAGGGAATCACGTCGAGCGTTTTCTCGCGCCAGTCGTTGAGTAGCAGGGCAAGATCGTTGGCGATGGCCTCGGCTTTGTCGGTGGCGTCGGCCCCGAGCAGGTTGTTGCGTTCCGTCGGGTCGGCGACGAGGTCGTACAGCTCACGCGCGGGCCGTGGAGTACCGATTTGGTCGCCGAGAGCACGTCCGGGTGGGCTGTCGGCGATATCCCAGGGCAGATCCAACAATGGTCGTGTCGCGTAATTCTCGATATAGCTGTATTCCTTCGTGCGGATGGCACGAATTGGATCGAACGAATCGTGGTAGGTCTTTGCCGTGTACACCTCCGAGCGGATCTGTTCCGGTTCGGAAGCAGATGTCGTGAGGTTGCCGGCGTGTGACAACCCTTCGACCTCGTCGGGGATGGGGACGTCGAGCAACTCCAGCAGGGTCGGTAGGAGATCCACCCCGCTGAACAGTTCGTCATAACGGCGCGGCGGTATGCCGGCCGACCGCGGCGGACGCACGATCATTGCGATGCCGGTGCCGGCGTCGTACAAGGTCGACTTGGCTCGCGGCAGCGCCGGCCCGTGATCGGTCATGAACACCACCCAGGTGTTCCGGTCGAGACCCGTCTGCGTCAGGACGTCGAGCAGTTCACCGACCTTCGCGTCCGCCACCGCGATCGATCCGTAGAAATCGGCCAGATCGTCGCGCACCGCGCCGGTGTCGGGCAGATAGTCGGGCACGGCCACCTCGTCGGCGTCGGCCGGTTCGTACCTGTCGTGCGGATAGGGCCGGTGGGTTTCGAAGAATCCGGTGGTCAGCAGGAACGGTTGCCGCGGCGGATCGGTCAGCCAGGCGGTCGCCTGTTCGACGACGTACTCGCAGTAGGCGTTGGACACGTCGAACTCGTCGTAACCGAGGTTGGCTGGATAGGACGTTTCGTGTTGCATGCCGAACAGCGCTGTATACCAACCGGATTCACCCAGAATGTGGGGGAGGGTGCGCACGCCGGCGCGGTACTCCCAGCCGTGGTGGGCCAACCCCACCAGGCCGTTGCTCTGCGGGTACCGCCCGGTGAACAACGAACCGCGCGACGGCGAACACAGCGGCGCGGTGGCATGCGCCCGGGTGAACAGGATTCCCTCGGCGGCCAACCGGTCGAGGTGGGGACTGTCGACATCGGAGTGGCCGTACGCGCCCAGATAGCGCCCGAGGTCGTGCCAATGCACGATCAGCAGGTTCTGCCGTTGCGGCTCGGTCACGTCACGTCCTTTCGATCCCCGCACAACCGAAGCGGGTGCGCCGCCGGAGGGCAACCGTTTGGCTCATCGCGAGCACGTTATTTGCTACGGGTGGTACGGCACGCCCACCGCGCGGAAAACGTACTCCGGACCCACGTCGAAGGCCAACGACCGGCTCGGCAGCCGCTCCAGCACCTCCTGGGGGATGTCGGTCTTGAAGTGCAGCGACAGCTCACCTTCGCACCGCTGGTCGATCTCGCCGACATCAGCCTGCAGGGTGAGGCCCGTCGCGGTGAGCTCGGCATGTACCGCACCGCTCTGTGGGGCCGACCACGGTTGATCGATACTGCGGCCGGCAAGCTTGGGCAGGGTGGACATCGTCGCCAATGCCCGATGGTTGGTCAGGACCACCGAACCGGCGTAGCTCGCGACGCTGCCCGACGACCGCATCCCCGGAATCGTCCCGGTGAAACGCCTGGTGACGGGGATGTACTCGGCAAGGAACAGGACGCCCTCGGCCTCGGCTTCCGCCCGCAGCCCCTCCGGCAGTCCGCCGATGTGCATCAGCTTTCGCAGGATCAATGCCATGTGTTCGACGGTAGCGCGCAAACATGGCGGAACGATTGGAGCTGGTAGAGATTATCTGGTGGGAACCCGTGTCAGGTGGCTGATCGTGACCGCCGTGGCGGCCGTCGCGGTGTACGCGGCCCTGTGGATCGGTTATGCGATGCGCTGGCCGTGGCTGGTCGGTGTCGACACCACCGGGCTGTCCGTTGCGTACCGCTATCTCTCAGCGCATCCCGGCTGGGTGATCGCGTGGAACGTGTTCTGCGAGGTGCTCGGGCCCTTCGCGTTCCGGTTGCTGGCCTTGGTGCTCATCGTCGTCGCGCTGGTGCGCCGACGGCGACGTCTGGCGCTGTTTCTGCTGTTGACCATCGAGCTCAGCGCGGTGGTCACCGAGGTGGCCAAGGCCTTGGTCAACCGTCCGCGTCCGGACACCGCGATGGTGCATGCCCTGTCGAGCTCGTTTCCCTCCGGACATGCGGTGGGGGTGATGGTCGCCGTGCTGGCGTTGACGGTGCTCGTCTGGCCGACGCTTCATCCGCCGCTGCGGAAATGGTGGGCGGCGGCCGGCGTGCTGGTCGTCGTGGCGATCGGTGTGGGCCGCGTCGTGCTCAATGTCCATCACCCGTCCGACGTGGTGGCAGGCTGGGCCTTGGGTTACATCTGGTTCGTGGCGGTATTCCTGATCTGTCCGCCGTATCCGCCCGTCACGACAGTGGACGAAACACCGGAAGCGCTCGGTAGCGCACGCTGAAACTGGCCTCGCTGAGCGCTTCGCCGACCTCGCCGTCATGGGCCACGGTGGTGGGCCCGTCGACGGCGACGAAGCTGAATTGCGGCACCCGCAACTCGTGATACAGCGGGCTGCGTTCGAGCCGGCCCAGGGCCACGGCCGTGGCGAGGCGCACCCGGCTGAACCGCCGTCCCGCCTCCAGGATCCGCACGTCGAGCAGGCCGTCGTCGAGACGGGGGCGCTGCGACGGGGCGAAGCCCGACGGAATGTAGGTCGAGTTGCCCAGGAAGAACAGCGACGTCTCAAGTGTCTTGTCGTCGTAGCGGATCCGCACCGGCTTGTCTCGGCGCAGCGTCAGGTACAGCGCATATACCGCCGCCAGTCGTTTGCCGAGCCGGTGTTCGAGTTTCTCGCGGGTCCGCACGTAGCGGGGGTAGGCGCCAATGCTGGCGGTGTTGACCACCATGTGTTCCTCGTTGAGGCACACCAGGTCGACGTAGGCCGCGCTGCCCTCGGTGATTGCCGTGACGGTCTGGGCCACCGAATCGCAACCGATGTCCTTGGCGAAGTGGTTGAACGTGCCGCCGGGAAACACCGCCAGCGGCACACCCGCCCGGTCCGCCGCGGCGGCCGCGCAGGCCACCGTGCCGTCGCCGCCGCCCACCGCGAGCACTTCGGTCCGTCCGGCGGCGTCTCGCAACACCGTCTCGATGTCGTCGTCCTCGCCGACCTCGATGATCTCGGTGCGCGGCAAGGCGTTCCGCACCTCGTCGATGATCCGTGCGCCGGTGCCGTCACCGGAGGCCGGATTGATCACCATCGTGACACCGGCACCGTCGGGGCGGGGTTCGGTGTGGAACCGCAGCGGATCGGCGGCAGGCACGGCGGCGGCCGGTACCGTGGGCACCACGCGCGCACCGAGGATGGCGATGGCCGCTCCGATCCCGAATCCGGCGAACACGTCACCGGGATAGTGCGCGCCGGTGGCCACCCGGGACAAACCGACCAGACCGGCCACCAGTGCGAGCGGAAAACCGGCCGCGGCGGATTCCAGACCGACGCCCACCGCGAACGCCGCCGCGCTCGCCGAGTGACCCGACGGCAGCGAATGCGATGTGGGGACGCGTCGGGTGCGCCGGGCCAGCGGGATCAGGCTGCGGTCCGGCCGGGGACGCCGCCAGATCCGCTTGGCCACCTGATTGGTCAGCAGGCTGGTCACCGCCAGGCTGATCACGCCGCGCGTCGCGCCGCGCCGCAACGACGTGCTGCCGAGGGCACCCATGCCGGCCGCGATGGCGAACCACAGTTTGGAGTGGTCTGCGGCCCTCGTCAGTCCGGGCATGACAGTGTCCAGAAGCGGGCTCGGGGACTCCGCGACCGCCTCGAACACTTCACGGTCCAGCGTTCCCAATCCCTTGCCGATCGCGTGCAGATCCATCCCGCCAACGTAGCTGTCGCGACCGGATCGTGCTCCAAGCTTTACCGGGCCGAGAGGGGCAGCGGCGACGATGTACTGATGCGCCGACTGCTCGCCATGCTGTGCGCCGGGGTGCTGGCACTGGCATGCGCGCCCACCGCCGGTGCTGTCGACCCGCCCTGGTTCGCCTCATCGGTGGGCAATGCCGCCCAAGTGATTTCCGTTGTCGGAGTGGGTGGTTCGGACGCGAAGATGGATGTATGGCAGCGGGGCCCGGCCGGGTGGCAGCCGATCGGCGCCGGGATTCCGGCCAAGATCGGCGCCAACGGGATGGCCCCGCAGACCCACGATGGTGAGATGAAGACGCCCATGGGCGTGTTCACCCTCGATTTCGCGTTCGGCACCGCACCCAACCCGGGCGGCGGACTCCAGTACGTCCAGGTGACGCCCGACCACTGGTGGGACGGGGATATGAAGAGCCCGACCTACAACACCATGCAGGTGTGCAAGAAGGCGCAGTGCCCGTTCAACACCGACCTCAGCAGCGGCACTGAGAACCTGAACATCTCGGCCTACAAACATGCCGTGGTGATGGGCGTCAACAAGGCCCGGGTACCCGGCAACGGTGGCGCGTTCTTCCTGCACACCACCGACGGCGGGCCGACGGCCGGGTGCGTGGCGATCGACGACGGCACCCTGGTGAAGATCATGCAGTGGTTGCGGCCGGGCGCCGTCATCGCGATCGCAAAATAGCCGTCAGATGTTCAGGGCCGCACCCGGTTCCAGGTTGAAGTTGAGGTTCTCCAGCGAGAGCGTGGCATCGTAGGTGCGGTCATAACCGGTGGCGCTGATCCGCCAGCCGTCAGCGGTCCGCCGGTAGCGATCGCGATAGAACGCCGAGCCGAACAACATGAAATTCAGGCTCGCGACGATCACCCGGTCCTGTAGATACCAGATGCCGGTGGCCTCGTCGCCGTCCACGACGATCTCGGGGTGCGCGACGCGATGCTCGGTGATGACCTCCGGGCCCAGTGAGCTCTTCATGTACTCGACCAGGGAATCACGTTCGGTGAAGTGCAGCTTCTGGCCCATCGACTGCCCGTAATCACCCTCGACGTCCTCGGTGAGGGTGTCGGCGAAATCCTCCCAGTGCTTGGTGTCCAGCGCACGCAGATACCGGTATTTGACTTGCTTGATGTCGTCGATGTCACCCATGCCCGTCATTTGAGCACACCCGCCGTAGCGGGTCATCGCTTATCCCGAACGGGTGAGGTCGCGGGTGGCCGGCCCTTCGATCAGGGTGCCGTCGGGGGCGAAGCGGGAACCGTGCAGCGGGCAGTCCCACGACTTGTCGGCATCGTTCCAGTTGACGATGCCACCCAGGTGTGGACACACCGGCGACACGGTGCGTTCGACTCCGTCGACGACGCTGTCGGCCTGCAGGTGCCAGGGCGGTCCGCTGACGACGCCGCAGTTCTCCCCGGCGGCGGCACCGCTGCGGGTCACCGGTGCGATCCAGCCCTTGGCCATGTTCCATCCGACCGTCAGGTTGGTCTGCGCTGCAGTGGTGAGCCCGGACAACTCGTGCGGATTCCAGCTGGCGAACGCCTCGGCCCAGTCCATCCGGCCGCCCAGGATGCGAGCGGCCAACGACAGCGCGGCGGCGACCCCGTTGGTCATGCCCCATTTGTCGAAACCCGTTGCCACGTGGATCTTGTCATGGCCCGGCAGGATCGGGCCGACGTACGGCAGCGCATCGATGGGCGTGTAGTCCTGCGCCGACCAGTAGTGCGTCTGCTCGGCTCCGGGCCAGTGCAGTGTGGCCCAGGTGGCCAGCTCCTGCACCGACGCTGCGGGGTCACTGCTACGCCCCACCGTATGGCCTGCCCCGCCGACGATGAGCCGGTCCCCGTCGGGCGTCGGCGCCGAACGCGTTGAGCGGGTGGGGGAATCAGTGGAGATGTACATGCCGCGGGTGATGTTGTCCGGGACCCGGAACGCCAGGCAGTACGAGCGATGTGGGCTGAGGCGGGCGAAGAATCCGCCCCGATCCAGGATGGGGATACCGGTGGCCAAGATGCACTGCTCGGTATGCACGTCGACCTCGCCGCCGGCGGTCTGCACCCGTATCGTCAGCCCGGCCCCGTCGTGGGAAACCCGTTGCACGCGGGCGCCTTCGGCCAGCCGCCCATTACGCTCACCGAGCTCGGCAACCAGACTGTCCAACAACGGCATCGGATCGAACTGGGCTTGATCGGCCAGTCGCACGCCACCGTGGAACGGGAACGGCACGTCTGCCTCGTCGACCCATTCGACGTCGAGCCCGGCCGCCCGGCAGGCTTCCAGCTCGGCCTTGGCGCGCGGCACACCGCCGGAGGACTGGGCATAGGTATAGGCATCCTCGCGCTGCACGTCGATCCCGTGCGTCTGGCAGTAGCCGGTCAACCACTGTTGGCCTTCGAGATTGCCCTTGGCGTATTGCTGCGCCACCTTCGGTGAATGCTTCGCCACGATCTGTGACATCTTGGTGCCCTGCAGCAGGCTGATCTTGGCCGTGGTGTTGCCCGTCGTGCCCGCACCGGCGGTACGCGCCTCCAGGACCAGCACGTCTTTACCGGCCCGCGCCAGCAGCACCGCGGTGACGAGACCGGTGATGCCGGCGCCGACCACGACGATGTCAGCCCGGCGAGCCGCTTCGTCGGTGAGGGCGGGTGCGATCGGGCGGTCCGGACGGTTCGCAAGCCACAGGGAAGTCATGGCCTTGGCTGTACCCGTAGACGGCGGACGCAAACCCGCAGCGGGATCGGAAAGTGGTTGCCCACGCGGCGGGCGGGTTCGTTGTCCGGCGTGATCACCGGGTTTTCCAGGCTTTTCGACCGAGTTGCTGCGAAGGTCAAACGTGTACGGGCGTAAAGGGCTTGGGTCCGGCTCCCGCGGAGTGTCGGGCAGCCGTGACGAAACGCGGCGGCTATCGTGGCCTGCGTTATGAGCGGCCCGTTGGGGTTGTCCAACGCAACGAATTGCTCAAACTAGTCGCGTCGCTGGTGGATCATTTTGGGCCATGTATTGAGCCCACCGGCCAAGTCGTTCCACGACAACAGCGTCATTCTGCGCAACGCCTTTGGCTTCCTCTAGAGATGCAACGTTACGGTTGAGCCGACTGTGAAACACCACCTGCGAGGACCGTTGCACATTCCACGCTTCGCCACTTGGCTGAATCCGGTAGAAGTCATGGTTGGGATCGCCACCTGGGACGGTCGCGCCGTACTCCTTGTGGTTGCCTACGGTCCGCTCTTCCCATTGCAGTTCCGTCCACATTGGGGTTCCTCCCTTGAATCGGCGGTATGTGTGATTCCCAACGCTAGGCGGCTCGACCACCGGCGGATGGTCGATACGGCAAACTTGTGTCGGCCCTCGTTGGTAATCTGCGCCGACAACAATTACGAGGGGAAATCTGCATATGTCCACCCCATCACCTGCACCCGGCTGGTACCCCGACCCGTCTAATCCCGGAAACCGGATCTACTGGGACGGCACAACATGGAGCAGTCCGGCGTCAGTACCGACTGCAACGGACAAGGCCAATAACGGCAAGCAGGCCGCTGTCGCCGCCGGCGTCTGTGTGCTCGTCGTCATCGGCCTTGTGATGTCGATGCAATCGGTAAGCCTTCTGACGGGGTCAGGTCCGATATGGACCGGGGTTGCCGTCGTGGCAGCTGGTACCGCTGTCGCGTTTTTCCTAGGCGCTGCGAAGTGGGTTCGAATCGTCGCCGCGGTGTTGTTGGCTCTCGCTCTGGTGAACGCGATCTACATCGAGAACGAGATGTCGAACAAGCGAAACGAGATCTCCCAGATGTTCGATCGCTAAGGCCGTGATCGTGGCAATCGTTATCGCGATGACGTTAGGACCGGACAATCACGTAGTCGACGTGGCGGGTACGTCGTGACCCGTTGAACCTTATGGGTTCTCCGTCGATAGCCCAGCGTTCACCGTTCCATTCGATCTGTGCCTGAGCTCCAAGTTCCTGCGGGTAGTTGACCAGACGCATTCGGTAGCGGCTACTCGTCTCGTAGCCGGTCTCCTGGGTCTCCGTAGGTGAACCAACAGGCTGTATCACAGCCCTTGCCGGCTCTCCGACCTCTCGCGGTCGGGAGCGCTTGTTGCCCCACTTTTCTTCGGCTATCTCCTCTTGGAACACGATTACTTCGTCTGTTCCTCGGTTTAGAAGGCTCATCGGGGTTCCTATCTCAGCGCGCCCGGATGGCGCTCTGCTCGTCGGTATCTCGCTTCCCGTAGCTGCTTTCGGCGTGCTACGGATTCGGCGGATGTCTTGTCTAGGTGGCAGGGCGAGCAAGCGCTTTGGAGGTTGTCCTCCGCGTGGTCATTCCCGCGTTGGATGTGGTCAACGTCGCTAGCAGTAACTAGGCATCGTGGGCCTTGGATCTGGCATCGGTGGTTGTCCCGCTCAAGGATGCGCTTGCGTAGCGCGGGCCAGTTCTTCGGGAGTCCGTTGCGGCGGTCCGAGCTGTACCAGGTCATATACCTCTCTCGATCTATGCATAAATATTCAATGTGTCTCGCGACTCTCAAACCTGATCGACTTGAAAACCCGTACAAAACCGTGCGGGCGCATTACCGTGCGATCTAGAGAGGCCGGGGTAGGGGTATACCGGGCGGGGGTCCACTGCATAGCTATGCGTTGTTATGCATGGCGCTCGTGCCCGTCGCTAATCGGGGCTCGCTGCCACAATGTCCCCATGAAAGATTGGGCTCCCACAATTGGCAGTGGAATCATCGCCCTCGTGACGCTCTTGGTGCTGGTCGTAACGCTGCGGCAGAACCAACGAGTGCTCACAGAGACACGTGCCCACGAATATGCGGAATGGGAGCGGAACACCATCACCGCGAATACTGCTAAAGCTGTTGAGGCAGCTGGCCGTGTCGCACATGAGTTGAGGAATGCACTGGCCCGGAGAGCGCTGGATGGGGAGTACATCAACGGACTTCATCGTGAGGCAGCAGTCGTGTATTCCTCCGCTGCGGTACTGATGCTCTTCGCCGGAGATGACTTGTGGAAGCGATGCAACGAGTTAGGTGTCGCCTGTCAACGAGCAACCGCACACATGATACTCAACTGGCATGAGGCCAAAGAGCAGTTCAAAGGTGGAACTAGCGAAGAATGGCCGCCTGCTCTGAACGAAATCTTTTCGTGGACTTCCGAAGTCGACAAGGCAACCACTGCACTGTCTGAGGCATTCAGACAGAAGTTTGTGCGTCAGACGTAGAGGCCCCGGCTCTAACACCGGGTCCTTTCGCCTAAATAGGGGGCTCATAGAGAGCTCCCGTTGACCGTCACTCTCCCCCCGAGGCCGCGGACAGCTGCGCGCATAATGCCAGCACCGTTGAGCGGTGGCGGTCCTCCTGTGGGTTTGTCGTTGGCTTTGCGTATTGCCTCGATGAAGATCTCACCCGCCGACATACCTTGCTGGCGTTCGGCTTCGGCCTCGGCTTCGCGCTTGGCTTGCCGTTCCTCGTCGTACTTACCGCTTTGATAGTCGCGGTTCCACTGGGCCAGCTCTCGCATCGCCTCCCGGCGTGCTTCTGCCGGGTCTGGTTCGTCGTCGGAGAGGTACTTACCTAGGCCGCGCTCTTCCAGCTTGCGAAGAAACGCGACGGCTAACGGGTCTGTTGGTTCGTCCTGTGGTTTGGTGTTGGCGGCTTTGTCGTTCAACTGCCGTGCCAGCTTCTTGGCTATTGCCGAACTCATGCCGCAACCTCGTAGCCGGCGGCTGCGGGAGTCCAGCGGCGATGCTCGCCACGGATCACAGCGAGCGATACGGGCGGTAGCCCCTGGGGCGGTTGTGGCCGTTGGTATCGACGCAAATACAGCTCTCGTCGTCGCTCGATGTTCCCACCGTGCCAAGGCTGATCGCCTGATTCGATGATCGCTGCGTTGTAGTTCTCGGAGGCTTCTACGTAGCGTTGAAACGCTTCCTCACGTTCGTCCATGTTCGTAACCCTTTGTGTAGTAATGAGAAAACCCCAGGGGGCGGTCCCTGGGGTTCGTCGTTTGGTGTGTTCGGTCAGACCAGCTGTTTACGCGCCGACCGTTCTGTCAGTTCCAGCTCTCGTCGGATCTCGGCGCACTCAGCAAGGGTGTTGATCTGGAACGGGACACCGTAAATGCAAGCTGTGAGGTACACGTGACCCACAGGCGCGGTAGCCTTACCCGGCTCGCCAGATTCTCGGTGTGCTTCGTCCAACCGATAAAGCTGCTCGTAGGTATCGGGTCGCAGCACTCTCAGAACTGGATCGGGTGAACCTGCTCGAAGTAGGCTCGTGCCGGCTACCCAAGCGGCGATAGCGTCGATCTCTTGCGCTTCGCGCTGTGCAGCCGCGAACGCTTCGACAACTGCCGGCCCTCTGCTAATCAACGATTCTGGTGTCAGTTCGTTTGCCGCTGGAAGCGCGGCTACGGCTTCGGTGTATGCCTGCGCGTGCTGGTCAAGCTTCGGCTGAAGCTGTCCAACGATGTTCGGGATTGCTTCGGCAGCGTGACGGATGACAGCGCCCGCAGCTGCTTCTGACAGCTTGTTTTTAGCCCGCTGCACCGGGGCGAACTCTGTTCCTACAGAGTCGATACGGATCAACTCGTCAGCCAGTTCGTGGACCTTGGCCTCTGCGTTCTTGGTCGTGACAGAGCTGAGCGTTACGGATGGCTTCGTGGCAACTGGCACCTTGCGGATTGCGCGGTAGAGCTCGATAGCGTCCGAGAGTTCTTTGGGAAGTTCGACTTCGAGATTCTTTTCCCACCGGATGACGTTATCCGCGACGGTGGAATGGGAGTAGTAAGACATAGTTTCTTCTTTCTCGTGGAGTTAGTTGTTGTCGGGCATTGCCGTAGCCGTGACGGACTATGTGGTGTTCATCAGGATTAGGTTCCGTGCGTCTGGAGTTGCGTAGTGGCTCACTTCGGTGAGCCCGTATATGTCCTCCTCGCGGGTGAACTCAGACGAGACCAGGACTAGACCAAAGTCTCGGATGTAATGGAGTACAGGCAGATAGCGAGGATCTGCGGTGCTAAAGGCAAGGCTCCGTCTAGTGACTAGCTGGGTCCCGTCGCCTTCCGCCGTCAGAAACGGCCAGCTGCGAATAGAGAGCCTGTCTCTGCTCATCGCTTGTGCCTCTGGTTCGTCGGTCATGTGACTCCTCTCGGTGTTTTTGGGTAGTGACGACAAAGCCCCCGGTTTGTGGCCGGGGGCCTATCGTCAGTTTGGTTGTGCTGCTTACTTCTCCCACTGAATCGCTTCTCGGTTGCGGTTTCTGCGGTCGAGGGCGATAGCGTCATCTACGTTGCCGACGTTGTAGACGATGCTCGAACCTGTGACGGCTTTCTTAGCCATACCGATGCCATAGTCCAGCAATGCATTACCGATGCCGGTGATAGCTCCACCGCCGATACCTAGATCGGCCATCGCCTGATCTCCGGTGGCTCGTGCGAAGTTGATCCCGACGTCGGTGAACTTCGATGCCCAATCCTCCGACGCGCTGGCTTGGTCGGCCAACTCTCCGCCGTACTTCTTAGCGTTGTCGAGTTGCTGCTTCTGGAGAGACAGCAAGTTGGTCTCCGCTTGCAGCTGCGACATCTTGTCTCGGATCTGCCTCCGAGACTCTTTGTCAGGGGTGCTGTCGAGCTGGACCCGCAACGTCTTACGTTCGGCTGCGAGCTCATCGAGCATCTGCGTCAGACCGGGGAGCTTCTTACCGCCGAGCAGGTCGGCCACGTTGGTCCCGTTGGACATAGCCTCGGAGATCTGTTGAGCCATCGACTTGGCTTTAGCCAGCACAGGTTCAAAGCCGGACGTCAGACCTGCTTGCAAGCCCTCCATCAGCGCCTGACCGTTGGGTACAAGCACCTTTTTGTCGTACGGCAGAGGACCTTTGTGGTCTGCGATCCACCCGGCGATACCCGAGACGAACGACTTAACCGACTCCCAAGCGGACGTAATCCCTTTCAGCAGCCCGTCCATCAGAGACTTACCAGCGGCTACCAAGGTGCCACTGAGATCTCCGATAGCTGCGGTGATCCTGCCGGGGAGACCTTGGACGAACGACACCACACCGTCTATCCCGGTGGAGACAGCGTTCTTGATCGCCTCCCACGCGGTAGACGTGTTTGTCGTTATCCAGTCCCACGCTCCGCTAGCTGCGGACTTGACCGTCTCCCACAGCTTGGCGTTGGTTTCCTTAAAACCCTCGAATACTTTGCCGTATCCACCTTGGTTTTCGATCTCGTCGTGCATCCCGACGATGCCAAACGTAAAGCCAGAATTGGACATAGCGTTAGAAGCCGAGATGATCGCGCCTAGTCCGGCTCCGATCTTTTCAATAGCGACAGCCCACCGTTCGACAGCCTCGGGGTTATCGAAGAAGTCCAGACCCTTATCCATGATCGTGCCGAGCGCGGTACCTACCGACGAGAACAGCGTTCCCAGACCGTCGAAGATCTTGTCTAGCTTGCCGTTGTCGTTCATCTGGGTAATCCAGGCGTCGAACTTCGTTCCGACGTCGTTGAACCACGTAGCGATCCCCGGCAGCTTGGTAGATAGCTTTTCGGCCAGCGTCAGCAGCCCGTTGGTAAACGAACCGACGCCCGGTGCTGCCGTAGATAGCGCAGTGCCGATGTTGGAGATGATTCCTTCGATCTTCGCCATGCCGCCGGATGACGTGATCGTGTCCACCACAGACTGGGCCAGGTCGGCCATGCCCTGGGTGACCTTGGGCAGTGCAGAGGCCAGCATCGGGAAGACAGAACCGAGCTTGTCGAACACTGGTCCGAACTGGCTCTCTACGGCTCTGCTCATCGTCGCCTTGAGATCCTCGAACGGGGTTTTAAGCCGTTCGGCGGCTTTCTTCAGTCCGTCCATGCCGAGGGCGAGTGCTCCCACTGGGACAGCTACAGCGGTGATTAGACCGGGCAACGTCAGCAGCGCGCCTGTCAGCACGCCGACAGCCGGCCCGACCGCCAACAGCGCTGCGGATACAGCAGCGGCCATAACCGCTAAGTCAGCCTGCGGCAGTCCGGTCCTGGGCATCGACGGAGCGGATACCTGCGGAGCCCGTACGTTATTGACCGCAACAGCGGCCAGACGTTGAAACCTGTCGATACTCGACCTGTCGACGTTCAGCCGTACGTCGGCCTCTAGGTTGTGGGTTGCGGCTCTGATCCGCTCGCGGAATCTGCTTAGGTCCGGGGTTACCCGTACCTCGGCCTCGACCCCGTCAGTCTCACGGTCTAGCTGCCGTTGTGCTTTCTGCCGGAATCCGTCAGAGTCTGGGACGACTCTTACGGACACCCTGCCGATCTCGTGGCCTCCAGGTGAACTAGCCATCTAGCACCTTGCCTCCTTCCTGGGGGCATGAAAAAGACCCGCTAGCTTCGACGCTGCGGGCCTAACGTGTGTTGGTTGGTGTGGTGGGGCTCGAGACGCTCTAAGAGCGGCTCAGTATCTCGCCGGTTTCGTCGTCGACGTAAGTCGTCCACGGATCGGACGGCAGCGGCTTGTTTCTAGGCCAGGGGACCCGAACG
Organism: Mycobacterium sp. GA-1841; assembly: GCF_001954135.1. GTDB lineage: Bacteria > Actinomycetota > Actinomycetes > Mycobacteriales > Mycobacteriaceae > Mycobacterium. The sequence goes on along the minus strand of NZ_MBEQ01000114.1, from coordinate 48,069 downwards.
TCTTTCGGTTCCACGTATTCCGACGTCGGGGGAGGTCCCCACGGATCTGAACTACCCCCATCGGTGACAGGTGAACTACCCGCATCCCTGCGGGGAGTCGGAATCTCATTGGTTGCAATGGGTGAAGGATCAACACCACTCGATCCCTCCCAAGGATCGAAGTGGTTCTCTAAAGAACCACCCTGTATGGGTGGTTCATGAGTAGTTGTATGAGTAGTTAGGACCGCATCCCTGCGGGTAGTACTACCCGCATCGGTGCAGGGAGTTGGATGCACGGCTGCCGGGGGTACTCCCTGCGTCCCTGCGGGGAGTTGGTCCGTGGGTGTCGATGGACTCCCTGCGTCCCTGCGGGGAGTGCAGAGCTGGTATTCGGTAGCTCTCTTGTATGAGTTGCCTTGCTTGATCTTTCGCAGCCATCCGGCCTCCACATTCTTTCGGATGTGCCGGCTTACCGTGTCAACCGATGCCCCGGTGTCCTTCGCAAGCGTCCGCTGTGAGGGGTAGCAAGTAAGGTCATCGAAGTCCGCGTAGGTCATCAGCGCGGCCATCGTCGCCTTTGTCTCATGCAAGTTCCGGTCGGCGCTGCGGAAATACAGCTTCGACCATTCAAAGACGTTCACGGTGTCGGCTCCACGGCGGTCAGCAGCCGAGCAGAAAGCTCGGCAAGCGTCGGTCGAGCGAATATCTCGGCTAGCTGGTCAGCCATCTTGGCCTTATCTCTGATCCTCTGCGAGTACCTACGTTGGTTCTCGCGCTGGCAGCGGATGCAGCCGCCGTTAGGCCGGCGATCCTGCGATGACTTGATAACGTGCCGCCCACTGCGGCAACGGATCTCATCCATAGTTGGCGGTCCTTTCAATTTCGATAGCTGTATCGGTAAGTCGTCAAAAAAGCCCCCGGCTCCCCGACGCAAGCGAACGTCGGGGAGTCAGCCCGGACAGTGCTGTCCGGTGGGCTAGGTGCGTCGAACACTGGGAGTCAGACAGCGGAGCACGCTAGACGAGAAAGCGGCGAATCATATACACCGTTCCCATACTTAACAAGCTAATCGGCCATGCATGTCTGTGATCTTCCACACATTAGTTGCCTTGCTCCACGGACTGCGAAGCCGGTAGGTCTTGCTAACGGTGTGGGTGACGGCTGTTTCATGCTCGTCGTAGTGCCACACGTTGAGCCTGCGACGTCTCACCGGGGGACGTGACTGGACGTACCAACCTCGTTCGTCCCTGGGCCATTTGCGGCCTGCTCGTCTCCGTTTGTTGCGTCGCTCCCTGCCTCCGACAGTCGAGCAGCTTTCAGAGCAGTATTTGCGTCGACCCTCCGGTATCTCGTTTCCGCAGCGACACACCGTCAACGCTTCCGACCATCGGTCTCCACCTATCACCGCTCGACCTAGCAGCTCGTCGCTAAGCGATCGTTCGTCTGCCCAACCTTTGGACACGTGCCACGTGCCGGCTGGCATTGTGTTCTTTACCGCGTCAACGTCAGCAGCCTTGCCCGAGTGAAGATCTCGTCTCCCACCCCGTTTGGTGGGCTCGTGGTTGAACAGTCCCGTACCTCCCACAGGAGTGTTCTCGTCGGGTATGCGAGTTTCGGCGAACGCTGAGCCTCTGTGGTCGTGGGATTTTGTAGCGGGGGTCTCGTAACCCGCTGCGGGCTCCCACTTCTTCGATGACTTCGATTCCTCGGGCATCAGCGGCATATCTGCCTCTAGGTCTAGCCACTCTTTTGTGGCTACCTGTCGATCTAGGCCTTTGGCGAACGATCCTCCGAGGTACTCCAGATCCTCCGTACTCCAGTTCTCCAGTCGGTAGGTTCGGTTCTGCGTCACGACGCAACCTCTACGAGGTCGGGGTGAGGTCCTGGGATGAACCTGCACTCGCAATCGTCAGCGTGCCACCGGAACGCACCGGGCCACGCTTGCCGGCACCGTGGGTCTGTACTCGCCTCATGTAACAACCCGGCATAGACCAGCTCCCCGACTAGGTGAGCCACCCGACGACCGCGCTGTGCGGCCAGCTCTGCGATGGATAAGACCCCTGCGTCTTCCTCTATGTCTGTTGGGTACGGGTACTTAAAAGTTCGGCTCTCCATGCGTTCCCTCTCTGTATTCGGATCGTCTCCGCTGACGGATAGACCGTCTCATGAGACAGTCGACTATGTCAATACCGTTCTGATACGGTCGAGATCATGGAGATTCGCAAGATGAACCCCGACATCGAGACCGGCTACGAGGACGGTCAACTGGTGATGGTGAAGGTCAGCGGCAACCTGGGCTATGCCGAACTAATGCACGCGGCAAAGCAGATTCAAGAATTTGCGAGACGCGAGTTTGGTTCAGGCCTGATGCCGAACCTTGAGGCAGTAGCTGGGAAGATTGCCAAGGACGTGGTCCGTGAGGTTGCGGAACCACGACGTGGGACGGTCAGTGACGATTACTTGGCACGGCTGGCGGTTGCATACGAGGAACTGGCACCCCAAGGCAGGGACGTTTCAGCGCGGTTGGCTGTGGAGCTGGGTAGACCGCTATCGACCGTCAAGCGTCACATCAGGCTAGCTAGGGATAAAGGGTTTCTCACCGAGGCGGTTGTAGGCCGCGAGGGTGGTGAAGCAACCGAAAGTGCGCGCAAGCTGCTAGCCGGAACAGATCGGAAATAGCTACCTGGCAGCGGTTTTCGTGCGATGTCAAGCATCTACGATGCCTCACGTGACGGTTCGAATCGTGATTACAGGCAAGCTAGGGAAGACGGTCGAGGCTGACGCGCTGGCGTGGTTGGCGCGATGCATCGCGGACGTGCGTCCCGACGAGGTTGTCTGCTTCGAAGCGTCTATTCCGATGCTTGACCAACTGCGGGAGGTCTACGCGGGGCCTATCGGAATCCACGCGGGGGAGTTCGATCCACGGCACGGGGTCATCGAACTACAGGACGTCCACAGCATCGGCCCCGGCTGGGTGACGATGTGTCGAATCGACGGCTGCGAGCCAAGCGAGATCGCCGGCAATACCGCTCTGCGCGCTGCGAAGGCGCTCCAAACGAGCGTTGTGCTCGGACATACCGGAAGGTTGGGTATCGGCTCCTGCACTACCGGATACGGAGGCGAGGCCGCTTGGACTGTGACCGGCATGGAAGTCGGACGATGTGAGCAAGCGGTAGGGCTGCTCACGATAGATGGTCTGAACGTCGAGCCGGAGATTGTGCAATTGCGGTCGCGATCAACGCGAAACTAGAGCTCGCTGCGGAGGTCGTGAACTTCTACATCCTCGCGAACAGTATGTTCTCGCGCTTAACGGTGGAGAAGGCGCAATGTCTTCTCCGGCCAGCGGTAATGCGGATACTCGCCGGCTGTGGATAACTTCTCATGTGTTCATAACGCGGCATGACGGCATGTGCGCGTCGGTTCGCTCGAATAGCGTTTTATGCATGACTTTCGGGATCTTGACCCTCATCGCTCTCGGAGTGCTCTCGCTCGTCGCGCTACGTCTATGGCTTACCTACTGCAACGGCATCGCAAACGCTCATCCCAAGCACGCTGCCAAGATCATCGAGGCCTCTGGCCGATGGCTTCCGAGACTTCCACCGGGCAAAGGTGGGTGATGTCGATGTGGTTATCGGTGGACCACCGTGCCAAGGATTCATGGAACCGGGAAGCCCGACTCAACGTCTAACCGGGTATGGATGAAATCGAACGTGAAGCGATGAGAAGACGGCTGGGACCCCGATGACCCAGCCGTGGTGGCGGCAATAGATCTGGTGCGTTGGGATTTGGAGCTATTAGCTAGCACATTTGGGGAGGACGTGAAAGCCGGGGAGTGTCAAACGCGGGCGACACGCCGGGACCGCTCTTGAAAAGTTTGATCCACATTCATGGTTTTTTGCCTTGGCCTGCGGAAATGGTCCCGGTCTCTGTGGATTTGAGCGCTTGTGAATCGAGTTATACACAGGGATAGGTCGGGTGTAGGCGCGGTTATCCACATTCCGCTCACAGGATTGCTAACAGGGATGGTTTCAAGTTGATGCGGAAACCTCTACGTTGTGCGTCATGACCGCTCTGGGCTTCGCAATCGCCATCGCTATGACTTCCGCTTTCACGTTTTGTGTGTGGCTGGGGTTCTCTGCGCTGATTACGCATCTGCATCCCAAAGAAGCCGAAAAGATCATCCGTGCAACGGGCCGGTGGTTTCCGCTTCGGATGCCTCTGCGATGGCCGTGGCACAAGTGAGGGCGGCTGATGAAGTCAGCCGGTCAGCGCATCGTCATCCTGTCCCGAATGTCATCCGGCACATGAAGGTTGCTCTTGAAAGCCCCACCTTGGTTGCGGGTCCTGCCCTCTAGCAGGACCTCGTACCGGATACCGGAGTCGAGCAACAGTCTCCGTCTAGCATCGGCATCGGAGTCGAGCGACTCCCAAAGCTCCCGATACTTCTGCCCGGTGGCAACGTGTTCCGTCCTGGCCGGCTGGACCGGCAGAGCCTCCAGCTCAACTATCCGAGCGTCGAGCTCTGAGATCTGCTCTGCGAGCGTCTCCATGACAGCGAGCGATGTCGCCTTACGCATAGCCTCGGTGATTACCTCTAGCCGCATACGTGCCGCTTCCAGCTCGTCGGTGTGGTCCGACGCCGGGAGTATCACCGGCACGTAAACCTCGGTATCCCCGAGCTCGTCTAGGAACGCTTCCTCTAGAACCTGCTCCAGCCATTGGGCGGTGATCTGATCGCCGTGTCGGGGCCTCTCCGGGCAGTAGTAATAGCGGTATCTCTTGCCCTTGGCCAGCTGGGACTTTTGGTGCATCGGACGCTGACACTCCAGGCAGACCGCGATACCGAGCAGCGGGGAAGCGTTGCCGGTGCGGTTGGTCGTCTTCGGACGCTTGCGGAGGTCTAGAACAGCTTGCAGCGAACGATATTCCGACGCTGACAGGATCGGCTCGGACTTCATAACCTCGGGGTCTGCATCTCCCCGGTGGACGGTGTACCCGAGCAGAGTCTTGGACTCCAGCAGCCGGTGCAGCGTCGTGGTACTCCAGGCTGCTCCCGTCGTCGGCTTGTCCTGTAGCTCCCTCTGTCGATCCCTCGGAGACGAGACACCCTCGGCGGTCAGCCGGTCAGCGATGGACTGGACAGAATCACCGCGCACGACGTCGGAGACGATACGGCGGATTACCTCTACTGCCACGGTGTCGTGGACTAGCTTCCATCCACCATCGGGGAGCTTCTGCGGTTTGAGCCCGTAATGCACGGTCTCACCGGCCCACCGGCTTTCAGCCCGCAGCTTCTTACGGGCTTGGGTAGTCCGCTCTTTGATTGCGTTGCGTTCGACCTCGGCGAAGATCGAGGCGAGTTTTACCCACACCTGTCCCATCTGGGTATCGGTGTCGATCCCGTCGTCTACGCAAACGATGCGCTTGCCACGCTCCAGGCACCAGCGCAACAGAGTCTCGGTGTCCATCGAAGACCTAGAGATTCTGTCGAGCTTCCAGGCCACCAGGACGTCCCAAGGTTCTGGGGGAGTGTCGGTAAGCCACTTGCCGAGTGATGCGCGTTTGAATGGGTCTACCGCCCCGGATATGTCCATATCTTCTGAGATCGACACAACCGTGGCAGGCTTGTTGCCTTGTGCCCACCACTCGATACGTTCCCGCTGCCGATCGGGGGAGGTTGATTCGTCTGTCAGTTTCGACAAACGCACAGCTCCGAGCACCCGGAGAGGAGCGGTAGACATGGTTGAGCACTCTAGCCCGTTGGGGTTGTCGATCGGGACCACCAACTTGGTTGCGGCGCGTGTCGGCAATCAACCTGTCAGCCGGCGTTCGGTGTTGACCTTGTCGACGGACCGGACGCCGCAGGTCGGTGTGCCCGAATCCGGTCACGGTGTCACGCTGAGCGGATTCGTCGAGCGGGTCGGCGACCCGGTGCCGTTGGTGGCGCCCGACGGCTCCTCCTATCCCGCCGACACCCTGCTGGTCGAGGCCCTCGACGCGATGGTCGAGTTGGCCGGCGGCCCGTCCGGGCAACTGGCCATCGCCGTGCCCGCCCACTGGGGCGCGCCCACGATGCGCGCCCTGCGCAACGCGCTGCGCACCAATCCGAACCTGTCCCGCGACGGAATGCCCGCCCGGCTGATTCCCGACGCCGTCGCCTCCCTGGCCGCGCTGCGGGCAAACCCCGGCCTGCCGGCCAATGGTGTGGTGGCGTTGCTCGACTTCGGCGGCGGAGGCACCAGCATCACGCTGGCGGACGCCGCCGCGGCGTTCGAACCGATCGACGAGACCGTCCGGTATCCGGATTTCTCCGGAGACCAGATCGACCAGGCCCTGCTGAGCCATGTGCTCGACGGCGTCGCCCAGGCCGGCGGGATCGATCCGGCAGGTACCGCGGCGGTCGGGTCGCTGGCCCGGCTGCGCGAGGAATGCCGTCAGGCCAAGGAACGGTTGTCGGCGGACACCGCGACGGATCTGGGGGTCGAGCTGCCCGGGTATTCCGCCACCGTGCGAGTGACCCGGACCGAACTCGAGTCGTTGATGCGCACGCCGCTGTCGGGGGCGTTGGACGCTCTGGAAAAGGCGTTGGAGCGCAACGGTATCGGTTGGCCGGCGATCTCGGCGGTGGTGACCATCGGTGGCGGCGCCAGCATTCCCCTGGTGACGCAACAACTTTCGGAGCATTCCCATGCGGTGGTGGTGACGACACCGCAACCGGCGCTGGACGGCGCGATCGGCGCCGCGTTGTCGGCCGCCTACCTGGCCGACGCCGACGCGCACACCGGCATGGCCTCCACCCTGGGTGTCGCGGCGGCCCTTCCGACAGCTGGAATGCCGACGGAGGCAACCGGTTCGGTGGAGGAGGGCTCGTCGACCTTTCGCGCGCTGGCCTGGTCGGAAGACCAAGCCGGCGACGACGTGGTGCCCTACACCGGGCCGGATCTGGTCGAGTCCTACGGCAGTGAGACTGCAGCCCGTCCGGCTGTGCAGTACGTACCGCCCACCGGGCCGATCGAGCAACCACGCGACGGTTGGCAGCGGTTGCCGTTGACGGTGTTCGCGGTGGCCGTCGCCCTGGTCGTGGTGGCCATCGGCGGCGTCACGTACGCGTTGACGAGCTCCACCGGTACGGCACCGAGCACCGACGTCAAGACCGCCGAACCCAAGCCGATGCCGCAGGAGGTGGCGCCGAGCCCGGTCGAGCCTCCGCCGGCGGTCGAGCCGCCACCGGCCCCCGTGACCCAAGAGCCCGCGCCGCCGCCGGTGACGGTGACGCAGGCCCCGCCGCCGCCGGTGACCGAGACGCGTGTCGTCACACAGACGACGACGCCGCCTCCCCCGACGACGACCACCACAACCACGACGACCACGACACCGTCGACGACCACAAGCACCACGACCACCACGCCGCCGACCACCACGACGACGACCACCAATCCGATGACGACGACGTACGTCACGGTGCCGTTTGTCCCGGTGCCCATTCCGATTCAGGTACCCAACCGCGGCGAGACGCAGAATCCGTACCCGTACCAGCCGCAGAACCCCTACCCGTACCAGCCGCAGCCGCAGAACCCGTTCCAGCCGTATCCCTGACGGCCTGACCCGGTCGCTGTACCTTTCGGTCAACACCGGGAGGGCAGATGAGGCTCGTACACCTGATCGCAGTCGGGGCCATGATCACCGCCGCCCCAGGCGTATTGGCCGCGCCCGCCGCCGCCACACCCGCCGAAGGTGAGGTGGTGCGCACCGATCTGGGCCAGGGCACTACCACCACGCCCATCTGGGTTGTCACCGCGGGGCAGCCCACCACCCTGTACGTCCAGAACCTTGTTCTCAAACCGGGGGCCGGCAGCGGCTGGCACCGCCACCCCGGGCCGGAGCAGTCGGTGATCAACGATGGTGCTGTGGTGGTGCAAACGGCACCCGACTGCTCGCCGGTGACGTGCACCGCGGGCCAGGTGGTGATGATTCCGGGCGGCGTGGTGCACCGGGTGACCAATGAAGGCGCCGAAGACGCCGACGTGGTCGTCACCTACACCCTGCCTGCCGAAGCCCCGGTGCGTGACGACGCGCCAGCCCTGTGCCCCTAGCCTGCGGAAACCTGTTCGAGCTCCTGGGAACTTGGACCGCCTTCGGAAATGTGGGTAAGAGTTCGGTTAAGGTTCTGCTGTGCCTGAGATGGATCGTCGCAGTGTGATGTTCATGATGGGTCTGGGGGTGGCAGCCGCCGCGTTGCCGGCCGGGATGGCCAACGCCGACCCGGCAATTGGTGATAATCCGCCCGGACCGGGCCCCAACGCGCCGTCTCCCGGCGGTTCCACCGCCCCGGGCGCCGCGGCGCCGTCGCCGACGTTCCTGTTCCAGGACGAGTTCAACGGTCCGGCCGGCGCTCCGCCCGACCCGACGTGGTGGCATCTGATCCCGGAGCGCGAGACCATCAAGAACCCGGTCGAGTGGGACAAGCCGTTCAACATGGGCCGCTATGTCACCGACACCGAGCACGCCTTCCAGGACGGCAAGGGCAACCTGGTGATCCGTGCGACGCGCGGCCCGGGCACCACGGTCCAGGAGAAGTACGCCAGCGCCAAGGTCGTCGGCAACTGGCGTGGCGGTATCGGGACCACGTGGGAGGCCCGGGTCAAGCTCAACTGCCTCACCGACGGAGCCTGGCCGGCGTTCTGGCTGCTCAATGATGACCCGGTCCGCGGTGGCGAGGTCGACCTGGTGGAGTGGTACGGCAACCGCGACTGGCCGTCGGGCACCACCGTGCATGCGCGTCTGGACGGTGAGTCGTTCGCCACCGACCCGCATCCGATCGACAGTGCGTGGCACACCTGGCGGATGTCGTGGACGCCGCAGGGTATGTACTTCTGGAAGGACTATGCCCCCGGCATGGAGCCCTTCTTCGAGGTGCCGGCAAATTCCTTGCAGGACTGGCCTTTCAACGATCCCGGTTACACCTTGGTGCCGGTGTTCAACATCGCCGTCGGCGGCTCGGGCGGCCGCGATCCGAGCGGTGGCAACTACCCCGCCGAGATGTTGGTCGACTGGATCCGCGTCTTCCAGGGCTGAGCTTTCCCGGTGTCAGGGTGAGACTGCCCGGCGCAGCTTACCTGCCGGCGGTGGACGCAGCGCCGAGTCGATCTGGGACAGCGGCACCGGCTCGGTGACCAAGCTCTGCCACGGGTAACGGTCGCGGGTGCGGACGAGAAAGTCCACGGCACCGTGCAGATGTCGAGGCTCGTAGTTGTGCACACCGGTGATCGTCAACCAGTGCCGCACGACGGTCTCCGGGTCCACCGCCAGCGCCGGGCCCGGGGTCACCGACCCGGCCAACACCAGGGTGCCGCCGATGTCGAGGCGACCCAGCGCATCGGAGACCGCCGCGGAAGATCCCGTGTAGTCGATCGCCACGTCGACCGGATTTCTGTCGGAGGCCCGGCCACCGAACCGCGTCGCCACCGCCATCCGGTCGGCATTGCGGTCGATCACCTGGACGTCGGCTCCGGCCTCGGCGCAGGCCGCAATCGCGGTGAGCCCCAGCATGCCTGCCCCACCGATCAGTACCCGCCGTCCGGACAGGTCACCGGCGGCCTCCAAGGTGGCCATCACTGTCGCCGTTGCACATGCCGCCGGTGCCGCCACCGCGTCGGGCAGTGCCTCGGGCACCACGGCAATCGTGGTGCCACGCGGCAGAACCACATGTGCGGCATAGGAACCCGACAACGGCCAGTCCCCGTCGAACGGTTCGTGGCCCACCTTGCGCACCGACTCGCATTTGGCGCTCCGGTCGGACCGGCAGCGCCCGCAGGTGCCGCATGCCACGGTCACTGACCAGATGATGCGTTGGCCTACTCGGACATTCGCGTCGCAGCCGACATGGACAACCTCACCGACCGCCTCATGACCGAGGACCGAGGGGCACGCCGCGGGGCGCCGACCGCTCACGGTGTGCAGATCACTGCCGCACACCGTGGCCAACCGGACCCGGACCAGAACCTCGCCGGCCCCGAGTTCGGGAATCGGCACCGTTCTCAACCTGATGTCCGAGGTGCCGGCCCAGACCGCGGCCACCGTCACACCAGGTGCGCACGAATCCATCCGGACAACCTTTCGATGGCGTAGACGATCACGAAGATGACGATCACGATGGCCCCGGCGACGTCGAAGTTCAGCGTGCGGATCGACTCGAACAGCAGGTAGCCGACCCCGCCCGCGCCGACGATGCCCAGGATCGTCGAGGTCCGCACATTGACGTCGAACAAGTACAGGCTGGAGCCGACCATGGCGGGCATGGCTTGCGGGATCACCCCGGAGCACAACATCTTCCACCAGCCGCCGCCCACGGACCGAATTGCCTCCAGTGGCTCGGGCTCGATCTCCTCGACCGCGTCGGCGACCAGTTTGGCCAGGAAACCGACCGACCCGATGGCCAGCGCGCACGTTCCGGCGATCGGGCCGAGGCCCAACGCGGCGACGAACACCACGGCCAGGATCAGTTCGGGTACCGCCCGTACCGCCAGGATCCAGGCCCGTGCCGCCCAGTACACCGCTGGATGTGGAGTGACGTTGCGAGCGGCGAGGATTCCGACGGGAATCGACAGCACGATGCCGATCGCCGTGGAAACCACACCGATCGCGACGGTTTGCCCAGCGGCGGTGAACAATTCGCTGCCCAGCGCCGAGAAGTCGGGTGGGATCATCCGGGTGAACACCTCGATCGCCGGACCGACCCAGGTGACCAGAGACAGCGGACTGACTTTGAGCACCACCAGGGAGATCACGCACACCCCGCCCAGCGCCCCGCCGAACACGAAGCGGGCGACGCGATCGCGGGCCGGGCTCGAGTGACCAGAGTCCAACAGCATCCGCCGGATCACGATGGACAGCAGTTCCATGGCGGCGATGATCACCAAGATGGCGCAGGCGATGCCGAGTGCCCGCGGATAGATCAAGCCCCGCAAGGCGTCCTGCAGCGCGAAACCGATGCCGCCGGCGCCGACGAAACCGAGGACGACCGACATGCGCAGGTTGATGTCGATGCGGTAGATGAACGTCGCGATCCAGGACGGGACGGCCTGCGGCACCACGGCATTGAGCATTTCGCGGAGATAGCCGACGCCCGTGCTGCGCACCGCCTCGCGCGGTCCAGGGCCGGTTTGTTCGATGGCATCGGCGAACACCTTGCCGAGCATGCCGATGGAATGCAGGGCCAACGCGAGGATGCCGGGGAGCACTCCGATTCCGAGGGCACGTACGAACAACACGGCGAACAACAGGTCCGGCATGGCCCGGCAGAAGGTGATGATCGCCCGCGCCACGGCCTGTACCGCCGGATGCGGTGTGGTGTTGCGGGCGGCCAGGAAGGCCAGCGGCACTGAGGCGATCGCCGCCAGCACGGTACCCAGTACCGCCATCAGCAGGGTCTCGACCGCCAGCCCGGCGATCCGTCCCGGGTCGTCCAGTCGTGGTGGCAGCATGCGCTGCAGCAGCGCTGCCACGTCGTCGAAACCGTTGAGCAGCGTCGTCGGGGCGAAGTCGATCGACCAGGCGGCGACGATTGTGGCCAGCAGCGCACCGACGGTGACCAGGTGCAGCAAGCCGGGCAGTGGCGGGCGGGCTGCCGGCGCGGGCGGGGCGGAGCGTTCGGTGAGGTCGGTGCTCACGACGGCCGGGCCGCCGAATGTGTTGCGGGGTCGACGCGTTGGTAGATCTCCATGACGTCGTCGCGAGTCATCCCGACGGCGGGGCGGTCCAGGATCTTCTGACCGTTGCGCAGACCCACCAGTCGGTGCGCCCAACCCAACGCGAGGTCGACCTGGTGCAGTGTGCACACCACGGTGAGCTTCTCCTCGATGCACACACGGAACAACAGATCCATGACCACGTCGGCATTCTCGGGATCCAGCGATGCCACGGGTTCGTCGGCGAGCACCAGGCCGGGCCGCTGCATCAGGGTGCGCGCGATCGCAATGCGCTGCTGTTGGCCGCCGGAGAGGGTGTCGGCGCGCCGGTCGGCGTAGTCGACCAAACCGACGCGGTCCAAATGTCCCAAGGCCTCGGCCCGCATGGCCCTCGGGTAGGTCAACGCGCCGTAGCGGGGCAGCCGCAGTTGCCCGAGCCCACCGATCAACACGTTTTCCAGGCAGCTCAACCGGCCGACCAGATTGAAATGCTGGAACACGAACCCCACATTGCGGCGCAGCGCGCGCAGCTGTTTGGCCGATGCGGTGTCGACGTGGGTGCCGCCGACTTCCACGCTGCCGGAGGTGACGGGCTGCAGTCCGTTCAGGCAGCGCAGCAGCGTGGATTTACCCGAGCCGGACAGACCGAGCAGTACCAGCATCTCGCTGCGTCGGACGTCGAGGCTGACCCGGTCCAGCGCCAGGGTGTCCCCGAAGCGCTTGGTCACGTCGCGGGCGATGACGACGAGATCGTCGCCCGCGACGGGATGGTGAGGGCCGTTGGTGCTCACTGGTTCTCAGCCCTTGCACTTCTCGGAGCCGGTGACGTCGCAGACGTGACGTACTCCGTCGTAGTCGGCATCCTGGGCCGGTGCGAATCCCCAGGCGCGTTCGTCGGTCATCCGGCACGCGTCACCTTGGCAAAAGCCTTCTGCCTCAAGGTTGGTGACGTTGGCCTTGTCGGTGAAGATCGTCTTGAGCTTGTCGATGGCCTCGGTGCCCAGCGAGTCGTTGGCGGCGGCCACCGATCCGGCGATCATCTCGGATTTCCAGATGGTCTTGAGTTGGCCGGGCTTGAGATCGCCCTTGGCGATCATGGTCTTGTCGACCATGGTGTCGAACGCGAAGCCGGCGTCGCAGTCGCCGTTGGCGATGGCGAGGGCAGAGGAGTCGTGTCCACCGGCGTAGATCGGGGACATTGCCGAGGAGATGTCGGCTTCGGAACCGGATTTGATCACCCCGGCCTCGATCAGGCCGGCGGTCGGATAGAGAAATCCCGAGGTCGAGCCGGGGTCGACGAAGCAGACCTTCTTGCCGGCGAAGTCCTTGAGGCCGTTGATGTTCGATTCGTCGGCGCGGGCCAGGCCGTAGGACTGGTAGCCGGGTTGGGCGCCCGGTTCCTGGATCACCGCGCCGACCGGGGTGATCTTGGCGCCGTTGACGCCGGCCACCACATACGCGAACGGCCCGAAGAAGGCCAGGTCGACGTTGTCGGCAATGATTCCCTCGACCACGCCGGCGTAGTCGGAAGCCTGGACGAAGTCGACCTTGGCGCCGGTCTCCTTCTCCAGCAGCTTGATCAGCGGTTCGTAACTGGCCTTGAGGTCGGTGGAGTTCTCGGCCGGGATCGCCGCCAAGGTCAAGGTTTGGGGAAAGCCCTGAGCGGTCTTGGCCTCGGAGTCATCGGAAGTCGAGCATCCGGACAACGTGAGGGCGGCGCTGGCGGCGACCACGGCAACTGCGGTACAGGCGGTGCGGAACGTCATGGCGGGCGGGACCTTTCGGGGTGGAAGCGTTTGACGGACAGAACCTCTCGATGAGGCCGGTTCTGCCACGCCCCACACCCTGTGGGGTGGTCTATACCAACGGGTGCACCGAAGAAGGCCGCGAGGTTAACAGCATTGAACGTCTTTGGTCTAGACCAACACTTGCTACCGTGAGCGGGTGTCCGCGAGTGCAGAACCCCGGGTGCTCAAGCATCAGGTGGTGCGTGCCCAACTCGAGCGACTGCTCGATGACCTTGCGGTCGGCGACCCATTTCCCGCGGAGCGAGAACTCGCCGACCGATTCGACGTCGCGCGCGAGACCGTCCGGCAGGCGTTGCGTGAGCTGTTGCTGGCCGGCCGCATCGAACGACGTGGCCGGACCACCGTCGTCGCGCGGCCCAAGATCCTGCAGCCGCTGTCGATGGGCTCCTACACCGAGGCCGCCAAAGAGCAGGGCCGCAGCGGCGGGCGGATCCTGGTCGGCTGGAGCGACCTGATCGCCGATGACCTCCTGGCGGCTCAGCTGGCGATCGAGGTGGACGCGCCCATCCTGCAGCTGGAGCGGGTCTTGACCACCGACGGCGTACGGGTGGGACTGGAGACCACCAAGTTGCCGGCCGCCCGGTACCCGGGCCTCCGGGAGACGTTCGACTACCGTGACTCGCTCTACGCCGAGATCCGTAGCCGTGGCATCCACTTCGAGCGCACCGTCGACAGCATCGAGACCGCCCTTCCGGACTCGCGCGAATCAGCACTTCTGACCGTCGACAGCCGCACGCCGATGTTTCTGCTCAACCGGGTCTCCTACGACCAGGATGGCGTGCCGATCGAGCAGCGCCGCTCCCTGTACCGGGGAGATCGGATGACGTTCACCGCGGTGATGCACGCCCCCGAGGGACGCTGAGCGCAGTCTTAGAAAATCGTTTTTACCGTGACCAATTTGTGACCTTTGACCTGCCGAAACACGCCGACGACAAGCTTGACAGGCGGTTAAGGAAACTCTCAGAACGGGGGAGCGGTTGCTGTAATCCGTCAGAAGTGCCCGTATGGTGCCCGTGTGGGCCGACACGCATTAGCCAGCCCGCGGCGGCGCAAACTCCCGGCCGTTGCGGCGGCATTCGCGGCACCGGTCGCTGCGTTCCTCGCCGTCGGCGCTGATGCCCATCCATACCCCGCACAGGAGCCCGCCAAACCTGCCGCGGCTCCCGCGACCGAGGTGCCGCCCTGCTGCCTGGAGATCGTGTCGGCACCGGCCGCGTCCGCCTCGACCGCCGTGGCCCAGACCGTCACCCTGAGCGCGGCGCAGACGCAGCCTGGCACGGCCTCGCGCTGGCGTGTCATCAACATTCCGCAGCTGCTGCCCGTCGGCGTCGCCCCGGAACGGGGACTGCAAGTCAAGACGATCCTGGCCGCCCGCAGCGTCAGCGCGGACTTCCCGGAGATTCATCAGATCGGCGGCGTCCGTCCGGACGCGCTGCGCTGGCACCCGAACGGGCTGGCGCTGGACGTGATGATCCCCAACGCCAGCAGCGCCGCGGGCATCGAGCTGGGCAACCGGATCGTCTCCTACGCGCTCAAGAACGCCGACAAGTTCGCGCTGCAGGACGCCATCTGGCGGGGCACCTATTACACGCCTGACGGCGGTGCGCAGTCCGGCGGCTACGGGCACTACGACCATGTGCACCTCACCACCAAAGGTGGCGGCTACCCGACCGGCGGCGAGCTGTACCTGCGCTGAGCGTGTCATCGGGCCCTGACTGCGGGTTCGGCTTAAATTCGCCTCGTGGCGCGCAGAATGTCGTTCCGCCGGGCACGGTCGGTGATGAGCGCCGAAGTCGCCGCCATCCGCCGCTCCGATCCCGACCTCGATCCCGGGGATATCGCCGGCTTCACCCTTCCCATCGTGGTGCGCATCCTGGGCGTGGTCGCCATCGGGCTGGTGCCGCTGCTGGTGGTCCGTAACGGTGACACGGAGAACGCACAACTGGTTCCGGTGATCGGCTCGCTGGCGCTGGTGATCATCTGCGCGGCCGTGGTGGCCTGGATGATCTCGATCGTCATCTCCGGGCTGGTGGTGATGATCCTGTACCGGACCTCGCCGTCGTCTTCCTCCCGCCTGGTGGTGCGGATCCTCACCGATTCCTTCATGCGTATCGACGACTCGACATCCGCACTGACGCTGTTGGCACTGTTGGCCGGGCTGCTGTCGCTGGCGTTCGGGCTGCCGACGCGCAAAGGCGATGAGCTGGCCAACTCGGTGCTCGACGATCTGCTGGCCGCGCAGATCGGTGTCCTGTTGGTCGCACTGGGGTTCTTGTTCATCGCCGAATCCATCCGCTCGTCCGCCGACATCGTCGACAACCAGTCGTTGTTGCTGGCCTGGCCGTGGGCGCTGGTCATCGCGTCGCTCAGTTGGGTGCTGGCCACCGCCGCCGGCCCGTTCGAAGCCACCCGGATGCTGACGATCCTGTTGCACGAATGGTTGCCCGCGGTCGTCGACGGACGGCCCAGCGCTCAGGTGATCGCCGAGCTGGTGCCGCCCTCGTCGCGGTGGTGGGTGACGTTCGGCCCCGTGCCCGTCATCGCGGCGATCTGGGCCTATGAGGCGTACCGGCGCGGCGGCTTCGTCGAGATCCGACGCTTCTTCGAGGACGATGCACCGGCGACAGTCCCCCATCCGGGACATAGCTGATTCAAAGCCGGTGGCGCTAGGTTTGTCCAGGGATTTTGTAGTTCGAAGACGTTTTGCAGTTCGAAGACTAAGTGTGAGGACACACCATGGCCGGATCGGCACCGCCCGCACCGGGTTTCGTTGCGGTGGCCACCGAAGCCCTTCATTGGCTCAGCCTTTCGGTGCCGGTGGGCATCGGCCTGTCCATCGCCGTCCTCGCCCTGCCGGAGAACCGCGGAGTGGTCGCGGAAACGGTTCGGTCCCTGGTACTTCCGGCCGCAGCGCTGGTCGCCGTGGGCGCGCTCGTGCAGTTCTTCTTCTCGCCACCGGGGCGGGGCAGTGGTCTCGCTGTTCAGGTGCTGCCCGGTGCCCAGCTCGCGGGTGCGTTGTCGGCGGCACTCGGCCTGGTGCTGATGCGCACGACAACCTCACGTCGCCTTGCCGCCGCGGTGGCGGTGGTGGCGACGCTGACCGCCGTGCTACACCCGATATTCCCCTGTCGGCGCCGACCGTCAACGTACTGGCCCACGAAGTGCTGACGGCTGCGCATGTGATCGGCGCGCTGGTCTGGGTGGGCGGCCTGGTGGTCTTGTCGGTGGCCGGACTCGCCTCGCGCCGAGGCGGACCCGATGGTTCCGAGGACGACGCGGCGCGTGACTGGATTCAGACGTGGGAACGGTTCGCCGTTGCGGCGCTGTTCTCGGTGGGCGCTTTGATCGTCAGCGGAACGTGGTTGTCGTGGATCCATGTCGGCACCGTCGGTCAGCTGTTCACCACCGCGTATGGCCGATACCTCACGGTCAAGCTGGTTCTGGTGCTCGCCCTGCTGATCGCCGGTGCCTACAACATGCGGATTCTCATCCCGAAGATCTTGTCCAGACAGGCAGGCGGCGATACCCGTTCAGCCCTGCATCTGGCGGTCGGGCACTTTCCCCGGGTCGTGCTGGTCGAGGCGGTGACGGCGATCGGCATCCTCGTGGTGGTGCCGTTCCTCCGTGGCTCGGCCAGGTCCGAGGCCGGCTGGCCGGGCGCCCGCGCGTTCGACCTGACGGTGTTCGGTACTGGTGTACTGCTCGTTGCACTGGTGGCCTTTGCGCTGTGGGCGGGGACGCGCACTCCCGCCGTATCGGCCGACCGCAGCTGACTCAGTCGCTGTCGTTGTTGCCGTCGTTATCGTCGGGTTCCGGTTCGGGGGCCGGCACGTCGCGGCGTCGCGCGAACATCATCACGATGTCCTGAATCGGCGCCTCACGTCGTGCGCCCCAGGATGGTCCCACCGCAAAATCCGCGTCGGTGGCGACGAAGTGGTAACCCGGTAGGTCGCGTTGCGGGGCGAACGGAAACTTCATGTGCCACAGGTGTTTTGCCACCGCTGACGCCGCCTCGGTGGGCATCGGCCGGTCGATACCCAGGGGTGCGCAGATGTCCTGCGTGTGGATCAGCAGATCCATCAATGGATCGATTTCCTTGGTCATCGGGGGACGCTTGCGCGAGCCGACCATGGACCGCAAGCGTGCAGTGATGGTGGGCGGGCCGGCGGAATCCTCAAGCGCCAATCGGCGCACCATGGCATCGAACCGGAAACCTGACCGCAGGACCGCGCGGACCATCTCCGCACGGGTCAACTGTGTGTGGGTGAGGTGGACCGCGACGTCACGTACGGTCCAGCCCTGACACAGCGACGGTGTCGCCCACTGGTCCGCGTCGAGGGTGTCGAGAAGATCGGCCAGCTGCGCCCGCTGTTCATCGACCGTGCGCCAAATTGCTTGAGAATCCATGGCTTACAGGGGAATCGGACGGTTCAGGTCGTCCGCGTCGTCGGCGGCCAGCAGTTCGTGAAAGCGACGCAAGACCGACGCGCACGCCGCACGCTCGGCCGGCTCGAGGCGGTCCAGCACCCGACTCAGCTCCCGCCGGCGCCGGGTGCTGACCTGTCGGACCAGCTTGCGGCCATGGCTGGTCAGCTCCAAGGTGACCACGCTGCGGTTGGTGGGATCCGAGCCCCGGGTCAGATGGCCGCTGGCGTCCAACCGGTCGGCAAGGCGCGTCACCGTCGAGCCGACGACGCCGAGCGCCTGGGCGCACTCCGTCGAGGTTGATGTGCCACGCTCATGCAGGACGAGCAACAGCCGGAACTGCGGCAACGAGATCTCCAACTGGTCCACGCTGCGCAGGGCGACACCCACCAGGTCTCGGGTCGCGACTTCGAACGCCGACAATTCGTCGACCGGTGTGCGGGTCATCTCGTGCTGCGGCGCGCTGCCCATCCCGCGAGTATCCCACGCGAAGCCGTGTGGAGGCTGTGAGTATGTGTCATCGTGGTGCGGCTCCGTTGCGCTGCGGATTTCGTAGTTTTGTGGAAACTATTGGCGGGCAAGGCTATTGAGTGTGTCGTTTCTCCGCCGCCATTGCGTCGCTTTCTACCGCACGGCTGTGATCGCGTGCGGTTAACCGCCCTGGCGTCGAAAGCGGTGAACCTCGATTGCCGATGATGGCTCTCGCTGCCTCGGGAAGATTAACGCAGTGCGCCGCAAGCGGTCTCGTGGGAACCTAGTAGCGTTCGCCAAGCGCCTCCGCGGCGGTGGAAACCTTCATGACCAGGCGGCCTGGGCGGTTCTTCACCGGGGAGAAACCGAAATGCACGTAGAAGGCTTCTGCCTCGGCGTCGACGGCATCCACAACGACGAGGCGACCGCCGCCGATCTCAGAAGCCGCTACCGCCTTGCCTAGGGCGTCTACCAGTAGCTGCTCTCCGTAACCGCTCCTGTGCAGCGAACGGTCGAGCGCCAACCGCGCGATGAGATAGCCCGGGATTCGGGAGTATCCGCCGGCCAGGCTGCTCGATAGTCCATCGTCCTTCCGGACCACCTCGGTTGGGCATAGCGCGAAGTAAGCGCAAACCCTGCGTTCTTCGAGCGGAGTCCATACATAAACATGCGCGATCCTGCTGCGGTTCGCCCGCGCAGCATCATCGAGCAACCACTTGTTCAGCGATTCCTTGCCGCAGTCGAACCCTTCAAGTATGTGGTGGTCATCCAAGCGTGCGGACGCGAAGCACACCAGCGCCTCTTGAACGCCGCAGGCTTACGCGCCGCTGCAGCGAGTCGTGGTGCGGCATCTGCGACATCCAACGAGGACATCAAGGCATCGAACTGTTCGGGTTCCATGGGCGTCACTAGCTCGTGTCGCAGGACATCTTCGGCCCGCTGAAGCGCGGCTTTGCGGACAAACTCCGACGTCTGCTCATGAACCGCACTGGCGGCCCGCTGGATGCGCGCCAAGCTCGCCTCTTCCGTTCGGAACTCCACACGTTGCGTCTTCGCAGCCACTAGTTGGCACCTCCTGACGTGTATCCGTTCTCCAATGTACGGCGAATGTCCGTACAGCGCAATTGTGCGACAATTAAGGCACGAGGCGCGGATTCTGAAACTGATGCCGTGCTGGAGCACGGGCTGAGCAACCGTGTTTGGAGCCGGGAAATCGAACTCGCGTATTCAACTTGGGAAGTCGTTTCGTAGTGTCCTGCGAGGTCCGTTATTGTCGCCGCGACCGGTGTCACCAGCGTCGGGCATCCACGAGTGTCCGCTCTCGTCCGTCCGATGTCGACCGAGTTGTGACATTGACGTGACACGGAGGGACACTCGCTGCACGGCTTCGGTCGATTGCAGCGCCGAGACGGTGCGTGTGCTGGGTGTCTGATTCCTGGCGATCAACAAACTTAACGGTGCACGGCTATCCAGGATGCGGCGGTGGCAACGGCGCACCAGGGATTGGGTTCAGCGAACCGTTTCATCGTCAGCTACGGCGTTTCCTGGATCCATGTGTCTAAAATCAACATCACAACCGGCAATGCCGAAGTTATTGCGAGCGTATCTATAGGCGAGGCAAGGTGTCATGAATTGAAGCTAGACAGGTCTGATCTTCAGCTTGAGACGATCGTTTCAAGGATCATCAACGGTGAACTTGATCTGCAACCAGATTTTCAACGGGGTGAAATCTGGGACCTGAAACGGAAGCAACGCCTCGTAGATACGATACTACGAGAGTGGTACGTGCCTGCGGTGCATATTGTTCGCGATACGGCCGGCAACGAGCTCGTACTAGACGGGCAGCAGCGTCTGGTCGCAGTGCGCGATTTCTTTTCCGATTTGATTAAAATTGATGGCCACACCGAACCCCATGATGAGTCAATCGCTGCCCTGCACAACATGACTTACTCGGACCTGCCTGAAAGTGTGCGGCGCGCCGTAAATCGATTTCCGTTGCAATCTGTAACTCTGCGTGACCACACCCCAGCCGAGCCGAATGAACTGTTCTTCCGGTTGAATCAAGGCTCGACTCTGACGCCGGCGGAAAAACGGAATGCTTTACATGGTAGGGCACGGGACCAAGTAAAGACTCTTGTGAACGATTTGACTCAGATGGGCTTGCTAAGTCGTGAAGCTATCGGCCTCGGGAATATGCGGCTCGCGTACGACGATATTATTGCGAGAGCATGCGTCGCAATTGATGTAAACGATATGCGGAAGCATATCAACAATACCGTGGTCGAACAGCGCTATCGTCAACAGGAACCATTTCAAGATCACACCCTTGAAATCGTCAGGAGCGCCGGAAGAGCGTTGCTTGATCTGATTAATGAGTGCGAGTATCCAGTTCGTTTCAATAAGGGGACACTTCAGACTTGGCTGGTTTACTGTTGTTGGGCGCCGATCGTGACAGATCTCCCCAAAGGGCTGTTGCAGCTATTCGAATCGCAGCGACGCCATTCCCAAGGGCGTGCGAGCGATCTTGACGATAGCGAATTTGATCCTGCCATGGTCTGGCTTATTAAGGCGTATGAGGATAGGGCTTCATATAGAGTTACGGATGTCTCATCAGTATTGATTCGCGACTTCGCAATACACTTCTTTTCGTTTGTCAATCTTCGAACACCTGACCGCCGAGACTCGGCTGCCTTTCTTCGGCACCTTGTCAGTTCGCAACGAAGTATTTCGCCAATAGATCTGTCGGAGGTTGTACAGGAAATTGGGTGGGGAGCGCCCATAATAGAACCGGTGTCATCATGAGAAGGGCCGCCTACTCACAGTCGTGGCTCCAGCTAAGGAAGCGGCATGAGAGGGATGCGACTGAACCGCGAAGTGTCTTGGAAAGCGTTTCCCTGGACTTATCGGAACCCTGCATAATCCTAGGCGGCCGAAACGGAGCTGGTAAGACGCGAGTGCTTCGTGCGTTAGCCGGCGACAATGACGTCCCCACGGTATATATTGATTTGTATCGTCTGGCTATCAAGACTTTAACGCTATTGGGAACGAGGACAGATCGTGGTGACCTCTGGGATGACTACTCGCCTTTAGTTCTATCTGACGACATGAAATCGGCAGTGAATTTGGTAGTGGGAAAAAACTACTCTTCGATCGACTGGTATGAAATCGATCTGGCGCCCGATGAAGAAGATGCCTATCAAGAATTTCGATGGGGCGACGATGATTTTTTGTTTCCATACTTTGTAGTTACTCGTGGCGATCACAAATATACATCGCTCACGATGGGGCACGGAGAACTGTGTGTTCATATTCTTTTCTGGATCTTAAACCACCACCGGGATATCAAAAACCTAACCATCCTCCTCGACGAGCCAGACGCATTCCTACCTCCGGTCGGGATATCTTCTTTACTACAGCATCTGCTGTACCTATGTCATTCCAATCACTGGAAACTTATTCTATCCACTCATTCAGAGGAAATGATTAAGCAAGCTAGGTTGCATGAGGGCTTCGTGCTACTGAGGTCCGATAATAAGGGAGTTGTATCTGCGATAAATTCTAAGGATGAGCCAACGGCTGGTGACAGCCTGCTGCCGGCCCCGCCATCCGAGATTGTCATATTTTGTGAAGACGAATCGGGACAGGCGCTTATCCGCGGCATTTTGAACACCCACGAGCCTGGTCTATCGCGACAGATCACTGTAATTTGGGGATCTGGTAGTGGTGATCTGGTTGCCCTGCAACGCGCACTTCCGCGTCCGCCTGACCCTGATATAAGATTCGCTTTCGTACATGATGGGGATAAGCGCGGCAGTAAGGATGTACCCGCCTCGGCAGTGGATGAATGGCCAACAATTTTCTTGCCTACCCGGCGAGATCCAGACGAGCTGTTTATGTCACTGGCTGATAGCACAGACGATCTAGTTATTGCGTTAGGCGCTGCATCTCGTCAGGCATTAGAAGAGCAGATCGAGAGCCTCGCTGGGGAGGACGTGCACGACTGGGTCAACAAGCTTGGCGACATCTACGGACGTCAACAAGTTCTTACTCGCTTGGCGGCGTTGTGGAGTGCTAACAACACTGATGAGTGTAATAAATTTGTTGAAGAGCTGAAGCAAGGAATTGGGCTCGCGATTACGAACCTGGGGTGGTTGCGACATGCTTTCGAGCAGACCAAAAAAGATCTTGGTCGCAGCAATCGACTCACCCTCAAGTTGCAGGCCGATTATGCGGACGAGATGATTCGACACGGCAACGCTAATGAGGCTTTGGCGATACTAGAAAATGCGATTCAATCCGCTAAAGAGGACGAGTTAGTGATCGATTTTTATCGTCTGAAGGGGTCCGCATTGGCGGGGTTGGGCGATGAGCGGCTCGCTAGTCGCGCGTTTCGCAAAGCACACGATCTGGCTGCTGAGGTTTTTGGCCCGACCGACCAGCGCACACTGGTTCTGCGGTTAGAAGATGTGCCCAAGACGGATCTGGAGAAGGTGCCGTCCGCTGATCTCGATGCATAACTTCGTCTTGGATCTATGGAAGGGTTGAAGCCCCGAGGTCGGTGAGGATCTTGCGTTCGGTGTCGGGAATCTCGGGTGGGAAGGTCTCGGGTGGGAAGGTCTGGGGTGGCGCCGTCGATGTGGATGGTCGCCGAGCGCAGTGGCCGCAGTAGCTTGACGACTTTGGCGACCGACAGTCCGGTGCGCGTTTGGATGGCGTGAGAGACAGCCAGCGCGGCGAACACGATGGTCAGGTGAGCCTCGATGGCATCGCGCATGCGGTTGAACATGGGCCGGGCAGCGAGGTCGTCCGACAAATCTCGCCTGCGGTGCGTGGCTCCGTGAACTTCGCGATGTAACTCTCGGGGAGGTTGAGAGGGTCTTCTATTGGCACAAACCAGGTGAATACGGGGAATCGCGGTTGTGTGTTGGGCACCGAGCCCTCCTTACGCAGCAGACGTCGTTGGGACGCTATCCGCGCTCACTGACAGTAGGCCGTGGCGAGAGCGAAGTGCGCTGGACTTCTGGCGGGTTCGCCCTGGCGGTGTCGGTCAAACCCCCGTGAATGTGTCGGTGAACGTTGCAGTCCAGTGACGGGTTTCGCGTCAGTTGTGACATCGTGGGTTGCTGTTCAAATGATTCGAACGGCATTGATGCTGGTCACAGTGGAGCCGATGACGGGAATCGAACCCGCGTATTCAGCTTGGGAAGCTGATGTTCTGCCATTGAACTACATCGGCCTGGTGCTGACGAAGGATAGCAAGCCCGCAGCGGCCATGGGGCAGGCGGTGCGGGCTTGGCCCCGCGAGTCTGAGAAATTGACGTCGTGGGAGCCCGATGTCGGTGCCCGCCCCGCGGCGAAGGCCGCCGACACACCAGTCGCGCTGCTGTCCAGTGGCGACCCATCGACTTGAGGGTTGGGGGCGAAACATTCGACCTACGAACATGATTGCCATGCGCAGCCGACCCTGAGAGTCGTGTAAATCCTCGGGCCGAGGTTCTCAGGGCCCGTCGCTAGCGTCGAATCCGGTCGGGTCAAAATCAACCGAGGGATTTCAACGAATGGATGTTGTCATCGGCATTGCCATGACGTCGCGGGACGCCCGGCTTCTCCTGGTGGAGGGCGCGTGTGGCGACGGCACGGTGATAGACCACGACTCGTTCGAGGTAGACACCCGCATCGGCGTCGAGCAACCGGGCTTCAGCGAGCATGTGGTCAGCGCGGTCCTCGGGACGTACGCCGCGGCTTCGGCCACCAGGAACACTGTCGTGCGTGTGGTGCTGACCTGGACCGACGCCGTCTCCATCGAAGCCAAGTTGGTTCTCGACTCCCTGCTGGAGGCCGGTATCACCAATGTGGCGGTGGCCTCCGCCTCCGATGCGCTCGAAGCCGCCGCTGAGTACATGTGCACGACGACGGGGCGGAACTCGATCGCGCTGTGTGTGGTGGAACCCGACGCGACCATGCTGGCCGTGACCGGCGTCGGCGAGGATGGTGCGCAACACCTGCGTAGCCGCACCCTCGACGACCCGGATGAGGCCACCGCGGTGCTGGCACTGCGCGGTATCTGCGACAGCTTCGGTGAACCGATCGACGCCGTCGTCATCGCCGGATCGGTGACTGGCTTGGAAAGCCTTGTCGAGGAAGCCAATTCAGTGATGGAGCGCCCCGTCGCGCTCGGCGATGACGCGGCCTTCCTGATGGTCCGCGGTGCGATACTTGCCGGCGCCGACACCCCACCTCCCGAACCCGACGAGGCAACCGGGTCGATCTTCGTTCCCCGTGCCGCGCGACTGCCTACGCCGGGAACGGAAGAGCCCGATGCCGCGCCAACCGCCGTCAAAGACCCACTGGTCCGCACCCTGACGATGATCGTGGCCACCGCGGTACTCGTGCTGGCGGGCTCATTGGTGGTCGCGCTTGCCGTGGAAGGAGGCGACGGCGATCCGCCGACTCAGGCGTCGAAACCGGCCGCGCGGGCCGAGCCGCTCGCGCCGCCGGCACCGGCTCCCGAACCGCCGCCGGTGCTGATGCCGCCGCCCAACATCGTTCCCGCTGTGGCTGCGCCGCCAATGGCTCCGGCCCAGCCGCCCAATCCGCTGCTCGTCGCGGCGCTGAGCAACCCGCAGATCAACGCCGTCGCACAGAAGGTGGTGCCACCGGCGGTGCACGCGGCGCAGACACCCATCACCGTCCCGCACACCGACATCACCTTGCCGGCACTGACGGAGATGATCGGTAAGTAGCGGATACGCTCGTCGGGTGCTGCTCTCCGATCGAGACATCCGCGCCGAAATCGCTGCGAAACGCCTCGCCCTCGAGCCGTTCGACGATGCCCTGGTGCAGCCGTCGAGCGTCGATGTCCGCCTGGACAACCTGTTCCGGGTGTTCAACAACACCCGCTACACCCACATCGACCCGGCCAAGCAGCAGGACGAGCTGACCACGCTGGTCGAACCGACCGAAGGGGAGCCGTTCGTGCTGCACCCCGGCGAGTTCGTGCTCGGCTCCACGCTGGAGGTGTGCACGCTGCCCGAGGATCTCGCCGGCCGCCTGGAAGGCAAGTCCTCACTGGGCCGGCTCGGATTGTTGACGCACTCCACGGCCGGGTTCATCGACCCGGGCTTCTCCGGGCACATCACGCTGGAGCTGTCCAACGTGGCCAACCTGCCGATCACGTTGTGGCCGGGCATGAAGATCGGCCAGCTGTGCCTGCTGCGGTTGACCAGCCCGGCCGAGCATCCCTACGGCAGTGACAAGGTGGGCTCGAAATACCAGGGCCAGCGTGGCCCGACGCCATCACGCTCGTATCTGAACTTCGTCAACTAGCGAGCATCTGCGCCGTTTTCCTCCAGGGGGTCGTGCCGAGCGCCGATCAACCGCCCTGCGCTAGAAACCCGCGTGCCAGAAGCGCGCAGAAGCCGTGCGCACACAGCGTGAGAAGTCAGAAACACGGCTGAAACACGCTCGCCGCGCAGTTGAAACTCGCGGCCGACATTCTCGCCAAATGCACGAGATCGATCCGGCCGCCACCGCCTGGCTGCTGGCCAGCACGGCCCTGGTTCTGTTGATGACTCCGGGCCTGGCCATCTTCTACGGCGGCATGGTCCGCACCACCGGCGTGCTCAACATGATCATGATGAGCTTCATCTCGATCCCGCTGGTCACGGTGGCTTGGCTGTTGGTTGGGTACAGCTTGGCGTTCTCGGACGACGCCGGTGGCGGTCTCATCGGCGGCCTGCACCACTTCGGCATGCTCGGCATCACCCCGAGCACGGCTCACGGCTCGGTACCCGAACTCCTCTTCGCGACGTTCCAGCTGACGTTCGCCATCATCACCGCCGCTCTGGTCAGCGGCGCCATCGCGGACCGGGCGAAATTCGCCGCGTGGATGTTGTTCGTGCCGGTGTGGGCGGTCGCGGTGTACGCCGTCGTCGCACATTGGGTCTGGGGTCCGGGCGGCTGGCTGGCCGGACTCGGTGTGCTCGATTACGCCGGCGGCCTGGTCGTCGAGATCGTCTCCGGCTCCTCGGCGCTGGCCCTGGCCCTGGTGCTCGGCCCGCGGATCGGCTTCAAGCAGGACGCGATGCGCCCGCACAACCTGCCGTTCGTGCTGCTCGGTGTCGGCCTGCTGTGGTTCGGCTGGTTCGGGTTCAACGCCGGCTCGGCGCTGGCGGCCAACGGCACCGCCGCCGCGATCTTCCTCAACACCCTGGTCGCCGGCTGCCTGGGCATGCTCGGCTGGCTGACCGTCGAACAGGTCCGCGACGGCAAGCCGACCACGTTCGGCGCTGCCTCGGGGGTGGTTGCCGGCCTGGTGGCGATCACGCCGTCGTGCGGCACCGTCAACACCCTCGGCGCGGTCGTGGTCGGACTGGCCGCCGGCGTGGTCTGTTCCTTTGCGATCGGCCTGAAGTTCCGGTTCGGCTACGACGACTCCCTCGACGTGGTCGGTGTGCACTTCGTCGGCGGCGTGGTGGGTGTGCTGCTGATCGGTTTCCTGGCCACCGAGGTGATGACCGCCGGTCCACAGGGCCTCTTCTATGGCGGCGGGTTGACCCAGCTGGCCAAGCAGCTGCTCGCCGCCGTCGTGGTGGCCGCCTATGCCTTCACGGTGTCCTATGGGCTGGCCAAACTGATCGACCGGTTCATGGGATTCCGGCTCAGCCCCGAGGACGAGACCACCGGCGTCGACTTCACTCAGCACGCCGAGTCCGCCTACGCCGAGGGCGTGCACGGCCATCTGCCCCAGCGCCGGCCCGGGCTGTTCGGCGGACATGGCGGGACCCTGGTGCAGCGCCCAGATCCGGCCGAAGAGGAGCCGGCGGGATGAACCGGCCGGCGCCATCTGTCGTAATACCGAGTAGGGTCTAACTAACCGGCGCCGGCGTGCACCAGGCCGTCGCGGTCCGACCGGAATCCAGCGCTGTAGCTAATACGTGCGGGTGTAACGATCGAGCAGGTTGCACCGATGAAGGTTCTAGTTGTCGGCTCGTGCGGAATGTGTGCGCAACGGTGACAACGACAGTGCAGCAAACAAATTGGAGGGCTTGGTGGACATCGTACTGGGTGTGGCGATGGCACCTACGACGGTCCGCATGGTGCTGGTCGAGGGGGAGAAAGCCGACGGGGTCACCGTCGATCACGACGTCTTCGACGTCACCGCCGGCGATGATTCGGCAACCACCGGCGCGGCCGATCAGGTACTCGCCGCGATCCTCGGCACGAAAGAAAGCGCCACGACGGGTGGGCACCACCTGAAGGCGATCGGTGTCACCTGGACCGACCATTCCGACGCCGCCGCCCTGCGCGACAAGCTGGCCGCCCACGGCATCGACGACGTCATGCTCGTCTCCGAGGGTCATGCCGCCGCGGCACTGGCCCAGGCGGTCGGCCGAGCGGTCGGTTACGACACCACGGCGCTGCTGTTCATCGACCGTGACGCCGCGACGCTGTCGGTCGTCAAGACCGATGACGGCTCGGTGGTCAAGGTGTTGGCGCAGTCGCTACACAGCACCGACGCCATGGCCGTGCTCACCGAGATGGCCGCCGCGGTCGAGGCGTCCGATACCGCGCCGGACGGCATGTTCGTCCTCGGCTCCGGTGTGGACGTCGCCTCGGTCAAATCGCACCTCGAACATCTGGTGTCCCTTCCGGTCAGTGCCCCCGACGAGCCGGAGATGGCATTGGCCCGCGGCGCGGCGCTGGCCTCGGCCAATGCGCCCGCCTTCGAGGCCTCCACCGTCGGCCTGGCCTACTCGCAGGATCCGGACGGCACCACCGCGGGCAGTGCCTATTCGCTGGCCGGGCTGGCCACCGAGATGGCCCCCGTGGGCGCCGAACCGATCGACGGCATGGACTTCGCCGCCGGCGAGATGCCGCTGGAGGAGGAACGGAAACCGTTCCTGCTGATCGGCAGCGCATTGAGCTCGGTCTTCATCGTCGGTGTTGTCGCGCTGGTCATTTCGCTCGCGGTGAGCATCCGGCCGACGGTCGATCAGCGTCCGTCTCCGGCGCAAGGCGCAGTGGCGCCGACGGCCCCGATCAAGATGCCTGCGCCCGCACCGCCCCCGCCGCAAGCCCAACCCGTCCAGCAGGCGCCGCCGCCGGCCCCGCCGCCGGAGACCATCAAGGCGCCGATCCCGGTGGTCCAGGAAGCTCCCCCCCCCCCCGCCCCACCCCGCACGGTCTATGTCGAGCAGCCCGCCGCGGCGCCGCCGCCCGCACCGGAGGCTCCGGCTCCGGCGCCGGCTCCCGAGGCTCCGGCACCCGCGCCGCCCCCGGTGGCGCCCGCGCCGGTCTTCACGCCGCCGGCTCCGTACATCCCGCCGCTGGTGGTGTTGCCCCCGCCGCCGCGACTGCCGGACATCTTCCGTCCGCCGTGGGATCCGCCACGGCGTGAGCAGCCGCAGCGCCCGTCGTGGGAACCGCCGTCACGTGACGTGCCGGATTCGCCGCGGTGGCCGGGCTCGGGCCCGGGTGACTGGCGCCCCGGCTCTGATTCGGGTCCCGGCTCGGGGTGGAATCCCGGCCGCTCCGGCGGGTCCGATGATTGGAAGCCGGGCCGTTCAAGTGGATCCGGTGATTGGAACCCCGGCCGGTCCGGCGGTTCCCACGGCGGTGACGGCGGATCGCTGTTCCCGTTCCCGTTCGGCCGGCACTGACAACCGTCACCTGACGTTGGCCTGCCGCTCAATGTCACGTAGCGGCTAGCTCATCCGCGTCGCTTATCCAGTCTGTATGCGATGCACCGTTTTCGGTACCGGCTATCTGGGCGCGACACATGCCGCGGGGATGGCCGAGCTCGGCCACGAGGTGATCGGGGTCGACATCGACCCGGGGAAGGTGGCCAAACTCGCCGCCGGTGACATCCCGTTCTATGAACCCGGGCTGCGCAAGGTGCTGAACGACAACCTGTCCGCCGGACGGCTGCGGTTCACCACCGACTACGACGAGGCCGCCGATTTCGCCGATGTGCACTTCCTCGGCGTCGGCACCCCGCAGAAGAAGGGCGACTACAGCGCCGACCTGCGCCACGTCCACGCCGTCATCGACACCCTGGTGCCGCGGCTGCACCGAAACGCGGTGATCGTCGGCAAGTCCACTGTCCCGGTCGGGACCGCGGCCGACCTCGCGGAGCGGGCCCGGGCGCTGGCGCCGACGGGTGTGGATGTCGAGATCGCCTGGAATCCCGAGTTCCTGCGTGAGGGCTACGCCGTGCACGACACGCTGCACCCCGATCGGATTGTGGTTGGTGTCCAGCGGGATTCGCAGCGCGGGGAAGCCGCGGTGCGTGAACTGTATGCCCCGATGATCGCGGACGGCGTGCCGTTTCTGGTCACCGATCTGGAGACCGCCGAGCTGGTCAAGGTGTCGGCCAACGCGTTTCTGGCCACCAAGATCTCGTTCATCAACGCGATCTCGGAGGTGTGCGAAGCTGTCGGGGCCGATGTCACCCTGCTGGCCGACGCGCTCGGCTACGATCCGCGGATCGGGCGACGATTCCTCAACGCCGGGTTGGGTTTTGGTGGTGGCTGCCTACCCAAGGACATCCGGGCGTTCATGGCCCGGGCCGGTGAGCTCGGCGCCAACCATGCTCTGACCTTCCTGCGTGAGGTCGACAGCATCAACATGCGTCGCCGAACCGCCATGGTGGAGTTGACCACCCGCGCCTGCGGCGGATCGTTGTTGGGCGCCAACATCGCCGTCCTCGGCGCCGCGTTCAAACCCGAGTCCGACGATGTGCGGGACTCGCCGGCGCTCAACGTGGCCGGGATGCTGCAGTTGAACGGTGCCGCGGTGAACGTCTATGACCCCAAGGCGATGGACAACTCGCAGCGGGTGTTCCCCACGCTGAACTACTCGACCTCGGTCATCGAGGCCTGCGACCGGGCCGATGCGGTGCTGGTGCTCACCGAATGGGCGGAGTTCGTCGACCTCGATCCGGCGGAACTCGCCGACACGGTCCGGGTCAAAGTCGTTGTGGACGGACGTAATTGCCTGGACAGCCTGCGGTGGCGGGACGCCGGCTGGCGGGTCTTCGCCCTCGGTCGTCCGGTGGCTGCTGTTTGACGGTTGTAGAACAAAATGGGCGGTCGTAGGCTCGATCCATGCGGGAACAGATCCGGTGGATGGCCATCCACGGAGTGGTTCGGGGGATGTCGGCGGTCGGGATGCGGCGCGGAGATCCGCAGGCGCGGCTGATCGCCGATCCACAGGTACGCGCCGACCCGGCGCCGTTCGCCGACGAGATGCGTCAGATCGGGCCGATCGTCCGTGGCCGTGCGGTCCTGATGACCTTTCACTACGACGTTGCCAGCGATCTGCTGCGGTCCGACGATTTCCGGGTCTCCCGGTTGGGCGGCAACCTGCCGCGTCCGCTGCGTTGGGTGGCCGACAAGACCGACACCGGCAAGCTCCACCCGCTGCTGCCACCGTCGCTGCTCGCGGTGGAACCGCCCGATCACACCCGCTACCGCAAGCTGGTCTCGTCGGTGTTCACCACCCGCGCGGTCTCGCGGTTGCGTGAGCGAGTCCAGCAGACCGCCAACGATCTGCTGGACTCGATGGAAAACGACGCCGGCGTCGTCGACATCGTGGAACGCTACTGCGCGCAGCTGCCCGTCTCGGTGATCAGCGACATCCTGGGCGTCCCCGACAGCGACCGTGCGCAGATCCTGCGCTTCGGTGAGCTCGGCGCGCCCAGCCTGGACATCGGCTTGTCCTGGCAGCAGTACCGCACGGTGAACGAGGGCATCGACGGCTTCGAAACCTGGCTGACCGAGCACCTGCGCCGGCTGCGCCGGGCTCCCGGAGACGATCTGCTCAGCGAGGTCATCAAAGCCTCCGAGGCCGGAGCGGCCGGTGAGCCGCTCGACGAGGCGGAACTGCGGGCGCTGGCCGGGTTGGTGCTGGCCGCCGGGTTCGAGACGACGGTCAACCTGTTGGGCAACGGCATCCGCATGCTGCTCGATCACCCGGAACACCTGCAGACGCTGGCGGCGCGCCCGGAGCTGTGGCCGAACACGGTGGAAGAGATCCTGCGGCTGGACTCGCCGGTGCTGATGAGCGCCCGGGCCGCCCGCGTCGACACCGAGGTGGCCGGCACCCGGGTGAAGGCGGGCGAGTTGGTGATCGTGCACCTGTCGGGAGCCAATCGAGACCCCGCGGTGTTCACCGATCCGCACCGCTTCGACATCGAGCGGGAGAACGCCGGCCGCCACCTGTCGTTCTCGGGTGGCAGGCATTTCTGCCTCGGCGCCGCCTTGGCCCGAGCCGAAGGTCACGTGGGTCTCCAGACCTTCTTCGACCGGTTCCCCGACGCCCGGATCGCCGGTGCCGCCAACCGCCGCGACACCCGGATCCTGCGCGGCTGGTCGACTCTGCCGATAGCGCTCGGAAAGGCGCGCACAGCGGTAGGTTCGTGACGTGGACTTCCGAGCTGCGCTGCTCGACCAGACCCGGATCTTCGGGGAGCTGATCGCCGCCAACGATCCCGACACACCGGTGCCATCGTGCCCGGACTGGACGCTCAAGCAACTGTTCCGCCACGTCGGCCGCGGAAACCGTTGGGCGGCACAGATCATCTCCGAGCGACGGGTCTCGCCGCTGGATCCGCGGGAGGTGCACGACGGCCGACCGCCCGACGATCCCGAGGCCGCGATCGACTGGCTCAACGCCGGCGCGGCCCAAGTACTCAAATCCGTCGACCAGGTCGGCACCGATGCCCGGGTGTGGACGTTTTTGGGGCCCAAACCCGGGGGCTGGTGGATCCGGCGGCGGCTGCATGAGGCGACGGTGCACGGGGCCGATGCGGCGCTGGCGGTGGGAACGGACTTCGATCTGTCTGCCGATCTTGCCGCCGACGCTGTCAGCGAATGGCTTGAGATCGCCACGGCCATGGCCACCAAACGGCACACCGACCCGCTCCCGTCGGGCACCAGCATCCATCTGCACGCCACCGACGACGGGCTCGGTCCGACCGGTGAGTGGACGGTGGAGCACGACGAGGACGGGCTCGGGTGGTCGCACAGTCACGGCAAGGGCAGCGTGGCATTGCGGGGCCCCGCGCGTGACCTGCTGATGGCCGTCACCCGCCGGCGCAAAGCCGGCGACCTCGGGTTGGACGTGTTCGGCGACACTGCGCTCTGGGACGCCTGGCTCGACCGCACGCCGTACTGAGTGGCGTACGTTTCGTTCATGACCACATCCGAGATCGCCACGGTTCTGGCCTGGCATGACGCCCTGAACGACAACGACGTCGACACCCTGATCACGCTGTCCAGCGACGACATCGAGTTGGGTGATGCCGACGGGGCCGCCCAGGGACATACCGCCCTGCGGGAGTGGGCATCATCAGGCGGGGCCACGGTGACACCAGGGCGGATGTATGTCCATGACGGCGTGGTCGTCGTCGAACAGACCATCATGGCCGTCGACGGCACCTCGCACACCGGCGCGGCCGCCTTCCGGGTGGTGCACGACCACGTCACCTCGGTGTTCCGCCACGACACGCTGGCCGCGGCGTTGGCCGCCACCGAGCTCACCGAAAAAGACCTCGCCGGCTGACGGTCAGGGCAGCCCGGGCAACACCTTGTCGAGGGTGACCGGGAGATCGCGGACCCGCACCCCGGTGGCGTGGTGAACAGCGTTGACCACCGCCGCGGCGGCGCCGACGATGCCGATCTCGCCCGCGCCGCGCGAACCCATCGGGTTGAGGTGCTCCTCGACCTCGTCGAGCCACATCGCGTCGATGTCGGTGACATCGGCGTGGGCGCTGATGTGATACGAGGCGAGGTCCTGCGTGACGACGTGCCCGAAGCGCGGGTCGCGAATGCTCTCCTCGTGTAATGCCATGGACAACCCCATGGTCATGCCGCCGATCAACTGGGAACGCAGGGTGCGTGCGTTGATGGCCCGGCCCACCGAGAAGACCCCGAGCATGCGCGGAATCCGGATCTCGCCGGTGTCACAGTTGACGTGGGCCTCGACGAAGTGGGCGCCGAACGATTGCACGGTGAACTTCTCGGCATCGGGATTCTGCGGCGCCTCGGCTTCCGAGGAGGCTCCGAGCGGAGGGTGATCGCCGTGCTCGCGACGAAACTGCTTGGCGGCGGCCACAATCGCCGAACCCCATGAGGTGATGCCCGAGCTGCCGCCGGCCACCGAGGCCTGCGGCAGTTCGGTGTCGCCGATGTGCAGATCGACTTCCGCGAGTGGGCATCCCAGCGCGTCGGCGGCGATCTGGGCCAACGCGGTCCACGTTCCGGTACCGATGTCGGCGGCGCCGATCTGCACGGTGTAGCGACCCTGTTCGGCGTGGCTGATCCGGGCGGTGTTGCCCTCCATCGCCATACCCGGGTAGGTGGCAGCGGCCACCCCGGTACCGATAAACCAGTTGCCGGCACGGTATTTGGCCGGACGGGGATCACGTGGCGCCCACCCGAAGCGCTCCGCCCCTACGCGCAGGCATTCGACGAGGTGGCGTCCGGACCACGGCTTGCCCGATTCGGGATCGACGTCGGGGTCGTTGCGCACGCGCAGTTCGATCGGATCCAGATTGCAGGCCACCGCGAGTTCGTCCATCGCGACCTCGGCGGCGAATGTGCCCGGACACTCACCCGGGGCGCGCATCCAGAACGGCACCGCCACGTCGAGGGCGGCCAGCCGGTGTGATGTGCGCCGGTTCGGGCTCGCGTACATCTTTCGGGAGGTGACGGCGGTCTGCTCGGCGAATTCCTTGACGGCTGAAGTCTGTTCGACGACGTCATGAGCGAAGGCGGAGATCCGGCCGTCCCGGTCCGCGCCCAACCGCAGCCGCTGGATGGTCGGGGTGCGATAGCCGACGAGGGCAAACATCTGCTGGCGGGTCAGCGCGAGTTTCACCGGTCGGCCGTCCGCCCGCTGCGCGGCCAGCAGGGCCAGGACATCGTGGGCGTGCGGTGCTCCTTTCGAGCCGAACCCGCCGCCCACGTGCGGGGCGATCACCCGCAACTGCTCGGGTTGCAGGCCCAGTATCGGAGCCAGTGTCTTGCGGACGACGTGTACTCCCTGCGTGGAGTCGTACAAAGTCACCATGGGATGTCCGGCGCGCGTCGACCACTGGGCGATGCAGGCGTGCGGCTCCATCGGATTGTTGTGCTCGATGGGTGTGCGGTAGGTCTGGTCCACCGTCACCTCGGCCGTGGCCAGCGCCGAATCCAGGTCTCCCTGCTCAGAATCCGGCGGAAACGACGGATTGACCGATTCGGGCGTGTAGAGGCCGGGATGATCCTCGCTCAGTTCGGTGTCGTGGGGTTCCTCGTGATAGGTCACGTGCACGAGATCGGAAGCCTCCCGGGCGATCTCGGCGGACGATGCCACCACGCCCCCGATGATCTGGCCACGGAAATGCACGCGGTCGTCCTGCAGGATCGCCAGCTCGCCGTCGGAGGTGTCGGCCAGAGAAGGGGCGTCGAACACGGTCAGCACGTCGAGCACCCCGTCAAGTGCGGCGGCCGCGGCGGTGTCCATCACAGTGACCCGGCCGCGCGCGATCGTGGCCTGGATCGGATGCAGGTAGACCGGATCCTCGACGCGGTGCTCGAAGGCGTAGCGCGCGGTGCCGGTGACCTTGGCCCGGCCGTCTGTGCGTTCAGTCGGTTGACCGATCGCGTGTGGTTCGAGGATCGTCATGGCCGTCTCCGCTCGGTCAACATGCGCAGTTGCGCGACGAGGGTCCGGCGGGCCAGTTCCACTTTGAACTCGTTGCCCGGCAACGGCTCGGCCTGCCTGAGCTCGGCATCGGCGGCCGCGGCGAAGTTCTCCGGCGAGGGCTGGTCGCCGCGCAGCAGCTGTTCGGCGCGCCGCGCGCGCCACGGCTTGTGCGCCACTCCACCCAAAGCGATGCGCGCCGAACCGATCTGGAACGTCGAGGTGAAAGTCAGCTCGGCGGCCACCGACACCAGCGCGAAGGCGTAGGACGCGCGATCGCGCACCTTGCGGTAGTCCGAGGCGGCGTCGGGCGCAGGGGCGGGCAACTCGACGGCGGTGATCAGGTCACCGTGTGCCAGCACCGTGTCGCGGTCGGGTTCATCGCCGGGCAGCCGGTAGAACTCGTCGACCGGGATGCGCCGCTCGCCGTCGGCGGTGTGCACCACCACCTGGGCATCCAACGCGCACATCGCCACCGCCATGTCCGACGGGTGTACCGCGACGCAGTGCGGGGAGGCGCCCAGGATCGCGTGGTAACGCACGTAGCCGCCCACCGCCGAGCAACCGCTGCCGGGTTCTCGTTTGTTGCACGGTGTGGTGACGTCTTGGAAGTACACGCATCTGGTGCGCTGCAGCAGGTTCCCGGCCGTGGTGGCCGCATTGCGCAGCTGCCCGGACGCGCCCGACAGCAGGGCCCGCGACAGCATCGGGTAATGCGAGCGGATCACCGGGTCGGCGGCCAGATCGCTGTTGCGCACATTCGCGCCGATGCGCACGCCGCCGTCGGGGGTGACGACGGTCTCGGTGAGATCGAGCCGGCTGACATCGACCAGCAGATCAGGCTCGGCCACACCGAGTTTCATGTGGTCGACGAGGTTGGTGCCGCCGGCGAGATAGGCGGCGTGCGGGTGCGTGGTGACGGTGGCCACCGCGTCTGCGGGGCTGGTGGCCACGTGATAGTCGAAAGGTTTCATCGGGTCGACGCCCGTTCGATCGCCGCGATGATGTTCGGGTATGCCGCGCAGCGGCACAGATTGCCGCTCATGCGTTCGCGGATCTCGTCCTCGGTGAGAATCGGTGGCAGTTCGAGATCGGGGGAGACGAAACTCGGGGCCCCGGCCTTGGCTTCGTCCAACATGCCGACCGCAGAACAGATCTGGCCGGGAGTGCAGTAGCCGCACTGAAAGCCGTCCTCGTCGCAGAACGACTGTGCCACCGGATGCAATTCGCCGTCCCGCTCGAGCCCGGCCGCCGTGGTGATCTGCGCCCCGTCGGCAGCAACGGCGAACGTCAGGCACGTGTTCACCCGGCGGCCGTCGAGCAGAACCGTGCACGAGCCGCACTGACCGTGGTCGCAACCCTTCTTCGGCGCAGTCACCCCCAGCTTTTCCCGCAGGGCGTCCAACAGGGTCATGCGGTTGTCCACGGACAACTGACGTCGTGATCCGTCGACCTCGAGGGTTACCTCACTGTGATGGGGCTGATTCACCGTCGCCGGGTACCCCGGGCAGGGACGGTCAAACGTGCCGGGTCACTGCCTGCTGGTTTGTGGAGTGGCGAGCACCGCGGCGATCCCCGTCGTCAACGGCACCGACAGGGCCAGCGCGATGCCACCCACAGCGGATCGGGCGATCTCGATCGCCACGCTCTCACCGGTCAGCACATCGGCCAGCGATCGGTTGGCCACGCTGAACAGCAGCAGCAGCGGCAGTGCGCTGCCGGCGTAGGCCAACACCAGGGTGTACACCGTGCTGGCGATGTGGTCACTGCCCACCCGCATCGCGCCGGTGAAGACCGACCGCCGGCTACCGCCGTGCTCCGCCAGTTCGAACACCGCCGAGGCCTGGGTGATGGTGACGTCGTTGAGCACACCGAGGGAACCGATGATGAACCCGGCCAGCAGCAGTCCGGTGATCGACACGTTGCCCATGTAGGCGGCGACCTCGTTGTTCTGGTCCTCGGACAGGCCCGTCAGATGCGCCAATTCGATTGCTGCCCAGGACAACAGCGCGGCCAGTAGCAGTGAGGTGAGCGTGCCCAGCAGTGCGGCGCTGGTGCGCAGGCTGACGCCATGGGCCAGGTAGATCACGGCGTAGAGAATGGCCGCCGAGGCCACCAGGGCCACCGGGATCGCCGGGGCTCCGTCGCGCAGCGCCGGTAACAGGAAGATCATCAATACCCCGAAGGCCACGGCGATACCGACAATGGCGCGCAGACCCCGCCAGCGGGCCACCGCGACGATCACGACCGCAAACGCCAGCGCCAGCAGAACCAGGGGCCAGGTGCGCTCGTAGTCGAAGAAGGCATAGCTCGTCGTCCCGGCCTCGTCCACCTGCCGGCTGATCCGGATATCGTCCCCGGCAACAAGATTCGGTTGTCCCGGTCCGGTGGTGAACTCCAGCAGCGTCTTGGCACCCTTGTTCGGCCCGGAGTCGATGGCCACCAGGTTCTGCACACAGGTGCCGCCCCCGGGAACGGCCGGCCTGGGTGCGGCGGTCAGGACGGCACCGGCCGACGGGCTGCCACAGTCGGCCAGCGTGCTGGACACGACATGCCCGGACTCGGTGGTGACAGCGCCCCCGGCGGCATTCTGGAACGGCAGCGGGATGTCCACCTTCTGCTGGCTGGGCCACAGCAGAGCGGCACCGGCGAGTACCGCGACACCGATGGCGACCAGCAGGCCGACCACGATGCGGGCGGCCAGTGGGCCCAGCGGAGAGGGTCCGGCCAACGAGTGGGAGTGGGAATGCGTGTGCGCCACTCGCACAGCGTAGAGGGAGCGGCTGTCGGGTTCCTGATCTCCGCGTGCGTAACGCAGTGGCGGAATCTGGCGCGATTTTCCGCCACCACGTTACGAACGCGGGCATTGCTTGCCCGTCGGACGCCTATACCGCAACAACGGGTGGTGAGTCGGCTTTACTGCCGGTAGCTGACCAGGAAGTTGCCGAGTCGCTCGATCGCCTGGGCCAGGTCCCGCGCCCACGGCAGGGTGACGATGCGCAGGTGATCCGGTGTGGGCCAGTTGAATCCGGTGCCCTGGGTCAGCAGGATCTTCTCCTGCAGCAACAGGTCGAGCACCAGTTGCTCGTCATCGTGGATGTCGTGCACCTCGGGGTCCAACCGCGGGAACGCGTACAGCGCACCGGCGGGTTTCACACAGGACACGCCGGGGATCTCGTTGAGCTTCGTCCACGCGGTGTCACGCTGCTCGAGCAGCCGGCCGCCCGGCAACACCAGATCATCGATGCTCTGATGACCGCCGAGAGCCACCTGAATGGCATGTTGGGCAGGCACATTCGGGCACAACCGCATGTTCGACAGCAGGCTGATGCCCTCGATGAAGCTGGTCGCATGCTCCTTGGGTCCGGTGATGACCAGCCAGCCGGAGCGGTAGCCGGCGACCCGGTAGGCCTTGGACAGGCCATTAAAAGTTAAACAGAGCAGGTCAGGCGCTAACGTGGCCAGGGAGATGTGCTTGGCGTCGTCATAGAGGATCTTGTCGTAGATCTCGTCGGCCAACAGCAGCAGCTGATGCTTGCGGGCCAGCTCGACGATCTGCTCCAGCGTTTCGCGGCTGTACACCGCGCCGGTGGGGTTGTTCGGGTTGATCACCACGAGAGCCTTGGTGCGTTCGGTGATCTTCGATTCGATGTCGGCGACGTCGGGATTCCAGCCCTGGGTCTCGTCACACATGTAGTGCACCGGGGTGCCGCCGGCCAGCGCGGTGGACGCCGTCCACAGCGGGTAATCCGGCGCCGGGATGAGCACCTGATCACCGTTGTCCAACAACGCCTGCAGGGTCATGGTGATGAGCTCGGAGACGCCGTTGCCCAGGTAGACGTCGTCGATGTCGAACTTGGGAAAGCCCTCGACCAGTTCGTATCGGGTGAACACGGCGCGGCGCGCACTCGCGATGCCCTTGGAGTCGGAATACCCCTGCGCATGCGGCAACGCCTGGATCATGTCGCGCATGATCACGTCGGGGGCCTCGAAGCCGAACGGCGCCGGGTTGCCGATGTTGAGCTTGAGGATGCGGTGCCCTTCAGCTTCCAGCCGGGAGGCCTGCTCGTGTACCGGCCCACGGATCTCGTACAGGACATCCTGCAATTTCGTGGACTGGGCAAACGTACGCGGCTTCGGGTGCTGTCCGGTCTGCCACGGCAACTGATGGGTAGTCACGATCACCATGGTCTCATCACCGTCCACTGATTTTGGAATTTGTCGATGTCGGAGGTGGCGGGCACCACAATCAGCCGGCGTCGATTCTGCGATTCGTGTGCCAAACCGCTGTGGAGTCGCTTGGGCCGGCGAGCATCGGGCAAACACTTGGGAAACGATGGTGGCACATCTACAGCGCGCGGATTCCCCAGGTCAGACGGGGTGGTTCCGGGCCACATCACTCAACCCGATCGGCAATCACATGACATCCCACTTCCTGCGGGCCAACAGCCTGGCCACCGTCCTGGGCGGCAGCGCCCTCATCGCGATGGGCGTGATCGGTGCACCTTTCGTCAATGCACCCGACGGCCAGGGCCTCATCCCCAGCAGCAAGATGACCCTCGGCGAGACCACGACCGTCACCAATTCCGGAACCGTCGTACCCATCGTCGCGGCCCCGCCCGTCAAGGCCAAGCCGTACGGGAAAGGCTGACCCCGAAACGCCGAACGGCCACCTCCGCAACAGAGGTGGCCGTTCGGTGCGTCAGGAACTTCTAGCGCTTACCGGGACGCTTGGCGCCGGGCTTGATGCCCAGGCCGACGACCGGAGGTTCCGGCTTGGCGGGCTCGGCGGCCTCGGCAGACGTCTCGGCGGGCTTCTCAGCTGCCGGTTCCGGCGTCTCATCGGCGGCAGGAGCGGCAGGAGCGGCAGGAGCGGCAGGAGCGGCAGGAGCCGGGGCAGCCGGAGCGGCCGGCTTGGCCGCCTTCTTGGCACCCGGACGACGTGCGCCTGCGGCGATGCCGAGACCCACGACCGGCGGTTCCGCCTTGGCCGGCTCGGCGGCCTCGGGAGCAGCAGCCGGTGCCTCGGCGGCCGGAGCGGCAGGTGCCGCCGGAGCCTGAGCAGCTGCAGGAGCTGCCTTCTTGGCGCCCGGACGCTTCGCGCCGGCCGCCAAGCCCAGCCCCTTCACCGGAGCAGCCGGAGCCGCCGGGGCGGCAGGGGCTTCAGCGGGTGCTTCGGCAGCCGGTGCGGCCGACGCGGCGGGAGCTGCAGCCTTCTTGGCACCGGGACGCTTGGCGCCACCCGCGATACCAAGCCCCTTGACCGGAGCCGCCGGGGCGGCAGGGGCTTCAGCGGGAGCTTCGGCAGCCGGTGCGGCCGACGCGGCGGGAGCTGCAGCCTTCTTGGCGCCCGGACGCTTCGCGCCGCCCGCCATGCCCAGCCCCTTGACCGGGGCCGCAGCCGCAGCCGGTGCGGCCGGTGCTTCGGCAGCAGGTGCAGCTTCGGCAGGGGCAGCTTCCTCGGCGGGAGCCGGTGCCGGTGCCGCGGCTGCCGCCTTGGCCTCGGCTTCGGCGCGGGGCTCGGCCCGCTTCTCGGATTCCTTTGCCGCCGTGCCCTTCTCGGGCAGCGTGATGGCGCTCTTGTCCAGCGAGTTCAGCAGCAGCTGGGCCACGTCGAGCACTTCGGCCTTCTCGACGTTGCGGGCAGCGGCCACGTCGTCGACACCGTCGGTGATCATCACGCGGCAGAACGGGCAGCCGGTCGCGATGGTCGAGGCGGTGTCCATCGCCTCTTCGGTGCGCTCCACGTTCACGCGCTTGCCGATGTGCTCTTCCATCCACATGCGCGCGCCACCGGCACCACAGCACAGGCCGCGGTCGGCGTGGCGGGGCATTTCCTTCAGCGTCACGCCGGAGGCCTCGACCAGCTCACGCGGAGCCTCGTAGACCTTGTTGTGGCGACCCAGGAAGCACGGGTCGTGGTAGGTGACCTCGGGGCCGCCGGTGGACTTGACCGGCACCAGCTTCTTGTCCCGCACCAGGCGGTTCAGCAGCTGCGTGTGGTGCACGACGGTGTAGTTGGCACCCAGCTGCGGGTACTCGCGGCCGATCGTGTTGAAGCAGTGCGGGCAGGTGACGATGATCTTGCGGTCGACCGTCTCGACACCCTCGAACAGCTCGTTGATGGTCTCGACGTTCTGCGCGGCCAGCTGCTGGAACAGGAACTCGTTGCCGGAGCGGCGAGCCGAGTCACCGGTACAGGTCTCACCGGTGCCCAGCACCAGGAACTTCACGCCCGAGGCGGCCAGCAGTTCGGCGACGGCCTTGGTGGTCTTCTTGGCCCGGTCCTCGTAGGCGCCGGCGCAGCCGACCCAGAACAGGTATTCGAAGCCGTCGAAGCTCTCCACGTCCTCGCCGTAGACCGGGACGTCGAAGTCGACCTCGTCGATCCAGTTGGTGCGGTCCTTGGCGTTCTGGCCCCAGGGGTTGCCCTTGGTCTCCAGGTTCTTGAACAGCACACCGAGCTCACCGGGGAACTCAGACTCGACCATGACCTGGTAGCGGCGCATGTCGACGATGTGGTCGATGTGCTCGATGTCCACCGGGCACTGCTCGACGCAGGCGCCACAGTTGGTGCAGGACCACAGCACGTCGGGGTCGATCACACCGCCCTGCTCCTCGGTGCCAACCAGTGGGCGCAGCGCCTGCTCGGGGCCGGAACCGGTGATGCGTTCGTAGCCGTCCTCGGGCACCCCGTGCCTGTGCTCGTTGGGCCCGAGCTCGGCGAAGTCGACCGAGC
This sequence comes from Mycobacterium sp. GA-1841, assembly GCF_001954135.1. GTDB lineage: Bacteria > Actinomycetota > Actinomycetes > Mycobacteriales > Mycobacteriaceae > Mycobacterium. Next base: position 6,271 of record NZ_MBEQ01000114.1, on the reverse strand, counting down.
CCTCTTCGGGCATCGGCTTGCCCTCGATGATGTAGGGCGCCTTGGCGAACAGGTGATCGCGCAGGTTCATGATCACGAGCTTGGGAGACAGCGGCTTGCCGGTGTTCCACGCCGGGCACTGCGACTGGCAACGACCGCACTCGGTGCAGGTCGCCATGTCGAGGTTGCCCTTCCAGGTGAAGTCCTCGATCTTGCCGCGGCCGAACACCGCGTCCTCGGCGGGATCCTCGAAGTCGATCTTCTCGCCCTTGTGCTCCATCGGCAGCAGCGGGCCGAGGCCGTCGGGCAGGCGCTTGAAGGTGACGTTGATCGGGGCCAGACCGATGTGCAGGTGCTTGGAGTGCAGCACGATCAGCAGGAAGGCCAGCATGACGCCCAGGTGGGCGAGCAGTGCGATGGTCTCCAGCCACACGTTGGCGGTGTGACCGAGCGGCGCCAGCAGCGCGGCCATGCCGTCCGAGAAGAAGGCGCCGGACTGATACGGGAAGTCTTCGCCCAGGACGTTGACGGCAGCGCCGCGGAAAATCGCGTAGGTCAGGATGACCAGGAAGATCATGTAGAGGATCTGCCAGGCGCCGCCGTTGTGTGAGCCGTAGAAGCGGGATTCGCGGCCCAGCTGCTCGGGATTCTTCCGGATTCGGATGATCGCGAACACGATGATGCCGGCCAGCACCGCCGCGGCGAAGAAGTCCTGTAGGAAGCCCAGCACCGGCCAGCGGCCAACGAGCGGAATGTGGAATTCGGGGTTGAAGAGGACGCCGTAGGCCTCGAGGTACACCGTGGCCAGGACGAAGAAGCCCCACATCGTGAAGAAGTGCGCGAGACCGGGGATCGACCATTTCAGGAGCTTCGACTGGGCGAAGACTTCCTTGTTCTGGTTGAGGAAACGCTGGACGAGTTTGTCCTTGCGGCCGCGCTCGTCGCCGACCGTCTGCCCGGAGCTGATCAGCTTGGTCAGCCACAGTATCCGCTTGGCGGCAAACACCAGCACGATGAGCGTGGCGAGCACACCCAGAACCAGCCGCGTCAAAACCAGGGTGTGTTCGAGACTCTCCACAGAAACGCCTCCATTTCGCGAGTTACCGGTCGGTAACTTGAGCATAGTTACCCGTCGGTAACTTAGCTTCCTTCAGCTCATAGTGACATTTAGGAGTTTCTTACCGCTACCGAGGCTTACCTAAGTTGGAGGCCACTGTGGTGGAGCTCTCAGCCTTGCGGGGTCAACATCGCCCGCAATAGCGACAGCATTTCCGTGCGCGATTCCGCGCCGAGACGCCGACGAATCCGGGCCACATGGTGTTCGACGGTCTTCGCGGAAATAAACAATTGACTGCCGATGTCGCGGTACGGCATCCCGAGCAGAAGCAGCTCGGCCACCTCGCGTTCGCGGTCGGACAACTTGGTCGAGGCCGGGGCCGAGACGGTCTGGGCGGCAGCGCCACTCGGAGTCCCTGAGTGTCCCGGGCCGATCTCGATCTCTTCGGCCACGGCCGTCTGCTTCAGATCGCGGGCCAACTGCAGCATCGCCTGCGACACCCGGGCGTCCGGCGTCTGCAACGCGGCCTGGCTGGCCAGCCGGGTGCCGTCCCAGGTGAGACCGAACTGCGCCAGCGCCCGTGCCGCCGACGTCACCTCGTCGGTGTCGACGTGGTTGGCCAGCACCCGCAGCCAGGTCCGGCCGGCGTTGGCCAACGCCCGGGCGAACATGCTCTGGGCGGCCGCGGCGGTCAGCGCCTGCCCGTGCGGCGCGACCGCCCCTGGCGAATTGGCCAGGATCCCGGCATGTACGCCGGCCCAGTGCAGCGGCACCGACCACAACACCGGGTTGCCGAGCGATTCGAGCAGGTGCCATGCCTCGGCCAGGGTGTGCTGCAGGCGGTCCACCTGGCGCATGCGGGCGGCGGCCACCCACAGCTCGCCCAGCGGCAGCAGGGAGAACAGGTCGATCGAATACTCGGCGAGCACTTCCATCGCGGCGTACCAGTGCTTCTGCACGGCGCCGCTGTCCCCGCTGCGGCGAGCGATCGCGGTGCGCAGCGCCGCAGCCCACAAGGCCTCCCGCCGGTGCAGGCCCGCGCCGGCTTCCGCGGCCGCCGCGTCGGCCGCGGCCGAGCCGAGCTGACCATCCTGCATCTTCACCCAGCCCAGCAACAACCGATGCCGGGCCGCACTGAAGGCACTGAAGGCTTCATCCGTCGCGCCCTCGACGCGCACCGCTCGGCTGATCACACTGCGGGCCCGAACCGGGTCGCCGCCGTGCAGGGCTGCCAGCGTGACCAACGCCGCGGGAGTGTCGGGGGTGACCCCACCGGATCGGTATTCGGCAGCCACCGCCTGACCGAGCCGAGCCACCGTCACCGCGAATGGCTGATCCAGCGACAGCACCAAACCGTCGGCCAGGCTGTGGGCGGCCCGCGCCGTCGAGGTGGGCGGGCCGGTCATCTCGGAACGCGACGACGCCCGCGCGGCCCCGGCGTCCCCGGCGGCCAGGAAGGCAGTCGCGCCGGCCGAACTGATCACCGTGTCGGGATAGGGACCGAGCCAGCGGAACAGGTCGGCGGCCTGGGCCGCGTTGCCGTCGTGCATGGCGATACTGGCCGCGATCCGTACCGCGGTGGCCCGCTCGGCCGAGTCCTCCGAACTGAGCAGCTCATCGGCCATCCGGGCCGCGCCGGCGCAATCGCCGGCCAACGCCAACGCATCCGCCAACCGGGTGTTCGCCGCGGCCGCCCCGGCCGTGACCGCGGCGCGGTACAGCCGGGCTGCCCGCGCCGGCTGAGCTCCGGCGGCGCGCTCGGCCAGTACCTCGGCCAGCCGATCGTCGCGCAAACCATGTTCGGCCAGGGCCAACGCGAGGTCGGTCGACAGCGTGGAGAGCTCCAATTGTGAAGTGAGCAGCGAAGTTTCGATCTCATGGTGGCGGGCGGCGCCGGCGATCTGAGCGAGGGACTCATGCACCAGGTGCCGGAAGCGCCGGTCGTGCGAGGGCTCGACCAACCCACCGGCTCGGGCCTGATCGACCAGGGCCGAAGCTCGGTCGCCGGACAACCGCAGCGCCGCAGCTACGTCGTCGGGTCCGAGATCCTGGCTCAGCGACAGGATCAGCAGCGCATCGCGGGTGTCTTCTCCGACGCGGCGCAACCGTTGCAGCAGCGCGTACCGGGCCCCGTCCACAGGTGCGTCGACGGCATCGGCGGCGGCGTGCAAGAGAAACGGTAGTCCCGCCGTCACCGCCGAGACCGATCGCACGGTATCCGCAGTTGCCGCTACCCCCAGCGCCGCGGCCAGCGTCCGGTTCGCCTCGGTGCTCCCCAGCGGTCCGAGTCGGACCACCGGGTTCTCCCGCTCCAGCGCGGTGGTCAGCGTGTCCAGGGGCCGACGTTGGGTCAGCGGCTCGGCGGCCACCACGACCGTCGACCCCGGGTCGGCGACTCGCTCAGCGAGACAATCGATTTCGTCATCGGTCAGCAGATGTGCGTCGTCGACGACGAACGCTGCCTCCGGTGCGTCACCCGGTCGGGGTGCGCGGGTGAGCACGGTGCGACCTGCCTCCCGCAGTGTGCTCCGGATCTCGGCGAGTGTCGTGCTCTTCCCCGTGCCGATGCCACCGGACACCAGCAGCTTGACGGGTGCAGACGGGTCGGTCAGCACCGGGGCGGTCATCAGCGTCCGCCTAGGCGCCGTCGTCAGAAGCCTCGGCTGCGGTCGTAGTGACCGGCGCCTGGGTGGTGGTCGGCGGGTTGGTCGTCGTCGGCGGCTGCGTCGTGGTCGGTGGCTGCGTGGTCGTGGTGGTGCGGGTGGTCGTGGTGGTCGGCGGGGTAGTGGTCGTGGTGGTCGTCGTGGTGGTCGTTGTGGTCGTTGTGGTCGGACTGGTGGTGGTCGTGGTTTCCGACGCCGACGTGGTGGTCTCCGGTGGTGGCGGCGGGGGTGCGATGACCGTGGTGGTCTCGATCCCGTCCGGGCCCTGGGTCACGGTGGTGACAGGCTCCGGCGGTGGGCCTTCGGGGGAGGGGCCCATCGAATAGGTCGTGCTGGTCTCGGTGACCGGTGTCGAATCCCCTTCTGAGGCAGTCAAGGTCACCGCCAGACCGCCGGCCGCCAGGAGGACGGCCGCAGCGGCCGCGCCGAACAGGATCGGCGGGCGTTTGTACCAGGGCAGCGGCGCCGGCTCGGTGTCGTACGCCTCCTCTTCGTGACTGAACTCCACCGGGGGCCGCGCCGCGGTCGCCTCCGGGGAGGTCACGTAGTCGCCGCCGGCGTACGGGACCGGTTCGTTACCGGGTGCGTCGTCCTGTGACCAGGCCAGGGCCCCGACGTTCTCGGCATCGCCACCGGCCGCGGCCTGGGCTGCGGTCGCGCCTGCCGCCCAGGCGGCCGGGCCCATGCTCGTCGGAGCCATGCCGGTGGGCGCGTCGGCGGCTAACACCTCGGGGGCCATGCCAGTCGGTGCACCGGCATCGGCGACGGTCTCGGCCACCAATGCGGCGCCGACGGCGGCGCCGAGTTGAGGCTGCGGGGCGGTCACCACCGGCGCCCGCAGGTGTTCCGACAACCGCTGGGTCACCAGGGGGATGGCCGCACCGCCGCCGACGGTAGCCACCGCGTTGACGCTGGACAGCGCAATGTTGTTGCGCTGCAAGGTGTCCGATATGACGTCCAGGAGTCCGGTCAGCGGTGGGGACATGAGTTGCTCGAGTTCCGGCCGGGTCACCCGGACATCGCCGGTGTATCCGGGCAACTCGACGGGGATCGCTGTCGCGGTGTCGGCGGACAGTCGTTCCTTGGCCTGACGGCACTCGGACCGCAACCGGGCGAGCGAACCCACAGCCGCGGTGCCCCCCGGATCGGCATCGTTGGCGGTGGCCACACCGCTGAGCACATGGTTGAGCAACGCCTGGTCGATGAGATCGCCGGAGAAATCGGCATGGCGCACGGTCTGTCCGACCGGTGTGAGACCCGCCCCGGCGTCGGCCAACGTCACGCTGGTCCCACTGCCACCGAAGTCGCACAACACCACCACGCCGTCAGCGGGCAGCCCCGGTTCGGTTCGCAGCGCCGCCAGCGCGGTGAGGGCGTCGGAGACCAGGGTCGGCGGAACACCGTCGGGTGTCAGCGCACGCTTGTTGCGCAGCGCACCCCGCAACGCGCCGACGGTACTCGGACCCCAATGCGCCGGCACGGCGATCGTGACAGGGTTGCCGCCTCCGACGGCACGGGCCAACACCTCGAGTGCCTCGGCCAGCACCAGCTCTCCCCGGTGTTGTGACCCGTCGGCCGCGACCAGCGGCACCGGGTCACCGACCCGCTCCACGAAACCGGCCAGCGGTAGACCGCTTCCGGTGTACTCGCCAACTTCCGGAGCACGGTCGTTGTGCAGGGTGAGAATCGATCGGCGGATCACCGGTGGGCGGCCTTCGCGGGCTGCCACCAGGTTGGTCATCCCGATCGACAACCCCAGTGAGTCGGTCATCAGGCGTCACTCCCGTTGTCTCGGCCGACATTCACCCTAACCGCTCCGATCCCCCGGGCCCGGAATTGATCCCCTAGTGGCGTCGATCCCCTAATGGTCATCCCCCTAATCACGTGCGGTCAGGGGTGGGATCGGCACCGATCCCAGCCGGCTCACAGCTGGCTAGCATTCGAATCGAACCGTTGAGGAGGTGGAGCATGGCGAACTCGTTGCTGGACTTTGTCATGTCGCTGGTACGCGACCCCGACGCGGCAGCCCGCTACGCCGCCGATCCGGCCCAGGCCATCGCCGACGCCCACCTGACCGATGTGACCAGCGCGGACGTCAACAATCTGATCCCGGTCGTGTCGGAATCGCTGTCCATGTCCGGCACCAACGCCGGATTCGGTGACGGCGGTACCGCCGATCCGGGCGGCAACGTCTGGGCCAGCGGTGCGGCCACGGCAGCGTTCGACGCCTTCGGTGACCACGTGCCGCTCGACACGGCCCACGACGCCTGGGATGCAGCGGCCGGGCCGGTGATCAACCAGTCGGAGTCGACAGACGATCTGGTATCTGCAGTGTCGTCAGCGTCTTCGGTGATCGACGACATCGGTCCGTTGCACCAGCCGTTGGACGATCCGTCGCAGCAGTTCGACGACGCCGTGACCGCCGATCCGGGAATCGTCGATCCGACACCGGCCCCGGACTGGTCCCATGCGGGCGTCGACGACCACCACCACCCCGACAACGCCGGCGGATTCGACATCTTCGACTGAGTTCTGCCCTCCCGCGATGAGCGCACGACCACTTGGGTCGGTC
>NZ_MBEQ01000113.1 GCF_001954135.1 Mycobacterium sp. GA-1841 | reverse complement strand
CATGGCCTCGCCCAGACCCCGCGACACCTTGGCCAACACGTCGGGATCGTCGTAGAAGGTGGTGGCCTTGACAACGGCTGCAGCTCGCGCGGCCGGATCACCGGATTTGAAGATGCCCGAACCCACGAACACTCCCTCAGCACCAAGCTGCATCATCATCGCCGCATCCGCCGGGGTGGCGATCCCGCCCGCGGTGAACATCGTCACCGGCAACTTGCCGGCCCGGGCCACCTCGACCACCAACTCATACGGGGCCTGCAGTTCCTTGGCCGCCACATACAACTCGTCCTCGCTCATCGAGGTCAGCCGACGGATCTCACCACCGATCTTGCGCATGTGGGTGGTGGCATTGGAGACATCCCCGGTGCCGGCCTCGCCCTTGGAGCGAATCATCGCCGCACCCTCGGTGATGCGGCGCAGCGCCTCACCCAGGTTGGTCGCCCCGCACACGAACGGCACGGTGAAGCGCCATTTGTCGATGTGGTTGGCGTAATCAGCCGGGGTCAGCACCTCGGACTCGTCGATGTAATCCACACCCAAGCTCTGCAGGATCTGCGCCTCGACGAAATGCCCGATCCGCGCCTTGGCCATCACCGGAATCGTGACCGCCGAGATGATGCCGTCGATCATGTCCGGATCCGACATGCGCGACACCCCACCCTGAGCGCGGATGTCAGCAGGCACCCGCTCCAGGGCCATCACAGCCACCGC
>NZ_MBEQ01000112.1 GCF_001954135.1 Mycobacterium sp. GA-1841 | reverse complement strand
GGGGTGCCGGACGCCGCGAGCGCGGGTCCGGAGGCCGGCCTGAGGCCCTGAAGTCGTCCACAGCAGAAATGTACGTGCCGAAGCCGTCAACGCAGCCAGGACAGATGATCTGCGACCAGCGCGTAGCCGACGAACGCCACCGCGTCGATCAGCGTGTGGGCGATGATCAGCGGCCACAGCCGTCCGGTGCGCTGCCAGGCGTAGCCGAACACCAGCCCCATCACGACATTGCCGAGGCCGGCGCTGTAACCCTGGTAGAGGTGATAGGCGCCGCGGAGCAGGCTGGAGATCACCAGGGCCCGGCCGTCGCTGACACCGAGTTGGCGTAACCGGGTCAGCAGGAAACCCACCACGATGATCTCCTCGGCCCAGCCGTTGGCGAACGCGACACCGAGCAGCATCGGGATGCGCCACCACGTGTCATACAGTTCGGCCGGCTCCACGTCGGCGCTCAGCCCCAGGATCCGGGCCAGCACATAGAAGCCCAGGCCGGGCAGGCCGATGAGTGCGGCCAGGCCGAGGCCACCCAATCCGTCGGCCCGCCACCTCGGGCGCGTCAACCCGATGGCCGCCGGTCCGACGCCGCTGCGCCACAGTAGGTACAGCGCCAGCGCCCCCCAGGCCAACAATTGCAGGACGACGGCCAGGTGCAGGCCGAGATCGATCAGGTCGAAGGGGGAGCGCTTCGGGTTGAGGGCGACAGTCTGACCGGACAGGCCGAGCAGTACCGCTTCGACGAGCCGAAGGCCCGCGGTGTAGGCACTCAGACCGAATGTCACCGCGAGTACGACGGCGATCTCGATCTTGAGCGTGCGGCGCGGCGGGTCGAGAAATTCGTGGGTCTCGGGCGCCGAAGATGTCACCGGAGCAACGGTAGCGGCGGCTGCGCCGAGCCGACGACCGCGCGGGTCAGATCCGCCGCGCGCGCAGTCCGTTGAGGAACGGGCAGCCCATCAGCACCCGGATCGCCTGGCTCAGGGACGTGACGTCGTCGACCGGATTGGGGAACGGCAACCGCACGTCGTGGTCACCGTGTTCGTTCTCGACCCGCAGCTGCACGCCGTAGCGGTCCAGACCGAGTGGGCGCACCCGGCCCTGGCGCAAGGTCGTCGGCAACCGCGTGGCCAGGCGTTCCACCACGTCGCGGTGGGAGGACTCCATGTGCTGGAGCCAGCCGGATTCCATCGCGCAGAACGGATCGGGGCGTGCCTGCAGCAGGGCCCCGAGGGTGACCGCCTCGGCCCCGGTCGAATCGGCCACCACCACCGACTCGATCTCCAGACGCATCAGCGTGTAGTTGTCGTCATCGTGCTCGTCGCCCGGCCGGGCCTCTGAATTGACCTGCAGCAGAGCCGGATTCGGATTCTCGGTGGCGATCAGATCGAGCAGTCCCGCTACTTCGGGGCTCGGTACGTGCTGCAGGCGGCCGCGAATCCAGACCAGGGACCGCACCGGTTCGCGCAGCGGCAGCGGCGCGTAGTCGGTCATTTCGAGGACTGCCTGCACTCCGGCCGAACCGGCCGACAACGCGATTCCCGCCAGCGGGCCGGCCTCCGGCACGGTGATGGCAAAGGATCCGTCGTCGAGCAGGTGGTGAACGGGTGAGGCCACCGGTTCGATGCCCTCGACGGCGACCATGGCGCCGCCGCCACGTGCGCACGCGCTGCGGATCCGCTCGGCTGTCGTCGGTGTCGCAATCGCCATCTCGCCGCCTTCGAAACTAGGGAGGTACTTAGGTGAGGTAAGCCTAACTTAACTGGCGCGCGCGTGGTGGGCAAGGCTTTCGTGCACACTGCCGAGACGTCGTGAACCGGCGCAGCGGCGCCGAACCGATAGGGTTGGGATGTGCCACGCATCGCCTACCTCGGACCCGAGGGAACCTTCACCGAAGTGGCGTTGCTGCAGATGGTGGGCCACGACATGGTGCCCGGCGTGCGATCGGCACCCGACGGCGGCAAAGCCGAGTTCACCCCGGTTCTGACCGACAGCACCCCCGGGGCGCTCGCCGCCGTGCGCGACGGCCGCGCCGACCATGCGTGCGTGCCGATCGAGAACTCGATCGAGGGATCGGTGCTGCCCACCCTCGACAGCCTGGCGGTCGGAGAACCGCTGCAGATCTACGCCGAGCTCGTCCTCGACGTCGCCTTCACCATCGTGACCAGGCCCGGACACACCGGCCCGGTGCGCACGGTCGCGGCCTTCCCGGTGGCATTGGCGCAAGTGCGTCGCTGGCTGGCCGCCAACCTGCCCGACGCCACCGTCGTGCCGGCCACCTCAAAT
>NZ_MBEQ01000111.1 GCF_001954135.1 Mycobacterium sp. GA-1841 | reverse complement strand
ACCGCATGCCGGAAGCGCCTGCCCGCCACGGTGTTGCCAGCCATCTGGTCATACGCCACCTCACATACCCGCTCGGGCCGCAGCGGTACGAACGACAGATCCTTGCCGGCGTTCCAGCGTGACCCGCCGCCATATCTGCGGGCCGCATCCGGGTCGGCGGCCACCTGGGCGGCCCAGTTCCACGGGTGCTGCTCGAAACTCGTGACCAGCGGCTGTAATTCGTCGAACAGTTTTCGGCGGGTAGGCATCGGGAAGGCTCCGATGACGCCGACGGACGCGAGCGTGCCATCGTCCTGATAGAGCCCGAGCAGCAGCGAGCCGATGGCGTCGTCCGCGGATTTGTGGACGCGGTAGCCGGCCACCACACAGTCGGCCGTGCGCTCGTGCTTGATCTTGAACATGACGCGTTTGTCCGGTTGATAGGTGCCCTCGAGCGGTTTGGCGATCACCCCGTCCAGACCTGCCCCTTCGAACTCGTCGAACCAGCGTTGTGCCGTCGCGATGTCGGTCGTGGCCGGCGTGACGTGAAACGACGGGCCGGGGCCCAGCGCGTCGACCAGCGCGGCGCGACGCTCGCTGAACGCGCGCCCCGTGAGATCGTCGTCGCCGAGGGCGAGCAGATCGAACGCGATGAACGCCGCCGGCGTCTGCTCGGCGAGCATGGTCACGCGGCTGGCCGCCGG
>NZ_MBEQ01000110.1 GCF_001954135.1 Mycobacterium sp. GA-1841 | reverse complement strand
CCCTAAACGGGAAAAAGAGCGTGGCCAAAAACAACAAACAAAAACCACCAAACACACTATTGAGTTCTCAAACAACACGCCCGAGTTTGTCGCGCAGAAATCCCGCGGCTAAAAGCCGCTGAGCTTCTGCGGGCAGTGAGAAGACCCACCGTAATGGGTGTCTCTCTCGGATTTCGTCTTCGCTCTCCGGCGCTTGTCCGTGTCGCTCTGACCTGGAATAAGTTACGTGAGCACTAACGGGGAGTCAAATCGCCTGGTCGAGCCGACGTTTTCCCAGGTCAGAGCACAGTCCACGGTTGGCCTAGGCGCCTGTGCGCTCGACGCCGGCGATGTGCCGCTTGCCACGTCGCAACACGAGCCAGCGCTCATGCAGAAAATCGGAATGCTGTGGTATCCACTCGTCACTTTCGATGCGAATGTTGTTCACGTACACGCCGCCCTCGGCGACGTTGCGACGCGCGGCCCCCTTACTTGCCGCCAATCCCGTCGCGACCAACAAATCGACGATCGAATCCGGACCGCCCGGCTTGAGTTCGGCGACCTGTCCATTGCTGGCCTCCCGCAATGCAGCGCCGAGGGTCGATTCATCGAGATCAGTCAGCTCGCCGCGACCGAACAGTGCCTGACTGGCCAGTTCCACCGACTTCGTCGCGCCTTCCCCATGCACCAAAGTGGTGAGCTCGCGGGCCAGTCGCTTCTGTGCGGCGCGTTCATGTGCACGGTTCTTGGTGGCGTCCTCGAGCTCGGCGATCTCGTCGGCGTCCAGAAATGTGAACCAGCGCAGGTACCCGATCACATCGGTGTCCGCGGTGTTCACGAAGTACTGGTACCAGGCATACGGACTGGTCATCTCGGGGTCGAGCCACAGATTTCCCCCGCCCGTCGACTTGCCGAACTTCTTGCCCTCGGAATCGGTGACCAGCGGCGTCGTCATCGCATGCACGGTGGCGCCGGCCTTCTGGCGCACCAACCGGGCGCCGGCCACGATGTTGCCCCACTGGTCGGAGCCGCCGATCTGCAACGCGCAACCGTGCCGCTGGTGCAGCTCCACGAAATCGTTGGCCTGCAACAGCATGTAGCTGAACTCGGTGTAGGAGATGCCGTCACCGTCCAGCCGGCGGCGCACGGTCTCGCGGTCGAGCATCACGTTGACCGAAAAGTATTTTCCCAGGTCGCGTAGGAACTCGATCGCCGTAAGCTCCGCCGTCCACGACAGGTTGTTCTCGACGATCGCACCGGTGGGGGTGTCATCGAATTCCACGAAGCGCTCCAGCTGGCCGCGAATCCGACCCGCCCAGTCGGCGACGGTGTCGGCGGTGTTGAGCGTGCGCTCCCCCGTGTCCCTCGGGTCACCGATCATCCCGGTGGCTCCGCCGGCCAGCACGATCGGTCGGTGCCCCGCGCGCTGGAACCGCCGCAGTGTCAACAGGGGCACCAGGTGCCCCGCGTGCAGGCTGGGCGCGGTCGGATCGAAGCCGGAGTAGACGGTCATGGGTCCCTTGGCCAGGTCTTCGGCCAGCGCGTCGCGGTCGGTCGACTGCGCGATCAGCCCGCGCCAGTCCAGCTCATCGAGGATTCCCATGCTCATGGGGACGATCATGCCGCATCGCCGGCATCAGTCACTGGCGCCGGGCGCCGGCGCGCGTGGACTGCGCCGATATGCCGAGACCTCGGGGCAGTCACGCAGCCAGAACCGCCACGGCCGGTCAGCGGCCTTGCTCACGCCGACACGCGGACCTTCGACCGCCTGCCGCGCGTCGCGCATCTGCAACTGCACCGGGCTGTCCGGCGCGAACAGGTCGATTCCGTTGTCTTCCATGGTGATCCCCAGAGCCGAGCAGAGATTTCCCGGGCCGCGCGCCAACCCGACCGGCAACACTGCGGGCCCGCGGCGATCGCCGGCCAACTCGGTTCCGCTCAGCACCACGGCGGCCCGCAACAACACCGCGGCGGCAACCCCGTCGTAGCCGCAGACCACGTTGGCACATACGTGGATGCCGTGACTTCGGTAGGTGTAGAGCCGTCCCGGCGGTCCGAACATCACCTGGTTGCGTCCGCCCGGTCCGCGATACGAATGCGCGGCGGCATCGGGCCAGGGCCCGTCCGGCGGGCCGCCGTAGGCCTCGACCTCGACGATCGCGGCGCGGACACCGCGGCCGATCAGCTCGGCTCCCAGCAGGCGGCGGGCCGCCAGCAGCGGATCCACGGCCAGCTGCTCAGCGCTCACCCCGGCGATTCTGCCCTCCGCAACAACCACCATTGACACCGGCCGTTCGGTGGGCGCAGTATTCATCACATGATGACTTCATCTGTTGATGAATTCTTGGACTCGTCCACCTGCGCCGTCGAGATCACCGGGTTGCAGGTCGACCGGGGTGGCCGACGGGCAATTCGTGACCTCAGCGTGCAAATCAACCGCGGCGCCATCACCGGTCTTCTCGGCCCGTCGGGATGCGGCAAGACCACCTTGATGCGCAGCATCGTCGGCACCCAGATCATTTCGGCCGGCACCGTCACGGTGCTCGGACACCCGGCCGGCTCGGCGCCGCTACGGCACCGGGTCGGCTATGTCACGCAGCACCCCACGATCTACGACGACCTGAGGGTGATCGACAACGTGCGGTACTTCGCCGCGCTCTACGGCACCTCGGCGAACACGGCAGTCGAGGCCATCCGCTCGGTCGGTCTCGATGACCACCGCAGCGCATATTGCAGTGATCTGTCCGGCGGCCAACGCACCCGGGTCTCACTGGCCTGCGCCCTGGTGTCCGAGCCCGAGCTGTTGGTGCTCGACGAACCCACGGTCGGCCTGGACCCGGTCCTGCGCGTGGACCTGTGGGAACAGTTCCGAGGGCTCGCTGCCCGCGGAACGACGCTGTTGGTGTCCAGTCACGTGATGGACGAGGCCGACCACTGCCGGGATCTGCTGCTCATGCGCGAAGGACGACTGCTCGCCCACACCACCCCCGACCGGCTACGGAAGGACACCTCATGCACGTCTCTGGAGGAAGCGTTTCTCACCGTCATCCGCCGCAGCGCCACAGCCGGGAACGGCCCGGCCGACTGAGCCCGACGGCCTACCTGGCCACCACCGGCCGCATCCTGCGGCAGTTGGCGGCGGATCACCGCAGCGTGGCGATGATCCTGGTGGTGCCCAGCCTGATCATCACCCTGATGTATTTCATGTTCCAGAACGCACCGCAGGCACCGGGCCACCCGAGCCCGTTCAACAACGCGTGTCTGATCATGCTCGGGGTCTTCCCGCTCATCGTGATGTTCCTGATCACCTCGATCACCATGCAACGCGAACGCGCGTCGGGAACCCTCGAACGCATCCTCACCACCCCGCTGCGTCGCTTCGACCTACTCGCCGCCTACGGCACCGCGTTCTCGATCGCCGCCGCGGCCCAGGCCACCCTGGCCTGCATCGTCTCGTTCTGGCTCCTCGGATTCCGCACCGCCGGAAGCCCGGCACTGGTGTTCCTGATCGCGATCATCAACGCCGTCCTCGGCGTGGGTCTGGGCCTGCTGTGCAGCGCGTTCGCCCGCACGGAGTTCCAAGCCGTGCAGTTCATGCCGCTGGTGATCGCGCCGCAACTGTTGTTGTGCGGCATCATCGTCCCGCGTGCGGCGCTGCCCGACTGGCTGCAGTGGATCAGCAACGTCCTGCCGGCAAGTTATGCGCTCGAAGCGTTGCAGCAGGTCGGTGCGCACCCCGGATTGACCGGCGTCGCGACGCGCGACATCGCGATTGTGGTGGGCTTCGCGGCGGTGGCACTATGTCTGGCCGCAGCCACACTGCGCCGCCGAACCCCCTAGGACACCGTGAGCACCGACATCGATTCCGGACGAGAACGCAAACGCCCCGGCCGCCCCGCAGGCCCGTCCGACAAGCGTGAGCGCATCCGGATCAGCGCGCGAGAGCTGTTCGCGCGCAACGGGTTCGACAAGACGTCGATCCGTGCCATCGCGGCCGACGCGGGAGTCGACGCCGCCCTGGTACACCACTACTTCGGAACCAAGACGCAACTGTTCGCCGCCGCCATCCACATTCCCATCGATCCGATGACCGTGATCGGAAAGCTGCGGGAGGTGCCGGTGGAGCAGATCGGGCACACGCTGCCGTCGATCCTCTTGCCGCTGTGGGATTCCGAGATCGGCAAGGGTTTCGTGGCCACATTGCGCTCGATCCTGGCCGGCAACGACGTATCGCTGGTGCGGTCGTTTCTCCAGGAGATCATCGTCGGTGAGATCGGACCCCGGGTGGACAATCCGGTCGGCAGCGCCCGGATCCGGATCCAGTTCGTCGCCTCACAACTGGTCGGCGTCGCGATGGCCCGCTACATCCTGGAGCTGGACCCGTTCGCGTCACTGCCGGTGGAACAGATCGTCGAGACCATCGCCCCCACCCTGCAGCGGTATCTCACCGGCGACCTACCCGGACTCCCCTGACCCGGCCAGCTCCAGCAGCCGGCGGTGCTCGGCGTCGTCCTCGATGGCCACGGCCTCGTCGACGAGCAACACCGGGATACCGTCCTCGATCCGATAGGCGCGCCGCAGTCGCGGGTTGTACAGCCACTCCGTGCCGGCCAGCAGCAGCGGGCCGCGGTCCTGCGGACACACCAGGATGCTCAGAAGTTTGTCGTCGACCACCACGTGACGCTAGCCCAGCGGGATCTGGATGCCGCCACTCGGGCCGGGCTGTCCCCCGCCCGGAATCGGTGCGATGCCGGCCGGGAACTGACCCACCCCGGGATTGATGACACCCTGCTGCGGAACCTGAGCAGCATTGGACTGCGCCTGAAGCTTGCGCTGATAGGACAGGGTGCTCTTGAGCGCGTCGATCAGCGGCACCTGATTCGGGCGTTTGTCCAGCGCCTTGGTGATGGCCGTGCGGTTCGCGTTCGACGGCCTGTAACCCTGCGCCCGCAGCTTCATGATGTCGTGGATCAGCTGGGAGATCTGGCCGCCGCCCTCGCCGGTGTCGTAATCCTTGGCGACGATGGCCAACGCCTCATCGGCGGTCATCGGCCGTGCTTCAGGTGCATCGGCGGCGGGCGCATCCGCCTGAGTCGACGGTGCGGTGGGATCGGCGACCGCCATGGGCGCGCCGGCGCCCACCAGCAGCCCCGCCGCCAGCGCAGCGCCGGTCACCGACCCGGTGACGGCGCGCCGCCACTGGTGCACACCTGATCCCGATGTCATCGATCCTCCTGTCGCTGCGCCGTCTGCCGGAGCGTAACAGCGCTTTCGGGCGCCGGCACCTTCTCGACTACCTGGCCTCCGACTCGTCGGCGGGTGCTCCGGAGACGAGTTCGGCCCGGGTGGCCGCGGTCAATTTCTTGTACGTACCGGTATCGGCATCGAAGTACCAACAGTTACGTCGCGCCGCTTTCGGAATCCCCGCCTTGCGCAACGGCGCGATCAGCGGGCGGTACGACGCCCCGAGTTCCATGTCGGCCACCACGTGCACGACATCGGGCGGGCAGCCGGCGGCCAGTTCGTTCAGGGCGTGTGACAGATCGGCTGTCGGGACGCTCCCGCCGGGACGCAGGGCCAGCGCCGTCACCGCGAGCAGTCGGCCGCCCTCCTCCACGCCGTAGGTGACCGACATGTCGACCGCGTCCAATCGACCGACCGCATCGTTGACGCTCGTCGCGAACACCGGGCCGCGTTCGGTACGAATCACCGCGCTGCGGTTGTCCACCAGCCAGTAGTCACCGTCCTCGTCGCGGCGGAACAGGAACTCGGTGGACACCCAGGTGTCGGCCGGCGCGAACACGCCGCGCTTGACCACCGCGGTCGGATCGACCGGCCCGCGTGGGTGGGCCAGCAGCACACCGACCTCGTTGGCCTCGGCCTTGCGCACGAAGCCCTGCTCGTCTTCGAGGATCAGGTCGTCGTCAGCGTCGTACGCGGCGAGGGCGACTGTGCCGCCCCCGGGCAGCGGACGGCCCTTGCTGCCGATCTTGGCCCCCGACACGTTGGCCAGCACGGCCTGCCCGTCGGTGGTGGCGAAGAACTCCACGACGTGGGCCGGCTCGAACACGTCGATCACGCGCTTCCACAACCCGGCCGGCATCCCGGAGCCGATGAACAACCGGACCGGGTGGCTGCCGGTGAGCGAGAACGACGGATCGTCGATGACCTCCCGCAGCATGGCCCAGGTGTAAGAAACCACGGTGACGCCGTATTGCCGGATCTCCTGCAGGAACCGATCCGGCTGCAGACCCCGCGACAGCGCGATACGCGAGCCGCCGACCACGGCACCGCCGAGGCTGACCAGCAGACCCGACTGGTGGTGAAGCGGCGTGAGGCAGTACACCGTGTCGCCGCGGCCCAGATTGGCCGCCGACGCCGTGCCGAACGCCGACAGCGCCCACCGGTAATTTGTGATCTGCCGGGCCACGAGCTCACCGCCGACCTCGCTGAATGCGACAAAGGCCAGATCCCGGGCCAGCCCCGGGTTGGGCCGGTACCAACCGGGCAGTTCGACGGCGTCGGGGTCGATCTTCTCCATGTCGACAACGTCGGCATCTTGGGGCAGATGCAGGTCACGGCTCTCGCCGCTGGGCCCACCGAGCGGCCCGCCGCTGGGTCCACCGAGCGGCCCGCCGCTGGGTCCACCGAGCGGCCCGCCGCTGCCTAACACCAGCACCCGCATGTCGAGTTGCCGCGCCACCTCGAGATGGCTCGGATCGGCGATGATCTCTGTCACCCGGCCGAGTCGGGCCGCCTCGGCCACATCGGCCTCGGGCAGCAACACCGCCACCGCACCCAACCTGGACAGGGCCGCGATTGCCACCAGGGCGCTGGGTCGGGTGTCCATCAACACGCCGACCCGGGCGCCCTGCCGCACCCCGACGTCGATCAGGCCGCGCACCACGTTGTTGATCCGGCGGTCCACCGCCTCATAGGTGTGCACGCGCCCGTCGAACAGCAGCGCCTCGCCGTTGGGGGCGCTGCGTGACTGTTCGCTCATGATTCGGCCGAGGGAAATCCGGGTGTGGTCGTTGACCTGTCCCAGTCGGGCCAGCCGGGGCAACGTGCGCGCGGTCTCGATCACCAGGGTGCGCGCGTTCTTGTTGGCTGCGACCAATGCGTCGGCAGCCGAACGGGCCACCCCGAACGCCATCTCGGTCGCGGCGGTGGCCCCGTGCGTGACCCGGCTGGAGAACGACACTCCGCCCTCGGGGTGATTCGCCGGCTGCGCTTCCATCGGAACGACGCCTTCTGGCATCTGTTCTCCGCCAAGCCATTTCACCCACTGCGCCACGGTCGGCCAGGTTTGGGTGGAGGCTTTCGATCCCACGACCAGGCCGAAATGCCCTGCCCGGATCAGATATTCGTAGACATCGGCATCCGGTGCCGCCCGCTTGATCCCGCGCACCGCGGCCGGCTGGCCGATGTCGTCCACCTCGCCGACCACGGCCAGGATCGGGCAGTCGATGTCGGACAGCGTGACGAGGTCGCCGTGCACGGAGAACCCACCGGTGATCATCCGGTTGTGTGCGATGAACTGCTTGAGCAATTCGGAGATCGCCGGACCCGACCATGCGATCCAGCCCTCCGAAGACAAAAACCGACGCTGCTGTTCACGCGGCAGCAGGGCCTCGCGGTCATGCAACTGGCGCAGGAACTCCAGGCGCGACTGGGCGGTCTTGATGGGGTCGAGCATCTGAAATCCGGTGCGGGCCAACCAGCCCGGGATGTCGATGCGGCTGAACACGTGGTCGGCCATGAAATCCGCCGCACCGGCGGCCACGCCGGCGGGAACGTTCATCGGTAATGCGGCCAAGGTGTCCACCGGCGAGCCGAAGGCGATGATGCTGGCCAGGTCCTTGGAGCGCCGGTACGCCGCGGCCTGGTAGGCGAACATCCCACCTTGGGAGTATCCGGCCAGGTGTACGTCGCGGCCGGTGACCTCCTTGACCACGTCGATGGCTTCGGACAACGCCACCACGTGATCGGCGAGGTTGCGCTGCATCCCACCCTCGACCTTGTCCGGTGAACCGAAGTCGATCACCCACGGGTCGATTCCCGCGGCGTGCAGGATCCCGACCGCGCCGTCCTCGCGGGTGACGTCCCACATGTCGGCCGACATCATCATCGGGTGCACCATCAACACCGGCGGCCGCGGATGCTGGGCCCCGGGGCGCACATCGGGCGGGAAATACCGCCGGAGCCGGTACATCGGCACGCTCTGGATGAGCTGATAAGGCGACGGGACCGCACCGGTTTCCAAGCCGCCGTAACGCAGCACCTCCAGGCCGTTCTGCGCGGTTGCCAGCAACCGCTCGACCGGTCTGGTCACTGCCGAGAAATCCACCAGCCTGCTCCCCACCTGACTACTCAACCCGACCCCCGATTGACCTGGCCATCATGGCACAACAGCAACCGATCACCGACTTGATCGGCGCGAGCCCGGACGTGGCCCCGGGCGGTGCCGGTGCCGACGCCGCCGAACGATAGGGTCGGCGGCGATGGCTCACCTGCTCGGGGGCGAAACCCTACATCTGGAGTACCCCACCGGGGTGGTGTTCGATTCGGTCACCGTCGGTGTCAGCGAAGGCGACCGGATCGGCATCGTCGGCCGCAACGGTGACGGAAAGTCCACGCTGCTGGGCATGCTCACCGGTCGCATCACTCCCCACGCCGGCCGCGTGACCCGGCGCAGCGGGCTACGGGTGGGATCCCTCGACCAGACCGACACGCTCGATCCGGAGCACACCGTGGGCTGGTCGTTGGTCGGTGATCGTCCGGAACACGAATGGGCCGGCGATGCCAAGACCCGGGACGTGATCGGCGGCCTGGTCGCCGACATCCCGTTCGACACGACGATCTCGACGTTGTCGGGTGGGCAACGCCGGCGGGTGCAGCTGGCCGCGTTGTTGATCGGCGACTGGGACGTCATCGCACTCGACGAGCCGACCAACCATCTCGACATCCAGGGCATCACCTGGTTGGCCGGCCACATCAAGGGGCGCTGGGCACGCGGCACCGGCGGATTGTTGCTGATCACCCACGACCGTTGGTTTCTCGATGAGGTCGCCACCACCACCTGGGAGGTGCACGATCGAATCGTCGAGCCGTTCGAGGGTGGCTACGCGGCATATGTGCTGCAGCGGGTGGAACGGGACCGCCAGGCGGCGTCGATCGAGGCCAAGCGGCAGAACCTGATGCGCAAGGAGTTGGCCTGGCTGCGCCGCGGCGCGCCGGCGCGCACCTCCAAACCCAAGTTCCGGATCGACGCTGCCAACGCCCTGATCTCGGATGTGCCGCCGTTGCGCAACACCGTGGAGCTGTCCCGGCTGGCCACCGCCCGGCTGGGAAAGGACGTCATCGACCTGCTCGACGTGTCGGTGTCCTATCCCGGGTCCGACCGAGAAGTGTTGCGCGACATCGAATGGCGCATCGGTCCGGGTGAACGCACCGGAATCCTCGGGGCGAACGGGGCCGGCAAGTCCACCCTGCTCGGCCTGATCGCCGGTACGGTGACCCCGACCAGCGGCCGGGTCAAACGCGGTAAGACGGTGCGGCTTTCGGTCCTCGATCAGCAGTCCACCGAACTCGATGCGGTGGCCGGCGACATGGTCCGTGAAGTGATCGGTCGGCTGCAGACCAGCTACCAGATCGACGGCAAGGACTTCACCCCGGCGCAATTGTTGGAGCGGTTGGGCTTTGCCCGCGACCAGCTGTCCACCCGGGTCGGTCAACTCTCCGGCGGGCAGCGCCGCAGGCTGCAGCTCATGCTGGTGGTGCTGTCCGAACCGAACGTGTTGATCCTCGACGAACCCACCAACGACGTGGACACCGACATGCTGACGGCCACCGAGGATCTGCTGGATTCCTGGCCGGGCACGTTGATCGTGGTGTCGCATGACCGGTATCTGCTCGAGCGTGTCACCGATCAGCAATACGCCATTCTCGACGGCCGGCTACGACACCTGCCCGGTGGCGTCGACGAGTACCTGCGGTTGAGCGCGGCATCGGCCGCTTCGGCCCCGGCTGCGCGCACCGAGCCGGCGGTGCCCCAAGGACTTTCCGGCGCCGAGCAGCGCGCCATCGAGAAGGAGATCTCCTCGATCGACCGGTCGCTGGCCAAGCTGGCTGACCGGATCGCCGCCAAACATGACGAGCTCGCCGCTCATGACCAGTCCGATCACGTCGGACTCGGCACGCTCACCGGCGAACTGCGCGAGATGGAATCACAGGTTGCCGAGTTCGAGGCGCGGTGGCTGGAGCTGTCCGAACACTTGGAATAGCCGCTAGCGGCTCAGCCGGATCCGCAACTCCGCCATGGCGTTCCGGACGGTCCCCAGTTGCTTGGCCACCTGAACGGGCGCGGTGCCGCCGCGCGCGTTTCGGGCGTTCACCGAACCCTCGACGGTCAGCACCTCGCGCACCTGTGCGGTGAGTGCGGGGTTGATCCCGGCGAACTCGTCGTCGGTCAGTTCGTCGAGCCCGACACCGCGGCCCTCGGCGGTCTGCACCGCGGCACCGGCGGCCTCGTGGGCGACGCGGAACGGAACACCTTGACGGACCAGCCATTCGGCGATATCGGTGGCCAGCGTGTAGCCGGCAGGAGCCAGCGCGGCCATCCGATCTTCGTCGAAGGTCAGTGTGCCGACCAGCCCGGCCATCGCCGGCAGCAGCAGTTCCAGCTGCGCCACCGAGTCGAAGACCGGCTCCTTGTCCTCCTGCAGGTCCCGGTTGTAGGCCAACGGCTGGGCCTTGAGCGTGGCCAGCAGGCCGGTGAGGTTGCCGATCAGCCGCCCGGACTTGCCGCGGGCCAGCTCGGCGATGTCGGGGTTCTTCTTCTGCGGCATGATCGAGCTGCCGGTCGACCAGGCGTCGTGCAGTGTGACATAGCCGAATTCGGTTGTGCTCCAGAGGATGATGTCCTCGGCGAGCCGGGACAGGTCCACCCCGATCTGGGCGAACACGAAGGCGGCCTCGGCAGCGAAATCACGCGCCGCGGTGGCATCGACGGAATTGTCTGCGGCCGAGGCGAATCCGAGGTCCGCGGCGATCGCATCGGGATCGAGCCCCAGTGAGGAGCCGGCCAGCGCGCCCGAACCGTAGGGCGAGACCGCGGTGCGGTCGTCGAAGTCGGCGAGCCGGTCGACGTTGCGCAGCAGCGGATGGGCGTGGGCGAGCAGATGGTGCGCCAGCAGGATCGGTTGGGCGGCCTGTAGGTGGGTCTTGCCGGGCATGATCGCTGTCGGGTGCGCGGCGGCTTGGGTGGCCAGCGCGTTGACCACCTCGAGCACGCCGTCGGCAACGCGCCGGACGGCGTCGCGCAACCACATCCGGAACAGCGTGGCCACCTGGTCGTTGCGGGACCGTCCGGCCCGCAGCCGGCCGCCCAGGTCGGGACCGACCCGGTCGATCAGGCCGCGTTCGAGGGCACCGTGCACGTCCTCGTCGGTGGGCAGCGGTTCGAAGCTGCCATCCGCGACATCTTCACCGAGGCTGTCGAGGCCGGCGAGCAGGCCGTCGCGCTGCTCGTCGGTGAGCAGCCCGGCCCGGTGCAACACCCGGGCGTGCGCCTTGGACGCGGTGACGTCGTAGGGCGCCAGCACCCAGTCGAAGTGGGTCGACTTGCTCAGCGCGGCAAGGGCGTCCGAGGGGCCGTCGGCGAACCGGCCACCCCACAGCGAACCTTCGTTAGTGCTCATTTTTCTCCTCGCGAGCAGACATAAAACTGCCTGAAAACACCCGGAAAATAGGCAGTTTTGTGTCTGCTCGGCATTACAGGCCCAGGTCGCGCTTGGCGGAGATCTTCGAGCTCAACCCGTGCACGTGAACGAAACCCTTGGCCGAGGACTGGTCGAAGCTGTCGCCCTCGTCGTAGGTGGCCAGGTTGAAGTCGTACAGCGACTCGGCGCTCCGGCGTCCGTTCACCGCGATGTGACCGCCGTGCAGCACCAGTCGGATCTCGCCGGTGACGTGCTGCTGAGTGTGCTCGACGAACGCCTCGAGAGACGACTTCAGCGGCGAGTACCACAGGCCGTCATAGACCAGCTCGCCCCACTTCTGGTCGGTGGTGCGCTTGAACCGGCCCAGCTCACGCTCCAGCGTGACGTGCTCCAGTTCGGTGTGCGCAGTGATGAGCACCATTGCACCCGGTGCCTCGTAGATCTCGCGGCTCTTGATGCCGACCAGCCGGTCCTCGACCACGTCGAGGCGGCCCACGCCCTGCGCGCCGGCGCGGCGGTTGAGCTCTTCGATCGCCTGCAACACCGTGACCGGGCGGCCGTCGATGGAGACGGGCACACCCTTTTCGAAGCCGACGATGACCTCGTCGGGGGTGTTCCAGTTGACCGTCGGGTCCTCGGTGTAGTCGTAGACGTCCTTGGTCGGAGCGTTCCACAGGTGCTCCAGGAACCCGGTTTCCACCGCACGGCCCCACACGTTCTGGTCGATCGAGAACGGCGAACGCTTGGTGACGTTGATCGGGATGGCGTTCTCCTCGGCGAACGCGATCGCCTTCTCCCGGGTCCAGGCGTAGTCGCGGACCGGGGCCAGCACCTGCAGATCGGGTGCCAGCGAGGCGAATCCGACCTCGAAGCGCACCTGGTCGTTGCCCTTACCGGTGCAGCCGTGGGCGACGGTGCCGCCGCCGTGCTCACGCGCCGCGGCCACCAGATGCTTCACGATCAGCGGCCGGCTGATCGCCGACACCAGCGGGTAGCGGTCCATGTAGAGCGCGTTGGACTTGATGGTCGGCAGGCAGTACTCGTTGGCGAACTCGTCACGCGCGTCGACCACGACTGCCTCGACAGCGCCACAATCCAGTGCGCGCTGACGCACGACCTCCATATCCTCGCCGCCCTGGCCGAGGTCGATGGCCACGGCGACGACCTCACGGCCGGTCTCCTTGCCAATCCAGCTGATGGCCACCGAGGTGTCCAGACCCCCGGAATACGCGAGGATCACGCGATCGGACATGTGAGCAGTCTCCTTTTACTTCAGCTCTATTTGAGGTTCTCGAAGGTGCTGGCGAGCTCGGCACCCGTCATCGGTTCCCGCGCCACCACGGCGATGGTGTCGTCTCCGGCGATGGTGCCGACCACGTACGGCAAGGCAGCGCGATCGATCGCGCTGGCCAGGTAGTGCGCTGCGCCGGGCGGGGTGCGCAGCACGGCAAGGTTAGCGCTGGCATCCGTCGATACCAGCAAGTCCCCCAACAACCGGGTCAACCGCTCGGTGCCCCCGGCCACACCCCGCACCGGGCTGCCGTCCTCGGGCACCACATACACCCCGACGCCGCCGTCGGCCCCGCGCAGCTTGACCGCCCCGAGTTCCTCCAGGTCACGCGACAACGTGGCCTGGGTGACCTCGATGCCCTCCTGCCCCAGCAGAGCGGCCAGTTCGGTCTGGCTGCTCACCTGCCGCGAGGACAGCAGGGCGATGATCCGGGCCTGACGGCCGGCGCGGGTCGGGGTGCTCACGTCAGGCTCGCTCCAGCAGCCAGACCAGCATGGCTTTCTGGGCGTGCAACCGGTTCTCGGCTTCGTCGAACACGGCGCTCTGCGGCCCGTCGATCACGTCGTCGGTGATCTCGTGACCGCGGTGCGCCGGAAGACAATGCAGCACAACAGCTTCCGGATCGGCCAGCTTCAGAAGGTCGGCGTTGACCTGGAACGGACGGAACGGCCGCACCCGATCCAGGCCGTCGTTCTCCTGCCCCATCGAGGTCCAGGTGTCGGTGACGAGCACGTCGGCTCCGTCGGCGCCGGCCCGGGCATCGTCGGTCAGCGTCACCGTCGCGCCGGTCTCGGCAGCGCGGCGCTTGGCAGCGTCGACGAAGTGTGGGTCGGGTTCGAAACCGGCCGGCGCGGCGATGGTGACGTGGATGCCCGCGGTAACCCCGCCCAGCATCAGCGAGTGCGCCATGTTGTTGGCACCATCACCCAGGTACGTCAGCTTCAGCCCTTTGAGGTCGCCCCGGCGCTCGGCCAGCGTCTGCAGATCGGCCAGCACCTGGCAGGGGTGGAACTCGTCGGACAGTGCATTGACGATCGGGACAGAGGCACCACTTGCCATGGCGGTCAGCCGCTCCTGGGCGAAGGTGCGCCACACGATGGCGTCGACGTAGCGCGACAGCACCGCCCCGGTGTCCTCGAGGGTTTCCTCGCGGCCCAGCTGGGTGCTGCGGCCGTCGACGACGACCGCATGCCCGCCGAGCTGGGCGATGCCCATCTCGAACGAGAACCGGGTGCGGGTCGAGTTCTTCTCGAAGATCACCGCGACACCACGCGGGCCCTCGAGCGGCCGCCGTGAGAACGGTGCCTTCTTGAGTTCGGCGGCCAGGGCGAGCACCTCGGCCTGCTCATCGGGTGACAGGTCGTCGTCGCGCAGGAAATGCCGGATGGTCATGAAGCAGCCTCCACAGCGGTGTCGAGAACGGCGGGCAGAGCGGACAGGAACGTCTCGATCTGCGGTTCGGTGATGATCAGTGGCGGCGCCAGCCGAATGACGTCCGCGGCAGCGGCATTGACCAGGAAACCGGCGTCGCGGGCCGCGGCCTCGACGGCCTTGGCGCTCGGTGCGGTCAACACCACGCCCTGCAGCAGACCCTTGCCGCGCACGTGGTCGACGAGCGGATGGCCCAACTCCTCGATGCCGTGGCTCAGGGTCTTGCCGAGCACCCCGGCGCGCGCGATCAGATCCCCGTCGGCGAGCGCTTTGAGCACCGCCAGCGCGGCGGCCGTGCACACCGGGTTGCCGCCGAAGGTGCTGCCGTGCAGGCCTGGGGTAAGCAGGTCGCCGGCCGCGCCGATGGCCAGGCAGGCGCCGATCGGCAGGCCACCGCCCAAGCCCTTGGCCAGCGTGACGATGTCGGGCGTGATGCCGTCGTGCTGGTGGGCATAGAAGGCACCGGTGCGCCCGACGCCGGTCTGCACCTCGTCGAGAACCAGGAGCGCGCCGTTCTTGGTGGTGATGTCGCGGGCCGCAGCCAGGTAGCCGGCGGGCGGGACGACGACACCGCCCTCCCCCATGATCGGTTCCAGGAACACCGCCGCGGTGTCATTATCGACAGCGCTCGCAAGTTCTTCGATGTCCCCGTAGGGCACGTGGGTGACGTTGCCCGGCAGCGGCTCGAACGGCGCCTGCTTGGCCGGCTGGCCGGTCAGCGCCAGCGACCCCATGGTGCGACCGTGGAAGGCACCTTGGGCGGCAACGATATTCGTCTTGCCGGTGAGCCGCGTGATCTTGAAGGCCACCTCGTTGGCCTCGGTGCCCGAGTTGCAGAAGAACGCCCGCGCCGGCGTGCCGAGGTGCCCGACCAGGGCTTCGGCCAGCGCGATTCCCGGTTCGGTGGCATACAGGTTGGAGGTGTGGCCCAGCGTGTTGAGTTGGATGGTCACAGCCTCGATGACCGCGGGATGGCGGTGGCCGAGCAGGTTGACCGCGATACCGCCGAGCAGGTCCAGATAGGACTTGCCGTCGGTGTCGGTCACCACGGCGCCGTCACCGCCGGCCAGCGCCAGCGGCGGGGTGCCGTAGTTGTTCATCATCACCGCTTCCCAGCGGTCCTGCAATGTCTTCTGCCCCGGGTCGCTTCGCTCCTGCCCGCCGGATGTCACTTCGCCACCACCTTGGTTCCAGTTCCTTCATCGGTGAAAAGCTCGACGAGCACGCAGTGTTCGACGCGACCGTCGATGACGTGTGCGCTCGGCACCCCGCCGTCCACCGCCCGCAGGCAGGCCTCGATCTTGGGCACCATGCCGGATTCGAGCGTGGGCAACAGTTGGGTCAGGGCCGCGGTGTCGATCTCGCTGACCAGCGAGGAGCGGTCGGGCCAATCGGTGTAGAGGCCCTCCACGTCGGTGAGCATGACCAGCTTCTCCGCACCCAGCGCCTCGGCCAGGGCGGCGGCCGCGGTGTCGGCGTTGATGTTGTGCACCACGCCGTCGACGTCGGGGCCGATGGTGGAGACCACCGGGATCCGGCCGGCGGCAATGAGATCGAGCAGAGATTCGGCGTTGACGTACTCGACGTCACCGACCAGCCCGATGTCGGTGGCCACACCATCGACGGTGACGCTGCGCCGCACCGCGGTGAACAGGTGCGCGTCCTCACCGGTGAGGCCGACCGCGTACGGGCCGTGGGCGTTGATCAGGTTGACCAGTTCCCGGCCCACCTGCCCGAACAGCACCATCCGCGCCACATCGAGCACCTCGGGAGTGGTGACCCGGAAGCCGCCCTTGAAATCTCCTGCGATACCGAGCCGTTTGAGCATGGCACTGATCTGCGGGCCGCCACCGTGCACCACCACCGGTTTGATGCCGCAGTTGCGCAGGAACACCATGTCGGAGGCGAACGCGGCCTTGAGCGTGTCGTCGGTCATGGCGTTGCCGCCGTACTTGACGACGACGATCTGGCCGTGCAGCTGCTTGAGCCATGGCAGCGCCGAAGCGAGCACCTGGGCCTTGACGCCGCGCTCGATGGATTGGCTCATGAGCTGTAGGCCGAGTTCTCTTCGACGTAGGCGTGCGACAGGTCGGTGGTCCTGATGGAAGCACTGCCGCTTCCCACCGCCAGGTCCACCACCACGGCGATGTCTTCACCTGAGAGATCGACCTCGCGGGCGCCGGGGGCTCCGGCACCGTCGACGCAGACCGGAGAACCGTTGAACGACACGCTGATCCGCTCCGGATCAAGCTTCACCGGCGCGATACCGACCGCGGCCAAGACCCGGCCCCAGTTGGGATCGGAGCCGAACAGCGCGGTCTTGACCAGGCTGTCGCGGGCGATGACGCGCGCGGCGACCAGCGCCTCGTCCTCGCTCTCGGCGCCGGTGACGGTAATCGTGATGCGCTTGGTGACACCTTCGGCGTCAGCCTGCAGCTGCGCGCACAGGTCGTCGCAGACCTGCAACACGGCCGCGTCGAGATCGGCCTGACTGGGGGCTATCTCGCTGGCACCCGAGGCCAGCAGCAGCACGGTGTCGTTGGTCGAGCAGCTGCCGTCGACGTCGAGCCGGTCGAACGTCAGCGCCGTGGCCCGCCTCAGCGCGGAGTCCAACGCCTGTGGACTGGCGACCGCGTCGGTGGTCAGTACCACCAACATGGTGGCCAGTGACGGCGCCAGCATGCCGGCACCTTTGGCCATCCCACCGACCGTCCAGTTCTCCTCCGATTCCGGGGAGTGATGCAGTGCAACCTGTTTCGGCACGGTGTCGGTGGTCATGATGGCCCGAGCCGCGTCTTCGCCTCCGGTCAGGCCGCCGGCCAACTCGTGCACGATCTCCGTGACGCCGGCCAGTACCTTGTCCATCGGCAGCCGGTCCCCGATCAGCCCGGTGGAGCACACGGCAACTTCGATCGCACCCGTCTCGGTGCCCCAATCGCTCAGCGCAGTGGCCACAGCCTCGGCGGTGGCATGGGTGTCCTGGAAGCCCAGCGGGCCGGTGCAGGCGTTGGCGCCGCCGGAGTTCAGGATCACCGCGCGCAGCCGGCCGGTGGTGAGCACCTGCTGCGACCACTTCACGGGCGCGGCTTTGATCTTGTTACGGGTGAACACGCCCGCCGCGGCGTAGTCCGGGCCCTCGTTGAACACCAAGGCCAGGTCCGGTGCGCCGGAAGTCTTGATGCCGGCGGCGATTCCGGCCGCCCGGAAGCCCGCCGGGGCGGTGACGCCCTGGGTGCGGACCAGCTTGGCCGACTGTTGCGTACTCTGCTCAGGCGACATTGCCGCCTCCGGCTCCGGTGTCACGGTGCGACTCCCACGATCGACAGTCCTTCGGTCTCAGGCCAGCCCAGGGCCAGGTTCATCGACTGCACCGCGGCGCCGCCGGTGCCCTTGGTCAGGTTGTCGATGGCGGCGATCGCAACAAGACTGCTCGCCTCAACATCCACGGCGACCTGGATCTGGGCGGCATTGCTACCGATCACCGATCCCGTTTTGGGCAGTTGCCCCTCAGGCAGCAGATGAATGAACGGTTCGGTGTCGTACACCTTTTCGTAGGCGGCCCGGATCTCGGCGGCCGACGCCTCGGTGTGGGCAGTACAGGTGGCCAGGATGCCGCGGGCCGTCGGAATCAGCACCGGGGTGAACGAGACGGTGACATCCTTGTCGGTCACCGCGCGCAGCCCCTGCGCGATCTCCGGGGTGTGCCGGTGCTTGCCGGCGATGTTGTAGGCCCGGGCCGAGCCGATCACCTCCGCGCCCAGCAGATCCACCTTGGCCGATTTACCGGCGCCGGAGGTACCGCTGACCGCGACCACGGTGACGGCCGGATCGACCAGGTCGGCGGCCACCGCCGGCAACAGCGCCAGGAGCGCGGCGGTCGGATAGCAGCCAGGGACCGCGATGCGCTTGGCACCCTTCAGTCGGTCCCGTCCGCCGGGAAGTTCCGGCAGACCGTAGGGCCAGCTGCCGGCGTGCGCCGAGCCGTAGAACTTCTCCCAGTCGGCAGCGTCGGTCAGCCGGAAGTCGGCGCCGCAATCGATGATCAGGGTGTCGGGACCGAGCTGTTCGGCCAGCGCCGCGGAATGCCCATGAGGCAACCCGAGGAACACCACGTCATGACCGGCCAGGACCTCGGCACTGGTCGGTTCCAGCACCCGTGCGGCCAACGGCAGAAGGTGCGGGTGATGCTCGGCGATCGTCGACCCGGCGCTGGAGGCCGCGGTCAACGCCCCGATCGTCAACCGGCCGTCGGCGTAGGCCGGATGTCCGAGCAGCAGGCGCAGGATCTCTCCGCCGGCATAGCCGCTGGCGCCGGCCACCGCTATCGAAGTCATGCACCCAATTCTGCATTCTTATGCATGCAGATGCAAATTCATTAATCCTAGCCGCGAAGGACCGCGCCGACGCGCTCACCGGCCACCACGACGGCGGCGTCTCGGGCCGCGCTGGCCTCATCCTCGGTCAGTGTCCGGTCGGCCGCCCGGAACCGCAGGGCCAGGGTGAGCGACTTGCGCCCCTCCCCGATCTGCGGGCCGGTGTAGACATCGAAGAGCCGGACGTCCTCCAACAACGCACCGGCCCCGGCGCGGACCGCGTCGACAACCGCGGCGGCCGCGACGTCGTCACCGACGATGACGCTGATGTCCTGGAACACCGCCGGGAACGGCGACACCGCCGGTGCGGGCAGCACTTCGACGATCGGCACCGCATCGAGATCCAGCTCCACCGCGCAGGTGCCCTTCGGCAGCCCCGCGCGTTCGATCACCGCCGGGTGTAGTTGTCCGGCGTGGCCGACGACTATCCCGTTTTCAGGGCCGCCCACGAGCACCTCGGCGCAGCGGCCCGGGTGCCACGGCAGGTCCTGGGCGGCGCGGAAGGTGAATTCCACCCCGGCCGCCCGGCCGATCACGCGCACCGCCTCGAAAGCGTCGGCGGCCTCCACCGGGCGTCCCTGCCCCCATGGCCCGGCAGGCTCACGCAGTCCGGTCAGGACAGCCGCGACATGCTGCGGCTGACGCGGCAGCGAGGCATCCAGACCCGCGATCTCCTCGTCGGTGGGCCTGCGATCGTTGGGGATGCGCTCGACCGCACGGGTCTCGGCGGTGGGATGCACCACCTGCTGAATCGCGAACAGCGCCACATCGGCGGCACCGCGGGAAACGTTGCGGCCCAACGCTTCGAGCAGGCCGGGCAACAACGTGGTGGCCAGCGCGGGCCGGTCGGCCTCCAGCGGGTTGAGCACCTTGGTGGTATTGCGTCGACTGTCGTCCGCGGCCAGCCCCCAGGCGTCGAACACCCCGGCGGGCAGGAAGGGCGAGGGCAGGATCTCGACGAACCCGGCCAGTGCCAACGACTTCCCGATGGCACGGCGACGTTTCTGTACGGCGGTCAGACCGCGGCCGGCCGGCGCCGTCGGCAGCACCGACGGGATCGACTCCAACCCTTCCAGCCGCAACACTTCCTCGACCAGATCGGCGCGCTGACGCAGGTCCGGCCGCCAGCTCGGCGGGATGACGGTGAGCGGATCGGAGCCTTCGACCACAGCGCCGATCTGGGTGAGGCGGCGGACCGTGGTGCCGGACGGGTACTCGACTCCCGCAGTGCGGTCGGGCAGGTCGGCCGGGATCTCGATGGCCGGCTGCGACCAGTCCGTGCGCTCGTCCGCGCGCCAGTCGGTGAGCCGCGGTTCGACGGTGCCACCGGCGATCTCGGCCAGCAGGCCCGCGCAACGATCAAGGGCGGCAACCGAAATCGCCGGGTCCACGGACCTTTCGTAACGACGGCCGGCTTCACTGGCCAGATGCAGGCGACGCTGGGTGCGCGACACCGCGGCCGGATCCCACACCGCGGCTTCCAACAGCACGTCGGTGGTGGAATCGCGCACCTCGGTGGTGCCCGCGCCCATCACCCCGCCGATCGCGGCGGTCGCGACGTCGTCGACGATCAGCACGTCAGCTGAGTTCAGGGTGCGCTCGACATCGTCGAGGGTGACCACCTTCTCCCCGTCGCGGGCGAACCGCACCGCGAAACCACCGGTGATCAGGCTGCTGTCATGGGCGTGCATCGGGTGACCCAGCTCGAGCATGACGTAGTTGGTCACGTCGACTGCCGGAGAGATCGCGCGGATACCGCTGAGCATCAGGCGTCGTTGCAGCCACCACGGTGACACCGCGGCCGGGTCGATGCCGGTGACCGGACGTAAACCGAAGCGCTGCACTCCGGTTCCCGGCTCCACGGTCAGCGCCCAGGCCTCGCCCTCGGCCGGCAGCGGTGCCACGTCGGCCAGATCAACGAAGTTCAGGTCGTGCGCACACGCGATCTCACGGGCCAGGCCGCGCACCGAAAGGCAGTAGCCGCGGTCCGGGGTGATGGCCAGGTGGAACACCACGTCGTCGAGGCCGAGCACGTCGGCGGCCGGAGTTCCGGGCTCGGCGGTGCCCGCGGGCAGCACCAGGATCCCGGCGCCCTCGACACCCAGGTTCATCTCGGAGGCCGAGCAGATCATGCCGTCGGAGACCCGCCCGTAGGTCTTGCGGGTGGCGATCGTGAAGTCACCGGGCAGGACGGTGCCGGGCAGCGCCACCACCACCAGATCGTCGATCGCGAAATTCCTTGCCCCGCAGACAATGTCGCGAAGCTCAGGTTCGCCGACATCGACCTTGCAGGCCCTGATGGGCTTCTTGAACTCTGTGAGTTCCTCGATCTCGGCGACCCGACCGACGGTCAGCGGACCGGTGACCGGGCCGATCGGGATGATCTCCTCGACCTCGTGACCGATCCGGATGAACGTCTGCTCGAGCTCTTCGACTGAGGCGTCCCAATCCGGCGCGCCGGCCCGCACGGCTTCACGCAGCCAACTGAACGGAATCCGCATCAGGCACCGACCCCGAACGGCAGAGAGAACCGGATATCACCCTCGACCATGTCGCGCATGTCGGGAATTCCGTTGCGGAACTGCAGGGTTCGCTCCAATCCCATACCGAAGGCAAATCCGGAGTAAACGTCCGGGTCGATCCCGCAGGCGCGCAACACATTCGGGTTGACCATGCCGCAGCCACCCCACTCGACCCAGCCCGGGCCGCCCTTCTTGCCGGGGAACCAGATGTCCACCTCGGCGGAAGGTTCGGTGAACGGGAAGAAGTGTGGGCGGAACCGGGTGCGCCCCTCCGGCCCGAACTGTGCGCGCGCGAACGCGTCCAGCGTGCCGCGCAGATGCGCCATTGTCAGGCCCTTGTCCACGGCGAGCCCCTCCACCTGGTGGAACACCGGGGTGTGGGTGGAATCGAGTTCGTCGGTGCGGAAGGTCCGCCCGATCGAGACGATGTACACCGGCAGCTCACGCTCCAGCAGCGCCCGGATCTGCACCGGTGAGGTGTGGGTGCGCAGCACCTGACGCGATGTGTCCGGCGCGATCTGGAAGGTGTCCTGCTCACTGCGGGCCGGATGATCCGGCGGGAAGTTCAGCGCGTCGAAGTTGAACTGTTCGGTCTCGACCTCGGGCCCTTCGGCCAGCTCCCAGCCCATCGCCACGAAGGTGTCGGCGACGTTCTCGGCCAGGATCGTGATCGGATGCCGGGCACCCACCGGCTGCCGCGTGGAGGGCAGCGTCACGTCGATGCGTTCGGCGACGAGCACGGCGGCATCACGCTCGGCACGCAGCGCGGCCAACCGCTCGTCGTAGGCACGCTGAGCCTCACCGCGGGCGACGTTGACCCGTTTGCCGGCATCGGCCCGATCGGCCTTCGGCAGGGTGGCCAATGCCTGGCGCGCCAACGCGATCGGCGCCCGGTCACCGAGGTGCTCGGTCTTGGCGCGCGCCAATGCGTCGAGGTCACCGGACAGATCGAAGGCATGACGGGCTGCACTGACGGCTTTGGTCAGGGCTTCTTCTGAGAGATCACTGGGCTGCTGAGCCACCCGGCGATCATAGGTGATCGGCTGATCGCACTTCGAATGCGTTTCGCCTCAGCTACGCGCGTGGGCGCCCAGACGGGGTGGAGCGTGCGCGCTGCGGGTCCAGCCGATCGTCGACGAGGGCCGTCGTCGGCGTCAACGCGTCGGTCGTGACCGCACCGAGCATTCCCGCCGCCCCGACGATCCAGAACATCGTGGGGTCCCCGGCCAGCAACGCGATGCCGAACACTGACGCGGCCGCCAACAGGAGGTACCGACCGGCGCTGAAGCCCTGCGATGGTCCAAGACGGGTCGAGACCACCATGCCGAGCACCAGTGCCACCACGTGGCCGATGTCGGTGAAATCCGGCCCCTGGGCAACCACGGCCAGGGCCGCGGTCAGCCAGAAGCCGATCCACGCCGGACGCCAGCGCGGCGCGATCGCCGCGGTCAACGCACCCAACACGGCGGCCGCCCCATAGCTCATCCCGACGTCGACATCACGGCTGACCGACGCCGGGGTCCATCCGGCCTTCACCGCCACCGTGAGGCCGACCGCCACGAGCACGGTGGCGCCCACATGCCCGACCACGAATGTCACCATCAGACGTGCACTGCGCCAAAGCAATTCGGCCAACGCCAGCAGGCAGATCAGCCCGGGCAGCCAGGCGTACACCGGCCCGGCGTCGGTGACGAAGGCACTGCTGAGCAGGGTGCCGAGATGTCCGTGCCGCAGGTTGTGCAGATTGGTGCTGACATCGCCGAGGATCTGATCGTGAGTGTCGGGGTCGAGTCCCCAGAGCGCAGCCGTCACCGCCGTGAGGATCGCTGCGTACGCCAGCGTGACCGGAATCCGGGCCAGCTGGGCCAGCGTCGCCGACACGCACCTGAGCACCCGATCAACTATCCGCCCGCAGGCGCGCCCGGGACGCTCAGCGCGCTGGCAACTGCCTGGGAGTTTTCACGCGGTACATCACCAGGTCCTCGGGTACACCCTCGGGTTTGGCCGAGAACATCTGCCGCCGTTGGCGTTTGACACTGACACCGAGGCGGGCCAGGTCTTCTGCGGCAATCGCATCCAGAGTGGTGTGCGACACCATCAGTCCCCCGGTGGCAGCCCGCGCCATCACCCGGGCGGCGATGTTCACGTCGACGCCGAGCCAGTCCGATCCGATGCGTTGGGGGCGGCCGGTATGGATACCGATCCGCACGCGCGGCGCATAGCCGTCCATGTCGATGCCCTTCACGCCATCGAGCGCGACGAGCATGGCGCGCAGCGCGGTCCCCGGATCGGCGAACACCGCCATCATGCCGTCACCCATGCGTTTGACGATGTGACCGCCGGCTTCCAGCACCGGAGGCTCGATCACCTGGGCCACCCGCCGCAACAACCGCAGGGTGGCGTCGTCACCCGAGCGCAACGACCACGATGAGAATCCGACCAGATCGGTGAACACGAGCGTCACCTCAGGGTTTGCCGGCGTTCCGGAGACCCGTTCGGTCAGCGCCTGCCACACCTGCAGCGCGCCCAGGCTCACCTCGCGGGTGGCGGCATCACGGTCGAGTAGCCGATCGGCCATGCGTGCGGCGGCGCGGGGGCCACCCTCACCCGAAGCCGAGAGCCGGTCACCGAAATCCGGATCGCCGGGCAGCGCGCGCCGCACCCGCCGGACCAGGTCGACGATTGCGGGGCTGTGGTTGGTGCGTTGCACCCATCCCAACGGGCCCGGCAATCCGGTCGGCTGAACGGGCCGCTGCTGCGGCGCCTGCTCGACGTCCCCACTTCCGCCGGACGGGTCATCGAACGGCTCGCCATCCACGCCGCCAGCGTATGTGCCCCACAGACCGGGCGGCAATCATGCGCCATCCGGCTTTGCTCGGATCCCCGTGGTTCCGCGAAACCAGCCTGGTCACGAGGCTGTGGCGTGGTGATAGCCGGCGGATAACAGTGCGCCGAGGCGCGGCGCGCCAATGTAGACAACGCACGTTGTCAACACTATCGTTGGGCTCAGCTGTGATCCAAGTCATGACGAGTCAACGGGGACGCGATGACCACACAAGCCACCGTCGGCAGCCGCCACGATCCGCTCGGCCCGGATTCATTGACGTGGAAGTACTTCGGCGACCTTCGTACCGGGATGCTGGGCGTGTGGATCGGAGCGATCCAGAACATGTATCCAGAGCTCGGCGCCGGCGTCGAGGAACATTCGATCCTGCTGCGTGAACCGCTACAGCGGGTGGCACGGTCGGTCTACCCGATCATGGGTGTGGTCTACGACGGCGACCGAGCGGCCGGCACCGGCGCGCAGATCAAGGGTTTCCACACCACGATCAAAGGGGTCGACAGCCAGGGCCGGCGCTACCACGCCCTCAACCCGGAGACGTTCTACTGGGCGCACGCCACGTTCTTCATGCTGATCATCAAGACCGCCGAGTATTTCTGCGGCGGGCTGACCGAAGCCGAGAAACGACAGCTGTTCGACGAGCACGTGCAGTGGTACCGGATGTACGGGATGAGCATGCGCCCGGTCCCCAAGACCTGGGAGGAATTCCAGGACTACTGGGACGCCAAGTGCCGTGACGAGTTGGAGATCAACCGGGCCACGCTCGACATCTTCACCATCCGGATTCCCAAGCCGTGGTTTGTGCTGATGCCGACGCCGGTATGGGATCAATTGTTCAAACCCCTTGTCGGAGCACAACGTTGGATCGCGGCTGGATTGTTCGACCCGGCGGTGCGGGAGAAGGCCGGCATGCGCTGGACCCCCGGCGACGAGGTACTGCTGCGGATCTTCGGCAAGGCCGTCGAACTGGCCTTCGTCGCAGTGCCCGACGAGATCCGACTACACCCGCGGGCGCTGTCGGCCTACCGCCGCGCGGCCGGGAAGATTCCGGCCGACAGCCCACTCGTGGAAGCACCGGCCTTCATGGCCCCACCGCGGGACCGCCGGGGGCTGCCGATGCACTATCTGCCGCGCCGCAAGACGCTGCTGGACCGGGCCGGGGCCCTGGTGCACACCACGTTCTCCCTGCCTGCGCTACGCCCGGCCCGACGCTCCGCCGCCTGATTCTTGACACGTGTCTAAGCTGTCGGAATGCTTGATTGGTCTGACGTAGACATCGCCGTCCGCGACGCAGTACGCGAGTTCGTGGACAAGGAGATTCGACCCCACCTCGACGCGCTGGAAAGCGGCGAGATGGAGCCCTACCCCATCATCCGGAAGTTGTTCTCCACCTTCGGCATCGACACGATGGCCGCCGAAGCCCTCGACAAGCGGCTGACCAAGCTGCGCTCGGGCGAGAAGACGTCGGGTTCGGGCGGCGGGATGTTCGGCGGCGGCGGGTCGCCCGGTATGGGGTTCGTCCTGATCAGCGAACTGTGCCGGGTGTCGATGGGCCTGGTCACCGGCATGGGCGTCAGCCTGGGCCTGACGGTGCCGACCATTCAGAGCCGCGGCACCCTGGCGCAGCAGGAACGCTGGCTTCCCGGACTGGTCACCTACGAGAAGATCGGCGCCTGGGCGATCACCGAACCGGATTCGGGGTCGGACGCTTTCGGGGGCATGAAGTCCTATGTGGTGCGCGATGGCGACGACTACATCCTCAACGGGCAGAAGACCTTCATCACCAACGGGCCGGACGCCGACGTGGTGGTCGTCTACGCCAAGCTCGACGAGGGCAACGGGGCCGACAAGCGCGACCGCAAGGTACTGACCTTCGTGCTCGACCGCGGCATGGAGGGCTTCGTGCAGTCGAAGCCGTTCCACAAGATGGGTATCCACTCCTCGCGGACCGGTGAGCTGTTCTTCAACAATGTGCGGCTGGGCCGTGATCGACTGCTCGGTGAAACCGAGAACAACGAGGCCGGCGACGGCCGGGACAGCGCCCGATCCAGCTTCTCGGCCGAACGCATCGGGGTGGCCGCGATGGCGCTGGGCGTCATCGAGGAATGCCTGCGGCTGTCGGTCGATTACGCCAAGACCCGCACCCTGTGGGGCAAGGAGATCGGCCAGTTCCAGCTGATCCAGCTCAAGCTGGCCAACATGGAAGTGGCCCGGATGAACGTGCGCAACATGCTGTTCCGCGTCATCGAGTCGGCGCAGGCCGGCACGCCGGTCTCGTTGGCCGAGGCGTCGGCGATCAAGTGGTACTGCTCGCAAGCCGCCACCGACGTCGCGATGGAAGCCGTGCAGTTGTTCGGCGGCAACGGTTACATGACCGAGTACCGCGTCGAGCAGCTGGCCCGCGATGCCAAGTCGCTGATGATCTACGCCGGCAGCAACGAGGTACAGATCACCCACGTGGCGCGGGGTCTGCTCAGCTAAATCGGACCGTGCAGCGGGCCGGCAATCATCTGCCGGCCCGGATGTGCCTCGCGCCACCCGGCCATCGCGGCATCCCAGTCGTCACCGTCGAGCGTGGTGAGCGCCGCCGGGAACAGTCCGTCCTCTTCCTTGGCGATGTGTGCGTAGAGCTCCTCGATCTCGGCGCGCACCCGCTTCTGATGGTCGGGATCGGTCAGGTCGACGACTTCGAGGAAAGCGGCCAGCTCGCGATGTTCGGCCACCAGTGGGTCGATGTGCTCGGCGTAGAGCTCGTCGGTGTGCATCACCGCGAACAGCCCGTTCTCCTCGCCCTGCCAGTGGGAGCGCAACTCCTCGAACATCGCCGTCAGACGCTGTGCGGCCACGTCGAGTTCGCCGCGGTCCAGCGCGCGTACCGCTTCCCGGCCGTGGTCGACGGACCGTTCATGTTCGGCGATGTAATCGCGCAGCAGCGGCATGTCCCGGCATCCGCAGTATTGGCACATGGCTCGACCTTAGATCCCGGCACGAGCAGACGTAGATGTCCCCGACACCCCGAGGGTTTCGGGACATCTGCGTCTGCTCGCGTTAGAGACGGTGCGCGCGGGCGCTCTGGTACAGGCAGATCGAGGCGGCCGAGGCGATGTTGAGGCTTTCGGAATGCCCGGGCATCCGGATGTGCACCCGGTGATCGGCGACTGCGGCCAATTCGGTTGACAGACCGTGCGCTTCGGGGCCGAACAGCCAGGCGGTGGGCGGCGTGAGGTCGACATGATCGAGGTTGGCCTCACCGTCGACCGTGGTGGCCAGCACCTGCAACCCTGCCGCCTGCAGTTGCGCCACGACGGCCGACTCATCGAGCTCGCTGATCACCGGTAGCGAGAAGATGCTGCCGGCCGAGGCGCGCAGGCACTTGCTGTTGTACGGGTCGACGCTGTTGCCGGCCAGGACTACCGCATCGGCACCCATGGCGTCGGCGGCGCGGATCAAGGTGCCGGCGTTGCCGGGCTCCGAGATCTGCACCGGTACCGCGATCAACCGCGGTGCGGCGGCCAAAACGTCATCGAGGGATACCTCCGGCAGCCGGCACACCGCCACCAAACCGACCGGAGTGACGGTGTCCGACAAGGCTTTTGCGGCGCGGTCGGTCACCACGTAGACCGGTGCACCGGCGAGCAACTCACCGAACCGGTCGAGCGCGGCCTCGGTCGCGAACACCTCGGAAACGACACCGCGCCGCAACGCTGCCTCGACGAGGTTGGGACCTTCGGCGAGAAAGCGTGCGGCGCGGCGACGTGCGACGGCGCGGTGCAGCTTTACGGCTGCGGCGACGCGGTCAGCCCGCTCGGTGAGCGCAGTGGCTGAGCCACTCATTCAGCGGAGCTTCAGGCGGCTTCACCGGAGGGCGCGTTCACGTCCTCGGGCAGCGCGGCCTTGGCGACCTCGACCAGCGCGGTGAACGCGGCGGCGTCGCTCACGGCGATCTCGGCCAGGTTCTTGCGGTCCACCTCGACGCCTGCGGCCTTCAACCCCTGGATCAGGCGGTTGTAAGTGATGTCGTTGGCGCGGGCCGCGGCGTTGATACGCGAGATCCACAGCTTGCGGAACTCGCCCTTACGGGCCCGGCGGTCCCGGTAGGCGTAGGTCAGCGAATGCAGCTGCTGTTCCTTGGCCTTGCGGTACAGGCGCGACCGCTGACCGCGGTAACCCTTCGAGGCCTTGAGTACGGTACGCCGCTTCTTCTGGGCGTTGAGTGCGCGCTTCACGCGTGCCATGGGATGTTCCTATTCTCGATCGGTACGGGGAGCGGCAGGTCTAGCCGTTGAGCAACTTGTTGACACGCTTGGTGTCGTTGGCCGCCACCACGGTGCGGCCGTCGAGCCGGCGGGTGCGCTTGGTGGGCTTGTGCTCCAGCAAGTGGCGGCGGTTGGCCTTCTGCCGCACGATCTTTCCGGTCCCGGTCTTGCGGAACCGCTTGGAGGCACCGCTGTGGGTCTTCGCCTTGGGCATGAATCCTCAGTTCTCTTGTGAAACTAGTTCTGCGTTGCGTCTGGTTCTTGGGTGTCGGCCTGCTGCCCGCCCGGGCGCTCGGCCTGCTCCGCCGCCTTGGCGCGAGTCTTCGCGCCGCGGTGCGGGGCCAGCACCATCGTCATGTTGCGGCCGTCCTGCTTGGCTGACGTCTCGACGAAGCCGTACTCGGCCACGTCTGCGCCCAACCGCTGCAACAACCGGTACCCGAGTTCGGGCCGGGACTGCTCACGACCACGGAACATGATGGTCACCTTGACCTTGGATCCGGCTTCGAGGAAGCGGACCACATGGCCCTTCTTCGTCTCGTAGTCGTGATCGTCGATCTTGGGACGCAGCTTCTGTTCCTTGACGACGGTCTGCTGCTGGTTTTTGCGAGACTCGCGCTCCTTGAGAGCCGTCTCGTACTTGAACTTGCCGTAGTCCATGATCTTGCACACCGGCGGCTTGGCGCCTGGTGCAACTTCGACAAGGTCGAGATCGGCATCCGCGGCGACGCGGAGAGCGTCTTCGATGCGCACAATGCCTACCTGCTCGCCACCTGGTCCGATCAGGCGGACTTCTGGTACACGAATGCGCTCGTTGACGCGGGTCTCAGTGCTGATGGGGCCTCCTATGTTGGGTCTGCTGAGGAGACCCGCCCATCCGCACTTCTGCCCCGTAGAACAGAAAAGCCCTGCTGAAAGCAGGGCCCATATGCCGACCGATCACGGCTTGCGCCGCCTGCACCCCAATTCTGGAGCACAGAACCGGCGTCCGAGGACACCGGCGACCGGACCGCTGTACCTTGTGGCCAACGGTGGGAGTGGGACTCCACTTGCTGTCCCTGACAAATGTCGGGACGGTCGCGCATGACAGTCTAGCAGGCATGACCGATCCAACTGAAACGCCCGACGACGCGACGTCGCAGGTCGTGCGTGACCTGGCCGAGATTCCCGCCGTCGAAGTGATCACCCGGGCCGCGGTCATGTTGATGAGCGCCGCCGCGGAGAAGATCGGTCTGTCCGCCGAGGACCCCGAGGATAGCCCGCACCGCGACCTCGACGAGGCCCGCCGCCTCATCACCGCACTGGCCGGGTTGGTAACCGCTTCGGCCGAATTTCTGGGGCCACACGCAGGCCCGGTGCGCGACGGCCTCAAGAGCCTGCAACTGGCCTTCCGTGAAGCCAGCGTCGCACCCGAAGAGCCGGGCAAAGGACCGGGCGAGAAGTACACCGGGCCGGTCTGGTAGCCGGCTAGGTAGGTGTCTGTGCGCGCGCTCGGCCCAATTGACGGGTTGACCGCCTATTCTCCGGGCGTATGACCGTTCTCAATCGCGGGCACCGGACTCCGACTCAACCGGTGTCGAGGTTTTCCTGGGTGCCCACGGCAGCC
This sequence comes from Mycobacterium sp. GA-1841, assembly GCF_001954135.1. Taxonomy (GTDB): domain Bacteria; phylum Actinomycetota; class Actinomycetes; order Mycobacteriales; family Mycobacteriaceae; genus Mycobacterium. The sequence goes on along the minus strand of NZ_MBEQ01000110.1, from coordinate 203,931 downwards.
GGGTGGACCGTCGGGATCATCGCGACCCTGTCGCTGATCGCCAGCGTGTCCCAGACGGTGCGCTGGTTGATCCAGGTGCCGCGAGAATTCGTCAACGATTACATCTTCAACTTTCCCGACACCAGTTTCTCGTGGGCCTTCGTGCTGGCACTGCTGGCGGCGGCGCTGGCCGCGCGCAAGCGGATCGCCTGGTGGATCCTGATGCTCTACTTCGTCGGCGCGATCGGCTGGAACGTCGGCGATCTCGCCACCGGCGGCGACCCGGTTGCCGAAGACGTCGGCGAGGTCATCGGGTTGGTGTTCCACGTCGCCGCGATCGCCTTCCTGGTGTTGGCCCGCAACGAATTCTGGGCCAAGGTGCGCCGCGGCGCGCTGGTCAAATCCGCCGTGGTGCTCATCGCCGGGATGGCGATCGGCATCCTGGCCGCGTGGGCACTGCTGGAATTGTTCCCCGGCACCCTGCCGCCGGAGTGGCGGCTGCTGTATGCGGTCAACCGCGTCAGCGGCTTCGCCACGGTGCCCACCGACGTGTTCGAGGGTTACTCGCACCCGTTCCTCAACGCCATCTTCGGTTTGTTCGGAGCACTGGCGTTGATGGCGGCCGCGGTGGTGCTGTTCCAGTCCCAGCGCGCCTCCAACGCCCTGACCGGCGAGGACGAGTCAGCGATCCGGGGATTGCTCGAGCTCTACGGCAAGAACGACTCGCTGGGCTACTTCGCCACCCGCCGCGACAAGTCGGTGGTGTTCGCCCCGAACGGACGCGCCGCGATCACCTACCGCGTCGAGGTCGGGGTCTGCCTGGCCAGTGGCGACCCGGTCGGCGACCCGAAGGCGTGGCCGCAGGCGATCGCCGCGTGGCTGCAGTTGTGCCAGACCTACGGCTGGGCGCCGGGGGTGATGGGCGCCAGTTCGACTGCCGCCGAAGCGTTCCGGGCGGCCGGGCTCAACGCGCTGCAACTCGGTGATGAAGCGATCCTGTACCCGGACCACTTCCGGCTGTCCGGGCCCGACATGCGCGCGGTGCGCCAGGCGGTCACCCGGGCGCGGCGGGCCGGCACCTCGGTGCGGATCCGCCGCCACCGCGAGCTCGACGAGGCGGCCATGGCGAAGGTCATCGAGCGCGCCGACGCCTGGCGCGACACCGAGACCGAACGCGGGTTCTCGATGGCACTGGGCCGGCTCGGTGACCCCGCCGACGGGGACTGCCTGTTGGTCGAGGCCGTGCAGGCCGACGGGGGCGGCGAGAAGGTGGTGGCCTTGCTCTCGCTCGTCCCCTGGGGCACCAACGGAGTCTCGCTCGACGTCATGCGCCGCTCCCCCCAATCACCCAACGGCACCATCGAACTGATGGTCAGCGAACTGTGCATGCAGTCCGAAGGCTTTGGGATCAGCCGTATTTCGTTGAACTTCGCGATGTTCCGGTCGGCGTTCCAACAGGGTGCGCAGCTGGGCGCGGGTCCGGTGGCCCGGCTCTGGCGGGCACTGTTGGTGTTCTTCTCCCGCTGGTGGCAGTTGGAGACGCTGTACCGCTCGAACATGAAGTATCAGCCCGATTGGGTGCCCCGGTACGCCTGCTACGAGGACGCGCGGCTGATCCCGCGGGTCGGGGTGGCCTCGGTGATCGCCGAAGGCTTTCTGGTGTTGCCGTTCTCGCGACGCAACCGTCAGCACACCGGCGACCATGTCGCCGCCCCGGCTGACCTGCTGCAATCCGGCCGGCTGCACCATGACGGCAGTGCCCCTGACCTGACCGGAATCGCGGCGGAGGCCGCCGGTGGCAATGGTCAGCAGCGACTGCCCGAGCAGGTTCGCGTGCGGATGGCCAAACTGCGCCAACTGCAGGCCGAAGGGGTGGACGCCTACCCGGTGGGCCGCGCCCCCAGCCACACGGTCGCCACCGCCCTCGACACGGCAGACGGCACCAGCGTCACGGTGGCCGGGCGCATTCTGCGGGTCCGCGATTACGGCGGCGTGCTCTTCGCCGAACTGCGTGACTGGTCGGGCGACGTCCAGCTGCTCCTCGACAACAGCACACTCAGCGATGCCACGACCACCGACTTCACCTCGACGATCGACCTGGGCGATCTGATCGAGGTCAGCGGGGCGATCGGCCGCAGCCGCACGGGCACTCGCTCTCTACTGGTCGAACGCTGGCGGCTGATCGGCAAGTGCCTGCGTCCGCTGCCCGACAAGTGGAAGGGTCTGACCGACCAAGAGGCCCGGGTCCGGGCCCGCTACGTCGACCTCGCGGTCAACACCGAAGCCCGCGAGCTGATCCGGGCCCGCAGCGGCGCCCTGCACGCCATTCGGGAAACGTTGTACGCCAAGGGTTTCCTGGAGGTGGAGACGCCGATCCTCCAGCAGATCCACGGCGGCGCCAACGCCCGCCCGTTCCTGACCCACATCAACGCCTACGACCTGGATCTCTACCTGCGGATCGCCCCGGAGCTCTACCTCAAGCGCCTGTGCGTGGGAGGTGTCGAGCGGGTCTTCGAGCTGGGCCGGGCGTTCCGCAACGAAGGCGTCGACTTCAGCCACAACCCCGAGTTCACGCTGCTGGAGGCCTACCAGGCGCACGCCGACTACAACGTGTGGATCGACGGCTGCCGTGAGCTGATCCAGAACGCCGCGGCCGCCGCCAACGGCGCGCAGGTCTTCCAACGACCACGAGCCGACGGCGTCCTCGAGCCGGTCGACATCTCCGGTAGCTGGGCGGTCAAAACCGTGCACGATGCGGTCTCGGAGGCACTCGGCGAGCACATCACCGTCGAAACCGATCTGGCCACGCTGCGTCGGCTGTGCGATTCGGCCCACATCCCCTACCTGACCCACTGGGACGCCGGGGCCGTGGTGCTGGAGATGTACGAGCACCTGGTCGAGGACCGCACCACCGAACCCACCTTCTACAAAGACTTCCCGACGTCGGTGTCGCCGCTGACCCGGCCACACCGCAACGTCGCCGGCGTTGCCGAACGCTGGGACCTGGTGGCCTGGGGTGTCGAACTCGGCACTGCCTACAGTGAACTGACCGATCCTGTCGAACAGCGCCGCCGCTTGCAGGAACAGTCGTTGCTGGCCGCCGGCGGCGACCCCGAGGCGATGGAACTCGACGAGGATTTCCTGCAGGCCATGGAGTACGCGATGCCGCCGACGGGAGGTCTCGGCATGGGCGTGGACCGCGTGGTCATGATGATCACCGGTCGCAGCATCCGCGAAACCCTGCCGTTCCCGCTGGCGAAACCGCGTTAGCAGGTTCTTCACAGCCGTTCACAAGAATCGGCGACGACGATATTGCTGTGACGTTCACCCACCACCTGTCCTTGATGCACGGCTGGGTCCCGACCAGTGTCCAGGCCATCACCGCCGTGGTGTTGATCGCCGCGATCGGCTGGCGCACCCGCCGCTGGGCGCTCATCTGGTTGCCGTTGGCCGCCGCGGTCGGTGGCGTTCTGGTGGCGGGCACCAACTGGTACATCCAGTCCGAAGGCCTGGCCGGCAATCCCGCGCCGCGGTCCCTGTGGGTGTGGATCGGGTTGACCGGAGCGGCCGTGGTGATCCTGGTCGCCGGCTGGCGCGGCAGCCGGTGGTGGCGCCGGGGCACCGCGGTGATGGCGGTGCCGTTGACCGTGCTGTGCGTGGCGTTGGCGGTCAACCTCTGGGTGGGATATTTCCCATGGGTACAGACCGCGTGGAACCAGTTGACCGCCGGTCCGCTACCCGATCAGACCGATCAGGTCACCGTGACCGCCATGCAGCGTCAAGGCCGGGTGCCGGCCAAGGGCACCGTGGTCCCGGTCGAGATCCCCAGCACGGCTTCGGGTTTCCGGCATCGAGGCGAGTATGTCTACCTGCCGCCGGCGTGGTTCGCCGCCAATCCCCCGCCGCGGTTGCCGACGGTGATGATGATCGGTGGTGAGTTCAACACCCCGGCCGACTGGATGCGAGCCGGCAATGTGATCAAGGTGATGGACGACTTCGCCGCCGCTCACCGCGGCTATGCCCCGGTTCTGGCGTTCGTCGACCCGGGCGGCACCTTCAACAATGACACCGAATGCGTGAACGGGAAACGCGGCAACTCGGCCGATCACCTCACCAAAGATGTTGTGCCGTACATGAACAGCCACTACGGAGTCAATCCGGCGGCCGCCAACTGGGGCATCGTCGGCTGGTCGATGGGCGGGACCTGCGCGGTGGACCTGGCCGTCATGCATCCCGAGTTGTTCAGCGCGTTCGTCGACATCGCCGGTGACGTCGGCCCGAACTCGGGAACCAAGGCGCAGACGATCGACCGGTTGTTCGGCGGGAACGCCGCGGCCTGGGACGCTTTCGACCCCAGCACGGTGATCAACCGGCACGGTCAGTACGCGCAGACGGCCGGCTGGTTCGACGTCAACGACGCATCTTCAGGCGGTAAACCCGGGGGCCAGGTCAACGACCAGGCCAAGGCGGCCAATACGTTGTGCGGGCTCGGGTCCAGGCACGGCATCTCCTGCGCGGTGGTGACCCAACGGGGCACCCACGACTGGCCGTTCGCCAGCCACGCGTTCTCCATGGCCCTACCGTGGCTGGCCGGCGCCATCGACACCCCGGAGGTACCGGCGGTCGGGCTGCCGCAGGCCTCGGCCGCACCGGCCTTCATCCAGACCGCGGCAAAGTAGGGACGGCGAAGTAGCGACTCAGTAGTCGGATTCGGCCGCGACCACCTCGGCAAGGAAGGCATCCTCGGGTACCGCCGCAAGCCTGGCCCGAGCCAGCGTGCGCACCCGATCCCGCGTCTCGGCCGATTCCGCCCCGTTCGCCGCCCCGATCCCTACCGTGGCCTGTGACCAGTCCAGGTTCCACACCTGGGTTTCACTGAGACGCTGACCGCCTGGATCGCGCAACGACAGGACGGCGCGGCCGTCGAGATCGAGGACACCGGAACCGACAGCGCCACCGGCGCGCAATTCCACTGCGACGCCCGACGGAGAATCCGAGCCGGCGAGCGCGACCTGCACCACTGCGTCGGCACCCGCGGTCACCGACCACTCGATGGCGCCCTCGGCGGCGTCGAACATGCCGGGCGGCACCGCCGCCCACTCGACCGACGCCACGCCACCGGCGATCCGGTCCGCCGCACGCGATGGTCCACCCCGGCCGGCGGCCAACGCGAAGTCCTCCCGCCGAGGAGCCGCCGCGACGATCTCGGGCCAATCCAGCCCGATCTCGGCAGCCACCTCGCGGCAGTCGTCGATCAATGCCACCACTCGGGGGTCGCCTTCTGCGGCAAGAATGTTCAGTGCGGCCAGCTGTGGGGCGAGCAACTGGGCGGGTTCCGAGTCGAGGGTGTCGTCGGTGAAGTAATCCTCGGCCGCGACCGTCAGCAGGGCCACCTCGGCGTCGAGCAGACCGGGGTCCAGCGGCGCGATGCCGTCACGGTCACTGGCCGGCCACCAGCGTCGTAGCCAGTGCCCGAAGGCCAGCCGGCGCAGCAGATCCGTCGATCCGGGCAGGATCTCCACGCCGGCCAGATCGACCGGTTCCCCGGGTTCTCGAAGTCGCACGGCCTCGAGGATCTCGACGTGGCCAGAGTCACCGAGCACGCGCCACAGCCAATCAGCGCGGGCGGGATCGGTGAACGTGATCGACGGCGGGGCGGCGGCGTCACCGTCGGCCACCCACGCCAGCACGGCGCCGCTGACTTCCAGGACCGCGACCAACGGCGGGGCGAGGCTCAGCGGACCGGTGCTCCACAGGCCGCCGTCGGCAACCAATCTCACGGTGCCACCTGCATTTCCAGCATCGACTTGATCTGCTGCCGATGGTCCAGGCTGACCGACCTGGCCACCCCTTCCAGCAGTGACCGCAGGTCGTCGACGTCTGCGCAGGACTCCTGCCACACGTCACGGCCGTGCAGACGCGCCCACAACCGGCTCAGATAGGGCCGGGCGAAACCGGTCAGATCCGCGACGACCTGGCGCTGGCGGGGGTGGATGGGTCCGCCGTCGGAGGCATAGCGTCGCGCGTGCAGCACATAGGCCTCCTTGGCCAGCCGGGCCTGGATGCGAGCCGACAGTTGGTAGCGGCCCGTCCTCGCCGCGTCGAGCGGATGGAGATCCCGGGCAACTTCGATTCCCGCCAGAAGGCCGGCCTGTTTGTCCTCGGCGAGCAGTCCCCATGGTGCGCAGGCCCGGTCCACCTCCTCGGCACACAGCATCGGGATATCGGGCAGTTCATCGCGATCCAGCGCACGCCGCAACGTGGCCCGCACCCGGTCCACCACGCTGCGGTCCAGGGGGCGGTCACTGTCGACGGGACCGCTGATCGACGGGGGCCGTTGGGGCAGGGTCGAACTCAATCCGGTGTCGACGATCGACCACGGCAACGCGGTGTTCGGCCATCGCGCGCGAGCCCCCAGGTTGTAGGGCGTGGCGTCGGCCACCAGAGCTGACCACACCCGCTGACGTGCCGCTTCGGCGCGGCGGGAGTCGGCAGGACCGAGCACGGTGGCCAGCCCGGCGAAGAACGGATCGATGATCGCATCGGAGGCCACGATGTCATCCCAGCTGCGCTCCAACTGGCGGCGCAACCGGTCGAGGACCTGCGGGTCGGCCGCATACCGGTTGAGCGACTCGATGGCGGTCCGGTCCCGGCCGTCGTGCAGGTCGGCCAGCACCCCGGCGGCCACCTCGGCTCGGTCGGATGCCGGGGCGCCGCGGGTCACCGCGAGTTCGAAACACACCGGGAAATACAGCTCCTGGGCGTTGCCGCTGGTGATGCGCAACCGCCGGCGCTGCGCTTTGAGCTCAGTGAACCAGCCTGCGGCGGCCCGCAATTGCGGCGCGCAACGCATCATCTGCTCGTGCAGCTCGGCGGCCGTCTCCGGCGTCAGCACCGGTGCTGAGAAGTGCGTGTTGCTGCGCAGTCTGAGCACCAGTGGATCGATGATGCGTTTGACGGTCCGGCGCAGCGGTCCGCCGTCGTCGGTGCTGAACACCTCGACTCCGGGGCCGAGTGCACGCCAGGCCCGGTCGATCACCGCGCGGCGAGGCGCCGGCGAGTTCGGGCGAGGATGCGCCGCGGCCTGCGCCCCCGCCGTCTCGGACCCGATGCTCACCAAGCACACGATAGGGGGGCGAAGTTGGGTTCGGTAGCCTGCGGTCGGCCGGAGCCTGGTGAGATGACCGACGCCGTGCTGCTCGCCGTTCTGTGGTTGCTCTGCTGCGGTGCCCTCGGCGCCGCATTGACCGCCGTCCCGCGGGCCTGCTGTCAGCGGCCGGAAGACGAGGCCGACGAGCGTCTGGCCACGCTCGCCGAGCTGGCGGCCGAATTCGACCACATGCTGGTGCGCAAGGGCCTGATGACCGCCACGCAGCTCGCCCTGTTCCGCACCGGGACCCGGTCCCGCGGGATCGTCACCGGGATGCGCCCCACCGGGACGATCCGCGAGGACCACGGGGAGGTCGAGCTCGATCTGATGGTCAGCCGGTGCGGTGGAGGCCAGTTTCCGGTGCGGCAGCGGATGCTGATCCCGATCTCGGCGCTGGCGAAGCTCTCTCCCGGCAGCGTGGTCGACGCGTACTACCGCCCCGGCGATGAGCGCAGCGTCGCGGTGTGCGTCGCCCCGGTCTGATTCAGCGGTCTGATTCAGCGGCCTGATTCAGCGGGCGCCGTCGACGGTGAAGGTGGCCAGCGCAGCCCAATAGAGCGGACTGGCGCTGAGGTCCCCGTCCCGCCAACGTCGCATCTGGGCGCGTTGCCAACGGTTGACTGCGCGCCCCGCCTCAACCTCGCGATGGGCCAGGTCCACACCGACCACGGTCTCCCCCATCGGATCGTGCGCCGGATCCGTTGAGCCGGAGGCGAACCGGCGGTATCCGGCAGTGGTGGGCAGCGGCCACAGCGTCGCCGTGACGAGCTCGGCCCCGCCCAGCACCATCGCCGCCACCAGGCCAGTGGCTTCGTCGAAGCGGTAGTCCCCGCCGGAGGCACAGGCCAGCAGCGCCACTCGGGGCGGGACTGCGAGGCCGGCCGCAATGAGGTCGGCCGCGCTCAGGGCGCGGTCTTCGGCGAGGTGCAGGGCCGCTCGATCTGCTTGTCCGGCACCACCTTCGGCGGCGCTGGCGTGCCCCACATAGAGCAACCGGGAGGGGGTGTCCGCACACACCTTCGCCAGCCAGTGCCGGTCGATGTCGGTGCGGCGGAACAATTCTTCGGACGCGGTCACCGCGGGCCACAGCCGGCCGGTTTCCACCAGCGGCGCGAAATGGCGGGCCAGCACGGTCTGAGGCGAGGGCCGGCCCAGGACTGAACCCAACGCCGAATCGGGGCGCTGCCCGGGGATTCGCGGGTCGAGCACCAGCGCGGCGGGTTCGTCTCGGCGCGCCGTCCAGTTGGTGGTGCTGCGGGGTGCGTGCACGATGTTGGGCGGCACCGCCATCAGCACATCGACCAACTCCATCAACCGAAATCGATGTCGGTCGGGCATGACCAGCTGACCCCAGGGCACCCGGGCCAGGTTCGGACTGGGGGTGATGAACAATGCGGCCCGTGGGGACGCCACATAATCGGCCAGCAGGTTCCAGCCGTCTTTGGCGATCAGCCGTGCCCCAAGATCGCCGGCCCACTTCAGCTCACGCTTCGGCTCGGCGAAAGGCCCTGTGGCGACCGCTCTTTCGATGGCGTCGGCGGGAGCTTCCGCGTCACGCGGATCGGGCAGGGCCAGGTCCAGCGCGTCGTAGAGCGTGTGCAGTTCCGGTTCTTCGAGCACCCAGGTGACAGACCGGGCAGGCTCCCCCACCACGCGCAGGCTCGCGTAGGTCACGATGCCGACATCGGCGAAGCGCAGCACCAGGGTTGCGGTCATGGCCAGGTCGTCCATTCCGGCTCCGGCGAGGTGACGATCCGGCCATAGCGCTCCCGGGCCAGTTCGCGGTATCGAGTCAAGATCGGAGCGGCCTGCGGGTCCATGCGCAGCGGCGGCAGCGGCCCCAGCCTGGTCAGCGCGCCCTCGCCGAACGAGGGCGCCGCAGCCGCGACCGCCAATTCTGGGGCCAGTTCCGCCTCCGGTGGGACCGGGGCGGTGGCCGTGTCGGCCCAGTCCGCCGCCTGGTGCGCCGTTGGTTCAGAACTGAACGTTCCCCTGGCGCTGTGGTATTCGATCAACTCGCAGACCAATTCGGTGTTGTCCCACTCCCAGGCCACGGCGAACGCGCCGGCGAGCATTGGCGCGGAGACGCAACCGGCCCAACGCATGCGGGCACCGGCGTCGGCAATCGTGTAACGCACCGAGTCGACCGCGAGCGCGGCGGGCACCTTGAGATCGGCGGCGCGCTCCAACATCGCCATGCCGCTGCGGTACTTCTTGCTGCCGGGGCGGCAGTTGAACACTCCCTTGCCGGAAGCGTGGATCGCCTCGACTTCCTCCCAGCTCTGGTCCGGCCGGCCAAGTCCGTCAAAACCCATCTCGGACAGGGCGCGAGCCCGCCAGATGTTGCCCAGGTGAGCATCGAGGCGGGCGTACTGCAGCCAACTGTGTCGCGGCACGGAGTCCAGCAGGTCGCGCGCCTCGGCCACCATCGCCGCAGCCTGGTCGAAAGCGCCACGGAACACGGCAATCCAGCTGCGTTGCAACAAGATCCGATGGATGTTCAAAGGTTTGCCCAACTCACGCCAGTGCCGTTCGGCGTACTCCCAGCACTGGTCCGCCTCTCGCAGCGCACCGATCCCCAGGCGGATCAGGCCGAAGTACAGCCAGCTTCGCGAGACGTCGTGGGCGCGAGCGTGCTCGGCGATCACCGGGTAGGCCTCGGTGACCAGGTCTTGGGTGTCGCTGTATTCGGCGGCCGTCCAGCAGGCCGCGGCCTGTTCCAGTTGGGCCCGGGCTCGCAACAGTGCCCAGCCGTGAGCCTCGGCGCGCGCAGCGGCCCGGCGCAGCCAGGGCTGGGCTTCGTCCAGCCGTCCGGACTCCACGCAGAACCGGCCGTAACCGAGGGCGCCGGTGACGAACAGATGGTCGTCCTCGGCGTCGACGCCGGCCGCTGTGCAGGCGTTCAACGATTCGGTGACCGCATCCCACAGCGGGGCTGATGCGGCGTACAGATCGTCGTCACACAGGCCACCGGCAACCAGAATGCGGGCGCGGCACACCAAGCGTCGGTGTTCGTCGTCGAGATCCTCAGGGCCGCCGGGCATTTCGGCCAGTGTCTGCAGAAACGTTGCGGCCTGGTCGTGCTCGCCTCGCGCGGCGGCCAGCCCCGCCCGCAGGAACTCGACGCGCCGGCCGTAGCGGCAGATCATGTGGTCGATCTCAGCCTCGGACAGGCTGACGTGGCCTGCGGCTTCCGGCATGGTTCCGGACCGGATCGCGGTGTAGATGGCCAGACAGTCGTCGATTCGTCGGATGCTCTCCAGCACACCGTCATAGCCGCTGCGGACCAAATACATCTCGCCCAGTTGGGCGAACACCTCGAGGGCGAAATCGTCGCGGTCGGCCTCTTCGATGCGGGGCATGAGTGCCGCCAACAGGTCGTGTGCGGCCTGCTCGTCGGCGGCCAATGCGAGGTGGCGTGCGCGGTCCAACTCCTCCACGATCGTCACACCTGCATCATAGGAAAGCGGCGGGCGTAGATGAGACGCCCGCCGCATCCGGCAGTCTCCGGGTGGCTCAGCTGCAGCTCACCGTGATGGTGAACGGCTTGTTGACCATCCCGGCCATCGGATTGTTCATGTCGGCACCGGAGGCCTCACCGGTGATGGTGTACGTGTCACCGTCAACCTTGACCTCCGCCGAACCGACCTTGGCGCCCATGGCCTCACTGACCGCCAGCGCACTGCCGTCGTACACCAGGCCCAATGATTCGACCTTCGGGGTCGCCTCGTCGGTCATCACGACTCCCAGGCCCTGCTGGCCACCGATCGCGGCGCTGCCCACGTTGATCTTGCCGCCCTGCTTGACGCAGGTGACCGAGTTGAGGTCGAGGCCGGCCAGATCCTTACCGTCGACCTTGACCACGGTGGTGCCGCCGCTGCTGACCTTTGCCTCACCGGCGGGTTGCGCTGCTGCGGCAGCAGGCTTCTCGGAGGTGTCCGCCGGCTTGTCGTCCGAGCATCCGACCAACACCGCACCGGTGGCCAGCAGTCCCATGGCGCCTGCGATGACTCGATTCATGTGCGTTCCCTTCGCTTCGTTTGCGTCGCCCCGATGGCTCCGTCGTGCGCCCAGTCAAGGCCGCACCGAGCGCTACCGATCCCAAGAAATGTCGGTTGTCCCAGGTACCGTGGGTGGTGTGAGCAAGGAGCCAGTGCAGCCGGACCGTCCGGAGGAACCCGAGACGGGCTACACCCCCGCGGGCGTGCCGACGTTCGACGCGGTGCGGGAGAAGATCGAGACCCGGTACGGCACCGCGCTCGGCGCCTCGGAGCTGGCCGCCGAAACACCCGAGGGTCGCTCGGCGGAGGAGCAGTACGAGAAGCGTCAGCAGGCGGCCGCAGAGCGTCTGCAACAGATCCGTGAGTCCATGCACGAGCAGGATGACGCCTGATCCGTGCGCTCATTCACCTTGGCGGAGCGTCGCGCCCGGTTGGCGCGGCGCCATTTCCTGAGCCGGCCGGCCGAGTCGATCGATGCCGCGACCGCCGCCTTCGTCGGTCTACACGCAACCGACCCGTCGACTCCGTACCTGTCCCTGTGGGCACGAATGCCCGGATTCGGCGTCCCTGATCTGGATGCGGCACTCTACGAAAAGCGCTCGCTGGTCAAACATCTTGCGATGCGACGCACATTGTGGATCGTGCGCGCCAGAGATCTGGCGCTGGTGCAGGCCGCTGCCAGTGAGCGGGTGGCCGGCAACGAACAGCGCAAACTGGCCGGCGATGTGGAGAAGGCCGGTGTCGCACCGGACGGCCAAAAGTGGCTGGATGCCGCGCGCACGGCGGTGCTCGACCACCTCGAACAGCACGGTCCCACCAGCGCCAAAGACCTGCGCGCCGCGCTGCCGGAGTTGGCCGGCCGCCACGATCCCGCGCCCGGCAAACGGTGGGGCGGCGAAACTCCCTTGGGTCCAAGGGTTCTGACAGTTCTCGGGGTGCGCGGTGAGATCGTGCGTGGCCCCAATGACGGCGGCTGGAACACCTCCCGGCCCCGATGGACGCTCATCACCGACTGGCTGGGCGCGCCATTGCCCGCTGCTGAAACCGGTCATGCCCGCGCCGAACTGGTCCGCTCCTGGCTGCAGACATTCGGCCCGGCGACACTCACCGACATCAAGTGGTGGTTCGGTAACACCCTGACCTGGGCCCGGCAGGCTGTACATGATGTCGGCGCGGTCGAGGTCGACGTATCGGGAACACCTGGGTTCGTCCTGCCCGACGATCTCGAGGTCGAGCCCGACGTGGAGCCGTGGGCCGCGCTTCTTCCCGGGCTCGACGTCACCACCATGGGGTGGTTCGACCGGGACTGGTACCTCGGCGATCACCGCGGCCAGGTTTTCGACCGCAACGGCAACGCCGGCCCCACCGCATGGTGGGACGGGCGGATCGTCGGCGGTTGGGGCCACGACGCCGACGGACGCATCCAGCTGCATCTGCTGGAAGAGATCGGACGCGACGGCACCCGCGCGTTGCAGGAGCGCGCCGACGCACTCACCGAGTGGCTGGCCGGCGTACGTGCCAGCCCCCGGTTCCCGTCGCCCTTGTCCAAACGATCGGTCTAAGCGCTGACCTTGCGCCGATTGGGTTTCGGTGCCGGCACGTCGATCAACTCGGCCAGGAACCTGCCGGTGTAGCTGGCCGGATCGGCCGCCACATCCTCCGGGGTGCCCTGGGCCACGACCGTGCCGCCGCCGGCGCCCCCCTCGGGACCCATGTCCACAATCCAGTCGGAGGTCTTGATCACGTCGAGGTTGTGCTCGATGACGATCACCGTATTGCCCTTGTCCACAAGGCCGTTGATCACCTTGAGCAGCTTGCGGATGTCCTCGAAATGCAGACCGGTGGTGGGCTCGTCCAGGATGTACACGGTGCGCCCGGTCGACCGCTTCTGTAGTTCGGCGGCCAGCTTGACGCGCTGTGCCTCACCGCCGGACAGCGTCGGCGCCGGTTGCCCCAACCGCACGTAACCCAGGCCGACGTCGACCAGAGTCTTGAGGTAGCGGTGGATCGAGCTGATCGGCTCGAAGAACTCGGTGGCCTCCTCGATCGACATGTCCAGCACTTCGGCGATGGTCTTGCCCTTGTAGTGCACCTCGAGGGTTTCCCGGTTGTACCGCGCGCCCTGACACACCTCACACGGCACATACACGTCGGGAAGGAAGTTCATCTCGATCTTGATGGTGCCGTCACCCGAGCAGGCCTCGCACCGGCCGCCCTTGACATTGAACGAGAACCGGCCCGGCTGGTAACCGCGGACCTTGGCCTCGGTGGTGGCGGCGAACAGTGACCGGATCTTGTCGAACACCCCGGTGTAGGTGGCCGGGTTGGACCGCGGGGTGCGACCGATCGGCGACTGGTCGACGCGGACCAACTTGTCCAGCTGATCGAGACCGTTGACCCGGGTGTGCCGGCCGGGCACCTGGCGGGCGCCGTTGAGCTTGTTGGCCATCACCGCGGCCAGGATGTCGTTGACCAGAGTCGACTTGCCCGAGCCGGAGACGCCGGTGACCGAGGTGAGCACGCCGAGCGGAAACGCGACGTCGATCTCCTTGAGGTTGTTCTCCCGCGCGCCGACGACAGTGACTTGGCGACGTTTGTCGGTGGGTCGCCGGACCGCCGGCACCTCGATGCTCTCCTTGCCGGAAAGGTAAGCGCCCGTGATGGATTCGGGGTTGGTCAGCAGATCCTGGTAGGTGCCGCTGTGCACGATCCGGCCGCCGTGCTCACCGGCGGCCGGGCCGATGTCGACCACCCAGTCGGCATGGGCGATCGTGTCGAGGTCATGCTCGACGACAATCAGGGTGTTGCCGAGGTCGCGCAGCCGCACCAGGGTGTCGATCAGCCGGCGGTTGTCGCGCTGATGCAGACCGATGGACGGTTCGTCGAGCACGTAGAGCACCCCCACCAGACCGGAGCCGATCTGCGTGGCCAGCCGGATGCGTTGCGCCTCCCCGCCGGACAGCGTCGCGGCCGCGCGCGACAGCGACAGGTAGTCCAGACCGACGTCGAGCAGGAACCCGAGCCGCGACTGGATCTCCTTGAGCACCTGCCCGGCGATCGCCTGCTCGCGGGTGCCCAAGGTCAGCGCGTTCAAGAAATCGGCGCAGTCCGCGATCGACAGCTCGGCCACTTCGGCAATCGATTTCGCGCCGAACTCCCCCGCCGCCATCGTCACCGCGAGGATCTCGGGCTTGAGCCGGGTGCCTTCGCACTCCGGGCACGGGATGTCGCGCATGAAACCCTCGTAGCGTTCCTTCATCTGCTCCGAGTCGGTCTGCTCCATGCGCCGCTGCAGGAAGGCCATCACGCCCTCGAAATCGGCGTAGTAGGACCGGGGGCGGCCATACCGGTTCTTGTAGCGGACGTGCACCTGGTGGTCGCAGCCCTCCAGGATCGCCCGTCGCGCCTTGGCCGGGAGCTTCTTCCACGGGGTGTCGACGTCGAACCCCATCTCCTCACCGAGCCCGGACAGCATCCGGGTGAAGTACTCGGCGCTCTGCCCCACCGCCCAGGGCGCGATAGCCCCTTCGGCCAGGGTGAGCTCCGGGTCCGGGATCACCAGTTCCGGGTCGACCTCTTTGCGGATGCCCAGGCCCGTGCACTCCGGGCAGGCGCCATAGGGCGAGTTGAAGGAGAACGACCGCGGTTCCAGATCGTCGACGGCCAGCGGGTGACCGTTGGGGCAGGCCAGCTTCTCGGAGAAGCGCTGTTCCCGGTGCGGGTGGTCGTCCTCGCGGTCGACGAACTCGAGTACGACGATGCCGTCGGCCAGGTTCAGCGCGGTCTCCACCGAATCGGTGAGCCGCTGCTTGGAACTGGCCTTCACGGTGAGGCGGTCGACGACCACCTCGATGTCGTGCTTCTCCTGCTTCTTCAGCTTGGGCGGATCGGTCAGCGGATGCACCACACCATCGACCCGCACACGGCTGTAGCCCTGCGTGTTGAGCTTCTCGAACAGGTCGACGAACTCACCCTTGCGGGTGCGGACCACCGGCGCCAGCACCTGGAACCGCAAGCCCTCGTCCATCGCCAGCACCTGGTCCACGATCTGCTGCGGCGTCTGGCGGGCGATCCGCTCCCCACAGACCGGACAGTGCGGGGTGCCGGCGCGGGCGTAGAGCAGACGCAGGTAGTCGTACACCTCGGTGATGGTGCCGACCGTCGACCGGGGGTTGCGGTTGGTCGACTTCTGATCGATCGACACCGCGGGCGACAGACCCTCGATGAAGTCGACATCGGGCTTGTCCATCTGCCCGAGGAACTGCCGGGCGTACGCCGACAGCGACTCCACATAACGGCGCTGCCCCTCGGCGAAGATGGTGTCGAAGGCGAGCGAGGACTTGCCGGACCCCGACAGGCCGGTGAACACGATCAGCGCATCACGCGGCAGATCGAGGTCGACTCCTCGCAGATTGTGCTCGCGGGCACCCTTGACGATCAGGCGGTCAGCCACGCGGTTCCTTTCCAAAAACAGACTTCCCGCCCATGCTATGTGCGCCCACCGACAAGCCGGATACGGTGACGCTATGACCAGCCCTCACATCACGGTGGACGACAGCTATACCGGCCACGTCGAGTCCCGGACCGCCGCCCGGCGCACCCTGCCGAACGCCTCGATCATCAAGGTGTCGGTCGGCCCGATGGACAACAACGCCTACCTGGTGACCTGCACCTCCACCGGAGAAACCCTGCTGATCGACGCCGCCAACGACGCCGAGGCGCTGTTGGACGTGATCGAGCAGCAGGCACCCAACGTGTCGCTGATCGTGACCAGCCACCAACATTTCGACCACTGGCAGGCGCTGGAGGCTGTGGCAAACGTCACCGGCGCCCCCACCGCCGCACACGCACTCGACGCCGAGCCGTTGCCGGTGACCCCGGATCGGATCCTGGCCGACGGAGACACCGTCCAGGTCGGTGATCTGACGTTCGACGTGATCCACCTACAGGGCCACACGGAAGGATCCGTCGCTTTGGCGCTGACCGCACCCGACGGCGTGACGCACTTGTTCACCGGTGACTGCCTGTTCCCGGGCGGCGTCGGCAAGACCTGGCAACCGGGTGATTTCGAGCGGCTACTGGGTGACGTCAGTGCCAAGGTGTTCGACGTCTACGACGACCGCACGGTGATCTACCCCGGCCACGGCGATGACACCACGCTCGGCGCCGAACGTCCCCATCTTGGAGAGTGGCGCGAGCGGGGCTGGTAGCCGGCTGGTGCGGGCTCAGCTGGTGTGGACGATGAGCACGTCGGTCTTGGACCGGCGTGCCACGTTCGCGGGCACCGAGCCCAGCAGACGACCGGCGATGGTGCTCAGTCCGACGTTGCCGACCACCAACAGATCCGCCTGGACGTCTTCGGCCAGCTCGACGAGCGCATCGACCGGGGCGCCGACCACGGGACGCTCTTCGATGTCCGTCGCGCCGGCCGCCTTGGCCCGGTCGGTCGCCTCACGCAGGATGGCGTAGATCGGTGCGTTGCCCGCCATCTTGTAGCCCTCGTCCTTGAGCACATCAGCGGCACGCTGATCCTCGCTCTGGGGGAAGTAGGCGGTCGCCACGATCAGCTTGGCATTCGAGCCGGCGGCAATCTGACCGGCGCGGTCGACTGCACGCAACGACGAATCAGATCCGTCCGTGCCGACCACCACGGTTCGATACGCGCTCATCAATACCCTCCCACTGTCAGTTGCAACGCCACCCGAGACAGTAACCCGTTGCCGCTGACCAGGGGCGCGAATCACGACACCCGCACGGACAGCCGACAACTGAGCCCTCGATGAGCTCGAGGCGGCGCATACCGGCACTGATGTTAACCCTCGATCCGACAAAATCGATGCTGACCGTGACGAAATCGACGCCGGACGAATCAGGGTTGTCGCCAGGACGATTCACCGACGGGCGTGATCCAGCTCATCTGTTTGCCTCCGGTCGGCGCAATCACGGTGCCGGAGAAAGCGACTCGAAGTGACTCGGGTTACTGTTTGCCATCGGGTAGAGGGGGTGTGCCGTCGCTGACGTGGATCTATCGCTGAACGAACGCGCCGGGGGCAGGGCCCGACGCGTGCCGGGGAACGTTCGCGTCGACGCTCTGGCGGTGGCCGTCTTCGCCGTGGTGTTGTGCGCCGCGGGAGCCGCCCGGCCGTCGTTGTGGTTCGACGAGGCCGCCACCATCTCGGCGGCCACCCGATCGGTGCCGCAACTATGGGATCTGATCGGCCACATCGACGCCGTCCACGGGCTCTATTACCTCGGCATGCACGGCTGGTTCGCCCTGTTCCCGGCCACCGAGTTCTGGTCACGGTTCTCCAGCTGCCTGGCGGTCGGCGGCGCGGCAGGCGCAGTGGTGACCCTCGGCCGCCAGCTGAGTAGCCGGACCGTATCAGTGTGTGCCGGACTACTTTTCGCGATGCTGCCGCGCATCACCTGGGCTGGGATCGAGGCTCGTTCCTACTCCTGGTCGACATTGGCGGCGGGATGGCTGACCGTTCTTCTCATCGTGGCCATCCGGCGCGACCGTACCGCGTTATGGGTGTCTTACGCTGCGCTGCTGGCGCTTTCGAGTGTGTTGAACGTCTTCGTGGTACTGATGGTGGCGCCACACGCGGTCGCCGTGGCCATGATGTCAGACCGTCGCGGCCGCACGCGGTGGGCCGTGGCGACCGCGACGGTCGTCGCGCTCGTGGTGCCATTCGCCGTGTGGTGCCGGTCGCAGAGCTTTCAGGTCGGATGGATCTCGCCGCCCGGTGTGCACTGGTTCGGCGAAGTCCTCGTGGAGCAGTACTTCGATCACAGTGTGGCCTTCGCGGTGTTGGCGGCCGTTGCACTGATCGCAGCGTCGGTGATGAGGAAGCTGCGGCCCGCCGATGACCACAACCGTCAGTTGGTGGCCTTGGCCGCGGCGTGGGTGACGGTCCCCACCGTGGTGCTGTTGGCGTATTCCGCTGTCGGGCAACCGCTCTACTATCCCCGATACCTCTGTTTCACCACCCCGGGGATGGCGCTGCTGCTTGCGGTTTGTGTCGTGAGAATGGCCCGCAGCCGGGAGTGGATCACCGCGGTGTTTGCGCTGTTCGCCGTCGCCGCGATGCCGAATTACGTGGTGGGCCAGCGCGGCCCATATTCCAAAGAGGGTATGGACTTCAGCCAGGTCGCCGACGTCATCTCGGCGCACTCCGCCGCCGGCGACTGCCTGATCTTCGACAACACCACCACGTGGAAGCCGGGACCGATCCGACCCCTCAAGGCCGCCCGCCCGCAGGCCTACGCCCACCTCGTCGATCCCGGTCGCGGCACCCCGGCCCGAGAGCGAAACCGGTTGTGGGACGCCCACCTCGGCATCTGGGGCGTCGCCGACCAGGTGCGTCGATGCACGGTGTTGTGGACGATATCCGAACGCGATCCTTCGGTACCCAGCCACCAGACCGGACCTGCCCTGGACCCCGGTCCCCGGTTGGGCCGGGCTCCGGCTTATCGGGTGCCCGAGCGCATGGGCTTCCACATCGTCGAACGCTGGCAGTTCAACTTCGCCCAGGTGGTCAAGTCCACGCGGTGAGCCTGGTAGCTCAGTCGCGGCGGTCGCGGCCGAAGTACATTTCCTGGGTCGCCGAACACACCAGTTGGCCCGCCCGGTTGTACAAAGTGGCATTGGCCAGGCCGCGCCCGTTGATGCCGCTGGGTGACACCTGGTCGCACAGTACCCAATCGGTGAAATCGGCCGGGCGGTGAAACCAGATGGCGTGGTCGATCAGCGCCGAGAACACGCTCACCTGGGTGGCGCGCCGCATCGTCACCGTGGTCTCCAGCAATGTTGTGCCGGTGAAGTAGGTCAGAAGCGCGCTGTTGATGATCGGATCGGCGGTGACCGCATCGGCCGGGCGCCACCACATCCGGGTGCGCTCCGGCGGTTCGGGCAGCTCGATCGCCAACCGCGGCGGTGGGTCGATGTAGCGCCGTTCGATCCACTGTGGACGCACCCAGAATCCGCGAGCCTCGTCGGCAAATGCCTGCAGTTGTTCCTCGACCGGCGGCAGGCTGTCGGGATCGGGAACGGACGGCAGCGGTTGCTGATAGTCAGCCGCGTCCATGGGAACGCTGAAAGAGACGAGCGCTTCCAGCAAAACCTCGTCGCCTTGGCGGCCGATGACCCGGCGGGTGGACAGGGAGCCGCCGTCGCGCAGATTGCTCACCTCCATCTGCACCGGGTAGCGGGCGTCGCCGGCGCGCAGGAGGTAGACGTGCATGCTGTGCGGCGATCGGTGTGCGACGGTCCGACTGGCCGCCATCAACGCTTGGGCCGCGATGTGTCCGCCCACGATGTGGTGAGTGGCATTGTCCTTCTGTTCGGCGACGAAGGTGCCGTCCGCGGACTCGACCAGGTCGAGCGTGGACAGGATCTCGGCTAACTGCAGCATGGGCACCGGAGCATTATTCGTCCGATTCGCCACAGGTCAAAATACTGTTGGCTCCCCGCCCGCCGGCCCAGATTGGCGCTCGGCGCAGAGGCGAGTGTCCTCGATAATGGTGATCACCAATCGGAATTGTCCGGAGGATTGATGTGAGCGCGCTTGCCCAGTTCTACTCTGCGTGGGCGCAGGCCCGTCAGACATACGGCAATGGCCAACCGGAGACCGGCAGCAGCCTGAGCGGAAATGTGTGGTCAGCTTCCCGCCACACGGTCGAATCCGCCGTCGCAGACGATAGCTGGTCTGGCTCTGCCGCCGAAAATTACACTGCCAAGACCCAACGACAGGCACGGCGGATCGCCGAGATCGCCGACTTGGACGGACAATTGGGCAACGAGGTGACACGGTCAGCTGCCCTGATCGAAGCCGGGCGCCGCGAACTGGCGGAACTCAAAGAATGGGTACAAGCGATGGCGGCTGCCGTGCCTGACACCCCGGACCGCGAACTGCGTCTCACCCAGATAGCTCGGCGCGGGGTGGAAGCGATGGAAGAAATCGTCGGACGGACGGTCGCCGAAGTAGAACGGATCGCGCGTCGCGTCAACGACATCACAGCACGCTATCGGGAAATCGAGGATGACGTTGCCGCCGAGCGCGACGGAACGAGCGGCGATGCAACCGGCTTGAACGCCGGTGATCCCGAGATAACCCAGCACGGCACCGAGGTCACCGTGAAAACCGGCGACGAGGACGACCAGGTCAGCGTTACCCAGGACCCGAAGACCGGCGAGATCCTGATCACCACCAACGGCGTCACCAAGCGCTACCCGCCCGGGCAGGCCCAACAGGTCAATATCGAAACCCACGGCGGTGACGACGTGGTCGCAGTGCAGCAGGGTATTCCGGTACGCGCGAAGATCGAAGCCGGCGCGGGCAACGACAGGGTCAAAGGCGGATCCGGCCGCGACTACATCAACGGCTCCACGGGCGACGACCACATCGAGGGCGGTGACGGCGACGATGTCATCTACGGCGGCGATGGTGAGGACTACATTCAAGGCGACTTCGGCAACGACTACCTCGAGGGCGGCGCCGGCAATGACGATGTCTATGGCGGCAACGGCAACGACATCGTTTCCGGTGGCGTCGGAAACGATTTGCTCTCTGGCGGTTTGGGCGACGACAAGGCCTACACGGGCGCGGGCGTGGACCGCGTGTACAACGACGGCGGCAACGACACGATCTATGCGCAGGCAGGCGAGGACACTGTCCACGGTGTGGCCCCGGTGATCGGCACCAACACCGTCGTCAACGTGGTGCTGAAGGATCTGCCCGACAACATCGTGGTCCAGGGCACCCCCGAGTTCCGGGAACGGGTGCTGGCCGACCTGGAGTTCTACCGCTCATCACCGACCGGGCAGTCCATGCTCGACGGGCTCGGGCAGCAGACGTCGACGGTGACGATCACCGAGTTCGCCGAACAGAACGGGACCGCTGCCCCGAACAACGGCAACCCGAAGGTCCAGTACAACCCGCAATTCTTCCTGGACGACTTCGGATACCCAAGCGCCCCACCCTCGGTGACGCTGTACCACGAACTCGCCCACACCTACGACTTCACCCACGGGCACTCGACAGGAACGCAGTACACCGGCAACGACTCGATCGACTATGGCCAAGACGTGCTGGAGCGCGTCGCGGTGGGACTGCCGATCGACCACGACAACAACCCGAAGACCCCTGAGATCGTGGCACCCTGGCATTCGAAGAACTTGACCGAGAATGGTCTTCGCGAAGAGCTCGGCCTGCCCCGTCGAGAACACTACGGACGATGAGGTGCCATGACGGCCAACGGAGTTTCCAAAGGTGTCGCCATCGCGGGACTGCTGTTGATGGCGGCATGCACAAGTGAGGATGCCACCGCGTTGAGCGAACCGCCGCCACAACCACATTCGTACGGATGCGCAGATCCGGCGACGGGAGGGTTGACCGCACTGGGGGCGACGCTGGCCGTTGACATCACACCATCGGACAGCGGAATCCAGGTCCGCTACGACGTGGTCAACGACGGCGCCGCACCGGTGTACGTGGCGCAGCTTCTCACCTACCCGGCGTTCAGCACCAACTACAGTCCCCAGAACTATCTGCTGACGCCCGGAGCGGACGGCGTGATCGAGGTCGCCAAGCGGGATTACTGGCCGCCGGCGAGTTGCCAATTGCCGTTGTACGCGGCCCCTCCGCTGCCGGCATTGTCCGTGCGACTCGATCCCGGGCAGCGCGTGAACGAGACATTCACCGTCCAGCGGCCATTCGAGATCCGCAACCCGTACGGCGCTGCCGTGGTGGAGCAACTGCCCGCCCTGCCCGACCCGGCGAAACGCCTCCGCTTCTGCGTCGGCGTGGGTGCGACGGCGACACAGGTCAGCGGGGCGCCGTTCCCCAGCGACCGGGAGTACTACCGGTTCCGCCGCGGCGACCAACAGTTCCTGTGCAGCGAGCCGACCGAGATCGGCTAGCGCACTCGCACACCGTAGCTCGGCCGAGGTTAGCGACGCTCCGACGTGAGTCCCTGTACCACAACGGCTTCAGCGGCGTCGACGGAGGCACGGAACGCAAGCAACGCAATAGGGTGGTACTCAGACCGTAGTACTCAGACCGGAGTCTGAGCACCGCCCTATCGGCGTCGTTCTATCGAGCGAGTGACGGGATTCGAACCCGTGTAAACGGCTTTGCAGGCCGGTTCCTAGCCACTCAGACACACCCGCATCGATTGGTTACTGTGCCAGGAAGTTCGACGCGGGCCCACGGTTTCGATCGCGATGATCGTTAAGGAGGTGGCGAGGGTGCGCAAAGTGTTGACGCTGCGCGGGGTGTCGGGCGGCAGACTCGCACGCTCGCGGTGCTGGCGACGACACCGACCGCAGCGAGCACCGCGAATGCGGCAAACAGCCACCGGGCCGCACCCGCGTCGCCGGTAGGGCTGAGGTTGACCACGATCCCGGCCAAGCCCGCACCGAACGCCCCGCAGATCAACTGCACGGTGTTGATCGCCGCCGCCGCGGCCGGACCCTCAGCCGGGTCGTCGACGCTACCCATCGCCCACGCCGACAGATGCGGCCACGCGATACCGATACCGGCGCCCGTGATTACCAGCGCTGCGGCCCAGCCCACGATCAGCCACATCGCCATACCGTCCCGGATCAACACCGCCCCCGCGGCCAAACCGATCGCCATGACGAGCGGCGCGACTGCCACCGTGCGCCCGATCACCCGTCGCTTCTGCAGTGACGCGCTGACGATCTCCCCCGCCGTCCAGCCCACCGAGAGGACCGCACCGAAGAATCCCGCCATGACCGGGGTCAGATGTGCCAATCGCTGACCGAACAGCGGCACATACATGTCGACCATGGTGGCGGCCATCAGGACACCAAGGCTCAGATAGATCCACTTGAGCGGTCCGGGACGGAACGTGCTGGGCGGCAACACAGATGAGCGGGCCCGACGGTCGACGAACATGAATCCGACGATCAGCAGCACGCCGAGTGCGAGGAGTGCCACGGTGGCCCGAAGGTCATGCGGAATGCCGGCCACGCTGACCGCCATGGCCGCGGCACCCAGCATCGCCAACGACCGCACCGGCACTGCGACTCGCGATGCCGGTTCCGCGTCTCGCGCCGGCAACGCGATGGGCACGAGAACAGCCATAGCGACGGTCAGAATGGCCAGCACGCCGAAGGCCCACCGCCAGTGCCCGAACTGGGCGAACAGCCCGCCCGCCGCGGGGCCGATCACGGTACCGACACCCCACATCGCCGAAACCAGCGCAGAAGCCTTGGTCCACAACATGTTCGGAAGCGCCGTGTTGATCACCGCATAGCCCAGCCCGGCCACGAGCCCACCGGCGAAACCCTGGACGGTGCGGCCGATCAGTAGCACCTCCATGCTGGGAGCCAGAGCGCAGCTCAGGCTGCCGGCACCGAACACCCCGAGTCCCATCAGGTATGCCCGTCGCGGCCCCAGCCGCATCAGCGTGGAGTGGACGGTGGTGGCGGCCACCACCGACGCCACCAGGTAGACCGTCGTCACCCAGGCGTAGAACCGTTGGCCGCCGATCTCGCCCACCGCACTGGGCAACAGGCTGATCGTCAGGAACTCATTCGTGGCGTACAACAGCACGCCACCGGCCAGCACCGTGGAGGCGCCCAGATACCGGGCGCCCAACAATTGGCGCCAGGTTCCGGTTTCGGTCGTCACGGTGTCGGTCACACCGATGACGCTAGAAGCTGAACCACCGTTGAGGTCAACTACCCGATCACTTCAGACCGGCCGCATCCATCCCCCGAAGCTCCTTCTTCAGATCCTGGATCTCGTCCCGGATGCGGGCCGCCAACTCGAACTGCAGATCACGCGCCGCCGTCATCATTTGCTCGGTCAGATCCTTGATCAGATCCGCCAATTCGGCCCGCGGCATGTTCGTGGTGTCCCGGCCCTCGACGATGCCGGCACTGACCGACCGTCCGGGCTCGCCCTGAGCACGGCGGCCACGCGAGGCGTTGCGCCCGGAGCCACCCACCTCGACCGACTCTGTGTCTTCGGCCTCGCGGTACACCTGGTCGAGGATGTCGGCGATCTTTTTGCGCAGCGGCTGGGGGTCGATGCCGTTGGCCTCGTTGAACGCGATCTGCTTGGCCCGCCGACGTTCGGTCTCGTCGATGGCCTGACGCATCGAGTCGGTGATCTTGTCGGCGTACATGTGCACTTCGCCGGACACGTTGCGGGCCGCGCGGCCGATCGTCTGGATCAGGCTGCGGGTGGAGCGCAGGAAACCTTCCTTGTCGGCGTCCAGAATCGCCACCAGCGACACCTCGGGCAGGTCGAGGCCTTCACGTAGGAGGTTGATGCCCACCAGCACGTCGTATTCACCCAGGCGCAGCTGCCGCAGCAGCTCCACCCGGCGCAGGGTGTCGACCTCCGAATGCAGGTAACGCACCTTGATACCGAGCTCGAGAAGATAGTCGGTGAGGTCCTCGGCCATCTTCTTGGTCAGCGTGGTGACCAACACCCGCTCGTCCCGCTCGGTACGGGCCCGGATCTCGCCGATCAGATCGTCGATCTGCCCCTTGGTCGGCTTGACCACCACCTTGGGATCCACCAGCCCGGTCGGGCGGATGACCTGTTCGACGAATTCGCCGCCGGCCTGACTGATCTCGAAGTCGCCCGGAGTGGCCGACAGGTAGACCGTCTGCCCGATGCGATCCGCGAACTCCTCCCAGGTCAACGGCCGGTTGTCCACTGCCGAGGGCAACCGGAAGCCGAAGTCCACCAGGTTGCGCTTGCGCGACATGTCCCCCTCGTACATGCCGCCGATCTGCGGCACGGTGACGTGGGACTCGTCGATGACGAGCAGAAAGTCCTCAGGGAAGTAATCCAGCAGCGTCGCCGGCGCCGAGCCGGCCGGACGGCCGTCGATATGGCGGGAGTAATTCTCGATGCCCGAACAGAAGCCGACCTGCTTCATCATCTCGACGTCGTAGTTGGTCCGCATCCGCAGCCGCTGGGCCTCCAGCAGCTTGCCCTGCCTTTCCAACTCGGCCAACCGTTGTTCCAGCTCGACCTCGATGGTCGAGATCGCATGCGCCATCCGCTCCGGCCCAGCCACATAGTGCGTGGCCGGGAAGATCCGCAGCGAGTCGACCTGACGAACGATGTCACCGGTCAGGGGATGCAGGTAATACAGCGCCTCGATCTCGTCGCCGAAGAACTCGATGCGCACCGCGAGTTCCTCATACGACGGGATGATCTCGACGGTGTCACCACGCACCCGGAAGGTGCCGCGGGTGAACGCCATGTCGTTGCGCGTGTACTGCACATCGACCAGCAACCGCAGCAATCCGTCGCGGGGCACCTCCTGACCGACCGCCAACTCCACCGACCGGTCCAGGTAGGACTGCGGCGTACCCAGGCCGTAGATGCAGGACACCGATGCGACCACGACCACGTCGCGCCGGGACAACAGACTCGAGGTCGCCGAATGGCGCAACCGCTCGACGTCGTCGTTGATCGAGCTGTCCTTTTCGATGTAAGTGTCGGTCTGGGCGATGTACGCCTCGGGCTGGTAATAGTCGTAGTACGAGACGAAATACTCGACGGCGTTGTGCGGCAACATCTCCCGCAGTTCGTTGGCGAGCTGCGCGGCCAACGTCTTGTTCGGTGCCATCACCAGCGTCGGCCGCTGCAGCCGCTCGATCAGCCAGGCCGTGGTGGCCGACTTTCCGGTACCGGTGGCGCCGAGCAGCACCACATCACGTTCGCCCGCCTTGATCCGGCGTTCGAGCTCGTCGATGGCGGCCGGCTGGTCACCGGCCGGGTCGTACTCACTGACCACCTCGAACCGCGCACCGGTCCGGACGATCTCATCGACAGCCCGGTACTCCGAATGCGCGAGCACGGGATGTTCGGTCGCGAAGGCCATGCTCACCAGCGTAGAACTGCCCACCGACAACTTCCGCTCGTGTTCACTGTCCGCGTAGGCTGGGCCGCATTCACCCGCCCAAACATGAGACCTTCGACCTGCTGGCCCGCACGAACACCGACCCCAAAGGCATCGTGCGGGCCGTCGACGTCTACACGATCGAGCCGTGGGGGCTGTACATGGCCCGGCCGACACCCGGCCGGGCCCAGTTCCACTACCTGGAATCTTGGTTGCTGCCATCCCTCGGGCTGCGGGCGAGCGTGTTCCACTTCAACCCCGGCCACGAGCGAGACCAGGACTTCTACCTCGACGTCGGCCGATACACCGCCGGGTCCACCGTCTGGCAGTCCGAGGATCACTACCTGGATCTGGTGGTCCGCAGCGGTCGCGGCGTCGAGCTGTGCGACGTCGACGAACTGCTCACCGCGGTTCGGCACGGGTTGCTGAGCCCTGAGGTCGCCGAGGAGGCGGTGCAAACCGCGGCCGATGCGATCGAGGGCCTGGCCAGCTGCGGATACCAGCTGAACCGTTGGCTAACGGGCAACGGCATGGCCCTCACGTGGCGGGCAGCGTAAGGTCAAGATTCATGAGCTCAGCTAAGTACGCCTGGGGTGCAACCGCTGCACTGGCCGGACTCATCGCCGGTGCGCTGTCGCTTCCCGTCGTGGCGCACGCCGATCCGGAAGCTCCGCCGCAGGTCGAGCCCCAACCCGCGCCGCAACTGCACAACGTCACCTACCGTGCCCGGATCGACGGTGTCTCCCGGAACGCGACCATCGCGTACAAGATCGACGACGACAACATCAACACCGCCGACCCATCGATGCTGCCCGGTCGCGTCTTCGAAGCCACCGGCGTGGTGTCCGACCCGCAGTCCGCCGGCATGGCGGTACGCATCGACTGGCCGTATTCGGCGAACCTGCACTGCGAGATCCTGGTGGACGATCAGATCGTGGCCCAGGCCGACACGTTCGTCGGCCCGCGCCTCACCCGGCCCAAGGATGACCCGAACTACGGAAGCCTGCCGTGTGGCGCCGCGCTGAACACCCCGGCGCCGATCAATGTCGTTCCGGAGAACCCTGCCGCCGGCCTCCCCGAGGCCGCCGTCGCCCCGGCCGTGGAATCTGTGCCACCCGGTGCGGCCGCCTGAGGATCAGCGCTGGAGCCAGGATTCGACCGTGCGCCTGGTGTCGTTGATGTGAGCCGCCATCTGCGTGGCGGCGGTTTCCGGTTCGCGGTTCTCGATCGCCTCCAGGATCGCCTCGTGGAAGTCGTTGGCATTGGGCTCCAGACGGCCGAACATCGCGCCCACCGGTAACCACATCCGCCTGCGGGCGTCCGCCACCGCGTCGAGCAATCGGTCGTTCTGGGCGGCTTGGGCGATGCGGAGATGAAAGGCTGAATCCAGGGTCTGGAAGTCGGTGGTGTGCCGGGCCGACTGATCGTTCATGCCGGTCTTCAGTGCGGCCTCCATGCCGGTGAGCAGCTTGCGGAGTTCGATCAGGTCGGTGGGCCGGCGGCGCTCGGCGGCCAAGCGGGCCGAACCGGTTTCCACGATGACGCGATAGTCGAACGCGTCACGGATCTCTCTGCGGTTTCGGCGCAGCTCACGCCGCATCGCGGCCGGATCGTACTGGGGCGCCTGAACGGTGAACCCTCCGCCACGACCACGGCGCACCGTGATCAGCCCCTCCCCTTCCAGGACTGCGACGGCGGCACGCACGGTCGTGCGGGACACGTCGAGCATGTCAGAGAGTTCGCGTTCGGTGGGCAGCCGGTCGCCGGGGCGGAACTGGCCGAGTTCCAACGCCCGCCGCATCTGGTCCACGACCAGCTCATGCGCGGCGATCTGACGGACCGGAACCAATGCCGATTTCGCTGTTGTCATACGTCCCCCCTTTGGACGCATCCGACGCTACCGCACCGACGGAACGGAAACCTGGTGCGGCCCAGCGAGCTAAGGTGTCCAGCCGGTGGCGTCGGCCCACGCCCGGGCCCGGCTGTAGGCATCCAGGAACCACGGTTCCTTCGCCACGGCATAGTCGGATGTCGTCGAGGCGGCGCGCTTGGCCGCCAGATAGTCGGCCTGCACGCCCGGGTTGGCCCGCAGCCAGTCGACGAACATCAGGGCAAACCGCTGGTTGGGCCGGCCGTCCACCCGCAGGTGCACGTTGGTCGGCCGGCCGGGGTCCGCCGAGGCGTGGAAACGCTTGTGCCACACCGTCGGATCGTCACCGTGCGGGGTGTCGGCGGTGATGTCCGGCACCACGGGATAGCCGGCCGTCAACAGCGCGTCGGCGAGTTCATCGGCGACCGCCAGGGATTCGACCGTCACCTGCACATCGATGACATCCTTGCCGTCCATCCCGGGCACCGCGGTCGACCCGATGTGGTCGATGCGCACCGCCCGGTGCCCGCAGGCAGTATTGAGCCGCGCCACGATGCGACGGGCCTGCTCCGGCCAGGCCGGGTCGTAGGGCACCACGGCAGGATCGCGATGGGCCGGTTGCCGGATCTGTAGGTTGTGCGCGAAGGGCAGGATCCGCTCGTGCCACAGGGCGCGCGCGGCTTCAACGACGGCGCCGGGGCTGCCCGAATTGTCCAGCCACACGTCGGCGACGGCGCGACGCTGCTCCTCGGTGGCCTGCGCGGCGATGCGGGCGCGGGCGTCCACCTCGGTGAATCCGCGGTATTCGATGAGCCGCTTGACGCGAATCTCGGGGTCGGCGTTGACGATGATGACCAAGGGGAACATCGGCGCCATCTGGGATTCCACCAGCAGCGGGATGTCCTCGATGATCACCGCATCTTCATGGGCCGCCGCGATGAGCTCCGAACGCCGGTGCGCCACCAGTGGATGCACGATGCCGTTGAGGGTGGCACGCTTCTCGTCGTCACTGAACGCGACCGCGGCCAGCGCGGGGCGGTTCAACGCCCCCTCGGGCAGGAGGATCCCCTCCCCGAATGCCTCGACCAGTTTGGCCAGCCCCTCGGTTCCGGGCTCGACCACCTCGCGGGCGATGACGTCGCCGTCGACGATGATGCCGCCGAGATCGCTGAATGTGGCCGACACTGTTGACTTGCCCGCACCGATCCCACCTGTCAGTCCAATTCGCAGCACCGGGACACCATACCGTCCGCCGAATGTGAAGAAGATCGCGAGTTTTCGCCCGAACGTCGCCATTTTCTTCACTCTCGGCAACAACGACGAACGCCCCGACCCAAGGGGCCGGGGCGTTCGTTGTTGCGTTACTTAGGCGTTGCCTGCGAGCTTCTCACGCAGCGCAGCCAGCTGTGCGTCGCTGGCCAGCGTGCCACCGGTGGACTCCTCCGACCGCGAGGAACCGTTGGACACCGGACGGGCAGCTTCCTCGGCCTCGGCCGCGGCGAACTTCTCCATCTGCGTGGTGTGCATCTTGTGCCGGCGCTCGGCCTCGGCGTAGCGGGCCTCCCACTCCTCCCGCTGCTTGTCGAAGCCTTCGAGCCATTCGTTGGTCTCGGCGTCGAAGCCCTCGGGGAAGATGTAGTTGCCCTGCTCGTCGTAGCTGTCGGCCATGCCGTACTTCGACGGGTCGAACTCCTCGGTGTAGTCCTCGTTGGCCTGCTTGAGGCTCAACGAGATCCGGCGACGCTCCAGGTCGATGTCGATGACCTTGACCATCGCGTCGTCGCCGACCTGGACCACCTGGTCCGGGACCTCGACGTGGCGCTCGGACAGCTCCGAGATGTGCACCAGACCCTCGATGCCCTCTTCGACGCGGACGAACGCACCGAACGGCACCAGCTTGGTGACCTTGCCCGGCACGATCTGACCGATCGCATGCGTGCGGGCGAAGTGACGCCACGGGTCTTCCTGAGTCGCCTTGAGCGACAGCGAAACCCGCTCGCGATCCATGTCGACGTCGAGCACCTCGACGGTGACCTCGTCGCCCACCTGAACCACCTCGGACGGGTGATCGATGTGCTTCCAGGACAGCTCGGAGACGTGCACCAGGCCGTCGACACCGCCGAGATCGACGAAGGCGCCGAAGTTGACGATCGAGGAGACGACACCCTTGCGGATGGCACCCTTCTGCAGCTGGTTGAGGAATTCGCTGCGCACCTCGGACTGGGTCTGCTCCAGCCAGGCGCGACGGGACAGCACCACGTTGTTGCGGTTCTTGTCCAGCTCGATGATCTTGGCCTCGATCTCCTTGCCGATGTACGGCTGCAGATCGCGGACACGACGCATCTCGACCAGCGATGCGGGCAGGAAGCCACGCAGACCGATGTCGAGGATCAGGCCGCCCTTGACGACCTCGATGACGGTGCCCTTGACGGCCTCGTCCTTCTCCTTGAGCTCCTCGATGGTGCCCCAGGCGCGCTCGTACTGAGCCCGCTTCTTGGACAGGATCAGGCGGCCTTCCTTGTCCTCCTTGGTGAGAACGAGGGCCTCGACCTCATCGCCCACGGAAACGACCTCGTTGGGGTCGACGTCGTGCTTGATGGAGAGTTCGCGGGAAGGGATGACACCTTCGGTCTTGTAACCGATGTCGAGCAGGACCTCGTCACGGTCAACCTTGACGATGGTTCCCTCGACGATGTCGCCATCGTTGAAGTATTTGATGGTTTTGTCGATGGCGGCGAGAAAGTCCTCAGCCGAGCCGATGTCGTTGACGGCTACTTGCGGCGAGGTGACGGAGGGAGAGGGCATGTGGTGGGTTGCTCCGGACAGGTTTACTCGTAGGGACATTTGTGTTGCGTGTATTGCGTTCGTGCAGATCCGTGACGATGACTAGACGATCACTAGCTGTATGCACAGATACGTAACGAGGGTACTCGACCAGGCACACGCAGGACAAACCGACTCTGTCCGCGGGTCCGGACTCACACCGAATTCATGTCCGGTAGACCACCCGGCCGCGGCTACGCTTCTGCGGTGGCGTACTACCCGAACCCCGGACCGATGATGCACGGCCCCGCCCATCGGCCGTGGATCCCGGTCGCGCCGCCACTGCCCAGGCCGGTCCGCAAGGTCGGCGCGCCACTGACCGCGATCATCGCCTGCGGCGTCGTCATCGGCGCCCTCGTCCTGCTGTTCACCGCACTCAACCCGGTCGGCGCGATCATCGGGTTCACGCTGTCCAGCATCGTGATGACCGGCGCCGTGTTCGCCTACCTGTGGCTGGACCGCTGGGAGCCCGAGCCACCCCGGCTGCTGCTGCTGGCATTCGGCTGGGGTGCCGCAGTGGCCATCGTGTTGTCCCTCGTCCTGAGCGTGTTCACCGATGCGCTGCTGGCACCGGGCGTGGACTCTGCCGACTCGGCGCACAGTTTCGCCTCGGTGGCCATCCGGGCGCCCTTCATCGAAGAGGCCGCCAAGGGCCTGTTCCTGCTGATCATGATGACCGGCCGGCGACGCAACGAACTGAACTCGCTGACCGACTGCCTGGTGTACGCCGGCCTGGTCGGGCTGGGCTTCGCCTGGCTGGAAGACATCATGTACATCGCCAGCGCCGATTCCCTGGCCGGATCCCTGCTGACCGCGGCGATGCGGCTGATCATGGCGCCGTTCGCGCACTCCCTGTTCACCACGATGACCGCGATCGGGGTGTACTTCGCGCTGCAACGACGCAGCGGTCTGGCCAAGACGCTGTGCATCCTCGCCGGCTACCTGGCCGCGGTGCTGATGCACGGGCTGTGGAACGGCTCATCGCTGGTGGGCGCCGGCACCTACTTCATCGTGTACGCGGTGTGGATGGTGCCGATCTTCATCGCAATGATCGTGGTCGCCGTCCTCAGCCGACGCCGCGAACAACACGTGGTGGCCGCCAAACTGCCCGGCATGGTCGCGGCCGGACTGATCACGCACAACGAGGCCACCTGGCTCGGCTCGTTGAAAACCCGCCACGGCGCGATCCGGCAGGCGACCCTGGCCGGTGGCCGCCCGGCCGGCAAGGCCGTCGGCGCGTTCGCCGCCGCGGTCGTCGAACTGGCCTTCGTCCGCGACCGCATCGACCGCGGCTTCGGGGATGCACAGGTCTTCGCGCTGCAGCAGGAAGAGGTGTACGCCGTCGCCGCCGCCCGCTCAGCCGCCCCGATCCTGCACTGGATGATGCACTACCAGGCGCCGGTCCGGTACTGAGCCGCTGAGGCGCGGCTCCAGCCCATGCGCCGCTAATGCGCGGCGGAATCCCAGCTGGGGCCGTACCCCACCGACACCTCCAACGGCACATCCAGCGGGTAAGCGTTGCCCATATGTTCGCGCACCAGCGCCTCGAGGGTGTCCCGCTCCCCCTCGGCCACCTCGAACAACAGCTCGTCGTGGACCTGCAGCAACATCCGGGACTTCAGCCCGGCTTCCTTGAGCGCAGCATCCACGTTGATCATCGCGACCTTGATGATGTCGGCGGCGCTGCCCTGGATCGGCGCGTTGAGCGCGGCCCGTTCGGCGGCCTCACGCACGTTGCGGTTGCTGCTGTCGAGTTCCGGCAGATAGCGGCGACGGCCCAGGACGGTTGAGGTGAACCCGTCCTTGCGGGCCTGATCGACCACGTCGCGCAGGTAGTCGCGGATGCCGCCGAACCGGTCGAAGTACTGCTCCATCTGCACCTTGGCCTCTTCGGTGGAGATCTTGAGCTGGCTGGCCAGGCCGTAGGCACTGAGCCCGTAGGCCAGGCCGTACGACATGGCTTTGACGCGGCGGCGCAGTTCCGGGTTGACCTCGTCGATCGGCACCGAAAAGGCCCGCGACGCCACGAACGAGTGCAGGTCCTCTCCGGTGTTGAACGCTTCGATCAGGCCCGCGTCCTTGGAGAGGTGCGCCATGATGCGCATCTCGATCTGGCTGTAGTCGGCCGTCATGAGTTCGGCATAGCCGCTGCCGA
Source organism: Mycobacterium sp. GA-1841 (assembly GCF_001954135.1). Lineage (GTDB taxonomy): Bacteria > Actinomycetota > Actinomycetes > Mycobacteriales > Mycobacteriaceae > Mycobacterium. The sequence goes on along the minus strand of NZ_MBEQ01000110.1, from coordinate 171,058 downwards.
CCACGAACGCGTCACGGATCCGCCGGCCCGACTCGGTGCGGATCGGAATGTTCTGCAGGTTGGGCTCGGTCGAGGAGAGCCGGCCAGTGGCCGCGATGGTCTGGTTGAACGTGGTGTGGATCCGCCCGTCGGAGGCCACCGCATTGAGCAGGCCGTCGACGGTCACCTTGAGCCGCGTGGCGTCGCGATGGGCCAGCAGGTGCTGCAGGAACGGATGCCCGGTCTTGTCGAACAGGGACTGCAGCGCGTCGGCGTCGGTGGTGTATCCGGTCTTGGTGCGCTTGGTCTTCGGCATCTCGAGCTCGTCGAACAGCACCGTCTGCAACTGCTTGGGCGACCCGAGGTTGATCTGCTTGCCGATCACGCCGTAGGCGGCCTCGGCGGCGTCGCGGATCTGGTCGGCGAACTCGCTCTGCAGCTCCTGCAGTTTGTCCAGGTCGACAGCGATGCCCGTCGACTCCATCTCGGCCAGCGCCCGCTGCACCGGCAACTCCATCCGCCCCAGCAGTGATGACGAGTCGATGCGGGCCAGTTCTTCGTCGAGCGCATCGGCCAGGTCCAGCACCGCACAGGCCCGCAGGATCAGCGTCTGCACCGCCTGCTCGTCGACCCCTTCGGAATCGTCGAGCAGCGAAAGCTGTTGCTGTTCAGGCGTTTCCGCACGCAGTTCGCGACGCAAATAACGCACCGCCAGGTCGTCGAGGGCGAAGCTGCGCTGCCCCGGCCGCACCAGGTAGGCGGCCAGCGCGGTGTCGGAGGTGACACCGCGCAGCGTCCAACCCCGGCCGGCCAGATCGTGGATGGCCAGCTTGGCCTCGTGCAGCGCCTTGGGCGGACCCGGATCGGCCAACCAGCGCGCCAGTGCCTCCTCGTCTTCGGGGGTCAGCGTCGCAGTGTCGATGTAGCGGCCGTCGCCGTCGGCCGCCACGATGGCCAGCGCGGTGGCGTCGGCGTCATATGCCAGGTGGGTGCCCACCACGGCGAGCCCGAACCGGTTGCCCAGGCTGTGCTCGGCCAGCCAGGCCGCCAGCTCACCGGGCTCCAGGGCGCGGCCGCGCACGTCGAACCCGTGCTCGACCTCGGGTTCGGCGGCGACCAGCGTCTCGAACAACCGGTCCCGCAGGACCCGGAATTCCAGGTCGTCGAACAGCCGGTGGATCTGGTCGCGGTTCCACGGCTGCATCCGCAAGGTGTCGGGCGTCTGGGCCAGCGGGACGTCGCGCACCAACTCGGTGAGATCCCGGTTGAGCACCACACTGGACAGGTTGGCCCGCAGCGCGTCACCGACCTTGCCCTTGACCTTCTCGACGTTGTCCACCAGCTCCTGCAAGGAGCCGTATTCGACGATCCACTTGGTGGCGGTCTTCTCGCCCACGCCGGGGATGCCGGGCAGGTTGTCGCTCGGGTCCCCACGCAGGGCCGCGAAATCGGGGTACTGCGCCGGGGTCAAGCCGTACTTCTCCACCACCGCATCCGGGGTGAAGCGAGTCAGCTCGCTGACCCCCTTGCGCGGATAGAGCACCGTGATGTTGTCGGTGACCAACTGCAGCGAGTCGCGGTCGCCGGTGACCACCAGCACCCGGTAGCCCTCCTGCTCAGCCTGGGTGGCCAGCGTGGCGATGATGTCGTCGGCCTCGAACCCGGGCTCGGCCATCGCCGTGATGCCCAGTGCGCCGAGGACCTCCTTGGTGATGTCGATCTGGCCCCGGAACTCGTCGGGTGTCGCCGAGCGGCCTTCCTTGTACTCGGGGTACTTGTCCTTACGGAACGTCTGCCGGGACACGTCGAACGCCGCGGCGACGTGGCTCGGCTGCTCGTCACGGAGCAGGTTGATCAGCATCGAGGTGAACCCGTAGACCGCGTTGGTGGTCAACCCGCCCTGGGTTTTGAAGTTCTCGGCGGGCAGCGCATAGAACGCCCGGAAAGCCAGCGAATTGCCGTCCAGCAGCATCAGGGTGGGCTTGTCGTCGGCGGCGGGTTTCGGCGCGTTCTTCGTCTCGGTCTTCGCGGGGCTCACGGCCCTCACTCTATGCGGGAGCACCGACGGGTAGACGGCCGCGAGCCATCTTGATCGAGAGTCGGTGGTGGGCACTTACGCGGCGGATTGCTGCTCAGCCGTGGCTGCAATCCGCCACATAAACTTCAGACGATCATCGGCGCCGCGCCGGAGAGCCGGCACTGGCAAGGCCGTCGGAGACTTGCCGAAAGGACGTGGGATGCAATCTTCTGAACATCAAGACATTCCCACAGGGTGGACGGACACCCATGACGGTGTGAAGTTTCACCTCTCCGCCATCGGGCTGAGTGCCATATCCGCGTTTTCGTTCCTGTTCGGAATCATGATTGCCGCGGCCGGCAACGTTATTGCACTCAAATATTTTTTGCTCTTCGCACTGTTTATCGCCCTCATCGTCGCATTCGCCCTCGTGAGCCGGTACCGCCGCTTGCACCTTTCGGCGACGATCCGGACGACAGACCGGGATGGCGTTCCGGGGACGGAAATCCGATACTCAGGCTGGCAGTTCACGATCCTGGTTGCCTTGATGGGCTGCGGCACTCTGCTTTGCGCGACGGCCGCGATCGAGACAGTTATCTACCAAGATGAGGGGTTTCCCGGCTTCGCGGTGGTGATCGGCACCCTAGGCATCGTTTTCGCGTCCTTCATTGCAGTCGTGGCCTCCGGACGCGTCCGCCGCGGTGGCGTCACACTGACGAGTCAGGGAATTTTCCAACGCGGACGCAGCTTCGAGACGCAGCTAGATTGGTCGGCCATTCGGCACATCACACCGACGTCGTCCTTCGGGCACCCAGCCATCGTTGTGATGGCGTACATCGAAACTGACTGGAACCCCCGTTACACAACACGGCTCTGGCGCATCGACCGCCTCCCACCACTACCTTCGGTCGTATTCGACTGTCGACAATTCGATGTCGACCCTTACGTTCTGTATAGCTACGTGCGGACCTACGTCGAAAACCCAGAGCTACGTGTGGAGCTCGGAACCGAAGCGGCCCTGGCCCGCGCTCGATACCTGCAACCCACGGGCTGATGCAGCTACGCCGCGGATTGCTGCTTAGCCGTGACCGCAATCCGTCGCATAAACCGTCTCCGGCAACCGGCTGCACCACTCACCGGGACAAAACTGCAACACGTTTCAGTTCTGCCCTGATGATCGTTTAGGCTGCCCCTGTGCCAGCAGCATCTTCGCAACCCGCGATCGAAGGGTGGTTCGCCACCGACGACGCCGGTGCCACGCATCTGATCGGCGGCAAGTGCACCCAGTGCGCCACCTACGTGTTCCCGCCGCGTGAGAACAACTGCCCTAACCCGGCGTGTGACAGCGACACTCTGGATCTGGTCCCGCTGTCCCGCCGCGGCAAGGTGTGGAGCTACACCGAGAACCGGTACCTGCCGCCCGCGCCATACCCGAAGACGGACCCGTTCGAACCGTTCGCGATCGCCGCCGTCGAGCTGGCCGACGAGGGCCTGATCGTGCTCGGCAAGGTTGTCGAGGGCACGCTGGCCGCCGATCTCAAGGTCGGCATGGAGATGGAGCTGACCACCATGACGCTCTACACCGACGACGAGGGCGTCGAGCGCACCACCCACGCCTGGAGGATCCCCTGATGAGCCCGGAACCGCTGTACATCCTCGGCGCGGGCATGCACCCGTGGGGCAAGTGGGGACTCGACTTCACCGAGTACGGCGTCGTCGCTGCTCGCGCGGCCCTGGCCGAAGCCGGTTTGGACTGGCGCCAGATTCAATTGGTCGCCGGCGCCGACACCATCCGCAACGGCTACCCGGGTTTCATCGCCGGGTCGACGTTCGCCCAGAAGCTGGGCTGGAACGGCGTTCCGGTGTCGTCGAGCTACGCGGCCTGCGCTTCGGGCTCGCAGGCACTGCAGAGTGCCCGCGCCCACATCCTGGCCGGCTTCTGCGACGTCGCCCTGGTGATCGGCGCCGACACCACGCCCAAGGGAGCCTTCGCGCCCGTCGGCGGTGAACGCAAGAACGACCCGGACTGGCAGCGCTTTCACCTGCTCGGCGCGATGAACCCGGTGTACTTCGCGCTGCTGGCCCGGCGCCGCATGGACCTCTACGGCGCGACGGCCGAGGACTTCGCCCAGGTGAAGGTCAAGAACTCGCGCCACGGCCTGCAGAACCCCAATGCGCGCTACCGCAAGGAATCCGCGATCGAGGACGTGTTGGCCAGTCCGGTGGTCTCCGACCCACTGCGCCAGCTCGACATCTGCGCCACCTCCGACGGCGCGGCTGCGCTGATCGTGGCGTCGAAGTCGTTCGCGGAGAAGCACCTCGGATCAGTCGAGGGTGTGCCGTCGGTGCGCGCGATCTCGACGGTGACGCCGCAGTACCCGCAGCACCTGCCCGAATTGCCGGACATCGCAACGGATTCCACCGCGGTCGTGCAGGCCCCGGAGCGGGTGTTCAAGGATCAGATCCTCGACGCCGCCTACGCGGAGGCGGGTATCGGCCCCGAGGACGTCAGCTTGGCCGAGGTGTACGACCTGTCCACCGCGCTGGAGCTGGACTGGTACGAGCACTTGGGACTTTGCCCGAAAGGTGAAGGCGAGCAGCTGCTGCGTTCCGGTGCCACCACCATCGGCGGCCGAGTGCCGGTCAACCCGTCGGGCGGTCTGGCCTGCTTCGGCGAGGCCATTCCGGCACAGGCCATCGCGCAGGTGTGCGAGTTGACCTGGCAGCTCAAGGGCCAGGCCACCGGCCGGCAGGTCGAAGGTGCGAAGGTCGGCGTGACCGCCAACCAGGGCCTGTTCGGCCACGGCTCCTCGGTGATCGTCGCACGCTGATCCCAGCGCCGAACGTGAAGAAGATGTCGAGTTTTTCTCGAAAACTCGCACACTTCTTCACGTTCGGCGCAAGAGCGATCAGCCCAGGTTGCGGTTCCACTCCAGCCAGCCGACACCGCTGCGGCCGTCGGCGGTGCGCACCTTCGCCCATGCCCGTGGGAACTGGCTGACCCGGCCATCGGCGGCGGTCAGCAACACCGGCGCGTGCGCGACGATCTCGACGCTCGCCTCGATGTCGCCCGGTTGCAGCGACAGCGTCGTGGACACCGGAAGATCGTCGGCACCCAACGCGTATTCAGCTGTCACGCTTTGCAATTCGACAAGCGGTTCACCGGCGCGCTGGCTGTAGCCGATACCGATCGGCGGCATCCCCGGGATCTGGATGTCCACGCCGTGCAGGTGGGTGCCGTCGTCGAGGTGCAGCGCACTCCACACCCAGTTCATCGACCACCAGTCCCGGACACCCCACGAGTGGTCGCGTTGACCCGCAACCGTGTCGACGGTATGGGTCTGATCGCCGATGATCACCGTCCCCGAGACCGTGCACGGCAACTCGTATCGCGGGGTGATCCGATACTGATACGGCGTGCCCGCGGTGGTCCAGGTCAACTCCATCGTCACCGGGATCGGACGCCCGGCCTCACCGCGCAGCAACGCCGACGGATCGTCATACGCCTGACCGGTTCCGGTGGCGGTGAGCCGGTAGACCTCAAGCGGCTCGTCGACGTGCAACCGCAACTCGACGTCCTCGCCCTTGACCGCGGCCGGCTCGGCCAGCGGCGCCTGAAAGTCGTTGAGCGCGATGGTCGGCATGCCCGGACCGCAGAACAGCACATTGATCCACGCAGTGTCCTGATTGGGAATCAACCCCAGCCGGACCCAGCCGCCGAGACCCGCGTCGGCATCGACGAAATCGAAGTACCAGCTTTCGTTCCACAGCTCTTCGGGGCCCGGCCGATGTGCGTACTCGTCCTCGACCGCGGGCACCAGAGGCTCCGGCGTCGCCGGTGGGGCAAGGATGTCCAGGGCGTTGGTGTCCAGCACATGGCTGCAGTGCCGGTCGAGCAACGTCATGAACATCTGGTCGCCCCGTTCTGTGCGTTCCACCAGCATCGAGGAGATGATCGCCATCATCACGCCGAAGAAGCTCGCCCGGCGCACCCCTTCGCGCACCTGCCCCAGTGTCAGCGTCGTGTCCGGCCCCAACGCTTGGTGATAGGCGCCGAGCAGGTCGTCATAGTGAGCACGCCGCTGCTCGACGGCGAGCGCACAGCCGATGAAGTAGGCGACGTCGGTGAACGCCGGCCCCTTGGTGACGGTCTGCCAGTCGACCACGGTCAGGGCCCGGTCAGCACCGTCGCCGCCGAACAACATGTTGTCCAACCGGTAGTCGCCGTGCACCAGGCCCTGCGGCCGCTGCGGTGCGCCTTCCTCGGCGAGGTAGGCGTCGAAACTGTCGACGAGCCGTTCACACACCTCGCGCTGTTGAGGTGTGATCAGTTCCGCGTAGCGCTCGACGAAGGCCGCATACAGACCCGAGATCAGCGCCTGGTTCACCGGTGCCTCACGGTTGAGCCACTCAGCCTCGTCCAGGACGGCGAGATCGTGCACCGACGCGTGCACGCGTCCGAGTTCCGTCAGCGCCACCGTGGCCTGTTCGGCTGTCGCGCCACGGATCTCGTCGCCGACGACGGCCGGCATCGCATCACCGAGTAGCAGGTCGAACGCACCGGTCTGCGGGTCGAACGCGGCGTGGTAACACGGCGCCACCGGACCGCCGGTCAGGGCGGGCGCGATGTCGGCGTAGAACCGCACCTCGCGTTCGTACAGGCCCATCGCCAGCCCGGTCTGACGGCTGTTGGGGTCGGTGGCGGCCACTTTCAACACGACCGAAGCCGGGCCGGAGGCGCCCTCGCCATACGACCCCTCGACATACGACCCCTCGACATACGACAAGGACACCCGGTAGCACTCGCTCATCTGCCCGGTGCCGATGCGCTCGAAGGTGAATCCGCTGACCTGGCCGGCGCCGATGGCGGCGGTGAGCCACTCACGGGTCAGGTCGTCGGGGCGTTCCAGTACGGCGGTCTGAGTCGGATGCACACAGGCAACCTAGCAGTGTCCCGGGTCACATATGACAGGTGTCAACTAATGGTGCGCCGCCTTGGCGTGACCGTGGGTGCAGGCGTCGGGCGGGGCGGCCGGAACATCGAGCGCGGGGTTGCGGTCGAAGAACCCGAAGGGCTTGAGCCAGAACGACACCACGTCCACCGGCATCACCGGCCAGTCCTCCGGGCGGGTGATGTGGTGGATGCCGAAGACGTACCAGAGCACGACGTCGGTGTTCTCGATCGACCGGTTGGCCTTCGTCCACTCCCCGAGCCCGGTGTCCTTCGCCGACTGGTTGACGAACTCACCGGCCGGCCAGCGTTCGTCGGGCCGGTTCGGCGTCACCCACAGCGTGTGGCCGATCACGTTGGCCCGCTGCAGCACCGGGGAGGACGGATCGAACATCGCCGGGATCGCCCCGGTCGGTACGAGTTTGTACGACGGATGCCCGCCCAGGCCGGTGACGACGTTGGTGTTGACCACCTTCCACGCCCGCTGGCTGGCGAAGTTGACGTCCTGACGGCCTTCCTGCTCGGTGCGCAGCGCCTGGTTGGCCACCACCAGCGACAGGCCGTGCGGGTTGTCCGGGCCGATCGGCTCGGTGTAGGACTCGGTCATGTAGACCGTGTTGTCGGTGCCGTCGATGTCCAGGTCGAGTCGGGCGATCAGGAAATGCTGATGGAACGGGGCGTAGGTGCGCTCGTCGACCAGCGTGCCGTTCTTCGGTGTCGGCCCGGCCGGAAACGGTGTGGTGACCATGATGCCGGTGGCCCGGACTTCACACTCGATGCTGCCGTCCTGATAGAGCCGCCAGTACACCAGGTACTCGTAGTTGGCGACGGTCACGTGGAACGACAGGGTGAGCCTGCGCATTCGCCGCACCTCGGCGCCGGCGTCGTGGTCGACGTGCTTCCACAGCACGGCGTTGTCTTCCTCATGGATGCAGATGGCGTTGGTGATGGTGTACGGCTCACCCGTGCTGTCGTGCAGAACCGCGTCCAGATAACGGATCTCGCCGAGACAGTCGCAGCCGAGCTCCAGCGAGGTGGTCATGAAGCCCAGCCCCCACTCCCCGATGTCGAACGCGGTGCGGCGGTAGTGATCGACCGAGGAATCCCGGTACGGCACCACCATCTCGGCGAATGACATCCGATGTGCCACAGAGCGATTCGCTTCGCCGTCGCGGTAACGCACGGTGTGCAGCGTCATGCCCTCACGATGGTTGAACCCCACCCGCAACGACCAGTTCTGCCACTGCAGCAGGTTGCCGTCCACGGTGAACGACGGCCCGTCGGGTTGGGTGATGTTCAGCGGCTTGAGCGGCTCGCGCCGTGAGGTGGCCCGGATCCGCTCGGGGATGTGGTGTGGTACGTATTCGCCCATCACATCGGGCATTTCAGCGCTGCCGTCATCTTCGACCCGCAACACCTCCATGGTGTTGACGTCGATGACGCAGTGCAGACCGCTGACCTGGTGCGCGTACGGATTGGCCCCGGCGGCCTTCTTGTACCAGGTGTCCGACCAGCCGAGCCGGCGATCGCGGTACTCCGGTGGGACGACCGCGTCACCGTAGGTCCAGGTGTCCATGAACACGTTGTCCAGGTCGGTGATGCCACGTCGCGCCAACGCGGCGATCACGTCGGGATGCCGCCGCAACACCTCGTCGCATTCGACGAACTCGTCGACGGTGAAGTTGGCCTGCACGCCCGGGACGTGGTCGAAGTTCTCGACCCGGTCCTCGGTCAAGGACACCACTCCCTTGTAGGTGGCATTGGCCGATCGGTCCAGACAGATCACCGCGGCCCGCCGGGCCGGCACCGTGCCACCGGCGTCGAAAGCCGCCACATCCGCCTTCGACGGCTCGACGAGTTCCACCGAGGCCACCCGCCAGCCGCCACCGACTCCATGTTCACGGCGCAATATCGCTGCCACCGCGCGGAACTCGTCGGCCGACAGCGGGTCCAGAGGATGCTCCACGTGACCACGCAACCACACCCGAACGGGTCCCGGCGGCGAAATCACCGAGAGCCGCCCGAAGAGGTCAGCGCTCGGCGAGCGTGAACCCTTCCCAAGCCTGCCGCCGCTCGGCCCGTGGGTCGTATTCCACCCGCGGTCGTCGGTCGAACACCAAGACCGATCGCTCGTCGCTGTCATAGGCCGGCCAGCCGTCCCCGGGGGTGCCGGTCCGGCTGAACTCCCGCCACCGGCGCTGCACGTCACGGCTGACCCGTCGAGCGGTTCTGCGATCGCCCACCGCGGTCAGCAGCGCACCGTATGTCGTGTGGTACGTGTCGAACACGGCAAGCAATTCCATGGCATGGGTGGCGCCCAGGCCGGCCCAGTGCAAGGTCCGCGGCGCATAGTCGTAGCGATACACATAGGTGGGCGCGTGCCTGCTGTGCGCCTCGGCGATCTGCCAGGTGGCCGAGGCGAACGCGAAGTCACCGCCGAGTCGCACGCAGGCGGCGCTGCTCGGGTAGTCCGGATAGGCCGCCACGATCCGCCGACGATCCTCCGGATCACTTCCGGCGAACAACTTCTCGATCATCGGCTCGTTGGTCGGCAACAACGGCATGAATCGGGTGAACAGCCGGCCCTCGTCGGCGTTGTTTCCGACGATCAGCGGCAGTCGGTGTGCGCTGCCCTCGGCCATCGCCGTCACCGGATCGACGGGCAGGTATTCGGTGCCGAACGTCGGACCGACCGGAAACGCCCCCGGCATGTCGGTCTGGCCGCGCATGATCAACGTTTCCAGCGCGCGTCCCAACTCGGCCGGACGGGCCGCCATCAGTGCGGCGGCCGGCGATCCCGCACCCGGACTGACCAACTGCGCAAGCTGGTCGGCGAGCCGGGCGGCCGCGGCCGCGGAGCTGACCATCCCGCTGGCCGGGCTCTGTGAGATCACCTGGGCGAACAAGCCTTTGGCCTCAGGCACCGCGAGCAGGGCGGCGACCGCATGCGCACCTGCGCTCTCGCCGAAGATCGTGACGTTCTGCGGATCGCCACCGAACACCGCGATGTTGTCGCGCACCCACCGCAGGGCCAACACCAGATCCCGCAGGAACAGGTTGTCGTCGATCGGGTGCTCCGGGGTCGACAACGACGACAGTTCGACACAGCCGAGCATGCCGAGCCGGTAGTTGACCGAGACGAAGACACAGCCGCGACGGGCCAGTGCGGCTCCGTCGTAGATGGGAGTCGCCGAACTGCCCATGATGTAGCCACCACCGTGGACGAAGAACATCACCGGCAGCGGCTCGTGGGAGGGCTTCTCCGGGGTCACCACGTTGAGCGTCAGGCAGTCCTCCCCCATCGGCTGGTACTTGCCCACGCCGACAAGCGTGTAGCGACGTTGCTGAGGTGCGCAGTAACCGAACCCGTGGCAATAACGGACACCGGGCCACGGTTGCGCCGGTTCCGGCGCCCGCAACCGCAGAGGACCCACGGGTGGTTTGGCGTAAGGGATGGAGCGCCAACGATGTACGCCGTCGCGCGTGAAGCCTTCGACGATGCCGGTGTTGATCTTTGCCCGGACGGTACGTTCGTGCATAGGTCGACCGTATCGAACGACAGCGGCGAGGGCGGGCAGGCAGTGGGCGTGGCACGCGCCCGCTAGCCTTGCGGGTATGCGTATCGCTGTGACTGTAGGGGCTGCTGTTCTCTTGGCGGCCTGCTCGCCGGGAGGAGGGCACGAGTCCCAGCCGACCTCGCATCCCCGAATGTCGGCTCCGGCCAGTGCCACACCGACCAAGAGCACCAAACCCACACCGACCACCACCTCGCCGCTGCCCACCACGGCACCGGCCCCGGGAACACCGATGAGCCGGGTGATCAAATGGATCGAAGCGGGCAAGCCGGCCGATCCGGCCGGCTTCCACACGGCCACCCGTGAGGGGCAGCCCACCGATCTCGGTGACGACATCGCATTCGTCGCACCGTCGGGTTCGGCTCGCTGTGCCACCGACAAGAATCTCGACGGCCAATTGGCGTGCCTGATCCATGCCGACGGTCTGCCGTCGAAACCGTCCGACGTCGAGGGGCAGTGGATTCCGGGCTGGGTGGATTTCGCCGGCGAAACGGTGGATATCGGCTCGCTGCACGGGGATCCGGGCCGGTTCGGTTACGGCGACGGGGCGGAACTGCCCGCGGGCGATTCACTGGCCTTCGGTGACTACCGCTGCCGCGCGGACGCCACCACGTTGGTGTGCGTCAACTATGCGCATCAGTCGGCGATCCTGGTGAACTCCTCAGGCGTCGAGCCGCTGGGTTGCCTCAAGCCGGTGCCGCCGCCGGTGGGCGTCGGGCGCCAGCTCAGCTGCCCGCCCGATTAGCGCGATCAGCGCCAACCGTCGGCCGCCTTCGCGGCCTCCATCAGCGCGTCGCACAGTTGGCGCAGTTCGTCGGTGCCTGCGCCCTCCTCGACTGCGGTGGCGACGTCCTCGGCCGCGCATTTGACCTGATACACCCGATCCGAGAGCTGCGCCGCCTCGTCCGCGGAGAGCACCACCGAATCGGGGGCCAGCGAGGTGCCCTTGACCATGGCGCGTTGCTCGTAGGCGCGTTGCCGGCACGACTGCCTGCAGTACTGACGACGACGCCCCATCTGCGCGTCGGCGACGTCGCGTCCGCACCATCGACACGGCTGCGGACGGTCGCGTCTGCGGTTACCGGTCGCCATGGGTCAAGACTGTAGACGGAGGCGCTTTGTGATCGGCGTATCATGGACGGTCGAGTCGGGAACTTGGCAACGCCGCGCTGCGTTGATATGTCCGGACCAAATCGCCTGATAAGGAGTATTGACGATGGCTGATCGCGTCTTGAGAGGCAGTCGCCTCGGAGCTGTGAGCTACGAGACCGACCGCAACCATGACCTGGCTCCGCGTCAGGTCGCGCGCTACCGCACCGACAACGGTGAAGAGTTCGACGTTCCATTCGCCGACGACGCCGAGATCCCCGGCACCTGGCTGTGCCGTAACGGTCTCGAAGGCACCCTGATCGAAGGGGACGTGCCGGAGCCCAAGAAGGTCAAGCCGCCGCGTACCCACTGGGACATGCTGCTGGAGCGGCGCTCCGTCGAGGAGCTCGAAGAGCTGCTCAAGGAGCGGCTCGACCTGATCAAGACCAAGCGTCGCGGGAGCTGAACCGTTCAAAAAACCGCGAGCCTGCACTTGAGTGCAGGCTCGCGGTTTTTTGTGTCTCAGCGCACGACACCTCGGGCGCGGTCCAGGCGACCGCGAATGCCCCACTCGGCGACCTTGAACATGGCCTCGCGAATGTTGGAACCACTCATCTTCGAGACCCCGAGCTCACGCTCGGTGAACGTGATGGGCACCTCGACGACCTTGAACCCGTTGTTGATGGCGCGCCAGGTCAGGTCGATCTGGAAGCAGTAACCCTTGGAATCGACCGCGGACAGGTCGATCTTCTCCAGCACCTCACGCCGGTAGGCGCGGTATCCGGCGGTGATGTCGTGGATGCCGACACCGAGAAGGAGCCGCGAGTAGGTGTTGGCGGTCTTCGACAGGACCAACCGCCGCACCGGCCAATTGCGCACCGTGCCGCCGGGCACGTACCGCGAGCCGATGGCCAGATCCGCGCCGGCGTCGACCGCGTCCAGCAGCCGGGTCAGCTCCTCCGGGGCGTGACTACCGTCGGCGTCCATCTCGACCAGAACCGCGTAGCCGCGGCCCAGACCCCAGGCGAACCCGGCCAGATAGGCCGCCCCCAGGCCGGCCTTGCTCGTCCGATGCATGACATGAACCCGGTCCGGATCGGCCAGCGCCAATTCGTCGGCCAACTGGCCGGTGCCGTCGGGGCTGCCGTCGTCGACGACCAGGATGTGCACCTCCGGGTTGGCGTGATGCACCCGCCCGACGATCAGCGGCAGATTTTCCCGCTCGTTGTACGTGGGAATGATCACCAGGGCACGTTGACTGGGGCGTTCACCATCCTGGCGAGGGCTGGATCCCCCGTGTGCGCGCGCTCCGTCACCAGGGACTGTCATGAGACTCCTTCATCGTCGCGGGCCCTCGCGGTGCGACGCCTCAACTTTCTTTGCACGAACCCTCCATTGTGCAGTATGGAAACGACCAGTGCCGCCCCGACTGCTCCCAGACCGACCGTGACCAGTACCACTTGGAGAACCGGACCCCACTCGGTGGCCGGCGTCAGCTCGGTTTTCAACCGGATCTGCCTGTCCAGATAGGCGGGCTGGAAGAACTCGGTGCGGGCCAGCTCACGCCCGTCCGGGGCGATCACCGCGCTGATGCCGGTGGTCCCGGCGACGACGACGTACCGATCGTGCTCGACGGCCCGCAGTTTGGCGAACGCCAATTGTTGAGCGCTCATGTTCTCGTCGAACGTGGCGTTGTTGGTGGGAACCGTCAGGACCTGGGCGCCGCTGCGAACCGCCTCGCGCGCGGCCCGGTCGAAGATCACTTCCCAGCAGGTGGTCACGCCGATCGGCACCCCGGCCGCGTGCACCACGCCGTTGCCCTCCCCTGGGACGAAATAGCCGGCCCGATCCGCGTACGACGAAAAATGCTTGAAGAAATCACGCCACGGCAGGTACTCGCCGAACGGCTGCACGATCTTCTTGTCATGCCGTTCACCGGGTCCGTGTTCGGGGTCCCACACGATCACGGTGTTGGTGGCCACGGGGTTGTCGGCGGTGTAGCCGTCGGCCTTGGTGACCGTGCCCACCAGGATCGGCGCGCCGATCGCATCGGCTGCCGCGGTGATCTGTGCGGCGGCGTCGGCATTGGCCATGGGATCGATGTCGGAGGCGTTCTCGGGCCAGACGACGAACATGGGCTGGGCGGCTTTGCCGGCCCGCACATCGTCGGCCAGTCGCTGCGTCTCTTTGACGTGGTTGTCCAGCACCGCGCGGCGCTGGGCGTTGAACTCCAGGCCGAGCCGGGGCACGTTGCCTTGGACCGCGGCCACCGTGACGGTCTGCTCGTCGCCCGCGCCGATGCCGGAATGCCGGACCTGCGGCCACAGCAGCGCCGTGCCCAGCAGCACCACGGTGATGCTCAGACCCGGCAGCATCACCGCGGGAGCCGGGAAGCCGGGTTTGTGACCGTGACGCCACCACTGCACGACCTCCAGCGCCAGCAGCGTCCCACTGAATCCGACCAGCGCCACCGCGAAGGACAACAGCGGCGCACCCCCGAGACGCGCGATCGGCAGCAGCGGTCCGTTCGTCTGACCGAAACTGACCACGCCCCAAGGGAATCCGCCGAACGGTACGCTCGACTTGAGCCATTCCTGGGCGACCCACAGCGCGGCGAGCCACACCGGCCAACCGGGCAGCGCTCTGACCACCACCGCCGACAGGCCGAACAACCCACAGAACAACGCCTGCACCACCGCCAGGGCCAGCCAGGGCACCGCCCCGACAAAACTGGCGATCCACGGCAGCAGTGGCACATAGAACGCCAGACCGAAGAGCGTTCCGTAGCCGAAACCGCCGGCGCGGGTGGTGGAGCGCAGGGTCAACACCCAGCCGAGCAGGGCCACGCCGACGACCGACGCCCACCACCAGCCGGTGGGCGGATAGCTCAGGCACATCGTCAATCCGCCACCGACCGCGGCCGACAGTTGTGCCCACCGCCGCACGGTGGCCCGCCCGAATCTCGACGCCCGCACCGCCAGCACCGACCAGCGATCCGGTGTGCCCGCCGCAGTCAGACGGTAACCACGGTCGTCGGGCTCGTCGTCGGGATCGATGTCGGCGACGGGGTCACCGGTGGCTCCCTCGTCCAACTCGTCGAAGTTCTCGTCATCGAGTTCATCGAGCTCGGCAAGCTCGTCGTCCTCGATCGCCGGGATGACGTCGGTGGTCTCGTTCGGGCGCGGCCGCTTCGGGCGCGCCCGGCCCGAAGCACCTCGGGGACGTTCACTGCCCATGGATGACAACACCCCGGTGGACTGTCAGGCGGCAGCGCGGAAGTTCCGCGTCGGCGGACAACCGCGGCAAGGCCGGCACCCGTGAGCGTGGATCGGTGGACCAACGCTGGACCGCGTTGGCCGGCGCGCTGACCTCCAGCTCGTCGGCGTCCCACACCGCGTAGCTGGCCGGGGCGCCGGGGATCAGGGTGCCGCTGACCCCGTCGCGCACACCGCAGGCCCGCCACCCGCCGCGGGTGGCCGCAGCGAACGCCGCACGCGCCGAGATCGCGCTGCCCGCACTGCGGTGCGAAATCGCCGCCCGCACTGACTGCCACGGATTCATGCCGGTGACGGGGCTGTCGGAGCCGAACGCGAGCGGCACGCCTTCGGATGCCAGGAGCGCGAACGGGTTGAGCCGGTGAACTCGATCCACACCGAGACGTTGGGCGTACATGCCGTGGTCACCGCCCCACAGGGCATCGAAATTCGGCTGCACGCTGGCCACCACACCCCACGCGCCCAATTGGGCGGCCTGGGCGGCATCGACCATCTCCAGATGCTCCAGGCGGTGGCCGCAGCGCGCCACGGCCGGCGCGCCCAGCCGTGACACCACCGTCGCAAGCCCGGCGATGACAGTCGCGACGGCGGCATCGCCGATCACATGGAATCCGGCCGGGAGCCCGGCCTCGGTGCAGGCCTGTAGATGTGTGGTGATGGCCTCGGCGTCGAGATAAGAGTTGCCGCACGTGTCCGGCGCGTCCTGATAGGGCGCCTGCAGCCAGGCGGTGCGTGAGCCGAGGGCGCCGTCGACGAACAAATCCCCGGCCAGGCCCCGGGCCCCGGTCTCGGCGATCAGATGTCGGGCATGCTCGGCGTCGGTGGCTGGTTCACCCCAGTATCCGATGACCTCCACGCCGTGCTGCAGGGCGTGGAGTTCCTGCCAGTCGAGCAGCCCGCCGATCTGGGGGCCCGCGCACTCGTGGACTGCGGCGATACCCAGTCCGGCCGCGTGGTCAAGGGCCGCGACGCGCGCCTGGTTGCGCTGCTGCGGAGTCAGCTGCTCGCGCGCTGCTGCCCGCACCAGATGGTGCGCGTCGGCGGTGAGCGGACGTTGTGGATCGAATCCGGCTGCCTCGACCAGGCCGGGCACCAGCCGGCGCAGCGTGCTCGTCGCAGCCGCCGAATGTACGTCGATGCGGGCCAGATAGGCCGGACGGTCCCCGAGTACCCCGTCCAGATCCGCGGTGCTGGGTCCGCTGCGCTCGGGCCATGCCGACTCGTCCCAACCGTGTCCCCACACCGGGCCGTCGGGGTGCGCACGTGCGTACTCGTCGAGCAGTTGCAGGCAGTGTCGAAGTGAGGTGGCGCCACGCAAATCCAGGCCGTGCAGGTTCAGCCCGGTGGCCGTGAGATGAACGTGACTGTCGACGAACGCCGGTGCGACGAATCCCCCGTCGAGGTCGACGATGTCGGCGTCGGGGAACTCCGACCGGCCGACCTCATCGCTGCCCAGCCATGCCACTACGCCGTCGCGCACGGCCAATGCGGTCGCGTCGGGGTAGCTGGGGCTGTGGATGCGCCCGTTGATCAGAAGTGTGGTCAAGCTCTTTCGGGTGGCGGTTAGGCCTTGGGAGGCAGGCGGTATGGGTCCGCTTCCATGGCGTCGGTTACATCGATGACTTCGCCGTCAATGTAGTCGCCCCCGCCGCGTCGATACGCGGCGGTACCGGTGGGCCGACCGAAACCCGCAGGTGCGGTGATGATGAGCGGCATCCGTCGGGCAACCAACCCGGCCAGCAGCGGCCGGGCAGCGGACCGGGTCGGCGGCAGCAGCAGCAACGCACCCGCGATCGAACTGGCCAGACCCGGAATCACCACCAATATGGTGCCCAGCGCGACCAGCAGACTGTCGGACACTGCGCCGCGAGACTCGGTCAAACCGCCCGACAGGCCGGCCTGTAGGCGACGGATCTGCCGTTTGAGCTGCGAACCCGCCAGCGCCAAACCGAGGACGAACGTCGCTGCGAGCACCAGGACCGTCCATCCGAAACCGATCGTCGCGGTCAGCGCGACGACGACCGCCATCTCGACGATCGCGTAGATGAGGAACAGCCGCATAGCCACATCCGATCAACGATCCGGCGGTCGGTTCGGTTCCGGTCCGGCAGCGGAGGGCTGCGAGGTGTCCGCGGCGCGTACCTCGATCGCGCTGTGCACCTTGTCGATGCCGCCGCGCCACAGCGCCTGCGGCACGAAGTACCAGGCATGGTTCCAGTACCGCTTGACGACGGCGTTGAACACGCGCCGGGTCTCGGCCTTCGGGAGGTTGCGGGCGACGGCCTCCACCGGCTCTCCCTTGGGCGCGCCGAGGACACCACATTTTTGGATGGTGACGCGAGGAGTGTTGTTGATGCGCTTGGTCTTCCAGGACCCGTCGTCGGTGATGATCACCAACTTGTCGCCGTCGGGAACGCCCCACACCGCGGTCGGCTTGGGTCTGCCGTCCTTGGTGAACGTGGTCAGCAGCAGGTACTTCTCTCGGTAGACGTCCTCGAAGGTGGGGGCCATGGCGGGTCAGTTCACCGGTTTGAGCAGGATCGAAACATTGTTCTGCATTCCGCCGCGCAGCTTCGAGAACAGGTTGAAGGTCTTGCCGAGCAGGCCGTAGCGCTTGCCGATTGCGGAGTAGGTGGCGCCGTTGGCGGATTTCGGCAGGATCTCGGCGACGGCCTCGACCGCCTCGCTCTTCGGGTTGCCCCGCACATCACACACTGCGACGGTGACCCGAGGGGTGTTGCGGATCCGTTTGACCTTCCAGGACTTCTCCTGGGTGATCACCACCAGTCCGTCCGGCGACGGTGCGGCCCAGATCGCCGTCGGCTTGGGCCTGCCGTCTTTCGTAAAAGTGGTCAGCAGGACGTAATCGGCCTTGGCGACGTCGGCGAAGGTGAGAGCCATGGAACGAATCTACTGTCTGGCTACCCTTCGAGCTCACCCTCGGTTTCCAGCAGCACCTGGCGCAACCCGTCGAGCGTGGCCTGCTCGGGCTGGGCCCACATGCCGCGGCCGGCGGCCTCCAGCAGCCGCTCGGCCATGCCGTGCAGCGCCCACGGGTTGGATTCGGACATGAACTTGCGGTTCTCGTCATCGAGCACGTATTCGGCCGACAGCCGCTCGTACATCCAGTCGGCCATCACATGGGCGGTGGCGTCGTAACCGAACAGGTAGTCGACCGTGGCCGCCATCTCGAACGCACCCTTGTACCCATGCCGGCGCATCGCGGTGATCCAGCGCGGGTTGACCACCCGGGCACGGAAGACGCGGTTGGTTTCCTCCGACAGTGTGCGGGTGCGGACGGCGTCGGGACGGGTGTTGTCGCCGATGTAGGCCGCCGGGGCCTGCCCGGTCAGCGCCCGCACCGTGGCCACCATGCCGCCGTGGTACTGGAAATAGTCGTCGGAATCAGCGATGTCGTGTTCGCGCGTGTCGGTGTTCTTGGCGGCCACCGCGATTCGCCGGTAGGCCCGGTTCATATCCTCCGACGCCGGCCGCCCGTCCAGGTCCCGACCATAGGCGAAGCCGCCCCAGGCGGTGTACACCTCGGCCAGGTCGGCATCGTCGCGCCAGTTGCGGCTGTCGATCAGCTGTAGCAGCCCGGCCCCGTAGGTTCCCGGCTTGGAGCCGAAAATCCTTGTGGTAGCTCGTCTTTGATCACCATGTTCAGCCAGGTCGGCCTGGGCGTGGGCGCGCACGTAATTGTCTTCGGCCGGCTCGTCGAGGCCGGCCACCAAGGCCACCGCGTCGTCGAGCATGGTCACCACATGCGGGAACGCGTCGCGGAAGAACCCGGAGATGCGCACCGTGACGTCGATGCGGGGCCGGCCCAGCTCGGCCAGCTCGATCGGCTCGAGGTTCACCACCCGGCGCGAGGCGTCGTCCCACACCGGCCGCACGCCCAGCAGGGCCAGCACCTCGGCGATGTCATCACCGGCGGTCCGCATGGCCGAGGTACCCCAGACGGAGAGTCCCACCGATTCCGGCCAGCGGCCATAGTCGGTGCGGTAGCGGTCCAGCAGCGAATCCGCCATCGCCACACCGGTTTCCCAGGCCAGCCGCGACGGCACTGCCTTGGGGTCCACCGAGTAGAAGTTGCGTCCGGTGGGCAGCACGTTGACCAGGCCCCGCAGCGGGGAACCGGACGGCCCGGACTCGATGAAGCCACCGGCCAGGGCGCGCAGCACCTGGTCGATCTCACCGTCGGTGCCGGCCAGCCGGGGCACCACCTCGGTGGCGGCGAACCGCAAGATGCGGGCCACCTCGGAGTTGTCGGTGATGCGGTCCACCGCTTCGGCACATATGCGGTCCACCGCAGAAGCGTCCCAACCAGATTCCTGCAGCGCGGCCACCAGTTCACGGGCACCGGCCTCGGCGGCGTCGACAGCCGCACGGTCGTCACTACCATCCTCGGTCAGGCCCAGAGCCTGGCGCAACCCGGGTACCGTCTGTTCACCGCCGAACAACTGCCGGGCCCGCAGGATGGCCAGCACCAGGTCGAGTTCGCCAGCCCCGGTGGGCTTTTGGCCCAGGATGTGCAGCCCGTCGCGGATCTGGACATCTTTGATCTCACACAGCCAGCCGTCGACGTGCAGCAGCATGTCGTCGAAGGAGTCCTCGTCGGGACGGTCCTCCAGACCCAGATCATGATCCATCTTGGCCGCGCGCATCAACGTCCAGATCTGCTGGCGGATGGCGGGCAACTTGCCCGGGTCCAGCGCCGAGACGGTCGAGTGCTCGTCGAGCAGCTGCTCGAGTTTGGCGATGTCGCCATACGTCTCGGCGCGGGCCATCGGCGGAATCAGGTGGTCGATCAGGGTGGCGTGGGCCCGGCGCTTGGCCTGGGTGCCCTCCCCCGGATCGTTGACCAGGAACGGGTAGATCAGCGGCAGATCACCAAGGGCGGCATCGGTGCCGCAGGCTGCGCTCATGCCGAGGGTCTTGCCGGGCAACCATTCCAGGTTGCCGTGTTTGCCCAGGTGCACGACCACATCCGCACCGAACGAACCGGGGAACGACGAGTCCAGCCAGCGGTAGGCGGCCAGATAGTGATGGCTGGGCGGCAGGTCGGGATCGTGATAGATGGCGACGGGGTTCTCGCCGAAGCCACGCGGCGGTTGCACGATCAGCACCACGTTGCCGGCTTGGATGGCCGCGATGACGATCTCGCCGTCGGGGTCGCGGCTGCGGTCGACGAACAGCTCACCCGGCGGCGGGCCCCAGTGTTCCACGACGGCGTCGGCGAGTTCGGCGGGCAGCGTCGCGAACCAGGCACGATAGTCCTTGGCGGGCACCCGAATCGGGTTGGCGGCCAATGCCTCGTCGGTCAACCAGTCCGGGTCCTGCCCGCCGCGTTCGATCAGGGCGTGGATCAGCGCGTCCCCATCGCCGGAGTCGATTCCCGGGATGTCACCGATGTCATAGCCGGCCTCGCGCATGGCGCGCAGCAGTGCCACCGCGCTGGCCGGGGTATCCAGACCGACGGCATTTCCGATACGGGCATGCTTGGTGGGATAGGCCGAAAACACCAGGGCCACCCGCTTTTCGGCGGCCGGGATGGCCCGCAGCCGGGCGTGCCGAACGGCCAGGCCGGCGACCCGGGCGCAACGCTCGGGGTCGGCGACGTAGGAGATCAATCCTTCGGAGTCGATCTCCTTGAAGGAGAACGGAACCGTGATGATGCGGCCGTCGAACTCGGGGACGGCGACCTGGGTGGCGACGTCCAACGGCGACATGCCGTCGTCGTTATCCGACCATTGGTCGCGCGAACTGGTCAGACACAGCCCTTGCAGGATCGGAATGTCCAGTGCGGCAAGGTGAGCGACGTTCCAGGAATCGTCGTTACCTCCGGCGCCGACCGCTGCCGGGGTCGCGCCACCGGCGGCGAGCACGGTGGTGACGAGCGCATCTGCGGTGCCGAGCAGCTCGAGCAGTTCGGGCTCGGCGGTGCGCAGCGAGGCGCAGAACACCGGCAACGCGCGCCCGCCGGCTTTCTCGATGGCGCTGCACAGGGATTCGACGTAGCCGGTGTTTCCGGCCAGTTGCTGAGCCCGGTAGTACAGGACGGCCACCATGGGCCCGCCGTCAGTCGCTGCAGTGGCGGAACGCTCCAGAACACCCCAATTCGGGGTGGTCACCGGCGGCGCAAATCCGAATCCGGTCATCAGCAGGGTGTCGGACAGGAAAGAATGAAGGTTCGCCGCGTTCTCGATACCACCCTGAGCCAGATAGACGTGCGTTTGCAGGGCGGCGCCCTGCGGGACGGTGGAGTGCCCCATCAGCTCGGCATCCGGGGACTGCTCCCCGCTGACCACCACGGTCGGCAGGCCACTGGCCACCACCGTGTCGATGCCGTCCTGCCACGCCCGATAGCCGCCGAGGATGCGGATCACCGCGATGTCGGCACCTTCGAGAAGTTCTTCGAGTTCGCCGCTGACCAGTCGTGACGGGTTGGCCCAGCGGTAGTGAGCCCCGCTGGCCCGGGCAGTGATCAGATCGGTGTCCGAGGTCGACAACAACAGGACGGTGGGAGCTTGCACCCCCCATTCGTACCGCACCGGCGACCCGATCGGGTGGCCGGTGCGGTACAGGTGGTCGAGCGTCAGGGCTGGGTCTCGCCGAAGCGGTCGTGCCAGGACTGCCGGTAGGGCAGACCGGCCGCCGCGACGAGCACCAGCACGAATACCGCGAATACACCGAAGGCGAGCATGATTGCTCCTTTCGTCAGAAGCCTCTGGTCAAGCTTTTGGCTTCCCGGTACCGGCGGTCCCGGGTATGCCCCTAAAAGGTACGTCCGGCGGCCGGAAAATGAACCGATCTGTAAGCGACCGAACAGGTTTCCGAACCAGTGACGGATGTCACAACCAGCCGCGAAAGTAGGATGGACGGTGCTATGCCCAGGACCCGCGACCAAGACGCCTGCCCCGGCGCACTCACGGTGCACCAGGCCGCCGACGGTGCGCTGGTGCGGGTTCGACTGCCCGGCGGGGCGATCACACCCGGTCAACTGGTCGCCGTGGCCGAGGTTGCCGAACAATTTGGTTCTCCGGCAATGGAACTCACGTCCCGGGGAAACCTCCAGATCCGGGCGCTGACTGACACGGGCGCGGCCGCCTCGGTGTTGACCGAAGCCGGCCTGCTGCCGTCACCGACCCATGAACGGGCCCGCAACATCGTGGCGTCGCCGTTGTCGGGCCGATGCGGCGGCATCACCGACGTCCGCCCCCTGGTCGGTGCACTCGACCAGGCCATCCAGGCCGATCCCGCGCTGGCCGGATTGCCCGGCCGGTTCTGGTTCAGCTTGGACGACGGCCGTGGCGACGTGTCCGGAATCGATGCCGATGCCGGCGTGCACGCACACGACGACGGCAGCTTCGCGCTGCTGCTGGCCGGACGCGACACCGGGGTGCGACTGGATACCGGCGACGTCGTAGACACTCTGATCGACATCGCCCGACGGTTCGTCGCCATCCGCGAGAACGCTTGGCGGATAACCGAACTCGACGACCACGCGGCACTGCTGGATGGACTCGCTCCCAGCGCCCCGGCCGGGGCCAGGTGGCCGACCACCCTGACACCGCCGGTCGGCTGGATCGAACAACGGGATGGGCACGTCGCCCTGGGGGCCGCGGTGCCACTGGGCGTGCTGCAGGCTCGCGTCGCCCACTTCCTGGCCGCGATCGAGGCGCCGCTGGTCATCACACCCTGGCGCTCGGTGCTGGTGTGCGACGTCGCCGAGGACATCGCGGACACCGCGTTGCGCGTGCTGGCACCGCTGGGCCTGGTGTTCGACGAAGCGTCGCCATGGCTGCGGGTCAGCGCCTGCACCGGTAGCCCCGGGTGCGCCAAGTCGGCAGCAGATGTGCGGGCCGACGCGGCCGACGCGGTACACACTCCCTCGGACGCCCACCGGCATTTCGTCGGCTGTGAACGGGCCTGTGGCAGCCCTCCCGCGGCCGAGGTCCTGATCGCCTGCGAGGACGGATACCGGCTGCGCTTCCCCTCCCATTAGGGTGTTCGGGTGCTCGACTACACCCGTGACGCCGCCGAGATCTACCGGCAGTCGTTCGCGACGATCCGCGCCGAAGCGAATCTGTCGCGATTCCCTGATGACGTGTCGCGGGTGGTGGTCCGGTTGATCCACACCTGCGGTCAGGTGGATGTCGCCGATCATGTCGCCTATCGCGACGACGTCGTGACCCGGACGCATGCCGCGCTGGCGGCCGGCGCGCCGGTGTTGTGTGATTCCTCGATGGTCGCCGCAGGCATCACCCGTTCCCGGCTACCCGCCGACAACGAGGTCGTCTCCCTGGTGGCTGATCCTCGCGCGCCTGAGTTGGCCGCCAAACTGGGCAGCACCCGCTCCGCGGCCGCGGTCGACCTGTGGGTGGACCGCCTCGGTGGCGCGGTGGTGGCCATCGGTAATGCGCCGACGGCGCTGTTCCGTCTTCTGGAACTGCTCGACGAAGGGGCCCCGGTGCCGGCGGCGGTGCTGGGCGGGCCGGTCGGATTCGTCGGATCCGCCCAGTCCAAGCAGGAGTTGATCGATCGGCCGCGCGGAATGTCCTATCTGGTGGTGACCGGCCGGCGCGGCGGCAGCGCCATGGCCGCGGCCGCCGTCAATGCGATTGCGAGTGAACACGAGTGAGCGCCGTGAGGCTTGCCGAACGAGCAGAAGGCGAACGATGACCAAACGCGGCACTCTCTACGGCGTCGGCCTCGGCCCGGGCGATCCAGAACTCGTCACGGTCAAGGCAGCGCGGCTCATCGGGGCCGCCGACGTGGTGGCCTACCACAGCGCCAAACATGGCCACAGCATTGCCAGGGGCATCGCCGAGCCGTATCTGCGGGCCGGCCAGATCGAAGAACACCTGGTCTATCCCGTCACCACCGAGACCACTGACCATCCCGGCGGGTATGTCGGCGCGATGGAGGATTTCTACGCCGCGGCCGCCGAGCGCATCGCCGCACATCTGGAGGCCGGCCGCGACGTGGCTCTGCTGGCCGAGGGCGACCCGCTGTTCTACAGCTCCTACATGCACATGCACACCCGGCTCACCGCACGGTTCGATGCCGTCATCGTTCCCGGCGTCACCTCGGTGAGCGCGGCATCGGCTGCCACCGGTACCCCGCTGGTACAGGGTGATGACGTGCTGACGATCCTGCCGGGCACCCTGCCCACGGCTGAGCTGGAACGGCGTCTGGCCGACACCGACGCAGCGGTGGTGCTCAAACTGGGCCGCTCCTATACCCGGGTTCGCGAGGCGCTGTCGTCGACCGGACGACTGGATGAGGCCTACTACGTCGAGCGGGCCAGTACCGACCGCCAGCGGGTCTCACCGGCCGGCGAGGTGGGCAGCGATGGCGGTGCGGACGTCAAGGTGCCGTACTTCTCGCTGGCCATGGTCCCCGGCCGGTGCCGGTCCACTTCGCCGCAAGGCAGCGTGGTGGTGATCGGTCTCGGCCCCGGCGACTCGGACTGGATGACCCCGCAGAGCCGACGCGAGCTCGCCGCCGCGACCGACCTGATCGGCTACGGCCCCTACCTCGATCGCGTCGGGGCCCGCGCCGGCCAGCATCACCACCCCAGCGACAACACCGACGAGCCGGCCCGCGCGCAACTGGCCTGCAAGCTGGCCCAGGAAGGCCGCACGGTCGCTGTGGTGTCCTCCGGTGATCCGGGAGTGTTCGCCATGGCCACCGCGGTTCTCGAAGAGGCCAAACAGTGGCCCGGTGTCGAGGTCCGGGTGATTCCGGCGATGACGGCGGCCCAGGCGGTCGCCAGCCGGGTGGGCGCTCCGCTCGGCCACGACTACGCCGTCATCTCCCTGTCCGACCGGCTCAAGCCGTGGGACGTCATCGTCGAACGGCTGCGGGCGGCGGCCAGGGCCGATTTGGCGCTGGCGATCTACAACCCGGCGTCGAAGACCCGCACCTGGCAGGTGGGCGCCATGCGCGACCTGCTGCTGGAGTACCGCGACCCGAGTACCCCGGTGGTCGTCGCGCGCGCCGTGTCCGGCGCCGAACCCGGCCCGGGTGAACGGGTGAGCGTCGTGCGGTTGGCCGATCTGGATCCGGCCCAGGTGGACATGCGCACGATGCTGATCGTCGGCTCGTCGCAGACCCAGTGGTACAGCGGCTCGGCTGCCGGCGACACCACCGAGGACCGGGTCTTCACCCCGCGCCACTATCCCGGCTGACCCCAGCGCACTGACTCGCGTCGATTTTTATTGACTGCTGTCAGAAAGCCCGATAGTGTCCGGCGTCACACCCGTTCGAGGGAGAGCCGTGACATCACCGGGCGCACCCACGCGGTCACCGCTGGACCGCCGGCAACCGCAACGCAGCGACCAACGCCGCGCCGCGATCCTTGCCGCGCTCGATGAGCACTTGAAGCAGACGGGATTCGACGCCCTCAACATCGCCGAGGTGGCCCGGCAGGCCGGGGTGGGACGCTCCGCCTTCTACTTCTATTTCGAGAACAAGGCCGCCGCGGTGGCCGCGTTGCTCGAGCCGATGCACGAGGCGTTGTTGGCGGCCAACACGATCCTGGCCGACACTGCCCAACCACCCCGCTCCCGCGTCCGCGACACGCTGGAAGCGGTGCTGCAGACTGCCGAAGACCACCGCTATCTGTTCCAGGCGATGTGGGAGGCCCGCGCAGCGAACAGTGCCGTGCGCGACATGTGGGACGAGGCCCGAGAGTCATTCGTACCCACGGTCGCCGCGGTGATCACCGCCGAACGTGCCGATGGCCGCGCTCCCAACGGCCCCGACCCACGGGTGCTGGCCAGCCTGCTGATGGAACTCAACGATCGACTGGTCGAACGAATCATCATCGGCGGGTCGCTGGCCCGTCACCAACTACTGGAAGGTGCAGAAGCGATGTGGATGGGCACGATCTACGGCACGGTCAGTGAAACGGCGGCGTCCCGATGACGGCCGCGGTGTCCATTCCGAGCAAGCCCGCCGAAGTGACCGCCAGGTGGCTGTCGCAGATCCTGGGCGCCGAGGTGGACACGGTGCAGACTGCGCCGATCGGCACCGGACAGACCGGCGCCACCTACCGGGTATCGGTCACCTACCGCGGACACACCCCTCTGCCGGCAACCTTCGCGATCAAACTGCCGTCGCAAGATGAGACGGTGCGTGACCGGGTCTCCATCGGTTACCGCTCAGAACACGCCTTCTACACCAACGTCGCCGGCCACGTCCAGATCCCGGTACCGCACTGTCACCACTGCGAAATCGCCGGTGAGGGAGCTGATTTCGTTTTACTGCTGGCCGATCTGGCTCCGGCAGAACAGGGTGACCAGATTGCCGGGTGCACGCCGGCCGAGGCCAACCTCGCAGTGCTGGCGCTCGCCGACCTGCACGGGCCGACCTGGGCCGACCCGCAATGGGCCAACTTCCCCGGTATCGCCATGCCCAAGCCGGAACCCGACTCCGCCAAGGGTTTCGGTGACGTGGCCAAGATGGCCGCCGACATCACCCTGGACAAACTCGGGAGCCGCCTGAACACCGAGGATCAGGACACCTTGCGCGCGGCGATGTCGATGGTGACGCCGTGGCTGTTGGCCGAACCGGATCGATTCGCCATCCTGCACGGCGATTACCGTCTGGACAACATGTTGTTCGATCCCGACCGCAGCCGGATCACCGTGGTGGACTGGCAGACGCTCGGGTCCGGTCTACCGGCCCGCGATCTGTCCTACTTCACCGCGACCAGCCTCGATCCGGCCGTCCGGGCCGCGGCGGAAGCCGATCTGGTCGGGGCATACCACGACCGGTTGCTGTCCCACGGCGTCACCGGCTATGACCGCGAGACATGTTGGCAGGATTACCGTTTGGGTATGCTCCAGGCTCCGCTGATCACCGTGCTGGGGACCGCGTTCGCCACCTCCACCGAACGTGGTGACGACATGATGGTGGTGATGGCCCAGCGTGGCTGCCAGGCGATCCGCGAACTCGGCACCCTGGGTCTGATCAACGCCTAGCTGTTGTTACCCGCCACCCTCGTCGACCTGGCACCACCACCGACGTCGGAGCCGACCTTACGCTCACGCCGGCCTTCGGCGTGTCGGGCGGGAGGGGGCGGATGCCGACTTGCCCGCCTATGCGCGACTTTTCAGCGACTATCGTCACATAGATACCAGCGGCATCGCTGGCCACTCGACCGATGTTTACTCACGCCACCCAGATCTCAAAATCCCCACCAGTCACCGTTTTTGGGTTGTCCAGCCATCAGCGACAGAGTCGCTGACAGTCGGGCATTGGACGGATGATACTGATGCGGCCAGTGAGACATGTGCGTCAAAACCCGCGATCCACAATGGGTTTGACGGTACCTGCGTTGACGGTGTGGCGATTGTCGCTGAAAAGTCGCACATAGGCGGGCACATCGGATACCCGCTCGGAACCTGCGAGCGAGGTGACCAGAGTGCCGTGACACCAGTCATCTATCCCGAACCCAAGCCACCGCCGCCTCGACCGTCGCCACCGTCTGTACCCCGACCGGTAGCGGCGGCCGGTCCACCATCACCACCGGCACCCCCGCGGTCGCGGCCGCACGCAGCTTCGGCTCAGTCATCGCGCCGCCGCTGTTCTTGGTCACCAGCGCGTCGATCCCGTACTCGCGCAACAGGGCCAACTCTCCGTCGTAGTCGTACGGTCCGCGCGACAGCAGCAGCTGATGATCGGTGGGCAGGGTCTCGGGATCCGGCGCGGTCACGGCGCGGATCAAAAACCAGGCGTCGACGCCTTTGAAGGCACGTGTTCCGGATCGCCCGGTGGTCAGGAAGACACGCGAATAGCCGTTCTCGGCAACGGTTTCAGCCGCCGCGCGGTCCGACGCCACGAGGATGGCGTCACCCGGCGCCCACGCCGGGCGGGCCAGCACCAGATGGGGCACCCCGAGATCGGCACAGGCCTGCGCGGCGTTGGCGGTGATCGTCGCGGCGAAGGGATGCGTGGCATCCACGACGGCGTCGACGCGCTCGTCGACGAGCCAGCGGCGCAGCCCGTCGACACCGCCGAACCCGCCGATGCGTACCGGACCCACCGGAAGGGCGGGATCGGGCACCCTTCCGGCCAGCGAGCTGATCACCTCGACTGCGGGATGCAGCGCGGCGGCCAGGGCCCGGGCCTCACCGGTACCGCCCAGCAAGAGCAGTCTCATCAGTGGGTGGCACCACGACGTCGGCCCGACGAGTACAGGTAGCTGTCGGAAAACCTCTCGGCGGCAAGCACGTCCCCGATGACGATGACCGCGGTCTTGGTCACGTCGGCGGCGTGCATCTGCCCGGCGATGTCGGCGAGCGTGCCCCGCAACACGATCTCCTGCGGCCAGCTGGCGAACGCCACCACGGCACAGGGTGTTTCGGGACGGTAGCCGCCATCGATGAGCTGCGGGACGATGTTGTCGATCTGGGCGGCGGCCAGGTGCAGCACCAATGTCGCCCCCGGTGCCGACAGGGTGCGCAGGTCCTCACCCTCGGGCATCGCCGTGGACAGTGTGGCCACCCGGCTCAAGGTGACGGTCTGGGCCACCCCCGGAACCGTGAGCTCCCGGCGCAGCGCCGCCGCGACGGCGGTGAATGCCGGGACACCGGGCACGATCTCGTATCTGATGCCCAGGTCGTCAAGGCGGCGGCACTGCTCGGCCAGCGCACTGTAGATCGACGGGTCACCGGAATGCAGCCGCGCCACATCCACGCCCGCCTTGTCCGCGGCCACCACCTCGTCGATGATCTGCTCCAGGTTCAGCGGCCCGGTGTCGACGATCTTCGCGTCCGGCGGGCACAGCGCCAACAGATCGTCGGGCATGATCGACCCGGCATACAGGCACACCGGGCAGCTTCCCAGGATCCGCGCACCGCGCACGGTGATGAGATCGGCGGCGCCGGGCCCGGCGCCGATGAAGTACACCGTCATGGCTTGACCACCGCCCACTGCGTCACCGGCAGCGCCGGGCGCCAGCCGGTGAACCCGCCGATCGCACCGCCCTGATAGTGCTGATAACGCCGCACTTCGCCACCTTCCTTCGAATACCACTGCGCGACAACCGCTTCTGATTCCAACGTCACCGCGTTGACGACCAGCCGCCCGCCGGAGGGCAGCCGGTCGAAACAGGCCTGCAGCAAGCCGGGTTGGGTGATGCCGCCACCGATGAAGATCGCGTCGGGCTCGGGCGCACCGTCAAGGGACTCCGGCGCACCGTCGCGCACCTCCACCCGGACCCCGAAGGCGGCGACATTACCGAGGATCCGCTCGCGGCGCTGTTCGTCACGTTCGAACGCCACCGCGGCGCAACCGGGTGCGCTGCGCGACCATTCGATCGCGATGCTGCCCGAACCTGCACCGACATCCCACAGCAGTTCGCCGGGCCGGGGCCCGAGCGCCGCCAGGGTGACCGCGCGGATGGACTGCTTGGTGAGCTGCCCGTCGTGGGCAAACGCGTCGTCGGGAAGCGCGTGGGCCCGTCGCTCATCGGGCAGATAATGCACCGCCACCACATTGAGATCGTCGAAATCAGCCGGGGCGGCCGCCACCCAGTCCCGGGCTGTGCCGTCGTACCGCTTCTCCCCCGGGCCGCCCAACTGCTCCAGCACGCTCAATTCCGTATCACCCCGGCCGGATTCGCTCAGCAACCGAGCCAGCGTCAGCGGGGTCTGCGCGTCGCGCGACAGCACGATCGCTCGCCCGCCGCGACGGACCGCGGTATGCGGCGCGGCGGTGACAAGACTGATCACCTCGGTGTCGGTGACCGCCCAGCCCATCCGAGCGCACGCCAGCGTGACACTCGACACGTGCGGCAGCACCCGAACCCGCTGCACGCCGAACAGCCGGATGAGTGTTGCGCCGATACCGTGCAGCAGCGGATCTCCACTGGCCACCACGTGCACGTCAGCGTCACCGTCGAACAGCGTCGGCAGGGCGGGCAGCATCGGCGAAGGCCATTCGCGACGGTCGGCTGTCACGGCGTCGTCGAGCAGGTCCAGTTGGCGTGGCGAGCCGTACACGACGGTGGCTTTCGCCAGCTCGTCGCGGGAGGTCTGCGACAACCCCGCCATCCCGTCGGCCCCGATACCGACCACCGTGATCGTCCCCGTCATCTGCTGTCTGCTCTTCGCGTGAACGCTCATCGGCCCTCTGTTCTTCGCGCAAGCGCTCATCATCGCGGCATCCTGCGCCAGACCGGCCGCGGCACAAACCGCGTCACGAAAATCATCGGCCGGATCACCCACGGCACCCACACGGCGCGTTTGCCCCGGGCCAGTGCGGTGGCGGTGGCGTCTGCCACCTGGGCCGGCGTGCTGGAGAACGGGGCGGGCTCCATGCCCTCGGTCATGCGGCCGATCACGAAACCGGGTCGCACGATCAACAGCTGCACCTCGGTGCCGTGCAGGGCGTCGGTCAGGCCGCTGGCGAACGCGTCCAGACCGGCCTTGGCCGAACCGTAGACAAAGTTGGCCCGGCGAGCCCGCGCCCCGGCGATCGACGAGAACACCACCAACCGGCCCCGACCAGCGGCGCGCATGCGCGAAGCGAGCACGGTGAGCAGGCTGACCTGGGCAACATAGTCGGTGTGCACGACGGCCACCGCGTGGGCGGGATCGGCTTCGGCCCGGTCCTGATCGCCCAGCACCCCGAAGGCCAGCACCGCGGTGTCGATCGGCCCATGGTCGGCTTCGATCGCCTCGACCAGGCCGGCATGTCCGGCAACGGCGTCGGCGTCGAACTCACGCGTGTGCACCTCGACCGCGCCGCCCGCCCGGACCGCGGCGACCAGCTCGTCGAGCTGGTCGGCGCGGCGGGCGGCCAGCACGACCACCGCGCCCGCAGCGAGCCGAACAGCCAGTTCGACACCGATCTCGCTGCGGCCCCCGAAAATCACCACGACACGGCGATCCGTGTCAGCCGAGTCTGCCGTGTCCTCCATGGCAGCGATTATGTCCTGCGCTAACGTGGACCCCGATGGCTACATCTCGTGGCAAGGCGACCACCAAGCTCACCAATGAGGCTCTGGCGTTCCTCACCGAACGTCATCTGGCAATGCTGACCACGTTGCGCTCGGACAATTCTCCGCACGTGGTGGCGGTCGGTTTCACCTTCGATCCCAAGACCCACATCGCGCGCGTGATCACCAACGGCGGGTCGCAGAAGGCAGTGAACGCGCATGAGCGCGGCATCGCGGTGCTCAGCCAGGTCGACGGCGCCCGCTGGCTGTCGCTGGAAGGCAAGTCCACCGTGCGGAGTGAGCCCGACGCGGTCCGCGATGCCGAACTGCGTTATGCCCAGCGCTACCGCACCCCGCGGATCAACCCGAACCGCGTCGTGATCGAGGTCCGCATCGAACGGGTGCTGGGCTCTTCCGAGCTTCTGGACCGCGGCGAAAGCTAGCCCGACTGGCTCACACCGGCACCACGACGAGATCGTGTGGCTGGTTGTTTACCGACAGCGCGCCGTCGTCGGTGACCACGACGATGTCTTCGATCCGGGCGCCCCACTGGCCGGGGAAGTACACGCCGGGTTCCACACTGAACGCCATCCCGACCTCCAACGGCAGATCGTTACCGGCCACGATGTAGGGCTCCTCGTGCACAGACAATCCGATGCCGTGTCCGGTGCGGTGCACGAATGCCTCGGCCAGCCCCTCGGCAGCCAGCACGTCGCGAGCGGCAGCGTCGACCTGTTCGGCGGTCACCCCGGGCCGCACCGCGGCCACGGCGGCGTTCTGGGCCCGCTGCAGCACCGCGTAGCGCCGCGCCACGTCCGGATCCGGTTCGCCGAGAGAATAGGTGCGGGTGGAATCGGAGTTGTACCCGGGCTCGTACGGTCCGCCGATGTCGACGACGACGATGTCGCCGGCGCGCAACTCACGATCCGAGCACTCGTGGTGCGGGTCGGCACCGTTGGGTCCTGAGCCGACGATGATGAACGCCACCTCCGAATGGCCTTCGGCCACAATCGCTTCAGCGATGTCGGCGGCCACGTCGGCCTCGGTGCGGCCGGGCACCAGGAACTCCGGAACCCGCGCGTGCACGCGGTCGATTGCCGCGCCGGCCTTGCGCAAGGCGTCGATCTCGGCCGGATCCTTGATCATCCGCAGGCGCCGCAGCACGTCGGTGGCCAACACCGGGACCACCCCGAGCAGTCCGGCAAGCGGCAGCAGGTGCAGCGCGGGCATCGCATCGGTGACCGCTGTCTTCACGCCGGTTCCGCCGAGAGCGTCGACCACCATCTGGTACGGGTTCTGGCCGTCCACCCAATCGCGAACCGTCACACCGAGTTCGGTGACCGCCGATTCACGCAGGGCGGCCAGTTCCAGGCGCGGCACCACGATCGTGGGATCGCCGACGGCGGGCAGCACCAGGGCCGTCAGACGTTCGAAGGTCTGCGCCCGAGATCCGGTCAGGTACCGCAGGTCATAGCCGGGGGTGATGACCAGACCGGCCAAACCGGCATCGGCTGCGGCGGTCGCGGCCGCGGCGAGCCGGTGGGCATAGACATCGGTGCTGAATCGGCTTTCGGTCATGGTTTCGAGGCTAACGGCTGTGCCGCGGTGGCATCAGTCCGAGTGTCCGCCCGGCCCCGCGACGCACACCGGCTACTGTCGCTGGAATGTTGCGTGATATCCGCGATCTCACCGACGATCCGCAGGCGTACGCCGCCGAGCTGCAGAAGCGTTGGGGTGGCCTGCTGAGCTACCGATACCTGGGCCGCACCTACTCCTCGATGGACCTGGGCCCGGCCGACGACACCGTGACGCTGCGCCGCGACATGCGCAATTCCACCGGAGGGCTGCTGTTGGCCGTGCTCGGCATCTCCTCGCCCGACAGCGGCGGGGTCAGCGATCTGCAAGCAGTGCCGAACCCGGTCGTGCATTCCTGTCAGGTCCTCGATCCGGCCCGCGATGTCAAGCGCATACGTGTCGACACCGAGGTACTCAAGCAGGGCAGGCAGATGGCCTACAGCCGTTCGGTCATCGTCGACGCCGACAACCCGGCCCGGGTCGTGGCACTCACCGAGGGGCAGGGAGTCTCCATCGGCATTCCGCCCGAGGGTCTGCAGAAGATGCCGGTCGATCCGATCGACGTCGTCGACAGTCCTGATCTGCCACCGCTGTGGCAGGTGTTCGGCGGCCGCAAACGCGACGACGGAGACGGGGCCGGGCACTGGACCCTGCCGGAGTTGGCGGTCGAGGTGGCCTCTCCCGACGCCGCGCTGCACATCGGCCCGCAGTTCGTGATCCTGGAGACCGCTGCCGCAGATGCTGCTGCGGTCGCGGCGAAATCCGATGCACTGCAGGGCCTTTCGTCGCATGTAATGTTCCTGGCGCGGGGCAAGACGGGCCCCTTCCGGGTCGACACCCAGGTGCTTCCCGGCGCGGCGGGCACCGTCGCGGTCCGGGCTACCCTGCACGATGAGGGTGCGGGCGGCAAAGCCGTCACCGCCGCGTCGTATGTGTTCGGGAAGGTGTCATGAGCGACCCGATATTGCTGCTCGACGGGGCCAGCATGTGGTTTCGGTCGTACTTCGGTGTGCCGTCTTCGATCAAGGCACCCGACGGCCGCCCCGTGAATGCGGTACGCGGGTTCCTCGACTCGATCGCCACGCTGGTGACCCGGGAGCGGCCGCGACGGTTGGTGGTGTGCCGCGACGACGACTGGCGGCCACAGTGGCGGGTGGATCTGGTGCCGTCGTACAAGGCACATCGGGTCGAGGAACCCCGTCCGGACGGTACTCCCGACGTCGAGGAGGTTCCCGACGACCTCAGCCCCCAGGTCGACATGATCATGGACCTGCTCGACGCGTTCGGTATCGCGACGGCCGGGGCGCCCGGGTTCGAAGCCGACGACGTGCTGGGCACGCTGGCCACCGCCGAACAGCGCGACCCGGTGGTGGTGGTCAGCGGTGACCGCGACCTGCTGCAGTTGGTCCGCGACGAACCCGTTCCCGCCGTGCGGGTGCTCTACATCGGCCGAGGCTTGGCCAAGGCGACGAAGTATGGGCCGGCCGAGGTCGCCGACATCTATGGGGTGCCCATCGATCGGGCCGGACCGGCCTACGCCGAGCTGGCACTGCTGCGCGGTGACCCATCGGATGGACTGCCCGGTGTCGCCGGTATCGGCGAGAAGACCGCCGCCACGCTGTTGGCCCGGCACCGCTCGCTGCAGGGCATCCAGGCGGCCGTCGAGGATCCGAAATCCTCACTGTCCAAAGCACATCGGACCAAATTGCTGGCCGCCGCCGACTACATCGCCGCGGCCGAGCCGGTGGTGCGGGTGGCCACGGACGCTCCTGTGACGCTGTCGACGGCCACCGACGAACTGCCGCTGGCCGCCGGCGATCCGGCCCGGGTGGCCGATCTGGCCGCCGCCTACGGGGTCACCTCGTCGATCGGCCGGCTGCAGGCGGCGCTGGACCAACTGCCCGGGCACTGACGGTCGTCGTCACCGCTTTCCACCGCAGGGTCGTTCACAGCGCGGCGCAGCGACCCTGCGGTGGAAAGCGGCGGCCAGGGCAGACCGGCGGCCAACGGTGGGCACACCGCCAGTGGGGCTACTTGGGCCGCCCCACCTCGTAGGTGCCCTTGTCGTCCTTGAACGTGACCGTGACCTTGCGCTTGGTGCCGTCGATCGTCACCTCGCAGTCGAACGTCGAATCCTTCTTGACCGTGGGGTTTTCGCCGTCGTTGCATTTGACGCCGGTGACCTTGGTGGCGCCGTAGCCGTTGGTCTTGTCGGTGAGAATCTGCTCGACGCCGCTCTGCGCCTTGTCGATGTCGAGCTTGGTGGTGACCGCCCAGCCGGGCAGCCAGAACGCGGTCACCGCGATGATGGCCAGCAACAGGACCGCCAGGCCGCCGACGATGCCACCGATCATAGCCAGCGAACGCTTGGAGCCTTCCTCAGAACCCGGCACACCGTACTGTCCGAACTGGCCGGGAACGCCGTACTGGCCGGGCTGGCCGTATTGTCCCGGCTGCCCGTATTGCGGGGGCTGCCCCGGCTGCCCGAACTGGGGCGGTTGCCCGTATCCGGGCACCTGAGGGTATTGCTGCGGCTGGCCGGGCTGCGGGTACGCCTGCTGACCGTACTGCTCGGTCCCGGGGTACTGCGGCTGCTGAGGCTGTTGCGGTTGCGAATAATCCGGCTGCTGGACACCCTGCGCAGGCGGTTGGTACGAGGGATACTGCTGCGGCGTGTACGCCGGGGGCTGCCAGGCCGGGGTGTGCGTCGCGGCATCGTCCGAACCAGGGGTGGGCGGCTGCCAGGCCTCGGCACCCGAAGGCTGGTCGTTGCCGGGCTCAGGCTGCTGACCGGGCCACTGCTGTCCCTGGTCAGATCCCTGCGGTCCGCTCATGATTCTCCTTGATCCTGTTCGGGTGTCGCCAAAACACCCTACCCCGCATCAACAGCTACAACGCCGCGCCGAACGTCGTTGACAGCGCGTTTCGCGGTATTGCGCAGGTTCGATGTCGGTGCGGAATTGCGCACCTGGTCGAGCAGATCGAGCACCTGACGGCACCAGCGTACGAAATCACCGGCCGACAGCGCGGCGCCCGAGCCGCTCACGTCGGAAGCCTCCAACGCGACGGCCAGATCACCGGTGTTGGCCCAGCGATAGACCGCGGTGACAAAGCCCTCGTCGGGTTCGCGGCTCGGTGCCAGGCGGTGTCGTTGTTCATCACCACGCAGGCCCGCCGACATCCGGCGGGTCTGGGCCAGGGCACGCCGCAGCCCCTCGGTCGGGACGTCGACTCCCAGCACACTGCC
Source organism: Mycobacterium sp. GA-1841 (assembly GCF_001954135.1). Lineage (GTDB taxonomy): Bacteria > Actinomycetota > Actinomycetes > Mycobacteriales > Mycobacteriaceae > Mycobacterium. The sequence goes on along the minus strand of NZ_MBEQ01000110.1, from coordinate 135,395 downwards.
TGCAGCGTCCCCGCGGGACTCGAACAGGACCGCCGAGAGCACCGCCGCCAGCTCCGCCGGTTGCAGACCTTCCCACAACCGGCCGCGCAGGCATTCGGCCACCAGCAGATCGCTCTCGCTGTAGATGCGGGCCAGCAGTCGTCCGGCGTCGGTGACCTTGAGGCCCGAGCCGGACTCGCTTTCGTTGTCGTCTTCGATGAACCCGCGTTCACGCAGCAGCGCCACGATCCGGTCGAACGTGCGGGCCAACGAGTTCGTCGCCGCGTTGACCTTCTGCTGAATCTGGGCGTTGTCGCGTTCGATGCGCAGATATCGTTCGGCGATCCGGGCCTTGGCCTCACGATCGGCCAGTTGATGCGCCGGGTGGTGACGCAGTTGGTCACGCAGACCGGCCAATTCCGGATCGACGTCACGCTCGGGGGCCCCGGCGCCCCGACTCGCCCGTTTCGACGGCACCGACAGATCTGCCGCGGCCGACCGCAACGCCGAGGCCAGGTCCCGACGCACGCGTGGCTGACGATGCTCCACCCGCTTGGGCAGGCTCATCGTGCCCAACGGGGCCGACGCGCCCGAGTAATCGGCCGACGAAATCCGGCCGGCCCAACGATGTTCGGTCAGCACGAGCGGTCTCGGGTCATCGCTGTCGCGCTGGGCTGCCTCCAGCACCACGGCGAGTCCGCCGCGGCGGCCCTGCGTGATGGTGATGATGTCGCCACGTCGTAACGCAGCCAACGCATCGGTGGCGGCCTGGCGCCGTTGCAGGCGCGAGGCCCGCGACTGCGCCCGCTCGCGCTCACCGATCTTGGACCGCAGCCGGACGTAGTCGAGGATCGGCGCGTCCTTTCCGCCGAGTTCTGCGGCCAGCTCGCCCATCATCCGCTCACCGCGAGCGATGCCGCGCACCAAGCCAACCACCGACCGGTCCGCCTGATACTGGGCAAACGATCGCTCCAGCAGTTTGCGGGCCTGTTCGGGACCCATCTGCTGCACCAAGTTGATGGTCATGTTGTAGCTGGGAGCGAACGAGCTGCGCAGCGGAAAGGTCCGGGTCGAGGCCAGGCCCGCCACTTCGGCGGGTTCGGCGTTGCTGTCGTCGGGCCGCCACAGCACCACGGCGTGGCCTTCGACGTCGATTCCGCGCCGCCCGGCCCGTCCGGTCAGCTGGGTGTACTCCCCCGGGGTCAACGGCACATGCTGCTCTCCGTTGAACTTCACCAGCCGCTCGAGCACGACGGTGCGGGCCGGCATGTTGATCCCCAGCGCCAAAGTCTCGGTGGCGAACACGGCCTTGACCAAACCCGCGGTGAACAGCTCCTCGACGGTGTGCCGGAACACCGGCAGCATCCCGGCGTGGTGGGCGGCCAACCCGCGCAGCAGACCTTCACGCCACTGGTGATAGTCCAGCACGATCAGATCGGATTCGGCCAGGTCGGCGCACCGCCGGTCGACGATCGCCGCGATTCGACTGCGCTCCTCGTCGGTGGTCAGCCGTAACGGTGCGCGCAGGCACTGCTGTACCGCGGCATCGCAGCCGGCCCGGGAGAACACGAAGGTGATGGCGGGCAGCAGTCCCTCGGCGTCGAGGGTGGCGATCACGTCGGGCCGGCTCGGTGGCCGGTACAGCTGCGGACGGCCGCCGCCGCGTCCCCGGCCGCGGGGCTGCCAGTCGGCCAGCCGGTCGGCCTCGCGCCGGTGGCTGATGTGGCGCAACAGGTCCGGGTCGACGAGCGTACTGTTCGTGCCCTCGAACAGATCGAACAGCCGCCGGCCCACGAGCATGTGCTGGGACAACGGGACGGGCCGGTGCTCGTCGACGACGACGGTGGTGTCCCCGCGCACCGTCTGGATCCAGCCGCCGAACTCCTCGGCGTTGCTGACCGTGGCCGACAGGCTGACCAGCAGGACTTCCTCGGGCAGGTGCAGGATCACCTCCTCCCACACCGCGCCGCGCATCCGGTCGGCCAGGAAGTGCACCTCGTCCATCACCACGTAGGAAAGCCCATGCAGCGCAGGAGAGTTCGCGTACAACATGTTGCGCAGCACTTCGGTGGTCATCACCACGATGTCGGCATCACCGTTGATGGACTGGTCGCCGGTGAGCAACCCGATCTTGTCCGCGCCGTAGCGGGCCACCAGATCGTTGTGCTTCTGGTTGCTCAGGGCCTTGATCGGGGTGGTGTAGAAACATTTTCCGCCGGCTGCCAGCGCCAGGTGCACGGCGAACTCGCCGACCACGGTTTTGCCCGCTCCGGTGGGCGCGCAGACCAGCACGCCGTGTCCGCCCTCCAGCGCACGGCAGGCGCGCACCTGGAAATCGTCGAGCGCGAACGGGTATTCGGTGGTGAACCTGGTCAGTTCACCACCGTGGAGGTCACCCGACTCAGGTGGCATCGTCGTCGATGTCGATCCGCGAGGGTGCACTCACCGGGGTGGCCGGCTCGACGGGTTCCGCCGACGGGATCGGTGCGGCCTCGTCCTCGGGCACCTCGAGCGCCTCGCGGCGGGCCTTGCGCTTGTCGTTGAGCCTGGCGATCTGGATGGCGAACTCGAGCAGCAGGGTCAGCGCGCAGGCCAATGCCAACATGGTGAAAGGGTCAGAACCCGGTGTGGCAAAGGCGGCGAAGACGAACAACCCGAAGATCAGACCGCGTCGCCACGCCTTCAGCCGCTCATAGGTGAGCATGCCGACCAGATTGAGCATGATGATCAGCAACGGGAATTCGAAGCTGATGCCGAACACCAACAGCAGATTGATCAGAAACCCAAAGTACTTGTCGCCGGAAAGCGCCGTCACCTGGACATCGCTGCCAACGGTCAGCAGAAAACCGAGCGCCGTCGCCAGGACCACATACGCCAGGACCGCGCCGGCGATGAACAGCACTGCCCCGACGCTGACGAACGCCATCGCGAACCGACGTTCCTTCTTGTACAAGCCGGGTGTGATGAACGCCCACAACTGGTACAGCCACACCGGACAGGCCAGCACCACGCCGGCGGCCAACGCCACCTTCAGACGCAGCATGAACTGGTCGAACGGCGCCGTGGCGAGCAGACGGCAGCCTCCGTCCGGGGTGATATCGGCGCGCGCGGACTGGGGCAGCGCGCAGTACGGGCCGCGCAGCCACTCACCGAGGCTGTGAAACCCGAAGATGCCGTGGGTGTACCAGAGGAATCCGAAGATCGTGGTCACGACAACCGCGGCCGCCGCGATGAGCAGCCTGGTACGCAGCTCGTGGAGGTGGTCGACCAACGACATGGTGCCGTCGGGGTTGACCCGCGAACGGCGGCGGCGCGGATCGAGCTTTTTAATGAATCCGGAGGTCACAGGAGTGTTTTAGAGGCCTGGTAGATGGCACGAAGCGACATCGCGGGGCGATGACCGCGATCGGTTGCCGGACCGGTCAGGCCGTGTGACGGTCCGGGGACTGCTCAGGCGCCGGTGCCTCGACACGCTCGGAGGAAATCGGTTTGGCCGGTGGTGCCTCGGCCGAAGAATCCGACTGCATCTCCTTGATCTCGGACTTGAAGATCCGCATCGACTTGCCGAGCGACCGAGCGGCGTCCGGCAGCTTCTTGGCGCCGAAAAGCAGCACGAACACCGCGATGACAATGATCCAGTGCCAGGGTTGTAGACCACCCAATTTGGTTACCTCCAGACGTCCGTGCCGAGTCTACCCGCGGGTGTCGGCAGTCTCGTAAGCGTGCAACGCCTCGGCGGCCGATTCCTTCACGCGCTGCGCCAATGGTTCGGGGGCCAACACCCGCACTGCCGAGCCGAATCCAAGCAGGAATCGTGCCATCCATTCCTGTGAGGCGTATGTCATCACCGCTTCACAGGCCCCGTCGGGCAGGTCGTTGACGATCCGCAGCGGGTAGTAGTCGAACATCCACGATGCCGAACGGTCGATCACCAGGGTCGCCGACGGCAGTGACGGGTCGGCACTGTCCGGATCGAACAGCGAGGTGTCCGTGCCGGCCTGCACCGCCGGTGAGGGCGGCTCCGAGGGATCATCGAGGCGCTGGGCAGACACGATCCGGTCGAAGCGGAACATCCGCACCGCCTCGGCGCTGCGGCACCACGCCTCCAGGTAACTGTTCTCCCCGATCAGCACCACCCGGATCGGGTCGACAGTGCGGGTGGTGAGCGAGTCACGCGATGCCGAGTAGTACTCCAACGTCACGGCGCGACCGTCGCGCACGGCGGCGCGCACGTCCCCGGCCGCACCGGTCTCCTCCGAAATGGTGTCCTCCGAAACGGTGTCCTCGACGGGACTGCGTTGGCTGCCTGCGGCCGATTCGATCTTGGCGATGGCGCTGCGCGCCGCCTCGGGATCGACCATGCCGGGCACGTCGACCAAGGTGCGCAACGCCATCAGGACGCCGGTGGCCTCTGTGGAGGTCAACCGCAGTGGGCGGTCCACGCCGGCGCTGAAGGTGACTTCGACGGTGTCGCCCTCGAAGTCGAAGTCGATGAGATCGCCCGGGCTGTACCCGGGCAATCCACACATCCACAGCTGCTCGAGGTCGGAGTCGAGTTGCTTGCGGGTGACGCCCAGCGCCGCGGCGGCCTCGTCGCGCGTGACCCTCGGGTTGGCCTGGAAGTACGGAACCATGTTGAGCATCCGGACCAACCGGGTGGAAACCTGACTCATGCGCGATCCGCCTTCGGCTCCTCGCTGACCCTCATGCGCGATCCGCCTTCGGCTCCTCGCTGACCCTCATGCGCCATCCGCCTCCGGCTCCTCGCTGACCCTCATGCGCCATCCGCCTCCGGCTCCTCGCTGACCCTCATGCCGTACCCCTCTGGGCGCGCAACCGGCTCACCACGTCCTCGCGTAACGACGGGGGTTCCAGCGCGACGGCATCGGCGCCGTAACCGGCGATCTCGCGGGCCAGCCGGTCCGACATCCCGATGTCGACGGTGATCTCCTCCCCCGCGCGCCCGCCCAGCGTGCGCGGCACGACCGCGGTGGCCTGACGACGTAGCGCGGTGGCACGCCCACCGGCAATCCAGACGCGGGCCTGCTCCCCGGTAGGCAGTTCGGCCACCGCACGCGCGACGATCTCCCGCAGGTTGACCCCCTCGGGCTTGGCCACCGCACCGGCCGGCCCGATGGTGCTCACGTCGGCGTCGATGCGCGACAGCCGGAAGGTGCGGATGTCGTCGCGGTCGCGGTCATGCCCGACCAGGTACCACCGGCCGCGGTGGGTGACCACACCCCAGGGCTCGACGGTGCGGCTGGTGTGCTCGGCGCTTCGGGAGGCCCGGTGCCGGAACCGCACCGCGTGCCCGGAGTCGATCGCCGACAACAGGATTCGCAACACTTCTTCGGACCCGCGCAGCCCGGGCAGCGTCGCGGTCGAGGCGATGGCCACGCCCGCGCCCTCGGAGTCGACGTCCACGCCCGCGGCGCGCAATTTCAGCAGCGCGCCCTGCGTCGCGGTGACCAGCTCCGGGGACTGCCACAGCTGGGTGGCCACGGCCACCGCGGCGGCCTCGTCGGCGCTCAACTGCACCGGGGGCAGCTCATAGGAATCCCGGTTGATGCGATAACCCTCGCCTGCGTCGAACTTGGACACCCGGCCGGTTTCCAACGGGATGCCGAGGTCGCGCAACTCGTTCTTGTCGCGCTCGAACATCCGGGAGAACGCTTCGTCGCTGGGGCTGTCGGCGTATCCGGCGACGCTGGCGCGGATCTTATCCGCAGGCAGAAACGACCGGGTGGACAGCAGTGCGATGACAAGGTTCATCAACCGCTCGACTTTGGATACCGCCACGAGAGGAAAGCTTAAGGCTCACATGCTGGCGATCAGGCGCTTGACTCGCTCGTCGACCGACCGGAACGGATCTTTGCACAGCACCGTGCGCTGGGCCTGGTCATTGAGCTTGAGATGCACCCAGTCGACGGTGAAATCGCGACCGGCTTCCTGTGCGGCGCTGATGAACTCACCACGCAACTTGGCCCGGGTGGTCTGTGGCGGCGTGTTCACCGCGGCGTCGATCTCCTCGTCGGTGGTGATCCGGGCGGCCAGGCCTTTGCGTTGCAGCAGGTCGAACACGCCGCGACCACGCTTGATGTCGTGGTAGGCGAGGTCGAGCTGGCTGATCTTCGGATCGGACAGCTCCATGTTGTAGCGATCCTGGTAGCGCTGGAACAGCTTGCGCTTGATCACCCAGTCGATCTCGGTGTCGACCTTCGCGAAATCTTGGCTCTCCACGGCGTCGAGCTGGCGGCCCCACAGGTCGACCACCTGCTCGATCTGGGTGCTGGGCTCACGCGTCTGCAGGTATTCCACGGCGCGGCTGTAGTACTCGCGCTGGATGTCCAGGGCGCTGGCCTGCCGTCCGCCGGCCAACCGCACCGGCCGCCGACCGGTGAGGTCGTGGCTGACCTCGCGGATGGCGCGAATCGGGTTGTCGAGCGAGAAGTCACGGAACGGGACACCGGCCTCGATCATCTCCAGCACGAGCGAGGCGGTGCCCACCTTGAGCATGGTGGTGGACTCGCACATGTTGGAGTCGCCGACGATGACGTGCAGCCGGCGGTATTTCTCGGCGTCGGCGTGCGGCTCGTCGCGGGTGTTGATGATCGGCCTACTGCGAGTGGTGGCGCTGGAGACGCCTTCCCAGATGTGCTCGGCGCGCTGACTCAGGCAGTAGGTGGCGGCCTTCGGGGTCTGCAACACCTTGCCCGCACCGCAGATCAGTTGGCGGGTGACCAGGAACGGCAGCAGCACATCGGAGATCCGGGAGAACTCGCCGGCCCGCACGATCAGGTAGTTCTCGTGGCAGCCGTAGGAGTTACCGGCCGAATCGGTGTTGTTTTTGAACAGGTAGATGTCGCCGCCGATGCCCTCGTCGGCGAGCCGCTGCTCGGCATCGATCAGCAGGTCCTCCAGGACGCGCTCCCCGGCGCGGTCGTGGGTGACCAGCTGGGTCAGGTTGTCACACTCGGCGGTGGCGTACTCCGGATGCGACCCCACGTCGAGGTACAACCGGGCGCCGTTACGGAGGAAAACGTTGGAACTGCGGCCCCACGACACCACCCGCCGGAACAAATAGCGGGCGACCTCGTCGGGACTGAGCCGGCGATGGCCATGGAACGTGCAGGTCACACCGAATTCCGTCTCGATGCCCATGATTCGTCGCTGCACGCCATCGAGCTTACGGGGTGGCTGACGGTAAAGGTGGGCAAGCGCGCGGTTACGCGCCGAGCGTGGCGGCAGCCAACCGGTGACGCTGCGTTGCAGGCTTGTCAGCGCTGCCAGTCACCGAAACCGACATACCGCCGCCATCAGAAGCATCTGCGCCTTTTATCCCTGGTCAGCGGTCATCACGGGCATAAGGTGGACTCGAGTCCGCACAAAGGAGTGTCGATGACCCGATACGAACTGCCTGACGTCGCCGACCTCATCCGCCTCGGCGAGCCACACGAGCACGCCATCACGGTGTACGCCGAAACCGCGCCCGGGCCCGACGAGCGCGACAAGAGCCTGCTGACCGCCAAGAGTGCGGTGGACCGGGCCCTGCGCGCCATCCGCGATTCCGGGGCGCGGCATGCGGTGGAGGAACAGCTGCGGTTGCGTTGGAAGAAGATCGCCGAATCGGACCTGTGGCTGAGTCTGTCGCGTTCGGTGGCCATCTTCATCGCCGATGATTTCCACGAGGTCTACGTGTTGCCGAACGCCTTGGAGAGCCAGCTTCAGGTCGGCAGCTACTTCGACATCGGTCAGCTGGTGCGAGCCGTCACCACGCCGCAGGAGGCATATGCGCTGACGTTGTCCGCCGACGGCTGGAATCTGTGGCAGGCCACCCCAAGTAAGCGTGCCGAGGAGCTCGAACTCACCGGTGAATATGCGACCGACGTGGCCGAAGCGACCAATCGCGCCACGGTGCGCGACCGGGGCCATGTGCGGCGGCTGGTCGGCGATGAAGGCAAGAAGGTGCTGCTGGAGCAGTACGCCAAGCGGGTCGCCGAGGCGGTGGACAACGAACTGGGTCAGCTCGATCCCGCGTCGACGCGGCCGCTGTATCTGTTCGCGACCGATCCACTGCTCGACATGTACCGCGGACTCGACCACAAGCGCCAGATCGTGTCGGTGCCCGGGGCTGCCGATCTGCTGCGACCCGATCAGATCGACGGCGCCATCCGCGAGTCGCTACCTGTCCTGAACGCGGAGCGGGCCAGCACGTGGGTCGAGGAGTTGGGCAACGACCTGAGCCGGGGGCTGGTGGCCACAGATCTGGGGGATATCGCCCGGGCCACGACTGCCGGCGCGGTGGACACCCTGGTGTACAACTTCACCGTCGACGTGCTGGGTCGGATCGAGGTTGCTACCGGAGCCCTGCACTACGACGACTCGGGGTACGACGTGCTGTCCCACATCGCGGTGACGGTGCTCGACCAGGGCGGTAAGGCATTCGCCGTGCGACCCGACGAGATCACCGCAGATGTCTGGAATGAAACGGCAGTCGCCAAGTTACGGTTCCCGTTGGGCTGAAGGACGAGGTTGATTCAGGATCATCACCGGGCGATCGTGCGCGGACCCGCGCCGACGGCGTCGGCGAGCAGTTGCAGCAACAGCGCCAACCCGGGGGCCCGCATCAGCCAGCCGACCAGTGCCCAGCCCAGTGAGTTGTTCGAGGGCGGCGACTGACTACTCGGCTGGGTCCGATGCTTTCGAATCAACCTCGGGCAGAAGGGCTTCCAGTGCCGCCCCGGTGATCCGGCGGAAACAGCGGCGTGGTCGCGTGGCGTCGAGTACCGCCACCTCGAGGGTGGCCGGCCCCAGTACCCGTGGCTCAGAGCCGTTGCTGCTCGCGCTGAGTGCCTGTACCGCGATCTTGACCGCGGCGCCCAGATCGGCGTTCTCGGTGAAGGACTCGGTCAACGCGGCGGCGATCGGCTCGGTGGTACCGCCCATCACCACGAAGTGCGGCTCGTCGGCGATCGATCCGTCATAGGTGATCCGGTACAGCTCGGGTGCCTTGGTCTCGCCGTAGTGCGCCACCTCGGCCACACACAGCTCGACCTCGTAAGGCTTGGCCTGTTCGGTGAAGATCGTGCCGAGCGTCTGCGCGTAGACATTGGCCAGCTGGCGGCCCGTCACGTCGCGGCGGTCGTAGGCATACCCGCGGGTGTCGGCGAACTGGATGCCGCCGCGGCGCAGGTTGTCGAACTCGTTGAACCGGCCGACGGCGGCGAAGCCGACCCGGTCGTAGAGCTCGCTGATCTTCTGCAGCGAACGCGACGGGTTCTCGGCGACGAACAGCACACCGTTGTCGTAGACCAGGGCGATCACGCTGCGCCCCCGGGAGATGCCCTTACGCGCCAATTCGGAGCGCTCACGCATCGCCTGTTCGGGCGAGATGAAGTACGGGAAGCTCATTTACCCCTCACCGCCCAACCGGGTCCGGCGCGCGATGACCTCGCGAGCCAGCTCGGCGATGCGTTCCTCGGTGATCTCCTCTGCCCCCTCGGCCCCGATGGTTACCGCGGTCGGATAGATACCGCGCACCAGATCGGGCCCACCGGTGGCGGAGTCGTCGTCAGCGGCATCGTAGAGCGCCTCGATCGCCACCTTCAGAGCCGAATCCGCGTCCGCCACTTGGGGATACAACTTCTTGATCGACGACTTGGCGAAGATCGACCCGGAGCCCACCGACTGGTAGCCCTCTTCCTCGATGTTCCAGCCGCCCGCGGCGTCGAACGAGACGATCCGGCCGGCGTTCTCGGCGTCCGGCGCGTCCACGTCGTATCCCACCAGCAGGGGTAGGGCTACGAAACCCTGCAGTGCTGCACCGAGATTGCCGCGCACCATGATGGCCAGTCGGTTGACCTTGCCGCGGAACGTCAGCGCAACGCCTTCGACCTTCTCGTAGTGCTCCAACTCCACGGCGTAGAGCCGGGCGAACTCGACCGCGATGGCCGCGGTGCCCGCGATACCGGTGGCGGTGTAATCGTCGGTGATGTACACCTTCTGCACGTCGCGGCCGGCGATCATGTTGCCCTGCGTGGAGCGGCGGTCACCGGCGATCAGCACCCCGCCGGGGTACTTGATCGCGACGATCGTGGTCCCGTGCGGAACCGCGTTGGTCGGGTTGGCCACGGCATCGGCGAATCGGTTGACCGGCAACAGTTCGGGAGCCTGCCGACGCAGCAGGTCAGAGAACGACGACAGTTCGGGGGGTTGGGAGAAGGGCAAGGACAAGTTTTCGCGCCAGGTCACTGGCCGCCCTTTTGGACGTACGCGCGCACGAAGTCCTCTGCGTTCTCTTCCAGCACGTCGTCGATCTCGTCGAGCAGATCGTCGGTATCTTCGGCCAGCTTCTCGCGACGCTCCTGCCCGGCAGCGGATGCACCCGGCAGGTCGTCATCCTCGCCGCCGCCACCGCCACGCTTGGTCTGCTCTTGAGCCATCGCTGCCTCCTGCAATTGTCATCGGCCGGGCTAACCGCCCAACCGGTTCTTCCACAGTACCGGTCGCCACCCGGATTGCCGGGGATAGCTCACCGGTCGAGATCGTCAGTTCGTGAGTTGCTCGACGAGTTCGACGGCGCTGTCCACGGAGTCCAGCAGCGCACCGACATGCGCCTTGCTTCCACGTAGCGGTTCGAGGGTCGGAATCCGCACGAGCGAATCTCCGCCGAGATCGAAGATCACCGAGTCCCAGCTGGCCGCGGCGATGTCCGAACCGAACCGGCGCAGGCATTCACCGCGGAAGTAGGCCCGGGTGTCAGTGGGCGGGTTGTCGACGGCGTCGAGCACCTGTTGTTCGGTGACCAGACGCTTCATCGAACCGCGCGCCACCAACCGGTTGTACAGGCCCTTGTCCAGCCGCACATCGGAATACTGCAGGTCGACCAGGTGCAGTCGCGGCGCCTGCCAACTGAGGTTCTCGCGCTGGCGGAACCCCTCCAGCAACCGCAGTTTGGCCGGCCAGTCGAGGATGTCGGCGCATTCCATGGGATCGCGTTCGAGCAGGTCCAAGACATGGGCCCAGGTCTCGACGACGTGCGAGGCGCGCGGATCCGGATCACGGGCGTCGACCAGTTTGGCCACCCGGTCCAGGTAGACGCGTTGCAGCGCCAACGCCGTCATCTCACGGCCGTCGGCCAGCGCCACGGTGGCCCGCAACGACGGGTCGCGGCTGATGACGTGGACGGCGTGGACCGGCCGAGCCAGTGTCAGATCCGACAGGTCCAGCCCGAACTTCGGGCCCTCTTCGATCAGGTCGAGCACCAGTGAGCTGGTGCCGAGCTTGAGGTAGGTCGAGGTCTCGGCCAGGTTGGCGTCGCCGATGATGACGTGCAACCGCCGGTATTTGTCGGCGTCGGCATGCGGCTCGTCGCGGGTGTTGATGATGCCCCGCTTGAGCGTGGTCTCCAGACCGACCTCGACCTCGATGTAATCAGCGCGCTGCGACAGCTGGAAGCCGGGGTCGTCCCCGGAGGGGCCGACACCGACGCGGCCGGAGCCGGTCACGACCTGGCGGGACACCAGGAACGGGGTGAAGCCCGCGATCACCGCCGAGAACGGGGTCTGACGGCTCATCAGGTAGTTCTCGTGCGACCCGTAGGAGGCGCCCTTGCCGTCCACGTTGTTCTTGTAGAGCTGCAGCTTGGCGGCCCCGGGAACGCTGGCCACGTGGCGGGCGGCGGCTTCCATCACGCGTTCGCCGGCCTTGTCCCAGATCACCGCGTCCATGGGGTCGGTGCACTCGGGTGCCGAGTACTCCGGGTGGGCGTGGTCCACATACAGCCGGGCACCGTTGGTGAGGATCATGTTGGCCGCACCGACCTCGTCGGCGTCGACGATCGGCGCCGGCCCGGAGGCCCTGGACAGGTCGAACCCGCGGGCGTCGCGCAGCGGGGATTCGACCTCGTAATCCCACCGGGTGCGCTTGCCGCGCTGGATTCCGGCGGCCGCCGCGTACGCCAGCACCGCCTGAGTCGAGGTCAGGATCGGATTGGCGGTCGGATCGGACGGCGACGAGATACCGTATTCGACCTCAGTTCCGATGATCCGTTGCATGAGGCCAGCCTAGGTGACGGCCTGCACACCCCGAGCCGCCAGGTATTCAGGTCGCGGCCGCGGTGCGGCGAACGGCTCGGTCAGCGCGTTGTCCACCGAGTTGAACACCAGGAACACATTCGACCGCGGCAGCGGCGTGATGTTGGACCCCGATCCGTGCAGCAGGTTCGCGTCGAACCACAACGCGGTGCCGGGCGGACCGGTGAACTGGTGGATGTCGTGCTGATCGACGGCCTTGGTCAGGGTCGTCTGATCCGGGACGCCGATGTTCTGCGACACCAGGGATGTGTCGTGGTTGTCCACGGGTGTGGCACCGACGCAGGGATAGAACGTCTGGTGCGATCCGGGGATCACCATGAGCGACCCGTTGTAGGGATAGTTGTGGGTCAGCGCGATCGAACACGACACCGCACGGATCGCCGGCATGCCGTCCTCGGCGTGCCAGGTCTCGAAGTCCGAATGCCAGTAGAACCCCGTCCCGGTGAAGCCGGGCATCAAATTGATCCGGGCCTGATGGATGTAGACATCGCCGCCGAGCAACTGCCGGGCGACCGGCAGCACCGTGTCGAGCCGGACGACTTGGGCCACCAGGTCGCTGAGCAGGTGCGGTTCGAAGATCGAGCGGATCGTCCCACCCGGCTCGCGGATCACCCGCGGATCGTCGTCGTCCAGATCGGCTGCGATGCGGTCCAATTCGTGTCGCAGCAGCGGCAGCCAATCACCGGACACCGTGTCCGGCGCCACCAGATAGCCGTAGTCGGAGAAGCCGTCCAGGTGAGTCTGACTCAGCGGGCCGTCGGACTCGGTCCCCCACACCGACGGTTCCTGCCGGGGTATCGGCTCGATGGCGTGGTCGAGGCGGGTTGGGTAGGGGTCTCGCCTACTCATGCGACCGATTGCGGCGCCGGGTAAACGCCGTTCTCGTCGTGCACTTCCCGTCCGCTCACCGGGGGGTTGAACACGCACAGCATGCGTAGTTGCTCGTCGCAGGTGACCCGGTGGTGATCGTGGTTGTTGAGCAGGTACATGGTTCCGTCGGAAAGCGGGTACTGCTGCCCGGTTTCGAGATCGGTCAGGGTGCCGGTGCCCTCGATCACCCACACTGCTTCGACATGGTGCTGGTAGTGGAATTCGTTGACCGAACCGGCCTCGATGGTGGTCTCGTGGAACGAGAAGCCCACGCCGTCGCCGGCCAGGATGATGCGCTTGGACCGCCAGGTGCCGTCGGCGACGTCGCGGTCGGTCCCGGTGATTTCAGCAGTGGTGCGAACAATCATGTTTCAGCCTCCCTCAGGCCAGCGTGACGGCGACGGACTCGGCGAGGATGTCCAGCCCCTCGGACAGTTCTGCGGACGACGCCGTCAGCGGCGGAAGCAGTTTGACCACTTCGTCGGACGGGCCACTGGTCTCCATGAGCGCACCGCGGTCGAAGGCGGCCCGGCACACCTCGCCCGCCCGTTCCGCGTCGTCGAACCGCAGCCCCTGGGCCATTCCCCGGCCCCGGGCATTGACCCCGTCGTGGGCGGCGCTGATCTCGTCCAGCCGGCCCCGGATGAGCTCACCCTTGGCCACCGTGTCCAAACTGAATTTGTCGGTTTTCCAATATGTTTCCAGCGCCGCGGTGGCGGTGATGAAAGCGGGGTTGTGGCCACGGAACGTGCCGTTGTGCTCCCCTGGCGTCCACACGTCGAGGTCACGGCGGAACAGCGTGAGCGCCATCGGCAGGCCGTAGCCACTGACCGACTTCGACAGCGTGACGATGTCGGGAACGATTCCTGCGGCCTCGAAGCTGAAGAACGGTCCGGTACGGCCACAGCCCATCTGCACGTCGTCGACGATCAGCAGGATGTCCCGCTTACGGCACAGCTCGGCCAGCGCGCGCAGCCATTCGATCCGGGCGACGTTGAGACCGCCTTCGCCCTGGACGGTTTCGACGATCACCGCGGCCGGGCGGTTCAGCCCGCTGCCCGAATCGTCGAGCACGCGCTCGAACCACTGGAAGTCCTCGGTGACGCCGCCGAAGTAGTTGTCGTACGGCATCGGCGTGGCGTGCACGAGCGGGATGCCGGCTCCGGCGCGCTTCATCGAGTTACCGGTGACCGACAACGCACCGAGCGTCATGCCGTGGAATGCGTTGGTGAAACTGATAACCGACTCGCGGCCGGTCACCTTCCGAGCCAGTTTGAGTGCCGATTCCACCGTGTTGGCGCCGGTCGGTCCGGGGAACTGAACCTTGTAGTCGAGGCCGCGCGGCCGCAGGATGAGCCGCTCGAAGGTCTCCAGGAAGCGCTGCTTGGCCGCGGTCGCCATGTCCAGCGAGTGCACGATCCCGTCGGAGGCAAGGTAATCCAACAGCGGCTGTTTGAGCGCGGCGTTGTTGTGGCCGTAGTTCAATGCTCCTGCACCGGCGAAGAAGTCGATGTAGGAGCGGCCCTCGGTGTCGGTCATCCAGGTACCGGAGGCGCTGTTCATGACGGTGGGCCAACTGCGGCAATAACTGCGGACCTCGGACTCCACGGAGCTGAACACGTCAGGGAGGTCAGACTCGGTCAACGGCGCTGTCGAAGCGAGCAGCAAGGGAAAATCCTTCCAATCAAAATGAAACTGGTTATCGGTGAATCGATTTCAGCGAGACAGAGGTGTGGTGATCGGACCCATCCGCAAGATGGGCTCATCCTCGTGGGTCCCATTGGCATCGAGGAGCTCGCGCCCGAAATGGGGATCCTCGACGATCGGAACACCATGGCGGCGTGCGAAGGCGCCGAAGAACGCGCGGGAGGCGGCATTGCCGGGGGCAACAGTGGCCTCCACGGTCACCGGGCTGCCGTTCTGCTGCTCCCGCACCCGGTGCACGAGCGCGTCGAGCATCGTGCTGGCCAGCCCGCCGCCCTGGGCGGACGGTGCCACCGCGACCTGCCAGACGAACAGGATGTCCGGCCGCGGGGGCGGGTGGTAACCCGTGATGAATCCGCGCAGGTCACCATCGCATTCAGCGACGATTGACGTGGCAGCAAAATCTGTCGCCAGCAGGAGATAGGCGTAAGTCGAATTCAGATCGAGCACCCCGGTGGATTCCACGATATCGCGGATACCCATCGCATCGGTGGCCCGTGGAGGACGCAGCGATTCTTCCCGGGAATGGCGTCCCGGGACGCTTTGTAAAGCATGCATATCGAGTTGAAAGTCACCACCGAACTTCTCAGCGAGCATCGTCAGTTTCAAGCCATCGGCGCCATCGACGTAAGCACACCCCATTGCCCGGATCAAGCGCCACGGGCGCGTGTGGCGGGGTGGCAACTTGCTGAAGACCGGCGTTGACCTGCGGTAATGACGTAATTATTAGAGCTCCCATAAGATTTGTCACCGTTATCTGATCGTGACATTTGCCCGCAGCGGCAGTGCCGAGCGAGCCACTCGCGACACGACCCCACATCGGTGCGCCGACGGGAAAACACGACAAGGGTGCGAGATTTCACACCCATTCCGGACCGGCGGAATTCCAATAGAAATCACACTTTTTGCCGGCTGAATGCCTCGGCAATGGATGGCGAAAAGGCCGGGCCGATTCACGGCCGGCCCGAGACGACCACACGTCGCCACATGCCCGATCGGGCAACACCACGTGATCCGTCGTGCCCGCGCGTCAGCACCTGCCGCCCCCAACCGGTGCCGGCGATCACCAAGGCGGCCCCGGCGATTCCCATGCCGGTGACCGGGTCTCCCCCGATGGCGACTCCCAGCATTGCCGCCCACAGCGGCTCGGTGCCCATCAGCAGACTCACCCGGGCCGGACTGGCGACATTCAGCGCCCGCAACTGGACCAGGAACGCGAACACCGTGCAGCCCAAGGCCAGATAGCCGACGAGTGCCCATTGGGCCATGTCGAGTTCTGCCGCCGTCACCCACACGGACTGCCCGGACCCCGCGCACAACATCATCGACACGACCGCGACAGTCACCAGCTGAACCAACGTCGTTCGGGCCGAGTCGTTTCCGGAATTGTCCGACAGCCGCGCCAGGGTGGTGACGTGTACCGCCCGCAGTAGGGCAGCACTCACGATGACGAGGTCACCCAGCCGTCCAGCGGTGAGGCCGCCGGACCCGGTCAACAGCGCGCAACCGCCCACCGCAAGCGTCGCCGCGAGGTAGAACCAGCGACTCACCGGTGTGCGCTGTAGCACCGGGGTGACAACGATGGTCAGCGCCATGATCAGTCCGGCATTGGAGGCCGATGTCATCGTGACCCCGTAGGTCTCGGCGGCACAGATGCCGGCCAGGAGCGTCCCACCGACGGCACCGGCGCCCATCTCCGCACGGGTCAGCCCCGGAAGCCGGCGCGCCACAACAGCCGCCACCGCGGATGCCGCCAGGGTGAACCGCATCGCCAAGATCGGGAAAACCGATGCCGGCCCGGCGATTTCCTTGGTGGCCAGATAGCTCGACCCCCACAGTGCCGCAACGACGAGCAGGGAGAGATCGAGGGAGCGCCGGTTCATGTGGCCAGCGTCGCGGCGGCCCAATCATTCAGTCAAGCTAATCTTTTTAAGCAATATATGTAGTATTTCTTCATGGATGCCGGCCGTCTGCGCATGTTGCGCGAACTCGCAGATCACGGCACGGTCGCCGCCGTGGCCCGGGCACTGTCGATGACGCCCTCGGCTGTCTCCCAACAGCTGAAGATCCTGCAACGCGAAGCGGGCGTGACGCTGATCGAACCGGACGGCAGGCGCGTGCGCCTGACCGATGCCGGGCAGATGCTGGTCGGCCACGCCGACGCCGTGCTGGCCGCGCTGGACCGCGCCCGAGCTGAGATGGACGCCTACCGCAGCACACCGCACGGCACGGTCAGCGTGTCCTTTTTCCCTTCCGGAGCAGCAATGTTGTTGGCGCCGTTGATCATCCGCGCAGCGGAACGCGGCGTGCACGTGCGCGGACGCGATGTCGACGTCCCGGCATCTCGGGCGCCGGCTCAACTCGCCGACTTCGACGTGGTGGTCGTGCACCGCGATGAGCGCGCTCTGTCCACGTGGGGCCCTCGGTTCGAGGCAACCCCGTTGCTGCGCGAGCCACTGGATGTCCTCCTGCCTCCCCACCACCACCTCGCCGCCCACGGCCAGGTCCGCCTCGCAGAGTTGGCCGACGAGCACTGGATCGGCGTCGAAGGCGGGTTGATGGTCGACGACGTGCTGAACTCGATCGCCATCCTGTCCGGCGTACAGCCACGGATCAGCCAGCGGATCAACGATTTCCGTGTCGTCGAAGAGCTCGTGCATGCGGGCACCGGCATCGCCCTGATGCCCCGTTACGTTCGGTTGGCCCGCGACCTGGTGCGGGTGCCGATCACCGACATCACGCTGGCCCGGCAGGTGGAGGCGATCACCCGGGCGGGTGCACGGACGCGGCCCGCGGTGGCTGCCGTACTCGATGAACTGGTTGCCGCAGCCGCCGAAATCGCCATGCCGTAACGCGGACACGCCGGTCATCGGCCGGGGTGCTTGCCGTTCCGGTGTTTGCTTGGTGCAGTAGTCGCGATGACGAACTTCCTGATGCGCAACGCCACGTTGATCGACGGCACCGGTGCCGATCCGGTGACCGGCGCGGCCGTCCTCGTCGCGGACGGCAAGATCAGCTGGGTCGGTCCCGAGGACGAGCTGCCTGCCGAGCACGCCGCCGGGACAGCCGAGGTCGATCTCGGCGGGAACACCGTCTGTCCGGGTTTCTTCGACTGCCATGTCCATTTCGGCCTGCCCGGCGCGAAAGGCAGCCCGCTGCAGCGGGTGCTCAAACCGCCGTCATATTCCTACTTCGAGCTCATCGAACGACTGCGCGTGACGCTGCTCAACGGCGTCACCACCGCACGGGACCTGATGGGTATCGACGCCGGAGTCCGCGAGGCGGTGGCCGACGGGCTCGTGGCGGGGCCGCGGCTGTTGGTGGCCATCAACATGCTCAGCCAGACCTGCGGTCACGCCGATTTCCATCTACCGTCCGGCATCGATGTCACCCCACTCATCGGCGGTTCCCTGGTGGACTCGGTCGAGCAGGCGCGACGGCGCACCCGGGAGCTGATCCGCCAGGGTGCCGACGTGATCAAGGTGGCATCCAGCGGCGGGGTCTCCTCCCCCAACGACGATCCGTCGTGGCTGGGAATGCGCAGCGAGATGATCGCCGCAGTGGTCGAGGAAGGCCGCAATTACGGTGGCCGTCCGGTGGCGGCCCATGCGATCGGCCAGGCCGGTATCAAGGCAGCGGTCGAGGCCGGCGTACACAGCGTCGAACATGGCTACGAACTGGACGACGACCTGCGCCGCCAGATGGCGGCCCAGGGTACGTTCCTGGTGCCGACGCTGCTCGAGACCATGGCACCCGTCACCGCGTCACCACAGGGCGCCGCCAAGAGCGCGAAATGGCATGCGCTGGCCCATGATTCGATTCGAGCCTCCGCAGCGGCCGGAGTCAAGATCGCGGTCGGCACCGATGCCGGTCTGTCCCCCGATCACGGGACCAACCTCAAGGAGTTGGGGCTGCTGGTGAAGTTCGGCGGGCTCACCCCGATGCAGGCCATCGTGGCAGGTACCCGCACCGGTGCCGAGTTGTGCGGGGTCAGCGAGACGCTGGGCACCGTCGAAGCGGGCAAAGTGGCCGACCTCGTGGTCGTGCGCGGAAACCCGCTGGCCGACATCGACAGCATCGGCGTACCGGACAACATCCTGTTGGTGGTCAAAGACGGTGTGGCCGTGGGCAACCGCGGCGGGTTCACCGTCCCTGACCACCGGTAAGGACTACAGGTACTGCCCCAGGTTGGACTCGGTGTCGATCGCCCGGCTGGCCGACGAACTCTTGCCTGTGACCAGCGTGCGGATGTAGACGATCCGCTCGCCCTTCTTGCCCGAGATCCGCGCCCAGTCATCGGGATTGGTGGTGTTGGGCAGGTCCTCGTTCTCGGCGAACTCGTCGACGATCGAATCCAGGAGGTGCTGGATGCGCAGACCGGGCTGACCGGTCTCCAGCACGCTCTTGATCGCGTTCTTCTTCGCCCGGTCCACGACGTTCTGGATCATGGCCCCGGAGTTGAAGTCCTTGAAGTACATGACTTCTTTGTCACCGTTGGCATAGGTGACCTCCAGGAACCGGTTGTCGTCGATCTCGGCGTACATCCGGTCCACGACCTTCTCGATCATCGTCTTGATCGTCAGCGCGCGGTCACCGCCGAACTCGGCGAGATCGTCGGCGTGCACCGGCAGAGCCTCGGTCAGGTACTTCGAGAAGATGTCCTGTGCCGATTCGGCATCGGGCCGCTCGATCTTGATCTTGACGTCGAGTCGGCCGGGCCGCAGGATCGCCGGGTCGATCATGTCCTCACGGTTGGAGGCACCGATGACGATGACGTTCTCCAGCCCCTCCACACCGTCGATCTCACTGAGAAGCTGTGGGACGACGGTGGTTTCGACGTCGGAGCTGACGCCGGTGCCGCGGGTGCGGAAGATAGAGTCCATCTCGTCGAAGAACACGATCACCGGGGTGCCCTCAGAGGCCTTCTCGCGGGCCCGCTGGAAGATCAGCCGGATGTGCCGTTCGGTCTCACCGACGAACTTGTTCAGCAGCTCGGGGCCCTTGATGTTGAGGAAGTAGCTCTTCGCCTCGCGGGCGTCGTCGCCGCGCACCTCGGCCATCTTCTTGGCCAGCGAATTTGCCACCGCCTTGGCGATCAGCGTCTTGCCACAACCGGGCGGGCCGTAGAGCAGGACACCCTTGGGCGGGCGCAGCGAATACTCGCGGTAGAGCTCCTTGTGCAGGAACGGCAGCTCCACGGCGTCGCGGATCTGCTCGATCTGCCGGCCCAGGCCGCCGATGTCGTTGTAGCTGACATCGGGCACCTCTTCGAGCACGAGATCCTCGACCTCGGCCTTGGGGATACGTTCGAAGGCGTACCCGGCCTTGGTGTCGACCAGCAGTGAATCGCCCGGACGCAGCTTGCGCGGCCGGTTGTCGTCGAGCGCGCCCTCGTAGCCGTCGGGTAGGTCCGCGGCCGCGATCAGGGGCTCGGCCAGCCAGACGATGCGTTCTTCGTCGGCGTGCCCGACCACCAGAGCCCGATGACCGTCGGCCAGGATTTCGCGCAGGGAGCTGATCTCACCGACGGCCTCGAAATTGCCGGCCTCGACCACGGTGAGCGCCTCGTTGAGCCGGACTGTCTGGCCCTGTTTGAGTGAGGCGGTCTCGATGTTCGGCGAGCAGGTGAGTCGCATCTTGCGCCCCGAGGTGAACACGTCGACGGTGTCGTCTTCGTGGGTGCCGAGCAGCACGCCGTAGCCGCTGGGTGGCTGGCCCAGCCGGTCCACTTCCTCACGCAGGGCGAGCAGCTGTTGGCGCGCCTCCTTGAGGGTGTCCATGAGCTTGGCGTTGCGGGAGGCAAGCGAGTCGATGCGTGCCTCCAACTGGTGGACGTCGCGGGCGCTGCGCAGTCCGCTCTGGGGTCCTACCGCGTTCTCCAATTGCTCACGCAGAGCCGCGGCCTCACGACGCAGCGCTTCCAGCTCGGCGGCATCCTCACCGGACATATCCGAACGCTCTGACTCACTCATATTGCGCTCCCTCCCGCACCGTAAGTTGGTGCAGTAACAACTTCAACGCTACCGGCGATTCAGCCATTGTGTGCGCTCTAGGAATTAGACACACCAGCAGCACTGTTAGCCTCTTAGTTCAGTTGGTCCGATCGAAAGGACAGTCGTGACCCCGAAAACCCTCGTTACCGGCTTTATCACCGCAGCTGCAGCCGCCGCCGTGGTGGGCGGAGCAGCGGCGGGTGTGACATCAATTGCATCCAGCGGTATGTCGACGACCCCGGTTATCCAGCCCGTGGTGTTCGACGCGCCTCTGCCGGCCGCGCCGGCACCGGAACTGGAGTCACCGTTGGTGCAGACTCTTCAGGCGCTCGCAGGCCCCGGCTCGTTCAGCGGCAAGGCGCCTTACATCCAGGGCGGCATCGGCCGGATCGAGAGCATCGCCGCGGACCGCGCCTACAACAAGGCCGCCGCCGAAGGAAAGTTCCCGCTGACCTTCAACGTCGCCAACATCGAAGATCAGGGTGGCGTGGCCTTCGCGGACGTCACGGCGACCTCGGCCCTCGGCGGCACCGCGACCCAGAACATTCAGTTCGTCGCGGGCCCGAGCCCGACCGGCTGGCAGATCTCCAAGGGATCCGCCTTGAACCTGCTGTCTTCCGTCGGCTGAGTAGGTAATTGAACCGCAGCCGTATCGCAGTCCTGAGTGCCGCCACGATTGTGGCGGCACTTGGGCTCTGCGGGTGTAGTACGAACGATCACCCTGCGCAGCGGTCGCACCCGACGACCACCGCGATGCCGGCGACGGCTCCGGCCGAGCCGCCCGCGGCACCGTTACCGGCCGCCGATGCGTTGACCGGCGTGCTGTATCAGCTGGCCGACGTCAACGTGGCCGGGCCCGACAAGGTGGGTCTGGTGGAACAGGGCACCGCCGATGACGCCGCCGCGCTGGACAAGTTCAGCCATGCCTTGGCCGACAACGGCTTCTCCCCGCTGGCGTTCGAGGCGACGGATCTGGCGTGGTCCCCTACGGAGCCGAAGAACGTGGTGGCCACCGTCAGGGTCACCGCGGCCTCCGATGACGCGCGCCAGTTCACTTTCCCGATGGAGTTCACCCCGCACGGCGATGGCTGGCAACTGACCAGGCATACCGCCGACCTGTTGCTCGTGATGGGTTCGGGTGGCAAGTCTCCTGCGTCCACCCCGCCCCGCTGAGCCGGTATGTGGATCGGCTGGCTGGAGTTCGACCTTCTGCTCGGAGATGTGCATTCGCTCAAGCAGAAGCGCTCGGTCATCCGGCCGGTGATCGCCGAACTGCAGCGCAAGCTCGCGGTCTCGGCCGCGGAGACCGGCCAGCAGGATCTGCATCGCCGGGCCAGCATCGGCATGGCTCTCGTGGCCGCCGACCGCGCCCATGTGGTCGAGGTACTCGACGCTGCCGAACGCATGGTGGCGTTCCGTCCCGAACTCGAACTGCTGTCGACCCGGCGGGGCCTGCACCACAGCGACGACTAGGCCGCAGCACCACGCGTGCCGTTTTCGACCTGAGGGCGGTGATTTCCGCCGAGGCGCGACCCTGGTGCAGAATGCGACGCCGATGGCTCGACCGTCAGGCGCCCGAATCCGACGACGCGGACTCCACTGCCTCGACGGCGAGCTGACGCTTCTTGCGCAGCGGAACCGGCGCCACCGCGCCCGGCGCCAACCTGCGTGCACTGACGAGGAACGCGGTATGGCCGCGCATGTTGTGTTCCGGGCGAACCGCCAGACCCACCACATGCCAGCCGCGCTGCATGCTCTCCCAGGACCGCGGCTCGGTCCAGCACTGCTGCTCGCGCAGCGCCTCCACGACCCGCGACAGCTGCGTGACCGTGGCGACGTAGACGATCAGCACGCCGCCGGGCACCAGGGCCTTGGAGACGGCCGGCAGCACTTCCCAGGGCGCCAGCATGTCGAGCACCACGCGGTCCATCTCCGGCCCGTCGTAGTCGGCGAGGTCGGCGACCACGAGGTCCCAGTTCTCCGGGCGCTCGCCGAAGAACGTGATGACGTTGCGCTCGGCGGTCGGGGCGTGATCGTCACGGATCTCGTAGGAGGTGACGCGCCCCTCAGGGCCCACCGCACGCAGCAGTGAGCACGTCAGTGCGCCGGACCCGGCACCGGCCTCCAGCACCCGGGCGCCCGGGAAGATGTCCCCCTCGTGCACGATCTGCGCGGCGTCCTTCGGATAGATCACCTGCGCACCGCGTGGCATCGACATCACATAGTCGACCAGAAGCGGGCGCAGCACCAAGAACTGATCGCCGTTGGTGGATTTGACCACGCTGCCTTCCGGCAGGCCGATCACGTTGTCGAAGGCGATGATGCCGCGATGGGTGTGGAACTCGCCGCCGGGGTTGAGCACCATCGTGTAGCGCCGGCCCTTGGCGTCGGTGAGTTGCACCCGGTCGCCAACGGCAAACGGTCCGGTCGGTCTCTTCGCTGCCACGGACGTCCAGCCTGCCAGTAGCCACACCGGCCGGGTGCGTGGGGGTTGCTCATTTTTGTCGGTGCCCGGTCCTAGGCTGACTGATGTGAGTGAGGAGCCGGCCCTGATCCAGCGCCGCCCGGCGTTGTCGCCGTCGCGGGCTGGTGATTTCAAACAATGCCCGCTGCTGTACCGATTCCGGGCCATCGACCGGTTACCCGAGCCACGGTCCACCGCGCAGCTACGGGGGTCCCTGGTGCATGCGGCGCTGGAACAGCTCTACGGGTTGCCTGCGGCCGAACGTATCCACGACACCGCGCTGACGCTGGTGGAGCCGGCCTGGGAGCAGGTGGTCGCCGCCGAACCCGAGTTGGCCGACACCGAGTATCCGGCCACGTTGCTGGCCGAGGCGAGGGCGCTGCTGTCCGGGTATTACCGGCTGGAGGATCCGACCCGGTTCGACCCGCAGTGCTGCGAGCACCGCCTAGAGGTCGAGTTGGCCGACGGCACCCTGTTGCGCGGATTTGTCGACCGAATCGATGTCGCTCCGTCGGGCGAGTTGCGGGTCGTCGACTACAAGACCGGCAAAGCGCCGTCGCAGGCGTTCGCCCAGGCCGAGTTCAAGGCCATGTTCCAGATGAAGTTCTACGCCGTGGCGTTGCTGCGCTCGCGCGGCGTGATGCCGTCGCGGCTGCGGTTGCTGTACCTCGCCGACGGTCAGGTGCTCGACTACTCCCCCAACCATGACGAGTTGCTGCGGTTCGAGCGCACGCTGATGGCGATCTGGCAGGCCATCCAGGTGGCCGGGGCCACCGGAGACTTCCGGCCCAACCCGTCGCGCTTGTGCTCGTGGTGCGCACACCAGAGCCTGTGCCCGGCCTTCGGCGGCACCCCGCCGCCGTACCCGGGCTGGCCAGAATCGGGAGCTGCATGATCGGCTGTCACTACCATCGGCTCGGGGCCGATGGTGAGTACCAACTGTTCGAGTCCACCGCCGACACCCGGAGCAACTGGGATCCGGCCATCCAGCACGGTTCACCGCCACTGGCGCTGCTGACCAAGGCCATCGAGGAGTTGACCGCAGGATCGGGCCTGCGGGTCGGCCGGTTGACCCTGGACATCCTCGGTGCGATTCCGGTTGCGCCGGTTCGGGTTCGGGCATGGGTGGACCGCCCTGGGTCACGAATCTCGATGGTCGCCTCGGAGATGGAGGCGGCCCGCCCCGACGGAACCTGGCGCGCGGTAGCGCGGGTGACTTCGTGGCTGCTGTCGCCCAGCGACACGAGTGACGTGGCCACCGACCGCTTCCCACCGTTGGTGGAGGGCGAAGCCTCCGAGGTGGCGCACAGCTGGGCCGGTGCCGCGGGTTACCTGGACACCGTGACATGGCGACGGCAGCGTACGGCCGAAGGTGAGGCCGCCGTGGCGTGGATGAGTCCGTTGACGCCGGTGGTCGACGGCGAGGAGACCACGGCTCTGCAGCGGCTCGCACTCGTGGTGGATTCGGCCAATGGCATTGGTGCGGCGCTGGATCCGCAGAAGTTCATCTTCATGAACACCGACACCTCGGTGCATGTGCACCGCCTGCCCGTCGGGTCGGATTTCGCGTTGCGGGCCCGCGGTTCGATCGGCCCGGACGGTATCGGCGCAACGACGGCGGAAATCTTTGACCGCCAAGGGTTTATCG
The DNA here is from genome assembly GCF_001954135.1 of Mycobacterium sp. GA-1841. GTDB lineage: Bacteria > Actinomycetota > Actinomycetes > Mycobacteriales > Mycobacteriaceae > Mycobacterium. The sequence goes on along the minus strand of NZ_MBEQ01000110.1, from coordinate 110,642 downwards.
GCACGTCCGCCCAGACGCTGTTGGTGATGCGCGCGCCGGGTTAGATGCTGCCGGGCATCCCGGGCATACTCCCCGGCATCCCCGGGATGCTCCCAGGCATGCCAGGCGGCGGACCGCTGCCATAGGGCATCCCGTCGGGCATCATGCTTCCCGGCAAGTCGCTACCCACTGGCGGCGGCATGGCCGGCGCCGGCGGGGCGTACGGACCTCCTGCGCACACCGGATCGATCGGCGAGGAAATGCACGCCGAGTCCGACGGACCGGTGGGTGCCCCGAATCCGCTGTCTGCACACTCGGCCAGAAACGGCTCCGCGGCACAATTTGGATCATCCGAGTTGGGGTTCGCGTTCGCCGGAGCAGCCACACCCATGGCGGCCATCCCGATCAACACCGCGGCAACGGCAATTCTCATCTTTGCTCCTCACGCCAAGGCCGATGGTTGCACGACGAACCTCGGCGCGGGAATGTATTCGAAATTTCCGCCTTCACTTAATAATTGACGCTCTCGCCGATACCGCGTGGTGCGACTGACTATTAGTTTGCGAGCTCAACCACCACACGCGTCGACACTCGGGCGCACATCAGGCCCCATTGCGGTGTACTCGTCACGCTTTGGCCTCCAGTTCGATGGGGAAGGTGTCGAGGTACTCCGCGAATGTGGGTTGGAGCACATCTACAGTCAGCGAGTACTCCTCGAGGCTGTAGGTGTTGGTCCCGTAGTGATCTTGGGGGTGAGCCGTGAGCCAGGCACGCATCCGGTTCTCGGTTTCCTCGGTGAGCGGATCACCCGCCCAGGCGTAGATGCGCCGCATGACGTCGAGCGGGTCGCGCATCATATCGGAGTAGTACATGTGGAAGAAGCGGTCGTCCCCGATGCGCTCACGTGCTCGCAGTGGCCTGTCGACGTGGTAGCTCATCTGCCACTGAGCCTGTCGCCCCATGTCTGGAATATCGATCGAGTCAGGTTGCAGTGTCAGCCTTTTGGGCAGCTTCCAGAGATTGGCCAACGACCCGGTTGCGCGATAGGGGTCGCGGTGCGCCCAGATGAGTCGAGCATCGGGAAATACCTCGAGTAGTGCCTCGATGTGAATGGAGTGGGACGGCATCTTCAAGCTCCACGTTCCGGGGGCGGTGGACTGAAGCACCTGCAGATATCGCTTCTGATATTCGTAGGTGGTCGTCATGTCTGCCTTTTCGAACAACCACTCGGCGTACCGCGACGTCTTCATGAACGCATCCCACGACAAGCCCTTGAAATCCTGGTTGTGGATGAACATGCACTCTGTCGGACCGTCGGCGTCTTCCCAGTGCGGGACGGACATGTGAGCGCTGCGCAGCGCATTGAGCAGCAGGTTCTGTTCCTCGATCAGCGCTAGGCATCGTGGGTCGGTACGCAGGGTGTCACTGGTGGCCGGGGGGATCGGATGTACACACTCCCAGTGCAGTAGCGAACGCCGAGCCGGATCCTGGTCGAGCAGGTAACTGATCACAGTCGTACCCGTGCGAGGCATGCCCAGTATGAAGATCGGGCGCTCGACAGATGCGTCGAGAACCTCGGGGTGTTTCTCGGCGTAGTCATCTACCTGGAGGCGACGCGCGAGCGCTTTGACGGAGTTGTCGATGATGTAGTCCCGACCGTGTGCGCTGAACGCAGACGACGAAGCGAGTTCATCGAGCATGATATCCAGGCCTGGGCGCCACGACTCGGACTGTGGTTGCGGAACGCCCGTGGCCTCTATGGCAAGACGCAGCACGTCGTCGGACGTTGTCACGGCGTCGAATTGGCTCATTGAAGGGCGCTCCTAGACCGTCAGGTAGCCGCCGTCGACGGCGACAGTGGTTCCGGTGATATAGGACGCAGCGTCGCTGCACAGGAAGAGCACAGCCGGCGAGATTTCCTCAGCGAGGCCCATCCGGTTCATCGGGGTGTGCCGCATTTCAGGCTCGAGCGCTTCGGGGAAGTCGAGAACCGGTGCGGTCATTCTCGTTTTGATGAGTCCCGGCGCTACAGCGTTGACGCGGATGCCGTCGTCGACCCAGCGTCGGGCTAGGTTCTTGGTGAAGGCCACCATGCCGGCCTTCGACGAGCTGTATGCAGGCACCGCCACGGCGGAGACGAAGGCAGACATTGAAACGATCGAGACAACGCTGCTGCCGCCCGCCAAGGTGCTGGCCCGGAGCCGTTCGTGACATGCCATGGTCAACCGCATATGCGCAAACATGTTGACCGCCACCGAACCCGCATATCCTTCGGGGTCCCATTCGTCCTTCTGGGCGGCGTATGGTGCGCCTCCGTTGTTGACCAAGATGTCGAGGTCTGCGAGCGATTCGGCAAGGGCGTCAATCGAATCGGTATCGGATTGCTGGCATTGGACGAAGGTCAGGTCCGTGAGATCGACGTCCGGATAGTCCGACGCATTGGCTCGAGTTCCCGTGACGGTGACCTTCGCGCCCGCGCCGGCGAAGTCGGACGCGATGGCGTAGCCGATTCCGCTGGTGCCTCCGGTCACCAGGACGGTGGCCCCGGAGAAGTCGAACTTGACCGAGTTCATTCGCTTGCCCTCAATTCGTCAATCGTTTTGGTGATCCAGGCTCGTTCCCAGAAGTTCTCGGTGCTCGCGAGCAAGGCGTGGTGGGCGTCTACCGCCACGGCTCGCGCATCCGCGTGGCCAGGCTCGATTTCCAGCACGAGGTCGGTGAGCTGCAGCGCTCGCAACGGTCGACCGTCGTCGACGTGCTCACGGGCCGCATCGACCAGTGGTTGCGCACCGGCAATGCGCACGACATCCTCGGCCACGGCTGCCGGCGCAATTGCGAACAGTTCGGTGGTGGAGCGGTGTTGGAACCAACCGGCGTACATCTCCCAGATGGCGCGGACGTTCCACGGCGTTCTGCCGTAGCCTTCGCCGACGTCCAGATCGGCCGGCACAGCGACCGTTCTCATCGCCTCGTACACGTTGGCGCCGCCGGCCATGAGTTCGACGGTGCGGTCGTGAACCGACTGCATGGCGTCTCGCATGGCCGTGACCTCCTCGGCGATCCGGTCAGCCCCCTCGATGGGATCGAAATGGCCCGTGATCAATCGCTCCGGAGCGAACTCGAGCACGGTGTTGAGCGACTCGATGTAAAGGGCAGGGTCGCGATAGCGGTCGCCACGGATCGTCATCAGATTCGGTACATGCCCAAACAGTGGACCGAACAGGTTGCCGGTGAACACGATCCGCTCGTCTGGTAGCCAGACCACCAGCGCGTCGGTGGTCTCACCGCCCGGTGTCCAAGCCAATTCGATGCGGCGGCCACCGATGGTGATCTGATGACGCCGGTCGAACGTGGTCGTCGGCTCGGGGAACGACATGTCGATCGTCGCCGGGTCAGTTGTATCGAAGTATTCGAGCGTTGCGGACAGGAACTGCGGGAAGGCGAAGGATGCCTTGGCGCCGCGGTAGCCCATGAGTCGCGTGTTGTCGTCGCGCCAGTACCGGTAATTGGAGTGCATCACCAGATCGGTGCCAGGCTCGAGAAGCGCCTTGACTCCGCCCCAGTGGTCCGCGTGACCCTGCGTGACCACGATCGCGCGTGTCGGGCCCGACACTTCGGCGAACGCCTTCTTGTGGCGTTCACCCTCGAAAAAGGCGCCGCCGTTGATGATGACGCGACCGTCATCGGTGCCGAGGGCATACGAGTTCGAGATGCCCGGAGACATCCACACGTCGTCGCCCAGAGCCGTGGCGGGATTGTCAGTGGCCACGGCAAGGGCATCAACGCCGGGCCTTTCGCGATGGATGCCCACCATGTGATCTCCTCTTCGTCTTCACAGTTTTTGCATTTGAACGACAATGGCCATCAACCGGTCGGCCCTCGATGCAACTCAGCGCCTTGAGCGGAACGACGGACTATTGGTTTGCTCCGACGGACTGCCCAAGATGGTCGCGCAACGTCAGGGGAACGTCACGACGACCTTGTCCGCGGCGCCGGCGGTGGACGCCAACCGCAACGCCGCCTCGACATCATCGAACGGAATCTGGTGGCTGACGATGACGGCGTACTTCTGCCAGTTGGCAACGAGATCATTTGTCACTTCAAAGATTTCGTCAGGGTAGCCACAGGATCCGACGATCTCGATTTCATTGCCCATCACGTTGAGCAATTCCACCGGCACGGGTTCCTTGTGGACACCCACGACCGTCAATCGCGCACCCCGCTTCGCCACCGCCAGGACGGAGTCGACGACGGATTTCGCGCCCGCTGCGTCGAGGTAGACATCGGTCCCGACTCGACCGCCGAACATTGACTCGCCCTCGCCGTGCAGTTCCAGGAGCCGCGTCGCAAGGTCCTCCTCGGAGGGGTCAATCACGGCGTCGGCGCCAACCTGCAGCGCCTTTTCGCGACGGCCAGAGATTGGGTCGACCGCGACCACATGGCCCACGCCAAGTGATTTGAACGCCAGAATCGCACCGAGGCCCACCGGTCCGGCACCGAAGACGACGACCTTGTCACCGGTTCGAGGGTTGCAGCGATTGGCGCCGTGTAGGGCGACGGCCATGGGCTCGTTGAGCGCTGCGACCTCCCACGGTACGTGCTCGGGTATCACCTCGAGGCTGCGTCCACGTACGGCGTTCTCGATGAGTAGATACGGCGCCAACGCCCCTGTGGTGCCGCCATTTCCGATAATGCCGCTCGGCGCGCTCATCGGGTTGACCACGACGTGATCCCCGACCTGGATACCTACGACTTCCGCGCCCACCTCGACGACCTCACCCGCGGGTTCGTGGCCCAAAGGCATGCGACCCTCCATGGGTGGGACCCCGCCCATGGATATGTAGATTCCGTCGGACCCGCATACACCGCAAGCACGCATGCGCACCAGGACGTCGTTCAGCCCGGTTTGCGGCTTCGGAACCTCGACTAACCCCGTCTCGCCGACGGCAATGACTGTCGCCTGCTTCATGACAGCGGCCGATCGCCGTCCACCCGTGCGGGGTGGGTTTCCCTCAAGCCGAAGAAGCTCTCCATGACGGGCTGCATCACGCGGTTGACGAGTTCAATACGTGGACCGATCGGGCCTTTGCAGTACGCCCAGAGTGTGTCGCCTTCGGGGGTCAGACCCCGTGCCTCGACAATAAAGTGACTTCCTCGCAGCGTCGCGATGTCGTCATCGATGTCGTCGGACCAATATCCGAGGTGGTGTAGGCCCGAGGTCGACGGGGTCCACAGGGTGTTGGGAACGGCCTGGACGAGTTCCAGGCGTGGTTCGTTCAGCGAGAACGCCAGCCGCAGGGGTACGGTCTCGACCCTGCCGTCGATTTCGACCGCCTGCTCCACCTCGATAGTGTCAGTCCACCGGTGACCGACTACGTCGGTGAGAAACGCCATCTCGTCGTCGAAGTCTTCGACGACGAGTCCGCAGTGGTACAGATCGTCTGCCCTCATTCCCGTTGTCCTTCTTTCATATTCGTCGCCTTTCTTCGTGCACAATGTGGGACGGCCATCAGATGGATGCGAGTAGTTCCCGCGCTGCTTCGACGCCGGGTCGCAGTCGTTCGGCTGCCCCGGCACCGGCCAGGGCCGCTTCGCGTTGCGGCATTTCGAGGCCGACGACGACGTCCTTGGGGAGCTCAGCCAGGTACTCCCTCAGGGGCACCTCACCGGTACCGGGAACCAGGCGCTCGTTCATGGCCTCGAAGTTGTAGTCGTCGAATCGGCTGACCAACGTGGTGTCGGACAGCTGGATGTACCCGATGCTGTCCCCGGGGAGTGCTGCGAGGTCGGCGGGCCGCGTGCCCAACCGGGCGATGTGCATGGTGTCGATCAGGAGGCGGAATTCGGGCCGGTCGACGTACTCAACCACCGTCATACCCGCGTTGAGGTCTCCCACAGTGAAACCCGGCACGACTTCCGTGACCGTACTCAGTCCACGCTGCGAAGCCATCTCGGTGATCGCAGCGAACTCGTCACAGCTTCGGCGTAGATCGGGCTCGAAGCTCACGACATTGACCTTCTCGGCACCGAGTTCGGCCATCACGTCGAGATCGTCTGCCAGAATGGCGGAGTCACGTTCGGGCAGTATCAGCAATCCCTCACCCAACGAGATCTTCACACCGGTATCGGCAAGGGCGGCAACCATTTCGCGCCGCAGACGCTTGTCATCCTTGAGCGAATACGCCGGGTAACCCAATTCGGGCAGCGGCACCCCGTAGAGCGCCGTCGAGATGTAGTAGCAACCCAATTCCGCTGTGAGAGAGATGAATTCAATCGGTGGCATGCCGAAGATGCTCAGGAATTCGATGCCCAGCCGGTCCATTGTGTACTCCGATCGGTGTGGTGTCTCAAGCGCCCAGCATGACGAGGCCGCCATCGACGGCGAGCAGTTGGCCGGTGATGAATCCAGACCCCTCGCCGGCTAGAAAGACCAGGAACGGACCGAGGTCCTCGGCCGGCTCGCCTAGGGCTCCGCGCAACGGGATGGCCAGCTTCAGGTTCTCGTCCATGAACGCCGCACCTTCGGGGCCGAGAAAAGTACGCAGGCGGTCGGCTCCGGGCGTTTGCATCGCCGGCGCGATCGCGTTCACGGTGATGCCTCCACTGGCCCACGCTTTGGCGGCGGAACGCGTCCATGCGTGTACCGCTCCCTTCGTGGCCGCGTAGACCGCCGAAATGGGGCTGCCCATCACCGCTTCTGCGGAGCCGAAGTTGATGATCCGGCCTCCCGAGCCCTGCATGACTCGGTGGGCGGCTTGATTGACGTGAATGGTGCCCCGCAGATTGATCGATACGAGCCGATCGATGTCGGCATCGGTGATCGCTCCCGCGATGCCCGGTAGCCAGAGTCCGGCAGCATGGATGACGGCGTCTAAGCCCCCCATGGCCGCCGCGGCTGCGTCCACCGTCTCGTTGACGCTGGTGACGCTCGTGACGTCGCAGTGAAGCCAGGTGGCTTGGGAGCGTTCCGGCGACGGCGCCTCATGGAAGGTGGCGACGACGTCGGCGCCGGAATCCACGAAGACGTCGACGATCGCTGCGCCGATGCCGGTGGCCGCGCCGGTAACCAGAACTCGTCTGCGGCCGGTTGTGTTCGACTCGGTTTTAGGCATGTCAGGCAGTCCCATGTAATCCGGAGTCGAAGGTGGCGAAGTACCCCTCGATGTCGACTCCTCTATACCTCTAGAGCTATACCTCTGTGACTATAGAGGTATTGTCGTGCGAGGGAAAGCCTTGATTTCAAAGGAGCCGTAATGAGCCTGCAAGGTCTGGCCGGCAAGGTCGTTCTCGTCGCCGGCGGCGCCACGGGCATCGGTGCCACGACTGCCGCGCGACTCGCAGCGGACGGGTGCCGTGTCGTGGTGGGCGACATTGCCGCCGAGGCGGCTCAGGAGACGGCGCGCACGATCGTCGAAGAGGGCGGCACAGCCACGGCCGTCGCCTTCGATCTGGCTGACCCCGCGTCGGTCGCCCATCTCGTCGCCGAGACGGTGAAGAGTTACGGCGGATTGGACGCGCTTTTCACAGTTGGCGCCGACATGAGTTCCCTACAAGGTGATTCCGACGTCGTGGAAATCGATTTCGACTTATGGGACCGCGTCATGGCTGTGACGCTGCGCGGTTACGTCGCGGCGATGAAGCACTCCATCCCACACATCCTCGAACGCGGTGGCGGCGCAATCGTGAATATGTCGTCGGCCGCGGCCTTTCAAGGTGAGCCCGCCCGGCCGGCGTATGCCGCGTCGAAGGCGGGCGTTGGCGCGCTTACGCGGCACGTGGCGACGCGCTGGGGTAAAGAGGGGATCCGCTGCAACGCCGTGGCCCCGGGCTTCACCGCCACGGAGGCGATACGTTCGGTGCCGCAGTGGCCGAACCTCGAAAAGTCGGCGCTCAAGCGAATCCGCGGTCCGCGGGTCGGCCGACCCACCGACATCGCAGGCGTCGTCGCCTTCCTGCTATCTGACGAGGGCGCCTGGATCAACGGCCAGGTCATCAACGTGGACGGGGGGACGGTCCTGCGTTGACCGGTACACTCGGGCGCATTGCCACACCACGAAAACGCGACGGCGACGAGCGCAGACGCGAACTGTGCGATGCCGGGATTCGCGTACTTGCCGAGCAGGGTTCTCGCGGGCTCACCCACCAACAAGTGGACCGCGCCGCTAACGTTCCCGACGGCACGACGTCCTACTACTACCGGACCCGGGCTGCACTAGTGCGCGGCGTCGGCGAACGAGTCGCGGCCATAGACCGCGAGAATCTGCGTTCGGTCACTGATACCGCGACCAAGACCGATTCTCCCTTCGGTCGATTGGCGGAGCTGATCGTCATGCAGTCCAGAGGCGACGGGCTGCTGCTCAACATAGCGCGTCAAGAACTGCTGCTGGCTGCGGCGAGGGATCCCGTACTAGCCGAAACCTTCGATTTGTTCGTGTCCCGGATTGTGGCGATGACGCACGACGCCATAGCGGGAGTCAACTTCGGCCCGGTCGATGAGGACGTACGCAACGCACAGGGCGACGCGGTCATCACATTTATCGCGGGATTGTTCACACGGTATGCCTCCGGCGATCGGTCCAAGAGCGATGCGAAGCACATCGAGAGGCTTCTCGAAGCAGTCGCCACTGGCATTGCCACCCAAGCACGCGAACACGCGAGAGACTGAATCGCCGCGCCGAGCACCCCGACCGGTGACGTAGCGCGCCTGAGTGCCGACCAGGAAGGCGACGGCCGAGCCGATATCGTGCTCCGGGTCGCCGATCCGACCAGCGGAATGCGGGTAGTTGTGGCCTCTCACTCACCGATAGCCATCGCACTACACCGGGCTCAGCGTGAATGGCATCTCGATGGCCAAGGGCAGATTGATTCCACAGGCGCCGCTGGGCCCGACTGTCGAGTCCCAGCCCCTGAACGTCCGCTGATCGTTGGTATCCCGGTAGAACTTGAAGATCTGCTTGCCCGGAGCGGTGCTGCCATCGTCACAGCGCACCCAGTCCGGGACGGTGCGTGTGACGAACCACAACTTGCTGACGTAACGCGCCTGCGCAGTCCAACCGTGGTCGCTGGTGACCTGCCCGACGCAGTCGTAGGCACCGCTGCATGTCGAAGTGATGGTCCACGTGCTCGATACCGATGGCTCGTCGTGGAATATCTCGTTGGTCTTGGCCCACTGCCCATCGGATACCGCACGCATCGTCGCATTGATCGCGATGTCCTCGAACGTCGCCTGCGCGATGGGCACCGACCCCACCGCCGTAATCACCGCCGCGGCCGCCGCGGCGTGCCGTATGACGGACCAGTTTCCGGTCATGAAACGCCCACCGCGGGATCGAGGATCAGGTCCTTCCACTTGTCTTGAGACGTCTCTTGCGACGGTCGTACGACCATGTTGGCCTGAACATGGGTCGATCCGTCAGATGCCATGAACCGGCCGGTGCGTGGATCGTAGGTGGCCACCGAAACCGATGGACTTGGCGAGGATTTGGAATACCCGGACGGCGCCACGGGTGTCCCGGACTGGGGAGCATCTCCCGGCAAAAGCTCCGGTGCAGGCGGACCGTCAGCGGGCGCCGGCGCGGAGGAATCGACGCCGGGTGGCAACGGCGTGCCGTCGAGAGGTGCGTGGGTGTGATCGTCGTAGGTCACTCGATCATCGGGGGCCACTCCCTGCGCCAGAAGATTGGGATCGACGGGACTGGGACCGAGGGCGTGCTGGCGCATTGCCAACGGCATGTAAGGCTTGTCGCTCTCACAGATCTCGACTGTCGGTGCCCGCTTCCCTGGCTTACCCATACACGGTAGGTTGCGGGCTCCGCGTACCAGGATCGGGGAATCCTGCGGCAGTTTGCAATACAGACCGTCGGGCGTGTCAATGGTCGTGGTGTCAGCCGGCGAACGCCATTGCGAGGGCGGGAGGTACCCGACCGTACACGCGGGGGGATCGCTTATCTCGATCCTGAAGTTCGCCAGCGGTAGGCCGGTGGCATTGTTGTTCGGCGCAATTGCTTGCAGGTCCGCGAAATACGGCGGGATCAATACCAGAAGTTGCTCTAGGGAAGGCAGATACGTGACACCCACCTGCCCGAGACTCGTCAGATTGGCCAGCAGCACTGGCAACGTCGGCTTCACGCTGTTCAGCAGGCGCGACACCTCCTGCAGAGCGCCCGGCCCCCGCTGCAATATCGTCCGGATCTGGGGGTCGCCGGCGACCAGGCGGTCGGTGACGCCGGCCAGGCTCCGGGCCCATGTTCGGGTTGCGTCGGCCGACTGCACCTGGCCGTCCAGAAGCGGTCCCGAGTCATCGATCAGGGTCTGCGTCTGCCCAGAGACCGTATGGAAATCCCGCGCCACGGTTGCCGACGAGTCGATGAGCGACCCAAGGTCGAACCCCGCGTCGTCGAGCCCCTTGGACGACTCGTCGAGAAGATCGGACAGCTGGTCCTTCGGAATGCTGCCAAGGAGTGCGCTGACGTTGTCGAGCATCGGACCGACAGGTTGGGGGATGCTCGCGTCTTTACGTGTGATGACCGAACCCGTCTCCAGGTAGGGAGGTGCCGAAGTGCGGGGGCGAAGATCAACGTATTGCTCACCGACGGCACTGACACTGCGCACTTCGGCGACAAGATCTGCGGGTATGCGCGGTGAGGAGGCGAGCGACATCGTCGCCTCAGCACCTTCAGGAGTGAGGGTGACGTCGGTGACCTTGCCTACCTGGACGCCCCGATAGGTCACGTTGGACATCTGGTAAATCCCACCACCGGCGGGAAGTTCGAGCCGGACGACGAGGCGACCGAGGCCGAGCAGGGTGGGTGCCTGAATGTAAACGACAGCCATGGTGACCATTCCGACGACAGAGGCAATCACAAAAATCAGTAACTGGATCCGGATGAAGCGGGTCAGCATCAGCCGCCCCCGCTCGGCGGTGCGGGTGCAGGTGGCAGTGGAGCCGGTGGAGATTGCAGGGGTGCGGTGAGCGGGCTGTTGGCGTAGTAGGCGTCGTAGCCGGGGTCTCCGGGAGCCGGCACCAAGTGGATATGTTCGTCTCCCCAACGGGTTCCGGTGAGCAGCCCGCGCTTCAACCGGGGGACGGTGAGATCGAACACCGCGAACAAGTTCATGTAATCACCTTTGATACCGCGATCGATCACGTTTTGTCCGAAGGGCATGACCGGCAAGAAGGCCAGTGCGGTGTCGATTTCGGGCCCGACGTCAGCCAGCGCCCGAACTGTCGGCTCGAGGTTGTGCAATGTGGTGACCAAATCGTTTCGGCTGTCGTCGATCAATCCACGGGTTGTGTCGCTGAAGACTCGCATCTTGTCCAATGCTGTTGTTATGCGAGGACGTTCGGCGATCAGCACATCCAGAGCCGGAGGTACGTCCTTCAGTGTGCGGGTGATGACGCCCCGCTGATCAGCCAGCTCGCCGGCCAACCGGTTCAACGCTTGGATCGACGCGACGATGTCGCCCTGCTGAGTGTCGAACACACCAATTACCTCATTGAGGTTGGTGAGCAGCTCCCGAGCGTCCGATCGGTGCGGAGTAAGCGCGACATCGAAGTTGTGAATGATGTCGCCGATCTGTCCGAGTCCGCCCGAGTTCACCACTGCCGACAGCGTCGTCAGTGTCCGCTCGGTGGTGGGATACGCGGTGGATTCGTTCAGCGACAGGGTGGAGTTGGGAGCCAGGCGCGCCTGCGGCACCTGGCCCGCGGGTACATCGAGGGACAGGTGCATCGAGCCGAGGAGGCTGGTCTGTCCGACCGACGCTTTGACGTTGCCTGGGACGATAACGTCGGGCCGTACGGAGATTTCTACGTCGGCATGCCATCCCGCGACACGCAGACTGCGCACACTTCCGACCGTGACGTCATCGAGCAGCACCGGCGAGTTGGGTTCCAGCGTGCTGACGTTGGACACTTCGATGTGGTACGTGATGGCATCAGAGCCGCGGCCATCAGCGCCTGGCAAGGGAAGCGAGTTCAACCCACCGAAGCTGCAACCGGCCGTGACGAGCGCGCAGGAGCACAGCACCGCACAGCGGCGCAGCGGTCCGAGGAGGTTCACGGTGACGGCGCTCCTCTCTCTGCAGCTCTTGGCGGCTCCGAAGGCGGCGGCACCGGCAGTGCGGGCGGAGACGCCGGCATCAGCATCCCGCTGAGATCTGACTGGCCCGGCGGTGGCCCGTAGCCAGGTGGCGGGGGCACGTCCCCTACGCCGGTGTAGGCAGAGACCGCCGGCGGCGGCTCCGGCGCCTCGGGCTTCGGCCCGGAACCGCCCGGTGCGAGTCCTGGTTCGGTGTACAGCAGATCCTCAGGGGGCGGGACCGATGTCAGGACCGGATTGACCGGGAACGGCAAGTAGTTGAAGTTCATCTGTTTCAACGCGGGACCGAGGTGCTGATTGCAGAGCTTCGCGGTTTCGGGCGCAGTGGTGTTCTCGATCGCACCTATTGCGCCACAAAGGAATTCGACCGGGTTGCTGAAATTGACAAACGTGAAGATCCCCGTCGCACCGCCATCACGGGGATCGAACATGTTCAACGTGTTCGCGATGGCAGTCGGCGCAACATGCAGGATCTGTTTCAGGTCGCGCTGATGATCCACGACGTTCTGCGTGACGCTGGCCAACCCTCTCACCTGCTCTGCAGCTGGTTCGCGGGTGTCCCGCACGAACCGCTGGACCTCGCTGACGACTTCGGAGACATTGGTCAACATCGCATCGATGTCGGACTTGCTGCCGTCGAGAACACTGGTCAGGCTGGCGAGCCGATCCTGAAATTCCACGATCTGTGTCGAGCTGGCCTTCAGCGTCGTGATGAACCTCTGCAGGTTCTGGATGGTCCCGACGATGTCGCCACTTCCGTCGGCCAGGATCCTTCCGGCGTTGGACAGTTGGGCCAACGTTTCACGAAGCTTCGGCCCATTGCCCGCCATGGCATTTGCGGCGCTGTCGATCACCCGTGCCGTCGCCGTGCCGGACACCCCGTTCTGGGGCCCCAATTCGACTGCGAGTCTGTTGAGTTGGTCTTTGACTTCATCCCATTCAACGGGCACAGCAGTACGTTCCAGCGGAATCTCGGCGCCGTCGGGCATCCTGGGGCCACTCCACCGGTAGGGCGGCGTGAGCTGAACGTATCGCGCGGAAATCAGGTTTTGAGCCACGATGACAGCACGCGCGTCTGCCGGTATCGGCACGTCGCGATCCACGGTCATCGTCATACGCACCGAGGTTCCAGCCGCTTCGATCGACTTGATCGTGCCGACCCGAACACCCGAGACCTTCACCTGGTCTCCCGGGTACACAGCGGTCGCTGTGGTAAAGATCGCCGTCAACGTTCGCGGCGAGAAGTAGCGCATGTGGACTATGCACGCCACACCGGCGATCAGCAATCCCACCAGCAACAGCGTGGTGAGTCGGGCAGTTCTGCGTCTGGTCACCGGCCCCACTGCTCCTGGGGTTGTGGAATACCATTGCGCGGAAATGGAATTTCGGCGCGCGGCCCGGCATTGTCCGGTGGTTGACCGGCATCGGTTCCTCGACGGAACCCGAAAGCGTAGTCGAGAAATGGCTGTAGCAGTGAGCCCTGGGTGAGATTGGGGATGTAAGCCACGTAGTAGGGACCGTTCGCGACCAACTCGCTCAAACTACTCTCGTACTTCGCCAGCCCAGGGATCGCCTTGGCCAGGTTGTCACGGTTCTTTTCCAGGACGGCCGTCACCGAGTTGAGCTTGTCCAAGGTCGGCTTCAATTCGGCCTGGTTCTCGTTGATCAGGGTCGTAATGTGTTGGGCCAGTGCGGAAGTGTCGGCGATGAGGTTGACGATCGCCTGCCGGCGCTGGACCAGCTCGCCGGTGAGATTGTTGGCGTCGAGGATCAGTGTGTTCACCGCATCGCTGCGCTGAGCAAGGATCTCGGTCACCTCCGAGGTGTTCCGCAAGAGCTCGGAGACCTTCTCGTTCCGGCCGCTGAGCGTCTTCGACAGCCGGGTGAGCCCATCGAAGGTCGGGGCCAGTTCCGGGGCAATTTGGTCAATCGTGCTCGACAGCACGTCCAGGGCCTGGTTCAAGGAGTCGGTATCGGTATGCGCAACGTTGGTGGTGAGGTCGCCGACGACGTCGGTGAGCGAGTACGGAGAAGCGGTACGTGTCATCGGGATCCGGTCGAGGGGGGCCATCGTTCCCGACCCCGTCGACTCAAGCGTGAGCATGCGCTCACCCAGCAAGGTTCCGGTACCGATGTGGGCCGTCGTCTGGGAACCGAGTCGGACGTTGTGATCGACTGCGAACGTGACCAGCGCATCACCATGGTCGAGCTCGATCTCGGTCACGGCGCCGATCTTGACTCCGGAAATCTTGACGGGATTGCCAGGTTCGAGACCCCCGGCTTCGGCGAACGCCGCCTGATACCTGATGGAAGACGCCCAGTTGATCAGTCGCTCGGGCTGAAGTCCCACGGCGACGATGAGGACTATGAGGGCAACACCGATGAATCCAGCCCGGATGACTTCCTTTCCGCGGTATTTGTTCATGGGTTCTCCGCGCACCTTCCGGTCTCCTGCTTGATCCAGGGGAACACTGCGGTGCGGCCCTGCAGATCGCTGACCCGCCAGGTCACTCCACACAGGTAGTAGTTGAAAAAGCTGCCGTAGGAGCCGATTCGGGCAAGCTTGCGATAGTTTTCGGGAGCCTTCTGCAATGCACTGTCGATCAGTTCTTTGTCAGAGTCCAATGCCGGCGCCAACCTGTTGAGCTGATCGACCGTGGCGGTCAGCGGCGGGCGAACATCGCCGAGCAGACTCGCCACGGACGCAGTGCCGTTGCTCAGCGATTCGATGGCCACACCGATGGAGTCGCGGTCTGCCGCGAGGTCGCCAACAAGTTGTCGAAGCCGGTCGAGGGCAACGCCGAACTCTCGGCCACTCTGGCTGACGGTTCCGATCGCATCGTTGAGATTGTCGATGAGGCTCTCGATGACCTGACCGTTGTCGGCCAGCGTACGAGTGAAGGAAGCCGTGCGCGCTGTCAACGAGTGTAGGTTTTCGCCCTGGCCCTGCATGATTTCGATCAGTGTGGCGGTGAGGGCGTTTACATCCTGGGGATCGAGTCCCCGCATGACCGGTTTCAGACCGTTGAGTAGTACGTCGAGGTCAAGTGCGGGAGAGGTGCGCTCGACCGGAATCTGCGAGCCCGAAGCCATGATGTGCGTCGAGCCCGGTCCTTCAGAGAGGTCGAGGTAGCGGTCCCCGACCAGGTTCAGGTAGCGGACGGACGCTCGCGTCCCGGTCGTCAGCGCCACCGCGGTATCGGCGCCGAAGTCGACGACGACGGCCTTGTCCGGTCGAAGCGTGACTGCCTCCACCGTTCCGACGCGGACTCCGGCCACCCGCACGGAGTCCCCGGCCTTGAGGTCCGAGACATTGGTGAACACGGCAGAGTAACGATGACCCGCGCCACCACGGTAATCGGCGAAAACGGCAATGAGCCCAGCCGTCAAAACCACCATGACAGCGGCGAAGGTGCCGAATTTCAACAGGGTGAATCTTCCGTGGCTCATCCCGGCATTCCGATCTGCGCCGAGTTTCGGGGAGGACCGTCGACGCCTGATCCGAGCAGCCATTGCTTGAGCGCCGCAGTATTCAATTCGTTGCCCGGGTTCCCGTACTCCCAGGGGTTCGTCCCGACGTCGGCAACGACGTAGGGCGGGCGCGTCTCGAATGGCACCTGCGGCAGGCCTACGCACCGTGGGCCACCTGTAGCTGCCACCTTCGGCAGATCCGAGGGATATCGGTAGGGATCCGCCCCCCACAACAGCCCCGCGGTGACCTCGGCGCCAGGCACCCGCAGCGGCGGCACTTTGGACATGTTGACTGCCCCGGCAAGCGCGCAGTAGAGCGCCTGGTTGTAGGTGTTGGTCAGACCGGTGATCGGTGAAAGCAACCGAAGGACGTCGGTGAGCGGGTGTCGATTGGTGCCGATGACGTCGTTTCCGATGTCGGCGAGCCCGATGACGCTGGTGAGCAACGAGTCCAATCCGTCGCGCTGGTCCACGATGGTCTTGCTGATCTGGCTCGCGTTGCCCATCGTGGCAAGCAGGTCCGGCACTGCGTCCGCATACGTGGTGAACACCTCAGGCGCAACGGCGATGTCGTGGCTGAGGTTGAGCAGGCTTGGACGGATCTGGGCCAGTCCGGCGTTGGCGTCGGCGATCATTTCGCCAAGGGTCTGTCCCCGGCCGTTGAGGCTGGCCGAAAGGGCGCTCACGGTCTCGTTCAGTTGCTCAGGTTTGATCGTCGACAGCACCGACGTCAATTGCTCGAACACCGTGTCGATCTCGACGGTGACATGGTCACCTTCGATCACCTGGCCTGCGCGCACAGTTTCCTGGGACGGATTCGGCGGCGCATTCAGCGAAACAAACTTCGCGCCGAACACCGTCGAAGAGGCCAGGTCGACGCGCACGTTCGCCGGAATCATCGACACGGCTGCCGGATCGATGGCCAAACGCAAGAGCGCCCTGCCATCTGCGCGTTGTTCGATCGAGGACACCTTGCCGATCTGGATGTCACGCATCTTGACCTTGGCGTCTGGGTTCATGACCAGACCGGCGCGGTCAGAGACAACAGTGATCGGCACAGTGTCGTCGAAGCCCCCTCGGAACAGCGCGGCACTCAGCGCCACGACCGCGCCCACCACGAGAACCATCATCATGCCGGCCAGGGGACGAATGATCCCGCTTACCCCGAAACTGCGCCCGGCCCTGCCGGCCACCGGACTCGCCTGGCTGTCGGTTTCCGATCGGTGTATCGGTCCTGGTCCGAAATGTCGTGTCACTGGGCTCTTTTCCGGCTATTCAGGCGCTCTGGTCACGGTATGACTGCAGTGAAGGACAAGGCAGCGTTCATCGTATGCAAACACATCATCTCTGAACAGAGAATAACAATATTCATATCTGGTAGAGCATCCCTCTCAGGAACGCGCGCACGGCATCATGCCACTCAGACCTGCCAGGGCCGGTCCCAGCGGTCACACCTCGCGACTTCCGACAACGGCCGGCGACGGACGGGGTGATGCCGACCTACGGGCCATCCCGCCGTCAGCAGCGTTGCGATTTTCCAGTCGTCGGGAATACCGATGAAAGAACGCAATTCGGCGTCACAGGCGTCCTGCCACAGCGTGATGGCGGCTCCCAGTCCCTGAGCACGCGCGGCCAGCAGGAAGTTCTGCACGGCAGGGAAGATCGACCCGCCCTGTTGCAGCTCTGTCGTTCCCCGTTGCGGTTGCACGCAGAACAGCACCAGCACAGGAGCTGCACCGCCGATCCGCATGTGTTCGGCCATCGTCCGCAAGGTGCGGGATTTCGGATCATCGGCGGCATCGCTGACCGTCGGCAGCTTGTAGAAGTCCTTCATCACCTCCCACGTACGCCGCGCCGCGGCCGAGACCATGTTGCGGAGTTCAGGAGTATTGAGCACCACGAATCGCCATGGCTGCCCGTTACCACCCGATGGCGCCCAGGATGCCGCAACCAGACACTTCTCCAGGACCGCATCCGGCACCCGCTCGTCACGGTAGCGCCGGACGGCCGTCGCGGTGCTCATCACCGTCCACAGGTCGTCCGAAACGTACTCGGCCGCTTGGTTGGTCACGCGTCAACCGTTCGGGGCATGACCCCTCGCCAGCTGCCTCCCCGCACCGGCCCGGTGATCAGGGGAAGGTCCAACGTGGACAGCAGGCCGGGTTCGGCCTCGATGACGGCCGGGATGGCGTTGAGCTCGCGCATCACCGTTGCGTAGGTGAGCCCACGCATGTTGTTGCCGCGGCCATGCATCTCGATGTCGACGGTGTAGGTCGGCATTCCGTCGACAATCACCCGGTAGCCACCGTGCGGTGAAGGGTGCCGCGGCCAGTTCGGGGCGGACTGCTCCCCCATCCGAGTGATGTGTTCCAGCATGATTCGTTCTTCTCCGTCGACCATGCCGGCGAGTTTGAACCGCATACCGCCCATGGTTCCCGGCTCGATCCAGCCTGAAGCGACCTCGTACCGCTCGGTGGCCAGCCATTTGTCGATGGTCGTCACCACATCATCGAGCGGCAACCCGACACCGTCGGCGACCAAATGGATGATCGGCGCCCACAGCGCGGCCAGCCGGGTAGCGTCGAACAACGGTGCCGGGTAATCGGGCTCGTGGCCGAAGCCCATGAAATCGAACATGATCTCGGGCTGTGCGATCGGACCGTAGTCGAGGATCTCCAGCATGGTGATGGTGTCGACTCGGCTGCTGAAACCGGTCATCGTCAAGGCGATGACGTCGTTGGCCCAGCCGGGATCGACGCCGCTGTTGAACAGGCTGGTACCGCCCTCGCGGCAGGCGGCTTCCAGCAGCTGCACAGTTTCACGGTCTGCGGCCGGTGGATAGCACAGCGGCACAAGCGATGTGCAGACCACATTCTTGCCGGCACGCAGACAACGAGCCACGTCCTCAGCCGCCTCGTGGTAGCGGTAATCGCCAGAGGCGAAAAAGGCCACGACATGGGCGTCGATCGCGAGAGCCGCACCGATATCGCGAGTGGCGATCACGCCGGTATCGGGCAGACCGCAGATATCGCCGGCATCGCGACCGTCCTTGGCCTCCGAATGTACGATCAGCCCGACCAGATCCAACCCGGGGTGCGCGATGACCGCGCGCAATGCCCCGATGCCCACCTGGCCCGGTCCCCACAGGATCACTCTTGGATTGCTCATCCTCGCGACACCACCGTCAACAGCTCGCGCAGGTTGGCGCCCATGATGCGATCGATCACAGGTTCGTCCAGGGCAGCGATCTCGGGAGTCAGCTCCGCCGGGTGCGCCAGGCCTTCGGGATGCGGATAATCCGACCCGAACAGCACCCTGTCGGCGCCGATCAGGTCGATGAGCCCGCTCATGTCCTCCTCGTGGAACGGATTCACCCATACATGGCGTTTGAATTGGGCGACAGGGTGTTCCGCGAACTCCGCGGGCATCTTCTTGTAGACCCGGTCGAAGAGTTCGACCAGCCTGGGCACCCAGTTGCCGCCGTTCTCGATGACACCTATCCGTACGCCCGGGTGGCGCGTGAAGACACCGTGAGCCACCAGCGCCGCACACGTGTCCAGGATCGATCGCGCGTCCTCGTACACGATCGTCTTGAAAGCATCGGGTTTGAACGGCAGGTACTCCGCTCCGGCCCCCTCCCAGTCACGGCTGTACCGGTCATAGCCGGAGTCACAGGCGTGCATGAGCACCGGGATGCCGTGGTGCGCCAGTCGCGCCCAGAACGGATCGAAGTACGGCTGCCCCATCGAGGTGGTGTGACCGGAGACCGTCGCCACCGGCCGGGGGTTCACCAGGACCGCGCGAGCGCCGCGCTCCACACACCAGTCCAGTTCAGCTACAGCCTTGTCGACATCGGGAAGGGTGATCACCGGCGTTGCGAAAATACGGCCGCGGTAGTCGAAGCTCCACTCCTCCAGCAGCCACTCGTTGTACGCGTGGACAACCGCGTGCGAGAGTTCGATGTCGTCGGTCATCCGTTCCTCGAGCATGCCGCCGGTTGTCGGGAACATCACGCAGGCGTGCACACCCTGCTCGTCGAGTAACGCCAACCGCTCTTCGGCCCGCCGGAACGATTCTGGGCAGGCGATGGGATTGGCCAACTCCCGCAATGACTTTCCGTCCGGATTGATCCCGCGGAAGTAATCTGCCCAGGCCCCGGGAGACGCAACAACATCGTAGGTCGGGTTCGGAATGGTGTCGGTGAGCCGGCCCTTGATCATCAGCTTCGTCTGACCGTTGACCTGGATCCACTGGATCGCGCTGCGGTACTGCTTCGGCAGATGCCGGGTGTAGGCATCGGTGGGTTCGTACAGATGGTTGTCGGCATCCCAGATCTCACGGGCCGGATGGGTCATCGGGGCTCTCCTGACGCATTATGAGAACATTGCTTCTCACTGACCGATAACATCATTACCACAAGCGGCATAGGGAGAACAGTGGACGGATACCGGTTCCTGAAGTTGCAAAGCTACGACGACGGCGCAATCGTGCGGATATCGTTGAATCGCCCCGATCAGCGCAACGCCCAGAACCGCGGCATGCTCGCGGAGCTCGACGAGGCCTTCGGCGCCGCCGAGGCCGATGACACCGTCCGGGTGGTCATCTTGGCCGGTGAGGGCAAAATGTTCTCGTCCGGCCACGACATCGGATCAAAACAGGCCATCAGCGAGTATCTGCCGGGCCCCGGCCAACATCCGACCGCGGCCATCAACGGTGGCACCCGCGAGGGCGCCGAGAAATGCATGCTGCAGGAATGGCACTACTTCTTCCAGAACACTCTGCGCTGGCGCAACCTTCGCAAGATCACCATCGCGCAGGTGCACGGCGATGTGTTCTCTGCCGGTCTGATGCTGATGTGGGCCTGCGACCTGATCGTCGGCAGCGAAGACGTGCGATTCGCGGATGTGGTCGGCACTCGGCTGGGCATGTGCGGCATGGAGTACTTCGGCCATCCCTGGGAGTTCGGTCCGCGAAAGGCCAAGGAGCTGATGCTCACCGGTGATGCCATCGACATCCACGAGGCACACGGACTGGGCATGGTCAGCAAGGTGTTCACCCGAGAGGACCTTGCCGACAACACGCTTGAACTCGCGCGCCGCATCGCCGCGGTGCCCACCATGGCCGCTCTGCTCATCAAGGAGTCGGTCAATCAAACCCAGGACAACATGGGTTTCTACAACTCCCTGCAGGCGTGTTTCACCTTGCACCAGCTCAATCACTCGCATTGGGCCGGTATCCGCGAGGACAAACTGGCCACCGCGGGCCCCGAACAGGGCGTGCCGGACTGGCGCAGCGCCCCGCCGGTAGTACTCGCGCTCAAGGATCAGGTCCGGGCGCCCGAATGAAACCCATAGAGGTCGCCCTGCGGTCGCGGACCGCCGATCAGCAGGCGGTGCCGTAGCGGGCATCCGCGACCCTGTCCAGTGCGGTCACCGGGTCCCCGTACACCATCATCCATCCCCGAGCCCGGCGGTAGTACAGCTGAACATCGGCCTCCATACCGAAGCCGTAGCCACCGTGCACATGCAGGCTGGTGCGGGTCGCCCCGCGGGCGGACTCAGCGGCGAAGGCAAATGACATGGCGGACAGTTCGGTTGCCCGGCCGGGCTCATCGTCGAACGCACACGCCGCCTTGAACGCCAGCAGCCGGGCACCGTCGACGGCGGTGGCACCGTCGGCCAGCGGATGGGAGACCGCCTGGAAAGACCCGATCGGCGCACCGAATGCGTGCCTCTCCTTTGCATACTGCGCGCCTACCTCGATGGCCCGCGCCCCGATGCCGGCCAACGCAGCCGCGGTCAGTGTGAGCCAGCGATCCAGCCCTGCCGAATAGACATCCACCGCCACATTTCCCTCGGCCAGGGTGACCGCCTCCGCGTCGATCTCCACATCGGCGAGCGGCAAAGTGCCGAGGTTCTCGACGATGGTGCGCGTCCGAATCGGCGCGGCCACCAGGCGGTCTCCGATCAGCGCGATCACCACGTCGGCGACCGCACCCGCCGGCACCAACGCGAGTTGAGGCCGAGGGGTAGGGCGGGGCGAGAAGGTGACCAACCGCTCCCCCGACGCCGCCGCGGCAAGCAACTCCGCGCCGGTCGCACCGCATCGGGCCAGGAGCCAGGCGGCCACCTGAGCCTCGATCACCGGAGCGGAACCGGTTGCCCTGCCGTGCTGTTCGGCCAGCAGTGCCAGTTCCAGAACCGATGCACCGCAGCCGCCATGCTCCTCGGGGACAGCCATCTCGACCGCACCGGTAGCACTCAGCGCCGCCCACAGGGCGGGGTCGAATCCCAGTGGTTCGGCGGCACGCACCCGTTCGGTGCTGGATTCCCGCGCGTACAAGGCAGCGAACGAATCAACGAGCTGGCGTTGTTCCTCGGACAGAGTCAGGTCCACGTCGCTCCACTCCTGCGGATATGATAGTTCTCACTTTTGAGAGTATCAGTATCTACACGGACAGTTCGACGACAGAGGGTATGTGGGCATGCACTTTCGGCTTGATTCGGAGACCACAGCATTCCGCGACGAGGTGCGCGCACACCTACAGGAAGTCCTTACGCCGGAATTCGAGGAGCAGATCTATCGCAGCGGGGTCGCCCACGACGACGGCTTCGCCAAGGGCTTGGTCGAAGAAGGCTACTTCGCCCCGGGCTGGCCGGTGGAATTCGGCGGCCAGGACCGCGGTCCATGGGCCGAGCAGGTGGTCAAGGAACTCATGATGCGATTCGACGCACCGGTCTACCTGTCGGAGACCACCAGGATGGTGGCATCCATCATTCGCGCTATCGGCTCCCCGGAGCTGCAGGAGAGGATCGTTCCGTCCGCGATGAGCGGGGACCTCACGATCGCGCTGGGTTTCACCGAACCCGAATGCGGCTCAGATGTCGCCGCGGCGGCCACTCGCGCCGTACGTGATGGCGAGGATTGGGTGATCAACGGCTCCAAGATGTTCACCACGAACGGCCACATCGCCGATTTCGTCTTCCTGCTTGCCCGTACCAGCCCAGAGAAGCCCAAGCACAAGGGGCTCACCATGTTCCTGGTGCCGCTGGACAGCACAGGATTCGAGGCACAGGCTGTCTGGACACTATCCGGAGAGCGCACCAACATCACCTTCTACAGCGACGTCCGTATCGGCGACCAGTGGCGCGTCGGCGAGATCGACGGCGGCTGGCAGGTTCTCGGGCTGTCCCTGCGGGATGAACACGCCTCGGGCTGGGGGCCCCACATTGCCAGGTTGCTCCACCACGCTGAGCGGTGGGCGCGGGCAACCCCGGCCGAGGGTTGTCAGCCACCCATCGTCGACTCCGATGTGCGACGCCGAATCGCCAGGGTCGCAATGGAAACAGAGGTCTCAGAGTTGCTGCTGCGACGCTGCGTATGGATGAGTGAGCAGGGCAGGCATCCGGTCGCGGAGGGCCCGATGTCCAAGCTCTTCAGCACCGAGGCGCTGGAGCGCGCCAGCCAGGACATCGTCGAACTGCTCGGACCGGACGGGGTGCGCAGCTACCTCGACCCGACCGCACCCGAACACGGAAGATTCGAGCAATTGATGAGGTTCTCCCTGGGCACGACGATATATGCGGGCACCAGCGAGGTACAGCGATCGATAATTGCCCAGCGCGGGCTCGGCCTACCCCGTTAGCTTGCCGGACCGGCGAGCCGTGCCGGCGCGTGGCGCAGACTTGGCCCGCGCCGGTTTCGGCTTCTCGTCGGCCGGCGGCGAGACCGCCTGCTTGCACCAGGCCCACAGTTGATCCTCGCTGAGCGCGACTGCTTTGGCCCCGACCTGGAAGACCCCGATCTGCGCGAGTGCGGTCAGCGTGGAGTTCAGCAGCGTGGTCAACTGGGCGGGGGTCAGGTCCTTCCGCACCAGGCCGGCCCGTGAGCAGGACGTGACGATCTTGGTGAGCAGCTTGTGATGCGGCTCCCAGATCTTCGCGAAGTCGGCGGGTCGCTCGATCTCCAGGCTCAGGTTGTAGATGGTCATGACCCGACCGCCGACCTTCTCCGAGGATTCCGCCCGCGAAAGGAACCCGCGGCAGAAGGCTTCAAGTTGGTCCATCGGACCATCGGCTGCCGCGACCTCTTGGCGGATGCTCTCGGTGAACTGGCTGGTGACGTTCTCATATAACGCGAGGAGCAGTTCTTCTTTACCGGCAAAGTGCTGGTAGAAGGCCCGCAGGCTCAAGTTCGAGCGGTCGATGAGGGCCTGGATGGTGAAATCGGCTCGACCGGACTCCTCGACGAGTTCCAGCGCGGTGGCCAGAAACCGTGAGCTGCGCGCCAGTGCTCGCGCACGCGCGGTGCTGAGCCGTCGTTCGATGGTCCGCTGCTGCCAACTCGCCGCGGGGATGTCCAACTCGGCATCAACGATCTCCAACTCGGCTCCCGCACTGCTGGGATTCGTGCCCTTTTTCGCGTTCATGATGCCTAGCAGGATACGGGATCGCCGGTGAGAATTTGCGATCTACATTCACGGGTATGTTGATTTTCACGCCCACATCCCACTGCCGGATACGCAGCCAGACAGCATGCGCTATCGTGAGAACGGTCATTCTCGCAATCGGGAATTCTTTGTATCAGGGCGCCTGTGAAGGAGTGCAGCTTTGAGCTCAGCCATCTCAACCGATATCCCCATCGTCTCGCCCGACGACCACCTGGTGGAGCCAGCGGATCTGTGGACGAGCAGGCTGCCGGCACGCTATCGCGACGTCGGCCCGCGCATCATCCGGCACCGTGGGCGCATGGACCCGACCGTCACCTCGGATGTCGCGTTCATCGACGATGCGGACGGCCGCGATGCCGACATCTGGCACTACGAAGACGCGATCATCCCGATCCCACTGATCAGCGCCGCCGTCGGCTATGAAATCGACGAGCTGACAACGGACCCGATCACCTACGACGAGATGCGGCCCGGTTGCTACCGTCCGGCCGATCGCCTCGCCGACATGGACATCGCGGGGATCGAGGCCTCGGCCTGTTTCCCCAACACCCTCGTGCGCTTCTGTGGGCAGCGGTTCCTGCACGGCAAGGACAAAGACCTCGCACTGCTGTGCGTACAGGCCTATAACGACTTCCAGATCGAGGAGTGGGGCGCGGGCTCGAACGGGCGACTGATCCCGCTCGGCATCATCCCGCTCTGGGACGTCGACCTGGCCGCCCAGGAAGTGGACCGCGTCGCCGCCAAGGGGATGCCGGCCGTCTGCTTCTCAGAACTGCCGGCGCGCTTGGACCTGCCGTCCATCCACAGCGGTTATTGGGACCCTTTCTTCGCAGCGTGCGAGCGCAACAATGTCGGCATCATGCTGCACATCGGGTCGAGCTCGTCACTGACGAAATCCTCTCCCGATTCCCCGCATGTCGTCACCAGCGCACTCATGGCGGTCAACTGCACTATCGCACTGGTGGACTGGCTGTTCTCCGCCAAGCTCAGGCAATTCCCGAAGCTCAAACTCGCCTTCGCCGAGGCGCAGGCCGGCTGGATTCCCTATTACCTACAGCGGGTCGACGAGGTCTGGGAAGATCGCCGGGCCTGGGGTGGCATCCATCCCTTGCTCACCGAGCCGCCGAGCACTCAGGTTCCGGGCCGGGTATGGTTCTCGACCTTCGGCGACCCGGTGGCGTTCCGGATCCTCGATCTGGTCGGACCCGACCAGCTGATGTTCGAGACCGATTACCCGCACAACGACACCAACTGGCCGCACAGCACCGACGTCGCCAACAGGGCCACCGCCGGACTGGACGAGGAGACCAAGCGAAAAGTGCTGTCCACCAACGCAAAGAACTTCTTCGGCTTGACGTAGCTCGCGTCGCGTGGCGGGCTAGCGAGCCCGCCACTGCGGCGCGCGCTTCTCCAGGAATGCGCGCGGACCCTCGATCGCGTCCTTCGTGAGTGCCACCTTCATGCGGTAGTTCTCGGCCAGCAGTTCGGCCTCATAGATCGGCAGGGTCAGCCCTTTTCGGACCGCCATCCGCGAGCCACGCACCGCCAATGGTGCATTCGCATTCACGGTGTTGGCGATTTCCCACGCCCGCTCCATGAGTGCATCGGCGGGCACCACCTCGGTGAAGATGCCCAGCTCATAGCCTCGCCGGGCGTCCAGACGCTCGTGCCGGCCCATAAGCACCAGCCGCATGGCGACTGGCAGCGGCAGGATCCGCGCCAGCCGCACAGCTTCCCTGCCGGAGGTCACCCCGATGCTCACATGTGGATCCATCAACGTCGCTGTCTTCGAAGCGATGGTGATATCGGCCGTGGTGACAAGATCCATCCCAGCTCCACAGGCGATTCCGTTGACCGCGCAGATGATCGGTTTCGTCATCTGAAGCCAGGGCGGCGTGGCCTCCTGGGGAGCATCCCACTGCCGTAGCGAGCTCAGGATGGGCTCACCCTGATTGTCGATGCCCGCCGCGTTCTCCATGTCGTGGTCGGCAGCCTTGTTGACATCGGCCCCGACACACAAAGCCCGCCCCGCTCCCGTGATGATCACGGTCCAGATGTCCTGCGAGAGTTCGATCTCGGTATAGACCTCGGCCAGTTCGGCGATCATCTCGTCGTTGATGGCGTTGAGCACTTCGGGGCGGTTCAGGGTCACGCAGGCCGTGTGCCCGCGCACCTCGAACTCGATTGTCTGATATCCCACGCTGGTCACCTTCGGTTCGGATCGAGATCTGCCGGGTCCGGTTGGGCATTCGGCCGGAACCCGAACATGTCATGGAAACGCTCGCAATAACGCGGCCACACATCCGGATTGAGCAATCGCGGCGGCAACTGACCCCCGAAGATGGTCGTCCATTGGGTGGCGGTGGCCACCGCGATATCTCGGGCGGCTTCGACGGTGATTCCCGCCGTGTGCGGGCTGGCGACCACATTGGCCATCTGTAGCAGCGGATCGTCGGCACGTGGCGGCTCGGTGTGAAAGACATCAAGGCCCGCCCCGGCGATATCACCACTGCGCAGGGCGTCCAACAGAGCGGTCTCATCGTGTACCGGTCCGCGCGCGGTCGTGATGAAGTACGCGGTGGGCTTCATGGCGGCGAACTCGGCCCGTCCGATCAGACCTGCGGTCTCCGTCGTGAGCGGGCAAGTTACCTGCACGAAGTCGGACCGCCGCACCAGTTCCGCCAGCGCCACCCTGGTCACTCTGCGGCCCACGGCCGCCACCTCGTCCAGGTATGGGTCGAAGACCAGGACTTCCATCCCGAACGGTGCGCACAGTTCCACCAACCGACTTCCGATGGCCCCCAGTCCGATCACACCGAGGGTCTTGCCCAGCAATTGGGTGCCCCGCAACGCCAGCCGGTTCTGCAGCGGGCCCGCGCGCAGAGTCCGGTCCGAGACCGTGATCTTCTTCGCCAGATCGAGCATGAATCCGAGTGCGTGTTCGGCAACGGCCTCCGCACCCGGACCCGAGTTGTTGCATACCGCCACCCCGGCACGGGTACAGGCCTCGACGTCGATCACGTCGTAACCGGCACCGGCCGAACAGACAGCCAACAGGTTGTCGCAGCGCGAGATCAGATCGGGTCCGGCAAGCCACTTCGCTCCGCCGGGTACCGATGCCGTGTCGGTGCGGGTGGCCACCTGGTAGCCGTGCGCCGACTCGAGCGCCGCCCAATTCTGTTCGTCGGATGCCGAGAGTTCCAGCTTGACGACATCGATATCGGCGAGCCCGAGCACGTCGCCGGCGATCGGATCGGTCCACCGCTCATAGACCAGCCGCGGATGCGGCCCAACTCCGGTCACCTGTTCAGCTTGGGCTTGGCCTGCGCGGCCTTGAACATGTCGGCCAGCGCGCTGTCGACGTTCTTGTAGTCGTTGCGCGCGATCGCGCCGTCGCGACCCTCGACGATGTCGTAGCCGAGCCGCAGATCCTTGTTCTCCATGTGGAAGTACTCACGGCCCAGTGGCAGCCTGCGGTCTTCGCGGGGGACCTCCATCCAGGCGCGCAGAAAGCAGCGAGCCTTCTTCGGATCGTTGCTGCTGACGAAGTCCGAGCGCGAGTGGCACATCGCGAAATTGTTGGCTACCGCCGCCTCACCCGATTCGAGCCGGAACTCCACCTGCTGCTCCACGAGGATGTTGCGCAGGAGTTCGATCGCCTCCTCCTGGATCGGTGTGAATTCGCGACCGATCGTCTTCATCGCGGGAAGGATGCTGCTGTAGGTGAAATTGATGCAGATGCGGCCGTCGATCTGAGAGAACACCGGCACGTCATAGGGCGTGACATCGGGTTGGTCATCGGGTTGCTCGCTGCGGCGATGGTGCGGGAACCCCTGGTACAGCACCTCGAGCAAGTCCGGCCGCTCGACGAGAATCCGATTGTGCGCGGCGGGGCCGCTGGCGAACTGGCTTTCGCCGCCGGAGAGTGCCGGGTACACACACAGCAGCGACAGAATGTCGGCGGCATCGTTGTGCATGGCCAGCTCCGCGCTGGATTTCGTACCGCGCGCCGGCTGCACCCCATTGGGCAGGATCTCTTCCTGCACCCGCACCAGTCGATGCCCAAAGGAGTTGTTGGACACCGGATAACCCAGGTGCCAGCAGAACGCCCAGTAGATGCGCTCGAGCTCTTCCACCGAATGCTGCTCGACCGGGAACCCGCGGACGCATGCCAGCCCTTTGCCGAACATCAGATCCCGGTACAACCTCGCGAGGTCGTCATCGAGGTCGGGGTGGCGGACGTCGTCGAAGGTGATGTCGTCCCGGTCCTTGGCGGCCGTCTTCACCAGGATCGACTCCAGCGCCGCCACGTTGCGTGCCGACAGATCGAAGCAGAAATCCTCCTTGCTGGTGAAATCGGCGCCGGTCCAGGCCATCGAGTCGGTGACCTGTTCGGTGTAAATCGCGGTGGGCATCCGTGCTCCTGTCGTCGTGACGCGGCCTGTGCTGTCAGCGACCAATCGGTAGGGCACGAAGCGCCAGCGCTCGGGAGGTGGCCGCCTCGGTCATCATCCCGACATCGGTACCCGCCGAGATGAATCGCAGGCCGAGCCCGACGAATCGTTCCAGCAGGTCAACCGATTTGATACCGGCTATCCCGAGCGCCACACCGTGCCTACGGCAGGCCGCTGCAACAGAGCTTACCGCATAACGGAAACGCTCATTCTCATAGTCGCCGTGGATTCCCATCTCGGCGGTCAGATCACTCGGCCCGAGCAGGATCATGTCGACTCCCGCCACCGCGGCGATACCCTCACAGCCCGCAACCGCATCGGGAGTCTCGATCATCACCGCCACCACAGTCTGGTCCTCCAGTGCGGCGGCGAGCTCCGACGGACTTCTCGGGCCGAATCCGCTGACCACATTGGGACCGGAGATCGACCGCCGGCCGATGGGAGGAAATCGGGCCGCGCACACCACCGTGGACGCCTCGTCTGAGGAATTAACATGTGGCACAATGATTCCCACTGCCCCCGCATCGAGCACTCGGGCGATCACACTCGGATCATGCGAGGGCACCCGAACCAAACCGGCGATGCCGGCCCCCGCCGCTCCAACACACATCAGCGCGGCGGTATCCAGCGATGCCGACGTGTGCTCGAGGTCCACATAGATCGCGTCGTAACCGCAGGAGGCGGCGATGGCCGGGACCTCTGGAGTTCGGGAGTTCAACAGGGCCAGGCACAGTACCAACCGATCGCCGCGCAGCTTCGCCCTGAAATTCTGTTGCACCGGGTTTACCTTACGCAACGAGAACGATCATTTGCGCCGATTCGCATACGCCATTATCGGTGTGGTTAACATGGGCTATGCCAACCAGACGTGTTGCCATCGTGGGAGCCGGCCTGTCCGATTGCGGGAGGGTTCCCCAGATGACCGCGATGGGGTTGATGGCTCAGGCCGCGCGCCGCGCCGTCAGCGATGCGGGGCTGACCAAGGACGATATCGACGGCTTCGGTGGCCACGGCACATTGCTCCCGCCGATCGAGGTCAGCGAATACCTGGGGCTGCGGCCGCGCTGGGTCGACGCCACCAATGTAGGCGGATCCTCCTGGGAGGTAATGACTCGACATGCGGTCGCGGCCATCGCGACAGGCGAGGTCGACGTCGTCCTTCTGACCTACGGGTCCACCGCTCGCTCCGATGTCAAACGCCGGGTGCGCAGATTGGTTGCGGCGATGAACACCGGCGGCGCCATGCAGTACGAGGCCCCGTACGGCGCCTCTCTGATAGCCAAATACGCCATGGCAGCGCGCAGGCACATGATCGAATTCGGCACCACCGTAGAGCAACTCGCAGAGGTGGCGGTGGCGGCGCACGAGTGGTCGGCCATGAACCCCAACGCATTCGAACGCGACCGCATCACCCTGGCCGACGTCGCGTCGGCGCCCATGCTGGCAGACCCTTTCACCACCAAGCACGTCTGCCTGCGGACCGACGGCGGCGGTGCTGTGGTGCTCGCCAGTGAAGCCGTCGCCCGCTCGTGCGCCAAGGACCCGGTCTGGATCCTCGGATCAGCCGACGCGGCCTCGCATGTCAGCATGAGTGAATGGGGTGACTTCACCACGTCGGCGGCCGCGGTGTCCGGACCGGAAGCCTTCGCCCGGGCCGGAGTGCGCCCAGCCGATATCGACGTCTGCCAACTCTACGACTCCTTCACCGCCACAGTGCTTTTAACCGTTGAGGATCTCGGGTTCTGCGCCAAGGGCGATGGCGGCAAGTTCATCGAATCCGGAGCGTTGCGGCCCGGTGGGACGCTGCCCACCAACACAGACGGAGGCGGGTTGGCCTCCTGTCACCCCGGGATGCGGGGCATGTTCCTTCTGGTCGAAGCGGTTCGGCAACTGCGCGGCGAATGCGGTGACCGCCAGGTCGACGACGCTGAACTGGCCTGCGTGCACGCGATGGGTGGCTTCTTCAGCCACAGCGCCACCACGATCCTGGGGAGGAACTGATGAGCGCCCCGAACCGGCCGATGACCGACAGCGACAGCGAAGCGTGGTGGGCCGCCGTCCAGAACGGCGCATTGCTGGTCACTACCTGCGCATCCTGCGGACGGAATTCCTTGTATCCCAGACCCTTCTGCCCCTATTGCTGGGGTGAAGACGTGTCCTCGATTCCGGCCGGCGGTCGCGCGACGCTGTACACCTGGACGGTCGTCCACCAGGACGCTGCAACGTCGGTGGTCGCCATGGTCGACCTGGCCGAGGGCCCCCGGCTGATGACGAATATCGAACACTGCTCTCCCGACGACCTAGAGGCCGGGCTGCCGCTCATCCTCGACTTCCGTCACGACGACGACGGCTTCGTCGTTCCCGTATTCAGGCCCCTCACA
Source organism: Mycobacterium sp. GA-1841 (assembly GCF_001954135.1). Lineage (GTDB taxonomy): Bacteria > Actinomycetota > Actinomycetes > Mycobacteriales > Mycobacteriaceae > Mycobacterium. The sequence goes on along the minus strand of NZ_MBEQ01000110.1, from coordinate 79,807 downwards.
CCGGCACCACCCGAGAGGAAATGACATGAACAAAGACGACATGATCCTGGTCAGCGTCGACGACCACATCGTCGAGCCGCCCGACATGTTCAAGAACCACCTGGCCAAGAAGTACCAGGATGACGCGCCACGACTGTTGCACAACGCCGACGGTAGTGACACCTGGCAGTTCCGCGACGTCGTCATTCCCAACGTCGCGCTCAATGCGGTGGCCGGCAGGCCGAAGGAAGAGTACGGCCTCGAACCACAGGGGCTCGACGAGATCAGGCCCGGTTGCTACAACGTCGATGAGCGAGTCAAGGACATGAACGCCGGGGGAATCCTCGGCTCGATGTGCTTCCCGTCGTTCCCGGGCTTCGCCGGAAGGCTGTTCGCCACCGAGGACCACGAATTCTCCGTGGCCCTTGTACAGGCCTACAACGACTGGCACGTCGAGGAGTGGTGCGGAGCCTATCCCGCGCGCTTCATCCCGATGACCCTGCCGGTCATCTGGGACCCCGAGGCCTGCGCAAAGGAGATCCGTCGCAACGCCGCCCGCGGTGTGCACTCGCTGACCTTCACCGAAAACCCGGCGGCGATGGGCTACCCGAGCTTCCACGATCTGGACCACTGGAAACCGATGTGGGAAGCCCTTGTCGATACCGACACGGTGCTCAACGTGCACATCGGCTCATCGGGCCGGCTGGCGATCACCGCGCCTGACGCCCCGATGGACGTGATGATCACCCTGCAACCGATGAACATCGTGCAGGCCGCGGCGGATCTGTTGTGGTCCAAGCCCGTGAAGACCTACCCCGGCCTGAAGATCGCCCTCTCCGAGGGCGGCACCGGCTGGATCCCGTACTTCCTCGACCGGGCCGACCGGACCTACGAGATGCACTCCACCTGGACGGGTCAGGACTTCGGCAAGCAGACGCCCTCGGAGTTCTTCCGTGAGCACTTCCTGACCTGTTTCATCTCCGATCCGGTAGGCGTGGAACTGCGCCATCAGATCGGTATCGACAACATCTGCTGGGAGGCCGATTATCCGCACAGCGACTCGATGTGGCCCGACGCGCCCGAGGCGCTCGACGAGGTCCTCAAGAAGTTCGACGTTCCGGCAACCGATATCAACAAGATGACGTATGAGAACGCGATGCGCTGGTACCACTGGGATCCCTTCACCCACATCAGCAAGGAGCAGGCGACCGTCGGGAGCCTACGTAAGGCTGCCGAGGGCCACGACGTGTCCATCCAGGCGCTGTCCAAGCGGGAGCACAGCGACAGTTCGTCGGACTGGCAGGCCCGGATGAACAAGGCGACGATCAACGTCAGCGGCGGCACTAAGGGCTAGCGCATCACGGCGTCGCAGCCAGACGGTCGGCCACCGCGCGGGGCCGACCGTGTGCATTCTGGTGCAATGTTTTTCGTTCCACCTTGCCGTTGGCGTTGATCGGCAACGACTGGTCCCAGAACACCAATTCCTCCGGCAGCTTGTACTTGGGCAGGCCCGCCGATATCAGCGCTGCCGCCACCTCTCGCAGGGAGAGTTCCGCGGACCCGTCGAGTACCACCGCAACGGCGAGCCGCTCTCCGGTGGTCGCGTCGGGCACCGAGTACGCCGCGCACTCGCGCACCCCGGCGATCCTGGCCACCGCCTCCTCCACCTCAACAGCCGGAATCTTCATGCCGTTGCGGATCACGATGTCCTTGATCCGCCCCACAATGCGCACGCGCCCGTCCACCACCTCGGCGATATCGCCGGTGCGGAACCACTCCCCGTCGAACGCGGCTGTGTCGGCCTCGACGTCGGTGTAGCCCATGAAGGCGTGCGGGCCACGGATGCAGCATTCCGCGGGATCGTCGGCCGAGCCCAGCCGGACCTCCACGTCCGCCAGCGGCACTCCGTCGTCGGCATGCCGTACCTGCCGTGGACCGGTGCGCTGGCCGGAGGTGCTGACGGGAACTTCCGACGATCCGTAGGCACGCATCACGACGATCCCGAAATCCTCCTCGATGCGCTCGACGATCCGGCGGTCCAGCATCGTGCCGCCCAGGTACACCGCCCGCAACGGTACCGCCCGGTCCCGTGCCACCGCCTCGGCGAGCAACCGGTCCAACAGCCGGTCGGGCCCGCCGTACCAAGTCGCGCCCGTGGCCAGCAGCAGATCGCAGGTGGCCGCGGGTTCCCAACGATCCTCCAGCACCACCGGCACCGCGAGCATCGGGGCGATGAACAGCGTCTGCACCACCCCGGTCACCGAAGCGAGCGGACTGATCAAGAAGATCCGGTCCTCAGCACTCAGACCGGTGGCAGCGATGTAGTTGGCCGACGCCTTCCGCAGGGTGCTCAAAGAGTGCACCACCCCCTTGGGTCTTGCGGTGGTACCAGAGGTGAACAGCACGAACGACGGCTCGTCGGCAGGCCGTTGCGGGCGAACCGGCGCCGCGGTGATCGCGGCCGGAACCGCGATCCAGGTGCAGCGCCCTACCAAATCCGGTTTCGTAACGTCAGGCCAATTCGGTGCGAGACCGAACGCCGCCCCGGTGCGATCAACGATATCGACCACCTGTGCGGCCCCGGCGCTGCGTGGCACCAGCAGCACCACGGCATCCACACGTTCTACGGCATGGACTGCCACCACCGAGTCGACGTCGTTGCCGACCACGACGACAACCGGTGTACCCGGTGCCACGCCGGCCTCGGTCAGCGTCTGACAGACCCGGTCGATGCGTTCATCCAATTCCGAGTAGCTGAGTTCGACGCCACGGGTGATCAGTGCGGGCCGCGTGGGATACCTTGCCGCGGTGAAGCGAACGAGGTCCAGCGGCCGTTCGGACCAGACGCCGGCCGCGCGGTATCGCGGGCGTAAGCGTGCGGCGCGGGATGGCGCATCACCCAGCAGATCGGCTGCCATGACATCCTCCGATGCAAATGCACATTCTCGTTCATGCAAATGTAACCTCTCACCCATGTCAATCACATTCGAGGACCAGGTAGCCATCGTCACCGGAGCGGGCGGGGGCCTCGGCCGCTGCCATGCGCTCGAACTGGCGCGTCGTGGCGCGCGGGTGGTGGTCAACGATCTCGGCAGCGCGGTCGACGGCAGCGGAGCTTCGACATCGGCCGCGCAGCGGGTGGTGGACGAGATCACCGCCCGAGGCGGCACCGCCATCGCCAACGGTGACTCGGTGGCCACCGAGGCGGGTGGCCAGGCCATCGTCGCGGCCGCGGCCGAGGCGTTCGGGCGCGTGGACATCCTGGTGAACAACGCCGGCATCCTGCGCGACGCCGCTTTCAAGAACATGACCGCCGACCAGGTGGACGCGGTGATCGCCGTGCACCTCACCGGCGCGTTCAACGTGACACGCGCGGTGTGGCCGGTGATGCGACAGCAGAACTACGGCCGAATCGTGCAAACAACCTCGGGTACCGGGCTTTTCGGCAACTTCGGTCAAGCCAACTACGGTGCGGCCAAGATGGGCCTGGTCGGCATGATGCATGTGCTGGCGATCGAGGGCGCACGCAACGGCATCACCGTCAACGCCATCGCCCCCATCGCGCGGACCCGGATGACCGAGGACATCATGGGCGAGGCGGGCAAGGCGATGGACCCGGAACTGGTCACCCCGGTCGTGATCTATCTGGCACACCGCAGTTGCGAGCGCACGGCGCACATCTATTCGGTCGGGGCGGGCAAGGTGTCCAGGGTGTTCATCGGCGTGACCAAGGGAATCGAAGACACCGACCTCACCGCGGAAGGGGTTGCCGAGGCGATCGACCGGATCGACGACAGCTCGTCGTTCATCATCCGCGGCGGGCCGGCCGCCGGCTGAGCTCAGCGCCCGGTGAAGCGGGGCGGTCGGCGTTCGGCGAACGCGTACAGCCCTTCCTGCAGATCGCTTGTCCGGGAGATCAGTTCGGCCGCCCAGGCCTCCTGCTCGAACGCACGCTCGCGTGGGGATTCCGAGGAGACCGACAGCAGACGCTTGGTGAGCGCGAGCATCACCGACGGGCCCGCTGCCAACTGCACTGCCAGTGCATCCGCCGTCTGATCCACCTGTTCCGCGGGCACCACCCGGTTCGCCAGTCCGAGCCGCAGGCACTCGTCGGCGTCCACCGGTTCACCGAGCATCAACAGTTCGGTGGCCTTGCGCAGACCCACGATCCTGGTGAGCAGGTGCACCGCCCCGGAATCCGGCAGAATCCCGCGGTGCACGAACGCCTCCACGAGGGTGGACTGGCGCGCCATCACCACGATGTCGCAGGCCAACACCAGGCTGGCACCGGCACCTACCGCGGTCCCGTTGACCGCCGCGACAACCGGTTTGTCGCAGTCGAGTACCGCACTCACCAGCCTCTGCCAGCCCTGGGCCAGCATGCGGGCGATGTCGCCGGGCCGCCGGTCGGGCGCGAGCTGTGAAGCTGCATCAGCCGATCGGGACGGCAGCCCCGCCCCGGCGCAGAAGTGCCGCGACCCCGACGAGGTCAAGAGCACGGCTCGAACGGCGGCGTCCGTATGAGCGCCAATCAGGGCATCCGCCACGGCGTCTCGCGCCAAGGGCGACAACGAATTTCCGATTTCCGGGCGATCGATCACAATGCGGCGCACACCGTCTGCCCTTGTGTCGACCGTGATCCCTGTCGATTTCTCTGACATCCCACCCGCCCTGCGTTAACGGCATTTCCACTTTTCGGGTATCTTAATTCTCACTTTGGTTTAGGCCAAGGAACACGCACCTGAGGAGGCTGCTCGATGACCGAGACCGGCCGCATCACCGATGAGGGCCTGGACCGGCTGCGGGCGACCGTCGGCATCGCCGTCCCGCACACCCAACCGCCGCACTACCACCGCCCCAATGAGGACGCCTTCCGACATGTCGCGGAAAGCTACGGTGACGCCAACCCGCTGTGGTGCGAGCCCGACTACGCCACCAAGTCGGTCTGGGGCCAGTCGATTGCGCCACCCGCGCTTGTCGGCGGCGACACGTTGATCGGCGAAGACGAGGTCACCGAACTGTCCGACACCGACCGGGCGCTGACCAAAGGCGATCCACTGCGCGGCGTACACGCGTTCTATGCGTCCTCATCCCGGGAATGGTGGGCACCGCTGCGCGCCGGGCACCGGGTATTCCGGCGCAATGCCCTGGTGGCGGCGCTGGACAAGAACAGCGATTTCGCCGGTCGCGCCATTCACGAGTGGTCTGCCCAGGTGTTCCGGGACGACGAAGGCACCATCCTGGGCGGCCAGTACCGCAACATGATCCGCACCGAGCGAAGCAAGGCGCGCGGCCGCAAGAAGTACGAAGCGGTGGAACTCAAGACCTGGACGCCGGAGCAGATCGCCGAGATCGACGCGCGCTATCCGCAGGAGACCCCGCGCGGAGCCGAACCACGCTGGTGGGAAGACGTGGCCGAGGGCGACACCGTCGGGCCGCTGACCAAGGGCCCGCTCACCGTCACCGATATGGTCTGCTGGCACGTCGGCATGGGCACCGGAATGTATGGCGTGCGCCCACTACGACTGGCATGGCGTAATCGGCAACGCATCCCGCGGTTCTATAGTCCCAACGAGCACGGCGTCCCCGACGTCCAGCAGCGGGTGCACTGGGAGCCTGACGCCGCCCGTAATGCCGGTAACCCCACCACATTCGACTACGGCCGAATGCGCGAGACCTGGCTCATCCACCTCTGCACAGACTGGATGGGCGACGACGCCTGGCTGTGGAAACTGGACTGCGAGTTCCGGCTGTTCAATTACGTCGGCGATCTGCACACCATCAGCGGCACCGTGGCACGCAAGTTCCTCGCCGAAGGTGACCGGCCGGCCGTCGAACTCGAACTTGCGGCCACCAACCAGCGGGGCCAGATCACGACGCCCGGCCACGCCACCATCCTGCTGCCCAGTCGCGAACGCGGACCGGTTCGACTTCCCGATCCCCCCGGCGGGGCGACCGACCTCGCCGAGTTGCTAACCGCCGTCTCAGCTCAGTTCGCCGAACACTGATATGCCGATGGCCTACTCCAGCGTCGACGGACTCGTGGTCGAACACCTCGGCCCCGAGTTGCGGCTCACGTTCGATCGTGCCGACCGCCGCAACGCCGTCAACGACACGGTTCTGGACGCCGTGATCGAACATGTCGCGGCCGCCGGTACCGACGAGACGGTGCGCGTCATCCGCATCGACGCGAACGGCTCCGACTTCTGCGCAGGCTCTGACCTCATCGCCAACAACGCACGCTCCGAACGTAAACCGCGGGTCGGGAGCACGCAGCGCCGGATGCCGAACAAAGCGAACCGGTTGATCCCGCTCATGCTCGAGACGCAGGTCCCCATCGTCGCCGTGGTGCGAGGCTGGGCCGCCGGGCTCGGATTCCACATCGCGATGGCCGCCGACTTCTGCGTGGCCGCCACCGACGCCCGATTCTGGGAGCCGTTCATGGCCCGCGGGTTCAGCCCGGACAGCGGCGCCGCCTGGCTGCTGCCCCGCGTGATCGGGATGGTACGCACCCGCCGGTTGCTGATGCTCGGTGAGGAGATATCCGGGGCCGATGCCGCCGACTGGGACATCATCCACGGTGCCCATCCCGTCGGCCAACTGGAATCGGCGGCAGACGAGCTGGTGGGCAGGTTGGCCGCGGCACCCACCGTTGCACTGGGGCTGACCAAGTGGCTGTTGCAGAGCGGCCACGGGTTGGACCTGGACCGACACCTGCACAACGAAGCCATGGCTCTCGAGCTGTCAAGCCGGAGCGATGATTTCAAGGAGGGGCTGGCCGCCTTCCGGGACAAACGGGATGCGGAGTTTCAGGGCCGATGACACTGCCTATCGACAAGACCACCAGCACCGACGACGCGGTCGCCGCAGTACGGATGTGGGTGGAGGCCGAGGTGCCCGCCCATTGGCGGACCGCCGCAGCCCAGGGCGCCCAGGCACTGCGCGCCGTCCGCACGCCGGCCGCCTATCGGGCCTGGTATCCCACCTTCGCCGCGACCGGACTCGTCGCCCCGACCTGGCTACCCGAATACGGTGGTCTCGGTATCTCCAACGTGGTGGCCCGCAGCATCGAATCGGTGCTGACACCGCTGCGGCTCACGCGGTTGAACCCCTTGGGCCTCAACAATGCCGCGGCCGCGCTGTTCAGCCACGGCACCGAGGAACAGCGCCTGCGTTTCCTCCCGCCGATCGTGGCGAACGAGGAGAAGTGGTGCCAGTTGTTCAGCGAACCCGGCGCAGGTTCGGACCTGGCGTCGCTGGCCACTCGCGCCGTCCGCGACGGCCCCGGAAATGACGCAGACTGGGTGGTCACCGGCCAGAAAGTGTGGACGACCTGGGCCGATGATGCCGACTTCGGCATTCTGCTGGCCCGCACCGACCCGGATCAGCCCAAACACCAAGGCATCACCTATTTTCTGCTCGATATGCGACAGCCCGGCGTCGAGGTGCGCCCGCTGCGGCAGATCACCGGTGAGCGGGAGTTCAACGAGGTGTTCCTGGACGGCGCCCGGGTCCCCGACGCGCATCGGGTCGGCGATCGGGGCGACGGCTGGCGGGTCAGCGCGTCGACGCTGTCCAGTGAACGCCAGATGGTGTCGGGGTCGGGTTCGGGCGGCATGGGCCGCCTCGGCGGCTCCGGCGCGCAACGATTGATCACGCTGGCGCAGGAGACCGGCCGCTGGTCCGATCCCGTGATCCGGAACAAGGTCATGCGGCTGTGGGCCCAGGAGCAGATCCGTGGCTGGACCAACGTCCGGGTCCGGGAGGCGCTCAAGGCCGGCCAATCACCCGGTGCGGCATCCTCCATCGGCAAGGTCCATCAGGCCACGCTGAACCAGCAGATCCAGGATCTGATGGTCGACCTGCTCGGCACGGACGCGCTCGCCTGGACTGCCACCGAGGACGCGGACGCGTTACCGCGGGAGGTGCAGGGCTGGATGCGCAGCCTGGCCAACGGCACCGAGGGCGGCACCACCGACATCAACAAGAACGTTCTCGGGGAACGTGTGCTCGGTCTGCCCAAGGAGCCCGATCCGTGGAAGGGCAAGCCCTGGAAGGACATCCCGCGATCGTGACCGACTACGAGCGGATTGCGGTGGAGAAGTCCGACGGGGTCGGCTGGCTGACCCTCAATCGCCCAGATGCCGGCAATGCCTTCGATGCGCTGATGCTCGACGAGCTGGAAAACGCGTGGGCCGACCTCGACGCCGACCCCGATGTGCGGGTCATCGTCAACATGGCCAACGGACGATCCTTCTGCACCGGGATGGACGTCGTGCAGGTCGCCCGCGACAAACAGGCGATGCGCAAACACTCCCGGCGCACCAGGGACGCCGAGCTGAAGATTTCGTCCTGGCACTGCGACGTCTGGAAGCCGGTGATCGCAGCGGTCAACGGGGTGTGCGCCGGGGGCGGCCTTCACCTGGTCGCCGACGCCGACATCGTGATCGCCGCCGAACGCGCCTCCTTCGTCGATCCACACGTGTCGGTGGGGCAAGCCGTCGCCTACGAGGCGATCACCCTGCTGCGTAAATCGCCGATGGAAGCCATCACTCGAATGACGTTGAGCGGCAAGGGTGAACGGATCTCGGCCCAGCGCGCCTATCAACTCGGCATAGTCTCCGAGGTCGTGCCAGACGACGCGTTGCGCGCGGCGGCCGGAACGCTGGCCGCCGCGATCGCGGTCAACTCCCCTACCGCGATGCGGGTGACCAAAAAGGCGCTGTGGCGGTCGTTGGAGGTCGGACTGACGCAAGCCCGCCAAGAGGCGGCGGAAGCGATCCGCCAGATGCACAACCATCCCACGGAGGTGTCATGACCTACCAGCGACTGATCGTCGAGCGGCGCGGTCCCGTCGGATGGATCATCAACAACCGCCCGGACCGGCTCAACGCCTACGACGTAGTCATGCGCGACGAGTTCCGCAGGGCGTGGGCCGAGTTGGATGCCGACGCCGATGTCCGGGTCATCGTGCACACCGGCAATGGACGCGCTTTCCAGGTGGGCGCCGATGTCGACGACCTCGATGGCGACGCGGTGCATCAGTTCCAGGAGACCATGGCCTCCCTCGACCTGGGCCTGACCGGTTGGCACTGCAATGTCGGTAAACCCGTCATCACGGCGGTCAACGGCGTATGCGCGGGCGGCGGCCTGCACTGGGTGGCCGACGCCGACATCGTCATCGCCTCCTCGAATGCCACGTTCGTCGACCCGCACGTGTCGATCGGTCAGGTCAGCGCTCTGGAGACGATCGCCCTGATGCGCAAGATGCCCGCCGAGGCTGTGCTGCGGATGGCGTTGGTGGGTAGCCACGAGCGGCTCACCGCACAACGGGCCTACGAGCTCGGCATGGTCAGCCAGGTGGTGGATCCGCCGGAGAAACTACGCGATGTCGCACAGGAACTCGCGGAGAAGATCGCCATGAACTCACCCGCGGCAATGCGGGCCACCAAACGAGCACTGTGGGGTGCCTTGGAATACGGGCTGACCGACGCCTGCCGCGCAGGCGCCGAACATCTGACCTCGATGTGGGGCCACCCCGACCAGGATGAGGGTCCGAAGGCCTTCTCCGACAGGCGCAGCCCCAATTGGCTTCCTCTGGAGGCAGAGTCGTGAGCTTGACGGAGTTGCTCGACGACCTGCCCGCCGTGGCAGTGCACACGGTCGAATTCGACGTACCACGGGACGATCTGGTGGTCGCTGCCCGCCGGCTCGGTGAGTTGCTGACCGAGGCCGGAGTTCAGACGGGGCGGGTGGTGGCGGCGATGCTGCCCAACGAGGCCACCACCATCGCCGGACTTTTCGGCACCTGGTGCGCCGGTGGCGTCTACACACCGCTCAATCCGCGGGCTGCCGATGCCGAGGTGACATCCCAGCTGGCCACTCTTCGGCCGGTTGCCGTCATCACTACGCCCGAGCTGGCACATCGCTTCTCGTCGTCAAAGTTGCCTGTCATCATCGGCTCTGGACTGTCCTGGCGACTCGCTGCCACGGGTGAGGCGCAGCAGGGTCCGCGACAATACGACGCCGACGTGGCACTGCTGCAATTCACCTCCGGCACCACCGGGGCACCCAAACCGGTGCCGCTACGGCACACCACGGTCCTCGATCTCATCGACCGGCTGCTGACCAAACTGCGAGGCAAGCCGGACGCCGACAAACCCAAACGTGCACCCATGCCCAATTTGGTCCCACTGTCGCTGTCCCTGTGGGCCGGCATCTATCAAGTGCTGTTCGCATTCCGGGCTGGATCCGGAGTCGTTCTGATGAACCACTTCGCCCCAGGGGATTTCGCCGCGCTGGTTCGGCGACACCAGTTGCGTTCCACTGTGTTGCCGCCGGCCGCGCTGACGATGGTGCTGCACGACGAGACGGTGACCGACCTGTCGCCGTTGAAGATCGTGCGATCCATCACCGCGCCACTCTCGCCGGTTCAGGCCGCACGGTTCCGCGACAGATTCGGTGTGCTGGTGCTGAATTCGTACGGCCAAACCGAGCTCGGCGGCGAGGTGGTCGGCTGGTCGGCAGCCGATGCCCGCGAATGGGGTGAGACCAAACTCGGTTCGGTCGGTCGCCCTTTGCCTGGTATCGACGTCACGATCACCGAGGACGAGGTGATGGTGCGCACGCCGACAACGGCGGCCCGCAAGATCGACCCGGCCTTCCTGGATCGGCTCACCGACGACGGCTGGTTCCACACGGGCGATCTGGGCTGGTTCGACGACGACGGTTTCCTGTGGCTCGACGGCCGGGTGTCGGACATGATCAACCGCGGTGGGCTGAAAGTGTTCCCCGGCACCGTGGAGGATGTCCTGCTGGCCGCCGCCGGGGTGCGCGAAGCCGCCGTGGTCGGGGTCCCCGACGAACGCCTCGGCGAGGTGCCCTGGGCCTTCGTGGCCCGCCTGGACGACACGATCACCGAGCAGACGCTGGACGCATGGTGCAGGGAGCGATTGACCCCCTATCGGGTACCCGCCCGCATCGTGTTCGTGGAGCGGTTGCCGCGCAACGATGTCGGCAAGGTGGTCAAGCGTGATCTGTTGCCGCACGCTGAAACACATGCGTCGCCACGGTGACCAACTTTCCGCCGGCCCCGTCGTCGTAGACCTGCGTGCGTGCCGCCACGACGCCACCGGCGCCGGTCAGCGGTTCGGCCACGAAACGGAACGGGCCCACCTTGGCCCTGGCCAGGAACATGGTGTGCGACGAGACTCCGGTGAGCGTGTCCGTCTGTGCCAGTTCGGCGGCGCTGCTGCGGGCCGCTGTCTCGGTCATCACGAACTGCGGACCCACGTGCAGCGCCGCATCCGGCGAGGCCACCTCCACCGACAGTTCGGGCAGCAGCCAGGTGCCGGCAGCTACCCGGCGGCCACCGAACACCTGCCATAACGGCGGCAGATCCGGCGAGTCGACCACTTCGATCGGCTCCACGACCATCTTCTGCAGACCGTCCGGGGGGATGCCGATCGTCACGCCCTGGCCTTCGGTGACGGCCAGCACGCGGGCCGGTTCATCGGCGTCGACGATCAGAGATCGGCTGTAGGCCATGCTGCGGCCGCGCTTCAGGTCCTCGGTGCGCACCTCGAATCGGCTCACGCCGGCACCGGTGTCCAGGACCTGACAGGAGTGCACCACCGGGTTCGGGACCGCCTCCAGATCTGACACCAGGCCACCCTCGGGCGAGGCGATACCGAAGACGCACAGCAGAATTGCGCCGGCGCCGTCGCGCATATCGGAGCGCACGGCGACGGTGTCGTCGACGGGCCCGACGTTCATCGACCCGTGGTGCCGTCCGATGTACCGGTAGCTGAGCAGGCCACCCCAGCGGCGCTGCAGTTCGGCGGCGTAGGCAACGGGGTCGTCTTTGAGATCTCTGATATCGCGAATGATGTTGCCTCCCTGTACTGACGGTCTCATCGACCTGCGAACTGCGCGCGCAGTTCGGTCTTGAGCACCTTGCCGGTCAGGTTGCGCGGCAGCGCCTCCACCAACTCCAGGCGCTCGGGTGCCTTGTGTTTGCTCAGTCCGCTGCACTGGCAGTGCGCGAACAGCGAGTCGAGGGTGACCGGGGCGCCGGGCTGGGCGACGACCACCGCGCACACCCGCTCACCGGTACGCTCGTCGGGCACGCCGATCACGGCGACATCGGCCACCGCGGGGTGAGTTGCCAGCACGTTCTCGACCTCCAGGGCGGAGATGTTCTCGGCGTTGCGGATGATCGCGTCCTTGATCCGGCCGGTGACTGCGACGTTCCCACGCACATCGATCCGCCCGCGATCACCGCTGCGGAACCAGCCGTCGGCGTCGAACGCGTCGGCATCGAGTGTGGCGTCGACGTAGCCCTGGAAACACTGCGGCCCCTTGAGCTGCAACTCCCCCTCGCCGCCTCTTTCCACCTCGTGCCCGGACTCGTCGACCACCCGCACCGATACCCCTGGCACCGGACTGCCTACCGTGTGGTCGAGCACATCCGGATCGGCGTCCGGTCGCGGTGAGGTCGCGACCGGGAACTCTGTGAGTCCCCAGGCGTTCGCCACACCGGGTACCGAGAGGATCTCGCGCAACTGATGGTTGAGCTCCGCCGTGATCGGCGCGCCGCCGCCGACACAGCCGCGCAGGCGATCGAACAGGGGCTCGGTGCCGTGCAGTTTCTGGGCGGCCATGAACGCGACGAAAAACGGTGTGGCCGAGCCGAGAATCGTGACACCGTGAGCCGCCATGGCCTTCGGTGTCTCGATCGGGTCGAACGTGTCGAACAGCACCAGCTGCATCCCGGTCAGCAACGAGGCGGCCAGCATGGTTGCTCCCCCGACATGCGATACCGGGAACGCAATCGGGTTGACATCGTTGCTGGAAGCCCCGACCATCCCCACCACTCCGGCGGACCCGGCGATGACCGACCGGTCGCAGTGCCGGACGCCCTTGGGTGCCGCGGTGGTCCCCGACGAGTAGTACACCCAGCGAGCCTGCTCCGCCGACGCGGGCGGAGGTCCGAGCCTGGTCGGATCAGCGCTGGGTAATCGCAGGCTGTCCGTGATGGGCGTCTCGTGGTCGACGATCACGATCGACATCTCACGTTCGGCCGCGAGTTCGGCGGCCAGCGCCGCATGGTCGAAGCCCCGCCACTTCCCCGGGACTATCAGCACCTCGGTGTCGAGTTGCGTTGTCGCGAAACGCACTTCGGCTGACCGCCAGATCGGCAGGATGGGATTCTGCACCGCGCCCAACCGGGCCAGCGCCACCATCACGACCATCGTCTCGATCGTCGTGGGTAGCTGCCAGGACACCACGGCGCCCGCCGAAGCCCCGCGCTGCGCCAACGCCGCCGCGGTGTCCAGCGCGGCATCGCGCAACTGCGCGCTGGTCAGGCTACGCCCGAAATCGTCGATCAGGACCAGCCGGTCGGGATGCTGGGAGGCCGCGGTATCGACCAGGTCCCAGTACGTTGGCGAAGTCACCGGCTCGGCAGGTTCAACCGGCGTTTGGCGAGGATATTTCGCATCATCTCCGAACTCCCCCCGGACACGGTGTAGGCGCGAGACCACAACCAGCACTCCCGCAGCCGCTGTTTCGCATGCTGGACATCGGCATCGGCGGCAACGGTACACACCATCGCACCGAGTTCGGCGCCGTACGCCGAAACCCGGTGGTAGGTCTCGGCGAAACTCAGCTTCGCTATCGATCCGTCGCCGATCTCATCCGCCCCGACCGTCATTCGCTCGACATGGTCGTCAATGAACGCCTTGGCCACCTCGACCTCTACCGCGAGGTCGGCCACCGTCTGACGGATGTCGTCATGGTCGAAAGCGGGCCTGCCGCCGAGGGTCGCGTTCCGTGCCACTGTCACCAGATCGTCGATCAACAGCTCCAGCAGGATGACGTTGCCGCCGATGCCGAAGCGTTCGAAATCCAGGCCTGTCATGATGATCGACCAGCCTTGGCCGGGTTGGCCGATGAGTCCGTCGGGGCCGACGGTGACGCCGTCGAAGAAGACCTCGTTCACCTCGATCGCTTCGTTGATGGTCCGGATCGGTCGCACCTCCACCCCCGCCGCCGACAACGGGACGATGAACGCCGACAGACCGTGATGCCGTGTCGACGCCGGGTCGGTCCGGATCAAGGCCAGGCCCATGTCGGCCCAGTGTCCGTCCGTGATCCAGGTCTTCTGTCCGTCGAGAACCCAGGAGCCGTCGTCGCGGCGCACACCGCGGCAGCGCACCCCCGCGATATCGCTGCCGGCATCCGGCTCGCTGAGCAACTGACACCACACATGCTCGCTGCGCCGGATCGGCGGCAACAGGGCAGCCTTCTGCTCGTCGGACCCGAAGTGCAGCAGCACGTGTGCCGCCAGGTTGACCTGGTCGACCGGCCGGGGCGCCCGGGCCCGCAGGAGTTCCTCGCTGACGATGCGATCGTGTAGCGGATGGTGATCCGGCCTGCCGCCGTATTCGACCGGCCAGTCCGCACCGACGAAGCCCGCGGCGAACAGGCCGGCGAACCACGTGCGCAGCTGGGCCTCCTGCTCAGCGTTCTCCGGGGCCCGGCGCCCTTCGCGAGCGGCGAAAGGCGGTGCGTATTCGCCGATATGGGCACGCACACGCTGCCTGAAGTCCGCCAGCTGCGCGGTGCCGGGTCGATCGCTCACGACGCTCACCAGCCGGCCTTCTCCGCCAAATCTGCTCGGCTCGAGCGGGCCGTCCCGAGCAGGTAGCCGTTGGTGAAGGTACGGCGCATTTCGTGGTGCAAGGGATACTCCCAGGTGAATCCGATACCGCCGGACAGTTGCATGCACTCGTCGACGGCAGCGGTGGCTTTCGACGCGACGAAGGCGTGGGCGGTGGCGGACAACGCAATCGCGTCGGCCGTCACGTCCGCACGTGCCAGGGCACGAGCAGCCTTCATGCTCACCGCGCGCGCCTTGGCCTCCAGAACCAGGAGATCGACCAGTCGGTGCTGCACCGCCTGAAAGCTCGCGATAGGCGCACCGAAGGCGATCCGATCTTTCAGATAGGCCACCAGCCGCTCGAAGGTCCGCGACAGAGCGCCCAGCGAGTCCGCACTGAGCAGCACCTTGGCCACCGCCAGCAGCTGTTCGGCGCGCTGCGGTCCTCCGATGGTCACACCGGCTGTACCCGCGAGCTCGACCCGCCACGCCGATCGGTTGATGTCCAGCAGCTCGTCGTCGCGGGCCCTCGGCACGGTATCGGACATCTCGAACAGCTGAATTCCGTTGCTTCCCAGCGTAATCAAGAGCCGCAGGGAATCGGCACCGGCCACCCGAACGGTATCGCCGGCCTGCGCCACCGCCGACGGCGCAGCACCGTCGAGCACGGTGGCGAGCCAGCGCTCGCGAATCTCGGCCGGCGCCGTCGAGAGCGCCGCCGCGGTAATCACGGCTCCCAGCCACGTCGACCGGTCGCCGGCACGCCCGAGTTCCTCGGCGACTACGGTCGCCTCCATTGGCCGCCATCCGGTACCGCCGAGTGACTCGTCGACCAGCAGGCCCGTCCAGTCCATGCCGGCGAGCTCGGCCAGCGACTTCTTCTCACCGCGGCCGGTGAGGAACTCGCGCGCCGAATCCCGTAGGAATTCGAGATCGACGTCGTCGGATGAGCTTGCGTCGACCGTCACCACCGTTCAGCTCCGAGCGAGCAGCGCATCGGCGTTGTCCCGCATGATGCGCCTCTTGGCGGCGTCGTCGAGCGGGTCGAGGAGCTTGACGAAGTCGGCGGGCTCGGCGAGGCCTTCGGCGTGCGGATAATCCGACCCCATCAGCAGGCCCTCGTCGTAGCCGAGCCGGTCCACGATCGTGGGGATATCGTCCTCGGGATAGGGCACGACGCCGACGTGGCGGCGGAATATCTCCGAGGGGCGCTCGGTGAGTTTGCCGCCGATCCACGGCCCGTTGCGGCCCATGCCGCGGCTCTTGTCCATGTGGATCACGAACTGCGGCACCCATTCCGCGCCGTGCTCGGCCACCAGCACGTTCAGGCCGGGGAACCGGCCGAAGAGGTTGTCGAACACCAACGCCGACAAGGTGTCCTCGATGGGGCGCTGCCCGTAGATGTTCATCCACTGCCATGCCGACATGTGCCACGCAGCGGGGTCCGGGTTGTGTCCCCACGCCGGCGAGATGGCGTTGAAGTACCAGAACGGCTGGATGTGGAAGACCAGTGTGCAACCGGCCTCTTGCAGGCGGGCGTAGATCGGGTCGAAGTACGGATCGCCGGGCGAGCGTCCGTGCGCCGGACCCGTCGGAAGCAGGACCAGTTTCGCCCCCTGGGCGATGATCGCCTCGGTCTCGGCGATGGACGACTCCAGGTCACGCAGTGACAGCAGCGCGGTCGCGTAGATCGTGTCCTGATAGTTGAAACCCCAGGTGTCGTCGAACCAGCGGTTGAAGGATCTCAGGTTCGCATAGAGCGCCGCGGTGTCGTCGACATAGTGTTCGGCCGCCAGCGCCATACCCGCCGGGAAGATCACCGCACGCTCGACATTCTGCTCGGCCATTACCTTCAGCCGTGCATCGCGCTCCAGCCACTCCGGCTGCATGGGCTGCGGCTCATACGTTTCGTCCGGATTGCCCGAGCCCATCTGCTTGAGCATCTCCTTGAGCGAGCCCGGCCGGTAGGCCAGGTCGAAGCCCAGCCCCGCCTCACTGTTGAACGTTGCGATCCGGTGCCCGGCGAGGATGACCTCCTTGCCGTCGACACCCCGTACCGGCGCGATGGCCCGGTCGTGAAATTCCTTGGGCAGATATCGGGTAAACGCGTCGCGCGTCTCGTAGCAGTGCGTATCGCAGTCGAAGATCCCATAGTCGAGTTTCGCCGTCACCGCGTAGCTCCCTTCGATGAGAATGATTATTCTCCGTTTTCAGAAAAGATACTATCCTTATCCGGCAATGCCCGTATCTGGGTACCTCACAGTTAGGGAGACGATGACCTCAGCGGCCGACGAACTCCGGCAGGCCGTCCGCGAATTCCTGGCCGCCACAACCCCCAGTGAGGTGGTCAGGCGACTGATGGACACCGAAGCGGGCTACGACAAGGCGGCCTGGCTGCGGATGGCGTCCGAACTCGGTCTGCACGGCATCGCGGTTCCCGAGCAGTTGGGTGGCGCCGGGGCGACTACCGCCGAACTTGCCGTGGTGTTCGAGGAGATGGGTGCAGCTCTGATGTCTGCACCGTTCTTCGCCACCGTGGCCCTCGCCATTCCGGCCATCCTGACCAGCGGCGACGAACAGGCCGCCGAGGATCTCATCCCGAGCCTGGCCGACGGCACCGACACCGCGACGCTGGTCCTCAACAACCGGCTCGGGCCGTGGGACCCGACCGCGGTCGCACTGACCGCGCACGACGTGGACGGGATACCTACCATTCACGGTTCGGCGCCGATGGTTCTCGACGGCCATACCGCAGCCATCGTGCTCGTCGCGGCCCGCGACGGCGCCGGTACGTCGCTGTTCGCGGTCGCCGGCGACGCCGAGGGCCTGACCCGCACCCCACTGGCCGGGCTCGATCGCACCCGCAAGATCGCCCGCCTCGATTTCGACGGCACACCAGCCAGGCTCATCGGTCGTCCAGGAGCGGCAGCGCCCGGGCTGGCCCTGACGTCGGACATCGCAACTGTGTTGTTGGCCGCCGAGCAGGGCGGCGGCGCCGCCCGCTGCCTGGACGTCGCCGTCGGATATGCGAAGGCCCGCATCCAGTTCGGACGCCCGATCGGCAGCTTCCAAGCGGTCAAACACCGCTGTGCCGACATGTTGGTCGAGGTGGAGGGCGCCCGCTCGGCGGTGGTGCACGCGGCGGCGACGGCCTCCGACGAGTTGGCGATCGCGGCGTCAGTGGCCAAACTGGCAGCCTCCGAAGCTTTCACCCACGCGGCGTTCGACAACATGCGCATCCATGGCGGGCTCGGCTTCACCTGGGAACACGATGCCCACCTCTATGTGCGCCGTGCCAAGGCCAGTTCGCTCATGTTCGGCGACCCCGATCACCACGCATTACGACTGGCCGACCTCATCACTCTGACATCTGCCTGACTGGAGGAACGACTCTTGACCGTCTCTTTTTCCCTGGAACTGCCCACCCAGCGCGTCGATGCCCCGGACGAATTCGTCACCGCGGCAGCCATCGCCGATATCGCACGCTGCGCCGAGGCTGCCGGGTATGCCGCGGTGCACGTCACCGACCATCCGGCTCCGGATGCCAAATGGCTAGACCACGGCGGACATCACGCGCTCGATCCGTTCGTCGCGTTGTCCTTCGCGGCCGCCTCCACCGACACACTGCGACTGCTCACCAACGTCTACATCGCCGCCTACCGCAATCCGTTTCTCGGCGCGAAATCCATCCAGAGCCTGCAGGCACTGTCCGGCGGTCGGCTCATCATCGGCACGGCAGCCGGCTATCTCAAGCCCGAGTTCCGGGCGCTCGGGGTGGAGTTCGACGACCGTGGCGCCTTGTTGGACGAGGCGCTGGACGTCCTGGACAAAGCGCTCAGTGGCAACGACATCGCCTACGCCGGTTCGACATTCGCCGCACGCGGCGTGCGGTTACGTCCCATCGTGACACCTCCACCGGTGTGGGTCGGCGGCAACAGCAAACCCGCCGTACGACGTGCGGTCAGCCGCGGCCAGGGCTGGGCACCATTCAACACCTTCGGCTACGCCACCGCTTCCCGGACCGCGGAGATCTCGACGGTCGAGGAGCTGGAGTCGGCCGTCGCCTGGGCGCGGGGCTACGCCGATGAGATCGGCCGCACCGAACCACTGGATATCTGCTTCTCGGCGGGCAGCATGCTCGATGAGACGCGTTCAACCGATGAACGCCATGCCCTGATCGAGCGGCTGACCATCGCCGGCGTCACCTGGCTTCCCGTGGCGCCCAATGGCGATGACCGCGACGGTTACATAGAACGGGCGCAGGCGTTCGCCAAGGAGTTCATCGGCGGCTGACTGCCGCTCGTCAGGATCGCATCAGACTGCCGGGCGCGAAGGCGTCCACCGTGATTCGGCGGTACGCGAACAGCCAACGTCCCTCTTCGGGAACCAGTTGGTCGCGGTACCGGCCCCAGTGGTCCAGCCCGATATCGGTGTACACCGCGAAATAGCTGCTGACCTCGGCTCGCTCGGCGCTGACGGCTCCGAACCTGATGCTGGAGACGTGATGGCGCACGAACGTCGGCTTGGCGCGCGTCGCATCCTGTGGTCCAGCCATCGCGGCACCGAGTCCGGCCTCGATCGCGCCGGGACCGGTGAGCGGATCATCGCCCCCGGTGAACTCCAGAATTCCGTCCGAGGCGAAACACGCAGCCAGTGCCCGCAAGTCGAACCGGTCGGTCGCGGCGGTGTAGTCCGCCAACAGCTGTCGCGCGGCCTCCCGGACCGATAGCTCCCACTCGTACATTGAATCTCCTCTGGAAATTGCCCTGGCACAGACGATAACGTCTGTTCTCATGCCTCGCCCCAACCTTAGCGACCTCATCTCGCCACGCACGACAGCCGTTGTCACCCAGGAGTGTCAGGGCGGCGTGATAGGCCCGCAGGCCGGGCTGCCGATGCTGGCCCACGAAGCAGAGCGTCAGGCGATCCCCAACATCGTCAAGTTGTTGCCTGCGGCGCGGGCAGCCGGAGTCACCGTCGTACACTGCCTGATCCAGCGCCGCCCCGACGGCCGCGGCTCCAATTCCAATGCGCGTCTGTTCGCCGCAGGCAAGTCCTTCGACGCCGACCTGAGCCCGGGTAGCCCCGGAGCATCCCTGCTGCCCGGGTTGGGCCCTGACGAGTCCGACCTGGTACTCACCCGAACCCACGGCGCCGGCCCGATGACGGGCACCGACCTCGATTCCGTGCTACGGAACATGGGCATCACAACCATTGTCGGCGTGGGTGTTTCGGTCAACGTGGCGATCACCAACTTCGTGATGGACGCCGTGAACCGCAGCTATCAGTTCGTCCTCGCCCGCGACGCGGTAGCCGGCTACCCGCGGGAGTATGCCGACGCCATGATCGACAACACGCTGGCCCTACTGGCCACCGTCACCACCACCGACGACGTGATACGGGCCTGGGCGGACGCGCGATCCGGCGAGGATGTAGATGTTCACCCACGAGGGTGATAACGTCGTTTTCGAAACGTGTAAATGATCATTTCCATTGGTCCGAGGAGGAGTACCTCATGCCTTCCCGCTCTCTTCCGTACCCGGTGTTCGATATCGACAACCACATGTACGAGACGACGGATGCACTGCTCAAATACCTGCCGAAGCAGCACCAGGGAAAGGTGGGGTACGTCGAGGTCAACGGACGTCCCAAGCTGGTGGTCAAAGACCACATCAGCCACATGATCCCAAACCCGACGTTCGCGCGGGTGGCTCGGCCAGGTAGTGCCGAGGACTACTTCCTCGGCAACAACCCCAACGGCCTGAACTTTCGCGAGTTCGTCGGTGAGGCAATGGATGTCATTCCCGCGTATCAGTCACCGGCCCCACGGTTGGAGCTCATGGACGAGTTGGGCATCGACCAGTGCGTCATGTATCCCACCCTTGCCAGCCTCATCGAGGAGCGCACCACCGACGACGTGGTGCTGACCCACGCCATCATCCACGCGCTGAACGAGTGGATGCACGAGCACTGGACGTTCAATTATCAAGACCGGATCTTCGCCACGCCCGTCATCTGCCTCCCGCTGGTCGACGAGGCGATCAAGGAATTCCACTGGTGCCTTGAGCGCGGCATGAAGACGTTCCTGGTGCGCCCGGCACCGGTGCCGAGCCGCTTCGGCGGTTCGCGCTCGATGGGCCTGCCCGAGTTCGATCCGTTCTGGGCAGAGGTGGTCAAGGCCGATATCCCGGTGACGTTCCACGCATCCGACAGCGGCTATCAGAAGCATCTGATGGAGTGGGAGGGCGGCGACGAGTACTTGTCCTTCAAGCCCAGCGCACTTCGTGAGGTCGTGATGGGCTTCCGCGCGATGGAGGACACCCTGGCCGCCCTGATCTGCCACGGAGTTCTGTCCCGTTTCCCGGACCTGCGGGTGCTGGTCGTGGAGAACGGAAGTGGCTGGGTGAAGAATCTGCTTCGCCAGCTGGAGAAGGCGTATCGCGTGATGCCCAAAGAGTTCGACGAACACCCGGTCGAGGTGTTCAAGCGCAATGTCTACATCCACCCGTTCCTCGAGGACGACGTCAAGTCGATCGTCGACATCATGGGTGAGGATCATGTGATGTTCGGCTCCGATTTCCCGCATCCGGAAGGCATCGGTGACCCGCTCAGCTTCGTCGACCGCCTCGACGGCATCTCCGAGGAGGCCAAGGTAAAGATCATGGGCGGCAACGCGATCGAGCAGTTGCGGCTGAACAAGGTCGCCGCGGTATGACCCAGGCACCGCCTGCCCCGAAGACCTACCGGGGAGTTGCCGGTTTCGAGGCGCATGTCGGAGAGCACCTCGGCTACAGCGGATGGCACACCGTAACCCAGCAGCAGATCGATCTGTTCGCCGATGCCACCGGCGATCATCAGTGGATCCACGTCGACGCGGCTCGGGCTGCCGGCGGTCCTTACGGCCGCACCATCGCCCACGGCTACCTGACACTGTCGCTGGTGCCGATTCTGGTGAAGCAGATCTACCAGGTGACCGGCCTGTCCATGCAAGTCAACGTCGGGGTGGACAAGCTGCGGTTTCCCTCGCCGGTTCCCGTCGACTCGCGGATCAGGGCCGGCGCGGAGCTCATTGCGGTGGAGCGGGACAAAAAGGGTTCGCGGGCCACCGTGCGGGTGACGGTCGAGGTCGACGGATCTGACCGGCCAGCGTGTGTGGTGGACACCATCGCCCTGATGGTGGACTGAGCCCGACCTACGCGTCGCGGAGACGCTCGCCGATGACACCGTCGGCGCGCAGTAGATCGACCTCGTCGGCCGTCAGTCCCAGCGCTTCCAACACCGCACCGTTGTGCTGACCGAGCGTCGGCGGCGCTGCCCGGTGGTGCCGCAGGGGTCCCGGAGAAATCCGGAACGGCCAGCCTGGATACCGATGGTCACCGGTTATCGGATGATTCAGTTCCTGGTAGAACCCGCGAGCGTCCAGCTGGTCGATGTCGTACATCCGATCAGGGGTCAAGACGCGCTCGGCGGGTACTCCGCGGGCGGCGAATGCGGCGACGACGTCCCCCGCCGAGCGACCGCGCGTCCACGCCGAGACCACATCGTCGAACGCGTCATGATTGGCTCGCCGCTGCGTCGCAGTGGCCAGCCGCCCGTCGTCGGCCAGCTCCGGGCGCCCGAGGATCTCCGCCACCGCCGCCCAGTCCGCATCGTCACGGACCGACACGGCCACCCAGTCATCGGCGGTCATCGTTGGATAAACACCCTGGGCGTACTCACGGTGGCGGTTGCCGTCCCGGCCCGGCACCTGGCCGGTCAGCGAGGACTCGATGACCGGCTCGGCGGTCACCGCGGCGCCGACCTCGATCTGGGCCACCTCGATGAGTTGTCCTTCACCCGTTCGGGTTCGGTGTTCGAGTGCTGCCAGCAGCGCCACTGTGGCGTGCACGCCGGCGATCGGATCGGCCGGACCCTGTAGGTTGCACGGCGGGCCATCGGGGTACCCGGTCGCCGCCGACATCCCGGACAGCTGCTCGATGTTCAGCGCCCAGCCCACATAGTCGCGCCACGGCCCGGCCAAACCGAAACCGGGCATCCTGACCATGATCACATCGGGGTTGACCTTCACCAGCGAGTCGTAGTCCATGCCGAACTGCTCCACCACGCGGGGCGAGTAGTTCTCGACGACCACATCGGCTTCGGTGGCCATCCGCAACGCCAGTTCGCGCCCCGCCGCCGAGGAGAGATCCAGGGTGATGTCCCGCTTGTTCAGATTTGTCCCCTGCCACAGCGGACCACGCTCGTACCAGTCGTCACCCTCGCGCAGAAGCGAACCCGAATAACGGTGCCCGTCGGGCCGCTGGATCGATTCGACCTTGACCACATCGGCGCCGAAGGCACCCAGATAGCAGGTGAGGTAGGCGCCGGCCCAGAAAGTACTCAGATCGAAGACCTTCAAGCCCTCGAAAGGCCGCTCCGGGTCGGGCACCGATGCGAAGCCCGCGCGGTCGGCACGCGGCCACACCGTCGCTGACGACGGCTGCCGGGGCGCCGGGCCAGGCATCGGTACCGGCGTCCGGGATAGCCGGAAGGGCGCACCGGGACGGGTGAAGGTGCGCCCTGTCGCGCCGGCCTCGATGAAGAATCCACGATCGGCGTACTGCGGGCAGTCCAGAATGGTCTTACCGTCGGTGACGGGAGCGGCCGGTATCCGCATGGCCTGGCTCAGCTCCACGAGATCGGCGACGTTCATCGAATCCAGCCAGGGCTGGGCCTTGGCAAAGAACTCTTCGCGCTCGGGACCGCCGATCATGATGGCGATCTGATGTTCCTCGAAATCGGGCAAACCGACCATGGCACAGACGTCGAGCCAGTGTTGACCGGTAAGGCAGTTGATGCCGATCCAGCCGTCGGCGGCCTGCACGATGCCCAACATCGGTGCGCCCTTGGAATTGCCCGGCAGCCCCATCTTCATCAACCGCTCGGCCAGCAACATCGGATACGGCAGTGTCGAGAGCAGGCATTCGAACACCGACAGATCCACCTCTACGGGCCCGCCGACACCTCCGGACGCGATCCGGACAGCGGTCAGCGCACTCATGGCCGCGTAAGAACCCGCGATGTATTCGGGGATGCGCGCGCCGGCCTGTACGGGCGCACGACCAGGATCGCGATCGTTGACCCAACCTGCGGCCGCTTGCATGGTCAACGGAGTTGTCTCCCGGCCCCGCAGGGGCCCGTGCTGCCCGAAATCCGAGATTCGAACCACCGCAAGCCGTGAATTCAGGCTTCGCAGGGTGTGGACGTCCACACCCCAGCCGTCCAGGGCGCCGACGGACATGCTGTCGACGAGCACATCGGCGCCGGAAATCAGCTCGCGAGCGGCAGCGAGATCTGCGGCGACCGTCGGATCGATTGTGCTGCTTCGCTTTCCGGCATTGAGATACTCAAAGAGCCCGCCGCCGGTCCCCCATGACCGCAGCGGGTCACCGGACGGCGGTTCGAACTTGTGGACGTCGGCACCGAGATCGACCAGCAACTTGGTGCAGTACGCCGCCGCGATCTCACCACCGATCTCGACCACGCGCAGCCCCGCCAATGCTCCGTCGCTCATCACCCGTTGATTCGCTCCGCAAGCGTCGCTCATGCCGGCACCCCGATGGCCTTGGGCTCCATATAGGACCTCAACCCGAGGACCCCGCCCTCGCGCCCGATCCCGCTCTGCCCGAAACCGCCGAACGGCGCGTCACCGGGAATCGTGCCGTTGATCGAGACCTGGCCCGTCCTGATCCGCCGTGCGATCGCCATGGCCCGGTCGACATCCGATGCCCATACCGCCCCACCGAGGCCGTACTGAGAGTTGTTGGCGATGGCTACGGCTTCGTCGTCATCGCTGTAGCGCAGCACTGTCAGCACGGGACCGAAGACCTCTTCTTGAGCGATGTGCGAATCCGGCGTCACATCGGTGAGAATGGTCGGCTCGAAATAGAAACCGGTCGAGCTGTCTTTGGGTCGGCGGCCACCGGTGACGACCGTTGCGCCGTCGGATTCGGCGCGAGTGACGAATCCCTCGACCCGGTCCAGATGTTCGGCACTGATCAGCGGACCCATCGTCACCGCGGCGTCGGTCGGATCACCAATGACGACGTTGCGGGCCAGTTCGGCCAGCCGCCCGACCACGTCATCGTGCAGCGAATCGGGAAGCAGCAGACGGCTGTTGAGAATGCACGCCTGACCGGCGTGCAATGTGCAGCCCTCGAAGAGCAGCCGTTCCAGCAACTCGTCGGTGATGTCGACATCCTCGGTGAGGATGGCTGCCGACTTTCCACCGCACTCCAGCAACACCCGTTTCATGGACTGCGCGGCATTGGCCATCACCGCGCGGCCCACGGCCGAGCTTCCGGTGAAGCTGACCATGTCGACGCGGGGATCCTGAGTCAGTGCGATGCTCGCCTCGACGCCGGCCGGGGTCACCACATTCACCACACCTGGCGGGATGTCGGTCTCTTCGTGGACCAGACGTGCCAGGGCGAGAGCAGCCAGCGGGGTCAACGGGGACGGCTTGAGCACCACGGTGTTGCCGGCGGCCAGCGTCGCGCCGAGCTTCATCGCATTGAGGGTGTGCGGGAAGTTCCACGGCGTCAGGATCGATACCACGCCGAGGGGTTCGTAACGCAGCAGTGTGGTGCCGGCCGCTCCCCAGGCGTCCAACGGCGCCTCGGCCGGCTCGAGCGCCAACTCGGCGGCATGTCCGACCATGAAGGCCGGACCTTCGACGTGGATCAGCCGTTCATTTGCCGTGCAACCCCATTCGGCCTGCGCCAGCGCGAAGATCTCCTCACCGCGGGCCAACAGCGCCGCGCTCAGCTGCTGCAGGCAGCGCGCGCGCTCGGCGGGTTCCGCCTGCGACCACACGCCCGTGTCGAACGCCGTACGCGCCGCCGCGATAGCGCTCTGAACCTGAGCGACGCCGGCATCCGGCGCCGAGGCCACCACCTGCTCCGTGGCCGGGTTGACGACGTCGTAGCGGCCGGCGTCGGCGTCGACCCACTGCCCGTCGATGTAGTGCCCGTAGTCATCGATCAGCGTCTGCGGATCGGCCATGAAGTCACCTGTCCCCTCTTGACAAGCTACCGACATTCGTCGGACACGCTCCCAACACATCGTCCCACTCTGCACAGCGCAAAAACAGCCGACCGCGGCACGGAAATGCCCTGTTTATAACGTCGTTCTGCTGATTGACTCACTCATGCCGCTGCTGGTAGACAGAAGCTCAACCAGACAGATAGAGCATGTCTGTCGGATCGATCTCATGTCAAGGAAGGCCCTGAGGTGCCCACTAAGCCCGCCAGCCGGCTCGCCGGACCCACCACCGCATATCCCCTGCACTCACCGGACTTCTATGCCGGCGACCCCTATCCGGCATATCGGGAGCTGCGCGCCGGCACCCCGGTCGTCTGGAATGACGTCACCGACTTTTGGGCCCTGTGCAAATACGAGGATGTCCGGTTCGTCTCCGGCAACCCGGGTCTGTTCTCGTCGACCAAGGGCATCACCATCCCGGATCCGGCCCAACCGGAACCGGTGCAAGAGGGAAACCTGATCTTCACCGATCCGCCACGACATCGCCAGCTGCGCAAGCTGATCAACTCCGGCTTCACCCGGCGGCAGGTGTCATTGCTGGAACCCAAAGTGCGCGAGATCGTCAGGGGCATCATCGCCGAGGTCGACACCAGCCGGGAGTACGAGTTCGCCGAAGAGATCGCCGCACCACTGCCCACCCGGATGATCGCCGAAATGCTCGGCGCCCCACCGGAGGACTGGGAGCAGTTCCGCAAGTGGTCCGACGCCGCCGTGGGCACGGCCGATCCCGATATCGAGATGGACCACCTGGAAGCTCTCGGTGAACTGTACGGATACTTCACCAATCTCATCGCCGCGCGCCGCAGCGGCGAAGTCACCGGCCAGGACGACCTGCTGACCATCCTGGCCACGGCCGAGGTCGACGGCGAACAACTCTCGGACGAGGACCTGCTGAACTTTTCGTTCCTGCTGCTGGTGGCCGGTAACGAGACGACGCGCAATCTCATCGCGCTCGGCACCCAGGCACTGATCGAACATCCAGAACAATTCGCGTTGCTACGGGCGAATCCGGCGCTCCTCCCCGACGCCGTGGAGGAGATGCTGCGCTACACCAGCCCGGTCACCCACATGGCACGCCGGGCCACCCAGGATGTCGAGATCCGGGGGCAGCAGATCAAGGCCGGTGACACCGTCGTGATGCTGTACGGATCGGCCAACCGCGACGAGGAGGTGTTCGGCGCGCGCAGCGAGTCCTTCGACATCACCCGGCACCCCAATCCCCACATCGCATTCGGTGCCGGTGAACATGCCTGTCTCGGTGCACAATTGGCCCGCCTGGAGGCCAGGGTGATGTTCGAGGTGTTACTGGGGACCTACCCGTCGATAGAACTCACCGGCGACGTCACCCGGCTACGCGCCACCATGGTGCCCGGTGTCAAACGGATGCCGGTTCGACTGGGAGCGAACATCTGATGGATTTCGACTACACCCCAGAGCAGGTTGAGCTGCGCAAGGATTACCGCGAGCGCCTCGAGGCGGTCATGACCCCGGAGCGGCGCGCCGCGGTCGCGGGCCTGATGGAAGGTGGCGCCGCCATGACCGAGTGCCGGCGCGCGCTCGGCGCTGCGGGTCTGCTCGGGGTGGCGTGGCCCACCGAATACGGCGGGCACGGCCTGACCGCGTTGGAACAGTACATCTTCGGCGAAGAGGCCCGCCGGGTGAATGCGCCGCTTCCCATGATCACGCTGAACACCGTGGGACCCACCCTGATCCAGTTCGGCACCGATGAACAGAAGCAGAAGTTTCTCCCTGCCATCCTCAAGGGAGATGTGGATTTCGCCATCGGTTACTCGGAGCCCGGAGCCGGCAGCGACCTGGCCTCGCTGCGCACCACTGCGGTCCGCGACGGCGATGAGTTCGTCATCAACGGTTCCAAGATGTTCACCAGTGGCGCCGAGTTCGCCGACTACATCTGGCTGGCAGCCCGAACCGATCCGAATGTCAAGAAGCACAAGGGCATCACGTTGTTCATCGTGCCGACAGACGCCGCGGGCTTCTCGTGGAAACCGCTGCACACCATGCCCGGGGTCTCGACCTACTACACCTTCTACGACGACGTGCGCGTGCCCGCAAGCGCCATCGTGCTCGGTGAGAACGAGGGCTGGAAGCTGGTGACCAACCAGCTCAACCTGGAGCGGGCTGCGCTGGGCAACCTGGGTGCATTGGAACCGCTGTTCCAGAAGACGCTGGCCTGGGCCCGGGACACCCAACTCGACGACGGGCGCGTCATCGACCAGCCGTGGGTACAGCAGGCCCTGGCCCGGGTCGAGGCCCAGGTATCGGCCTACCGGCTGATGAATCTGCGGGTGAACACCACCTTGAGTTCCGGCGGGCTGGGCATGGGCCAGGCCTCGGCGGCCAAGGTGTTCGGTACCGAACTGACTCAGCAGGTGGCGCGCGAACTGCTCGATGTCGTCGGCCACACCGGTCTGCGCAAGGGCAACGCCACAGCGCTGCGGGGGGAACTCGAGAGCGCCTACCGGCTCGCCGTCATCAACACCTTCGGTGGCGGGGCCAACGAACTCCAGCGCGACATCATCGCCATGGCCGGTCTCGGGATGCCGCGGGCCCCCCGAGACATGCGGGCATCCTGAGAGAGAGGAAACAGGGCATTGACCGAGCAAGCGAAAGACGAGTTGCGGCAGCGCCTCGACGCACTCGTCGGCCAGCCGATCAGTTCCGGGCAACCAGTTCGCAGCCCGGACCCGGTTAATGTGCCGATGATTCGGCACTGGGCACACGCCCTCAGTGATTTCAACCCGGCCTACCTGGACGAGGAATTCGCCAGGAACTCCCGCTACGGGGCCATCGTGTCGCCGCCGGTGATGCTGCAGAGCTGGACCATGGCCCCACCCAAGCTGGAGGGTATCCATGAACGCGGCGGTGTCCCCGTCGAGCTCGGGGAGAACCCATTGCAGTTCCTGGCCGATGCCGGTTACACCGGAATCGTCGCCACCAACTCGGAATTCGAGATCGAGCGCTACCCACGTGTCGGCGACGATCTCTCTGCGGAGACGGTATTCGAAACCATCTCCGACGAAAAGAAAACCGCGATGGGTACCGGGTTCTTCGTCACCTGGATCACCACATACCGCAACCAGGACGGCGAGGTCATCGGCCGGCAGCGCTTCCGCACCCTGCGCTTCAAGAAGGACGGTTAGCAGTGGCACACCGGCTCGCTCCCTCGATCAGCCCCGACACCGAGTTTTTCTGGTCGGGTCTCAAAGACGGCGAATTGCGCATTCAGCGATGCACCGACTGCAAAGTGCTGCGTGTCCCACCTCGCCCGATGTGCGGCCAATGCCAGTCACTGAACTGGGATTACGTGGCGTCCACCGGCCACGGGACCGTATACAGCTTCGTCATGCCGCAATACCCGCCGTTGCCGTTCCTGCGGTATCCGTACGTCGTGGCACTGATCGATCTGGACGAGGGGGTCCGGATCGTCTCCAATCTCTGCGATATCGAACCGAAGGACATCGAACCCGGCCTGGCCGTCGAAGTTTTCTACGAGACCTTCGAAGCCCTGCCCAGCGGCGACGAGCTGGTGCTGCATCAGTTCCGTCCGGTAACCACGAAGGCGTGACACAACAATGGATTTCAGCTTCAACGAAGACCAGGAAACCGTCGGCAAGGTGGCTCGCCAGCTGTTCGAGCATCGCGCCACACCGGAGCACCTGAGCGAGTTGGAATCGGGTGGCACCCGACACGACGCAGGGCTGTGGAGTGAGCTGGCGGCATCCGACCTGCTCGGCATCGCACTGCCGGATTCGGTCGGCGGTAGCGGCGCCGGCTTCCTCGAACTCGGCATCCTGCTGGCCGAGGTGGGCTGGAGCGTCGCACCTGTACCGGTCTATCCGACCCTCTTACTCGGCGCGGACACCATTGCCCGGCATGGTGATTCGAACTTGCAGCAGCAATACCTCCCGGGTGTCGTGGACGGTAGCGTGATCCTCACCGCAGGTCTCATCGAGGCCGGGAACTCCAACGCCACCGTCCCGTGCCGCACGACCGCGCGGCCCGACGGCGCGACCTGGCTCATCGACGGCGTTAAGGAACTGGTGCCTGCCGCGCAGTTGGCTGACGCCATCATCGTGTCCGCGGCGGCGGCGGATGGTCCCGGACTGTTCGTGGTGGACACCGACACCCAGCACGTCGAGGTCTCGCCGGTGGATCTCACCCACGGCGAGCCCTATGCCGACGTCACCTTCACCGGCGCCCGGGCGCGGCGTCTCGGGGGCGACGGGGGTGATGGTCACGACATCGTGGCGGCACTGCACACGCGGGCGCTGGTGGGACTGTCCGCAATACAGGTCGGTGTCACCGATCGTGCACTGCGAATCGCGGCCACCTACACCAGTGAACGCGAACAGTTCGGCCGGCCGATCGGATCGTTCCAGGCCGTCCAGCAGCGGATGGCGGACGCATTCATCGACACCGAGGCGATCCGCTGGACAACGTGGCACGCAGCCTGGCTGATCGCCGAGGGCCGGCCGGCCGAACGGGAGGCGGCCATCGCCAAATTCTGGGCCGCCGAGGCGGGCGCCCGGGTTGTCGCCACCACCCAGCAGGTGCACGGCGGCATGGGCATCGACGTCACTTATCCGGTTTCCCGTTATTACTTGTGGGCCAAGAACATTGAGCTCGCGTTGGGTTCAGCCTCCGCACAACTCGCCCATCTCGGCACGGCCTATCAGGAAGGACACAAATGACCTCCACCATCGGTGGCACGACCACTCTGGCGTATGACGCCATCGACGTAGGCGCCGAGATCACTCCCCTCGTGGTGCCCGTCACCACCACCCTGATCGTCGCCGGCGCGATCGCGTCCCGCGACTACATGCCGGTCCATCACGATCGCGATTTCGCGACCGGGCAGGGATCTCCGGACATCTTCCTCAACATCCTGACCACCAACGGCCTGTGCGTGAAGTTCCTGCACGACTGGGCCGGTCCCGAGGCGATGATCAAGCGGTTGTCGATCCGGCTCGGTGTGCCGGCGTTCCCGAACGATCCGTTGCGGTTCACCGGCAGCGTCGCAGCCAAGTCCATCGCCGACGGCGAGGGACTGGTCGAAGTGTCCCTGAAGGGCGGCAACAGCCTGGGTGATCACGTCTCCGGCACCGCGGTGCTCAGTCTTCTTGAGGGCGTTCGGGAATGAGCGGCATCGGCGGAAAGGCGGCAATTGCCGGTATCGGCCAGACCGAGTTCTCAAAAGAGTCCGGCCGCACCGAGATGCAATTGGCCTGCGAGGCAGTCAAGGCCGCGATCGACGACGCGGGGCTGCGCCCGTCCGATATCGACGGCATGGTGACCTTCACCGTCGACGAGAACGAAGAGATCGAAGTCGCCCGCAATGTCGGCATCCAGAATCTGTCGTTCTTCACCAGGGTTCCGCACGGCGGCGGCGCGGCGGCGGGCACCGTGATGCAGGCGGCGATGGCCGTGGCGACGGGTGCCGCCGAAGCCGTGGTGTGCTATCGGGCCTTCAACGAGCGTTCGGGTTTCCGATTCGGTGGTGCCGGCCGCCAGCCCGGGGTCACGCCGCTGTGGATGGCGCCGTACGCTCCGTTCGGTTTCATGACGCCGGCCGCCTGGGTGTCCCTGCACGCGCAGCGCTATATGTCGACCTATGGCGTGACCAATGCCGACTTCGGCAAGATCTCGGTGATCGACCGCAAGCATGCGGCCAAAAACCCCGATGCGTGGTTCTACGGGAAGCCGATCACCATCGAGGAACATCAGCAGTCGCGCTGGATCGTCGAGCCGGTGGTGCGGCTGCTGGACTGCTGCCAGGAAAGCGATGGGGGGGTCGCGATGGTGGTGACCAGTGTGGAGCGGGCCCGTGACCTGCCGCATCCGCCGGCGGTCATCACCGCGGCCGCACAGGGCGCCGCCTATGACGGTGAGGTGATGACCAGTTACTACCGCGACGACATCACCGGGCTGCCGGAGATGGGTGTGGTCGGCAACAAGCTGTGGGGTGACTCCGGACTCAAGCCCGCCGACATCTCCACGGCCTTCCTCTACGACCATTTCACCCCGTTCGTCTTCACCCAGCTCGAGGAGCTCGGGTTCTGCGGGCGGGGCGAGGCCAAAGACTTCGTCGACGTCGACGAGCTGTCGATCGGTGGTCGCATGCCCATCAACACCAACGGCGGTCTGCTCGGCGAGGCCTACATCCACGGCATGAACGGCATCACCGAGGGAGTCCGGCAGATCCGCGGCACGTCCCACAATCAGGTGGAAGACGCCGAACATGTGCTCGTGACCTCGGGCACCGGCGTTCCCACCAGCGGACTGATCCTGGCTCCCGTCCACTAGTCTGACGCTCTATGACGCAAGCGACAGCCGCCGACACCCGAGAGATCATCATCTCGGCGGCCTTCGCCTGCTTTCGCACCCGGGGCCTCGCCAAGACCACGATCGTGGACATCGCGCGGGCGGCCGAGGTATCCCGAAGCACCGTCTACGAGTACTTCAAGGACAAGGAAACCGTTGTCGAGGCCTGCGCCGAGGCGGCCTCACAGCGTTTCTACCGCAATATGGCCAAGGCCATCGACCGCGACGGCGGCAGCACGCTGGAAGGCAAGCTGGTGCGCGCGGCGGTGTTCGTATGTCAGGCCCGCCGGGTTGTCGAACCCGAGGTCTACTTCGATGATCAGGAAGTGAACCTGATGCTGACCAAGAACGCCGCCACCCTGCTGCAGGAGTGCTCGGAGTTCTTCGCGCCGTACCTGTCCGCAGCACGGCACACCGGCGAGGTCCGTCACGACATCGACATACCATCCGCTTCGGAGTGGTTCTCGCGGATGTTGTTCTCGCTGTTCACTACTCCATCGGCACTCATCGAAAACGACGACGCGGTCGCCGAGTTCGTCAGACCCTATGCCGTTCAGGGCTTCGGCGGAGGTCGTCCCCCCAGACGGTGACACACCGACAGCGGGTACGGTGATCCACACCCATATGAAAATGATTATTCTCAACTATGAGATCGACTACTATCAATCCCACACAGCGAGGGGCGATCATGACGGTGGTAACGGCCAAGTCCGACGCGAGCAGAATGCAATCCGAGCGCGGCTACGCCACCCCGCACAGCCTGTTGGTATTTGCCAGCAGTTCGGCCGATGCCGCCGAGTTCGCCGGCGGGCTCATCTTCGATCGCGTCGGAGCAGGATGGGAAGTGAAGATCCATCTCGTCTCGGACACCCCCAAAGACGAACGCACGATGCGCATCCTCGGTATCAAGAACCGCATGCACTCGGCCCGCTTCGATCCGGCTGATTGGCCCGACTCGATACTGATCGGCGCGGACGTCTACGGCACCCAACCCGACATACGCCGCATCTTGAACGCGGCCTCACGCCGGCCGCACACCGAGGTCGCGATGTGGGGTGGCAAATGGCCTGGCAACCTCGAGTCAGGCACCGGCATGGTCGAACACCGGCTGAGTATCGCAGCACGCGCCTTCAAGGTGTACGCCGTTGCATCCGCGGGCCTCGACCGATCCGTCGGTCCTGCTGAGCAATTCCTCAGTGGCCAGTGTCGCGTCCGCACCACGGAGCCGCTGCTGCCACCCGCCTGACCCCGATCAGCCCAGCCGTCGGACGGGAACGTTCGCCCAGCCGCAGACATTCGACATCGCCACTCGACGGAGTCCGTCGCGATCCACTTCGTAGTCGGGGAGCACATCGAGCAATGCGTCCAGAGCGATCCGACTCTCCATCCGCGCCAGTGCCGCACCGAGGCAGCTATGCACGCCGTACCCGAATGCGAGGTTGAAGCCCATCTTGCGCTCGCGGTCGATGTCGAGCCGGTCCGGGTCTCCGAACATGCGCTCGTCCCTGGTCGCGGCCGCGGTGAGCAGCAGCACCACACTGTCCCGAGGGATCGTGGTCCCGTGCAACGTCACATCGCGCGTCGCGGTGCGTACCTGGTACTGCGACGGAGCTTCATAGCGCAGCAGTTCTTCGATAGCTGCCGGTATCTTGCTGCGGTCAGCGCGTAGCGCCTGCCACTGTTCGGGGAAATCCGCGAACGCCACGATGGCGTTGCCGACGAGCTTGGTGACGGTCTCCGCGCCGGCACCACCGAGCAGTGTTGCGAATCCCGCGATATCGACGTCGGTCAGCTTCTCGACCACACCGTCACGTTCGATCTCGGTCTCGATGAGCCGGCTGATCATGTCGTCGCGCGGGTCCGCGCGGCGCTGTTGGATCAGCTTGTAGTAGTACACACCGGTGTTCATCGAAGCTTCGAGCCCCTCTGGCGGAACGATGATTTCGCCGATGCGCCGTTCCAGCAACAGGTCCAGCCACCGCCGGATCTGTTCGCGATCCTCCTCGGGTACCCCGAGCATGGTGGTGATCACCTCATTGGGGAACAACGCGGAGAAGTCGGCAACCACATCGAACGACCGCGGATCGAGCGCGTCGATGCGCTCGGAAATCTTCTCGTGCACCATGTCTTCCAACGAAGCGATCGCCCGCGGAGTGAACACGTTGCTGACCAGCTTGCGCATCTTCTGATGTTCGGGTGGATCCATCGAGATGATCACTTTGGGCGGTGGGATCGCACCGTCGTAAGCCTTGACCGCGTCAAGCGTGGCGCCCTTGGCTGACGAGAAGGTCTCATGGTCCCTGGTGGCCGGCGCCACGTCCTCATATCGGCTCAGCGCCCAGAAGTCCCACTTCTCGTTGTAGTACACCGGGGCCTCGTCGCGCAGCCGCCGAAAGCTCTCGTAGGCCCCGTTGAAGAATTCCGCGGAGAATGGGTCGAACTCCACAGCGGCCTGGGCGGTGGTCGACGTGCGTGGTGCGTTCACAGGATAGCTCCGGATTCCTTGTACTTCTCGATCGTTTCCCACGCCAGGCCTGCGTCGAGGAGCACCTCTTCGGTATGTTGGCCGTGCTCGGGCGCTCCTGGTGGCACCACCGCCTGTTCGTCGAACTGCACCGGGTTGGTCGGCAGCGCGAAGGGTATGCCGTTCATTGTCGCGGTCTCTGCCACGTAGCCGTTGGCGGTCACAGCAGGGTCCGTGCACAGCTCGCCCGGTGTCTGCACGATGCCCCACGCGCCAGACAGACTGGCCAGCGCCTCGCGCCATTCGGCAAGCGTCCGTTGCGCAAAGGCCTCATCGAGAAGCTGGATCAGCTGAACCCGATTCTCGTAACGTGACCCAGGGTCGGCGAACCTGCGGTCGGCGATCAACTCCGGCAGCCCGATCG
Organism: Mycobacterium sp. GA-1841; assembly: GCF_001954135.1. Classification (GTDB taxonomy): domain Bacteria; phylum Actinomycetota; class Actinomycetes; order Mycobacteriales; family Mycobacteriaceae; genus Mycobacterium. The sequence goes on along the minus strand of NZ_MBEQ01000110.1, from coordinate 44,854 downwards.
CGTGCATCGCCTCCGGGTAGAACTTGTCGAGTTGCAGCATCATCAGCTGCACATACCGGTCATCATTGGTGCGGTACGTCCCGACCAGTGGATTCGGCGCATCGGCATGGCCAAACTTCGGAATCGACGTGCCGCCATGAATCTGGCTTACCGCCACATCCGGACTGAGATTCCATGCAGCCAAGGCCAACAATGACACATCCACCACCGTCCCCTCCCCCGTCGTCGCCTTCCGGTAGAGCGCGGCGGCGATCCCGCCCGCGATCGTCATCCCGCCGAGCAGATCTCCGAAAGCGGGGCGCGAGCGCACCAGATCGTCACCATCTTCGGTGAGCATGGTGGCGATGCCGCCGCGAGCCCAGTAGGACACCCCGTCGTACCCCGGTTTGTCCGCATCCGGCCCCTTCGGACCGTGGCCGGACCCTCGCACGTACACGATCCCTGGGTTGGCGGACCGGATGTCATCCACGTCGATGCCGAGCTTCTTCCGCCGCGCGGGCAGGTAACTGGTCAGGAATACGTCACACGTCTTCGCGAGTTCGCGGACCACCTCCTGCCCGCCCGAGGTGCTCAGATCGACCCCGATCGACTTTTTGCCCCGGTTCGGAATTTCGATCATGTAATTGACCGAACCCCCGCCCTGATCGACGATGCCCATCGTCACGAGACCGCGCTGGGGATCACCACCGTCACGCGGTTCGACCTTGATGATCTCGGCTCCCCATTCAGCCAGAACAGCACCGGCCGACGGCACGAACGTCCACGCCGCGACCTCCAACACCCGTACCCCGTCAAGCACCTTGCGAGTGGAAATCGTGTCCTCCCATGATCGTGGTGCCTTCAGAGTAGCCAATATCAACCCGATGGAGAACACTCATTCTCATATTCGGTATCGTCGATACTCATGCCGCTCCCACCGATCACCCCGACCGTCCCCGCACTGGTGCGATCCTCGGCCGCCCGGTTTGGGGACAAGCCGTATCTGATCGCCGAGGACAGCGTCCTCACCTACCGTGATCTCGACTTGCGGTCCGCGGAACTGGCCATGAACCTCGTTTCGATGGGCTTGGGCAAGGGGGACCACGTCGGGCTGCTCATGCCCAACAGCGTCGAGTGGGCGATAACCTGGTTCGCGGTGACACGTATCGGCGCAGTCGCGGTGCCGCTGAACACCTTTCACAAGGCCGCCGAGCTTGCCTGGACGGTACGCCACGCCGATCTCCGCGCCGTACTGGCCTGGTCGAGATTTCGCAACCAGAATTTTGTCGAGCTCCTCGAGGAAGCACTGCCAGGACTTGACGACCAGGAGAATCCGGACCGAATCGCAGTCCGGGCGGCGCCCTACCTGCGCAGGGTCGCAGTATGGGGCGACGCCGACCGGCCCTGGGCCACCGCCCTGACCGACGAGACAGCATCGAACGGACTAGATACCGACCTCCTGGCCGACATCGAAGCATGTGTCACCCCGGCCGATGACGCGATGATCATCTACACCTCTGGCAGCACCGGCGACCCCAAGGCTCCGGTGCACACGCACGGGGTTTTGATTCGCCAGTCGTACAACCTGACGTTCACCTATGGGGTGACCGGTGACGAGGTGATGTTCACCTCGATGCCGTTCTTCTGGGTGGGGGGGCTCATCACCGGATTACACGCGGTTGCCCACCACGGCGCCACCCTGGTCACCCAACCCGCATTCGACGCCGGCGAGGCGCTCGAACTCATCGAACGCCACCGTGCCACCATCACATTGGGCTGGCCACAGCAGGGCAAGACACTGGCCGAACACCCCGACTTCGGAAAGCGGGATCTGAGCTCGATCCGACGCACCAGCATGCCCGCGATGGTCGATCCGCAACGGCGGCCCCAGGGACCCAACGCCCTCGGCATGACCGAACTGTGCGGCAGCCACATCGGCGTGGACCCATACATTTCGCAACCGCCCGAGCGCGCTCAGACCGGCGGCTGGCCGATGGAAGGCCTCGAGCACCTGATCGTCGACCCCGACACAAATACGCCACTGCCAGGCGGCTTCCGCGGTGAGATCTGGGTTCGCGGATACTCGCTGATGCAGCGCCTTTACAAGCGCGAACGGGAGGATGTCTTCACCCCGGACGGCTACTACCGCACCGGAGACAGCGGGGTCCGATTCCACGACGGCTGGATCGCATACGCGGGACGACTCGGAGATCTGATCAAGACCGGCGGCGGCACCAATGTCACTCCGTCGGAGGTGGAACTGGCGCTAGCTGGTTGCGACGGAGTCTTGGAAGCCTACGTCGTCGGCGCAGAGGACGCTGATCACGGAACCGTCGTCGCCGCGGCCGTGGTGCCCCACGGATCCGCTGTGCTCGACGCACAGGAACTGCGCGTCCAGCTTCGGGATCGGCTGTCCGCGTACAAGGTTCCGAAGTTCATCTGGGTCACCGACAAGGGAGCACTGCCGTTCACCGCAACCGGGAAAGTGAGGAAATCCGATCTGGCGCTCAAGTTGAAGGAGTTGCTGGCGCAACGTTAAGCGGCACCAGCCCGCCGTCTGATCGTCAGTTGCCCTCGCGTGCCTCGTGGATACGGACCAACTCCCGGAAGCCGAGGCTGGGATATAGCGGGACCGGTTGTACGCCCCACTCGTCCCGAGCCGTCTGCTGTCCCGCCGCCTCGGGCCGTCCCCCGAAAGGCGGACCACTCAACGGATAGGGTTGGCGGCACTCCAAGGTGTCGTCTGAATACCGGACCTTCAACAGCTCACTACAGATCTCGGTGAGCGACAGCGTGGGCCACCCGTACCACAGAGCCAACGCCGGGACCGTGAGAGCCCCTTCGATCACCAGTCCGAAAAGACAGAAGAAGAGGCCTCGTTTGAGCCACCGATGCATGCGGGCGAAGGCCGGCGGTGTGCCGAGTGGCGGTTCGTTTGCCTGAGCGGATTCCTCTGACACTGTCCTGACTTTCAGTCGGTGAAGATCTCGCGATTGACGGTGTGGAGATACGGAATCGCGAGAAACGGTGTGATGTAGAAGATGTTGTAGAGCCACCATCCGATGACCGGGATGGCCGTGCCTGCATAGCGGACGTCCGCATACATCGTCATGTTCAGGATGTAGCCCAGCCAGGCGATGACGCCGAACCAGCACGTGACGACCATCCACTGATGACCCCACCGCTTCATTCGGAGGAATCCGATTGCGGCCGCGATGCGCATCGGGAATACCACCACGATGCACACGATGATCCAGGCCCTCTCCCCTGGGGCCCCCGCCCCACCGATCCAGAGCTCGTTGTAGTGCCAGAAGTAGCCGCCGTCCATGAGGTTGCCCCATGCGGTGAAAATCGTTCTGGTGATCAGAGCGTGGTTGGCGAAAACATCTAGACCCCAACCGATACTGTTGATCGCGGCATCGAGGATGATCACGTAGCCGATGAGGGTGACCATCATCGGCCGGACCGACAATCCCGCCCTCTCCGCGCGCCGGAACAGCACCACGCCCCGGCAGAAAATCGGCAGACCGATCGGGCCGAGCACCAATGTGCCCATCAAGACAGTGCCGACGATCAACCAACGGTCCGCCTGGCGTTGAGCCGCGCGGCTGGCATCGTCATGCTGTTGCAGCGTCTGCACGGATACCTACCAATCCCTGACTACGAGCATGTGCAACTGGATGGCGAACATCGACAGCAATGCCGCGTAGATGACGATTTGGAACACGATGAGCGCGCGGCGACGACGCCGGTCCTGTTCGTTCATCAGGATCAGAAGGTCCCGATATTCGCGAGTAGCCAGTACCAGAACGCGACAATGCCGATCATCGCGGCCCACGCGAAGGCCAGCCGGACGAGCTCTTGCAACATTCGAATCCCCTTCGGCCCCAGAACCAATAATTCTCATATTTGAGAATCTGCATTCTCCCGAATATGGTCGAATGCGCCCAAGATGTCAATGGCCGTGAGCGAGCGTGCTGGTACCGCACCTTCGAAGCAATCTCCTACTCGGCGGCAAGGTCTGCGAGCAGCTCGGCCAATTCGGCCGGCCGCGCGAAGAACGGCGAGTGCCCGCCGTCGAGCTCGACGAGTTGCGCGCCGATGCGGACCGCATTGCGCCGCGCCCATGATGCTCCGACCGCCCGGTCATCGCGGAGCAAAATGTATGTGGACGGCGTGTCCGGCCATTCCGCGAGCGGACTGGGCTCCAAGAACACCGTGAATGACTGGGAGCGCATCTGCGCAAAGGCCGAACGCGCAATGTCTTGCGGGCAATCGTGATAGAAACCAGCGCGGACCGATTCCCAGGTCATACCAAAGGGTCCCGAACCGCCGGCTTCAGGTTCGGGAAAGATCACCGCATCGGGATTTTCCGCGATCTGCTCTGCGAATGTCACGCCGGGCACCGGCAGCAATCCACCGACAAAGACCATGCGGCGCATCGGCCGCAGCGCGGCGAGCACCGGCAACGCCAACCCAGATACCGAGTGTGCGACCACGATGACATCGGCAACGCCGTCAGCATCGGTCGTCGCACTGTCGATGGCCGCGGCCGCGACTCGGGCCCACTCCCGGGCCCCGGCGGCATCGTCGTCCACAGGCAAATCGGGTGCCACCGACCGATGGCCGAGCCGCTCCAATTCCTCGCGCACCAGATCCCAGCACGAACCTCTGTGCATCCCACCGTGCAGCAGAGCGAACATCAATTGCGCCACCGCCTCTTCATGGCAACGGACCTGCTTCAGACAACATGGGCGAGAATAGCAATTCTCATATGCGAGAATACCTCGAAACCGTCTCGCAGGCTCCGAGCGCGCTCAGTGCCGCACCGTCCGGTCCACCACCGACTCGAAAGGCCGAGAACGACATGAGTGACCGACATTCCGACCTCTCGGGTACCCGGATGCTGGTCGTGGGAGCGTCATCGGGGATCGGACGCGCACTCGCCCGCGCCGCTCACGCCCGGGGTGCCACTGTCGCGCTGGCCGCGCGGCGCGTCGATCTGCTCGACGAACTGGCCGCTGAACTGGGCGGTACCGCACACGAACTCGACGTTTCCGACCCGGGGGCGATCAAGCAGGTCGTCGACCAGGTGGCGGTCCGGTTGGGTCGCCTCGATGCGGTTGTGTTCACCAGCGCAGTGGTACCGTTCGCGTTGATCGAGGACACCGACGTCACCACCTGGCTGCATGCCTACGCGGTCAACGCCGTCGGTGCATCTCACCTGTTGCGTTCGGCACTCCCTCACCTCGCCGACGATGCCGTCACGCTCATCGCATCGAGCCACGACGTGGGACGTCCGCGCGCCGGGGTGGCCGCGTATCACGCCAGCAAGGCGGCGCTCGACGAGATCCTGCGTTCCTGGCGTGCCGAGCATCCCGAACTGCCGGTCATCCGGGTGAGCGTGGGGCCCACCGAGGGCACCGAGATACTGCGCGGGGCCGACCGCGATCTGCTGGCCGACCTCTACCGCGCCTGGGCACAGGAAGGTCAGATACCCGCTCGGATGTCGGCTGTGGAGGACGTCGCCAATGCGATGTTGTCGCTCGTCGCCGTCAGCCGGGCCAATCCTTCGGTGGTCAGCGAAATCGTCCACCTCGCACCGCGAGTTCCGAGAAGTCGATAGGCAGGGGAAGTCATGGACCTGGGTTTCACGGGCGCCACGGCGGTCGTCACTGGAGGCAGCAACGGGATGGGCCTGGCGATCGCCGAGTGCCTCGGCTCCGAGGGCGCCGCGGTGGCCATCATGGCCCGCGGCCGGAGTGGTCTGGACGCGGCCGCCGAACGTATCCGGGCCGCCGGCGCACCTGAGGTGCTGCCGATCAGCGTGGACATGGCCGATCCCGCATCCATCGTGGCAGGCTATCGCTCGGTCGACGAAGCATGGGGAGCACTGAATGTTTTAGTGCACACCGTCGGACCCGACGCGGGCGCATTCGAAGACCTCGACGACGACGACTGGCACGCAGCGTTCGACCTGGGCACAATGTCGGCAGTCCGGTCGGTCCGTGCTGCGCTGCCCCTGCTGCGCGCCGCCCAGTGGGCACGCATCGTCACATTGTCGGCCCACTCCATCCAGCGGCAGAGCCCGCGGCTAGTCGCCTACACGGCAAGCAAGGCTGCGCTGTCGAGCTTCACCAAGAACCTCTCGAAAAGCCTGGGCCCCGAGGGGATCCTGGTCAATTGTGTCTGTCCCGGCACGATCGTCACCGCGAGCTTCACCGAGATCCTGCGCGACGTTCTGGCCGCCGAAGGCTTCGATTCCTCCGACCCCCATGACGTGATGCGCTGGGTCGAGCGGACGTACGGTCATCCGTGCGATGTGGGCCGCGCCGGGACGCCCGAAGAAATCGCCTCGGCCACCGCCTATCTCGCGTCCCGGCGAAATGGCTACGTGACCGGTGCCACCGTCAACGTAGATGGCGGTTCGGACTTCATCTGACGGGTCGGTCAGCGCTCCCTGGCCATCTGGTCGGCAGCGGTGTCCGCCCACTGAGCGTTGTGGCGTCCCATGGTCATCGCGCCGTTCCAGCCACCGTCGGTCCACAACACCGTTCCACCGACATAGCTCAATCGTGGACTACCCAGGCACACGAGCGGCCAGGCCTGCTCCTCTGCCCTCGAGTAGCGTCCGACAGGCCCGATCGCGTCGTCGACCGTCTCCTTGCCCATCAGGTCCTGGAATGCCGGCATCATCGCCGTCTCGGTCGGGCCGGGATTGATGCAATTGATACGAATCCCCCTGCGCCCCAGCTCGGGATACCACCATCCGACCCATGCATCGATGATGTACTTGGAGTAGGCATAACCACTCCACGACCACTTCTTCTCATTTGTCTTCAGCCATTCGACGGCTGCATCGAATCCATCGGTCTCCAGAAGCGTGGTGATCACCTTGATGTGGTCCTGCCAACCGATCGCAGCCGACGACGAGATGACACTGATGGCCGACCCCGGGACCATCTTGGGCACCAGCTGCTCGGCGAGATGACGGGCGCCTACGAAGTTCACCAGAATGGTGTCCCACTCGCTGAACGGCGGACCCGGTAGGCCCGCGCAGCTGAACAAACCATCGACGGGTCCGTCGATGGTCGCCGCGATCTCCTCGATGTTGCTCCGGTCTCGGAGATCGATCTGCAAGGTGCGGGCGACGTGCACGCTGGTCGGCTTGATATCGAGTGCTGTCACCGCCGCGCCGAGATCTGTCAGGATCTGTGCGGTCGCCTGCCCCATGCCCGACGCGGCGCCAGTGACTACGACGGACTTTCCTTCATACCCGAGTACGTCTTTCACGACGACCTTCCTTCCCGAAACGGAACATTGATTGGTTGATGGGCGGAGATCTTCACTCCTGCCCGCGGGCCAGCTTGAACGGCTCCATCGCGAAGTCGAGGATCTCGGGCGTGAGCATGCCGCCGGCATACTCGACCCAACACCAACTGCGCGCCACCGCCTTGTGGTCGGATCCGCCTTCCAACTTGCCGAAGTGGTGCAGCGGGCTGCCCATCCTGTCGAAGGCGAATGAGTATTCCGCGGGGCCGATCGACACCGACATCGTGCTGAGGCGGCCTGCATCGCCGAACACGGGTGTCGCGACGATGTCGTCGTATCCGGTCGTGACGCCTTGGCGGAGTTCGTAGCCCGGGCCGAACGTGACGCCGTCGCGGCCTTGCCAGAAGCACCCACCACCGAGTTCGCCGTCGGCGTACTCGTGCATCCAGGACACCCACATCCCCTGCAGTTGCCTGGCGATGGGCAGTTCGGCGTAGACCATGCCGGGCGGACCGTAGGCATAGTCCTGATGAGCGAATCCGGACACAGCGACGCCACCAACGGATCCGGTAACCTGGACCAGCTCATGGCGGTAGAACACCGCGTCGGAAACCCCTTCCTGGGCGGGTACGTGCACCGTGAAAACGTCGCTGACGGTTCGGCCCTCGATGATCCATCGATCGGTTGCGTCGTACCAGCGAAAGCTGCCGTCCTCACGCTCGATGCAGCCACTGGGATACCTGAGCAGCACCCTGTCGGAGGTCTGGTCGCAGGACAACGGCTCGTACCAGTCGATACCGGAGTACTCATCGAAAAGATGTGGTGGGTCGGCGGTTTCGGGTGTGAGCACGCGGAAGCCGGTGATCGGTGACACCACATGCGTCATACCAGGGACAAAATCGTCGGCTCCGCGCAGTCCCCAGTAGTCCTGGTTGTTCGCGTCGGTCAGCACCGCGCCGACCCACATTCCGGCGAGGCCCGCGTCAGCGTCCGGGACCCAGCCGCGGCGGTATAGGTCGAGCTCAGAACGTCGACATGACACCTGGCACTCCGGAGCGAAGGGCGGATTTGCTGACATGCGACTCCTCAGGCCGCCGGGACCGAGCGCATCGTCCAATGCGGAGCGAAAGGCTCGTCGACGTCAACCCCAGCCTTGGCTGGGTCGTATACCCGCACGCCGACCAGTTCCATGTCCGGTCGGTTGATGACATGCCGAAGGGCCATCGTTCCGGTCACGCCGGTGGCCCATTGAATTACCCGTGTCATGTCGGATCCCTCAGTCCCAGATCACATCGAGGCGCGGCGGCGACCGGAACATCGTCCCGGTGATGTACGGCGGCGGCGCATCCGGATCCAGTCGCAGCCCCGGTAATTCGTCGAGCAACGCGTTGAAGATCTTCGTGGTCTCCAGCCGGGCCAGGTGCATCCCGAGGCACACATGGGCACCGTGGGCGAATCCGATGTGCGGCTTGCGCTCCCGGAAGATGTCGAACCGCTCCGGATTGTCCCATCGGGTTTCGTCGTGGTTGGCGCTGCCCAGGTTCAACATCATGGTGGCGCCCTCCGGAATGTGGACCCCAGCCAGTTCGGTATCGCATGTGACCTCGCGCATGAAGTTCAGCAGCGGCGTCTCCCAGCGGATACCCTCCTCGATGGCCTGCGGAAGCAGGCTGCGGTCGGCACGCACCGCGTCGAGCTGGTCAGGGTGGGTGAGAAGCGCGAGTGCCAAGCTGGCAGTAGACCGTGAGGTGGTCTCGGCGCCGGCAGGCAGCAGGTTGCGCATGAAGCCGTAGATCTGCTCATCGGACATCTTCACACCGTTGACCTCGGCGCCGGCCAAGACCGACACCATGTCGTCGGTGGGTTCTCGGCGCTTCTCGGCCAGAATGCCGACGAAGTACTCCTTCATCTCGGCCGAAGCCTTCATGGCTGTGTCCAAGTCGGCGCGGAACCCCAGGATGTCGATGGCCAGCCGATGGAATTGCAGCACATCGGAATTCGGGAGACCGAGCAGTGCGGCGATCACCCGCACCGGGATCGGCATGAACACCGTGTCCACCAGGTCGGCACGCTTGGCGGCCTTGAACTTCGCAAGGGTGCTGTCCACCAGCGGACCGACGAGCTCGGCGTCCCAGCGTTTCATCGACGATCGGGCAAAGGCGAATTCGTGCAACTTGCGGTACACCGCATGCTCGGGTTCCTGCATCTCCAGGATCGTCGGTCCTTGCAGCGGCCGAACCACGTCCTCGTAGCAGCGTGTGCTGAACGTCATGTTGTCGGTGAATACCGCCTTGACCGCGTCGAAGGTGTACGCCGTGAAGGTGTACGGTCCGCCGTCCGGATTGCCGACGATGCCCATTTCCGGCCACCCGGCGTGGACGGGCGACTCTGTGCGGAGCCGCTTGAGCAGGGGGTAGGGCGTGGCGTCGCCGTCGGCACCCATTCCCGCGTTGAATCTCTCCTGCGCCTCGCGAATGCTCCGCTCGAGCTCCGCCACGGTGGCTGGTTCCCCCATTCGTGGCCTCCTTACTGTCGTGCGACAGAATCAACATTCGCGCTGTCGGTTGCTAACCTACATGATGTATGTTGATCGCCACCAGGGTTCGGACAGCCTCGAAAGCACAACTGGGAGTATTCGATTGGTAACTCGAGTAGTGCAATGGGCAACCGGCGCGGTAGGACGCGCGGCGCTGCGCGAGATCATCGAGAATCCAGCTTTCCAGTTGGTCGGGGTACTCGTCTACGACCCCGCAAAAGCGGGCCAGGACGCGAGTCTCCTATGCGAACTCGAAGCACCCACCGGGGTGAAGGCCACCGACGACAAGGACGCGATCGTCGCTCTCGCTCCCGACGTCGTGGTGCATGCGGCCAGCAAGGCTCACGCGGTCGAGACGAATGGCGAGGACATCTGCCGACTCCTCGCAGCCGGAATCAACGTCATCTCGACGACGTCCTACAACCACCTTCGGACCTACGGCGCAGATACCGAGGCGGCATTTACCGAAGCCTGCCGCGCGGGCGGATCGCGCTTTCACGCCGCCGGCGAGAATCCCGGTTTCATGTTCGAACGTCTGGTCGCCACGGTCACCGGACTCAGCAAGACCATCGAACGGATCGACCTCTACGAGGCCACCGACGTCTCGGCCGTCGACAGTCGCCCCATGCTCGTAGACCTGATGGGAATGGGTCGTCCGCCCGAGGACGTCACCGTCGACTCCCCCATCATCGGCAAGCTCGACATGGCATACCGGCAGGCTCTCAACGCCACTGCCGACGTGATGGGCGTCAGACTGTCGCATATCGATATTGCAGTGGACGCCGCCACCCTCCCGCACGACATCGAGGTGGCCGCAGGCACTATCGAGGCGGGAACCGTGGTCGGCCAACGGTTCTCGTGGGTTGGCCACTGGTCCGGACGGGCGTTGCTGGCGATTCACGAAGAATGGATCCTGACCCGAGATCTGCCGCAATGGGGCCTGAGTCCACTGCTACCGGGCCAGAAGGCACCACTGATCCGCGCAGTGATCAGCGGGAATCCGAGTTTCGAATTGCAGCTCGACGTCGGGGGCAACATCGGGGGTCACACTGCGCCATCCACCCTCCCCGGACACCTGATGATCGCCATGAGCGCCGTCCGGGCAATCCCCTATGTCCTGGCGCAACCGCCGGGCATCGTCACCGCACCGGTGTTCGGCGCCATCCGGCTAGCCTGAACCGCATCCGACCGCCTGGGCGATTTTCGCGCTGGGGACGGAATGGAAGACGTGCGCGCTGCCATCGGACAGCACTCGCCGGGCGATCAGGTAGTCCGAGCCCAGCCAACCCTGACGGATGAAGCGGCCGAAGCGCAGGAACGTGCCGGGCGCACCGCTGGCCGACGGGATGAGCTTGATCTGCTCGATGCCGTGTTTGACGCCCTCGCCGGTCAATGGCCGTGCCACTGACAGCCCGCGCGCGATTACGGTGGCCGCGTCATGGGCCAGCCCGGGCATCGAGTGTTTAGGCCGCCGGCCGAACTTCGCCTGGAAACGATCGAGGAATGCCTGGCCGACCAGATTCCGTTCGTCGTAGCTGTCCAGCCCGATCCACCCGCGCAGATGCCGCATCCAATCGGCGTTGATGTGTGCCATCTCGAAGGCCGTGGTCGTGTAGCGGGGGGGATCCCAGTCGGCAGCCAGCAGCGCATCGCTGAAACCCCACAACCCGTGCCCGAACCCGACGTGCACCAGCGCGTCCGGGCCGGCCATCCGCAACTCTTCGACCGCAGCCGCCTTATCGGCCTCCACCTGAGGGATCGCCACGCTGGCAACGATTTTCAGCCCGGCCGCGGTATACACTTTCTGCGACGCGGAGAGATACTCCTTACCGATGAGTGATGACTCGTAGGCGATCGCGATCCGCGAGCGACCGTCACCAATCATGACGGCGGCCAGCATGATGGGCTCCTCAGCCATCGAACCGTTGTTGAGCGCGAAGCACCACTCACCGAGCGCTCCCTCCGAACCGGACAGCGTGATGATCGGGGTGCGCGCGGTGACGTCTACGTGGGGCCGGAGCGGAACGACGTTGTCGGACACCCACGGCCCGAAGATGGCCAGACACCCCTCGTCGACCAACTCGTCGAACGCCTGCTCCACCGCGTGGTAGGTGCCATTGGGCAGTCCGACGACGTTGCGCTGCACGATCTCCACTGGGCGATCGATCAGACCCGAGACCAGCGCCTCCTCCATCACCAGCATCAGCGCTGCGAGGGTGTCGTTGTCGGTGTCGCCCCCGGTGGGATAGTCGTTGAGCAGACCCACTTTCAGTGGGGCGACCATGCCGTACGCGCGCACCTCATCGTCCGCCATACCCGCAACATACATCATGAATGTTGATAGGATCACCCGCATGGCGAAGCGGGGAGGGACCGACGATGAGCGCCGAGCCCGGGGCGAGGCGACCCGTCGCGACCTGATCGACGCAGGTCGCGAGCTGTTCGTGCGAAAGGGCTACTTCAACACGAGCATCGGCGATCTCGTCACCGCTTCCGGAGTCGGGACCCGCGGCGCGTTCTATCACCACTTCAAGGACAAAGCCGAGCTGTTCCGCGCCGTCTTCGAAGAGGTCGAACGGGATCTGACGCTGCGCTCACTGGCGTCCCCACCACCGGGCACCGACGCCTGGGAACGGCTCAGCACCGGCCTGCACGGGTTTCTTCAGGCCGCGGTGGAGCCCGAGGTGCAACGGGTCATGTTGATCGACGGACCGGTCGTGCTGGGCTGGCGAACGCTGCGTGCGGTCCAGGAAGACAACAGCATCGCGCTCATCGACGCCACCGTACGGGACGCCATCGCCGCGGGCGTGATCGATGACCAGCCCGTCACCGAACTGACCCATATGCTCGTCGCTGCCCTGGAGGAGGCCGCCCTCCTGGTCGCGCACGCAAAGAACACCACCCAGGCCCGGAAGCGGGCGGCCGCCATCCTCGATCGTATGTTGCTGAGCTTCGCACCCATCGGCCGAAACGCCCTGCGGGACTGACGCTTAGGGGCCCTTCATCGCATTCATGGACCTCAACGTAAATGATGATTTTCATATATCGCATATAGTCGCTCTATCTGAGTGATAGCTTCACTCTCGATCACCCCAAGGAGACTCATGCAGCGAAGCCCAACATCTGGCGCTCCACGGGTGGCCGTTGTCGGCGCGTCCGCAGGACTCGGCCGCTGCATCGGAATGGGATTGGCCGAGAAGGGGGCTCGCGTCGCTTTCCTGGCTCGCCGACGGGACCGCCTCGAGAACGCCGCCAAGGAGGCAGGCAGCGGAGCCGTCGGCGTCGTCTGCGATGTGACCGACGCCGATTCCTGCGAGGCCGCCATGTCCGAGGTCATCCACCAATTCGGCGGTCTGGACGCCATGGTGTACACCACCGGCATGGGGGTCCTCGCGCCACTGCGGGAAGTCACCGCCGAACAATGGGCGCAACTGTTCGCGACCAACGTCACCGGTGCGTCACTCGCGACGGCGGCGGCCGCACCACACCTGGCCGCTACCGGCGGCTCCGCGGTCTACCTGTCGTCGCTGAGCGCGTCCTACACCAATCCGTGGCCGCTCCTCGGTGCCTACGCCGTGACGAAAGCCGCGCTGGACAAACTCGTCGAGGCCTGGCGCATCGAACATCCCAACATCGGTTTCACCCGTCTTGCCGTGGGCGACAGCTTCGGCGGCAAAGGCGATTCGCAGACCGAATTCAACAAGAACTGGAATCCCGAAGCGCTCGACAAAGCGATTCGGCTGTGGATGGAGCGGGGCGAAATGCAGGGCGGCCTTGTCGACGCCGGCCACCTTGCCGACGTCGTGTACTCCGTACTCGTCTGCGGCAACAGCAGTTTCATCCCTTACCTGACCTTGGCCCCCCGCCCATCCGCGGCGGTCAACGAACTCCGACAGTGGTGAAGGACAACACCAGATGACACACGAATCCCGCATGCTCATCGACGGCAAGCTCGTCGACGGGGAGACCGGCCGGACCTTCGAGAACATCAACCCCGCCACCGAGGAAGTGCTCGGCGTCACCGCCGACGGCACCCGCGCAGACATGGAACGTGCCGTGGCGGCGGCCCGGCACGCATTCGACAACACAGACTGGTCGCGAAACGGTGAACTGCGGGCCGCCGGTCTGCGTCAGCTGCAGGCGGCTCTGGAGGCCGAACGCGAAGACATCCGTGCCGAGCTCGTCGCCGAGGTCGGCTGTCCGGTCTTGTCGACCTACGGCCCGCAACTCGACGCCCCGCTCAGCGAAGCGCTCACTTGGCCCGCCGACATGATCGCCCAGTTTCCCTGGAAGCGTTCTCTTCCCGACAAGGACGCGTTCGGCATGGGAACGCCCGCCGCGCGGGAGGTGTGGAAGGAGCCGATCGGGGTTGTCGGTGTCGTCACGCCGTGGAACTTCCCGTTCGAGATCATCCTCAACAAGATCGGCCCAATCCTGGCCATGGGCAACACCGTGGTGCTCAAACCCGCTCCCGACACACCGTGGAACGCCACCCGGATCGGCCGGATCATCGCCGAACACACCGATATCCCACCGGGTGTCGTCAACATCGTAACCTCCTCCGACCACCTCGTCGGCGAAGTGTTGTCCACCTCTCCGCTCGTGGACATGGTGGCGTTCACGGGTTCGACCGCGACCGGACGCCGCATCATGGCGGCCGCCGCGGCGACGGTGAAACCCACTTTCCTCGAACTCGGCGGCAAGTCGGTGTATCTGGTTCTCGAGGACGACGGGGATATGCGGGCGTCGATCGGGGGCAGTGCCTTCATCTCCATGCACGCCGGGCAAGGCTGCGCCATGCCCACCCGGCTGCTGGTTCCCAATTCGCGGTACGACGAGGCCGTGGAGATCGTCAAGACCGCGCTCGAGAAGAACAAATACGGCGACCCGACCGATCCGTCGGTACTGCAGGGGCCACAGGTTTCCAAACGCCAACAGGACCGGGTGCTGGGCTACATCGAGAAGGGCAAGCAAGAAGGCGCCCGGCTCGTCACAGGCGGTGGTGTTCCCAAACATTTGTCGAAGGGATTCTTCGTGGAGCCGACGATCTTCGCTGATGTCGACAACAGTATGACCATCGCGCAGGAGGAGATCTTCGGTCCGGTGTTGTCGGTGATCGGATTCGACGACGACGATGACGCCGTGCGCATCGCCAACGACTCCATTTACGGACTGTCCGGTGTGGTGTTCGCCAACGACCTGGAGCGCGCCAAGAATGTGGCAAGCCGGATACGCACCGGCACACTGGGCATCAACGGTGGTCTCTGGTATGGCGCCGACGCCCCGTTCGGTGGCTACAAGCAGTCTGGCATCGGACGCCAGTGCGGCCTCGAGGGCTTGGAGATCTTCACCGAGACCAAGACGGTGGGGTGGCCCGCCTGATGAAGTCCAAGGCCGCGATTCTCCGTGGAGTAGGCATCGACTGGGAGGTCACCGAAATCGACCTCGACCCGCCCAGGGCGGGTGAAGTTCTGGTGAAGATGGCCTTCGCGGGTATCTGCCACTCCGACGAGCATTTCTACAGCGGCGACAGTGTCCCGAGCGCCGATATGGAGGAGATGATGCGGGCGGCCGGCGTACCGGTGCCCGAATGGTTTCCGATGCTCGGCGGGCATGAGGGTTCCGGCATCGTCGAAGCGGTGGGCCCCGGTGTGACCAGCCTCAAAACCGGTGACCACGTGGCTGTTTCATTCTTCCCGGCATGCGGAAGCTGCCGGTTCTGCGTCACCGGTCATACGTACCTGTGCGATGTCGGTGCCGAGATCTACAGCAAGGAGATGACCACCGACCACACCCGCCGCAGACACGTAGCCGGGCCGAACGGCCCGGAGGACTTGATGGCCATGATGCAGGTCGGGACGTTCTCCGAGTACGTCGTCGCCTCGGAGCGATCACTCGTCAAGATCAACGACTGGATCTCATTGGAGGCCGCATCGCTGGTTTCCTGCGGGGTGACAACAGGTTTCGGATCGGGATCGGTGGCAGCGGGTACCCAGGTCGGCGACACCGTCGTGGTCATCGGTGTCGGCGGAATCGGGATGAACGCGGTGCAGGGCGCGAAGGCCGCCGGCGCCAAGCACATCGTCGCGGTCGACCCGAACGAGTTCAAACGAGAGGTCGCGCCGAACTTCGGGGCCACCCACACCGCCGTCGACGCCGGCGCAGCAGTCGAGTTGGTCAAGGAGCTCACCTGGGGCGTGATGGCTGACCGCGTCGTACTCACGCCCGGCGTGGTGCCGCCGGATCTGATCATGGTCGCCATGATGCTGCTGCGGAAGGGCGGCGTCTGTGTGCTCACCGGCATGGCCAAGCTGACCGACATGATGGTGCCGCTGATCCTGCCCGACATGGTCAGCTCCTGTAAGACCCTCAAGGGCGTGCTCTACGGTGAGATGAACCCGCGCGAGGCCATGCCGCGATTACTGTCCATGTACGAAGCCGGCACGTTAAAGCTCGATGAACTCGTGACGCAGCGCTACAAGCTCGACGAGATCAATGAGGCGATGAAAGACCTACGAGTGGGCAAGAACATCCGCGGTGTGATCGCGTTCGACTGACGGCCGCACGTTCATTCCAACGGCTTCAGTTCCTGCAGCATCGTCGGCACCAACTCGCTGACGGTGGGATGGATGTGCATGGTGCGTGATATCGCGGTGTAGGGCAGTTTGGCGGTCATAACGTCGAGGATCGAGTGCACCACCTCGTCCCCGCCCACACCGAGAATCGCCGCACCGAGAATCCCCTCGGTCTCGGCATCGACCACGATCTTCATGAAGCCCTGGGTTTCGCCCTTCTCCACGGCCCGGCCGACCCGGGTCATCGGACGCTTGCCCACCAACGCTTTCCGGCCCGATGCCCGCACCTGGTCGACGGTCATGCCGGCCCGGCCCAGCGGCGGGTCGATGTAGAGCGCATAGGTGGTGACACGGTCGCTCACCCGCCGTGAGTCGTCGTCGAGGAGATTGGCCGCGACGATCTCGAAGTCGTTGTAGGACGTGTGGGTGAATGCCCCTTTGCCGTTGCAGTCCCCCATCGCCCAGATGTGTTCGGCGGTGGTGCGTAGCTGATCGTCGACGACCACATATCCGCGTCTGTCGAGGTCCACGCCGGCGTTCTCCAACCCCAGATCGTCGGTGTTGGGTGCACGCCCCACCGCGAGCAGTAGATGGGTTCCCCAGATCGGGTCCGCACCGTCGCGAGGCGTCACTTCGAAGCCGTTGTCCCGCTTCGCAAACCGAATACCGGTGGCGTCGAGCACCACGGTGATGTCCTCGGCCCGCAGGATCTCGGCGATGGCAGCCGAGACATCCTCGTCTTCGCGCGAGGTCAGCCGCGAGCCCTTCTCGATCACCGTGACACGGGAACCGAACCGGCGGTACATCTGCGCGAACTCCAGTGCGATGTAGCTGCCGCCGACGATCACCAGATGTTCGGGGAGCACGTCGAGGTCCAGAATCCCGACGTTCGTCAGATAGTCGATGCCGTCCAGACCGGGAAAGTCCGGAACCACCGCGCGCCCACCGACATTGAGGAAGATGCGCTCGGCCCGCAACAACTGGCCGTCGACATCGATGGTGTGCGGGTCGACGAACCGGGCATGTCCGCGGATGAGCGTGGCGCTGTCCATGCCGTCCAGCCAATCCTCGACGCCGTGGCGATCGGCCAGCATGATCGCATCCTTGCGGGCCTTCACCTTGGCCATGTCGACGATGACTTCGCCTGTGCGCACACCGAAATCAGCGCCACGGCGGGCCACGTGCGCGGCATGGGCGCTGGCGACCAGGGTCTTGGTGGGAATGCAGCCGTAGTTGACGCAGGTGCCGCCCACCAGCTTGCGTTCGATTACCGCGACGGTCTGCCCGGCTGAGGTCAACCGGCCGGCCAACGGCGGTCCGGCCTGGCCCGCGCCGATGACGATCGCGTCGAAGTTCCGCACGGGCGCCATGGGTTTACACGACTGCAGTCAGGGCGGCGATGGCGAAGCCGCCGAGCACCGCAACGGCGTCCTCCACCAAGGCGATTGGCAGATCACGGCCGCCGGTGGCGGAGACCAGACGCCGACGCGCCTCATATCCGCCGAGCGTGCCGAGCACGGCGCCGATGAGGCCGGCGCCCAGACCGCCGAACGTGTACCCCCATGCGGTGCCGATCACCGCACCGGCGAAACTACCGGTGATCAGCCGGGCGATGAACTGCACCGGAGTCTTGCGGCTCGGCGTACTCGGCAGTTGATCGGTAACCAATTCCACCACAGCAAGAATCGTCAACACAGTGACCGTGATCGGGTGCGCCAGCCATTCGACCCAGGTGCCGTCGAGGTTGATCCAGCTCAATGCGGCAGCCCAGGCCACGGCGGCCGGCGCGGTGAAAGCCCGCAGGCCGGCCACCACCCCGATCAGCAGCGCCAACAACAGAACCAGAAAATGCGTCACGGCAACCTCCGAGGGCCTGGATTTGTCCTCCGGACGCTAACACGCAGAAAGACGCAGCACGCGCCGATCAGAAACGGCAGAACCGAATATCTGATGCCAGTATCGCTTTGGCCCCGATCGCCGAGATCTCGTCCATGATGGCGTTGACGTCGCGGCGCGGCACCAGAGCGCGCACCGCCACCCAGTCTGGATCCGCCAGCGGTGCGATGGTCGGCGATTCCAGCCCGGGCGTCGCCTCGGTGGCCTTCTCCAGAACCGCACGCGGGCAGTCGTAATCCAGCATCAGGTACTGCTGGCCGAAGACCACACCCTGCACCCGAGCCGTGAGTTGATCGCGCGCAGCGGCGTTGCCGTCGCCCTGAGCGCCGTCACGTTCGATCAGCACCGCCTCCGACTCGCACAGCGGCGCTCCGAAAGCCACCAGATCATGCAGGCCGAGCGTACGACCGGACCCGACCACGTCAGCGATCACGTCGGCGACGCCGAGCTGGATCGAGATCTCCACCGCGCCATCGAGCCGGATGACCGAGGCCTCGATTCCGTGGGCGGCGAGGTCTTTGCGGACGAGGTTCGGGAACGAGGTCGCGATACGTTTGCCCGCCAGGTCTTGGGTGGTCCACTCCCGACCGGCCGGGCCGGCGTAGCGGAAGGTGGAATTGCCGAAACCCAGCGCCAGGCGTTCACGAACCGGGGCATCTGAATCGGCCGCCAGATCACGGCCGGTGATGCCCAGGTCGAGTTCACCCGAGCCCACATAGATCGCGATGTCCTTGGGCCGGAGAAAGAAGAACTCGACATTGTTGATCGGGTCGACGACGGTCAGGTCCTTGGGATCACGCCGGCGCCGGTACCCCGCCTCGGAGAGGATCTCGGCGGCCGATTCGCTCAGTGACCCCTTGTTGGGCACGGCAACGCGCAACATCTGATCGGCCACGTTCACAGCTTCCGGTAGACGTCGTCGAGGGTCAGACCGCGCGAGATCAGCAGCACCTGCGTCCAGTACAGCAACTGGCTGACCTCCTCGGCGAGCGATTCGTCGCTCTCATGCTCGGCGGCCAGCCATACCTCACCGGCCTCCTCCAGGATTTTCTTGCCGAGCCCATGGATGCCGGCGTCAAGCGCGGCGACCGTGCCGCTACCGGCGGGTCTGGTGCGCGCTTTGTCGCTGAGTTCGGCGAACAGGGCATCGAAGGTCTTCACAGCAGTGAATTGTTTCATGCTCGGCGGGGGTCGGTTTGTGCGGTGCAATAGAAGGGTGAGCGAATCAGTCGACCGCCAGCTGCCGACGTACACCGCCAGGGTCGCAGAGATCCGGACGATCCTGGCCACGCACCTTCCCCTCGCGTCACTGATCCAGAACAATCGCACCGCCAACCCGATCCGGCCGCTGGATTGTCTGTCGGCGTCCTGGGGTCCCGATTCCGCCGCAGCCGCGACCTTGACCCTGGCCATCCATCCGATCGACGACGTCACGGTGGCGCGTGAGGAGTTACGTCAGGCGGCGGACTTCACGCCGGGAACCTACGAGGTGCGACGCGACGAGCCTGACGAGTTCGCCCTGGTGCAGACGACGCTGTCCAGCGTCCGCGTCCTCGTCGATCATTGCGAGGTGTATCTGGCCCACCGGGACATCGCCCCGGAGACGCTGGTCGAGCCGGCCATCGAGATCGCCCGCACCGTCGGCGCCGGACCATACATCGACGACTACGAGTCGCCGGCCTGAGCGCCAGCTTCGCCGCTACGCCTTCAACACCTCGGCGTGCATGTCCTCCAGATTCTTGCCCTTGGTCTCCGCGACCCAACGCCACACGAAGACGAACGACAACACCGCACAGATCGCGTAGAACCCGTACGCCGCCCCGAGCATGTTGCGCAGTTCCGGGAACGACACGGTGATCAGCCAGTTCGCGGCCCACTGCCCCGCGGCCGCCAAACCGAGCGCGGCTGCGCGGATGCGGTTGGGGAACATCTCGCCGAGCAGTACCCACACCACCGGTCCCCATGACATGCCGAAGGCCACCACGAACAGGTTGGCGGCGACCAGCGCTATCGGACCCGTGATGCCGCCGAGGAAGGGTTGCTGCTCCATCAGGCCCGTGGAGGTGTTGAGCACCTCGTGCGTCTTTGCCGTACCGAAGATCACTGCCATCGTGCCCAGTGTCACGGCCATTCCCACCGACCCGATCAACAGCAACGGCTTACGGCCCACCTTGTCGATCAACGCGATCGCGATCAGCGTGGTCAAGATGTTGGTCACCGAGGTGATGACGGTGATGATGAACGACGAATTCTCGTCGAATCCGACGGCCTGCCACAACACGTTCGAGTAGTAGAAGATCACATTGATGCCGACGAACTGTTGGAAGACGGACAGGCCGAGACCTACCCACACGATGCCGTAGACGCCACCGGTCGGTTTGCGAAGATCACGCCAGGCGGCGGGCTTCTCCTGCTTGAGGGTGTCCTGGATCCGGCTCAGGGTGATTTCCAGATTCTTCTCGCCTAACAGCCGCGAAAGCACCTTGCGCGCCTCGGGAATGCGGTGTGTGGCAACCAGATACCGCGGTGACTCGGGGATCGTGAAGGTCAGCAGACCGTACACGGTCGCGGGAATCGCCATCATCAAGAACATCCACCGCCACGCCTCCATGTTCAGCCACAGTTCCTTGGTGGCGTCCCCGGCCAGACGGGCCAGCAGCGCATCGATGCTCAACGCCAGGAAGATGCCGCAGACGATCGCCAGTTGCTGCAGGGATCCCAGCCGTCCACGGATTCCCGGCGGCGAGGTTTCGGCGATGTAGGCCGGCGCAATCACCGAGGCGATGCCGACACCGATACCGCCGACGACGCGGAACAACACCACCACCCAGACGCTGGGGGCCAACCCGGTGCCGATCGCGCTGATGAAAAAGAACACCGCGGCGATCTTCATGACCGCGAGGCGACCGATCCGGTCCGCGATCCGACCCGCGGACAGCGCACCGACGGCCGCGCCCAGCAGTGCCGATGCCACCGCGAAACCCAGGATCTTGTTGTCGATGTCGAAATTCTTCTGAACGGCGTCAACCGCGCCGTTGATCACCGCGCTGTCGTAGCCGAACAGCAGCCCGCCGAGGGCGGCCACCGAGGCGATACGCACGGCGCTCCGACCCGATGAGAAATACTCGTCGTCGTGGACCGACGAGGTACCGCCGCTTACCGGACCATGTGACATGACCTGTCCTCTCCGCGCCATCGGGTGACCAGTCATCATCACCTTGGCACAGTGAGCCCACAGGTCGGGCCATATCCGGATAGCTGAATTCGGCGCGTCTCAGACGCCGCGGACACCTGAGCCGACAGTCAGTTCGGCATGGATGGAACGCAGATCGCAGACATCGAGGGCGCCCAGCGATTCCGCGCGCCGACGGCCCGGGCCGTTCGGCACCTCGATGTCGTTGGGCACCACCAGAACGGAACAGCCGGCGGCCTCCGCTGACGTCGTACCGGTCACCGAATCTTCGACTGCCAGGCAGTCTGCCGGAAGCAGGCCGAGCAGCTCGGCCGCCCGCAGGTACGGATCCGGTGCCGGCTTGCCGTTCGGTACCTCGTCGCCGCATACGGTCACCGAGAAGTATTGGCGGCCAATGCTGTTCAGAGCACGCTCGGCGAGATCGCGGCGCGTGTTGGTCACGAGTGCCATCGGGATGCCGGCCGCGGACAGGGCCTCGAGCATCTCCTGGGCGCCCGGCCGCCAGGGCAGGCCCTGGTCGAACAGCTCGCCGGTGTAATCGTGCAACCAGTCCGCCGACGCCGCCATGGCAGCCGGATCCGGCTCGAGACCGAGATCGTCGTAGACGATGCGCATCACGCTCTCCGACGAGCCGCCCACCGTGGTTTCGCGAACCTCGGGGGTGAGCACTGCCCCCATGCGCGCATACAGCGCGTGCATCGCAATGTCCCAGAGCTTTTCGGAGTCGACGAGGGTGCCGTCCATGTCCCACAGCACCGCTTGCATGGTCCGATTGTCCCATCGCACAACGGACCACGCGAAATCGTGTGACTCAGTGCACTGCGGTGCACCGGGTTTCGGCTCAGTCCTCCGGGTTGTAGGCGAGGTTGGAGGACAGCCAGCGCTCGGCCTCGGCCAGCGTCCAGCCCTTGCGTCTGGCGTAGTCGGCCACCTGGTCCTGGGAGATCCGGCCGACCACGAAGTACTGCGACTGCGGGTGCGAGAAATACCACCCGCTCACCGCGGCACCGGGCCACATCGCCATCGACTCGGTCAGCTCGATGCCAGTCCGCTTCTGGACGTCCATCAACTGCCACAGCGTCGCCTTCTCGGTGTGTTCCGGGCAGGCCGGGTAGCCGGGGGCAGGACGGATGCCGACGTACTTCTCGGCGATCAGTGCGTCGTTGTCCAGCTGTTCGTCGGGTTGGTACCCCCAGAACTCCTCACGGACCCGCTGATGCATGCGTTCGGCGAAGGCCTCGGCCAGCCGGTCGGCGAGGGACTCCAGCAGGATCGCGCTGTAGTCGTCGAGGGCGGCCTTGAACTCCATGATCTTGTCCTGGCTACCGAGCCCGGCGGTGACGGCGAAGGCACCGACGTAATCGGCCAGCCCGGTTTCTCGGGGCGCGACGAAGTCCCCCAGCGAACGGTTCGGGATGCCCTCGCGATGCTCACCCTGCTGGCGCAGGTTGTGCAACGTGGTCCGCACCTCGGTGCGGCTCTCATCGGTGTAGACCTCGATGTCGTCCCCGACGGCGTTGGCGCAGAAGAATCCGATCACCCCGTTGGCCGTCAGCCACTTCTCCTTGATCAACGTGTCGAGCATCTGCTGGGCGTCGTCGTACAACTTGCGCGCGGTCTCGCCGGTGGCCGGGTTGTTGAGGATGTCGGGGAAACGCCCCTTCATCTCCCAGGCATTGAAGAACGGCTGCCAGTCGATGTACTCGCGCAACTCGGCCAGGTCGTAGTCGTGAAACTCCCGCACGCCCAGACCCTGGGCAGGCACCGGCGGCGTGTAGTCCGTCCAGGAGATCGGCGTCCGGTTCGCCCGGGCCTTCTCCAACGTCAGCATCGGCCGCTCGTTCTTCTGGGCGTGCCGCTCACGCAGGGCGGCGTAGTCCTTCTCGGTGGCCTCCAGCAGCGCCGGGCGCTGCTTGTCGTCGAGCAGTGCGGCGGCCACCGGCACCGAACGGGAAGCGTCCTTGACCCAGACGACCGGACCACTGCGCCGCGGCGAAATCTTCACCGCCGTGTGCGCGCGCGACGTGGTCGCGCCACCGATCAGCAACGGGATCTCCAGTCCCTCGCGTTCCATCTCGACGGCGAAGTTGGACATCTCGTCCAGCGACGGCGTGATCAGGCCCGACAGCCCGATGATGTCGGCGTTGTGCTCCTTGGCCGCGTCCAGGATCTTTTGGGCGGGCACCATCACACCGAGATCGATCACCTCGAAGTTGTTGCACTGCAACACAACTCCGACGATGTTCTTGCCGATGTCGTGGACGTCGCCCTTCACGGTCGCCATCACGATCGTGCCGTTGGTGTCCTTGGAGTCCGCCGTACCGTTCTCCTCTTTCTCCTTCTCGATGAACGGCAGCAGATACGCGACGGCCTTTTTCATCACCCGGGCCGACTTCACCACCTGCGGCAGGAACATCTTGCCCGAACCGAACAGGTCACCGACGACGTTCATGCCGTCCATCAACGGACCCTCGATCACCTCGATCGGGCGACCACCCGCCTCGGCGATCTCCGCTCGCAGTTCCTCGGTGTCGGCGTCGACGTGGGCGTCGAGGCCCTTGACCAATGCGTGGGTGATGCGCTCACGGACCGGCAGGGTGCGCCACTCGGCTTCGGCCGCTCCCCCGTCTTTGTCGGCCTTGCTGTTGAACCGTTCCGCGATCTCCAGCAGCCGCTCGGCGGCATCCTCGCGGCGGTTCAGCACGACGTCCTCGATGCGCTCCCGCAGCTCCGGGTCGATCGAGTCGTAGGGCACCAGCGCGCCGGCGTTGACGATGCCCATGTCCAAACCCGCTTTGATGGCGTGGTAGAGGAACACCGCGTGGATCGCCTCGCGGACCGGGTTGTTGCCGCGGAACGAGAACGACACGTTCGAGATACCGCCGGAGAGGTGCACCCCGGGCAGGTTTTCCTTGATCCAGGCGCAGGCCTCGATGAAGTCGATGCCGTACGTCGCGTGCTCCTCGATCCCGGTCGCCAACGCGAAGCAGTTCGGATCGAAGATGATGTCCTCGGCCGGGAAGCCGACCTGTTCGGTCAGGATCCGGTAGGCACGTCCGCAGATCTCCTTGCGGCGCTCCAGATTGTCGGCCTGCCCCTGTTCGTCGAAGGCCATCACGACGACGGCGGCGCCGTACTTGCGGCACAGCCGTGCCTCGTGGACGAACTTCTCCTCGCCCTCCTTCATGGAGATCGAGTTCACGATCGGCTTGCCCTGCACGTTCTTCAGACCGGCCTCGATGACCTCCCACTTGGAGGAGTCGATCATCACCGGGACCCGGCTGATATCCGGCTCGGCCGCGATCAACTTGGTGAACCGGTCCATCGCGGCAACGCCGTCGATCATGCCCTCGTCCATGTTGATGTCGATGACCTGCGCCCCGACCTCGACCTGCTGTAGGGCGACCGACAGCGCGGTGTCGTAGTCCTCGGCCTTGATCAGGTTGCGGAATCGGGCCGAGCCGGTGATGTTGGTGCGCTCACCGATGTTCACGAACAGCGAGTTGTCGTCGATGTTGAGCGGCTCCAGGCCCGACAGCCGGGTGGCCACCGGGATGACCGGTACCTCACGGGGCGGCTTGCCCTCGACCACCTTGGCGATCTCGGCGATGTGCGCCGGCGTCGTTCCGCAGCATCCCCCGGCCAGGTTGAGCAGGCCGGCCTCGGCGAACTCGGCGATGTAGGAGGCCTGACGTTGCGGCGTCTCGTCGTACTCGGCGAACGCGTTGGGCAGGCCGGCGTTCGGATAGCAGGAGACGAAGGTGTCGGCGATCCGCGACATCTCGGCGATGTAAGGCCGCATCTCCGGCGCGCCCAGCGCACAGTTGAGACCGACGGCGAGCGGCTTGGCGTGCCGGATCGAATTCCAGAACGCCTCGGTCACCTGACCGGACAGCGTCCGCCCGGACGCATCGGTGATCGTGCCGGAGATGATCACCGGCCAGCGGCGCCCGCGCTCCTCGAACAGGGTTTCCAGGGCGAACACCGCGGCCTTGGCGTTCAGCGTGTCGAAGATCGTCTCGACGATGATGACGTCCGAGCCACCGTCGACCAGGCCTTTGGCGGCTTCCAGGTAGGCGGCCACCAACTGGTCGTAGGTGACGTTGCGGGCACCCGGATCGTTGACGTCCGGGGAGATCGACGCCGTGCGCGTCGTCGGCCCCAGCGCCCCGGCGACATAGCGGGGCTTGTCCGCGGTGCTGTACTGGTCGCAGGCCGCCCGGGCCAGAGCAGCGCCGGCATAGTTCAGTTCGTAGCTGAACTCCTCCATGCCGTAGTCGGAGAGCGAGATCGCATTCGCGTTGAACGTGTTGGTCTCGAGGAGGTCGGCGCCGGCCTCCAGGTACTCGCGGTGGATGCCCTCGATGATCTGGGGCTGCGTCAGGTTGAGCAGATCGTTGTTGCCCTGCAGGTCACTGGCCCAGTCCTTGAACCGCTCGCCGCGATAGCCGGCCTCGTCCGGCCGGTCGCGCTGGATCGCCGTGCCCATCGCGCCGTCGATCACCAAGATCCGCCGGCGCATCGCAGCCGTCAGGTCATCGGTGCAGTCGGGACGGATGTTCGGCTCGAAAGTGTTCGAACCATTTGAACCAGAGGAGTTCGAGTCAGAAGTGCTCACGTACGTTCCTTCCGTAGCGGAAGGCGTCCTTGACTCTGCCGAGCGTGGCGGAAACCGCGGGGAACCGCCCCCCCGATAACCGTTGCAACGCCTCTCGACCAGAAAAGTCTACGTCGTCACCCGATCGACGTCTGGACACCCATCCCGTCGCCCTTACAGCGACCACCCGCGGATCTTGTCGGCGATGTCGTCGTCACCGAGGCTAACCAGGCTGTGGCCGACCATATTTCATCTCGACGGCGCGTGGCCGGCGGGCGGCCTGCAGCTGGATGCCCAGGTCGATGTCGTAGCCGAATGTGTCAGCGGCAGTCACATCAACAGGGTAGTCCGTCTATCGAACACGCTGTTGGACCCCGCGACGACCCGCGCACGCAACGCGCTCATCGGCACCATCGGAAGGCTTACGCTGAAGGTGTGACACCGTCGTATCCGAACGCCGGCCGGCCGATCAACCTGCCCGAACTGAAAGACGCCACCATCGTGGCGGCTTTCGAGGGCTGGAACGACGCCGGCGACGCGGCCAGTGACGCGCTGGACCACCTGGATGCGATCTGGGAGGCCCAACCCATCGTCGAGATCGACGACGAGTCGTATTACGACTACCAGGTGAACCGACCGGTGATCCGCCAGGTCGACGGCGTCACCCGCGAGCTGGTGTGGCCGTCGATGCGGGTCTCGCACTGCCGTCCTCCGGGCAGCAACCGCGACGTGGTGTTGATGCACGGGGTGGAGCCCAACATGCGCTGGCGCACCTTCTGCGCGGAGTTGTTGGCCATCGCCGACAAGCTGAATGTGCAGACCGTGGTGATCCTGGGCGCGCTGCTGGCCGATACGCCCCACACCCGGCCGGTGCCGGTGTCGGGCTCGGCGTACTCGTCGGATTCGGCGAAGGTGTTCGGGCTGGAAGAAACCCGCTACGAAGGTCCGACCGGGATCGCCGGGGTGTTCCAGGACGCCTGTGTACAGGCCGGCATCCCAGCGGTGACGTTCTGGGCGGCGGTTCCGCATTACGTGTCCCAACCGCCCAGCCCGAAAGCCACCGTCGCCCTGCTGCGCCGCGTCGAAGACGTGCTCGACATCGAGGTGCCGCTGGCCGATCTGCCCGCCGCCGCC
The DNA here is from genome assembly GCF_001954135.1 of Mycobacterium sp. GA-1841. Taxonomy (GTDB): domain Bacteria; phylum Actinomycetota; class Actinomycetes; order Mycobacteriales; family Mycobacteriaceae; genus Mycobacterium. Next base: position 17,672 of record NZ_MBEQ01000110.1, on the reverse strand, counting down.
GAGGAGTGGGAACAGGCCGTCTCCGAGATGACGGCCGAGGACGACGAGATCGCCGAGTACGTCGCGTCGTTGGAGCAGCGTGGTGACGCCGAGGTGGACATGAACGAGGCGCTCGGCAAGATCGACGGTGATGCGTTGGCTGCGGAGTTCGAGCGCTACCTGCGGCGTCGCGGTCGGTAGCCTCCGCTGGCCTGCGTGTCACAACCGGCCACTCGATTAATCCTCGGGCTTCTCCAGTGCTTCGATGCGGGCGCTGGTCGAGCGGCCGAGGGCAGCCGCCTCGGCGTCCAGTTTGGGTAGCAGTGTGGGCGTGAACTTGCGGATGTCGCGTTCGGCCAGCGGCGTCGACACCACCGGCCGGATCCAGCGGAACACCCCCACCCACTCCGGGCTGTAGATGCGCTTCTTGCGCCCCTCGATGCCCTTGACGAAGGCGGCGCCGCAGGCGTCCACGGTGGTGGTCCGGTTCAGCGGCGGCGGCAGCTTGGACAGCATCTCCTGGAACGCCGAAAGGTCGGACTTGGCGTCTTGTACCAGGGGGGTGTCGATCCAGCTCATGTGCGCCGAGCCGACGTCGACACCGAGGTGGGCCACCTCAAGCCGCAGGGTGTTGGCGAAGTACTCGGCGCCGGCTTTGGAGGCGTGGTAGGCGGCCAGCCCGGGCGCCGAGGTGAACGCGGCGAGCGAGGACACCACGAGTACATAGCCGCGGCGTTGGATGACCGCCGGAAGCGTGGCCCGGACCGTGTTGAACACCCCCGTCACATTGATGTCGACGACCCGCTTGAACGCCTCGGGATCCACCTGCATGACCGAGCCGAAGCTGGCGATGCCGGCGTTGGCCATCACGACGTCGATGCCGCCGAAGCGTTCGACAGCGGCATCCGCGGCCTTCTGCATGGCGGCCAGGTCACGCACATCGGCAAGCGCGGTGAGCACATGTTCCTCACCGAGTTCGGCGGCCAGTGCGCTCAGCGGTGCCTCGTCCAGATCGGTGAGCACCAGCTTGGCGCCCCGGCGCCGCAACCGGCGGGCCACCTCGGCACCGATGCCCCGGGCACCGCCGGTGATGAATACGACTTTTCCATGCACAGAACCCATGGCCGCAACGTACCGCACGGGGACGCGGCCGACGAGGTGCTAGAGCACAACCCCCAGCAGAGCATCCACGGTGTCGGCCACCGTTTGCGGCGACGTGGTGTCATGCCCGCCGTATGCCAGCGCGTCGGTACACCAACCATCAAGTGCAGCAAGCGCTTTCGGAGTGTCCAGATCATCGGCCAGATACCGGCGCACCCGGGCCACCACATCGGTGGCGTCCGGTCCGGCGGGCAGCGCAACGGCCCTGCGCCACTGCGCCAGCCGGGCGGTGGCCTCCTCGAGCACCGCATCGCTCCAGAAGCGGTCGCTGCGGTAGTGCCCGGCGAACAAGCCCAACCGAATGGCCGACGGCTCCACACCCTGCTCGCGCAGCCGCGACACCAGCACCAGGTTCCCCCGGCTCTTGCTCATCTTGTGCCCGTCCCAGCCGATCATGCCGGCGTGCACGTAGTGGCGGGCGAAACGCCGCTCCCCCGTGACCGATTCGGCGTGGGCCGCGGAGAACTCGTGATGCGGGAAGATCAGATCGCTGCCGCCACCCTGGATGTCCAGGCCGGAACCGATGCGGGTCAGCGCGATCGCCGAACACTCGACATGCCAACCCGGCCGGCCGGCACCGAACGGCGAAGGCCAGCTCGGTTCGCCGGGGCGCTCGGCGCGCCACAGCAGGGCGTCCAACTCGTCACTCTTCCCTGCCCGGTCGGGATCGCCGCCGCGCTCGCCGAACAACCGCAGCATGGTGTCGCGGTCGTAGCCCGACTCGTACCCGAACTGCACGGTGGCGTCGGCGCGGTAGTAGATGTCGGGATACCCAGGCTCGTTGGGGTCCTCGACGACATACGCCGCACCCGAGGCCAGCATCTTCTCGACCAACTCGATCACCTCGGTGATCGTCTCGGTCGCGGCCACATAGTCCTGCGGGGGCACCACCCGCAGGGCGGCCATGTCCTCGCGGAACAGCTGGGTCTCGCTGTCACCGAGGTCACGCCAGTCGATGCCGTCACGTGCGGCGCGTTCGAACAGCGGGTCGTCCACGTCGGTGACGTTCTGCACGTAATGCACGGTGTGCCCGGCATCCAGCCACAGCCGGTGGACCAGATCGAAGGTCAGATACGTCGCGGCGTGGCCCAGGTGGGTCGCGTCGTACGGCGTGATGCCACACACGTACATCGTGGCCGTCGGGCCCGGGGTGACCGGGCGGATCTGCCGGTCGGCGCTGTCATACAGCCGTAGTTGCGGACCACTCCCATCCAGCACCGGAATTGACGGTGCCGCCCACGATTGCATGGCTTCGACTCTAAGGTGCTCGCTCAGGACGGCCTCCCGCCGGTCGGTCCCGCACAGTTCAGGTAGACAGACAACCGCAGGGACGGATCCATTCCCGCTGCGCTCATCGGGAGGCCGCCCCGATCGCCTCCAACAGGACGGGCGCCAGTTCCCGGCGGCACATGACGAAGTCCGGCAGATACGGATCGGCGCGGTTGTACCGCAGTTCCGAGCCGTCCAACCGGGAGGCGTGCAGACCCGCGGCCAGCACCACACCCGCCGGGGCGGCCGAATCCCACTCCCACTGCCCGCCGGCGTGGATATAGGCATCGACGTCACCGCGGACCACGGCCATCGCCTTGGCCCCGGCCGAACCGATGCGCACCATCCGGAAGTCGAGCTGTTCGCGCATCCGCCACAGCACTGCCGGCGGCCGGTTCGAGCTCGCAGTGATCAACAACGGTCCCGGACGACGCGGACCCGGTGGGGTGACCGCGTCGCTGCGGTACACCTCGCCGCGCGCCGGCAGGGCCACCACCGCATCCGACAGGCCGCCGTCGGCGCCGACCGAGCGCTGCCACAGCGCGATGTGCACGGCCCAGTCCTCCCGGCCGGGCAACGAGAATTCGTGCGTGCCGTCGACGGGGTCGACGATCCAGACCCGATCGGCGTCGACCCGCGACAGATCGTCGACCGCCTCCTCGCTGAGCACCGAATCCCCCGGCCGGGCCTGGGCCAACCGCTCCAGGATCAGGGCGTTGGATCGCCGGTCCCCCTCGTCGCCGAGGTAGTACGGGTCGTAGAAACCGACCTCCTCGCGCACGGCCAACAACAGCTCACCGGCTTCCTTGGCCACGGCAGCAGCCAGGTCGGCGTCGGTCGAGTGCACCCACCAAGTATCGGTGCCGCGCCGAACTGGTGTGCCGGCGGGGCCGGCTGTGCCATTAGGGTCAGGCCATGACCGAGCAGACGCCTGTCGACAACCTGTCCGACTCGTGGCGCTGGAAGTTCGATTTCTTCAGCACCTACGGGCTGCCCAGTGCGAGCCCGGAGGCCAAGGCCGCCTACCGCAACCTCAGCTTCATGGCCAAGCTGCGGCTCACCTCCAACATCCTGGCGTTCCTGTTCGGGCCGCTCTACTTCTTCGTCAAAGGCATGTGGCGCAAGGGTTTGACGCTGCTGGGGGTGACGGTGGCGGTCGCGGTGGTGTTCACGGCCATCGGGGTCGGTGACAGCCTCGCCCGTGCCATCGGCCTGGGAATCGCCACGATGGCGATGTCGACCGCCAACTACGCCTACTACCTGCACGTGGTGCGCGGCAGCCAATCGTGGAATCCGTTCGAGGGGTTCAGGCGCGTCCGTTAGAACGCCGGCCACGGGATCGGCCGGTGCCGATCCGGCGACGGCATCACCGGATCATCCAGCAAGCCAACGATTCTCGAGCGCAGCGCGGCGATCTCGGCTGCGGTGACATGAGGACGCAGCTGTTCGGCCAGCTCAGCGAAGCCGTCGCGCAGCGCCGCGACATCGGCCAGCGTTTCGTCATCGACCGGTTTGCCGGCCCATCCCCACAGCACCGTTCGCAGCTTGTCCTCGACATGCAGGCTCACGCCGTGGTCGACGCCGTAGACCGCGCCGTCGACCCCGGTCAGGACGTGCCCGCCCTTGCGGTCGGCGTTGTTGATCAACACGTCGAACACCGCCAGCCGGAACAGCCGGGGATCGTCGGCGTGCACCAGGGTCACCTCGTCGCCGGCGTAGTCGTAGGCCTGCAGGATCGGCAAGAAACCCGGCGGAAGGTGGCCGGCCGGGAGCAGGTCCACCAGATCGGGTCCGGCAGCCGGCTCGTCGCCCACCTCGTCGCCGGGCTGATCCACCCACCGCTGCACCATCCCGGACCCAGCCGGGCCGTCACGAACAATGGTGCGCGGCACCAGGTTCCAACCCAAAGCGGCCGACACCAGACAGGCACCAACCTCGCGGCCGGCCAATGTGCCGTCGGGAAAATCCCACAGCGGCGCCTCGCCGCGAATCGGCTTGTACACGCAGTGCACCTGCCGGTCACGAAAGTTGGCCTCGCACAGGAAGGTGGCATTGCTGGCCGAGCGGATCCGGCCGAGCACTGTCAGTTCGCCCTCGGCCAGCACCTCGTCATCGGGTTGGGCGGGCCCGCGCTCAGCTGTCGGCGTCATCGTCGGACCCGGTGATCTCACCACGCCGATAGCCGTTGGTACGCACACAGATGTGGCCGTCCGGGTCCAGAGGTTCGTCACACAGCGGGCAGGGCGGACGTCCCGCCGAGATCACCCGGTTGGACCGGGTGGCGAATTCGCGGGCCGATTCCGGGCTGAGGAACACCCGCACCGCGTCCGGCCCGTCCTCGGCATCGTCGAGCACCACCGACGCGTCGAACTCACCTTCGGACACCGCGAGGAGCTCCACCACGACCGTCTGGGCCTCCGAGTCCCAGCCCAGCCCCATGGTGCCCACCCGGAACTCGGCATCGACCGGAGTGACCAGGGGCAACAGGTCGCTCACCTCACCGGTGTCCGGCGGGATCGGCGTGCCGAACCGGCGGTTGATCTCGGTCAGCAGGGCGGCGATTCGCTCGGCGAGGACGGCGACCTGCTGCTTCTCCAGGACCACCGAGATCACCCGCTTGTCGTGGACCGCCTGCAGATAAAAAGTCCGGTTGCCGGGTTGGCCGACAGTCCCGGCCACGAAACGGTCGGGAGTACGGAATACGTGAATTGCGCGGGCCATGGCACCTTCCAAAATACCGGTAGGGCAACGCCGGGTCAGTTGGTGGACCCACCGACCACGGCGTCGGTGACGGGTTTGGCGGCCAGGCCGGCGCTCAACTGCGCACCCGTGTGGTTGATGTGCATCACGAAGGGCCGCAGATCGGTGTAGCGGATCACGCTCATCGACGCCGGGTCGGCGGTGATGCGCTGAAACCCGTCCAAATGCACCCCGAGGGCGTCGGCCAGCACCGCCTTGATCACGTCGCCGTGTGTGCAGGCCACCCACAGCACGTCGGCGCCGTGCTGCTCGGCCAGCGCACGGTCACGTTCCCGCACTGCAGCGACCGCGCGGGCCTGCACCTGGGCCAGCCCCTCTCCGTCGGGGAACACCGCGGCACTGGGCTGCTGCTGCACGACCGCCCACAACGGTTCCTTGACCAACTCGCCGATCGCGCGCCCGGTCCAGCTGCCGTAATCGACCTCGGTGAGCCGCTCATCGACCGCCGGCTCCAGCCCCAGCGCCTCGGCCAGCGGGGCCACCGTGCGCTCACAGCGCAACAACGGAGAACGCACGATCGCGGCCACCGGCAGCTCCCCGATGCGGGCGGCCAGTCCGACGGCCTGCTCGGCGCCCCGTTCATCGAGGTCGACACCGTCGCTGCGGCCGGCCAGCGTGTGCGCGGTGTTCGACGTCGAACGACCGTGGCGCAGCAAGATCACCGTCATTTCAGCTCCTCTCGATCATTGCGCCGCCACCACCCCGGTACCCAGCAGCGCCAGCACCACCACGCCGAGCACGACGCGGTACCCGACAAACCAGTACATGCTGTGGGACACCAGGAATTTCAGGAACCAGGCGATCGCGGCGAAACCGACGACGAACGCGATCACCGTGGACACCAACAACTGAGCACCGGTGGCGCTCATTCCCTCGCCGACCGGATGAAACGCATCAGGCAGGGAGAACAGACCCGAGGCGAAGACCGCCGGGATCGCCAACAGGAATCCGAACCGGGCGGCGAGTTCGCGTTCCATGCCCAGGAAGAGCCCGGCGCTGATGGTCGCACCAGAGCGCGATACGCCCGGCACCAGCGCCAGACACTGGGACAGGCCGACCACGATGCTGTCGCGCCAGCTCAACTGCTCGACCCGGCGCGTCTGCCTGCCGTAATACTCGGCCGCGGCGATCACCGCGGAGAACACGATCAATGCCGAGGCCACGAGCCACAGATTGCGTGCGCCGCTACGGATTTCGTCCTTGAACAACAGACCGAACACCCCGATCGGGATGGTGCCGATGATAACCCACCAGCCGAGCCAGTAATCGGCCGAGCGGTGCGCCGCGACGAACAATCCGTTGAACCACGCCTTGATGATGCGGCCGATGTCCTTGGCGAAATAAACCAGGACCGCGAGTTCGGTGCCCAGCTGGGTGACCGCTGTAAAGGAGGCGCCGGCGTCGTCGGCGAAGAAGACACGAGAGGTGATCGCGAGGTGCCCTGATGAGGAGACCGGCAGAAACTCGGTGAGCCCCTGGACAATCGACAACACCACCACTTGCAGCCAGGACATGGCTCCGACGTCAGTCACGCCGACGACCGTACCGTGACGACCGCAGCGGACGCGTTCAGCGAGTAGCGCGTGAGACCGGCTGTGCGCCGGCCACCGCATCGCGCACCGTTGCCGACAAGCTGCGTTCGTCAGACAGGTCGATATCGGTCAGTTTGCGGGACGCCACGGCCACCACGTCGTCCTCCACGGGAACCGGACCCGACAGCCGGGGGCGGTAGATCTCGACCATCAGCTGCTGACGCTCGATATGGAAGGAAAAACTCCGGCCATCGCCAACCTGGCCAAACCCGCTGGCGTGTACACCAGTGGAAATGTCCTCCATAGCAAACTCTCGGCTTTCCAGTTCCCGGTCTGCGGCGAGGGTCATGGTCGAACCATACCTCGACTTATGGCGCGATGGTTGAAGACGCGACCATTTCTGGCCAACCGCCATGCCTAAACTGGATTCCTGCCCGTCACCGACCATTCACATCCGATCGAGAGCCCACCGTTGCGCCCAATCTTTGCAGGTCAGCCCGTCCGCACCGGACTGGTCGCGTTGGCCCTGTTGCTCACCGCGGGGTGCACGTCCAATCCCGCCGATGCCCCACCACCCACCATCGAACCGGCCCAGGCCGCGGAATCGCCGCCGGTGACCGTCACCCCGGATGGTGAGATCACACCGCTGGCCGGGCGGGCCGAGAGCGCGGTGTTCGATCCGGCAACAGCCACCCTGGCCGTGCTCTCCCCCGGACCCGACGGGCAGTCGACGCTGAGCCTGCTGACCGGCAACCGGCCCACCCGGAACGTGACGCTGACACCGGCGGCCACCGCGATGAGCGTCGACGGCCACGGGGACATCCTGGCCGCCACCCGCGGCGGCTATTTCCGCATCGACACCGGCACCGCGAAGGCCGACAAAATCCTGGTGGAGGGCAGCCAGGACGTCGAGTTCACCGCGATCGCGTTGCGCGCCGACGGCAAACCGGTGCTGGGCAGCGCGGACGGCGCCGTGTACACGCTGGCCGACGATCACACCGTGAGCACCCGGCTCAAGATCTTCGCCCGTGTGGATTCGCTTGTCACCCAAGGCAACACCGCAGTGGTGCTGGACCGCGGACAGACCTCGGTGACAGCCGTCGATCCCAGCGGCACCAAGGCCGCGCAGGCGCTGCGGGCTGGCGAGGGCGCCACCACGATCGCCGCCGATACGCGCGGCCGGGTCCTCGTCGCCGACACCCGCGGCGACGAACTGCTGGTGTTCGGCACCGACCCGTTGATCATGCGGCAGCGCTACCCGGTCCCCGCCGCCCCGTACGGCCTGGCCGGGTCGGCCGAGTTGGCCTGGGTGTCGCAGACCGCGGCCAACACCGTGATTGGTTACGATCTCTCCACCGGCATACCCGTGGAAAAGGTGCGTCATCGAACCGTGCAGCAACCGAACTCCCTGGCCTACGACGACAAGACCGGCACCCTGTACGTGGTGTCCGGCTCGGGAGCCGGTGTCCAGGTGATCCGCGACGCAGCAGGGCGCCGATGACCACCATCCAACAAGGCCGCATGCCCCCCGGATGGGACAAGGTCGTCGCCGAGGACCTCTCCGAGGAATACGACTGGATCCCGCTGCGGCTACCTCCGGACGTCACCAGGATCAGCGCCTCGATCCGCTTGTCCATCGAAGCCGAGTACCGCGGTTGGGAACTGACCCGCGTGCGGGCCTACACAGACGGGAGCCGCCGGGTGCTGTTGCGGCGCAAGAAAACCGCGTCATCGATGGCCGGCACACCCCAGGCGCCGTCCCTGTGATCTACGCGATGCTGCGGCGGGCACTGTTCCTGGTGCCGCCGGAACGGATTCATCTGTGGGTGTTCGCCCTACTGCGGACGGTCACCGGCCCTGTCGTCCTGCGGCGCGCCCTGGCGCGACGTCTGGCGCCGGCCGATCCGGCACTGGCCAGCACGGTGTTCGGGGTGCGATTCCCCGGCCCGATGGGGCTGGCCGCCGGATTCGACAAGGACGGCCGCGGCCTGCAGACCTGGGGCGCGCTCGGCTTCGGTTTCGCCGAGGTCGGCACCGTCACCGCGCAGCCACAACCGGGTAACCCCGAACCCCGGCTGTTCCGGCTACCCGACGACCATGCACTGCTCAACCGGATGGGGTTCAACAATGAGGGCGCCGCGACCTTGGCGATGCGACTGGCCGACCACACCCCCAACGTCCCGATCGGGGTGAACATCGGCAAGACCAAGGTCGCCCCGGCCGAGGACGCGGTCGCCGACTATGCCGAGAGCACCCGGCTGGTGAGCGGGCCGGCCGCCTATGTCGTCGTCAACGTCAGCTCCCCGAACACGCCGGGGCTGCGGGATCTGCAGGCGGTGGAATCGCTGCGGCCGATCCTGGCCGCGGTGCGTGCCGAGACGACCAAACCGGTCCTGGTCAAGATCGCCCCCGACCTCTCGGACGCCGACATCGACGAAATCGCGGATCTGGCGGTCGAATTGGGCCTGGCCGGAATCGTCGCCACCAACACCACGATCTCGCGGGACGGGCTGGCCACCCCCGGCGTCGCCGAGTTGGGTACCGGTGGGATCTCAGGGCGTCCGGTGGCCCACCGGTCCCTGCAGGTGCTGCGCCGGTTGTACCGGCGGGTGGGTGACAAGCTCGTGTTGGTCAGCGTGGGTGGTATCGAGACCGCCGACGATGCCTGGGAGCGCATCGTCTCCGGGGCCAGCCTGTTACAGGGTTATACGGGGTTCGTCTACGGCGGCGGCCTGTGGGCCAAACACATTCACGACGGCATCGCCGAGCGGTTGCATGCCGGCGGATTCGCCTCGCTGAGGGATGCGGTGGGCTCCGCCAACCCCCGCGAGCAGATGTGAACCCGTACCAAAACACCGGTTTTGGTACGGGTTCACGTCTGCTCCGTGGACGAAACTACTTCTGTTCGTAGGTGCCGTGGATGACGGCCCGGGCGATGGCCTGGCCGAACAGGTTGAAGCCGAGGTAGGCCGGGGTGGCGCCGTCGGGCAACTCAAGCGACTCGACCGGTAGTGCGTGCACGGCGATGTAGTAGCGGTGCGGGCCGTGACCGGCCGGCGGGGCCGCACCGATGTAGCGCTTCTGGCTCGCATCGTTGGCCAGCGTGATCGCGCCACCGGGCAGCTCGCCGCCATCACCGGCGCCGGCGGGCAGTTCGGTCACCGAGGCCGGCAGGTCGGCCACGGCCCAGTGCCAGAAGCCCGAGGCAGTCGGTGCATCCGGGTCGTAGACCGTGACCGCGAAACTCTTGGTCTCGGCCGGGAAGCCGGACCAGCTCAGCTGCGGCGAGGTGTCCGACCCGCCGGCCCCCATGATCCCGCTGACCTGGTCATTGGCCAGCGGCTGCCCGTCGCTGACCGATTCGGAGGTCAGGGTGAACGTCGGCAGCTTCGGCAGGCTGTCGTACGGAGATGTGCTCATGGTTCCCTCTCGTAGTCCGTTTGTATAACCAGCTCGTGCAAGTCAGCAGTTCCGCAAAAAGTGTTCCAGAACGCCCGCCCCGAATTGCAGGGCATCCACCGGTACCCGTTCGTCGACCCCGTGGAACAACGCGGCGAAGTCCAGGTCCGGCGGCAGCCGCAGCGGTGCGAACCCAAAGCAACGAATGCCCAACCGCTGGAACGACTTCGCGTCCGTCCCACCCGAGAGCATGTAGGGCACCGTGCGGGCCTCGGGGTCCAGCGCCAGGATCGCGGCGTTCATCGCATCCACGAGGTCACCGTCGAACGTGGTCTCGTACGACGGCAGGTCGCGCTCCCAGCTGCGGGTGACATCGGGACCGATCAGCGCGTCGACCTCACGCTCGAACGCCTCCTTGCGGCCCGGCAGTACCCGGCAGTCGATCACCGCTTCGGCTGACGCCGGGATCACGTTGGCCTTGTAGCCGGCCTTGAGCATGGTCGGATTGGCGGTGTCACGCAGCGTGGCCGACACGATCCGGGCCACGCCGCCGAGTTTGGCGATGGTGCCGTCCAGGTCCGGCGAGTTCACGTCGAAGTCGTAACCGGTCTCCTCGGCGACCGCCGTGAGGAACTGCTCCACGGCCGGATTGAGCACCAGCGGGAACTGATGCCGACCCAACCGGTCCACCGCACCGGCGATCGCCGTCACGGCGTTGTCGTCGTGCAGCATCGAACCGTGCCCGGCCCGTCCCCGTGCGGTCAGCCGCATCCAGGACAGACCCTTCTCGGCGGTCTCGATCAGGTAGAGCCGACGCTCGCCGCCGTCCTTGCGGGGCACGGTCAAGGAGAACCCGCCCACCTCACCGATCGCCTCGGTCACGCCCTCGAACAGATCCGGCCGGTTGTCCACCAGCCAGTTGGCGCCGTAGGTGCCGCCGTGCTCCTCATCGGAGACGAACGCGAACAACAGGTCGCGCGGCGGCACGATGCCCGAGCGCTTGAAATGCCTGGCCACCGCGATGGCCATCCCGACCATGTCCTTCATGTCGACCGCGCCGCGGCCCCAGACATAACCGTCCTTGACCGCGCCGGAGAACGGATGCACGCTCCAGTCGGCCGGCTCGGCCGGGACCACGTCGAGGTGGCCATGGATCATCAGCGCGCCGCGCGAGCGGTCCGCGCCAGGAAGGCGAGCGAACACGTTGCCGCGACCGGGCGCCCCGGCCTCGACGTATTCGGTCGCGTAACCGACCTCCTGCAGCTGGGCAGCCACCCAGTGGGCACACTCGGCCTCCCCCTTGGTGGTGGCCGGATCACCGGTGTTGGAGGTGTCGAATCGGATGAGCGCGCTGACGAGATCGACCACCTCGTCGGCGCTGGAGGCGGGGACAGTCACAGTCCCATTCGTACCACTGGGACACCGGTTTGGGTCTGGGGCACACAATCCGATAGCCTTAGGCGCCCAACCCCGCGAGGTTGGCAAGTCCGAGTGGCGGAATGGCAGACGCGCTAGCTTGAGGTGCTAGTGCCCTATTAACGGGCGTGGGGGTTCAAGTCCCCCCTCGGACACAATTCATCAATTTGGGATATGGAAATCCCAACTCCTGAGGATCGACGCCACACTGTCGTGGCCGCGTGGCCGGCTCCACGGAGTAGTCGGCAGGCGATCACCCCGGTGCGACGAACTCAATACACGTCGCGCACGTACCGCTTGTCGGCGATCAGTTCCCGCTTGTAGTCACGCGCGGCATCCTCGGACATCCCGCCGTGGGTACGCAGGATCGTGCTCAGCGCAGCGTCGACGTCCTTGGCCATCCGGGCGGCGTCGCCGCAGACGTAGAAATGTGCGCCGTCGGCCAACCACCGCCACACCTGTGCCCCGGCCTCGAGCATCTTGTGCTGGACGTACACCCGGTCGGCCTGATCGCGGGAGAACGCCAGATCCAACCGGCTCAGGAACCCGTCGCGGGCCATGGACTCCAGTTCGTCGCGATAGTAGAAGTTCTCGCGGCGGTGCTGATCACCGAAAAACAGCCAGTTGCGGCCGGTGTGCCCCAACGCCCGCCGCTCCTGCAGGAATCCCCGGAACGGGGCGACGCCGGTACCGGGGCCGACCATGATCATCGGAGTGCCCGCATCCTCGGGAGGACGGAAATGCGGCGAGCGTTGCAGGAAAACCGGTGCGGCGGCGGCCCGGTCGGCCATGAACGTGGAACACACCCCGCTCCGGGATATCCCGGCAGCCCCGCGGTAGCGCACCACTGACACCGTCAGCTGTATCTCACGCGGACTGACCAGTGGACTCGACGAGATCGAGTAGTTGCGCGGGGTGAGCCGGACCAGAACCTCCTGCCACTGTTGCGGTTCGGCACGGACCGCGAACTCGGTGACCACGTCCAGGCCGTTGCGGTTGCGCAGCCACTTGCGTTGCCGTTCACCGCTACCGCGCAGTCGTCTGGCGGCGGCCCGGTCGGTGCAGGAATCGGCGACGAACCGCAGCAGGTCGGGGGTGATACGGCAGATGTCGTAGGAGCAGATGAGCGCATCCCGCAGCGATTGCTCGACGCTGTCGACCTCGATCACCGAGTCGGGATTCAGCGCCGTGGCCGCCAACCAGGTGTCCACCACCGCCGGGTCGTTGCTGGCGTACACACCGAGTGAGTCGCCGACCGCATAGCTGACGTCGTAATCGGAGACGTCGAAGCCCAAGTGGCGCACCTCCTTGGCCGCGGTCGGCGTCGTCAGCAGTTCGTTGCGCGCCAGCGAGGCCAGAATCGGCTTGGCCCTGGTGAATTCGTCCGGTTCGGTGGGGATCACCGTACGCAGGCCGCCACCGACGACCGTGGGGGCGGGCGCCGCACCGGTGAGCGCTGTGGTGACCGCGTCGGCCCACCGTCGCATCGGTTCGTCGTCGTAGGCCTCGCAGTCGGCACGGTCGAGCAACTTGGTGGCACCCAGATCGGCCAGCCGCTGATCCAGGGACTTGGCGTGTCCGCAGAAGTTGCCATAGGACTTGTCCCCGACGCCGAGCACCGCGTAGCGAAGACCGTGCAACTGCGGGGCATCCGGTGCCTGCAGCCGACTCCAGAAGTCGGCCCCGTTGTCCGGTGGGCCGCCGTCGCCGAATGTACTGGTGACCACCAGGATGTCGCGCGCGGTGGCCAGGTCGGCCAGCTCTAGTTCGTCCATGTTGACCAACACCGACCCGTCGATACGGCCCGCCAGAGCGGCCGCGAACTCCTCGGCGGTACCGGTTTGCGAGGCCCACAGGACCAGCGGCCCCTCGGGTGCCGACCGCTCACCTGGCCGGCCGTCGCCGGTCCGCGAATAGCGTCCCGCCAGTAGCCCGTCCACCCACAGCCGCACCCTGGCGCTGATCGGCGCTGCCTCCGGGAGCGTCGGAACGCCGGCAGGATCGCCCGTCAGGCCGGTGAAAAAGCCGGCCAGATAGATCTTTTCGTCTTGGCTCAGGGTTGGCTTGTGCGCCGCGTGCAAACCCATCTCGGCCGCCAGTGGATGCAGTGCGGGCGTACCGTCGATCGAGCGGACCGGACGCAGGCTGACCGCACACACCTTGAACTCCGGCTGCAACGAGTCCGGATCCACCGCGTCGTTGGTCACCGCGTTGACCGTCAGGTACTCACCGTGTTCGTCGTTCCAGTGAAACGGCGCAAAGCAGTTGCCCGGCCGCACCCGGTCGCTCAGCACGGCAGGCAACACGGCGCGACCGCGCCGGGACGTCAACTCGACCGGCTGGCCCTCGACGATGTCGAGGTCCAGCGCGTCCAGCGGATGAATTTCGACGAACGGCGCCGGGTTGAGCTTGTTGAGCTTGTCCACCTTGCCGGTCTTGGTCATCGTGTGCCATTGATGTTGCAGCCGACCGGTGTTCAGCACCATCGGGTAATCGTCATCGGGCAGTTCGGCGGCATCCATGTGTGGCCGGGCGTGAAACACGGCCCGCCGCGACGGCGTCGGGAAGGCCAGCCGAGGGCGGTGACCGTCGGCGTCGACGAACAGTTCCTGGCTCACGCCGTCGTTGAGGTAGCGGATCGGGTGCCGGTCCTCCGCTCCCCCGGGCCCGTCGACCGGAGCAACCGGCCACTGCAGCGGGGTCTGACGCAACCTCTCGTAGCCCGCCCCCCGCAGGTCGTATCCGGTCTTCGGGTTCGCGAACCCGCGGATCTCGGCGAAGATCTCTTCGGCCGACTGGTAGTCGAAATGCTCGGCGAAGCCCAGCTGTGCGGCCACCTGGCAGATCAGCTGCCAGTCCGGCCGGGCCTGGCCCAGCGGGGCGACCGACGGGGACAGCAGGGTCAGGTTACGCTCCGAATTGACCATGACGCCTTCGGATTCCGCCCACAACGCGGCGGGCAGCAGGATGTCGGCGTAGTGATTGGTCGCCGTGGACCGATAGGCGTCCTGCACGATGACCAGCTCCGCGGCCTCCAAACCATTGATCACGGTCTTCCGGTTGGCCACACTGGCAACAGGATTGGTGCAGATGATCCAGCACGCCTTGATGTGCCCCCGTTCCATCTGTTCGAACATGCCGACGGTTCCCGGGCCCACCTCGGCGCGGATGGTGCCGGGTTCGAGGCCCCAGCGGGTCTCGACGAACGCCCGGTCGCCGGCGGCGAGCACCGACCGCTGCCCCGGCAGACCCGGCCCCATATAACCCATTTCGCGTCCGCCCATGGCGTTGGGCTGACCGGTCAACGACATGGGGCCACTGCCAGGGCGACAGATGGCGCCGGTGGCCAGATGCAGGTTGCAGATCGCGTTGGTGTTCCAGGTGCCGTGCGTGCTCTGGTTGAGCCCCATGGTCCAGCAGCTCATCCACTCGCCGGCATCGGCGATCATCGTGGCGGCAGTACGGATGTCGGCTTCGGGAATGCCGGTGATCTCGGCGACGCGGTCCGGTGGGTAGTCGACCAGGAATTCGGGCATTCCGTCCCAGCCGGTGGTGTGGTCGGCGATGAACTGCTCGTCGATGTCTCCGTTGTGCACCAGCAGGTGCAGCAGTCCATTGAGCAGGGCCAGATCGGTCCCCGGTTTGATCTGCAGGAACAGATCGGCGCGGTCGGCCGTCGCGGTGCGACGCGGATCCACGACGATGAGCTTGGCACCGGCCTTGAGCCGATCGGCCATCCGCAGGAACAGGATCGGATGACAGTCGGCCATGTTCGCACCGGTGACGAAGAACAGGTCCGCGTGGTCGAAGTCGGTGTAGGAACCGGGGGGTCCGTCGGCGCCGAGCGACTGCTTGAATCCGGTGCCCGCACTGGCCATGCACAACCGCGAATTGGATTCGATGTGCACGGTGCGCAAGAACCCCTTGGCCAGTTTGGTGGCCAGATACTGTGCCTCCAGCGTCATCTGGCCCGACACATACAGTGCCACCGAGTCCGGACCGTGCTCGTCGATGATGGCCCGCAGCCGGCGCCCCGCCTCGGCCACGGCGTCGTCGACCGGCGTCGGGGTCAGTTCGTCGGCACGGGCGGGCCGCAGCAACGCCGACGTGAGCCGGTCATCGGCGGCGGCCATCATCTCGGCGTGCATCGCCCCCTTGGTGCACAGCCGGCCGAAATTGGTGGGGTGCAGCTTGTCGCCGCTGACCCGGGCGATCACCGTGCGGCCGTCGTCGACCCGGGTGGTGACCTCGATGCCGCAACCGACACCGCAGTACGAGCATGCAGTCCGGTGGGTCGCTTCCATGCCCACAGCGTGGGGCGAAGGTGTTGTCGGATCTTTCCATCGAGGTTATCGCCGCGAAAACTGATCCTCACCGCTGGCATCCCCTCGCGGTGAGGACGATTTTCCCAGGTCAGCTAGCCTGGCTTGACCGCCAGCACGGGCTTCGGGCACTCCAACAACAGTTGCTGTGACACGCTGCCGAGCAGCAGCTTGCCCACCGGGCTGCGGTGGCGGATCCCGATCACCAACAGCTCGGCGTCCTCGGCATCCATCGCATCGAGCAGTTCGGTGGCGGCGTCGACCCCTACCGGTTGCCGGAGCTCGAACGGCACGCCGCTCTCCCGCAGCCGCTCCTCGACGTCATGGATTTGACCGGACCTGGCGAACCGGCTGTCGACGTACGCCTCACCCGACGTCGAATTGATCACCAACACGCTGGTGCCGCGCAACCTGGCCTCGGCGATGCCGTGCTCGACGGCGGCCACGCCGAAGACATCCGCCGTGTAGCCGATGACGATCATCGATACTCCTCACGCAAGCGTGCGTTTGAATTCTCCTCGCGCAAGCGCTCGTCGGTGGTCACGCTTGGGCCGCCTTCTCCTGCTGATCCGCATCGTCCTCGACGATCAACAACGTCTCCTCACTGCGGTGCATCAGCCTGAGCACCAACGGCATCAACAGCAGGATCGCCATGAGCACATAGGTGATGACCGCCACCGGTTCGGTGAACAGGCTGGTCCAGTCACCACCGCCGAGTTGCAGGCTCTGGCGCAGTTGCCGTTCGATACGCGGCCCCAGGATCACCCCGATGATCAACGGCAGCACCGGTAATCCGAACCGCCGCATCATCAGCCCCAGGAGGCCGAACACCAACAGCAGGGCCAGATCCAGGGGCTGCACGTTGACCGCGAGCGCGCCGAGCGTGGCGAAGAACAGGATGCCCGCATACAGGTACGGCCGCGGAGTGCGCAGCAGCTTGGCCCACAGCGGCGCCAATGGCAGGTTCAGCACCAGCAGTAGGAAATTACCGATGAACAAGCTGGCGATCAACGTCCAGATCAGCAGCGGTTCCTTCTCGAAAAGCGTTGGCCCGGGCTGAATCCCGTAAGTCACGAACGCGGTCAGCATCACCGCCGCGGTGGCGTTGGTGGGCAGCCCCAGCGACAGCATCGGCACCAGGGTGCCCGCCGCCGACGCGTTGTTGGCCGCCTCCGGGCCGGCCACCCCTTCGATGGCACCCTTGCCGAATTCCTCGGGGTGCTTCGAGAGCCGCTTCTCGGTGATGTAGGACAAGAACGTCGGCAGCTCGGCACCCCCGGCCGGCAGCGCACCGAACGGGAATCCGTAGGCGGTGCCCCGCAGCCACGGCTTCCACGACCGCGAGAAATCCTGACGGCTCATCCACGGCCGACCCACCGGGATCACGTCTGCCGGCCGCCGACGCAGGTGTGCCGCCACCCACAGCGCCTCGCCGAGGGCGAAGATCGCCACCGCGATCACCACGATGTCGATGCCGTCGGACAACTGCGGCAGGCCGAACGTGGCCCGGGGCTGGCCGGTCAGGAAGTCGATCCCGACCACGCCGATCGCCAGACCGAGAAACAGCGAGATGGCACCGCGCAGCTTGGACGAACCCAGCACCGCGGTCACGGCGACCAGGGCGAACAGCATGATGGCCAGGTAGGACGGCGCGCCCAGGCCCTGGCCACCGCGGCGATCGGCTCGTTCGTGGCCGGGGCGATCGGGACCGCGCTGCTGGCCGCGTTCGCCCCACCGATCTCGCGGTTCGCGGTCACCCTGGGCGCGCCGTCCTACCTGGCCATCATGCTGTTCGCCCTGGTCGCCGTGACCGCGGTGCTGGGTTCGTCCAAGC
>NZ_MBEQ01000109.1 GCF_001954135.1 Mycobacterium sp. GA-1841 | reverse complement strand
GGGGGGTCGGGGGGGCGGCGGGGGCCGGCGGCCGCGCCCCCCCGGCGGGGGGCGGGGGCGCGCGCCGGGGGGCGGGGGGGGGGGGGGGGGGGGGGGGGGCCGCCGCGCGCGGGGGGGGGCGGGGCCCCCCCCCCCCCCGCACGCTCGGTGCCAGGTTCTAGAGCAATCAGGCGGGAGAAACGCCGGCAGACAGCACACGCACGGCGCTGATCAGACCGTCGATCAAATTGCCTTCCTTGAAGGAGGCGGCAGCCGCCGAGACGCCCAGCGGGGCGACCTCTTCGATGCCACGGCCTTTGACATCGGCACCGTAGACCACCTCGATCGCGCGCTGGTCGGGTGAGACCGCGAGCAGCACCGCGTTGTTCGGCGTCGGCACCTTGGCCAGGATCTCGCGTGCCGCGGCGGCGGTGTCGACACCCAGGTCACCGATGTACACCGCGAACCGGGCCTTGGCCGCCCGCGAGCCATACTTCAGGGCATCGTCGAGCACGACGAGGTCCTTCGTCGGGAACGGGTAGTGCACGGACAGCTCGCCCGGTTCGGTGACCCCGGAAATCCGACCGCTGTAGGTCAGGGCATAGCCGTAGGGCAGCTCGACATCCTTGGTCGCCGTCGCAATATCACCACTTGCCACTTGCGCCGCCTCCGATCGTCACGCCATGGGAATCATGCCCGCCGTGCCCGTGGGCCTGCGGCTCCTCGGCAGCCCACAGGATGGGCTCGTGGGTCCACGGCTCGGACATCTTGTAGGTATCCGGATGCGGTCCCTTGCGGGGCAGGTAGATCAACGCCAGGACCACGAACAACACCAGCGGAACCCCTCCGAGGAGGGAATGGGTAAGTGCTGTGCTCACGCGCAAACCGTATCAGCCGCACCACCGCGACGCGCCGAGTGTGCCGGCAAGTCAGGCCTCACGCCGCACCCTCGCCGAGATACCGCACCCAGGCCGGGTCGAGTTCCTTGATCGTCGACAACAGCCGCCAATGCTGGCCCTTCGGCGGCATTGGCACACAGCGCAGGCTCCAGCCCAGCTCGGCCAGCAACCGGTCGGCCTTGCGGTGGTTGCACGGCCCGCACGCGGCCACGCAGTTCTCCCAGGAGTGCTCGCCGCCACGACTGCGCGGGATCACGTGATCGACGGTGTCGGCCCGTCCACCGCAGTACGCGCACCGGAACCGGTCGCGGTGCATCAGCGCAGCCCGCGTCATGGGGATCCGGGCCCGGTAGGGCACCCGCACGAAGGTGCGTAGCCGGATCACCGACGGCACCACGATGGTGCGGGTGGCCGAGTGGATGACCGGTCCCGACGGGTCGTCGTGCACGACGTCGGCCTTGCCACACATCACCATGACCACCGCGCGCCGCAACGGCAGCGCGGTCAACGGTTCATAGGTCGAGTTGAGCAGCAACACCCGACGACGCCCCCACAGGGAGGCATCGTGCGTCGTGGTGGGGAGGACCTCGACGCTGTGGAGGGGGCGATTTGGCACATGGGGTCCCGATGGGCCGGGAATGTGGCCGGTCCGTCGCATATGGCTTTTTTTGCTGTGCGCCATGGAGCCTCCGAGGAGACAGTCCACCACGGATCCGACAGATGTGCACGAAAATTTTTCGGGTGTGTGCAGGTCAGTCGGATGAACACCCGGTGACCGGGCCACGGTGACCGGCGCCGACGACTCGCTGGGCCACAATGGACCACAATGAACGACGTGACCCAGGTGCAGCGATCTTTCTACGACGAAGTCGGTGGCCACGAGACGTTCGCAGCGATCGTGTCGCGGTTTTACCAGCTGGTACGCGAGGACGAGATCCTGCTGCCGCTATACCCCGAGGACGACATCGACGGCGCCGAGGAGCGGCTGCGGATGTTCCTGGAGCAGTACTGGGGCGGCCCGCGCACGTACTCCGATCAGCGGGGTCACCCGCGGTTGCGGATGCGGCACGCACCGTTCCGGATCGGCTACCTCGAGCGCGACGCCTGGCTGCGGTGCATGCACACCGCGGTGGCCTCGATCGACTCCGCAACGCTGGACGAGCCGCACCGCCGCGCTCTGTTGGATTACCTCGACATGGCCGCGGACTCGATGGTGAACTCGGCGTTCTGATGCGCCGGTGGTGGGCGGACGCGGTCTTCTACCAGGTCTATCCCCGTTCGTTCGTCGACAGCAACGGGGACGGGGTCGGTGATCTCGACGGGGTGAGCGCCGGGTTGGACTACTTGGCCGGGCTCGGGGTCGACGCGCTGTGGCTCAATCCGGTGATGGTGTCGCCGATGGCCGATCACGGCTACGACGTCGCCGACCCCCGCGACGTCGATCCGCTGTTCGGCGACATCACCGCGCTGGACCGGTTGCTCGACGCCGCCCACGCCCGCGGCATCCGCGTCACCATGGACCTGGTGCCGAACCACACCAGTTCGGCGCACCCGTGGTTCGTCGAGGCGCTGGCCGATCCGCGTCGTCGCGACCGCTACATCTTTCGCGACGGACGGGGCCCCGGCGGGATACACCCGCCCAACAATTGGGTGTCGGTGTTCGGCGGCCCGGCCTGGACCCGCATCACCGAAGCCGACGGCAGGCCCGGCCAGTGGTATCTGCACCTGTTCGACCCGGCCCAGCCCGACCTGAATTGGAACCACCCTGAGGTGTTCGAGGATCTCGAGAAGACGCTGCGGTTCTGGCTCGACCGCGGAGTCGACGGGTTCCGCATCGATGTGGCCCACGGCATGGCCAAGCCACCCGAACTGCCCGACATGGCGGTCACCGATACTGCGCTGCTGCGCAACAGCGAGGACGACCCGCGGTTCGACAACGACAGCGTGCACGACATTCACCGGTTCATCCGCACGGTGCTCGACGACTATCCCGACACGGTGGCCGTCGGTGAAGTCTGGGTGCACGGCAATGAGCGCTTCGCCAAATACCTGCGTCCCGATGAGCTGCACCTGGGCTTCAATTTCCGTCTGGTGCAAGCTGATTTCGACGCCGACGAGGTTCACGAGGCGATCCTCAACGCGATGGCCGCGGCCGACCTGGCGGGCGCAGCACCGACGTGGACGCTGTCCAATCACGATGTGGAGCGCGAAGTCACGCGCTACGGCGGTGGTGCGCTCGGTCTGGCGCGGGCCCGCGCCATGGCCCTGGTCATGTTGGCGCTGCCGGGCGCGGTGTTCGTCTACAACGGCGAGGAACTCGGGCTGCCCAATGTCGATCTGCCCGACGGCGTGCTTCAGGACCCGGTGTGGGAGCGCTCTGGACACACCGAACGCGGCCGTGACGGTTGCCGGGTGCCGATGCCCTGGTCGGGCGATTCGCCGCCGTTCGGGTTCTCCTCATCGGTCGACACCTGGTTGCCGGTGCCGGCCGAGTGGGCAGCGATGACGGTGCAGCGCCAGCAGGCCGACCCGTCGTCGACATTGCAGTTCTACCGGCGGGCCATCCAATTGCGTACCAACCGTGACGAATTCGCTGGCGGCAGAGTCGAGCTGCACACGTCCGGCGGCATGCTGACATTGCGCCGCGAAGGTGGCCTGAGATGTGTGCTCAACACCGGCAGCGAACCCGTGCCGTTGCCGGCCGGCGAGATTCTGTTGAGCAGCGGCGCGTTGATCGACGACACACTCGGTCCGGACACTGCTGCCTGGGTGGTCTGACGTCGCCCGCCGGTGCTCTGCGCCCGCGGCCCCACGGCCCCTGCCCCCCAATTTGTCACGCCAGAGTGGCTTTCGCCGGCGACAGCCACTCTGGCGTGACAAAGCCGGGCATGCCAGGCCGGGTGCGTCACTCTGGCGTGACGCTCGAGCGCGAGTGTCACTCCAGCGTGACAAAAGCCCAAAAAACAATCGCCCAAAGAACACCGGTAAGGAGCCCGCAACAGAATCAGCCCAAAATCAACGCCGCGGATTCACGGCGGCGATACACCGACCCGAACCTGGCGTCGACACGCAACCAGGACGGATGTGCCCGCACCCGCACGATCTCCTGCTCGCTGACCTGATTGCCGGTCTGCGGCAGAAAACCCATGGCGGTCAGGGCGAATACGCAACGCATCGGCACACCCACGGTGAAATCGCCTGCGCTGACCGAGATCACCTCCTGGTCCAGGAGCGAAGCCGGCGGACCGTGGGCGCTGCCGTGCTCGCGGGCCAACGCCCCGCCCTGCTGAGCGAGGTCGAGCATCACCCGGGCCGGCACGTCGTCGAGGTGGACGAAACCATCCTCGGGAGGCAGCCCGCCGCGCCAGGCCGAATCCATGGGGAAGCCGGGGTCGATGTATCCGCCCTCTCCCCCTGCCACACCGGACAATCCGGCCACAAGCGCGTCGGCCCCCGCCGAGAGATCCGCCGGGCGCAGCCGCCCGGCCACCACCCGACTGGCCAGGACCTCCAGCCCGGTCGCCACCCACGCGATCACCGAACCTGGCCCGCGTTCGCGCAGGCGCACCACCGCGGCATCGTCCAATCGCAGGGCCCGGTCCAGGAACGTCGCGAAATCCTCGCGGTCGCGCGGGTTTTCGATCCACAGGCCGCGCTCGGGGGCGGTCATCGCAGATAGCGCTCCAGGTAGGCACGCTGCTCGCCCGTCAACCGTTCGAGTCGTTGTTCGGCGATGTGCACGGCGGCCAACTGGGTCTCACCGATCACCGACGGTTTCGCGTCGGGCGCGGCGTTCACCGACCGCACCTCGTAGCCCATGGTGAAGTCCACGGCGCGCACGCGCTTGGACCACATCGTCACCTGCAGCGGTGAATCCACCAGCCGCAGCTGGCCCTTGTAGCTGATGCTGACATCGGCGATCAACAGGCCGATGGTGTCGATGGTCGGACCGAAAGGCTCACGCAGAAAGGGAATCCGGGCCTCTTCGAGAATGGTCACCATGGTCGCGTGATTGATGTGCTGGTACATGTCGATGTCCGACCAGCGCACATGCACCGGCGCTACGAAGCCTGTCACCCAGTTGTTCCCGTTCCACTCGTACGTGTCATGCTGCGGATCTGACGCGCGGCCACCGACAGCGTCGCCAGGTCCTGCTCACCATCTTGGTATATCTCGGCCAGCGTGCGGCGAGCGCGGGTCACCCGGGAGCTGTTGGTCAGCTCCCATTCGGAGATCTTCTCCTCACCGGTCTCCTCCGGTTCGCCGACCGCCAGCACATCGAAGCACAGGGATCGCAACGAACCGTAGATGTCGTCGCGAATCGCCAACCGCGCCAACGAGTGCCACCGATCCTCTCGACTGAGCCGCGATACCGCCGTGAGCAGCCCGTCGGCCCCGAGATGATCCATCAGGGTGAAGTACGTGTCGGCCACCTCGACCGGGTCACGGTCGACGATGTCGGAGATGTCGATGACGTCGAGCAGGCTGTACTGGTACAGCCCGGTGGCGACCGCGTAGGCAAGATCCTCGGAAACCCCCTGCGAGGCGAACTCACCGGCTTCCTTATCGACGATGGCCTTGTCGTCACCGCGCAGCCATTCGGGCATACGCGGACGCAACGTGGCGACCTTGGCGGCGAACCGGTTGATCTCGGCGCCGACGGCCAGCGGTTGCGGACGGTAGTTCAGCAGCCAGCGCCCGGCCCGGTCGACCAGCCGGCGCAGGTCCAGCGTCATCCGATCGGTCACCGCGACCGGCACTCCGTCGTCGCCGGCGGCCCGGATCCGGCGCCACACGTCACCGATGCCGAAGATGGCGTCGGTGGCGACATAGCTGCGCAATGCGTCGACGGGGCCGACACCGACATCCTCGGTGATGCGGTAGGCGTAGCTGATCCCGCTGGTGTCGACGAGATCGTTAACCAGCATCGTGGTGACGATCTCCCGACGCAGCTGGTGCGAGCGAATCTCACTGGTGAACTGCTCACGGAGCTTCTCGGGGAAGTACTGCGGCAGCCGGGAGGCGAACACCTCTTGGTCCGGCAGGTCACTGGCCAGCACGTCGTCCTTGAGTGCGAGCTTGACGTGGGCCATCAGCGTGGCCAATTCCGGTGAGGTCAAACCGATTCCGGCATCGGCACGGCGGCGGATCTCTTTCGGTGACGGCAGCGCCTCCAGCTCACGGTTGAGCCCGCGGTTGTCGACGAAGTCCTTGATCATCCGCGCATGCACCGAGAGCAGCCCGGCTGCGTTGGCTCGGCTGGTGCCCATCAGGTCGTTCTGGTCCTTGTTGTCGGTCAGGACCAGGGCACCGACCTCGTCGGTCATCGACAGCAGCAGATCGGTGCGCTCTTCGGGACTGACCTTGCCCGCGGTCACCAGCGAGTCGATCAGGATCTTGATGTTGACCTCGTGGTCGGAACAGTCGACGCCGGCGGAGTTGTCCAGGGCATCGGTGTTGATCCGACCGCCGGCCAGGTCGAATTCGATCCGGCCCAGCGAGGTCACACCGAGATTGCCGCCCTCGCCGATCACCTTGGCGCGCACGTCGTTTCCGTTGACCCGGATCTGATCGTTGGCGCGATCCCCGACGTCGGATTCGGTCTCGGCCTTGACGTAGGTGCCGATGCCGCCGTTCCACAGCAGGTCCACCGGCGCCTTGAGGACCGCCTTCATCAGGGCGGGCGGTGTGAGTTCCTCGATGTCGTCGTCGATTCCGAGCGCCGCGCGGGCTTGCGGGCTGACCGGGATGGACTTCTGCTGCCGGCTGTAGACGCCGCCGCCCTCGCTGATCAGCTTGGCGTCGTAATCCTCCCAGCTGGACCGCGGCAGCTCGAACAGACGTTGGCGCTCCGCCCAGGACGCGGCGGCGTCGGGATCGGGGTCGAGGAAGATGTGCCGGTGGTCGAACGCGGCGATCAGCCGGATGTGCTTCGACAGCAGCATTCCGTTGCCGAACACGTCGCCGCTCATGTCACCGACACCGACGACGGTGAAATCCTGACTCTGGGTGTCGACGCCCATTTCCCGGAAGTGGCGTTTGACCGACTCCCAGGCGCCCTTCGCCGTGATGCCCATGGCCTTGTGGTCGTAGCCGATCGATCCGCCCGAGGCGAACGCGTCACCCAGCCAGAACCCGTAGGACTTGGCGACTTCGTTGGCGATGTCGGAGAAGGTGGCCGTGCCCTTGTCGGCCGCCACCACCAGATAGGCATCTTCCCCGTCGCGGCGCACCACCTCCGGTGGCGTGACGACGGCGCCGGTCTGCTTGTCGACGTTGTCGGTCACGTCGAGTAGTCCGGAGATGAAAAGTTGGTAGCACGCAACACCTTCGGCGCGGGTCGCCTCGCGGTCGGCGGTGGCGTCACCGGTGGGTTCCGGCGGGCGTTTGACCACGAATCCGCCCTTGGCCCCGACGGGAACGATGACGGCGTTCTTCACCGCCTGGGCCTTGACCAGGCCGAGGATCTCGGTACGGAAGTCCTCGCGGCGGTCCGACCACCGCAGCCCGCCGCGGGCCACGAACCCGAACCGCAGGTGCACGCCCTCCACCCGCGGCGAGTAGACGAAGATTTCGAATTTGGGCCGGGGCAGCGGTAGTTCGTCGATCAACCCAGGATTCAGCTTCATCGCCACCGCACCGCGTTGCCGAGCCGACTCCGGTTTCTGGACAAAGTAGTTGGTGCGCAGGGTGGCCTGGATCAGGCTCGCGAAAGCCCGTAGCACGCGGTCGGTGTCCAGACTCACCAGGGCGTCGATGTCGGCGGCCACGGCGGCTGCCGCCCCTTGGGCGTCCCGGGATCCTGCGGTGTCCTCGGACGGGTCGAACAACGCCTCGAACAGTTGCACCAGCGACCGGGTGGTGTGCGGGTTCTCGTTGAGCACCGACTCGATGTGTGACTGGCTGTACGAAAAACCCGCCTGGCGAAGGTACTTCGCGTAGGCCCGCAGGATCACCACCTGCTGCCAGGTCAGATCGGCTCGCAGGACCAGCTCGTTGAAGCGGTCCACCTCGACCGAGCCGTGCCAGATCGCGGTCACCGCATCGGCGAATCGCTGCGCGGTGGCCTCACGTGAGGCGGCGTCGGGCGCCTCGGGGATGCTGCGATGCCGGGCGACCTTGAACTGGTAGATCCAGACCGGTAGTCCGTCGGCGCGACGCACCGTGTAGGGGCGTTCCTCCAGCACCACCACGCCCATCGACTGCAGCATCGGCAGCAGCTCGCTCAGCGAGGCTGATTGGCCACCCAGGTACCAGGTGAGCTGGGCCGGCACGCCCTCCCCGGTCGAGTCACCCTCACTGAACACGAGCTTCACCGAATTATCTTGCAGCGCTTCGATGATCGCGATGTCGGCGATCGCCTCCGACGGGGCGACGGCCTGCTTGTAGTCCTCGGGGAACGCGGTGGCGTAGTGCTCCACCGCGGCACGGCTCAGCTCGGCGTCGGCAGCCGCGCTGGTCAACCGGTCACCCCAGTTGCGGGTGGCCTCGGTGAGCAGGTTCTGGATCCGGTTCTCGTTCTCGGTGGAGGTGTCCACGGCTTCCGGCGGTGTGCCGACGGGCAGGCGGACCGCGAAATGAACGACGGCCCAAGGCGACTCACTGACCCGCGCGGAGTAGTCGATGCTCTCGCCGCCGAGCTCGCGCACCAGGATGTCCTGCATCTCCAGCCGCACCGCGGTGGTATACCGATCGCGCGGCAGATACACCAGGCAGGAAACGAAATGGGCGAGCTGGTCGGCGCGCAGGAACAACAGGGTGCGGCGACGCGACCCGAGGTCCACCACGGTCAGGGCCATGTCCAGCAGTTGTTTGGAGCTCAGCGCGAAAAGTTCGGGGCGAGGAATCGTCTGGATGATGTCGCGCAGCAGTTGCCCGGGATGGCTGGGATCCCGGCGGGCCATGGCCAGCGCCTCCTCGACCCGTCGCGAGATCAGCGGAATCTCCAGCACATTGGCGTTCATCGCGGCCACGGTGAACAGGCCGACGAAACGATGTTCGACGACCCGCGCGCCACTTTCGCGCACCACCACGATGTAGGGGTTGGCGCCGTACCGTACATAGCTCGGCAGTGTGGCTTGGGCCAGCGCCATCAGGTCGTCCTCGGCGGTCAGCGGTGGGAGCACATCCTCCCGCAGCTTGAGCACACCCAGGCGACTGGCCGGGTCGACCACCGCCGTGCCGTCGTCGATCGCGCATTGCTGATAGCCGAGGAGCACGAAATGCCCGTCGGACAACCACCGCAGGAGCGCCGCGACATCCCGGCGGTCGGTGTTGGGGAATCGCCCTTCGACGTCGGTGGCCACGTCGTTGGCCAGGCCGTGCAGGGCCGCACCCATCGCCGCGGAATCCAGCCCGATCTGGCGGGCGTCGGCCAGCACCCCGGGGAGCAGCCGGACCACCTCGGTGAGTGCCGGGCCGTCGGCCGCCCCGCTGACCGGGACCAGGATCCAACACTCCTCGACGCCGTCGCTGCCGGTGGCCTCGGCGGCGGGCCGGAAATCGAGCAACTCACCGTCGGCGCCACGGCGCACCCGCAACACCGGGTTCATGATCGCGGGATACGCGACGCCATGGCGGTGCAGCAACACCGTCACCGAATCGACCAGCATCGCGGCCTGCTCGGTGACGATCTGCAGCGCCGGCCCGGAGTCGCCGTCGCCCGGGTACACCGCGACCTTCGTCTCCCCCGGCGTCCGGTGGCTGCCGAGTTCGAGGTGAGCGGCCACGAGCGCGTCAGGTAGATCGGAGACCAGCCGATCGGCGACCCCGGTCGGCTGCGGTCCGGTGGCGACCGTCCCTGCCCCCTCGCCCGACGGCGCGCGGTAGGTGGACCGGAAAGCCACGGCGAGGCGGTGGACCGCGTCCGGCAGCGGCTGCCGTCGATCCCGGTCGCTGATTTCGTGCCCACGAACAGCTTCCGGTTTGGCCGTCATACGGATCACTCCTGACTTCCGCCCACACACCGGCATCGGTGCATAGCCGACATTAGTAGCGTCGACGACCCCCCTGCGCCCTTTAGCTCGTCACGGGTCAGTCCCGGGTCAGTCTCCGGTGGGTTACCCGATGTGGACGCGCAGCCTCGGCCCCGAGACGTTGAATCTTGTTCTCCTCGTAGGCACCGAAGTTGCCCTCGAACCAGAACCACTTGGCCTCGTTGTCGTCATCGCCCTCCCACGCCAGGATGTGCGTGCAGGTGCGATCCAGGAACCAGCGGTCGTGGCTGATCACCACGGCGCAGCCCGGGAACTGCTCGAGCGCGTTCTCCAGCGAAGACAGGGTCTCGACGTCGAGGTCGTTGGTCGGCTCGTCGAGCAGGATCAGGTTGCCGCCCTCTTTCAGGGTCAGCGCCAGGTTGAGCCGGTTGCGCTCACCACCGGAGAGCACGCCCGCCGGCTTCTGCTGATCCGGTCCCTTGAACCCGAACGCCGACACGTAGGCCCGCGACGGGATCTCGTTCTGGCCGACCTCGATGTAGTCCAGGCCGTCGGAGACCACCTGCCACACGGTCTTGCTGGGGTCGATGCCGGCGCGGCTCTGGTCGACGTAGGACAGCTTGACCGTGTCGCCGACCCGGACCGTGCCGCTGTCGGGTTGCTCGAGCCCGACGATGGTCTTGAACAGCGTGGTCTTGCCGACACCGTTGGGCCCGATGACGCCGACGATGCCGTTGCGGGGCAGGGTGAAGGAGAGGTCCTTGATCAGGGTGCGGCCCTCAAAACCCTTGTCGAGGTGTTCGACCTCGACCACGACGTTGCCCAGCCGCGGCGGGGTCGGGATCTGGATCTCTTCGAAGTCGAGCTTCCGCGTCTTCTCGGCCTCGGCGACCATCTCCTCGTACCGGCCGAGACGGGCCTTGTTCTTGGCCTGCCGGGCCTTGGCGCCCGAGCGGACCCAGGCCAGCTCTTCCTTCAGCCGCTTCTGCAGCTTCTGGTCCTTCTTGCCCTGGACTTCGAGGCGCTCGGCCTTCTTCTCCAGATAGGTCGAGTAGTTGCCCTCGTAGGGGTAGGCCCGGCCGCGGTCGAGTTCCAGGATCCACTCGGCGACGTTGTCGAGGAAGTAGCGGTCGTGGGTCACGGCCAAGATGGCGCCCTTGTAGCTGGCCAGGTGCTGCTCGAGCCACAACACGCTCTCGGCGTCGAGGTGGTTGGTGGGCTCGTCGAGCAGCAGCAGGTCCGGCTTGCTCAGCAGCAGCTTGCACAGCGCGACGCGACGCTTCTCACCACCGGACAGGTGGGTGACCGGCTCGTCCGGCGGCGGGCACCGCAGCGCGTCCATCGCCTGCTCCAGCTGGGAGTCGATGTCCCAGGCGTCGGCGGCATCGAGCTCCTCCTGCAGCTTGCCCATCTCTTCCATGAGCTCGTCTGTGTAGTCGGTGGCCATCAGCTCGGCCACCTCGTTGTAGCGGTTGAGCTTGGCCTTGACGGCGACGCCCTCCTCGACGTTCTCGCGAACGGTCTTGTTCTCGTCGAGTTGCGGCTCCTGCATCAGGATGCCGACCGTTGCGCCGGGCGCCAGGAAGGCGTCGCCGTTGTTGGCCTGATCGATGCCGGCCATGATCTTCAGGACGCTGGACTTACCGGCCCCGTTGGGACCGACGACGCCGATCTTGGCGCCGGGCAGGAAGTTCAGCGTGACGTCGTCAAGGATGACCTTGTCGCCGTGCGCCTTGCGGACCTTGCGCATCGTGTAGATGAATTCGGCCATGCCGTGAAGTGCCTTTCGTCAAGCTCGTTCAGGTACGTCGGATGGGCGCGTGCGTGTCGTGGCGCGGCAGCCCAACTTGCTCGCGACCCATCCTAGGCGTGGCCGAATGTGGCTAGGCCGACAGTGCTAGGTCGCCCTCGTCGACCCCGGTTTCCTCGTCATGCTCTGCGTCACCGGGCTCCGGATCGGGCATGGGGGCCGTCGGCCTCGGCAACGGCGCCACCTTGGCCGTGCAGCGGGACAGATCAGGCCCGACCGCGGTGGCCCGCACCTCCACCGAGGACCGGCGCACGCCCTCCTTGTCGTCGTACTCGCTGGTGTAGATGTGGCCGGTGACGACCACGGCGTCGCCCTTCATCAGCGAGGCACTCGCACCCGTGGCCAGATTTCCCCAGCAGTTGACCGTGACGTACAGCGAGTTGCCGGACTCCCACGTGCCGTCGGGCATGCGCCGCCGCGAGTTGCTGGCCACCCGGAACTTGTAGAGCTCCTGATCGCCGAACCGCAGCCGGACCGGATTGGTGATGATGTTTCCCACGATGGTGAACGGGGTCTCGAACATTGGGGTTCCTTTCGCTTCATCAATTCCGGCGGCCCGGTGCCGATGCGTCGCGACCGCCTTACGCAGCCATTGACCGTCGGCGCCCCGACAGCGGGCACGACGCCGACCGCACGGCACCCGTCGGCTGTGGATGAAACGCGCGCTGGGGATAACTCCGCTCAGCTGGAAGGACGGTCGCGCCGCGCCATCTCGGCGAGCATTGCGTTGTAGGCCGCCAACTCGGCGTCGTCGTCGCGGTCGGCGGCCCGGTCCAGGCGCTTGGCGGTGCGCTGGTCGCTGCGACGCCACTGGATCAGCAGGGCGAGCATCACGATCACCAAGGGGACTTCGCCTGCCGCCCAAGCGATTCCACCGCCGAGGTGCTGATCCCCGAGCAGGTCGGTGTGCCAGGGCAGCTGCAGTGACCGGTAGAACGGCTCGCCGAGCACCGTGTCCATGCCCATCATCACCACACCGAAGAACGCATGCAGTGGCAGCGAGGCGAACACCATCCCGATCTTGACCAGGTGCGGGACCGGCCTCGGGGTCGGATCGACCCCGATGACCACCCAGTAGAACAGGTAGCCCGACAGCAGGAAGTGCACGTTCATCAGGACGTGGGCGGCATGGTTGCTCACCGCGGCGTCGAAGATGCCGCCGAAATACAGGCCGTAGAAACCGGCCACGAACAGTGCGGTCGCGATGATCGGCTGGGTCAGCACCTGCGAAACGCGCGAGTGCAACGCGGCCAACAGCCATTCCCGCGGCCCGGGCGGTGCTCCGCGGCCCGCGGTGGGCAACGCGCGTAGGGCCAAGGTCACCGGAGCACCCAGCACCAGGAGGACCGGAACCAGCATGGACAGCAGCATGTGGGCGATCATGTGCATGCTGAACATGGCCGGCATGTACCGACCGAGCCCCGATGAGGTGGTGAACAGCAGCGTGGCGCAGCCCAGCAGCCAGGCGATCGTGCGGCCCACCGGCCAGGCGTCACCGCGGCGACGCAGCCGGTACATCGCGGCCAGGTACACCGCCGCGCCGACGATTGCCGCGGTGCCGAACAGCAGGTCGAATCGCCAGTCGAACAGCACCCGAGCCACCGTGGGTGGCCCGGCGAAGTCGTAGCCGATCGCCACCTCGGCGGCGGTCGGGACCCGCCCTTCCGGAGGCGGCGGGGTTCGTCCCAGGCCGACGGCGATGCCGAAGGTGACGCCGAACAGCGCGGCCTCGGTCAGCGCCAACCGGATCAGCGGGGCCCGGGAGCCCGGATCGGCGGCCAGAGCGGTCAGGCTCACCCGCCGCTGAGCCCATCCCAACACCCCGAGCAGGGTCAACGCCACGATCTTGGCCAGCACCAACCAGCCGTAGGTGGTGTGCACTAGGTCGGCCGGCTGCATCCGCACCAACGCATTGACGACGCCGCTGAAGGCCATCGCGACGAAGCACCAGAGGGCCAACGCCGAGAACCGGCGCGCCGCCAGCGCGGTGTTCGAACCGTCGGATCCGCCACGCATGGCGTGGGCCAGCAGTGCCAGTAGCCCGCCGGCCCACAACGCCGCGGCCACCAGGTGGATGAACAGGCTGTTGGTGGCCAGGTCGTGAGCGCCGCCGGCCGACGAGTGCCCGGTCAGAACCAGGGGCATCAAGGTCAGCAACGACCCGCCGAACAGCACCGGCGTCCATCCCCAGCGGAGCACCGGCAGGCTGGCAATGGTGACCGCGGCCGCCAGGATCGCCGTCCAGCGCCAGGCGGCGGCGACATCGACCAGATCGGCCGCCGACCACACGTCGGACGGGCCGAGGTGCTCGAGCAGTGGCTGCCCGGAGACGTCGGAGACCGTCAACGGCACCAGGAGCGCCGCGCAGACGGTCCACACCCCAGATGCCGCCGAGCCCAGGCGCAGCGCCCGGTAGCCGGCGACGTCGAGCACGCTGTTGGACTGCGGCGCCGCCAGGAACGCCGCGAACAGGAATGCCCCGACCGCGACGATGGCCGCGATCTCCCCCGCGGCGCGCACGAACGGCAGTCCGTACGTGGTCACCGGTCCGGGATCGGGCAGGCCCGTCGCGGTCAGGGCGTCGGCCAACGACAGTGCGCCGATGCCCGCGGCCACCGCTCCGGCCAGCAGGCCGACACCGACCAGTACGGGCCACACCGCGCTGTCACGCACGGTGGAGGCGGTCACCCGGCCGGCAGAAGTCATGGTCCAAGGGTATGGCTTCGGGGGCACCCCGCCGCCAGGCGAGTCAGACGTGAGCCGCCGGGCCGGTCAGGACGAACGGTACCGCTGCGCGCGGCGCTGTTTCTCCCGGACGTAGAACTGCTCACGCGCGATCTCGTCGACCTTGTCCATGTCGTCGACGATGCCGCGCATTTCATCTCGGAACGCGTCACGGCGCGCCCGCAGGTCGGGGCCGGTGGTCAGCAGATCCTGATCGGCAGCCACCTGCCGCGCGGTGGCGAACAGCAGTGCCGAGACCGACTCGTTGCTGCACACCCGGCCCTGCGCGACGAACTGGCGTCCCACACCGAGCGCGCGCTTGGTGAGATCGCGTTCACTCACCTCGGGCGGGGCGTCGCGGAGGACGTCGGCGACGATCCCGTAGGCCTCGAAGAACGGCCGCAACATGGCACCCACCAGGAGCGGCTTCTTGGTGCGCAACATGCGATAGATGCCGTCGCCTCCGGCGCGGACGGTGTCCTCCCATCCGTCGACCGTGTCGCCGGCATACAGCCGGTCGTACCACGACATCTCCTCGGCGATGTTGTCGCGGAACGCCACCGAGTCGGCGAAGTAGAAGTCGAACTTGAGCAGGTCGCGCAGCCGCATCACCTGATTCCAGAAGGCCTGCAGCGGATCATCGGCGGCGTGGGCGGCGTGCGCCAGGGCCAACTCCACGATCGAGGTCTCCAGGAAGGCATGGATCAGTGAGTTGCGGTAGAACGCCGCTTCCAGTTCGGCCTCGGGTGCGATCCGCCACACCGGTTCGTGCCCGCTGTCCACGAGCGTGACGGGGTGCCCGCCGGACAGCGCGTCGACGGCTGAGCGCACCCCCTCGGCGGTGCGCAGCCGCAGTGCGCTGTTGGTCATCGGAGTGTTCTTGCGTTCCAGGTAATCCAGCGAGTCCTGCAACGTGTGGTGCAACTGATCCAGGGTCAGCGCGACGCCCCGAGCGCCCAACAGCAGCGCCGAAACCAGGTTGGTCGCGTTCACCGGGGTGGCTCGCAGAATCCGCCAGGCCACCTCGAAAGCCATCTTCTGCATCGCCAGACGTTTGGCCGCCTCGTCGTGAGCCATCGCCCCCTGGGGCTCCCCCAGGTGCTCCCGCATCGAAACCGCCTCGGGGAAGCGGACATAGATCTTGCCGTAGTTGCGCTCCCCTTGCGCCTTGATGAAGTTGTAGAGCCAGCTCAGTCCCTCGGGGGTCTTCTCGCCGCCACGGGCATATGCCGCGTACTCGGCGGTCTCGTGCAGCTGGTCGAAGCTGATCGACACCGGCTGCAACAGGATGTCCTCGCTGCGGCCGTCGAGGTAGGCGTCGGCAACATAGGCGAGCAGTCCGAGCTTGGGCGGCAACATCTTTCCGGTCCGCGACCGGGTGCCCTCGATCGACCAGTTCAGGTTGAACCGCTTCTCCACGATGTAGCCGACGTACTGCCGCAACACGTACTTGTACAGCGGGTCCTCGAGTTTGCGGCGCAGGAAGATGACCCCGGAATGCCGGAACAACGGCCCCATCAGCCCGAACGACAGATTGATGCCGGCGAACGTGTACACCGGTGGCAGCCGGTTCTCCTGCATCGCCACGGGCACGATCACCCCGTCGAGATAGGACCGGTGCGAGAACAGCAGCACCGCCGGATGCCGTTCGAGGGCATGGCGCATCGACTCGATCTCGGAGCGGTCGTAATCGATGCGCGGATCGAATCCACGGCTGAAGATCGCCCGGCCCATCGTGGGGATCAGGTCGACCGAGAACCGGCTCCATCCGGTGGACAGCTCGTCGAGCATCTCGCCGGCCTGCTCCACCGTGGCCCCGGGGATTTCTTCCAGGCCCTGCCGGAAGCGGGCCGAGTCGAGCATCTCCGGCTTGACCAGTCGCGGCGACTTGTATTCGGGGCCCAGCAGGCGAAGCTCCACCCGCTCGATCGCCAACACGGCGCGCCGAAGCACGAACCGGGCGAACTCCCTGGGGTTTTCGGCGACGGTGGTCTCGCTCCACTGCTTGCGCAGTTCGGACACCTTGGCCGGTTCACCGGCCACCATCCGGGCCCGCGACGGATCCTTGCGCAGGATGCGCCGCTGCAGGATCTCGGGCGGTCGATACGTGTCACGCCCCGAGATCAACCCGACCACTTTCAGCCGGGTGGGCAATCCGCCGGGCACCCAGAACACCCGGACCGGAACCACCAACCGGTCCTCGTCGGCCTCGAGTTCCTCGACCAACCGGGCCAACACTCCGGGTGCGGGTTCGTCGGTGGCCGGCAACTGCAACACCTCGACGGTGGACTCGGGATGATCGTGCCGGTGGGCCTTGAGCCAGTCGTTGAGCAGTTCGAACTCGGCGGCCGAGGACACCGACGCGAGCACGAGCGCGTCGTCGGTGGTGCTGAAACTGGGGAAATCCTCCAACGCCGTCACGGTCGGCCCTTGGCGATCGAGCCGGCGTTCGAGGTATCCGGTTTGGGCACATCCTTTTTGGCGGAAGCCTTCTTCGCCGGTGCTTTCTTGGCCGGTGCTTTCTTCGGCGTCGTCTTCTTGGCTGGAGCCTTCTCGGCAGAGCCGGAGCGGGTATAGATGTCGAAGGTGGGCAGTTCGTCCTGCGGCCAGGATTTCAGCGTGTCGAGGTAGATCTGTCGGACCTCGGCGATGCGCTCACCCAGGTTCTCGACGGTCCAATCGTCCACCGGGATGGGCGGGTACACCGCGATGTCCACCGTCCCCGCGTTGAACGTGCTGGAATCGCGGTGCGCGATCACCTCCGCGTTGCGGATGACAATGGGCACGATGGGAATGCCTGCGGCCATCGCGATGCGGAACGGGCCCTTCTTGAACGGACCGACCGCGGTGGTGTCGAGCCGGGTGCCCTCGGGGGCGATGAGAATCGACAGACCTTTGCGGGCAAGCTCTTCCACTTTGTGCAGACCTTCGACGGCCTTTTCCGGGTCCTCACGGTCGATGAACGCGGCATCCATCACCTTGCCCAGAGGGCCCATCAGCGGGTTGCGCTCGAGTTCTTTCTTTCCGACGCCGGTGAAGTCGACGCCGACCAGCCGGCCGGCGATCATCGGGTCGGCCTGGTTGCGGTGGTTGAAGAGGAACACCGCGGGACGTTGGGCGGTCAGGTTCTGCTCACCGAGAATGTTGAGCTCGATGCCGGTGGTGAGCATGAGAAGCTTGCTCCAGTTCGAGGTGAAGAAGTTGACCCCCGTGCGCTTGTTGCGGGTCAGCAAACCGAGTCCGACGGCGCCGGCGGCCACGGTCGGGATGGTGGCCAGGCTGGCCAGCGTGCGCAGTTGCGCGACCGGGCTGCTGCCGCTGCGGCTGCTGAACTTCAGCACCGGCCATCCGCGTTTCGCCGCGACCGCGGCAAGCTTGCCACTCGGATTCGTCGGCCGCGGATGCCCCACCAGATACATCAGGGCGACATCCTCGTCGCCGTCGGCGTAGAAGTAGCTCTTGGTCAGGTCGACCCCGTTGGCCATAGAGAAGTTCTGTACCGCGCGGGCTTTGCCGGGTCCCCAGATGATCGGTGTCTTGACTTCGCCGGTGATCAGACCATCGTCGTCGGTCTCGAACTTGTTGCACAGCACGTTGTCGATCCCGAGAAAGCGGGCGACCGACTCGACTTGAACCGTCAGGGCCGACGAGCTCAGCACCACGGTGTGGCCGCGGGCCTGGTGCGCGCGGACCATGGCCCGCATCTCCGGATAGATCCGTCCCTGCACATGTTTGACGAACAACCGTTCGCCCAGTTCGTCGAGATCGCTGAGGGAATTTCCACGCAGCATCCGGGCGCCCTTGCCGATCAGGTCCTCGAACTCCGAGCGACCCAGCTGGTGGTTGAGCCCGGCCTGCACCATTCCGATGAACTCCCCGACGCTCATCTGGCCGCGACGCAACCGGTCCCTGGTCATGAGCACCCCGGTGAAGCCGGCCACCAGGGTGCCGTCCAGGTCGAAGAATGCACCGATCTCGGGCCCCTCGGGGCTGGCCTCGATCTCGGCCAGGGTGCCGGGCAGTCGCATGGCCTTCACCTTCTCCTGTCCTGAACTCATTGGCCGACACCCTGATTCGTCGCGGCGTCGTCGACAGTGAACGACGCCGGTGCCGCCCGGCCATCCCCGCCCAGCGCCAGCACTTCGTCGAATCCCTCCAGCAAGCAGCGCGCGAACAACGGCTCGTCGGTGATGGCGGCCCGGTCATACCGCGTGGTGACGGTGATGTAGCCGGATCTCGAGATGAGTACCACCATCATCGCCACCCCGGGCAACGGCCCCAGTCCGTAGTGCCGCAAGATCTTTGCCCCGGCGATGAAGGTGTCACCCGGATAGACCGGCAGGTTGCTGGCTTGCACATCGGAGTTCACCACCGACCCGGCCACCGACTCCAACACGGCGTCGGGCAACAGGCTCAGCACGGGCGCGATCGAGCCGACCATGTCGATGGCGCGCTCTTCACGCTTGCTCGTCATCTGCGAACGGACGGCCTTGATGCGGGTTTCCGGGTCGACGATCCCGATCGGCGCGGCCAGGTTGATCCCGGCGAAGCGGTTGCCGCCGGCCGGATCGTCCTGGGAACGCAGGTTGACCGGCACCGCCATCGGCAACGTCTCCACGGGGATGCCCTTGGCGTCGTGGTACAGCCGCAGCGCCCCGCACAACCCGGCCAGGTAGGCGTCGTTGATCGAACCACCGGCGGCCTTGGCCGCCCGGTGCAGGTCCGCAAACGGAATGTCGATCGCCTCCGAGCGCGAGGACAGGCTGCGCCGGCGCAACAGCGGTGAGTGCTGGGCGGCCGGGCTCATCACCCGGGCACCGGACATCGCGTAGTCCACCACGCCGCTGACGGCCGACACCGGATCACGCACCACCTTGCTCGCGGCTCGGGCGGCCTGGCCGAGCGCGCCCAGAACGCCACCCGCGATCGATCCGGGGAGTCGGTTGATGCCTTGGCGCATCAGGTCATTGGGCGACAGGTCCTGCGGGATGGGCAGTGGCGCCGCGGCGGTGGGTCCGGGATCGCGTTCGAGGTCGTAGATATTGGCGAACATCTCGACGCCGCCGATACCGTCGGACACCGCATGGCTCAGATGCAGGATGGTGGCGGCGCGCCCGTCGGCCAGACCCTCGACCAGCGTGGCGCTCCACAGCGGCCGGGTGATGTCCATCGGCGACTGCATTGCCACCTCGGCCAGGTCGAAGACATCGCGCACGGTGCCGGGCGCGGGGACCCGGACCCGACGCACGTGGTAGTCGAGGTTGAAATCGGGGTCGACGACCCAGCGCGGGGCGGCCGTGGGCAGGGTGGGCATGACGACCTTCTGACGTAGCCGCAGCACCTTGCGTGACGCGTTGTCCAGGCGGGCCCGGAAGCGGTCCCAATCCGGTGTGGTGTCGAGGATCTCGACGCCCATGATCCCGGACCGGGTGCGCGGGTTGGCCTCTCCTCGATGCAGCAGCTGATCGACTGCGCTCAGCTCTTCGGGCAGTCCGGCCGCGTCCAACTCCGGCACGTCACTCATAACGTGGTCCTCTCCCCTCCCCGGCCGCCAGTGTGGCGTCCACGCTAGTCCGCTGCCGGCTCCGCGGGAGGGCTTTGCCGGGCGTCCGTCGCGCGTCGCCGGCCGTCACGCCGAGGTACGGGTTTCGTCGATCGGCGGAGGTGTTTGTCCGGCAGGTCGCGAAACGAGGCGGCCGCCAAAATTCGTTTCTGCTGGCCGTTCTTTGTCGGCGTGATCCGGAGATTGACGGAGACGCCGTGGTGGGTGGGCCGGATGTAGTAGGACTAGTCGGTGTCCGGGCAGTAAATGCAGATGACGCCGATCACGTCCTTGTCGATGGGCGTGCTGTGCGTGCCGTTGCGCTCGGTCGCGGGGAACAGCACGTAAAACCCTTGCCAACCAGGTCGGCATGCGCTTTGGCGACGCCGAGGTCGCGCTTGTCTTTGGTGTGATGTCGACCCACTGACTCGCTCGTTTCATCGGTTGCGGCTCGAGCAGCCCACGTGGTGCATATCTGTTTCGGCGACGGCACCCACGCGGTGTAAATTGTGGTGGTCCGACTTGCCCCCGTGGCGCAACGGATAGCGCATCCGGTTTCTACCCGGTCGGTTGCAGGTTCGAATCCTGTCGGGGGTGCCATGTCTCGTTCGTTTGACGTGCGCTTCTCGTTCTTGAGCGCACCGTACCCCGCACATCCGACAACTCCATGTCGGTCGAGTTCGCTCAATACAACTCGCTCGATACAAAAGGTGAGCCTGAATCTCACGCAGCTCGTCTGATCAGCGGATGCGCTCGGCAGCAAGCTCGGTCTGTCCTGGTAGCCGACAGCTCAGAGACGACATAAGCACGTATCGGACGACCGTTGTCGGGACTGACGGCTCCGACTCGTCGCTACGTGCAATCCACCGCGCCGCCGAGATCGCGAGGGCTACCGCATGCACGGCGCTGCCCCTGTCTACGAGATCCTCCAGGTGGCGCGCGACCGGGCCAAGGCCGCCGGCGCCGGGAATATCGTCGAGCGGGCGGTCGAGGGTGCGCCCGTCGACGCCCTGGTGAGACTCGCCAAAGATGCCGATGCGGATCTGATCGTCGTCGGCGACATCGGGCTGGACTCGGCAGCCGGGCGCCTGTTGGGCTCGGTGCCTGCGACCATCGCTCGTCGAGTGAAGATCGACATCCTCATCGTCCACACCGCGAACTAGATGCCTCGAAGAACGCTCTCGCACCCTGAGTAGATCGTCCGCCCGAACAGACAGGTGAGGGCCGATATCGGGTGGACATATATTTGGTTGATGGTTCGGTCTGCCAACTACCCAAATCGACAACCACCGGCGCAGATCGACCCATCGTTGCGCCCGGTCGCCCGGCTGTTGCCGTACAGGACGAGCTTCCTCACCCGCCGACTGCGCCTTGTGCGCCGAGTTTCGCCGATCCTTGAGCGCGCCTTCTCCATTCGGGATGCCGAAGTCACCGAGGTCTCGTCGACTGCCAGTGTGCGTGTATTTCGGCCCAGCCGGCCTTTGGACGCGATGCCAGCGATCCTGTGGATTCACGGTGGCGGCTATGTAGCCGGTTCGGCAGCATTGGTGGATCGCGCGATGCGCAGGTTGTCCGAACAGACGCAAGCCGTCGTTGCAAGCGTTGAGTACCGACTTGCGCCCGAGCATCGCTTCCCGGCTGCTCTCGACGATTGCCACTCAGCCCTGACTTGGCTGACCGCACTTCCGTTCATCGACGTGCAACGTATCGTGCTCGCCGGCCGGTCGGCTGGCGGCGGACTGGCCGCAGCGCTCGCGCTGCGATGCGTCGACGAGCAATTGGTTGAACTCGCAGGACAAGTATTGATCTATCCGATGCTCGACGACCGGACGGTGCGTCGAACCACAGTCGCCGCTGCCCGAGGATGGACGCTGCAAGACAACGACTTCGGTTGGAGCGCCTATCTGGGGCGCGAGCCTGGTAGCGACGGCATCAGCGCCTACGCCGCTCCTGGGCGACGCGAAGACTTGTCTGGGATGCCGCGTACTTGGATTGGTATCGGCACAGCAGACCTGTTCTACGACGAGGTGGTCGATTACGCGAACCGACTTCTCAAGGCTGATGTGGAAACTGAACTGGCTGTCGTTGACGGGGCATTCCACGGATTCGATTTTGTCGGCGCGCCCACAAAACTAGCGCGAACGTTTCGAGACCAATCGCTGTCGGCAATGCGGAATTTCCTCGGAACGGGCGGGCGGATGGTGGAGGGTCCTGAGACGGCCCATGGCACACCTTGAACGGCCAGCGCCGTCTCTCTCCGCAACCTCTGGCGAGACGTAGCGTGGTGCACACGTTCCGCACCACCACATCGACCACGGGGACTCGGCATGGCACCGTGGACCACGTCGAAGTCGCCACCCGAATTTCCGTGGAAGACAAAGCACGCCAACATGTCTCACGGCCGCACGTGCCCGCGGCACAGAACTCTTCTTCACCCTGGCTCAGACGCCGACGACATTCTGGATGGCTCGGCCGTAGAAATCGATCACCGCGGCGGGGTCGCACTCGCGGAGTGCTTCGTCGGATATAGCCAGCGATTGCAGCAACCCGCCCACCTGAGCGGCGATGAGCCGTGCCCGCAGCACGGGGTCGCGTCCAGGTAACCGGCCGCCGAGCATGCCGATGAACGAGTGGTCCACGATCTCGTAGAGCCGCGATCGCACTGCTGGGCTGTCGGACGCCCGCACCAATGTGGTGTGGATCCGCAGAACCTGCTGCGAGGCACGGCTCAACACGAATTCCACAAGATCAGCCCCGAGACTCTCCAGCGGGCCGCTCAAGACGTCGTCCCAGAAGCCCTGCACTGGAAGCGTTTCGAGGAACAAATTCTCTTTGGATCCGAAGTACCGGATGACGAGGGCCGGGTCGACTCCTACGTCACCAGCGATCGCACGCACAGATGTAGATGCGTAACCGTCACGCCAGAATCGCTTGACTGCACAACGCCGGATCTCCTCGGCGGTGCTCGTCGACCGATCGGCCGGGCCTTCGGTGGGCCCACCGCCGGCGGGCTTCGAACTCGCGGGCATACGCCATCCTTGCGCGGCGGATCCGATTGGTCAACACTGTTGACGCAGCCGAAGTCAACAGTGTTGACTTGGGCCTGACAGCCGGTCGAGGCAGGAGAGTCGCGCTATGACGAATCCGTTGGACAACGTCGATCAGAATTACAAGGTCGTGGTGTGGGCGACGGGGCGCGTGGGAAAGCTCGCCGTCCGAGCGGTGGCCGAGCGCCCCAATCTCGAACTTGCAGGGGTCTGGGTGCATTCGGAGTCCAAGGATGGCCAAGACGCGGGCGCGCTGGCCGGGATCGACGACCTCGGGGTCAAAGCAACACGCGACCAGGATGCACTCCTGCGCGGCGACGCCGACTGCATCATCTACACCGGTCCGGCGACCAGTCGCCCGCGGGAGGCGTTTGACGACTTCTGCCGGATCCTTCGCGCTGGCAAGAACATCGTCACGACGTCGGTCCCGGGGCTTGTCTATCCGCGGGGTTCATTGAAACCGTCGACACTGCAACGGATTGTCGACGCATGCCAGGAGGGCGGGGCCTCGATCTACTCGACCGGAATCGAACCAGGGTTCGGGTGTGACCTGCTGGCGGTAGCGCTGTCGTCGATGTCGAACCGGGTGTACTCGATTCGTGGCTTGGAGATCACTGACTACTCGCGCGATATCACCATTTATGAGATGCGTGAGCTTTTCGGGTTCGGAAAGCCGCTGGATTACCAAGGCGGCGTGATGATTCCGGGTGTGATCAAATTCGGCTGGGGCGCCGCAGTGACTATGGTCGCCGAGGCACTCGGGGTAACGCTCGACGAAATCCGTGAAGATTGCCAATTCGCGCCGGCGCCCCGCAGGCTCGAAACACTCTCCGGGGTCATCGAGGAAGGCGCCGTGGGTGCCGTGTGGTTCCGCTGCATCGGCATGAAAGACGGTCGCGAAGTCGTCACCATCGAGCACGTCGACCGGATGGCAGATGATGTCGCACCAGATTGGCCAAAGAGTCGCGCAGGCGGGATCGACGGGGTATGGCGAGTCATTATCGAGGGTGAGCCCAGCTTCGATGCCGAGTTCGAGGTCGGCTTCCACAACGACGAAGACTCCACCGATCACGGTCTGCTGGCGACCGGCATGCGCGCGATCAACGCGATCCCGTGGGTGTGTGCCGCCGAACCCGGTCTCGTCGATGCCCTCCATATTCCGCTCACACCCGCAATTGGAGCGCTGACTACTAAAGATAACGGTATCCATGCACTCTGAAGTCGTCGGCGCACGATAATCCATCACGCGACGGGATGAAGCAGATGACAACCAAGACCGGCCGCCAAGCGCTGCGAGTCGTGCAATGGACGACCGGAAACGTGGCCGCCGAAGTCGTGCGTGCTTTGGTGTCGCGCCCGGATATTCGCGTTATCGGCGCATACGCCCATTCGCCGCAAAAGGCCGGTGCCGACTTGGGCACGCTGTGCGGCTTGGACCGTGAATTGGGCGTCGCTGCAACCACTGACGTAAACACCCTCTTGGATTTGCGACCAGACTGCATCATCTACACGCCCTTGCACTTTGACCAGTCCGAGGTCGAACGAATTCTGCGAGCCGGAATCAACATCGTCACGAGCGCGGAATTCGTCACCGGGGCCAATCTGTGTACTGACGACCATGCCGCCCTGACGGCAGCCGCGCTCGCGGGCGGCTCGACCATCTTCGGCAGCGGGATGAATCCCGGCTTTGCGCAGCTTGCTGCCGGGATCGCCAGCGGAGTCTCGACGAATGTGTATCGGACCGAACTCATCGAGTCTGTCGACGTCTCGCAGTTCATCGGAGACGCCAATTTCAAAGCGATGCGTTGGGGCGAACCCAAAGACACGCCTGGCCACGCTGACGCGGTACGAACCGGCACGGCAGTGTTCGCCGAAGCCGTCGACGTGCTCGCCCGAATGCTGCGCATCGACCTCGACGAGATCACGTGTTCCGTCGAATTCGCCCACGCCACCCAAGAAGTCATCACCGATGGGGTTCTGATCCGCGACGGACACGTCGGCGGTATCGAGGTCAGGTGGTGCGGACGCAAAGCCGATCAGGACGTGGTCTGCGTACACCAGCGTTGGGCCGCTACCAAGCACTTGGACCCGGCCTGGCACATCGAACACGGCTACATCATCAACATCTCCGGTGATCCAAACGTGCGGATGAAACTGGACTTGATCCCAACCGATGCCGATCTGGCTGACCTGACTCCGCAACGCATGCGCGGTATCGGGCTGCGAATCACCGCTGCACCGCTGGTCAATGCCATTCCGGCGGTGTGTGCGGCACCGCCAGGAATTCTCACCTACGCTGAACTCCCCTCCATTGCAGCACTTCTCGTGCCAGATTCCGGAGCTCGGCGATGAGTCATCCTTTCGGCCGCTCACCGCGCGTTCCGAGTGCGGTCTTCTTGTCGGACAGTTTGCGATGAGGTGACGATGATCCGAAAGTCCTTCTGTCGGATATGCACGGCGGCGTGCGGCGTGCTCGTTGACATCGACGAGCAACAGCAACGCGTGCTCAGCGTCCGCGGTGACGCAGATAGTCCACTCTCACGCGGTTACACCTGCTCAAAGGGCCGGGCGATGGGACATGGCCACCACCGCTCGGACCGTCTGCCGTATCCCCAAATGCGCAAGAACGACACACTGTCGCCAGTTTCTTGGGACGAAGCCCTAGATGATCTCGCAGCCCGATTGCGCGCCATCATCGACGAGTCGGGCCCGGACGCGGTCGGGATCTTTCTCGGCGGTGGCGGGTACCTCGACAGTGCCGCCTTTGCCACCGCACAAATGATGCGCAAGGCACTGCGCACCCGCTCCTATTACAGCGACATGACGATCGACACCGTGTCCAAGCTGCTCGTGGCAGAGATGATCGGCGGTTTCGCCTCCTTGCCGCGACCCGACTTCGGCCGCTGCCGCATGACAATCTACGTTGGCACCAATCCCCTGGTATCCCACGGGCATACCGCGATGCTCAACAGCCCCACCACTCGGATGCGGGAATTCACCACCAACGGTGAGGTGTGGGTGCTCGATCCTAGACGGTCCGAGACCGCAGCCAAGGCGACGCGGCACCTGCCGACCAAGCCAGGGACGGACTACGCGGTACTCGCTTACCTGGTGCGCGAGCTGTTACGCGACGGCGCCGACCGTGACTACCTTGACGCCCACGCGCAGGACGTCGACGCGCTCACGGCAGTGGTCGAACCCTTCACCAGCGTGCACGCCGCGGCCATCAGCGGCATCGCAGTGGAGGTTCTCGAGGATTTCCTTGGAGCTGTGCGCCGAGCCGGCAGAGTCTGCGTCGAGTCAGGGACCGGTGTGTCCATGTCGCCGGCCGGCAACGTCACAGCCTGGATGACGTGGGCGCTGATGATCGTCACGGGATCACTCGACCGCGAGGGCGGCGCATGGTCAAATCCGGGTTTTCTCAGCCAAATGGACCAGCGCAGGATCCCTTCGGCTCCGGAGGAGGGTTGGCGCGGCCCCGGTCCTGCGA
Organism: Mycobacterium sp. GA-1841; assembly: GCF_001954135.1. Lineage (GTDB taxonomy): Bacteria > Actinomycetota > Actinomycetes > Mycobacteriales > Mycobacteriaceae > Mycobacterium. Next base: position 49,926 of record NZ_MBEQ01000109.1, on the reverse strand, counting down.
GCCGTCCCGACCTCCGCACCTTCGCCGGCGAGTATGTCTGCGCCGCAATGCCTGACGAGATCGAGAGCGGCAATCTACGCGCGCTGATCAACCTCAGTGGCAATCTCATCACCTGCATGCCGGGTACGGAACGGATGACTTCCGCGCTCAAGCGGCTCGACGTTTTGCTGACCGTCGACATCGTGACTAGCTCGATGACAGCAGCGTCCACTCATGCGTTGCCTACCAAAGACCAACTGGAGCGTTCCGACCTGTCCCTGGGCACGGACCTCTCGTTCCCCGAAGTCGGTGCGCAATTCACTCCTGCATTGGTTCCCCCGCGTGGCGACGTTCGGTCGTATTGGTGGATCCTGACCCAGATCGGCAAGCGGATGGGGTTGGACTTCTTTCCCGGCGTGGATCCCGACGTAACTACCGATGAAGAGGTCATGGCGCTACTCGCGCTGAGCGGACGGACGCCCATCGACACCCGCGGAAGCGCGACCTACACCGTGGCATCGCAGCGCGAATTCGGCTGGCTACAGTCACGCGCCGACGCGATCGGAGGCTGGCGACTCGCGCCTGCACCACTGGTCAAGCAGCTCAGCCAGCTGGCGCCGACATCAGACTTGGTGCTGATCTCACGACGGCAGAAGCACCATCTGAACTCCCGTAAGTCAGAGGCACCGGGCTCTGACACACCTGCCATTTACGTCAGCCCTGACGACGCTGCAAGCCGTGGGTTGGCCGCCGGCGACGTCGCCATCGTGCGGAGCAGACACGGCCGTCTCAAGGGACACATAAAGATAGACACCACGCTTTCATCCGGCGCGATATCGGTACCACACGGTTGGGACGGCTCCTACAACGTCAATCAACTCACGGACGCCCGAGACAGCGACCGATCACCGGCATGCCCGTTTTCTCCAACCTTCCCGTGGAGCTCATCAGCAGTCTTGACTGACCTTGATCACCTTGAAACGTCCCGGTGGGGACCAAGCGACACAACCAGAACGACAACAGTAAGGGTCAACCATGTCGAACACGAACTCATATCCGCGCCAAGAACTTGAGGACATGCTCCAGCAGTGGCTGGAGGTCAACCAGGAATCAGAACGCACCGGCGACTGGCGTCCATGTGCGGACTTCTACACCGATGACGCTACCTACGGATGGAACATCGGGCCAAAAGAAGACGTGATGTGCGTCGGCATCGACGAGATCCGCGAGATCGCCTTCGGGCAGGAGATGGAAGGGCTATTGGGTTGGCGCTACCCCTATCAGCGCATCATCATCGATGACCGCATCGGCGAAGTCGTCGGATTCTGGAAGCAGGTGGCCACCGACACCACAGGCGCCGATCGTGAGGTCTACGGGCTCGGAGGCAGCTGGTTCCGATACGGTGGTAATGGCAAATGGTCCTGGCAGCGAGACTTTTTCGACTTCGGTCACGTCGCAAAGCTGTATTTCGAATTGCTGTCCTCGGGCAATGTCACCGAAGCATTCACCGCGCGACTGGCCAAGAACGCTGCGGGCAATCTGCCGGGGTGGTACCCGATCGGACAGACACCGGTTCCCTTGTGGTGACGGCGTAGCCGAGCCCGGGAGATGGGCCGCACAGGTGCGCGAACATCAGTATCGACCGATGATCTCAGGCGTCCCAGCGTTTCAATGACACTGGACGACAGCGCAACTCGGCCAGTGACTCCCGGGCACACGCCGCCGCCCTACGGCGCACGGAATGCTGGAATTCCGTTGCGCTGTGGGCGCAACGCTCCCAATGGCGACGTCAGCGGGAGGTGCAGTGCGTCGACAATTCCCGGTTCGGCGTCGCAGACCCACGGGATGGCGTTTACTGCCCGCATGCCGGTGGCCAGCAGTCCGTGCTCGTTAGCGCTCTGACCGGGCCGGTGGCCGACCTCGAACTCACCGTCGAATGACGGCTCTCCGTCGATGATGACGCGCCAGATCCCGTCGGTGGCGCCAGTACGTCCGGTCGGCCATTCCGGTGCCAGATCATCAGCCATCCGGTCGACGTGTTCAAGGGTGATGACCTCTTGTCCGTCGACCACACCGATGCATTTGGCGTAGGTGGCGCCGACGGTACCAGCTGGAATAACCCCGACCGCGCTGTCGAGATCCCTTGGCGTCGGCAGGAATTCACAGGACTCGCGGATCTCGTCGAATTCGACGCCCAGCGAATCGGCGACCATCGTGATGGCCGCGCCCCAGCCCCATTTGAGTACTCCGGGCGTCTTGAGACCCCCCTGATAATCCAGCGACTGGCCGAAGCCGAAGAGTTCGCGGACGTCCCACTCGACGGGGTATTCAGAGTAGTTGGTGATCTCGATACCACGCACCGAGTAGACGGTGTGCGACATTGTCATCAGGGCGATCGGAAACAGGTCGCATCCGAACCCCGGCTCGATACCCGAAGAGAAGATGGAGCTGTTGCCGGCCCCACACGCGGTGCGGATCGGGTCGAGAAATCTCTTTGACAGCGAGCCCTTTTCGTACACCAGTCCAGGTAGTGAGGTGGTGACGATATTGGTCCCAGCTTCCAGAATGGTGCAGAAGTCTTTCAGCGCCTCGCGGGGGCGAGGACCGGCGGGCGCTGCATACATGACGCAATCGACTCCGCGCCCCAGTAATTCTTCGACGTCCCTGGTCGCGGTGACCCCGACAGGGCCGATACCGGCGAGGGTGCCGACGTCCTGGCCGTCCTTGGAGGGCGAGTGCACCCACGCGCCGACTAGGTCGAGATTGGGCCGATCGACGAATGTCCGCACGGCATAACGCCCCACCCCGCCGGTGCCCCACACCGCGACGCGGTAACGCTTGTCCGACTGATCGACCATTGCAACTCCTTGCACGACTTGATGATTACTACTTCGCGAAAAAATAACAGGTGTAATCTTCTCGCGTGGCCGATTCCAGAACAACTCCGAACATGCACCATGTGGTGATCGCGATCGCACCGGAGCGGATCGCCCGAGTGGCGCAGCTTTTCACCGATCTGGGTTTCCAGCTCGATGCCCTCGAGCTCGCCGATGTCGGTCTTCGTGTACTGCTGGACTGGACCCGCGGGATGGAGCTGGTCACGCCATTGACCGACGATCCTGATAATCCGGTGCGCCAGTTCCTCGACGCTCGCGGCGACGGCCTCTACATGATGGTGGTGCGCGTCGACGACATCGTGAGCGCCGAGCAGATCGCCGAGCGTTACGGCGCTACCAGCCGATTCCGCCAACACCGCGATATCGACCCCTGGCAGCTCGACGAGATCGAAATGAGCGTGCTGGGCCTGCCGGTGACGCTGTTGGCCACCGACCTTCCGTAATCAGAACAGACGAAACTGCCCGCACGTAGAGGAGAAGAGATGAGTGAACTAGATGGCAAGATCGCCATTGTCACCGGTACCAGCCGCGGTGTTGGTGTGGGCATTGCACACGAATTGCTCAGGGCCGGTGCCACCGTGATCGGGTGTTCACGCAGACCGCTACCCGGGCTGCCGGGCACCGACGACAACGCGGAATGGCGTCAGCGCTCGGCCCAAATGGTCTGCGATCAGGGCGACTACCACGCAATCGACGCGATGGTGCAAGCAGTCGCCGACCAGTACGGCCGGTTAGATATTTTGGTCAACAATGCCGGCGGTACCGTGCCTTCGCCGTCCGTCGACGCGGTACCGGCATTGGTCGCGCGGCTGCAGGGCACGCCGCCCAGCGACGACGACTACGAGCGCAGCGTGCTCTTTCACGCCTTCGCTGTCCAAATGAATCTGATCAGCCCGCTGTGGTTCGCTATCCGGGCGTATCGGCAGATGAAGCTCCAGGACGGCACCGGTTGCATCATCAACGTGTCCAGCGGTGCGGGCCATCCCGCCGGTTCCCCGACTCTGGTTTCCTACGGAGCAGCAAAATCAGGTCTCAATCAGATGACCCGGTCGCTGGCCCAGGAATGGGGCCCCCAGGTCCGAGTCAACTGTGTTGCCCTGGGGCCGACCATCACCGAGAACTTCGAAGCGTTCGTCCTACCCAAAGACGATCCCGACGGGGCCACGTATTTCAACAACGTGCCCCTGCGCCGCGGTGGAACAGCTGCAGAGGTCGGCCGCACGTGCGTATTCCTGGCCGGCGGCCAAGCCGATTTCGTCAACGGCACCACCGTCGAACTCGACGGCGGAATGCTGCCCGGCGTCCTGTATGAGGCAGGCCTGAAAACGATCACCGACCTCTTGTGAAGGAAAAGCCAATGCCCCGTCGCGTCATCCAGTTCTCCACCGGCAATGTCGGTGTCCACGCTCTGCGCACCATCATCACCCGGCCCGATCTCGAGCTCGTCGGAGTGCACGCCTCGGCTCAAGACAAGATCGGGCGCGACGCCGCCGAGCTGTGCGGTATGACAGACCTGACCGGCGTGAGGGCCACCAACGACATCGAGGCATTGATCAGCCTCGGCGCCGACTGCGTCGTGTATACCTCGCAAGCCGAGACACGCCCGACCGAGGCCTTGGACGATATAGCGCGATTCCTCGCTGCCGGCACCAACGTCGTCGGAACCTCCTTCGTCTGGCTGGTAGCACCAGACTTTGCCGGCGAATGGCTGCGTGAACCTCTGGAAAAAGCTTGCGCACAAGGCGGTTCCACGCTGTACATCAACGGAATCGACCCTGGCTTCTCCGGCGACACCCTGGTGTACGCCGCTCTGAGCCTGGCCGGGCGCGCCACCGCCATCACCGTTCAGGAAGTCTTCGATTACGGGACTTACGACGACGCCGAATTCACTGGCGCCAGCTTTGGTTTCGGTGCATTACCCGACCATCAGCCGATCCTCTTCGCCCCCGGTGTCCTGGACTCGATGTGGGGGATCCAGGTCCGCAGCCTGGCGTCCGACCTCGGCATCGAACTCGACGAGGTTCGCGAATGGCACGAAAAGTGGGTCACCCCGGATCGCATCGCCTGCACGATGATGGACGTCGCGCCGGGTCACGTGGGTGCCGTGCGGTTCGGAGTCCAAGGGATCCGCGATGGCGAGGTGGTGATCCAGATGGAACACGTCAACCGGTTGACGCAGGCCGCGGCGCCCGATTGGCCTTATCCCCCCGACGGCCGCCCGGGGGTTCATCGCGTCGTCATCGAAGGTGACCCCGGCATCGAGATCAACACGCACGTCGGCGGATCAGGCACCGATCACAACATCGGCGGAGTCGTAGGTACCGCAGCGCGCGCCGTCAACGCGATCGGCGCGGCCTGTCAGGCACCGCCTGGCATCCTCGCCGCCCATCACCTGCGCCCGTTGGATCACGTGCGCGGCACGATGTGGTGACATGGTCCGCATGGCCCCACCAGTCAAGCCTCGCCGCCCCCCAGGGGGCAACCAGGCTCGCGCCGAACGCACCAGGCAAATCATCATCGACGAAACAGTGCGTTATATCCTCGAAGAGGGATTCGGTGCCCCCAGCGTGCGCCGCATCACCGAACGTGCAGGTGTTACGTGGGGTGGCGTCCAGTATCATTTCGGTGCGCTTGACGGCCTGCTCCTGGCCGTTGTCGACCAAGGACTGGATCACCTCACCGGTGTCGTCGCCGCTCTACCCGGTCTCACCGCGGGGCTGCCAGCCAGGCGTCGAGCAGAAGTAGTCATCAATGAGCTTTGGCCGGCGTTCGCCAGCCCGACATCGATGGCCGCGCTAGAAATACTCATCACCACGCGACGCAGACGTGGACGCACGATCAACAAGGCACTGGCGAAGGCACAACAGCGATTCACCGAGTTGGGATCGCATCTGGCCGCGGACCTCAACATTCCGCAGGACACGGAAATCGGCAACTTCATCTGGGCGACCCTTCGAGGAAGCGTTGTTGCTCAATTGGTCTCGCCGGTGCCGCTCGACACAGAGCGGGACCGAAACATGTTGATCGAAGTGCTCACCGCCTACGCGCACGCTCAGGAGCGATGACGACGAACGCCCCCACTCCAAGCGGGACACGAGAGGCCGTGAGCATGATCGCGTCGGGGCGTGGTTGCCCTATGGCGTCATCCTGACGACTTTGCGCGCCGAACGGGATTCTCCAGGTCGCAGGTTTGATTCCGGCCAGGGAGGCTTTGTGAACTTGTGGACGTCCAGCGATGCTGGGCGTTTCGATGCCGGGCGACGCCCGGCACGCGTTAATCTCCTGTTTGTCCCAGCACCCGACAGTTCGGAGACGACGTGAGCACCTATCGGACGATCGTCGTCGGCACCGACGGCTCGGACTCGTCGTTACGGGCGGTCGACCGCGCCGCCACGGTGGCCGCGCAGGAGAACGCGAAGCTCATCATCGCGAGCGCATACCAACCAGTGGTCGAGAAGGGTGGCTGGTCCAGGCCGCCGTCGCATGACCATGTGGTCGACACCCGCGCTGCGGACAGTCTCGGCAGCGAAGGCTACAAGATGCACGGCGCTGCCCCGGTCTACGAGATCCTTCAGGTGGCCCGCGACCGTGCGAAGGCAGTGGGGGTCGCCGATATCGCCGAGCGTGCCGTGGAGGGTGCGCCGGTCGACGCACTCGTGAAGCTGGCCAAAGAGGTCGGCGCGGATCTGATCGTCGTCGGCGACATCGGGCTGGACTCGGTCGCCGGACGCCTGTTGGGCTCGGTGCCCGCCACCATTGCCCGTCGGGTCAAGATCGACATCTTGATCGTGCACACTGCGGACTGAGGCGCCGGCGATGTCACCGGACGCGTGACGGCGGTCTCTACCGGTGATGCCGCCGGGCAAACCGCGCACAGTCTGACCGCGTTTTTCGGGAAGTCGGTCCCCGGGCCGAAATGCGTTCGAGGCAGCCGGTTCTGGGCGCCGGCGCGCCGGACGTGCTGCCACGTGGGGAGCTAAAAATTCCGTTTGGGAAGCAACTGTGAGGAATATCAAGATTCCTTAATGGAACGTTGATGATCCATTACGGCCTTGTTACGTTCAGCCGGTTGAAAGCGCGGTCGGGGGTTCCGCCGATGTGCGCTGGTCGGGAGAGGTGGACGGGCCGTGGCGACGGTATTTCGGTGGGCGAGACGCTTCTGGATCCCCTTGGTGCTGGTGGCCGCCGTGGCCGTGAGCGGGTTTGCGATGAACCGCATGCACGGCATCTTCGGCACTCACATCACGACCGACCCGGGAGCCGCCGCCGGCGACGACATCGTCGAGTTCAACCCCAAGCGGGTGGTCTATGAGATCGACGGGCCCAGCGCCACCAGCGGCCACGTCAGCTATCTGGACGCCGATGCCCAGCCCCATACCGAATCTTTCAGCTCGCTGCCCTGGCGGCACGAAGTAATCACGACCCTGCCCACGGTGTTCGCCAACGTGGTCGCCCAAGGAGACAGCGACATGATCAGTTGCCGGATCGTCGTCAACGGCGAGGTCCGCGATGACCAGACCGTGACGCAGCACAACGCCCAGGCCTTCTGCTTGGACAAGGCCGCATGAGCAACCACAGCGCCGGCCCCGGCGAGAACAAGAGCTCAAAACACACCGGCTCCACCCACAAGGGAATCGCTCGCGTCATCCGCGTCGCCGCCGTCCCGATCATCCTGGCCTGGGTAGTGCTCGTCGTGGTCCTCAACGCACTGGTCCCCCAGCTCGAGGTGGTCGGCCACGAGCATTCGGTGTCGCTGTCACCGCAGGACGCACCGGCACTGGTGGCGATGAAGAAGATCGGTGAGCGCTTCGATCAATTCGATTCCGACACCATCGCGATGGTGGTGCTCGAAGGTGACGAGCCGCTGGGCACCGAGGCCCATCACTATTACGACGAGTTGGTCCGCACGCTGCAGGCGGACACCGAACACGTTCAGCACGTGCAGAACTACTGGGGTGATCTGATCACCGCGGCGGGCTCGCAGAGCACCGACGGCAAGGCTGCCTACGTTCAGGTGAACCTTGCCGGTAACCAGGGCGAGACCCTGGCCAACGAATCGGTCGCCGCGGTCCGCAAGATCATCGACGAATCCCATCCGCCCGAAGGTGTGAAAGCCTATGTCACCGGCCAAGGTCCGCTCACCACGGACATGAACGAGGCCGGCGACAAGAGCATGATCAAGATCACGTTCGTGACGATCGCCGTGATCGCGGTGATGCTGATCGTCGTCTACCGGTCGATCGCCACGATGTTGCTGATGCTCATCGTCGTGCTGCTGGAGATGTCGGCCGCGCGCGGTGTGGTGGCGGCCTTCGGTCACGCCGGGATGCTCGGCTTGTCGACGTTTTCAGTGAGCCTGCTGACTTCGTTGGCCATCGCGGCCGGAACCGACTACGCCATCTTCCTCGTCGGCCGATATCAGGAGGCCAGACAAAAAGGCCAGGAGCGAGAAGAGGCCTATTACACGGCTTTCCACGGTGTCGGCCATGTCATCCTCGGTTCCGGGCTCACCGTGGCCGGCGCCATGTTGTGTCTGCATTTCACCCGGTTGAACTACTTCAGCTCGATGGGCATCCCCAGTGCCATCGGCATGTCCGTGGTGGTGCTGGCCTCGCTGACGCTGGCGCCGGCGATGCTGGTGGTCGGCAGCCGGTTCGGTCTGCTCGACGCCAAGCGCACGCTCCGCTCCCGCGGCTGGCGTCGGCTCGGCACCTCGGTGGTCCGCTGGCCGGTCCCGATCCTGGTCGCTGCAATCGCCATCGCTCTCGTCGGGCTGCTGGCCCTGCCCGGCTACCAGACCTCCTACAACGAACGGCTGTACATCCCCAAGGACCTCCCGTCGAACGTCGGATATGCCGCCGCTGAACGACATTTCACCGCCGCCCGGATGAACCCCGACCTGCTGCTGGTGGATGCCGGACGCGACCTGCGCAACCCGGCCGACATGATCGTGCTCGACAAGATCGCCCGAGAGCTGATCCGCGTGCCCGGTATCGCGCGGGTGCAGAGCATCACCCGGCCGCTGGGCCGACCCATCGCCCATAGCTCGGTGCCGTTCCAGGTGAGCATGCAGTCGGTGTCGATGACCGAGAACCTGCAGTTTCTGCGTGAACGCATGGGTGACATGAACACGCTCACCGATGATCTCGGCCGGATGATCGCGATCATGGAGAACATGCTGGGCCTGATGAACCGGATGACCGACATCACCCACGAACTGACCGCGAGCATGAACGAGATGCAGGCGAGCACCAACGAAATGCGAGATCACATGGCTGATTTCGACGATTTCATGCGGCCGATGCGCAACTACCTGTACTGGGAGCCGCACTGCTACGACATCCCGATGTGCCATTCGATGCGCTCACTGTTCGACGGGCTCGACGGCATCGACACCATGACCGAAACCCTCTCCGATTCGGTGAAGAACATGAACGAGATGGATCAGCTGATGCCGCAGTTGGTGGCGCAACTGCCACCGATGATCGCGATCTCGAAGTCCATGCAGGGCACGATGAAAACGATGTTCAGCACGTTCAACGGGCTGATCGATCAAATCGGCAAGATGACCGATACCGCGTCGGTGATGGGCCAGGCGTTCGACGATGCCCGTAACGACGACTCGTTCTACCTGCCACCCGAGGCGTTCGACAATCCCGACTTCAAACGGGGGCTGGATCTGATGGTCTCCCCGGACGGTCAGGCCGCCCAGTTCATCATCACCCACGACGTGGATCCGGCCACCACAGAAGGCATTTCGCATGTCGATCCGCTGCTGCAGGCAGCCCGGGAGGCGATCAAGACCACGCCATTGGCCGACGCCAAGATCTATCTCGGCGGAACGGCGGCCACCTACAAGGACATTCAGGTCGGCGCCCAGTGGGACCTGCTGATCTCGGCCGTCGGCGCCATCACGCTGATCTTCATCGTGATGCTGTTGATCACCCGGGCGTTGATCGCCTCGTTCGTGATCGTCGGTACCGTGATCCTGTCGCTGGCCGCCTCATTCGGGCTGTCCGTGCTGGTGTGGCAGTACCTGCTCGGTATCGACCTGCACTGGATGACCTTGGCATTCTCGGTGATCATCCTCCTGGCGGTCGGCTCCGACTACAACCTGCTGGTGGTGTCGCGGATGAAAGAAGAGATCGGCGCGGGCATCAACACCGGCATCATCCGGGCCATGGGTGCCACCGGCGGGGTGGTCACCGCGGCCGGGTTGGTGTTCGCGTTCACCATGGCGTCGATGGCCACCAGCGATCTGATCGCGATCGGGCAGGGCGGTACCACCATCGGTCTCGGCCTGCTGTTCGACACTCTCGTGGTGCGCTCGCTGATGACCCCGACGATCGCCGCGATCCTGGGCCGCTGGTTCTGGTGGCCGCTGCCGGTACGCCAGCGGCCGGCGCGCTTCCTGTCCGACCGGACCGCCCCGATACCGGTGGCCAGACCGTGATCGAAAGTTCGCTGAGAGACAACGTGGCTATCATCTGCGCATGAGCACAGGCGAGCTCTCGGCCACCCAGGCGCGCACCCGTGGTGCGATCATCGAGGCCGCCGCGGCCGTTCTGGCCGACGACCGAACGGCAACGCTGCCCGACATCGCCAAGGCGGCCGGGGTCGGCCGCACCACGGTGCACCGCTACTTCCCCGATCGGGAGTGCCTGATCAACGAGACCATCGTCGATTCGGTACGGGTGGTGAGCGAGGCCGTCGCCGCCGCCGCACCCGAGGAAGGGTGTCCGGTCGACGCCATGCGCCGGGTGATCAACGCGATGATCTCGGTCGGCAACCGGATCCTGTTCCTGTTCAACGACCGCGCCGTGACGCGGGATATGCCACCGGAGGCGCTGCCCGACTCCAAGAGGCTGATCAGCCTGATCCAGCGCGGTCAGGCGGAGGGAGTGTTCGACCCGGAATCGAGTGCGCTGTGGATCGAGCATGCGCTCTTCGGGCTGATCAACTGGGCCTGCCAGGACTCCAAGGAAGGACTGATGCCGCGGCATGCAGCCGCGCCTGCGGTCATCCGGACCTTCGAACGCGGCATACGCACCCGCGACTGATCAGGGCGTCGCTTCCAAGTCCTCGGCGAGAAACTCCAGGAGCACCCGGTTGAATTCGTCGGTGTGGCTCATGGGGATGCCATGGGGCCCGCCGGCGATGACATGGAGCCGGCTGTCGCGCAGCGCCCCGTGGGTGCGCATACCGGAACCGGCGAAGGGCACCGTGGTGTCCGCGTCACCGTGGATGACCAGACTCGGCACCGTCACCCGGGGCAGGTCTTCGCGGAAGTCGGTGTTGCCGAAGGCGGTCAGGCAGGCCAGTGCGGCGTTCTTGCTGGCCTGGCGGCACATCGCCAGCGCCTGCTGACGTTGCTCTTCACTGACCACGAGTTGGCCGCCGGCCGAGAACACGTCGGTCATCATCTCGTCGTAGAACTCGTCCTGGTTCTTCGTCAGTGACAGCGCCATCTGCGCTGCCTGGGTCTTGCTCAGCGGTCCTTCGGGGTTGTCCTTGGTGTGCAGCATGTACGGGGTGACCGACGAGGCGAACACCACACTGCGCACGCGGGCGCTGCCTTTGCGGGCGCAGTAGCTGGCGACTTCGCCACCACCCATCGAGAATCCGACCAGGGTCGCATCGCGTAGGTCGAGTTCCTCCATCAGCGCCGACAAGTCGTCGGACAGGCTCTCGTACGTGTAGCCGACCAGGGACGTGCTACTCCGCCCGAATCCGCGCCGGTCGTAGGTGATGACGCGGTAGCCCGCGGAGTGCAGGACGTCAACCTGCGGAGACCAGGATTCCCCGGTCAGCGGCCAGCCATGGATCAACACGACCGGCCGCCCCGGACCTCCGGTGTCCTCGACGTGCAGATCGATCGAACGAAGCAGACCGCGATAGGCGGTGATCGCCGTCATGAGCAGGATCTCCCTCCGGTCGGCTCGGTGAATGGCGCTGTCCGGACAGATGATTCAGCGGGTTGTGGCGGCCGACCAGGCCAGTGCATTACCCGCACGCCGCGCGTCGAAACCTGCCGTCGATCGGACCGGCGCTCAGTCCGGGTCTGCCGCACCGGTCTCGTCGGTGTCAACCAGAGCGCGGTAGGCCGTGGTGAAGGCGGTCGCTCCGCGGAGGAGATCGTCGCGCTCGCTGCCTCCGACGCCGGCCGTCACCTCGCGGAACAGCGCGACGCGATGTTCGACCAGATCCTGCAGGACGGCTCGCCCCTCGTCGGTCAGGTCCAGGCGGGTGGCACGCCGGTTCTGCGGGGAGACACCCCGGGTGATCAGTCCGGACTCGGTGAGCCGGTCGGCCAGTCGGCTGGCCGTCGACACCGCGACCTGTAAGGCCTGGGCCAACTCGCTCACCAGGCAGGGGCCGGTCCGTCCCAGCGCCTGCAGCGCACGCAGAGATGACAGGCCGATGCGCTTCTCGAAATGCTCAAGAGCCATGACGTTGACGGCGAGCAAGCCGCGGGTGGCGCGTTCGAGCTGCACCGCGTACTCATCGGCGTCGTCCGTCACACCGCGGTCTGTCAGCAAACGTTCAGCTTTCACGATCCGGCCAGTTTAGTTGCTGATTGCAAGTTGTGCACTCCGCAGAACTTGCCGGTTTGGACAAATTCTGCAGGGGAACCCTTGCGCTAACCATCCGGAGGATCGTCCGACAGCACTGAAGAACAGAGGGCAATGGCGAGAGTTGTTCGCAGCGCGATCGAGGAACCGCATGTGTTGCGGGAATACGCGCTGTTGGCCGACGGGCAGCGCGGGGCCCTGATCGGTCCACGCGGCGACGTGTGCTGGATGTGCGTACCCGGATGGGATGACGACGCGGTGTTCTCCTCATTGATCGGCGGGCGAAGCGTTTTCGCGATAACGCCGGCCGAGCAGTTCGTCTGGGGCGGGCATTACGAAGAAGGCAGCTTGATCTGGCGTTCCCGGTGGGTCACGCGCGACAGCATCATCGAATGCCGCGAAGCCCTGGCCTATCCCGGTGAGGCCCGGCGAGCAGTTCTGCTACGTCGGCTCATGGCGATCCGCGGGGAGGCGCGGGTGGAGGCGGTGTTCTCCCCGGCCGCCGGCTTCGAACGGCGGACCATGACGCATCTGGTCCGCGATCACGAAGACCGTTGGCATGCCATGGTCGGCGAATTGCAGATGCGACTGTCCGGCTTGTCGCACGCCACGGTATCCCGTGACCGCGGTGTGGCCCTGCATGCCGAACTGCAGGTACCCGAGGGCGCGTTCCTCGATACCGTGGTCGAGCTTTCGGTCCCGGGGCCCGCCGGGCCCCCGCCCGATCCCGACGCGTTGTGGCAACGTACCGAAAGCCGCTGGCGTGCAGAGGTTCCCGAATTCAGTACCAGCATCGCCGCCAGTGACGCGCGGCACTCGTACGCAGTACTGAAGGGTATGACCGCCGCCGGCGGCGGTACCGTGGCCGCGGCGACGATGAGCCTGCCCGAACACGCCGACACCGGACGCAATTACGACTACCGCTACGTGTGGATCCGCGATCAGTGCTACGTCGGACAGGCTGCCGCCGTCGACGACGCACATCCTCTGCTCGACGATGCGGTCGGCTTCGTGGCCCGACGGCTGCTCACCGACGGGCCCGACCTGAAACCGGTCTACACCGCCAACGGTGGGTCGGTGACCGACGAAAGCTCGTTGCGATTACCCGGATATCCCGGCGGTTCCGACATTCTCGGCAATCGGGCCCAGCGTCAGTTCCAGCTCGACGTGTTCGGCGAGGCGCTGCTGTTGTTCGCGGCTTCGGCCCGGCACGGTCACATCGACACGGAGCTACACCGTGCCATCAGCACGACCGTCGCCGCGATCGGATCGCGGTGGCAACAGCCGGATGCCGGTGTCTGGGAGACCGAAACGCGTCGGTGGGCCCATTCCCGCCTGACATGCGTGGCCGGACTACGAGCCATCGCACCGTTCATCCCCGCCACCGAAGCGGCTATCGCCGAATCGCTGGCCGACGCCGTTCTCGCCAGCACTGCCGACTGTCGGCACCCGAGCGGCCGTTGGCAACGCGCGCCCGACGACTCGCGGGTGGATGCGGCGCTGCTGATCGCCGCGATCCGCGGCGCGATACCCGCGGACGACCCGCTCAGCATCGGCACCCTGCGCGCCGTCGGTACCGAACTCACCGATGACGGCTTCGTCTATCGGTTCCGTCACGACGACCGCCCGCTGGGTGCCGCCGAAGGCGCATTTGTGTTGTGCGGCTTCTGGTCTGCCCTCGCCAACCATCAGCTGGGCAACGAGGTGGCCGCCGCCCGCTACTTCGAGCGAAACCGTGCGGTGGGTGGGCCACCGGCGTTGTTGTGTGAGGAATTCGACGTGGTGGAACGTCAGCTTCGCGGCAACATCCCACAGGCATTCGCCCATGCACTTCTCATCGAAGCCTCACTACGGCTGGCCGACAGGCCGGCCATTCAGCGAAAGGAGTCGCCGTGTCCACCAGATCATCTCGATCACCGCGCACCGTCGTGATCACAGGGGCCAGTGGCGGAATCGGACGCGCGGCAGCGCGGGCCTTCGGGTCTCGCGGTGATCGCGTCGCCCTGCTGGCACGCGGCGCGTCCGGCTTGGCTGCCGCTGTCGAGGAAGTCGACAAGGCCGGCGGTCGAGCCATTCCCGTGATCACCGATGTCGCCGACCCGGCTCAGGTGGATGCGGCCGCCAGCGAAGTCGAAGAGGCGTTCGGGCCCATCGACGTCTGGGTCAACGACGCGTTCTCTTCGGTTTTCGCGCCGTTCGCCACCATCACCCCGGAGGAGTTCCGGCGAGTCACCGAGGTGACCTACCTGGGATTCGTATACGGGACCATGGCCGCACTGGCCCGCATGCGTTCCCGAGACAGCGGAACCATCGTCCAGGTCGGCTCGGCGCTGGGCGTTCGATCGATTCCACTGCAGTCGGCGTACTGCGGGGCCAAGCACGCCATCAACGGTTTCACCGAGTCCTTGCGCACCGAGCTCCTGCACGAAGGCAGCAACGTCCACGTCACGGTCGTGCAGATGCCGGCCGTCAACACCCCGCAGTTCTCCTGGGTGCGCTCGCGGCTTCCGCGCCGGCCACAGCCGGTTCCGCCCATCTACCAACCCGAAATCGCCGCGAAGGCAATCACCTTCGCTGCCGATCACCCGAAGCGGAAGGAGTATTGGGTCGGCCTCAGCACCGCGGCGACGATCCTCGGTCAGCGGTTGATGCCGTCCGTGCTGGACAGATATCTGGCCAGAACCGGTTACGACAGCCAACAGACCGACGAACCGGCCGACGACCGGCGGCCGGACAACCTGTTCACCCCGCTGGACGGTGACGCCGGAACCGACCACGGCGCCCACGGCGTCTTCGACGACCGGGCGCACAGCCGCTCGCCTCAACAGTGGCTCCTGCAGCACGCGGCGCCGGTCGGCGTCGCGACGGCCGGGGCGGTCGCGATGGCCGGGGCCGGCTGGAACCTTCGACATGCCAACCACTCCGACGACAAAAAGGACCCGTCATGAACCCCGTCAGGGCCGCCGTGCGGGCGATCCGCACCGGACGCTTCGAACGAACACTCTCGGCACTCACCGCCGCCGGTGCTGCCATCACCACCGCCGAGATCTACCTGTCCCACGATGCAGCCAGCTTCGGCAACCGGATGATGTACTGGCCGGTCGTCATCGTGCCGACCGCCGTTCCTGCCGGGGTGGCGTCGTTTCTTTCCGCCCGCGCCGCACACACCGTGCTGCCCGCCGCCAGCGTCCTGATCATCGCCAACGGCCTGCAGGGGACATATCTGCACCTGCGTGGTGTCCGGCAACGGCCCGGCGGGCTGACGAAATACAACATGGAGTCCGGTCCGCCGACGTTCGCTCCCCTGCTGGCCTCGCTGGTAGGTGGCATGGGCCTGCTGGCCGCGGTGCTGCGCCGCGAGCAATTCCCGAACGAAGAGGGCTGAGGCTGATGTGGTTTCGTACGACGGAACAACAGGGTGTGACCCCGCAGGGGCGGGGCAGGTTCGACGGATTCGATGTACTGGCCCGGGCCGACGACTGGGATCAGGTGACGGCTGGAGCCGTGCTGTCCCGGCTGGCGTTGCCTGCGAGCCTGGCCTTCTTCACCCCGGCGGAGGTGGGAGTGGCCAAACCGATGTTGGATCTGCTGCTGGCCCAAGACGGTGAACCGCGCGTCCCGGTGCTGGCCATGATCGACGCGCGGCTGGCGACCGATGAAACCGACGGCTGGCACTACGACGACATGCCCGAGGACCGGCAGGCCTGGCGGGACAGCCTGGCGGGTTTGGATACCGACGCCCGCAAGCGCTATCAGCTGGGCTTCGCCGAACTCGACGACCACAGCCAGGCCCGGTTGCTCCAGGACGTCCAAGACCTGGCCCACCGCGGTGAGTCTTGGCATGGCACCTCGGCAGGCCATGTCTGGAGTTTGTGGACCCGATTCGCGTGCACGGCCTTCTACTCACATCCGTGGACCTGGAACGAGATGGGCTTCCCCGGGCCGGCCTACCCGCGCGGCTATCTCAACCCCGGTATCAACGCCCGCGAACGATTCGAAGTGGGTGACCACCGGCCCGCCGATCCGGTGCCGTTCGCCGTCCGCGCCGAACGGGCCCGCCGTCTCGACGACGATCTGCCCGACCGGGGCTCCGATGGATAGCTTGGCGGCGGTGCGCCGCCGCAACGCCTCGGCGTGGCTGATACCCAACGACGGGTCCCGCACCAACCACCGGTTGCGGGCCGATATGCGCCGCTACCACGCGGACGACGAAGTCGATGTGGTGATCGTGGGTGCCGGGGCGGGCGGCGCGACGCTCGGTCAACGCCTGGCACGAGCGGGATGGACCGTGGTGCTCATCGACGCCGGCCCGTTCTGGAACCCCGACACCGACTGGGTCAGCGACGAACGCGGGTCGCACGGCCTGTATTGGACCGATCCACGCCAGATCGGCGGCGCGGACCCGGTTCCGCTGGGATCGAACAACTCTGGCCGCGGTGTCGGTGGGTCGATGGTGCACTACGCCGGCTACACGCCCCGGTTTCATCCGTCCGACTTCCACACCCACAGCGTTGACGGGGTCGGTGCCGACTGGCCGATCGACTACGACGACCTGCGCAGTTACTACGAGCAGATCGAGGCGGAATTGCCGGTGGCCGGGCAAGACTGGCCGTGGGGTGAGCCCCACACCTACCCGCACCGCCCGCATCCGGTCAGCGGCAACGGTCTGGTGGCCTTGCGCGGAGCCCGTGCGATGGGCATCGACATGCGAGTCGGTCCGGTGGCAATCCCCAACGGGCGCTTCGGTAACCGGCCGCACTGTATCTACCGTGGCTTCTGCATCCAGGGATGCAAGGTCAATGCCAAGGCCAGCCCGTTGATCACCCACATCCCGGACGCGTTGGCCCACGGCGCCGAGATCCGACCCGACAGCCATGTCACCCGGATTCAGGTGGACGACCGGCAGCGCCGTGCGACCGGGGTGGAATACCTGCACGACGGGACCTTGCACCAGCAGCGTGCACGGGCCGTGGTGGTCGCCGGCTACGCCATCGAAACTCCTCGGCTGCTGCTGCTTTCGGCGACCTCCAGGTACCCGCAGGGTCTGGGTAACGAGCATGATCACGTCGGTCGCCACGTCATGGTGCAGGGCGCCCCACAGGTGGCCGGACGCTTCGAAGACGAGATCCGGATGTACAAGGCACCGCCGCCTGAAGCCAGCACCGAGCAGTTCTACGAGACCGATCCCACCAAACCCTACCGCCGCGGCTTCTCCATCCAGAACGTCAGCCCCCTGCCGATCACCTGGTCCGAACATGTGGCTGCACAGGGGCATTGGGGGCAGACGTTGCGCGAGTACATGCGTGACTATGTGCATTGGGCCACCCTGGGCGCCCTGTGCGAGTTGCTGCCTCAGCCGGACAACCGGGTGACGCTCTCGGATGAGAAGGACCGCCACGACCTTCCGGTGGCGCATTTCAGCTACAGCCAGTGCGACAACGACAAGAAGCTGATCGCCGCAGCAACCGAGGTGATGTCCGACATGCTGCGCGCGGCCGGCGCAGAGGAAGTCATCACCATCGAGCGCTACGCCCATCTGGTGGGCGGTGCCCGGATGGCCTCTAGGCCCGAGGACGGGGTCATCGATCCCGAGCATCGGGTCTTCGGGGTGGACCGACTCTACGTCGTGGACGGCAGCGTGATGCCGACACAGGGAGCGGCCAACCCGGCCCTGACCATCATGGCGCTGGCCGCGCGGGCAGCCGACCTGATGGTCGGGCATGCCGCGCGATCCTAGCGAAGAGCTCCAAAAGGTGGTGATCCCCGTGATCCCGCCATGCACCGAGCGCGCGTCGGACCACCGGCGCGGCTGAAGCGGTCACCTGCGCCAGAACAGATGATGGGTGACCGCACCGCCGGGGCTCGGGACCACATCGTGGTGGAACCGGTCGTCGAGCTCGTCGGGCGACTCCCACAGTCGCGACCCGCTTCCCAACTCGACCGGCGACACCGCGACATGCAGGGTGTCGATCAGGTCGGCGTCGAGGAACTGGCGGATGGTGCTCGCTCCCCCGCCCAACCGGACGTCCTTGCCCTGTGCGGCGGCTCGCGCCTGCTCCAACACGGTCGCCGGAGCCCCGTCGACGAAATGGAAAGTTGTGTCGGACAAACGCAACGATGGCCGCTCATGGTGAGTCAACACGAACACCGGCGTGTGAAACGGCGGCTCCTCGCCCCACCAGCCCTCCCAGTCGGCGTGATCCTCCCACGGGCCGCGATAGGGACTGAACTTGTTGCGGCCCATGATCTCGGCACCGATGTTGTGGTGAAAGTCCCGGGTGAGGTAGTCGTCCAGGCCGCGACTCCCACCGGGCTCCGTCCGGTTGGGCCAGCTCGCCGTGGCACCGGCCCAGGCGAACATCTCGTCAGGCTCGGCGTGCCCGAACGGTCGCTCGAAACTCTGGTTCTCTCCGGCGCCGAACCCGTCGCCGGAGACGTTGAAGTTCTGGACCTTGAGCAGCTGGACCACGTGTTATCTCCCGTTCAGTCAACAATCGATGTTGATTGGACTCGAGAGCAGGGTAGAACTCATCGCACCCGGCCGGCGCTACCGCGTGGCCTCCAGTTGACGACGGACTTCGAGTCGACGCAGTTTCCCCGACGAGGTGCGGGGCAACGACCCGGGCGACATCAACACCACATCTGCGGGCGTGACACCGCACACGGACACCACGCGACGGATCACGGCGCTGCGAGTGGTGTCCTGTTCGGTTCCGATGAACTCCGCTGCCACCAGCAGGCGTGATTGCGCGGCGCCGGATTCCGTGCCGACGGCGACGACCGCTCCTTCGCGGACACCGTCCACCTCGCCGACGACCTGTTCGATCTCGGTCGGGAAGATGTTGCGTCCCGCGATCGTGATGACCTCCTTGGAGCGCCCACAGATCACCAATGCACCGTCTACGAGATAGCCGATGTCCCCCGTCGGGAACCACTGGCCGTTGCTTGCGGCATCGACGGACGCGTTACCCAGGTAGGACGTCATCATCGACGAACCCCGGATCTCGACCTCGCCCGAAGCACCCGTCTCATCATGCGCAGACGGGACGATGCGGATCTCCATGCCCGGCACCGGGCGGCCCAGCAGCGCGTAACGTCGGCCGGTGTCCTCGGCGTCCGGAATGTCAATGCGCAGGCCTTCTCCGGGTGCGGGAATGGTCACCGCGCAGGTCGCCTCGGCCATCCCGTACGCGGGCGCCATGGCTCCCGCGTCGAAGCCGAACCTGCTCATTCCGATGGCAAACCGATCGACACCGGCACAGTCGACGGGCTCACCACCGTTGATCGCGATGCGCAGCGCACCGAGGTCGACGTCGGAGACGCGGTTGGCGAAACGGCCGAGCACCGAGTAGCCGAAGTTCGGCCCGGCGGTGAACGTCGCCGACGATTCGGACAGCCATTCGGCCCACCGCAGTGGTGCAGCCGAGAATGCGCCCGTGGGCGCCAGCCACAGCGGCATACCCGACATCGTCGACGCCAACACCATCGCCAGGCCCATGTCGTGATAGATCGGCAGCCAGGAGCAGCCGACATCGTTGCGGCTCAGTGACAGTCGCTGTGTGACAGCCAGAATGTTGTTGAGCACCGCCTCGGGCGGCAGCACCGCGGTCCGAGGCGTGCCGGTGGAACCGGCGGTGCCCTGCAGGATCGCCACCTCCGCATCGTCGGGATACCGGAGCTGTGTCGATGTCGATGTGCGTGCGGCATCGGCGACATCGCACACGGTCAGCGGTGAGCCCGCATCCCGCAACAACTGCAGCGTGGCGCCGTAGCTGAACACCGTCGTCACACCGATGCTGCTGAACCGGGACATCGTGGCGTGCGCCCACTCGGACGGTTCGGCACCACGCTGGGGACGCGGAAGCAGCGACACACCCGAACCCGCCAGCCACGAACCCTGAATGGCGGCGATCAATTCCACCGTCGGTTCGCCGACCAGGCCGACCGCGCCGGGCTGATCACGGCCCAACAGGTAGGCCGCAATGTGCTCGGCGAGCCCGTGTACTTCGGGCCAGGGGCGGCGCTGCCAGGTATCGGTGTCGCGATCCAGGACGACGAGATCATGCGGTGAGCCGACCATCGCCTCCCGCAGCGCACCTGCGAGCGGGTTCATGCCGCGCTCCTGTGGTCGATCACCGACTGCAGATCTCCTACCGTGCTGCAGGTGATGAGGTCCTCCTCGCTGAGCTGCACACCGAACTTCTCCTCGATGGTCACCAGTCCCACCGCGAATGACACCGAATCCATGCCGAGGTCATCGACGAGACGTGTACTGGCACTGAGTGATTGGCATGGGAGTTCGAGATCGTCACGCAGAATCGAGACCAACCCGTCGGATACAGCGGGTGATGTGGATGAATCGGTAGCGGTCATATGTGAATACCCGGCTGGGCGGCGGGACCCAGCCTCACCTTTCGTTTGCTTCTGTTGTCGGATCGCAACCGGCTGTCGTCAGCCGGAATGTGGAAATTGGTTCAAGCCATCCATTTCCGGGCGGTGGCCCGGTCGAGTTGGTAGAGCGCCATCCTGCGGTTGGACATCTCGTGTTCGCCGAGGAACCGACAACCGACGAACTCGCACAACCCGCGCACGGTGGCGTTGCGGTGGTCGGGGTCGAACATGATCCGCTCACAGTCGGGATCGGCGGTCAGCACACTCGCGACGATCTTCGGCAACAACATCGGGCCGAGGCCCCGGTTGACCAGCTCTTCATCGGCGATGGCCCCGTGCAAACCGAGGTCGTGCGGTTCACTGTCATACCGGTCGGCAATGGAATCCTTGGCAGCTCGGTAGATTTCGAGATAGCCGCGATCCACTCCACCGATACTGAGAACCAGCGGCAGCGAGTAGTTGCCCTCCACCTGAGCTTTCAGATGCCTGCGCCAGCGCTCGACCGGCCAGTCGTACTCCCAGGTCTGCGCCAGATGCGGGCGGTTCATCCACTCAGCGATCAATTCGGCATCGCCGTCGCCGGCAACTCGAATCTTGCTCGGCGGCAACAATTGTGGGACCGGTGGCGGCGGAGCGTGCCGCACGGCATCGGAAACAGCCTTGAGTTCCCGTGGAAGCACCGCATAGTCCGGCGGGTGCCCCTTATACCGCGCCAGCGTTGGAGCCGCGGCGTCCTCTGCCCGTGATGACGAGGTCGTCATGTAGCAGGCTGTGTTCGCCAACGCGGAAGACCAGTTGTGCTGCCCTGCAGTACTTCATCACACGTCAAATGCCCATCCCCCTATGTCCGGCTCAGGTCTGGGGCGCCACTTCAATGTGCCCGCCACGCCCGAACCCGCAGCCTCCTCAGATCAGCGAGGGTGAGACTAATCAAAACTCTTCCGATGGTGGGACGTCCCTTTCGGCACACTGGCCGAGTTCAGATGAAGCTCAAAACAACCGTCAATATTCTCGATGGTTTCAAAAAGCCCAGCACAACAGCGTTTTCCGCATCGCTCGGTGGCGCAACCAACTACCCGACGCTTCCGCCGGCCTTCGTCTCACGCACAACAGCTGTCATGCCTTCTCCGCGAACACCACGGCTGAGCGCGCGGGTGGGTTGTGGTCGGGGTTCTCCGTCGGTGGCACATCTCAGCCAATTCCGCGTCGGGGCGCTCGCAGGGATGTGGGCTATCCCACACTCGGATCAGGAATTGAGCACCCGATACATCACGCGAGCAGACACTCGGGTACCCGTTGAACGCACTTTCCGGGTGCTGGACTCTGCTCGCGGGAGAGCGTAGAACTACGCCAGAGCCCGTTGCGGATGTCCGCTGTATTCGCTGAGTGGCCGGATCAGTGCGTTCGAGCCCGCCTGCTCCATGATGTGGGCCGTCCAACCGGTGATGCGGCTCATCACGAAAAGCGGTGTGAAACTGGGGATGTCGAATCCCATCAGGTAGTACGCCGGCCCGGTCGGGAAGTCCAGGTTGGGTTTGATGCCGGTGGCGGCGAGCATGTTCTGCTCCAGGCGCTCGTAGAGGTCCAGCCACCGCTGACCGTCGCGCACCGCGGCCACGCACTGCAACGCGGCCTTCATGGTGGGCACCCGGGAATCGCCGTTCTTGTAGACCCGGTGCCCGAAACCCATCACCTTGTCTTTGCGGGACAGCTTGCCGTGCAACCACTGCGCGGCATTCTCGGCGCTGCCGATCTCGAGCATGTCGTGCATGACGGCCTCGTTGGCACCACCGTGCAGGGAGCCCTTGAGCGCACCGATCGCCGCCGTCACGGCGCTGTAGATGTCAGACTGCGTCGAGGTGACCACCCGCGCCGCGAACGTTGAGGCGTTGAAGCTGTGCTCGGCGTAGAGGATCATCGACTGCTCGAATGCCCTGACGATCACCGGGTCTGGCACCTCACCGAAGCACATGTTGAGGAAGTTCTCCGCGTAGCCCATGTGGCTGTGCGGGGCAATTGGTTCCAGCCCCCGACGGCGGCGTATGTCGGCTGCCACGATGGTCGGCAGCACCGCGAACATCCGCAGCGATTTGGCGAAATTGGCCGAAGGGGTGCTGTCGTCCTCCTCCGGGTCTTCGGCCCCGAGGTAACTGATCGCAGTCCTGACCACGTCCATCGGATGGCAATTGTCGGGAATCTTGGCCAGCAGGGACTGCATCGAGCGGTCGATGCGGCGTGAAGCCCGTTCCCGCTGACTGAACAGGGCCAGCTCCTGATCCGTCGGGAGTTCCCCGTGCCACAGCAGGTAGGCGACCTGCTCGAAGCTGCAGTGCGCCGCCAGATCCTGTACCGCATAACCCCGGTACGTCAGCGAGTTGGTTTCCGGGACCACCTTCGAGATGGCGGTGGTGTCGACCACCACCCCCGCCAAACCCTTGTGGACGCTCGGTGTCACGGTGTCGTTCGCGGTAGCGGTCATCGTGTCGCCCCTTGCAGCGAGAAATTGTAGATATCCGAGTCGAACTGGTTGTAGTCGTTGTAGCGCAGGAGCTCATACAGCCGGCTGCGGTGCTGCATCTGGTCGAGTAGGCTGGATTGCGTTCCTGCCGAACATATTTCGCGTAACCCGACTTCGACGGCATGCATTGCCAGGCGCAGCGTGGTCACGGGGTAGATCACCATGTTGTAGCCGATCTCGGACAACTGCTGTGTCGTCAGCAGCTCGGACTTTCCGAACTCGGTCATGTTGGCCAACAGTGGGACGTCGACCGCCTCGCGGAACTGCTCGAAATCCGCCGGGGTATGCAGCGCCTCGGTGAAGATCAGATCCGCGCCGGCATCGGCGTAGGCCTTGGCCCGCTCGATCGCCGCAGGGATCCCCTCGATCCCTGCGGCGTCGGTGCGGGCACAGACGATGAAGTTCGGATCACGTCGCGCCGAGACAGCCGCGCGTAGCCGCTTGACCATCTCGGCGGTCTCGACCACGGCTTTCCCGTCGAGATGCCCACACCGCTTCGGGTTGACCTGGTCCTCAAGGTGAAGACCGGCCAGACCCGCATCCTCGAGCAGAGTCGCGGTGCGGGCCGCACTCATCGGCTCACCAAATCCGGTGTCGGCGTCGATGAACGTGGGAAGGTCTGTGGCCGAGGCGATCTGAGCGCCGCGTCCGGTCACCTCGGTCAGGGTCGTCAACCCGATATCGGGCAGACCCAGGTCGGCGGAAAGGACCGCACCCGAGACGTAGACACCGTCGAAACCAATCTCGGCGATCAGCTTGGCCACCAACGGCGAAAACGCCCCCGGGAACCGAAGTAACCGGCCGGATTCGAGACCTCGGCGGAACTTTCGACGCTTCTCCGATGCCGGCGTCGTAGCGCCGAGCAACCCAGTCATCTCAAGTCCTCGCTCTTCGCGCAAGCGCTCATCGGTGCTGGTCTCTCTTCGCGCAAGCGCTCATCGGTGCTGTCCTCTCTTCGCGCAAGCGCTCATCGGTGGAAAATCCCCGAGGGAACCGTCGGCGCCTTCTCCAGCACCCGCGCGTCGACCCGCACGTTGAGCCCGCCCAGGCCACCGGATTTCGCCGCCGATACGTTCTCGGCCGCGGCAAGGAACCGCTTCTGCTCGTCGGCTTCGACGATCCCGTCAGCCAGCTCGGTGAACTTGGCGACGTACTGCTCACGCTCGAAGGGCCGTGCACCGAGCGGGTGGGCATCGGCGACCGCCAGCTCGTCGACGATCGTCTCGCCGCTCTTGAGAGTGATGACGGCCTTGGCGCCGAATGCCTTTTCCGCCGGATCATTCGAGTGGTAGCGCCGAGTCCATTCCGGGTCCTCGACGGTGGAGATCTTGCGCCACAGTTCGACGGTGTCGGGACGGTGTGCCCGCTCCGGCGCGTAGGACCGCTCGTGATGCCAGGTGCCGTCCTGTAGGGCGACGGCGAAGATGTACATCACCGAGTGATCGAGTGTTTCGCGGGACGCGTCGGGATCGAACTTCTGCGGGTCGTTGCTACCGGTGCCGATCACCACGTGGGTGTGGTGGCTGGTGTGCAGCACGATCGTGGCGATCTGGTCCAGGTCGCCGATACGTTCGCGCATCCGGCGGGCCAGGTCGATCGGTGCCTGACTCTGGTATTCGGCCGAATGTTCCTTGGTGTAGGTGTCCAGGATGGCGCGCTTCGGCTCGCCCGGGCCCGGCAGCGGGACCCGGTAGGTGTGGTCGGGGCCCGACAACATCCAGGCGATCACGCCGTCCTCGCCTTCCCAGATCGGGGCGGGGGAACCCTCACCGCGCATCGCGCGGTCGACGGCCTCGATCGCCACCTTGCCGGCCCAGGCCGGCGCGAAGGCTTTCCAACTGGAGATCAGCCCCTTGCGGGACTGCCGGGTGGCGGTGGTCAGGTGCAGCGCCTGACCGATCGCGGCGTAGATGGTCTCCCGGTCCAGACGCAGCATGGTGCCCAGACCGGCGGCCACCGACGGCCCCAGATGGGCGACATGGTCGATCTTGTGCTGGTGCAGGCAGATTCCCTTGACCAGGTCGACCTGCACCTCGTAGGCCGTGGCGATGCCGCGGATCAAATCGGCACCGGTGACGCCGAGGTGTTGGGCCACCGCGACCAGCGCGGGGATGTTGTCGCCCGGATGGGAGTACTCGGCGGCCAGGAAGGTGTCGTGGAAATCCAGCTCGCGGACCGCGACGCCGTTGGCCCACGCCGCCCATTCCGGCGACACGGCGCCCTCGACACCGAACACTGCCGCGCCGCGCGGCATCTTGTGCGCGAGCGCCTGGGCGCGGGCGACGGTCACCGGTCCTCGGATCACCGACGCGGCCGACACCGCGGCGTTGTCGATGATGCGATTGATCACCATCGACTCGGTCTCGGCCGGCACGGCGACCGGGTCGGCCGCCATCTCGGCAATCTTCCAGGCCAGGTGCTCGTGGCGCGGGAAGTCCTCGGCGCTGCGCCGGGTGCGTACCTCGTGGATCTCCATATTCCGCACGGTACGCATCCGCTGCGATCACCGAAACCACCGGTAGATGCGTATTTTTGTGTCCTTTGCCGAGCCCTTTTGCGAACGTTGCGAAAGTCGATCGGAGTAGTGTCACCGGCGGTGAGCAAGACATTCGCCGGCGCCCGTCTCCGGCGGCTACGCGACGAGCGAGGCCTGACGCAGGTCGCGCTGGCGCGTGCGCTGGGTCTGTCCACGAGCTACGTCAACCAACTTGAGAACGATCAACGCCCGATCACCGTCCCGGTGTTGTTGGCGCTGTCCGATCGTTTCGATCTGCCCACCCACTACTTCGCCCCCGATGCCGACGCCCGGCTGGTGGCCGACCTGCGGGAGATCCTGGCCGACGGCCCGGCCACCACCGCACAGATCGAAGAACTCGTCGCCCGCATGCCCGAGGTGGGTCAGACGATGGTGAGCCTGCACCGCCGGTTGCACGATGCCACCGCCGAATTGGAGGCGGTGCACGGGCGGACCAACCTGGATGCGCAGGCCGGTACCCAGCAGCCGATGCCGTTCGAAGAGGTCCGTGACTTCTTCTACGACCGGCGTAACTACGTCGATGCGCTCGACCGCGCCGCCGAAGACCTCTTCATCCGTCACGGGCTGCAGATCGGGGGGCTCGACCGGCAACTGGCCGACCTACTGGCCGGACAGTTCGGCATCTCGGTGATCGTGGACGACGGAGATGCCCTGGGCCCCAACGTGAAGCGCCGTTACCACCCCGCGGCCGCAACCTTGCATGTGGCGCGCTGGCTGCTACCCGGTCAACGCGCATTTCAACTCGCCACCCAGATCGCCCTGCTGCTGCATTCCGAATTGATCACCGCCATCGTCGCCACCGATGACCAGTTGAGCCCAGAGGCACGGGAGGTCGCCCGGATCGGGCTGGCCAACTACTTCGCCGGCGCACTCCTGCTGCCCTACCGCATGTTCCTGGCCGCCGCCGAGGAGTTGCGCTATGACATCGATCAGCTCGCCCGCCGCTTCGAGATGGGATTCGAGACCGTCTGCCATCGGTTGTCGACGCTGCAGCGACCCGAGGCCCGCGGTATCCCATTCATCTTCGTCCGCACCGACAGCGCGGGGAACATCTCGAAGCGCCAGTCCGCCACGGCGTTTCACTTCTCGCGGGTCGGCGGCAACTGTCCGCTGTGGGTGGTACACCACGCATTCGCCCGTCCCGGCGAATTTCTCACCCAGGTGGCCCAGATGCCCGACGGTCGCAGTTACTTCTGGATCGCGAGGACGTCCGTCTCGGCGCCGAGCCGCTACCTGGGCACGGCCAAGAGTTTCGCCATCGGCCTCGGCTGCGATCTGGCCCATGCCGACAAGCTGGTCTACTCGGTGGGTATCGATCTCGGCGATCCGGCAGCCACGGTGCCGATCGGGGCGGGGTGTCGGATCTGTGATCGACCGGCCTGCCCCCAGCGGGCGTTCCCGTATGTGGGCCGGCCGGTGGTCGTCGATCCCCAGACCAGCAGCAATCTGCCCTACCCACCGGCGCTGTAGCGGATGTGCAATTCCCGAGGCCGATGCGGGACAATGAGCTCGTGGACTGTGTGGTGGCTCGAGAAGCGCTTTCGGCGCGCCTCGACGGGGAACGGGAGCCCGTTCCCTCCGCACGCGTCGACGAACATCTTCGCGATTGCCAGGACTGCACCGACTGGTATGACCGCGCCGGCGCGCTGGCGGGGAAGTTCCGGGACCTGGCTGACGGCGCCCTCATCGGTGCGGTGAGTGCGCCGGCGCAGCGCCGGACGAGTGCGCCGGCCCGCCTCGGCCACTGGTTGGGCCGGCACCTGTTGTCCATCGCGATCGTGGCCATCGGCGTGGTCCAGCTGGGTCTTGCGGCCGCTCAAGCGGCGGGTGTGAATTTCGGGATGGTCGCGGCGCATCACGGCTCGGCCAGCGGGGCGCATCTGTTGAACGAGTCCACGGCGTGGTCGGCCGCACTGGGGATCACCACGATCGCCATGGCGTTCCGCCGCCGGATCGCGCCGGGTCTGGCCGCGGTGCTGGTGGTCTACTGCGGGTTCCTCGGCTACTACGTGGTGACAGACGCCCTCGCCGGGCAGGTGACCGCGGTACGGGTGCTGAGTCATCTACCGGTGGCGCTGGCCGCGATCGCGTCGATCCTGGTGTCACGCACGGTTCGCCCCGGCGATCCCTCCCCCGCGGTGGGCGAAGGTGCCGACGGATCGCAATCGGCCGCCCCCGGGCGTCGCCACCTGCGTGCGGCCGACGATCCGGCGGCCTGACCCGCTACACCATGACGCCGAACATGACTGCCATTCCGGCGGCCATCATCGCCCGGCACAGCATGCCGAAATGGCCGGACGACGGCATCTCCGAAGATTGACGACCCGCGAAATACCGGTACAGCCAGACCGCGACGGCGATCACGAACCCGACGGTGAGCGTCCAGTTGACAGCGTTGATCCACATCGGCTGCGCTACGCCATGTTCCATGGTTGCCGAGACGGCCTCCACCGTGTGGGCCGCCATGTGCATCGAATGCCCGTCATGTCCCGTCATGACCGGGTCGCCGTGAGCCACAAGCACATTGCCGTTCATCACGGCGTACATCCACACCATCGCCGACATCATGACGGCGTGGTAGCCGTTGACCAGACGGTCGCCGGACGTGGCAATTCTCATCACCCCGGTCAGGAACCAGACGGCGGCCGCCAGGAAGAAGAACATCGGGCCCACGGTGGGTAACTCGGCGCCGCGGGGCCAGGCCATCACCACCATCGCGACCGCCATCGCCAAGTGCAGCAACTGGCTCACTGCGATGCTCGGACGCTCGTGGGAGCGAGTGAAGGCGTAGACGCATTCAGCCGCGCTGAGCGCAAACAGCACCGTCACTACCCAGCGGAGTGCGAGATCGGCGATCATGTGAAATTCCTTCGTGCGTGGCGCGGCCACCGATGGGTGTGGCCCGTCCTTGAGTTGGTCGCAGCCGCGGTCGGGAAAGTTCCCGCACCGGCCGGCACTACGACATGTTGTCGTAGACTTTTCTGGCCGCGATGTTTCGACCGCTCCCGCGGCGAAAGGCCGGTTCGACAATGGCGCATGAGGGAACATCCGGTGCGGCCGCCGCGTGGTGGGCACGTGTGACGCTGTGTGGTGCCGCGATGGGTTGTGCCGCAGTGTTGGTGCTGTGCGCGTTGCCGCTCGGGGCGCAGCGCCTGGCTGCGGCGGGCATCGCAGATCCGGGTGCCGCGACCAACGCCGCGCGGCTGCTCGGACACTGGACCGCTTCCCTGGCCGCTGCCGTCTGTCTGGGTGCGCTGGTCTGGATCGTGACGACGGCAACGCCGCGCGACGACGGCCGGATCGACGCGTCGTCGTTCCCGGTGCATGTGCTCGTCGAACGCATGGCCATCGTTTGGGCCTGCGCGGCCACCGCCATGGTGGCCATCTGCGCGGCCGCGGACTCGGGAATCCCGCTCGGCCGGCTTGTGTCCGGCCCGGGTCTCGGCAGCGCCGTCGCCGCCTCCGAAGTGGCGCGTGGATGGTGCGTGGCAGCGCTGTGCGCCCTCACGCTGGCAGTTGGGGTGCGGTTCACGCTCCGCTGGATGGGCCACGGGGTGGCGTTGTTGCCGGCCCTGATCGGTGTGATCGCGGTTCCGGTGACCGGCAATGCCGGGCAGGGGCCCGACCATGACGTCGCCACCAGTGCCGTGATCGTGTTCGCCGTGGCGCTTGCGGTGTGGACCGGCACGAAGATTGTCTCGGCCGGACTGCGGGACGATGCGCGTCCCCGCCGGATTCAGGTGGTGCAACTGGCGTGCGGGGCGATCGCGCTCATCTACGGCGCGCTGCTGGCGACGCTGATGCTGGGCGGATCACCGATGTCGGCGTCCGGCTACGGGTGGGCCGTGCTGGTCGCCGGGACGTTGTCGGCACTGGTGTGGTTGAGCGACGCCGTGGTGCTGTGGACCGGGCGTGCCCCGACGCGGTGGCTGGACACAGTGTCTGCCGCGGCGATGATCGTCGTCGCCGCGGCCGTGGCCCTCGCGGCCAACAGCGTCCCGCCCCGGTTCACCGCTCACGCGTTCACCACGTGGGACATCTTCCTCGGCTATCAGCTCGACACACCGCCCAGTGCGCTCAGCCTGATCACACAGTGGCGGTTCGATCCGCTGATCGGCACGGCGGCGATCGTGCTCGCGCTGGGCTACCTGATCGCAGTGCTGCGGCTGCGGCGGCGCGGCGATCAGTGGCAGGTGGGCCGCACGATCGCCTGGACACTGGGCTGCGCAGCGCTGCTGATCACCACGAGTTCCGGTGTGCGCGCCTACGGGTCGGCGATGTTCAGCGTCCACATGGGCGAACACATGGCGCTGAACATGTTCATCCCGGTGCTGCTGGTGCTCGGCGCGCCCGTCACTCTCGCCCTTCGCGTACTGCCGGCGGCCTCGCACGATCAGACGCCGGGCCCGCGCGAATGGCTGATGTGGTTCCTCCATTCACCGGTGACGCGGTTCCTGTCGCATCCGGTGACGGCATTCGTCCTGTTCGTCGGCTCGCTGTACCTCGTCTACTTCACTCCGCTGTTCGACACCTTGATCCGGTACCACTGGGGCCACGAGTTCATGAGTGTGCACTTCTTGCTGACCGGCTATCTGTACTACTGGGGGATCATCGGCATCGACCCAGGCCCGCGGCGGCTCCCGTTCCTGGGGCGGCTGGGCCTGTTGTTCGCCGTGATGCCGTTCCATGCCTTCTTCGGTATCGCCACCATGACGATGAGCTCGGCGCTGGGCGAGGGCTTCTACCGATCCGTCGATCTGCCCTGGCTGCAGAGCATTACCGATGATCAGCACCTCGGCGGTGCGATCGCGTGGGGATCGAGCGAGTTGCCGGTGGTCATCGTGGTGGTGGCGCTGGTGGCCCAGTGGGCGCGTCAGGACCGCCGCATGGGAGCGCGTCAGGATCGCCACAGTGACCGGGGATACGACGACGACCTCGACGCCTACAACGCGATGCTGCAGGAACTTTCGCGCAGCAGGCGCTGAAACGCGAGTGCGTCAGCGGGATTCGTCGTCCGTCACACCGAACAGGTTGGCCTGGACCATGCCGTAGTTGCGCAACCGCAGGCTGTTGGACACGACCAGGAACGACGACACCGCCATCGCCGCACCGGCGATCAACGGGTTGAGCAGTCCGGCCGCGGCGATCGGGATCGCCGCGATGTTGTAGCCGAAGGCCCAGATCATGTTGACCCGGATGGTTCGCATGGTCGCCCGGGCCAGACCCAGGGCCTGCGGTACCGAGTCGAGATTGTCGCGGACCAGGATGATGTCGGCCGCACCGATGGCCACATCGGTGCCCCGGCCGATGGCCAGGCCGAGGTCGGCACACGCCAACGCCGGGCCATCGTTGATACCGTCACCGACCATCGCCACCACCCGGCCCTGATCGCGCAGTTTCTCGATCGCGCCGACCTTGTCCTCGGGGAGCACCTCGGCGACCACGTCGTCGATGCCCACCGCCGCACCGATTGCGGCGGCGGTGGCGGCGTTGTCACCGGTCAACAACATGGTTTTCATGCCCTCGGCATGCAGTTGTGCGACGGCTCCGGCCGCCGAGTCCTTGACGGCGTCGGCAACGCAGATGGCCGCGCACACGGTAGCGCCGCAGGCGACGAAGACCACTGTCTGGCCCTGTGATTCACCGGCCCGGCGCGCGGCGGCAAGGTTCGCCGGCACCACCCGGTCGCGGGTCACCCAGGCCGGACGGCCGACCGCCACGGCAACATCGTCCACCGAACCGCTCACCCCGTGGCCGGCGAACGCCTGAAAGTCCGCCACGTCGGCGATCTCATGACCGGCGCGGGCGCTGACGATCGCATGCGCAACCGGGTGTTCGGACGCGGACTCGACCGCTGCCGCGCGGGCGAGGACGTCGTCGGCGTCCCAGCCCTCGGCCGCGACGACGCGGATCACCTCTGGCGCTCCGGTGGTCAAGGTGCCGGTCTTGTCGAATACGACGGTGTCGACGGCCCGGATCGCCTCCAGCGCACGGTGTCCCTTGAGGAAGATCCCCAGCTGCGCGCCCCGCCCGGAGGCCACCATCATCGCGGTCGGCGTCGCCAGGCCCAGCGCGCACGGGCAGGCGATCACCAGCACCGCCAGGGCGGCCGATACGGCCCGATGCACGTCGCCGAGGGCCAACAGCCACCCGGCGGCGGTGACCGCGGCGACCACCAGCACACACGGCACGAACACCGCGGCGATGCGATCAGCCAACCGCTGGGCGTCGGCCTTCTGCGCCTGTGCCTGCTCGACCAGGCGGACCATCCCGGCGAACCGGGTGTCGGGTCCCACCGCGGCCGCCTCCACGACCAGTCGGCCGTCGAGCACCACGGTGCCGCCCACCACGCTCGAACCTTCGTGGGTCTGCACCGGTTTCGACTCTCCGGTCATCGCACTGACGTCGACGGCGGCGGCCCCGCTCACCACCAGGCCGTCGGCCGCGATGGCCTCACCGGGACGCACGACGAAACGCTGTCCCTCTTTGAGTTCGTCTGCGGGCAGCACGAGTTCGCTGCCGTCGGCAAGCAGCACCGTCACCGACTTGGCGCCGAGTGCGGCCAACGCCCGCAGCGCTCCCCCGGCCCGCGAGCGGGCACGGGCCTCGAAGTAACGGCCGGCGAGGACGAAAACGGTGACGCCCGCGGCCACCTCGAGATAGATGGCGTCACTGCCGAGCAGCGCCTGCCACACGCCTGCCGCGTGATACGTCTGATGGTCGAAGAAGATCGTGTACATGGACCAGACGGTGGCGGCGGTGACGCCGATGGAGATCAAGGTCTCCATCGTCGAGGTGCCGTACCGGGCGTTGCGCAGCGCGCTGCGGTGGAACGGCCATGCCGCCCACGTGACGATCGGCGCGGCCAGCGCGGTGAGTAACCATTGCCACCCGGTGAAACGGGTATCGGGCACGACGGCGAACATCACCGACAGATCGGCGAGGGGGATGAACAACACGGCCGCGATCGCGAGGCGGCGCAGCAGGCTACGGGCATGGTCGGCATCGGGATCGACGTCCGTCGTGGAGGTCTCGGTGCGGGGCGCCGCCTGGTAGCCGGCCCGCTCGATGACCGCACACAGTTCGTCGACTCGGACGTCCGGCGTGGCTTCCACGGTGGCAACGCGTGTGGCGAAGTTCACTGAGGCGCGGACGCCGTCGATCTTGTTGAGTTTGTTCTCCACCCGGGCAGCGCAGGCTCCGCACGACATCCCGGTGACATCGAGGGCAATGCGCTGGGCCGCCTCGTTGTCGAGGGCAGTTGCTGTTGTCACGACCACTCCCATTGCTCGCCACCGTGCCGGTGGCACATACCTCGCCGTCTGATTGGTCGTCGCGGTCCGATGCGAAGTTCCCGGGCGTCATCGAATAGTGTCGATCGTCGTGACGACCGAATACGGCGAGGACCACGTTACGCGGCTGGCGCTGGCCGCCGGACGCGGCGATTCGGAGGCCCTCGAGCAGTTCATTCGGTCCACTCAGCGCGACGTCTGGCGAACTGTCGCCTACCTCGGCGATTCCGGGTCGGCCGACGACCTGACGCAGGAGACGTTCATCCGCGCGATGTCCGCGCTCCCCCGGTTCGGTGGCCGCTCGTCCGCACGGACGTGGCTGTTGTCGATCGCGCGCCGCGTGGTGGTCGATCAGATCCGGCACAAGCAGAGCCGGCCGCGGACCCAGCACGGTGTGGACGTCGAGCAGGTGCTCGACAGCTACCGCCCGGTGGGCGGGTTCGAGCGGATGGTGGAGATCCGCCTGTTGGTGGACGGGCTGGACCCCGACCGTCGGCATGCACTGCTGCTCACGCAGGTCCTCGGCCTGACCTATGCAGAAGCCGCCGAGGTGTGCGGCTGCCCGGTGGGCACCATCCGGTCCCGGGTGGCTCGGGCCCGCGAAGACCTGATCGCCGCGGCCGAACGGGACGGCCTGACCGGCTAACCCGGCCGATCCTGGCGGCGCTGTTGCCGCCATCCGATCACGACGTCGACGGCGACGAACGCGGCCAGGCTCAACCCCAGTAGCGGCACGAACCAGCCGATGGCTGCCGCCGCGAACACCACCACCACCGCGGCGGCCGGGGGTAGTCCGGTGAGCACTCCGCGACGCGGCGCAGCACCGACGGGCCGTGGGCCGGCGGTGGGGCGCCGCTGCCACCACATCAAGTAGCCACGCACGATCACGGTGACCAGGGCGACGGCGAGTCCCAGCAGCAGGAGCTGGTTGGCCACGCCGAACAGTAGCCCCATGTGCAACTGGATGCCCCACGCCGCAAGTTTCGCGGCCACCGGCCAGTCGGCGAACCATGAAGTGTCGGTGATCTTTCCGGATGCGCCGTCGACGGCCACCGCGTTGTTCGACAGCACCCACGGTTGCCGGGTCTGCGCGACGGTGAAGGCGGTGTCGGTCGTGGCCGGGATGCTGACTTCGACGTTGCCGCCCACGCCCGCCTCACGCGCCGCGTCGAGGACCCGATCGATGTCCTCCACGCGCGCCGGGCCCCCGTGGCCGGCGGCAGGCATCGCTGCACTGTGATGTCCCTCGTGGCCCGACATCACAGCGTGCGCAGAACCGTTGAGTGCCGTCGACACCGTCGGCGTGGCCCACGACAACGCGGCGCGCAGAGCGGTGATGTTGTCGCCGGCGAACCGGGACCACGTGAGCCCGGTCGCCGACAGGAACAGCAGCCCCACCGCGATCCAGATCCCCACCGCGCCGTGCCAGTTCAGCGTCCGGAGCCGGCCCGACCGGGAACGGTCGGGCATCAGCAACCTGGCTTCGGTGTCGCCGCGGCGCCTCATGCGCCGGTATCTGCCCCACCACAGGAACACGCCGGCCAACGCGATCAGCCACAGCCACGACGCCGCGAGTTCGCTGTACCACCGGCCCGGTTCACCCAGGTGCAGGCTGCGGTGCAACTGGTCGATCCAGGTGCGCAGCGGCAGTGCACCGCTGCTGCCGTACACCGTCAGTTCGCCGTGCGAGGCGCCGGTCACGGGATCGATGAACACCGCATGACGTTCCGACTCCCCCAGTGCCGGGTCGTCGAACATCACCCGGGTGGTCTCCCCGGCCCCGGTGGCCGGCCGCACCGCGGTGACCGGCAGGTCTGGCCGCTCGGCTTGTGCGGAGCGGACCTGCACGGAGACGGGTAGCAGGTCGCCGCTGGTCGCGGTGCGCAAGTGATCGCGATAGACGAACTGCTCGATGCTGGGCGCCACCGCGTACAGTCCGCCGCTGATGGCCGCGATCAGCAGGAACGGGCCGACGAACATCCCGGCATAGAAGTGCAGACGCAGCAGGAACGCGCGATAGGGCGCCGTACCCGCGGCTGGTCGGGCAGGTGCCCCCGCCGCCGGCGTGTTCGCGCTGTCATCTGTTGTTGTCGACGGGGTCTCGGGCATGGCTCCTCGGTGGTCGAACGGTCCTCGCAAGAGTGGTCGTTCGTACCACCTGGTCAGTTCCCGGCAGTTGTTCAGCCGCCCAGATGTCCGAAGCTCAACCGGCGCAGCACCCTGGCCGCAGTCGACGGCGGCTTGCGCGACGACGGTTTCTGCGACGCCTCAGCCGCGACGGGGGCACCGGTGTGCTCGGCGGCGTGGTAGCCGGCCTCCTCGACCGCGGCACAGAGATCCGCAACGGTGACGTCGTGGCGGGCATCGACCGTGGCGATCTTGGTGGCGATATCGACCGAGGCCTGCACTCCATCGATCTTGTTGAGCTTGTTCTCCACCCGGCGCGAACAGGCCCCGCAGGACATGCCCGTCACGTCGAGTTGAACACGTCTGGCGTGCGAAGCCAGGTCATTGTGCGCTGCTACATCTGTCACTGCCGTTCCTCACTGTCTGGCGGCGTTCTGTTTGATTGGTCGTCGGGCCGCCGCGTCCGGTTCCGGTGATGCCGAGATTCGCGAGCAGCGAGTCCATCGGGGGTGCCGTCGCGCCGAGTTCACCGACGGATTCGATGCCCAGCGGCAGCGCCGGATACCCGGCCAGGTACTCCCCGTAGGACCGTCCGGCGAGCGTTATGCCCAGGCTGAACCAGGCGTCGATCACCGACCAGCCACGTGGATTCGCCCTGGCCCAGTCGCTTTCGTCGAGGCGCTGTTTCCACTCGTGCGCGTCGAGTTGTTCGCGGGCCACCACACCGAGCACCTCGCGATACGACACCGCCTGTCCCCGCACCACATCGATCCCGCGGCCCAGCCGGTCCGGGCCGCCAAATTCTGGCAACCGTCGCAGAATGCTCTCCGCCGCCGCACGGCCGGTGGTGACTTCCTCGGTCAGCTCGATCGACGGATAGGCCTGCACCGCACGGCAGGCGTCGATGACCGATGCCAGGATGTCGGTGGATTCTCGCATTCGGTCTGGCGCAGCCAGTACCCGCGGCAGGCGCACGATCGTGAAGTCGAGATCCGCAGGTGCCCCGGCCACCGCCAGTTCGGCGAGCGCCTTCGATGCGGCGTACGGGTATGGGGCCTGACGCGGGTCGACGACCCGTGGCGCGTGGACGTCGGCATTGACCACAGACGTCGACAGATGAACCAGCCGGGCACCGGTGGCCAGGCACTGCTGCACCATGCCCGAGACCAATTCGACGTTGGCCGAACGCAGTTCACGGTAGGGCACCACGACGTTGGTGCTGCCGATGCAGTTGATCACCGTCGCGGCTGCGGTCCGGTGCATCAGCGTCGCCAACTCTGCCGGTCCGAACTCGGCGGTCAACAGCTCGATACGGATACCCGCCGCGTTGCGAAGTTCCGACCAGATACCGCCCGACGGAACCGATCTCATGGCCAGGATCACCTCCGGTCGCGCACGCCCGCAGTCGGCCAACTCGAGAATCGTCTCGGCGAACCCACTACCCAGAATTCCGGATCCGCCGACCACCAGGATCGGTGACGCGCCGTGGCCCGCCGCCCGACCTGAGGCCGGGGTGCTCGTGATGTGCGGAGCCGAAACCGCGGCGAAGTCATGGTCGATCTCGGCGGCGGTGGCGGAGTCCATCCAGGTGGCGGCCATCGCGAGGTCATCGACCAGGTGCACCGCGGTGTCGGCACTGATCAGATCCAGGATCGAGATCGGCCGACCGAGAAGCCGGCGCGTCTCGGGCAGGATTCGGACGAGGTCCAACGAGCCGACGCCCTCGCGCAGCAGCGACGCATCGGGGGTGAGATGCCGGCCGAGAATTTGGCTCCACATTCCGGTGAGAACTGTTGCCAGTTCTTTGGTTTCGGCGCCGACGGGTCCGTCGGATCCGGTGGCCCGTGACGCGCGAAGCGTTGCGGTGTCGACCTTCCCGTTCGGTGTCCTGGGAATGCGTGCGGCACCTGTCACGACGAACGACGGAACGCGGGCATCCACCAGGATGCTCTTGA
This sequence comes from Mycobacterium sp. GA-1841, assembly GCF_001954135.1. GTDB lineage: Bacteria > Actinomycetota > Actinomycetes > Mycobacteriales > Mycobacteriaceae > Mycobacterium. Next base: position 12,659 of record NZ_MBEQ01000109.1, on the reverse strand, counting down.
TCCGCGCCGCCGCCGCGGTGTCCTGGCCGCCGCCGCAGGTCCGGCTGGTGGTGAACCACACCCCGAGGCCGCCGTGATGAACATCCACGGCGACATCGACGATGGCGGGGTCCGCCGCGACGCGCCGAATGATCTCGGCGGTGTCGACCCTTTTGCCCCCGACCTTGACGAGCGCGTCCTTACGCCCGGCGAACACCGGAAAACCGTTCTCGTCGACCGTCACCCGGTCGGCAGTCGCGAACGCGCGCCGTCGCACGCCGTCGGCCATGGTGACCGATCCGAAACTGGCACTTTCCACACCGAGGTAACCGTCGGCCACCATCGGCCCCAGCACGATCACTTCACCGAACGCGATCACCACCGTGTTCTCCACCATCGGACGCCCCAGTCGCCCACGTGCAGCCGAGCCGGCCACTTGCCCGCCGTCGATGATCGGCAGGTACGTCACCACCACCGTGGCTTCTGTCGGTCCGTAGCTCGATATCAGCGAAACATCAGCGACCGCAACAGCGTCGAGCCACTTGTCGACGGCGGCAGGACGGATGGGTTCACCGCCGATCACGATCTGACGTAACTCCGAGCCCGGAACGGCCGCCGTCGCATCAGGGTCGTCACACCACAGATGCCAGACCGCGGTCGGCAGATCGACGACGGTGGCCCCGCTTGTCGCGAGATCGCGGGCAAGGGCCTGCAGGTCACCGGATTTCACCGCGGCCGAGCGGATCAGGGTCGCTCCGCTGAGCGCCGCCCCGAAAACCTCCTCGACGCTGATGTCCGATGTCAGGGGGGCGCATTGGAGAATGGTGTCGCCCGCCACCCAGCCATAGGCGTGAACCTGTGCGGCACAGAACACGGCCAGCGAGGCATGGCTGACCGTTACGAGTTTTGGCTGCCCGGTCGATCCCGAGGTCGGCATCACGTACGCGGTTCTCGTGGCGAGAAGCGGGTCGCCGGCGATTTGGTCAACGCGGGCGTCGACCCGTTGCCGGTGTTCCTCGTCGAGGGATGAGTCTTCGGGCAGGGCAGAATCCACGATGTGCGCGGTGATACCGCCGTGCACGCTGATTCGTTCCGCCCGCGACATCACCTGATCCGCACTGGCACAGACGCTGTAGCCGCAGCCGGCCAGGTGACAGGCGATCATCAGGTCGATCATCTTGTCCGTGCCGTCGTCGGTGAACACCACCACGTCGCCCGGTTCGGCCCCGATGTTCAGCAGCCAGGCGATCCAGGGGTCGACATGCGGTCGGCGCCGACGGCATTCGGCGGCAAGCTCGTCGCGGGACAGGAACCAGGCGGACGGGCGCGGGCCGTCACCCGGGGGGTGCGCGGTCGACAGCGCGCCGTCCTCGCCGATCCCGCACCATTCGTCGACGATCATCGCGATGGGTGACTGCCACATTCCGGCCATCGATTTGAGCGCCCTCGCGATCCGGTGCACCGCCGTGACGGTGGCCCCGGTCTGCCCGTCAGCTCGGTTCCAGAGGTCGAGGGTGAGAGTGTGGCGTTGCTCGTCGAGGACGGCGGCCACCGTCATTCCCTCGACCGGACCGATCCCGGTGGTCACCGGCACATCGGACAGGAACGGCCGCAGTTCGGGTGCGCACGGCTCGCGCAGGAAGTTCAGCGTCACCGTCTCCACGGAGGTGGCCCGGTGGATCGCCAGATACATTCGGCGGTATTGCTCTTCGCGGAGCCAGCGGCGCCGGCCGGCCTTGACATAACCCCGATCCACTGTGCGCACCACCTCGGCCACGGACGCGAACGCCGGGAACCGGACGGGTTGTGCGATCGAGTTGACCAGGCACGTCGCGGCGTCGAGGTCGGGTTCACCGAAACGGTTGTCCACCGCGTGGACCAGCAGGGCCTCGGTGGTTTGCCGGGCCCTCGCGTCCACGGCGACGGCCGCCGCAGCGACCAGTACGTTGAGCGGCACACCCTCGCGGTCGGCGAGGCCGACGATGTCGTGGTACTCCGCGCCGGTGATCGTCACGGAGGCGATACGAATCCCTTTGGCCGCGACCGCGGGGACGCTGTGGGCCGTGTCCGCCGCACCGTGCGGTACGTTGTCGCTGAGTTCCCGGTGTACGGCAGTACTGAGCCGGTCGATTGATTCGTCGATGCGGCGCGCTTCGCGCTGATGTGCCGCAGCCACCGCCCTCAGGCCGGCAGCGGAGTTGTCGAAGGTGCCATCGCTGAGGGCTGCATCGTCGAGGGCTGCTCCGGGGTTGAGGGCACGTGCGAGATCGGCTTCGATGATTCCGATGGCACCGCCGTCGAGCAGGATGTGGTGCGCACGCACGTCAAGACCGCGCACCAGGCCGGTGTCGTCGACCTCAACGCGGTAGTGCACCAACGGCTTGCCGAGTATTCCGGAAGCCCATGGCCGATCCGGGGCGCCATCGCGATGGACCTGCACCAAGTCGTCGACCGTCAGCCGCCGCACGAGTTCGGGATACCGGTCGGCACCGGCCGACGGCACCAACACACACAGCTGGATCGGGTTGGCCAGGATCGACGTGTGCAGCGCGGCGAGGAATTGCGCCGGCGCAATCGGATGGAATCGGTAGCGTCGGCCGATGAGGTACAGATCGGGATCGGCATCCTGCAGAATCCCGTTGTAGATGTTCTGCTGGGATCGGCTCAGCGGAATACGTTGCACTTCTGCGCTTTCCATCCTCGTCATCGGTTCTGCTGGAGTTCCCGGACCCAGCCGGCGACCGACAGGTGCGCGGCCAGCCGCCGCGGGAGGTCGGACTCCCGGTCGATGTCGAGATGTTTCATCAGCAGCACGAAACGCACGGAGTCCAGACCGAGGTCCCGCAGGTCGGTGTCGTCACCGTCGGTGAAATCTGTTTCGTCGACGTACAGCACCTCGGCGAGTGCGGCGAGGATGCGGCCTCTCAGGTGTTCAGCCACCGGTGGCCGTCACGCTGTCACCAACCGTTGCCGCCAGCGAGGTCCGCATGATCTTGCCGGATGCGGTTCGCGGGATCTCGTGGACGACAGTGATCACCGACGGGCGGGCCATGGGCTCGGACTCCTGTCGAAACCGCGCCGCGATGGCCTGTTTGAGCTTCCGGGCGCCGGTCTGGTCGAGGGCCGTGGCCGGGACGACCGCGAGACCCACCACCGCGCCGAATTCGACGTCGGGAATCTCGTAGCAGCCGGCGTCGCCGACCCCGCAGACCGCCTCCGCGATTCGATCGACCTCATCCGGTGCAATGTTCACGCCGCCGGAGATGATCATCTCCGAGGACCGGCCTTTGATGTAGAAGAAGCCGCCCTCGTGGCGGTGCAGAAGGTCACCGGTGTTCACCCAGCCGTCGACCAGGATCTCGGCTGTCCGGTCGGAGTTGTTCCAGTATCCGAGCATGTTCGCCGGTGACTTGATCCACAGTGTGCCCGAGGACGCGGACTCGACTCCGGACCGGGTGGGCGGCCCACTGCCGTCGGGATCCAGATGGACGTCCACACCGGGGTACGGTCGTCCGACGGCACCAGCCTCGATCCGGCTGATCGATCCGGCTTCGGTGGGTAGGCACAGTGCGGTACAACCGGTTTCGCTGAGCCCGTAGACCTGTGCGGTCCGCACACCGGTCGCCTCAACGAATCTGACGTCGGCAGCGATCGCCCGGGATCCGCCGTAGCCGACCATCCGTAACGACGGCGGGGCCGGTGTGCCGGTTGCCCGCAGTTCGGTCACCAACCGGGTCAGCAGGGTGGGAACCAGGCAGGTGGTCGCGACGTCGTTGGCGGAGAGGATCTCCAGGAGGGACGGCGTCTCCTCGCCCCCGGTGAGGCACGATCCGCCGTGCATCAGACAGTTGAGGATCCACCACAGCCCACCGATATGCGTGGCCGGCAGCGGCGAATACGTGGTCTCGCCGACGACCCAGTCGACCCAGGTCAACTGTTCCCGTCGCAGGATGTCGGCGACGGCGTAGAACGTGCGGTTGGGCAGCAGCACCGCTTTCGGGGTACCAGTGGTGCCGCTGGTGAAGATCATGGCCAGCGGATCGTCACCGCTGAGAGCGGGATCATCCAACCCGGTCCCCACACTTCTGCCGCGGCGCACAGCCGCACCGGCGCCGACGTCGACCCGGAACGCGGGGATCGACCGCAGCGATTCGGGAAGGTCCGTGGTGTCGATCCGGCACCCCCGGGCGATCAGAATGACGGCGGGCGTGGTGATCTCGGCGAAACGTTCGATGGCCGCCGGTGGCAGTCCACCGTCGACCATGACCGCGATGGCCCCGACTCGGGCGCAGGCCAGCACGGACAGATAGGTCTCGGGACCGTTGTCCGAGAGGACGAACACCCGGTCTCCGCGGGTGATGGTGCGGGAAGCGAGAACCTCTGCCCATTCGTCGACTTCGGTGATGAGGTCTCGATACCTCATCACGCTGGTGCCGTCGCAGCGTCGCAGGGCGATGGCGTCGGGGCGCTGCCGTGCGCGTTCCAGGATGCGTTCCAGCACCGTGGACGGATGATCCAGAACCATGCTGCTTTCGGGTGTCACGGGATGTTGAGGGCTGCCAGTTCGACCTCGCCGGAGGCCGCCCCGCCGTCCTCGTCCCAGAATTCGACTTTGCAGGCAATCTTGAGGTAGCGGATGGTTCGATCGACCACCTCGAAGTCATTGCACAGCAACCGTGCCGAGAACTTGTGGGATCGGATCGGCCGCTTGAAGCGTGAGGCCGTGGACTTGATCAACATGCTGGGCAGTTGATAGTTGAAGTAGTCCTCCATCGACCAGCCCCGGAATTCCGGTATCTGTTCGTTGAGGATCGCCGGTGCGAACGCACTGTAGGCCAGCTGGTTGAAACACAACACCCATTCGGCCGCGTTGAAGTGGCCGGTGTCGCGAATATATGCGGGCTCTTTGATGCTGAAGTTTCCGAGGGCGAACACCGAGGTCTCGCTGGCCTCGTACTCCGCGTCGAGAAGATAGCGGCACCTTTTGTAGGAATAGGGCTCGAGCACCTTGACCAGCAGTTCCTCGGGTATCGGTGCGGTGCCGGTGATTCCGTGTGCAGTTGGTGCCGCGGGTAACGTCTCGGGGGTGCTCATGCTCATACTCCATATCCGGGTGTGGTGAGGCCGTCCAGCATGGTCAGCCGATGAGTGGTCAAAGTCCCTGGGGTGGTGCCGTGTTTGGCTCGATGCATCAGAACTCGGTTGTCCCACAACACAACATCGCCGACTTCGTAGTGCTGGGTGTGGATGAACGGTGAGGCGAACTCGGGATCGAGTTGTCCGGTGGCCGCCATCAGCTCCTGCAGCACGGTGGGCTCCAGGACCGTCCCCTGGGCGTCCTCGATCTTCGTGGTGCCCGAGGCGCAGATGTAGAGGATCTCCTGGCCGGTCTCCGGGTGCCGGATCACCGTCGGCCAGGTGATCGGCGGGGTGGTCTTCGAGATTTCGTCCCAGACCTCACCGATCGGTTTGTAGACGTCAGCCGGTCGAATTTTGATGTGCCGCCGCGGATCATGCGTGGCGAAGGTGCCCCGCACCGGCTGGCGTACAGACTCGGGAAGGGACTCCCATACCTTGTTGAGGTCGATGAAGTACGTCCCACGATCGGTGCCCGGTACGGCCAGCGGCACCACCATGGAAAACGCGAAAGGTTCCGGCATGAACATGTAGTCGATGTGCCAGAACGCGCCGGTCCTCGGGACGCCGTGACCTTCCTCTGTGGAGGAGACGAAGATTTCCGGATGGTCCTGGTGGTGATAGATCGGCTCGTAGTAGGTGACGACATCGCCGACGATACGGCCGAGTGCGAGAAACTCTTCCGGCGTCGGGTGGACATCTTTGAGAACCACCAACTTGTTCTGGTAGACGATCTCGCGGATCTCGTCGGTCGTGACGGTGTCGAGGTTCTTGGGGTCGATTCCCGTGACCTGCGCCCCGAGCCCGGCCCCTTTGACGTTCAGCGTCATCTTTTCTCCTCGTTACGCACACATCGTGGTGCTGACGATTGGTCGAGTGAAACGGGTTGAGAGTTCCCGCTATTCGCAGAGTTCGTCCGGCCGCCCCGGCCAGGTGGCCGGCACCATCGGGACCGCGGCCTCGCCGGTGCTCACCCCATGCCGGGCCAACCCCGCGGCCGGGGCGGTCACCGCGACCGGGTTCGCGCCGGTGAAGCCGAGACCTGTCGTCCCCTGGGTGCCGGGGGACGGTCGGTCATCCCGAGTCCGGTCGCGGCTCTCGCCACGGGTGTCTTCGGTGCCGGTGTCGCCGGCGCCGGCGGCGTCGAGAAACTCGTAGCGGTGTCCATGCGCCGGCTCCCGCCGGCGACCCGGCCGTCTCCTGACGCGACCACCGACGACAGCGGCTCTCGTCGCCGTGACCCCGGCGACGCCATCAGGCATGGTTTCAGAGGTTCTCGTGCCCGATTTCGGGCCCGCCGCCACCGTCGGTGGATCGAGGCCGGGTACCGCGTAGCTCATCGCCGGTGAAGCCGGCGAGCTGCCCGCTCCGGCCGAGGCGGTCGGCCCCGGCGCGGAACTGCCGGAATGTGGCACACCCGGCGAGATTCCCGACGGCATCATCGCCGCCCCGGCGTCGAAATGTGAGGTGGCGGGGTGGGCACCCTGCCGTTCCGTCGAGGCCGGCAGAGATGTGGCTGTCGGCCCCTCGTTCCGAAGGAAGGCCAAGGCGCTCAACGCACTCAGGGCGCTGAGGGCAGGCGCGAAGAACGGCAGAAGCAGCAGTGAGTATGAGGCGTAGTAGGGGTACCAGAGCATGTCGTACAGCACGAGCGCGATGGCCGCGAGGATCGCGGCTTCTGCTGGATTGAATCCCAGATTTCCGAAGAGCTGCTGGAAGGTGTCCAACAGCTGTTGGGGGTTGCCGGCACCCGAGATCAGCTGGGAGATCAACTGCCAGATGTCGGTGGGCGGCTGTGCTTGTGGCGTGGCCCCTGCGCTGTTCTGCCGCCCACCCTCGGCTTCGCCGCCCGGCGCCAGGATCGACGGGGCCGGCGGGGTCGACGGCACCACCGAGTATGCGCTGGTCGCCACTGCCTCATAGGTCGTCATCGTTTCGGCGGCCTGTAGCCACATCCGCACGTAGTCGGCCTCGTTGACGGCAATCGGGATGGTGTTGATGCCGAAGAAGTTGGTGGCCAAGAGCACTCCGTGGGCGATGTGGTTGGCGGCGAGCTCGGCGGGGGTGGGCATGCTGGCGAGCGCGGTGCTGTACGCGGCCGCGACGGTCGCGTGCTGTGCGGCGGTGAGCGCGCTGTCGGCGCCGGCCTGCTGCAGCCATGCCAGGTAGGGGCCGTGGGCCGTCGCATACTGCGCGGCGCTCGGCCCTTCCCACCCACTGGTCGTCACCCCGGCCAGGATCTGGGTGAGTTCGGCTGCTGCGGCATGGTATTGGGTGCTCAGTTCCTCCCACTGTCCGGCCGCCGCCAGCAGCGATCCCGGCCCGGGGCCCGAGGTCAACAAGGCCGAGTGCACCTCCGGGGGCATGGCCCACCACAGCGGTGCGGTCACCTCATCGCCTCCTCGCCGTGCGTCGGACCGGATGCGCGAACGGGCGCGCATTCGCCTAGTCCTTGAGCTAGTCGAGCAGGGTCGCCGGAAAGTTCCCGAGAGGGTGGAGATGACCGACCCACCGGGGCAAGCGCTTCCGGCAGGTACGGTCGTCACGTGCCAGTCATCGACGCTCGTCATCTGACGGCGATCTCAGAAACCGCGCTCTTGACGCTTCATCAACGAGCGACCGAAGCCGCCCGGGCCGACGGTGTCATCGACGACCCGATGGCGATCGCGCTACGAGACAGCCTCGGCTATGACTATCACCACTTCGGCCGGACCCACCAGGCCACCGCGCTGCGGGCGGTGGCCTTCGATGCCGTCTCCCGCCAGTACCTGGCGACGCACCGCCGCGCGGCGGTGGTGGCCTTGGCCGAAGGGTTGCAGACCAGCTTCTGGCGCCTGGACAACGGTGAATTGAACTGGCTGTCGGTGGATCTGGAGCCGATCGTGCACCTGCGCCGGGAACTCCTCCCGGCCTCTGACCGGCTCCGCCACCTGGCCCAGTCTGCACTCGACCACTCGTGGATGGACCATGTCGAGGCCACCGACGGTGTGCTCGTCACCGCCGAAGGGCTGTTCCAGTACCTACGGCGCAGTGAGGTGTTCGATCTCATCGCAGCCTGCGCCACGCGGTTTCCCGGGGGCCGACTGATCTTCGATAGCGTGCCGCGCTACCTGAGCTGGTATTCGCAACGGCACGGCATCAGGCTGAGCAAGCAGTACACCGCACCGCCCATGCCGTTCTCGTTCACCGCCGACCAGTACGACGAGCTTCGAGCCGTTCCCGGCGTGTGCGCGGTACATGAGGCGCCGATGCCCCCCGGGCGCGGCAGAATCCTGTCGCACGCAGCGGCATTCGTCTACCGATCGCCCCGGCTGCAACGGTTCCGGGCACCGACCAACGTCGTCGAGTTCGGGTAATCAGGCGGCACCGACCAACGCAGCGCGAGCCAACACCTCTTCGGCCTTCTTTACGTGTGCGGCATCGACCAGCACCCCGTCGACGCCTACGGCACCGCGGCCCTTGGCCTCGGCCTCGCGATACGCCGCGACGTTGCGATGGGCCAGCGCGATCTCATCGGCGGTCGGGGCGAACACCTCGTTGGCGATCGGAACCTGGCTGGGATGGATGGCCCACTTGCCCGTGTAGCCATACAGCGACGACCGGCGGGCTTCAGCTTCGTAGCCGGTCACGTCGGCGTAGTCCGGATACGGCGAATCGATGGCGTCGATACCCGCGATGCGGGCCGCGACCATGATCTTGTTGCGGGCATAAGCCCAGAAGTCGCCCGGGTAATCCCCCATCGGTACGAAGTTAGTGTCCACCCGCGCCCCTTGCGACAGCGAGAAGTCGCCCACGCCGAAGATCACCGCGTCCAGGCGTGAGCTGGCCCGCACGATCTCCTCGGCATTCGCCAGCCCTTCGACCTCCTCGATCAACACCTCCAAGCGAATCCTCTTGGCAAGACCTAACTTTTCCTCCAGCTGAGTGAGCAGCAGATCCACCCACCAGACATCTTTGGCCGTGCAAGCCTTGGGGATCACGATGGTGTCGAGTTGCGCGCCGGCGTGGGTGACCACCTCGATGATGTCGTCGTGGCACCACTGCGTGTCCAGGCCGTTGATCCGCACCGCCCGTGCCGTTCGGCCCCAGTCGAGTTCGGTCAACGCATGGATCGCCTTGGCGCGAGATTCCACCTTGAGCCCTACCGGAGTGGCGTCCTCAAGGTCGAGGAACACCAAGTCGGCGCCACAGGTGACGCCCTTGACGAACATGTGGTCATTGCAGGCCGGCAGGGCCAGCTCGGAACGCCGCAACAGCTTGCTCATCGTGATTGATTCCCTTCGGTTTACAGTGCGCCGCGGGCGCGCAGATCGTCGATATCGGTTTTGGTCAGGCCGAGGATCTCGTCGAGCACCTCGCCCGTGTGCTGACCGAGGGTCGGCCCAAGGTGACTCAGATGTCCCTGTGCGGCAGAGAATCTCGGCACCGGCGCCTGTACGGTCATGGCGCCGAGTTCCTCGTCTTCGACGGCGACGAACACCTCGCGGTGTCGCAGTTGTTCATCGTCGAGGAGTTGGGTGATGTCGTAGACGGGTGCGGCCGCCACCTCTGCGGCGTCGAACACGGACATGGCCTCGGCCAACGTGTGGGCGGCGACCCATTCCGCGACCACCGCGTCGACCTCGGCGGCCCGGGCCAATCGTCTTTGCGGATCGGAGAAGTCGGCGTGGGTCACCAGGTCGTCGCGACCGATGGCGCGGAATACCCGCAGCGCCAGGGCCGGTGAGCTACCCGACATGGCGAGCCAGCGCCCGTCCGACGTCCGGTAGGTGTTGCGGGGCGCCGAGATGTCCCAGCGGTTACCGGAGCGCTGTCCGACGATGCCGAGTTGGTCGTACCCGAGCAGGGTCTGCTCCAGCAGTCGCGCCAACGGGTCGACCAGGTTGATGTCGATCAGCTGACCCGATGCGCCGTGCACATCCCGGTGATATAGCGCCATCATCACCGCGTAGGCGGCATTCAACGACGCGACCCCGTCAGCGAGCATGAACGGCGGCAGGGTCGGTGGACCGTCGGCTTGCCCGGTCACATGGGCGAATCCGCTCATCGCCTCGCCGAGGGTGCCGAAACCCGGACGCTCACTCTTGGGCCCGGACAGCCCGAACCCGGTGATGTGCAGCATGACAATGCGATCATTGACCGCGCGCAGTGCTTCGTAGTCCAGTCCCCACGTTCGCAAGGTCTGCGGCCGGGTGTTGACGATGACGACATCGGCCTGCGCGGCGAGGCGACGTACCAGATCCTGTCCCTCGGGCACCCGCAGATTGACTGTGATCGACCTCTTGTTGCGGGACACCGATTTCCACATCAAACCGATACCGCCACGTTGGTGACCCCAGGTGCGGATGGGATCACCCTGCCCCGGTTGTTCGACCTTGATGACGTCGGCGCCGAATTCACCCAGATACGTCGCGGCCAGAGGTGCGGCGGCCAGCGTCGCGAGGTCGAGCACCCGGATACCCTCGAGCATGCCGCCCATCTACGACGCCGACCGGGTGAGCGTGCTGGCCGGCCGATCCAGCCCCAGGTGGTCCCGGAGGGTGGAGCCGGTGTAGGCGGTGCGAAACAGGCCGCGGTGCTGCAGTTCGGGCACCACCATCCGCACGAACTCCTCGTAGGAACCCGGGGAATGCGTTGCGGCCACGACGAATCCGTCGCAGGCGCCGCCGGTGAACCACTCCTCCATCTGGTCGGCCACCTGCGCGCCGGTGCCGACGAAGCGCGGGCCTTGCAGCAAGGTGGCGCGGTGGCCGGCCAGGTCGCGGACCGTCACGGTGTCCCCGCCGATATGTGCCCGCAGGCTCTGCACCAGTCCACGGATGCCCGAGACCGAGGCGATGAGTTCATCGGTGACCGGGTCGTCGAGACCGTGTTGGGCGAAGTCGTAATTCATCAGCTCCGACAGCAGGGTCAGCGAGGCCATCGGGTCCACCAGGTCGTTGAGGAACATGTCTTCGCGTTCCTTGGCGTGAGATTCGGTTTCGCCGACGACGGTGTAGGCCATGGGGCAGATTCGCACCGACGCCGGATCACGGCCGGCATCGGCGATCCGCTGCTTCTGGTCGGCGTAATGGGGCCGCGCCACATCCAGGCCCGGATCTCCGGTGAAGATGAGATCGGCCCAGCGCGAGGCGAATTCACGACCCCGTCCCGACGATCCGGCCTGCAGGATGACCGGGCGTCCCTGCGGGGTACGTGGCACGGTCAGCGGACCGCGCGCCGAGAAGTAGCGGCCGACGTGGCCGAGTTCGTGCACCTTCCCGGGATCGGCGTAGTGGCCCGAGGTTCGGTGGTGCTCGATCGCGTCGTCCTCCCAGGTGTCCCAGAGTCCCGCCACAACGTCGAGGAACTCGTCGGCGCGGTCGTAGCGCTCGTCGTGGCCGAGGTGGGAATCGATCCCGAAGTTCTGTGCCTCGCTGTCGTTGACCGACGTGACCACGTTCCATGCCGCCCGTCCGCGGGACAGGTGATCGAGCGTCGCGAATGTCCGCGCCACGTGGAAGGGCGCGTAGTAGGTGGTGGAGTAGGTGGCCCCCAGTCCGATGTGGGACGTGGTCTGCGCGAGGACGCCGAGAACCACGCTGAGATCCAATTTGACCGGACGCGCCCCGTAGCGGACGGCCTCGGCGACCGACCCACCGTAGATGCCGGGCATCGCCAACCGGTCATCGAAGAACATCAGGTCGAAACAACCTTCTTCGAGCTGGCGGCCGATCTTCGCGTAATAGGACGCGTCGAGGTAACCGTGTTCGGTCGCCGGGTGTCGCCAGGAGCCGGCATACACAGAGGTGCTCCCAGCCTGCATGAATGCCACGAGGGCCATCTGGTCAGTGCGCATAATTCGGAATCTAACATCTGATATATCAGATATCAAGGATCTCATATCGTAGACCGGTACGCTGCACGAATGACCCCGCTGGACATCTCCGGCACCGTGCGAGAACGTGCCGCCCGGGAATTGCGCGACCGCATCATCACCGGCGCCCTCGCCCCGGGCAGCCGCATCGATCTGGATGCCATCACCGAGGAATTCGCCACCAGCCGCACCCCGGTGCGCGAAGCGCTGCTGGAACTCTCGTTCGAGGGGCTCGTGCGCGTCGCTCCCCGCAGCGGGATCACCGTCATCGGCGTCAACTCAAAAGACGCGACCGACAGCTTCACGATTCTCGGCGTGCTCACCGGGCAGGCCGCGGCCTGGGCCGCAGAACGCATCACGCCGGAGGAACTCAATCACCTGCGCGAACTGGCGGTCGATGTCGCCCACCGCTCGGGCGACGACACCATCGGCGAGGCCAACTGGCTGTTTCATCAGGCCATCCACCGGGCCGCACACTCCCCCCGGTTGCTGACACAGATCCGGCAGGCCGCACGGGTGGTCCCGTCGAACTTCCTTACGGTGTTTCCCGAACACGAGAAGCATTCCCTCGACGAACACGAGCAGTTGCTCGACGCCCTGGAAGTCAAAGACGCCGAGGCCGCCCGCACCATCGCCGAACGCCATGTGTTGGAGGCCGGACGCTCGTTGGCGGCCTGGGCGTCCAGCC
>NZ_MBEQ01000108.1 GCF_001954135.1 Mycobacterium sp. GA-1841 | reverse complement strand
CCCGCCCAACCCCGGCGGCCCGCCGCCGCCGCGCCCGGGGCCCCCTTCCGCCCGGGGGCCCCGCCCCCCCCCCGATTCCGGTTGTCAGGACAGGTCTTCCAGGATGAAGTCGGCGGCCCGCCAGGCCATCGCCATCATCGGTCCGTTGAGGTTGCCGGCCACCATGGTCGGCATGACCGAGCAGTCGACAACGCGAAGCCCGTCCACGCCGCGCACCCGCAGTCTGCTGTCCACCACAGCATCATCGTGCGGTCCCATCGCGCAGGTGCCGATCGCGTGGTATCCGCTGTAACCGCCGGCGAGGGCAGCGTCAACGAGTTCGTCGTCGCTGACCGCTCCAGACCCCGGGAAGGTTTCGCCCTCGATCCGGTCGACAATAGGTTCTTGGCCGAAGATCTCCCGCATCGTTCGCAGCAGATTGGCCGTCGTCTGCCGATCCTCCTCGGTCCCGAGGTAATTGGGATCGATGAGAACCGGTGCGTCGGGATCGGACCCGGTGATCTCGCAACGCCCTTCGGCGGTCGGGCGCAGCGCCATCCCCAAGCAGGACGCCCCCGCTGCGCGTTCGATCACGACTGGTTGCCCGGTGTTGTACGGCGGGATCGTCCACGGCCCGAGCATCAACTGGGCATCGACCCGCTCGGCCTCCGGCCGGGACTTGACGAACGCGATGAGGTCGAACGACGGCGCGGCGAGCGGTCCCTTGCGGGTGGCCAGATACTTGACGCCGGTTTTCGCCTGGGCCAGGTTCCCCGACAGCTGCCGGTTGTAGCCGAGATCGGCGTTGAGCCGAAACCGCATGGCCGCACACCGGTGTTCCCGCAGCCCGCGTCCCATGCGTTCCCGGTCCAGGTAGACCTGTACACCGGCGGCCGTCAGCACTTCCTTGGGGCCGATACCGGACAGCTGCAACAGCTTCGGGCTGTTGAGGCTGCCCAATGAGACGATCACCTCGCGGGTGGCCCGGATTTCGGTGCTGCCCCGGCGGTTGCGGACCATCACGCCGACCGCACGGCGGGAATCGAACAGGATGCGGTCTACCGAGGTATTGGTCAGCACCGTGAGATTCGGACGGGACATGGCCGGCTTGAGGAACGCCCGCGACGCGCTGACCCGCCGGCCGTTCCTGATGGTGGAGGTCGCGTAGCCGATCCGCGCTTCGTCGGATTCGTTGATGTCCTGAACTTCTGTCAGCCCCGCCTTCACCCCGGCGGCCAGCATCTCCTGGCATAGCGGGTCGGGATCACGGGGAACCGAGATGTGCAGTGGGCCACCGGTGCCGCGGGTCGGTGACGGGCCGAATTCGTTGTCCTCGAAGGACTTGAAGATCGGCAGGATGTTGTCCCAGCCCCAGCCGGGGTTGCCCAACCGTTCCAACTCGTCGTAATCGGCTCGGTGGCCGCGGTTGTAGATCATGCCGTTCACCGAACTCGACCCACCGAGCAGCTTGCCGCGCATCCAGGTCTCGACATGCGAATTCGGTCCGAACGGAACGGTCTTGTACTGCCAGGTGTACTTCTCGTTCTCGAACACCAGTCCCGAGCCCTTCGGGATGCTGAACATCGGGCTGCGGTCACCGCCACCGGCCTCGAGCAACAACACCGACACCGCCGGGTCCGCGGACAGCCGGTTGGCGAGTACGCAGCCGGCCGAACCGGCACCGGCGATGATGTAGTCGTAGCTGGTCATATCTTGGTCCTCAGGGTGACCGGTACGTTCAATCGGAGGTCAGCTCCGGTGACTTCGCTGAAAGCCATTGGCCACGCAGGTTTCCCGTGCTGGGCAACCCAGCATGATCCGGTTGTGTCGGTGGGTGCGGTTGCGGCCGTCAGTACCGCGTCGGCGATGGTCTCGGGCTCCATCACCGGTACCCCGATGCGTTCGACCAGCTTGCGCCGATCTCCCAACACCCCGGTTTCGGTGATCCCCGGGCAGATGGTGTGTACTGCGATGCCCTCGGGCGCGAGGTTCGGGGCGATGGACCGCATGAATCCGACCACGCCGTGCTTGCCGAGGCTGTACACGGGATCGGGATGCCAGGGGATGAGGCCGGCCAGGGAGGCCGTCGCCAAGACGGCCCGCTCGGTGGCCCCGGCCTGCGACCGCATGGTCTTGACGGCGGCCACCGCGCCGTAGACCACCCCGTCCAGGTTCACGCCGACCGATCTGCGGTATTGGTCCAGATCGAGCGATCCGATGTCGCCGGACCAGTGAATCGTGATGCCCGCGTTGAGGAATGCCAGATCCAACCCGCCGAATTCGGCGGCGCAGCGCGTGAAGGCCGCCTGGACCTGAGCGGGGTCGGACACGTCGCAGGCAAATCCCAACCCATCGAACGACCGGGCGGCCTGCTCGGCCGCCCCGCCATCGATGTCCACCACACAGACCCGCATCCCTTCGGCAGCGAACCGCTGTGCCGACGCTCGGCCGATGCCCGACGCGCCGCCGGTCACCAGGGCAACTCTGCCGTTGAGTTCCATGGCGAGTTACCAGCGGTTGACTGGTGCGCCGTCCATGGAAAGCGGCCGGTGATACGACGCGTCGGTCTTGTCCCAGGTGCCCTTGATGAATCCGGCCACGGCGCCGGAGTTCAGCAGTGACGAGTCGCCGTTCATCATCCATTCGATGGTGCACCGTCGCAGCGCGATCTTCCAGACCCCGTCCCGGCGCTCCAGGCGGTCGATGTAGCGGCCACCCATGAGGGACACGATCTTGCCGCCCTTGGCGCGCATGGCGCCGATGACGTAGCTCTCGGCATGGGCGACGTCACCGTCGACCTCGCAGGTGTGGGTGGTGATGTTGTGCAGGTGGTCCTCGAACACCGAGGTGTGGGCGGCGTTGGCCCACTCACCGTACTCCGGACCGGTCTTGACGGTCGGTCCGTGCTCGTCGACACCGTCTTCGAAGTACACGCTGCCCATCAGTTCGGCGTCGTGGCGGTCATGACCACGGGACTGATTCATCACGCAGTCCAAGATCGCGGTCCGATCCTCCAGGTACTGCACCCGCCGGCGGAGCTGCTCGAGGTCATCGGTATTCGTCATCGGTGATGCGGTCCTTTCGGGGGGACGTAAGGGATCGAAGTGTTGTACGAATGTATAGCACACGCGGCGGGTGTCGGGCAGGAAGTCGGTGCATTCAGAAAGCGTTGGTGGGCAAGACGGTTGCCGAACGCCGGGAGTGAGGGACTGCCCCGGTCAGCTCCGGGGCAAGCCGAGGATGCGCTGGGCGATGACGTTGCGCTGGATTTCCGACGTCCCACCCGCAATGGTGCCGGCAAAACTGCGCAGATAGCGGTCGAACCAACTGCCGGTGTAGTGGTCCTGGTGCCAGGGCTGGTAGTTGGTCAGCGCCGGGTTCAGCAGGCCGGAGCCTTCCGCGGAATGCAGTGCCGCCTCCCCGATCCGCTGGGCGGCCTCCGAGCCGAGCAGTTTGAGCACCGATATCCGCCCGCCGTCGCCTTCACCACGGGCGGCTGCCGCGAGCGTCTGAGAACCGAGCAGGCGCAACGCCTCATGGTCCATCACGAGCTGCGCATAGTGGTCTTGGTCGAGGGTATCGCCGGGATCCCAGTCCTCAAGGTATTCCTGTAATCGCTCGGCGTAACTGAGCCACAACAACGTTCGTTCGTGGCCCAGTGATCCGTTGGCGACCGTCCACCCTCCGTTGAGCGGACCGACCAGATTGGCCATCGGGACCCGTACATCGACGAAGAACACTTCGTTGAAGTCGACGTCGTCCATGCCGCAGGCCGACGGAAACGGTCGGCGGGTGACTCCGGGAGTGTCGGTGGGGATCATCAAGGCACTGATTCCCTTGTGCTTCGGGGCATCCGGATCGGTGCGGACCAGAACAAACATCACATCGGCGTCGTGCGCGCCGGAGGTCCACACCTTCTGGCCGTTGACGACGAAGTCGTCGCCGTCGCGTACGGCGCGGGTACGCAGGGCCGCCAGGTCCGATCCGGCGCCCGGTTCGCTCATACCGAGTGCCGCGGTGATCTCCGCGCGCAGGATCGGAATGGCCCACCGCTGTTGCTGTTCGGGTGTGCCGAAGGTGATCAGGGAGGCGGCAATGATGCCAACGCCTTGCGGATTGAATGTCTGTGCGATCCGTCGGCTGCCCAGTTCTTGGAAGTACACGTACTGCTCGACGATGCCGGCATTGCGGCCACCGAACTCCGGTGCATTGCCGGGCTGAAGCCAGCCATGGTCGAACATGGTGCGCTGCCACTGCCGTGCCCAGTCGGGAAGATACGCGCTAGAGCTGATCCGCTCGACGGTGCTGGCTTCCGGAGGCAGGTGCTCATCCAAGAACGCGACGAATTCTGCTCTGAACCCCTCGATTTCAGGACCGAATGTGAGTTGCATGTTTCTCCGGCAAGTTCATCGATCGCAGAACATGCCCCGATAGCCGTGCGCTGGATGGCGCTCGTTGACCCCCGCATCCGCGGTATCAAAAAGCTTCTCGCGCAACGTTCCGGGCTGGTATTCCTTCTGCATCAGGCCCTTGTCCTGCAGCACCGGCACCAGATGCTCGAAGAAGTCGTCGTAGCTCTGCGGCATCAGGGCGTTCATCACCTGAACGCCGTCGACGCCGGCGCCCTGGTACTCCATCAGGCGGGTCGCGATGGTTTCCGGTGACCCGACCACCATCTGGGGTAACGACAACGAGGTGAGGAAATCCTTGACCGTCGGTTTGACGCCCTCGGGCCATGCGTTGATCACGGCGAGGAAAGCCCCACGGACGCCGGGTAATTCTTCGAGGATGTCTTCCAGCGGTGTGCCCGGGTCGTAGCGGCCCAGATCGGTCCCGCTCAAGCTGGAGAAGTAGGCCGTCTGGGCTTCAGGGCTGCGGAACTCCTCCAGCTCGCCCCACTTGCGGTAGGCCTCTTCGTCGGTCGACCCGATGACGAACATCATGCCCTGCAGGAACAGGATGTCGCCGTCGTGGCGCCCACGGGCGCGGGCCAGCTCGCGCACACTGTTGACCTGAGCGGCGATGGTCTCCAGCGAGAATGCCGAGAGGAACATCAACTCAGCGTGCTTACTGGCGAATTCGAGTCCTGCCGGCGACCCACCGGCCTGTGCCAGCAGTGGGGTGCGCTGCGGGGACGGCTCCATCAGGTTGAAACCTTCGACGCTGTACCGCTTGCCCTCGTGCCGGATGTCATGGACTTTCGACGGGTCGGCGTACACCCCACGGTCTGGGTCGTTGACGATGGCATCGGCGTCCCACGACCCCTCCCACAGTTTGTAGGTGACATCGACGTACTCGTCGGCCCAGCCGTAGCGCTCGTCATGCGAAAGATTCGCCGGCAGACCGAGATTGCGGAATGCCTTCTCGTTGGCGGAGGTGACGATGTTCCATCCGATCCGGCCGCCACTCAAATGGTCGAGCGTCGAGGCGGCTCGGGCGAACACGAACGGATGATGCGAGATCACCGAACTCGTGTAGAGAAACCCCAGGTTGTCCGTCGCGTGCGCCATCGCCGGAATCACCATCGTGCAGTCAGCGATGGGGACGTTCATGGCCTGCTCGAAGATCACGTCGCGCGAGCCGTTGTACTCGCCGTGAACGCCCATGACATCGGTGAAGAAGAACGCGTCGACCTTGGCCTGCTCGGCCTTTTTGGCCAGCTCAACCCACAGGTCGAAGCCCTTGAACTCACGGTTGCGAGCATCAGGATGGCGCCAGATCCCGTGGAAATTGTGGCCGATCGCATCCATCAACAAGAGCGTGAAGATCAGACGTTTGGGCATTCCGCGGACTCTCCTGCCGGTGGCCGATGCTATACCGATGTATAGCCTATACGGCTGTATAGCACCCGAAAATCGGCGCGGTCAAGGGCGACGCCGTGGTCGCGAATGACGTGGAGTTTCTAGCTACCGGCCTTTTTGGTGCGACGCTTCGACGACGGCCGTTTGGCCGACGCGACACGAGGTTCGATGGTGTCCAGATAATCCTCGAACACCTGGGTGAGCTCGGCGTGCGCGGTCTGCACGCCGATACCCTTTTCCAGGTTGAGGAATTTGGGCAGGCTCGAGACGAGCAGCTGCAGCGCCGGCAGGGACAGATTGCCGAACGGGCGGGCGTCTTCACCGAATTTAGCTGTCAACGCGTCCAACTGGACCTTGCGAGCACTCTCGGTCACCGAGGCGATCTCGGCCTGGATCGATTTACGATGGTTGCCGAGCGCCATGAATTCGGTCATCAGCGCGCCGGTGGCCTCGTCCCAGTTGTACTCCCACAGGGCGCGCAGCGGATCCTCGGTCCGTTTGGCCAGAATCTTGTTCAGATACTCCACATTTCGTTGCGAGTACCGCGAGATGGCGGCGATGAAGATGTCGTCCAGGACCGGGAAGTAGTACTGCACCAGGCTCGGTGTGACTCCGGCTTTGGTGGCCAACGCGCGGTAGGTGACGCTGGCATACCCGTCTTCGAGCATCATCTTCTCGACGCAGTCGAGCAGGGTGTCCCTGGTCTTCGACGTTTCTGCACCTACGCGTCGGCCCGATGCTGCCATGGTCTCCTCGATCGATCGACTGCCGACATTCTGACACCCGATCATCAGGTCTACTGCATTCGACGTGGTGCCGCCACACCGCAAAATGCGAAGCCGCCGCGGAGAACCTCGCGTTCTCCGCGGCGGCCGCACCGTCGCCGAACGTTATTTGACTGTGTGCTGTGGGCCCTGGGCCTTCTTGTAGAGCGCCTTGAGCATCCGGTCCCGGAATGCCGTGTTGTCGATCAGCTTGACCCCGGCCTCGGCCAGTTTCGGATAGCCGATCAACTTGTGCATGTAGCGGCCACGCCGGTATTCCCGGCCCCACGCGGCTTCCATCCGCTGTGCGTAGTTCGTGAAGTCGTCGGGCCCGCCGTTCTGCAGGGCGGCGATGGCGCATTCGCCGGCGGCCAAGCCGGATTCGAGTGCCTTGGAGATGCCCGCACCCGAGGCCGGCTTGCCCGCACCGAGCGAGTCACCGGTGAACAGCACACCGGGACGCCACGGCGGCCAGGCGGTGAAGCCCATCGGCAAGCGCCAGGCCCGCACGCTCTTGTTCTTCTTGAGTTCTTCGATCGGCGGCAGTTCCCACTCCGGCGGCAGGGTGCGCAGAAAATCGCCGAGAAACTGGGTGGCGTTGATGGACTGCCAGTTCTTGTAGCTGTTGACGTATCCCAGACCGACGTTGAACAGCCCGTTGCCCATCGGGAACACCCAGCCGTAACCCGGCAGCTGATCGCCCTGGAACACCAGCTTGAGGTAGATGTCGAGACTGTCGGAGTCCGGCCGGTTGGCATGCATCTCCGACCGGATCGCGATGGCGGAATAGCCGTTGTATTCCGAATCGATCTTGAGTGCGCGCTTGATGGGGGAGTAGGCGCCGTCGGCCGCGATCACCGCGTCGCCGAGCACCTTCTCACCGCTCTTGAGCACCACGCCCACCACGCGCCCGTTGGCATCGAATTCGGGCCCGGCCACCTCGGCGCCTTGGCGCACCTCGGCACCCGCGGACTCGGCATGCTTGAGCAGGACCGTATCCAGATGGGTCCGGCTCACGGTATGGCCGTGGTCGGGCATCCCGGGCCGGCGGGGGAACGACAGCTCCCATGCACTGGGACTGAACACCGTCACCCGGTTCACCCGGTGATAGGTGGCGACCTCGTCGGCCAGGCCCATCTTCTGCAGGTAGCTCACCGCGCGGGCGGTCAGTCCGTCCCCGCACGGTTTGTCGCGGGGGAACTCCGCCTTGTCCAAGACCAACACTTTGGCGCCGGTCTGCGCGGCCTGCCACGCCGCAGCGGACCCCGATGGGCCGCCACCAGCAATGACCAGGTCGTATCGCTGCGTCATGAGCCTCGTCTCATAGGTTGACTGTCGCTGCGATACTACCGAAGCGCGTTATCGGCGGCGCGACGGGCGAACGTCGGGGTCAAACGGCAAAACTGCGTGTTGACCGGCGGTCTGGGCAGGTCAGCCCCGCCAGGGCGGGTACAGTAATCGGGTGCGGCGAGCGTCGAGATCACATTCCAGCGATGGCCCGGGTGTCAAGGTCGACGCCCGTAGCGAGCGCTGGCGTGAGCACCGAAAGAAGGTGCGCTCCGAAATCGTCGACGCCGCGTTCCGGGCGATCGACCGGCTGGGCCCCGAGCTCAGCCTGCGTGAGATCGCCGAAGAGGCCGGTACCGCCAAGCCCAAGATCTACCGTCACTTCGCCGACAAATCCGATTTGTTTCAGGCGATCGGCGAGCGTCTGCGCGACATGCTGTGGTCGGCGATCTTCCCAGCCATCAACCTGCGCGCCGATCCGGCCCGCGAAGTCATCCGGCGCAGCGTCGAACAATATGTGCGCCTGGTCGACGAACACCCCAACGTGCTGCGGTTCCTGATCCAGGGCCGGTTCGCCGAACAGAGCGAATCGACCATGCGTGCGCTCAACGAGGGCCGCGGCATCACGCTGGCGATGGCCGACATGTTCTCCAACGAACTGCGCGAGATGGAACTGGACGGGGCGGCCATCGAATTGGCGGCGTTCGCCACTTTCGGGGCGTGTGCCTCGGCCACCGACTGGTGGCTCGGCAATGACGAGGACAGCCCGCGCCGGATGCCGGCCGACGAGTTCGTCAACCACCTGACCACCATCATGGTCGGGTCGATCAACGGCACCTGTGAACTGTTGGGCATCTGGATCGACCCGGAACTGCCGCTTCACGAGGGTGTTCAGCGCCGCCAGCACGCCAGCTGACGCTCTCATTGACAGCCGCAACCGGAGTCCGGAAACTGGGAATTATCCGGTACCGCCGTTCCCAGAAAAGGACCTGAGCTATGACGGTTGCCCAGCCCTCGCCGCAGCAGCAGGAACCCATCCACACCCGCGCCCTGATCATCGGCAGCGGGTTCTCCGGCATGGGGATGGCGATCGAACTGCAACGCCGAGGCGTCGAGTTCTTGATGCTGGAGAAAGCCGACGAGTTCGGCGGAACCTGGCGTGACAACACGTACCCGGGCTGCGCCTGTGACATTCCGTCGCACATGTACTCGTTCTCCTTCGAGCCGAAGGCGGACTGGAGTCACATGTGGTCGTTCCAGCCGGAGATCCAGGACTATCTGCTCGGGGTGGCCGCCAAGTACGGGCTACGCCGCTACACCCGGTTCAACACCCACGTCGACCGCGCGCACTGGGACGACGAGGAACTGCGCTGGCACGTGTTCAGCGACACCGGTCAAGAGTTCGTCGCCCAGTTCCTGGTCTCCGGGGCCGGCGGTCTGCACATCCCGCTGATTCCGGATATCGAAGGGCGCGAACAGTTTTCCGGGGCGGCCTTCCACTCCGCACAGTGGGACCACGGCGTCGATCTGACCGGCAAGCGGGTCGCGGTGATCGGCACCGGGGCCAGCGCCATCCAGATCGTGCCCGAGATCGTCAAGGACGTCGCCGAGCTTCACCTCTACCAGCGCACCCCGGCCTGGGTCATGCCGCGCGTGAACACCAAGTTCCCGCAATGGATCCGACGCGTGTTCAGCTTCGTGCCCGGCGCCCGCGCGGCGCTGCGCGCCGCCATCTACTGGATTCACGAAGGCGTCGGCTTCGCCATGACCCAACAGCCCTGGCTGCTCAAGATCGGCGAGGCGATGGGGCGCTACAACATCAACCGCAGCATCAAAGACCCAGAGCTGCGTCGCAAACTCACCCCGCGCTACCGTGCCGGATGCAAGCGAATCCTCAACTCCGACACCTACTATCGCGGGATCGCCAACCCCAAGACCCAGGTGATCACCGAGTCGATTTCCCGAATGACCCCGACCGGCATCGTCACCGCCGACGGCGTCGAGCACCCGGTGGACGTCGTGGTGTTCGCCACCGGTTTCCACGTCACCGACTCCTACACCTACGTCGACATCAAGGGCTCCGGCGGTGAGGACCTGGTGGACCGGTGGAACCGGGAGGGCATCCAGGCCCACCGCGGCGTCGCGGTCTCCGGCATGCCCAATCTCTTCTTCCTGCTCGGGCCCAACACCGCGCTGGGGCACAACTCGGTGGTGTTCATGATCGAATCGCAGATCCGCTATGTCGGTCAGGCGATCGCCGCCGTCGACAAGGCCGGCGCGCAAGCGCTGTCGCCGAGCCCGCGTGCCCAGGCCGAGTTCAACGCCGAACTGCAACGCGATCTGGCCGGCACGGTGTTCAGCACCGGAGGTTGCCGGAGTTGGTACATGGACGCCCACGGTGTCAACCGCACCCTCTGGAGCGGCATGACCTGGCAGTACTGGCTGGCAACCCGCAAGCTCGACCCGGAGGAGTTCGATTTCCTCCATGCCGGGCACGACACGAAGGCACAAGGTGTTGCGGTCACCGCTGGCAGCTGACACCAGGGGTAGTGTCGTGGGTGCCATCCGGCAAACACAACGACCTGGTGAAATGGGGTTCTGGTGAGCGAAGGCATGAAGCTGATCGACCGTGTCTCAGCGATCAACTGGAACCGTCTCCAGGATGAGAAGGACGCCGAGGTCTGGGACCGGCTCACCGGTAATTTCTGGTTGCCGGAGAAGGTTCCGGTGTCCAACGACATCCCGTCGTGGGGAACGCTGAGCGCCCATGAGAAGCAGCTCACCATGCGGGTGTTCACCGGGCTGACCCTGCTGGACACCATCCAGGGCACGGTCGGCGCCGTCAGCCTGATCCCCGATGCGCTCACCCCGCACGAGGAAGCCGTCTACACCAACATCGCCTTCATGGAGTCAGTGCACGCCCGCAGCTACTCCAACATCTTCTCCACGCTGTGTTCGACCGCCGAGATCGACGACGCGTTCCGCTGGTCGGAGGAGAACCCGAACCTGCAGCGCAAGGCCGAGATCGTCATGCAGTACTACAAGGGTGACGAGCCGCTCAAGCGCAAGGTGGCCTCCACGCTTCTGGAAAGCTTCCTGTTCTACTCGGGCTTCTACCTGCCGATGTACTGGTCCAGCCGGGCCAAGCTGACCAACACCGCCGACATGATCCGGCTGATCATCCGCGACGAGGCCGTGCACGGCTACTACATCGGCTACAAGTACCAGCGCGGGCTGGCCCTGGTCGACGAGGAAAAGCGTTCGGAGCTCAAGGATTACACCTACGAGCTGCTCTTCGAGCTCTACGACAACGAGGTCGAATACACCCAAGACCTCTACGACGAGGTCGGGCTCACCGAGGACGTCAAGAAGTTCCTGCGCTACAACGCCAACAAGGCGCTGATGAACCTCGGCTACGAGGCGCTGTTCCCCAAGGACGAGACCGACGTCAACCCGGCGATCCTCTCGGCGCTGTCCCCGAACGCCGACGAGAACCATGACTTCTTCTCGGGCTCGGGTTCGTCGTATGTCATCGGCAAGGCCGTCGTCACCGAAGACGAGGACTGGGACTTCTAATCACGCTCGGCGGCCGCGGGTGCGACGCAACAGGCGGCCGCTCAGCAGTCCGCGGCGTAACTTCTTGGCGCTCTTGTCGATGACGGCCGTGTCGCGCAGCGGCAGTTGCAAATTGTCCTCGGCGGGGATACCGGCCTGCAGTTGCCGGCCTCGCTCGAGTTCGGCATCGATCTCGGCGCCGAACAGCAAGGCCACGTTGGTGATCCACAGCCACAGCAGGAACACCGCGACGCCGGCCAGTGAGCCGAACGTCTTGTTGTAGCTGCCGAAGTTGGCGACGTACACGCCGAACAACAGCGAGGCCGCCGCCCACACCACGATCGCGATGGCCGCCCCCACGCTGATCCACCGGAACTTCGGCTGCCGGACGTTGGGCCCGAAGTAGTACAGCACCGCCAGGCCGACGGCCACCAACAGCAACAACCCGGGCCAGCGGGCGACGTTCCACACCGTCACCGTCGTCTCGCCGAGATGCAGCGCAGAACCGACCGCCTTGGCGACGTCCCCGCTGAGCGTCAGCAGCAGCGCACCCACCGCGCCGCCGATCAGCCCGACGGCGGTCAGCAGCAACTGCTGGGAGCGCAGCTTCCAGACCGGACGACCTTCCTCGACGCCATAGATGCG
Organism: Mycobacterium sp. GA-1841; assembly: GCF_001954135.1. GTDB lineage: Bacteria > Actinomycetota > Actinomycetes > Mycobacteriales > Mycobacteriaceae > Mycobacterium. Next base: position 72,127 of record NZ_MBEQ01000108.1, on the reverse strand, counting down.
GTTCATCGCCCGGCTGAAGGCGCCGACATACCCCGAGGCCGACCACAGGGCGCCCAGGATGCCGACCACCAGCGCGAAACCGGCCGTCGGTGCACTGGCGAGTTGCTCGATGGGTTGGCGCAGGGTGTCGGCGGCGCCGCCGGGGCTGATGTCGTCGACGATGCCCAGCAGCGTCTGCGACGTGCGCTGGCTCTGCCCGATCACGCCGACCAACGACACGATGACCACCAGCGCGGGAAACAGCGACAGCACTGCGTAATAGGTCAGCGCGGCAGCCAGGTCCATGCACTGGTCGCTGCTGAACTCGCTGATGGTCCGCCGCGCCGCGTAACGCAGTGAGGGCCGGGTCAGGTCGGCGGGGGAGTCCGGCTTGGACGCTGCGTCCGGCGCTGGGCGCGAACGGTTTTCGTCCTCGTCAACGTGCTCGGTGGTGGTCATCTCGTGCTGCTCACCGGCCGCTGTGCCGACGTTCCTGCTGATTCGACAAGCCGAGCGCCACACCGAGCGCAGACAAGGCGACGATGCCCGCCACGACGCCCGGACCCGCCCAGCCAAGGCTCATCGCCACGACGCAGACGACCGCCGAGGCGGCGATCAGAATGGCGAATGCCAGTGCGGCGTAGCGTCCGTTGGCGGTCGGCTTGCGTTCCATGGGGTCGGGTTACCCGCGGAACGCCCGAACCACACTGTTTCCCCCGGCACACTCGAGGACACGCAAGGCCACTACGACGGCGTCTACCTCTAGTTGAAGTAGGGGTTGTGCCCCTCGCCGGTATTGAGCAGCAGTGGGTTGTTCACATCGAGGACGTAGCTGCCGCCCGGGCTGAGGACGAAGCCGGCTCCATCAAACGAGTTGCTGCACATCGTCACCGTGCCGTCGGTTCCGCAGGTCACGTTGCGGAAACTGATGCGCGATCCCGGCAGCAACCGGTTGGGCAGCCCGTCGAACACGAACAGTGGCCGGCTGTCGTTCATGAACGTGGGCACCCCCTGCTGTGCACCGGTCACGGCGTTGGCCCCATCCGGCGCGGCCGGCAGCGGGCCGCTGCAGCCATATTTTCCCGATCCGCGCCCGATGGCGCACGCGATATCTCCCGGCACCGCGAATGCGTAGTACTCGCCGTTCTGCATCGCGAAGTCTGACGGCTTCACCGGCGTCAGCGCGTTGAGATCGAGTGGTGGCGGGGGCGGCGGTGGTGGCGGGTCACCGGCGGCCATGCCGGGGACGCCGACGCCGGCGGCGACTGCCACGCTGACCAGGGCCACCAGAATCCTCATGCGCATCAGGTCACCTTAAGCATCAGGCCACCTTAAGACGTGCCGTCCTGACGCGCGGTCCCACTGGCACGCATAGCGACCACTCAGCAAGCTGACAGTCGCCGCTGATATCAAGAGAAACCGATGCACCAGCTCATTGCGCAGATCTCGCTGATCCACGGCTGGTTTCCAGTCGTCGTACAGATGGTCGCCGCGATGCTGCTGGGGGCCGCGGTGGGGTGGCGTTCACCGCGCTGGCGCCGACGCCTGCTGCCCGTCTTGTTGGCCGCGGCCGCAGTGCTGGCCGCGGTGACTTACTGGTACATCGACTCGATCGGGGTGGCCGGCAATGCCGGACCGCCGCAGTTGTGGGTGTGGATCGCGTTGACGGCGTTGGCGGTCGGTGTCGCGATCGTGGGTTGGGTGAGCGCCCGGTGGTGGCGACGCACCGCCTCGGTAGCCGCGATCGGGACATGTGCGGTGGCGTGCGGACTGACCCTCAACATGTGGGTCGGCTATTTCCCAACCGTCCATGCCATGTGGAATCAGCTCACCTCCGGCCCGCTGCCGGGCCAGACCGACCGGTTGACCGTGACCAAGATGCAGCTGGCCCACTTCCAGCCCACCAGCGGCGTGTTGGTCCCGGTGACCATCGATGCCGAAGCCTCAGGGTTCTCCCATCGCACCGAACTCGTCTACCTCCCGCCGGCCTGGTTCGCCAGCAACCCGCCCCCGCGGCTTCCGGCGGTGATGATGATCGGCTCGCAACTGAACACCCCGGCCGATTGGCTGCGAGCGGGCAACGTGCTGGGCATCATCGATGGATTCGCGGCCGCCCACGGCGGCAACGCGCCGGTGTTCGTGTTCGTCGATGCGACGGGCTCGTTCACCAACGACACCGAGTGCGTCAACGGCGTGCGGGGCAACGCCGCCGACCACCTGACCAAAGACGTTGTGCCATACCTGGTCTCGAACTTCGGTGTGCGTTCCGACCGTGGCGGCTGGGGGATCGCCGGATGGTCCATGGGCGGCACTTGCGCGGTCGACCTGACCCTGATGCATCCCGACATGTTCCGGGCGTTCGTCGACGTCGCCGGTGACCTGCGCCCGAACGCCGGCAACAAGGAGCAGACGATCAGCCGGCTCTTCGGCGGCGACGTCGACGCGTGGGCGGCCTACGATCCCATGACGATCATGGGGCGCCACGGCCCGTATGCCGATGTCTCCGCATGGTTCGAGGTGCCCACCTCCCGCGGTGGGACGACCCACGACCCGTCGGCCAATCCGGAGGCGCAGGACGTGGCGGCGACCACCCTGTGTGAGGCGGCCCGCGCGGTCGCGATCAGCTGTTCGGTGACCACCGCGCCCGGCCACCATGACTGGGCGTTCGCCAACAACGCTTTCGCCGCGGCACTGCCGTGGCTGGCCGGCAAGTTGCACACTCCCGGCGTGGTGGAGACCGCGTTGCCGCCGTCGACGTTGGGGGAGCAGTCCACCTCGGTGCAGGCCGCTCCACGTTGAGAATTTCCGGCGAGTTCAGCGACCTCTGGCAGGTTGGGCCGCGGTCGACGCTGAGGACGACGGCAGGGTCGACGGCCGCTCGATGATCGTCGAGTTCGCGCCTCCCACACGGTAACTGGCACCGCGATGCTCATCCGCCAATCGATCGCCGTTACCCAGCAGCTTGTTGCGTAAGCTGCCCGGCGCGTACTCCGTCTGGTAGGCGCCGCGCTCGGTGAGCACCGGCACCACGTGGGTGATGAAATCCGCGAAGGATCCGGGGGTGATGGCATACGCCAGGTTGAAGCCGTCGACGTCGGTCTCCTCGACCCACTCCTGCAAGGTGTCGGCGACGTGCACGCCGGATCCGACGATGCGCGGACCCATCCCGCCGATCTCCCCCCACTCGGCGATATCGGCCACTTTCCACTCACCGCCCTTGTCCGAGGCGGACTGGAACGCCTTGACCGCCGACAGGATTGCGTTGGAATCCACATTGCCGATCGGCTCGTCGAGGCCGTAGCGCGCCAGATCGACACCCATCCAGCCGGACATGAACACCAGTGCGCCTTCGGGATCGCCGTAGGCGAGGTACTCCGCATGGGTGGCGTGGGCCGCCTCGTCGGTTTCGCCGGTGATGATGGTCGTCAGGTTGAAGATCTTGGCCGAGTAGGGATCGCGTCCTGCGAGCTCGAGCTCGGCACGGATCGTGGAGACCGTCTCGCGCAGAAGGGCTTTGGTGGGGGCGGCGGTGAAGATGGCCTCGGCGTTCTCGGCGGCGAACCGTACCCCGCGCGGGGAGGAACCCGCCTGGTAGATCACCGGTGTGCGCTGTGGTGACGGCTCGGCCAGATGTACGCCCGGCACACTGAAGTGTGTTCCGGCATGGCCGATGTGATGCACCTTGGCCGGATCGGTGAAGACGCCGCGGGCGGCGTCGCGCACGACCGCATCGTCCTCCCATGAGCCTTCCCACAACTTGTAGAGCACCTCGAGGTACTCGTCAGCGTGGTCGTAGCGGGCATCGTGTGCCGGTTGGTCGGTCTGGCCCATGTTGCGCGCCGCGGCGGGCAGATAGCCGGTGACGACGTTCCAGCCGACCCGGCCATTGGTCAGATGGTCCAGCGTCGACATCCGGCGGGCGAACGGGTAGGGGTGCTCGAAACCGGTGCCGGTGGTGATGCCGAAACCGAGGTGTTCGGTGACCAGGGCCATCGCCGACACCAACAGCATGGGATCGCCCACCGGGATCTGGGCGGCCTGGCGGATCGCCGCTTCGTCACTGGCCCCGTACACGTCGTAGGTACCCAGCACATCGGCGATGAACAACCCGTCAAAACGGCCGCGCTCCAACAGCTTCGCCAATTCGGTCCAGTAGGTGATGTCCTTGTACCGCCAGGACTGATCGTCGGGATGGCGCCACAGGCCCGGCGATTGATGGGCGACGCAGTTCATGTCGAAGGCGTTGAAGCGGATCACACGGGTCACTGGGCGAGCGTGCCGGAACGGCAGAGGGACGTCACCGGTTGTGCTCATCGGGATTGTTTTGGGCAGTGGGCCATGAGCGGATGACCGACCGCCTTGCGGCTTGTCCAGTGGAGAGTTTGACGGGAAGCGGCCAAACTTGCGGGGTGTCAACGAAGTCGCTGCTGATCTCGGTTCTGAACTGGCTGCGCGCCGGCTACCCGGAAGGTGTCCCGGGTACCGACCGGGTGCCCCTGCTGGCCCTGCTGCGCGCCACCCCGCTCACCGAGGAGCAGGTGGCCGAAGTGGTACGCAACATCGCCGAGGCTTCTGCGCCCGCTGACATCGACGACCCGATCAAACGCGACGACATCGCGGAGTTCATCGCCGATGTGACCGACCACGATGCCGGCCCGGAGAACATCGCGCGGGTGGCGGCCAAATTGGCCGCGGCGGGCTGGCCGCTGGCCGGCGTGGACCTGGAGTCCGACGCGGCCCAATAACGCGTTACGCCGCGGATTGCAGTCACCAGGTGACCGCAATCCGCGGCGTTGACGCGGGAAGCTGCTAGCCGCGCAGCGAGGCGGTATCGATTACGAAGCGGTACCGCACGTCACTGGCGAGCACCCGCTCGTAGGCCTCGTTGATGTAATCGGGCTGGATCACCTCGATCTCGGGAAGCACATCGTGCTCGGCGCAGAAATCGAGCATTTCCTGGGTCTCGGGGATGCCGCCGATCATCGATCCCGACAGGCTGCGGCGCATGGCGCCGAGCGGGAAGAACGGCACCACGAGGGGCTTCTCCGGGGCACCCAGCTCCACGAGCGTGCCGTCGCGCTTGAGCAGGCCTAGGTAGGCCCCGAGGTCCAGATTCGCCGACACGGTGTTCAAGATCAGGTCGAATTTGCCGGCCAGCTTGCCGAAGGTGTCCGGGTCGCTGGTGGCGTAGTACCCGTCGGCGCCCAGCCGCAAGCCGTCTTCCATCTTCTTGAGCGACTGCGACAACACGGTGACATGCGCGCCCATCGCCTTGGCCAGCTTGACGCCCACGTGGCCGAGACCGCCGAGTCCGATGACCGCGACGTTCTTGTCCGGTCCGGCGTTCCAGTGGCGCAGCGGGGAGTAGGTGGTGATGCCGGCGCACAGCAGGGGAGCGGCCTTGTCCAGCGGAATGCTGTCGGGGATGCGCAGCACATAGTTCTCGTCGACTACGATCGCGCCGCTGTAGCCGCCGTAGGTCGGGGTGCCGTCACGTCCGGTCGCGTTGTAGGTGCCGATCATGCCGCCGCCGGTGCAGTACTGCTCCAGCCCGGCCTTGCAGTTGTCACACTCGCGGCAGGAGTCGACGAAGCAACCCACGCCGACATGGTCGCCGACCTTGTACTTGGTCACCTCCGAGCCGACCTCGGTGACGACGCCGGCGATCTCGTGGCCGGCCACCACCGGGTAGTTCGGGGTGCCCCACTCGCCCTTGACGGTGTGGATGTCGGAATGGCAGATGCCGGCGAAGTGGATGTCGAAGGCCACGTCATGTGGGCCGACCTCGCGGCGGGTGATGCTGGTCTTGGCCAGCGGCTCGGTCGCCGAATTGGCGGCATAGGCATAAACAGTGCTCATCAAAGCCCTCTTTGTTCGTCGTCGTGCGTATTCACCGAAGATTAGCCCGGTTAACTGACTACTGCCTGAACACGGCAGTCCGCCCTGTGCAACGGCGCGGGCGGCGACGATAGTCCCGATGTCGGCTGTGACATGTATCCCGGATCGGTGCCGGGTTCTACTCACAAACCGGGTGCGCGAAAGGCCCCGTTGAAGGACGTGCGCTCGCAGCGGATCAGCCCGGCCAGGGTGTAGGGGTCACGGGCGATGAGATCTTCGACCGCTTCCTCGCTGAGATCCCCGGTGATCAGCACTGCACCGGTCGCGGAATCCAGACGTCCGGCCAGCACGATGCGGCCTGCGGCCACCTCTCCCTCGAGCCACGCGATGTGGGCGGGGCGGGTCTGGTCGACGACGTCGATGGGTTGGGTGTACGTGGTGGTGAGGACGTGGAACACGCTGGAGAGATTAATTGATCGGAGCGTTGACCCAACGCAGGTCATCGAGGATGCCCCGGGCGGCCACGATGTTCTGGCCGCTCTGCCAGACCTCGTTGTTCACCACGAACACCCGGTTGTCCTTGGTGGCCGACAGGTCCCGCCAGGCCGGGCTCTCCAGGATCGCCGAGGCATGGTCCCTGGCCGCCGGCGAGGCAAACGAGACGTAGACGATGTCGGCGTCGGCGATCCGGTAATCGGCGTCGGTGGTGCTCAACTCTTCGTACGGCTTGTCGGTAAACCGTTGTGCGGCAGGCCGGTCCAGGCCAACGGCGGCGAGCACGCTGCCGGGGAAGTTGGCGGTGCCGTAGACGCGCACGGTGTTCTCGGTCAGCTGTACCACCGAGGCCTGGAAATGTCCGGCGTCGTTCTGTGCGCCGGTGTCACGGGCGGCGTCGTCGAACTTCGCGATCAGATCGGCGGCAGCGTCGGCGCGCCCCGTCGCGTCACCCACCGCGCACAAGGTGTCACGCCAACCGGCCCCGGGTGCCCCGGTGAACACAGTCGGCGCGATCGCCGTCAACGCGCCGAACGACGACGGCGTCAGGGCCGCCGAACCCAGGATCAGTTCGGGCTTGGCGGCCTCGATGGCGGTCAGGTCCGGCGCTTCCCGGGTGCCGGCCGGGGCCACTCCGTGGACCACCCCGCCCAGATATGACGGTTGCTGATCGGAGCCGACCGGGAGCGCCGCGGCGACGATGCGCGACTGCAGTCCCAGCGCGCACAACGCATCAAGCTGGTCGCCGGACAGCGCCACGATGCGCTGCGGGTCGCCCCGGACTTCCGTGGACTCCGAGATGTCTGCGCCTTCGGCCCTGGCGTTGCGGACCTGCCGCGCCGACTGGTCGGCGGGCGCCGGCTCGGCCGCGCAGGATTCGTCGGGTCGGCGCTGATTCCCCAACACCCCGGCGCCGGCGATCTTGGTGACGCTGGTGGAGATCGACGTCTGCGACGTCGACGTCTGCTCGGCCGTGCCGCATCCACCGGTCAGTGTTGCGGCTGCGGCGATCGCGGCGACTGCGGCGCGGTGTCGGTTGCTCAGCACCGGCCGACCGTAACATTGACCACCTTCCCGCTGGTCAGGAGCTCGCGGCCAAAACTGCGGGCGTGGCAGCGCCACGCAGTACGACAGTTTGTAGGACCCACGGGCGCGCAGGCCGCCGGGAGCGTTAGGATTCAGTTCCAGAAGCGGGATTTCCCGACGAATCTTTGGAGGATCTCTTGGTAGCCGAAGCGCCCCCAATCGGAGAACTCGAGGCACGTCGTCCTTTTCCGGAACGGATGGGCCCCAAGGGCAACCTGATCTACAAGCTCATCACCACGACCGATCACAAGTTGATCGGCATCATGTACTGCGTCGTCTGCTTCGCCTTCTTCTTCATCGGCGGTCTGATGGCGCTGTTCATGCGTACCGAACTGGCGATGCCCGGCTTGCAGTTCCTGAGCAATGAGCAGTTCAACCAGCTGTTCACCATGCACGGCACGGTGATGCTGCTGTTCTACGCCACCCCGATCGTGTTCGGGTTCGCCAACCTGGTGCTGCCGCTGCAGATCGGCGCGCCCGACGTGGCCTTCCCGCGCTTGAACGCGCTGTCGTTCTGGCTGTTCCTGTTCGGCGCGCTGATCGCCCTCGGCGGCTTCATCACCCCGGGCGGTGCCGCCGACTTCGGTTGGACGGCCTACTCGCCGCTGACCGACGCCATCCACTCCCCGGGCGCCGGCGGCGACCTGTGGATCCTGGGTCTGGCCGTCGGTGGTCTGGGCACCATCCTCGGTGGCGTCAACATGGTCACCACCGTGGTCTGCATGCGTGCGCCCGGTATGACGATGTTCCGGATGCCGGTGTTCACCTGGAACATCCTGGTGACCTCGATCCTGGTGCTGATCGCGTTCCCGATCCTGACCGCCGCGCTGTTCGGCCTGGCCGCCGACCGCCACCTCGGTGCACACATCTACGACCCGGCCAACGGCGGTGTGTTGTTGTGGCAGCACCTGTTCTGGTTCTTCGGTCACCCCGAGGTGTACATCATCGCGCTGCCGTTCTTCGGCATCGTGTCCGAGATCTTCCCGGTGTTCAGCCGCAAGCCGATCTTCGGTTACACCACCCTGATCTACGCCACCATCAGCATCGCGGCGCTGTCCGTCGCGGTGTGGGCGCACCACATGTACGCCACCGGTGCCGTGCTGCTGCCGTTCTTCTCCTTCATGACGTTCCTGATCGCCGTCCCGACCGGCATCAAGTTCTTCAACTGGATCGGCACGATGTGGAAGGGCCAGCTGACGTTCGAGACGCCGATGCTGTTCTCGGTCGGCTTCCTGATCACCTTCCTGCTGGGTGGCCTGTCCGGCGTGCTGCTGGCCAGCCCGCCGATCGACTTCCACGTCACCGACAGCTACTTCGTCATCGCGCACTTCCACTACGTGCTCTTCGGCACCATCGTGTTCGCCACCTACGCGGGCATCTACTTCTGGTTCCCGAAGATGACCGGACGGCTGCTCGACGAACGCCTCGGCAAGCTGCACTTCTGGCTGACGTTCATCGGCTTCCACACCACCTTCCTGGTGCAGCACTGGGTGGGCGACGAAGGTATGCCGCGGCGCTATGCCGACTACCTGGCCAGCGACGGCTTCACCACGCTGAACGTGGTGTCGACGATCGGCTCGTTCATCCTGGGTATCTCGGTGCTGCCGTTCGTGTGGAACGTGTTCAAGAGCTGGCGCTACGGCGAGCCGGTGATGGTCGACGACCCCTGGGGTTACGGCAACTCGCTGGAGTGGGCGACCTCCTGCCCGCCGCCGCGGCACAACTTCACCGAGCTGCCCCGGATCCGTTCGGAGCGACCGGCGTTCGAGCTGCACTACCCGCACATGATCGAGCGGATGCGTGCCGAGGCCCACGTGGGTCGCGCACATCACCCAGAGCTCGAGTCTGCGGACGCTTCCAGCTGACGGGTGGCAGCTTCCGGGAGTGAGCCCGTCGAAGAGGTGTCGAGCGGTGCGTCACGAGAGCGCTCATCGGTACTGATCACGGTCACCGGAGTCGATCAGCCCGGCGTCACCTCGGCACTGTTCGAGGTTCTGGCCCGCCACCAGGTGGAGCTCCGCAACGTCGAACAGGTCGTGGTCCGCGGCCGGCTCACCCTGGGTGTGCTGGTCGCGGCGCCGATCGAGACGGTTGCGGGCGACTCACTACGCGGTGACGTCGAGTCGGCGATCCATCGTCTCGGGTTGGACGTCGCCGTCGAGCACAGCGACGACATGCCCGTGATGCGCGAGCCGTCGACACACACCATCGTGGTGCTGGGCCGACCCATCACGGCCGAGGCGTTCAGCGCGGTGGCCCGCGAGGTGGCCGGTCTGGGTGTCAACATCGACACGATCCGCGGGGTGTCCGACTATCCGGTGACCGGCCTGGAACTTCGGGTGTCGGTGCCGGCGGGAGCGGCTTACAGCCAACTGCAATCGGCACTGTCCCAGGTGGCGGTGGACGAAGCCGTCGACATCGCGCTGGAGGACTACAGCCTGGCGCGGCGGGCCAAACGGCTCATCGTCTTCGATGTCGATTCCACCCTGATCCAGGGTGAGGTCATCGAGATGCTGGCCGCCCGCGCCGGCATGGAGGCCCAGGTGGCTGCGGTCACCGAAGCCGCGATGCGCGGTGAGTTGGACTTCGCCGAATCTCTGCACCGCCGGGTGGCCACGCTGGCCGGTCTGCCGGCCTCGGTGCTCGACGATGTCGCCGAACAGATCGAGCTGACCCCGGGGGCGCGGACCACCATCCGGACCCTGCGGCGGCTCGGCTTTCACTGCGGCGTGGTCTCGGGCGGGTTCCGGCAGGTCATCGAGCCACTGGCACACGAGCTCATGCTCGATTACGTGGCGGCCAACGAGCTCGAGGTGGTCGACGGAAAGCTCACCGGTCGGGTCATCGGCCAGGTCGTCGACCGGCCCGGAAAAGCCAAGGCGCTGCGTGATTTCGCCCAGCAGGTCGGCGTGCCGATGGAGCAGACGGTCGCCGTCGGTGACGGCGCCAACGACATCGACATGCTGGCTGCTGCCGGCCTGGGCGTGGCGTTCAATGCCAAGCCTGCGTTGCGTGAGGTTGCCGACGCCTCACTGAGCCATCCCTACCTGGACACCGTGCTGTTCGTCCTCGGCGTCACCCGTGGTGAGATCGAGGCCGCCGACGCCCAGGACGGAGTGTTGCGCCGGGTCGAGATCCCCGAGGACTGACACCCCGCCGGATCACCGCTGAAGTAGGGTGTGGGCATGGCGAACTTGAAGCACACGGTCGTGGTCGGAACGTTCGCCGTCGCGGCAGTTCTGGGTCAGTTGGCGGTGGCGGCCCCGGCCGAGGCCAAACGATGCCCGTCCGGAACCAAGGCGACCAAGTTCGACGGCGTGTGCGTGGCCGGTTCCTCAGGCGGCGGAATGGGCGCCGTGGCACCGCCGGTGATGGCACCCAGCACCGGGGGGGCCAACATTTCGACCCCTCCGGGCCAGCTGCCGACGGTGAACGGGATTCCGTGCACCATCGAGCATTACAGCACGTGCTACGCAATGTCGCAGCAGCCCTGATCCGCTGATCAGACCACCAGCGTCTGGGGTTGGGCGCTGAGTGTGCCGGTGATGCTGTGCCAGGCACGCGCCAGCAGGTGCACCGCCTCTTCGAGTTCGGGTTCGGGTAGCGCGTAGGGCAGTCGGATGAACCGCTCAAGGGTGCCTTCGACCCCGAACCGCGGGCCGGCGGGCACGTTCAGCCCCAGCCGCATGGCAGCGGCCGACAACGCCGTGCTCATCGGCGTCGGCAGCCTGACCCACAAGGACATCCCGCCGCGCCCGTGACCCGGCTGCCAGTCCGGGAGTTCGCGGGCCAACAGTGCCACCAGGAACGCCCTACGGACGCGCAGAATCTCGCGACGTTCGGGCAGTACCTCCGCGTGTGTCGTGAGCAGCCGGGCCGTGGCGAGTTGTTCGAGGATCGGAGTGCCCAGATCGACCGACGGCCGGATCGCCGCGATGGCAGCCAGCGTGGCGGGTTCGGCCCGGATCCAGCCGACGCGCAGACCGCCCCAGAACGATTTCGACATCGAACCGACGGTGAGCACCAGATCATCGCGGGGTACCGCGGCGGCCAGCGGCTCCGGAGGTGCTTCGTCAATCCACATGTCGGCGATCGACTCGTCGACGATGGTGCGGGTCCGAGTCTCGGAAATGATGTGCCCCAACCGCTTTCGTTCAGCGGCGGGCATGGTGAAACCGGTCGGGTTGTGGCTGTCGGGAATCAGGTAAGCCAGGCTCGGGGCGAGCTGTCGCAGTGCGGCCTGCACCGCGTCGAGTTCCCAACCATCTTCGGTCAGAGCAACGGGGACCGCCCGGGCCCCCGCGGTGGCGATCGCGGTGAGTGCACCGTGATATGTCGGCTGCTCGACGAGCACCCGATCGCCCGGCCGGGTGTGGCTGGCCAAGATGAGCCCGATGGCGTGTTGCGCTCCGGTGGTCACCATGATCTGGCTGGGGTCGGTGGATAGTCCCCGGGCGCAATATCTTTCGGCAATCACGGCGCGCAGCGGGGCGACGCCCATCACCTCGTGCCCGGGCTCGCGCAGATACGGCGCGATGTCGCGCGCTGCGTCGGCGAACGCCTCGAGCACCGCGGTGCCGGGTGCGGACATGGCGGCTTCGGCCAGGCTGACCGTGGGGGTGGCGGTCTCGGACGGAATGGGGCCGGCAGCAGGCAGGGCGGTGGTGCTGCGCGCGCCGCGACGGGCATGCAGATAGCCGTCGTCGCGCAGCTGGGCGAAGGCCGCGGTGACCGTGGTGCGCGATACCCGCAGCGACTCGGCGAGGGCGCGCTCGCTGGGAAGTCGGGACCCGACCGGAACCCGGCCGTCGACGATGAGTAGCCGGATCGCGTCGGCCAGGCCCAGATAGGCCGGGCCACTTTGACTGGAAGTGCGCCAGTTGCCCAGTTCGCGTGCCAAAAGGTCCACATCGAGAGCGCGAGCGGCCATATCCATCGACATAATGAGGCCAGTATGCGCCAACTGGATATTGAGGAGCAATCCAGATCGGCTTCAAAATGAGTTCATGGGAAGAACGTGGCTCTTCAGACTGGCCGGGAAATACCGCCGCGCCTTCACGGTGGGCAACCGCGCGAGCACCCGCGATGTGGACGCTCGCCGGGTGCGCAGTGAACTCGACGCCATCCGCGTCCGATTCCCCGACCACGCATGAGGACCGCGCTCACCCGCACCGCCCTGCTCCTCATCGGCCTGTGCGGCTACGGCGTATCGATGGCGATGATGGTGCGCGCCGGGCTCGGCCTCGACCCCTGGGACGTCTTCCACCAGGGCCTCACCCGGCACACCCCGCTGAGCCTGGGCATGGCCTCGGCCGTCACCGGCGTCGTCGTCCTACTGGCCTGGATCCCGCTGCGTAACCGGCCCGGCGTCGGTACCGTCGCCAACGTCGTCGTCATCGCGGTCACGGTGGACGCCACCCTCGCCGTGCTGCCGGCCGCGTCGGCGATGCCGGTGCGCATCGCGATGATGATCGGCGCCGTCGTACTCAACGCCATCAGCACCGTGCTCTACATCGGCGCCGGTCTCGGTCCGGGGCCCCGCGACGGTCTGATGACCGGACTGGTGGCCCGCACCGGGCTGTCAGTGCGGTTGGTGCGCACTGGGATCGAGGCGACCGTGCTGGCCATCGGCTGGCTGCTGGGCGGAACGATCGGGATCGGCACGGTGGTCTACGCCTTCGGGATCGGCCCGCTGGTGCAGCTGTTCCTGCGAGTGTTCCCGCGATCGTTGTTGTTCCACGATTTCAGCGGCGGACGTGCCCGAGCCGATCGCGATCCGGTCACTACGATGAGCGAGTGGCCGCAGGGGAACGCACCGACTCGACAATCACCGATGACGACGACGGAACCGACCCCGACCTGTTGATCGACTTCGCGCGGGTGACCCTGCGCCGGGGCGGCAACACCCTGGTCGGGCCCATCACCTGGGCCGTCGAACTCGACGAACGCTGGGTGATCATCGGTCCCAACGGAGCAGGCAAGACGTCGCTGCTGCGGATCGCCGCAGCCACCGAACATCCGTCGTCGGGCACCGCCTACGTGCTCGGTGAACGGCTGGGCCGCACCGACATGTCGGAGCTGCGGGCCCGCGTCGGCCTCAGCAGCTCAGCGCTGTCACAACGGATTCCCGACAGCGAGGTGGTGCGTGATCTCGTGGTGTCGGCCGGCTACGCCGTGCTGGGCCGCTGGCGTGAGGACTACGAGGACGTCGACTACGTCCAGGCGATCGACATGCTGGAGAGCGTCGGCGCCGAACACCTCGCCGAGCGCACCTACGGGACCCTGTCGGAGGGCGAACGCAAACGCGTGCTGATCGCCCGATCGCTGATGACCGATCCGGAATTACTGCTGCTCGACGAGCCCGCAGCCGGTCTCGATCTGGGTGGGCGTGAGGATCTGGTGGCGCGGCTCAGCGACCTGGCCGCCGACCCCGACGCGCCGGCCATGGTGCTGGTGACCCATCATGTCGAGGAGATCCCGGTGGGATTCAGCCATGCGCTGATCCTTTCCGAGGGCAAGGCGGTCGCCTCGGGTCTGCTGACCGAGGTGTTGACCGCGGAGAACTTGTCCAAAGCGTTCGGTCAGTCGATCGCGCTGGACGTGATCGACGGGCGCTACTTCGCCCGGCGGACCAGGAGCCGTGCGGCGCACAGGAGGCGAGAATGAGTAGCGACGATCCACTGGTGGCGCGGCCGGCGGCCACGGTGATGCTCGTCCGGGACGCCGCCGAAGCGATCGAAGTCTTCATGATGCGCAGGCACGCGGCGATGGAGTTCGTGGCCGGGGTGATGGTGTTCCCGGGCGGCGGCGTCGACGACCGCGACCGCAACGCCGACATCGCCTGGTTCGGCCCCAAGCCCGACTGGTGGGCGCAGCGTCTCGGCGTGGACACCGGATTGGCCGAGGCGCTCGTCTGTGCCGCCGCCCGCGAAACGTTCGAGGAATCCGGGGTGTTGTTCGCCGGGCCCTACAGCGGATCAGGCGACCCCGGCATCGTGTCTGACGCGTCGGTCTACGGGGAGGCGCGGGCCGCCCTGGCCAACCACTCGCTGTCGTTCGCGGATTTCCTGCGCGACGAGAAACTCGTGCTGCGAGCCGACCTGTTGCGTCCGTGGGACAACTGGATCACCCCGAAAGAGGAACGCACCCGCCGTTACGACACCTTCTTCTTCGTCGGGGCCCTGCCCGAGGGGCAGCGGGCCGACGGCGAGAACACCGAAAGCGACCGCGCGTTCTGGAGCACGCCGCAGGCCGGGCTCGACGATTTCGAGCAGGGGAACTCGTTTCTGCTGCCACCGACCTGGACCCAGCTCAATTCACTCAACGGGCGTTCAGTCGCCGCTGTGCTGGCGACCGAACGCACGATCGTGCCCATAGAACCCAACCTCGCCCTGGGCGGGGGGAACTGGAACATCGAGTTCTTCGACGGTGAGCGCTACAACGCGGCGCGCAACCACCGGTCTCCGGGGGCGGGCCGGTGAACGAGTTCGTCAACGTGATCGCCGGGGTGACGCCGGAGCAGGATCGGATCGGCACGCTCATGCTGTCCCGGCCTCCCACCAATGCCCTGACTCGGCAGATGTACCGCGAGATCACCGCGGCCGCGCACGCGCTGGGAGAGCGCACCGACGTCGCCGTGGTGATCCTGTTCGGCGGGCATGAGATCTTCTGCGCCGGCGACGACGTGCCCGAACTGCGCACGCTGAACGCGCCCGAGGCCGCTGCGGCCGACACCGCGTTACGCCAGTGCATCGACGCCGTGGCCGCCATCCCCAAGCCCACCGTGGCGGCGATCACCGGCTATGCGTTGGGCAGCGGTTTGTCGCTGGCGATGGCCGCCGACTGGCGCGTGGCCGGGGACAATGTCAAGTTCGGATCGACCGAGATCCTGGCCGGACTGGCGCCGCGGGCCGGCGGCGGAACCCGGCTGGCCGGCGTCATCGGAGCCAGCAAGGCCAAAGAGCTCGTGTTCAGCGGCCGGTTCGTCGGCGCCGAGGAGGCTCTCGAATTGGGGCTGATCGACCAGATGGTGGCGCCCGACCACGTTTACGACGAGGCCCTGGCCTGGGCCCAGCGATTCATCGAACATCCGGTCGACGTGCTGGCAGCGGCCAAGGCCGCTGTCGACGGACTGGCAGACCGGCCCTGACGGCCACCGGAGGCGGGCCGTTAGGCTGCCCTTCATGACTGACATCAAGGATTCCGGCACCGAGGCTGATGTGGCGGTCGATTCAGCCGGCATGCCGACTCCTAACCCGCATGCCACGGCCGAACAGGTCGAGGCCGCGATGCACGACAGCAAGCTCGCGCAGGTGCTCTACCACGACTGGGAAGCCGAAACCTACGACGAGAAGTGGTCGATCTCCTACGATCAGCGCTGTATCGACTACGCCCGCGGCCGGTTCGACGCGATCGTCCCCGAGTCCGAGCAGCGTGAACTGCCCTACGACCGGGCCCTCGAACTGGGCTGCGGTACCGGGTTCTTCCTGCTCAACCTGATCCAGTCCGGGGTGGCGCGGCGCGGCTCGGTGACCGACCTGTCGCCGGGCATGGTCAAGGTGGCCACCCGCAACGGGCAGGGCCTCGGCCTGGACATCGACGGACGGGTCGCCGACGCCGAAGGCATCCCGTACGAGGACAACACCTTTGATCTGGTCGTCGGGCACGCCGTGCTGCACCACATCCCCGATGTCGAGCTGTCGCTGCGCGAGGTGGTGCGGGTGCTCAAGCCCGGCGGGCGGTTCGTCTTCGCCGGTGAGCCCACCACGGTCGGCAACAAGTACGCCCGCGAGCTGTCCACGTTGACCTGGCACGCCACCACGAACCTCACCAAGCTGCCCTGGCTGAGCGGTTGGCGCCGGCCACAGGAAGAGCTCGACGAATCCTCCCGCGCCGCAGCACTGGAAGCCGTGGTCGACCTGCACACGTTCGACCCCGCCGACCTGGAGCGGATGGCCGCCAACGCCGGTGCGGTCGAAGTGCGCACCGGTAGTGAGGAATTCACCGCGGCCATGTTGGGCTGGCCGGTGCGGACCTTCGAAGCCGCGGTGCCACCCGGACGTCTGGGCTGGGGTTGGGCCAAGTTCGCGTTCAACAGTTGGACCACGCTGAGTTGGGTGGACGCCAATGTGTGGCGTCGTGTCGTGCCCAAGGGCTGGTTCTACAACGTGATGGTCACGGGGGTCAAACCCTCCTGAGCGGTGGGGTGGCTTTCGGCCTCGCCGATGTCGCATACCTGCGATCCGAGGCGGGCATCCAAGCCCTGGGTGAGGTGGCCGAGCGTCGTCTCACCGGGGCCAGCCTGGTCAACGACATCGCTGCTGTGCGAGCACAATTCGGCGACCACGCGGCGGCGCTGGTGGAAACCGTGCAATTGCGGCGACGGGCGCAGGCCAAATTCGGCGACCCGGGGCAGTGGTTGTTCACCGACGAGGCGTTGCAACAGGCCACGGCCGCACCGGTGGCCGCGCACCGCGCGCGCAGACTGACCGGGGCCCGGGTGCACGACGCCACCTGCTCGATCGGCAGTGAGCTTGTCGCGCTTCGTGATTGCGCGGCGCAGCTGGTCGGCAGCGACCTCGATCCGGTGCGGCTGGCGATGGCCGCCAACAATCTCGACGACGGTGGCGCCGCTGTCCCGCTGTGCCGTGCCGACGCGCTGGCGCCGATCACCCGCGACACCGTGGTGATCATCGACCCGGCCCGCCGATCCGGTGGACGGCGCCGCTTCGACCCACGGGCTTACACCCCGGCACTCGACGCCGTCCTGGACGTCTACGAGGGTCGAGACCTCGTGGTGAAGTGTGCTCCCGGAATCGATTTCGACGAGCTCGCCAAAATGGGGTTCGCCGGGGAGATCGAGGTGACCTCCGCCGGCGGCAGCGTCCGAGAAGCCTGCCTGTGGTCACCGGGTTTGACCGAACCGGGCATACGTCGTCGCGCCAGCCTGCTGGAAACCGGTGAAGAACTCACCGACGCCGAACCCGACGACTGCGATGTGGCTGCGGCCGGACGCTGGATCATCGACCCCGACGGCGCAGTGGTACGCGCCGGGCTGGTGCGCCACTATGCAGCCCGCCACGGCCTGTGGCAGCTCGACCCCGACATCGCCTATCTGTCCGGCGAGGAGCTGCCCGCCGGGGTGCGTGGGTTCGAAGTACTCGACCAGCTGCCTTTCCAGGAGCGCCGGCTGCGGTCGGCGCTGGCCGATCACTCGGCGGGTGCCCTGGAGATCCTCGTGCGCGGTGTGAATGTGGACCCTGACGCGTTGCGATCCCGGATGCGGTTGCGCGGCACCCGAGGGCTGGCCGTGGTGATCACCCGCCTCGGTTCCGGGGCGGCCGGTAGGGCAGCAGCATTCATTTGTCGGCCGTCGCGGTGACCGGCACGTATCCTGAAGCCCAGCACACCGGCATCTCGACCGGTGTGCGTTGATCGCCTACGAGGACGACTGACGATGCGAATTCCCCCTGTGACAGGGCTGCTGGCAGCCGGTGTGCTGCTCGGCTGGCTCGGCCTGCCGGTGGCAGCTGCGCAGTCGGCCTGCGCCGACCTCGGCGGCACCGTCGACGCCGATCAGATCTGTCAGGTGCACACCGCCAATGCCACCTACACGCTGGACTACACGTTCCCGGTCGGCTACCCCGATCAACAGCCCGTCGCCGCGTACCTGACCCAGACCCGCGACGGTTTCGTCAACGTCTCGGACATGCCCGGATTCCGCGACCAGCCCTACGTGCTGGACGCCAAGGGCACCGCTTACAGCTCCGGGACCCCGCCGCGCACCCAGAGCCTGGTGTTCGAGGTGTACCAGAACGTCGGTGGCGCGCATCCGCAGACCTGGTACAAGGCGTTCAACTACAACGTGACCACCCGGGCGCCGATCACATTCGACACCTTGTTCAAGCCGGGTGCCCGGCCGCTGGACGTGATCTTCCCGATCGTGCAGCGGGAACTGCAGAAGCAATCCGGTGTCGAGCAGGCGATCCCGCCCGCCGTCGGTCTGGACCCGGTGCACTATCAGAACTTTGCGATCACCGACGATTCGCTGATCTTCTTCTTCGGACAGGGCGAACTGTTGTCGGAGGCGGCCGGAGCCAGCCAGGCCACCGTCCCGAGATCCGCTGTCGAAGCCTTCCTGGCCTGAGCGTCACTGCGGCGCGAAGCCGTATACCTGACCGTCACTCGTCGCGGTGACCACGCGGTGGTCCTGCCCGACCGACACCCCGACCGGCCAACCGGTGGCCTCGGGCAGGGGATAGGTGTTGAGGGTGTGCCCGTCGCCGGAATCGAACACCAGCAGCGCCTGACCGTGGCCGCCCTCGCGGGCCACCGCGTACGCGACATTGCCGGCGCGGCTCGAGGTGGTCAGAGGCACCACGTCGGCACGGGTCCAGGCCACCTCGCCGTGGTCTCCGGCGTCACGCACTGCGGTGAGCTTGGCGTCCGGTCCGCCGCCGGCGAGGATCAGCCCGTCCGGGGACACCGACGGCGGCGTCTGAGCCAGATACGTCAGGGGCACCGACCATTTCGGTGAGCCGTCGGTCGTGTCGAGCGCCCAGAGCTTCTCATCGCGGCCGTTGACGTACACCGTCGAGCCGTCGGCGGACAAGACCGGGCTCGCCAGTGGCCCGCCACCCACCGCGTCGCTGGTCCAGGCCGGCGTCAGCAACGTCTGTTGCCCGCGGTGATAACGCAATCCGACCAGCCCCGGGGCCTCGGCCCCAGGCTGCCACACGCTCAGTACCACGATGCCGCTCTCGTGGGAGAACGCCGGTGCGGCCGCCACCGGGCAGCGGGATCGCGCCGGTTGGCAGTCGCTCAAGCCGCGCTGCGAATCGGTCGGGTCCACGCCGGACACCAGATCCAGCGGAGTTCCCTCGACGATGCCGCGATGCCCGTCGAACACCAGCACTTGGCCCAGGTGAGTGACCACCAGCAGCTGGCCGTCGTCGAGCAGCCGGGCGGTGGTGGGCATCCCGATCACCGGCTGACGCCACCGAATCCACTGTGTCGGCGGAAACGACAGGATGGCGCCGGGCTGGCCGATGTAGACGTTGTCGAACCCATCGAACAGCGGGCTCGACCAGCCGCCACCCTGCACCAACCGGGAGCACCAGCGTTGGCGGCCGTTGTTGTCGGCCTCCCATACCATCAACGAACATCCGCCGGCGGTCTGCGCGTTGGCAGCGAGATAGCCGGTCGAACCGAGCGCCACCTGGGCCCCCATTTCGCCCTTGACCGACCGGCTCCACTCCAGCCGCAGCGCCTCGGCACCGGGGGACCGGGTGTAGCTGCTGTTGGCGGCATCCCCGTATTGCGCCGACCAGCCTTCTGCAGCGTGTGCGTCCACCCAGGAATCGGTGTTCTCGCAACCGGCGAGCAGGCCCGTGAACAGCACCGCGACCGCGAGTGCCAGGTATCGCCGGAACACGATGTCCTTTCGTCGCCGAACCCGCACGGGCTCGTTTTTGTGACCCACGTGAGGGTAACCCGGCGGCCTTGCGGTACAGGAGCAGAGCGACCTGGGAACCCTCGCGAGTCCTCGCGTAGGCTGTCCGGCCATGACGACGATGTGGGGGGCACCGATCCACAAGCGCTGGCGTGGCTCACGCCTGCGGGACCCGCGCCAGGCCGACTTCTTGACCAAGGCCTCGCTGAAATGGGTGATCGACAACCGCGCCTACACCCCGTGGTACCTGGTCCGGTACTGGCGTCTGCTGAAGTTCAAGCTGGCCAACCCGCACATCATCACCCGGGGGATGGTCTTCCTCGGCAAGGGCGTGGAAATCCAGTGCACCCCCGAACTGGCCCAGATGGAGATCGGCCGCTGGGTGCACATCGGCGACAAGAACACCATCCGCTGCCACGAGGGCTCGCTGCGCATCGGGGACAAGGTGGTGCTGGGCCGCGACAACGTCATCAACACCTACCTGGACATCGAGCTCGGTGACTCCGTGCTGATGGCCGACTGGTGCTACGTGTGCGACTTCGACCACAAGATGGACAACGTCAACATGCCGATCAAGGACCAGGGCATCGTCAAGGGCCCGGTGCGGATCGGCCCGGACACCTGGGTCGCCGCCAAGGTCACCGTCCTGCGCAACACCTCGGTGGGGCGCGGGTGCGTGCTGGGCGCCCACGCCGTGGTCAAAGGCGAGATCCCGGATTACTCGATCGCCGTGGGAGCTCCGGCCAAGGTGGTCAAGAACCGCAAGCTGGACTGGGAGACGTCAGCGGCCGAGCGTGCCGAACTGGCCGCGGCCCTGGCCGACATCGAACGCAAGAAAGCCGCCAACAGCAACTGACGGCCTCAGGCCCCGTTGCACACCCCGGAGTCGCGGATCACGTTGCCGTAGACGTTGGCGGTGGCGATGTTGGCGTTGATGAAGCCCGACGGTTGTTTCTGCGCGATCTTGTCGCTGATCTGGGTCAGCTGATACCAGAGGTGATAGATCGAGTCACCGTTGTACAGCGGTGAATACTGGCTCTGGTCCGGGTAATTGGTGATGTACAAGATGTGAGCCCGGGGATCCAGGAACGCCGCCGACTGGTCGATGTTGGCCTTCACCGCGTCGGCTGCCGCCTGTACGCCCGGCGCGGTCCAGTAGTCATCATGTTCGCCCAGGTAGTGCTGGAACCCCACGATCTGGGTCATCAGGGTGCCGTATTGGGCGTTGAACCACTGGCAGGACTCACGCTGGGCATCGATCTGCTGGGGCGTGACACGGACCTGCCACAGGTTGTACGGGAACACCGTGTAGTCCGGCGCCCAATCGGAGGGATGCGGGGTGAAGGCGGGCAGGCTGGGGGCGGCGCCGTTGGGTTCGGCAGCTGCCGGGGCCGACACGCCGAGGGTGAGCGTGGCGCCGACGAGTGCAGCGCAGACGGTGTTGAGATGCCGGCGGATCTGGACCACGCCCCGATTCTGCTTGGTATCCGCCGCAGATGACTGCCAATCGGCCGATCTGGGGCAGTGTCAACCGGTCCAGTCGATACCGAAGCGCTCGCCCAAGGCGGCGCGGCCGGCGTCGGTGACGGTGAGTGCACGGTGGCGTGGTGCGCGACGCACCCAGTCCGCGGCCAGGAAGTGATCCAACAGCGCGCGGCCGAGCCCGCCGGCAAGGTGATGGCGCTGTTCGGTCCAATCGATGCAGTAGCGAACCAGCGGCCTTGAGCCCGTGGGCAATTCGATTCCGATCTGCCGTAGCAGGGCGCGCCCGTCGTCGGTGAGTTGATAGGTCACGTCATGACCGGGGCTGCTCAGCCGGTCGGAACCGCCGGAACGAAACCATCCGTCCCCGCCGATGAGCACATCCCGGTCGAGCAGGCTGCCCATGAGCGCGACGCCGAGCCGGCCGGCGATGTGGTCGTAGCAGGTGCGGGCAGAGCGAAGCCGCGCCGCACGGGTGCCCTCGCGCAGTGAGGTGACGGGCCGCGTCGGCGCCAGCCGGCCGAGTTGCTCGATGAGCGCACCGACTTCGGGCCCCGCCAGCCGGTAGTAGCGGTGACGCCCCTGGGTGCGGACGGTGAGCAGCCCGGCATCGGTGAGTTTGCCCAGGTGGCTGCTGGCCGTCGGGCGACTGATGCCCGCCTCCTCGGCCAGCACACTGGCCGGCAACGCGCGGCCGTCGTCGAGGGCCAGCAGGATCTTGCAGCGAGCCGGGTCGGCCAGCAACGCGGCCACCGCGGAGAGGTCCAACTCGGCTGCGGTGGTGAGCTCCTGTGTCTCACGCATGGCAGGACTCCTTCCCGACGATCTGGTCGCGTCGTCCCGCGGGTGCCGCCGGCTGCGTCAGCGACCGGGCCAACCCGGCGCCCAGCAACTGACACGCCGCACCAATCAGCAGTGCGGTCCGCACCCCGGACGCGCCGCCGACGATTGTCATGGCATTACCCAACACCGCGACCCCGACAGTGATACCCAGCAGCCGGGCCAGATTCACCACACCGGCGGCCAGGCCGGTCCGCCCCGGCGGGATCGCATCCATCGCCAGCGTCACCGCCGGGCCGGTGTTCAGTGCCAGCCCGGCACCGGCGAGCACAAATGACGCTTCCAGCCATCCGACGTCGCCGAGTGGTCCGGCGCCGGCGTACAGCAGTGAGCCCGCCGCCATGAGCACCAACCCCGCCACCATCGCCGGACGTGGTCCCGTGCGGCGCGCCATGACGTTGGTGACGGGGATCAGTAGCAGGTAGACGATCGCCATCGGGAGGAACCGCACCGCCGTCGTCAAGCCGTCGGCGCCCCGGAGTTGTTGGAAGGCAAAGCTGTTCACCAGAAGCAGTCCGTAGATGCCGAACGTCATCGCGAACGTGGCCAGCAGGGCACCCACCAGTCGGCGGCTGCCGAACAGATCCAGCGGCAGCATCGGATGCGGGTTACGACGTTGGGCACTCAGGAATGCGACGAATGCGGCCAGCGCCGTGGCACCGAGGGCCGCCGTCTGTTGCCACGGCCAGCCATGCCCCTCGACGAGGACGAGCGTCGTGGCGCCGAGTGCCAAGATGGCCAGGCACTGACCGGACAGGTCGAGGCGGGCGGCGTCCGGATCGCGCGAATCGGGCAGGTGCGAGACGCTCATGACCAACGCGAGCAGGCCGACGGGCACGTTGACCCAGAAGATCCACCGCCACCCGACAGTTTGGACGGCGACTCCACCGAGCAGGGGGCCCAGCGCGGTGCTGCCGGCGGCGGCCATCGCCCACGCCGCGGTGACCCGGGCTCGTCCGCGCGGGTCTGGATAGACCGCCGCGGCGATGGCCAGCCCTTGCGGCAACATCATCGCCGCGCCCAGACCCTGAATCGCCCGTGCTGCCAACAACAGCGGCAGTGCGGGCGTCAGCGCGCAGGCGACCGACGCCGCGACGAAGATCGCCAAACCGATCCGCAGCATTCGTCGCCGGCTGAACCGGTCACCCAGCGATCCGGCGGTGAGCAGAAACGCCGCGAACGTCACGTTGTAGGCGTCGATGGTCCATTGCGCGCCGGTCACTCCACCGCCGAGGTCATCACCGATCACCGGTAGCGCCAGGTTCACGGCGTTCGCGTCGATCAGGCCGACGAACAGCCCGAGATAGGCTGCGATCAGCGTGACGACGGGGGAGCGTTGTGGTGCCATACCCGCACGCTAGGTGCGGATTGATTCGACGCCGGTCGAATCAGCGGTCGGGCAGCGCGTGCTCGACGATCGGCCGACGCGGGTGCGGTTCGCGTTCGGCGCGTTTGGCGGCCAGATAGACCTGGCTGGTCTCGGCGGCCACGGTGTGCCAGTCGAAATCCGCGCTGAGCCGCTCGCGGGCGGCCACAGCACGGCGCTGGGCCGCATCGGGATCGTCGAGCACCGCCCGCACGGCGGCCGCCAGACCCGCGACATCCCGTGGCGCGAACGACATTCCGGTCTGACCATCGATCACCGCTTCGCCCAGGCCCCCGACGTTGGAGGTGACCAGCGGGGTCCCGGTGGCCGCGGCCTCCAGCGCGACGATGCCGAACGGCTCGTAGTGGCTCGGCAGCACCGCGGCGTCGGCTGCCTGCAGGGCCTGAACCAGGTCGTCGTGGCCGAGGCGACCGACGAACCGGGTTGCCTTGAGCACCTTGTGCTTTCGTGCCTGCTCCAACAGCCAGTCCAGCTGGGTGCCGTCGCCGGCGACGGTCAGTGTGGTGCCGGGATGAGCACGTCGGATCCGCGGCAGGGCTGCGATCGCCTCTTGGACGCCTTTCTCGTACTCCAGCCGGCCCACGTACAGCAGCTGGGGTGGGCCCTGGCGTGGACGTCGCGGTGCGTAGGGCCAGAGGTCGGCGTCGATCCCGTTGCGGATCACCCTGATCTCCGACAGTCCTGGCCCGAACAGCTCGGTGATCTCGTCGTTCATCGACGCCGAACAGGTGATCAGCGAATCGGATTCGCGTACCAGCCAGGATTCCACGGCGTGCACCTGACGGCTGATCGGGCCCGAGACCCAGCCGGAATGCCGGCCGGCCTCGGTGGCATGGATCGTGGAAACCAGTGGCACATCGAAATATTCGGCCAGGGCGATCGCGGGGTGGGCAACCAGCCAGTCATGGGCGTGGACGAGGTCGGGGATCCAGCGATCACCCGAATTGTCCTTGACGGCAAGGCCGGTGCGCACCATCGAATGTCCCATGGCCAGAGTCCAGGCCATCATGTCCGTACCGAACACGAACTCGTGCGGATCCTGGGCCGCGGCCACCACCCGCACACCCTCACTCGTCTCGTCGGTGGACGGATGAGTGCTCGGGTCGGTATCGGTGGGCCTGCGGCTGAGTACCACGACCTCGTGACCGGCCTCGGCCAGGGCGGTGGCCAGATGGTGCACGTGTCGGCCCAGACCGCCGACGACGACGGGCGGGTACTCCCATGACACCATCAGGATCTTCATGACTGCGTGCCTTCGTGCCGGTGCGAATGTGCGGACAATGCGGGGATTTGGCGGCGTGTCGTGGGGCAGACGCGCACGCTCGCGGTGCAGGTCATTTTGGCAGACGTCTGGCGTCGAGGGCGCCGAACAGTCCGTCGGCCTTGTTCCAGCCGTCGGCGAGGCGCTCGGCGTGGTCGCGACGGCCCGAGGCCAACGCATCGGAGATCTCACGGGTGGCGTGGGCGTGCAGGTGGGCACGGTAGCGCGCATAGTCGGCCGCCGAATCCTTGCTCACCATGAACGGCCAGTCGCTGGACACCGTCAACAGCGTCTCCCGCAGGATCTGGTCGGCCACCCGGTCGCGCGGGGTCGGCACACCGACCGCCGCCTGCTGGGCGAGTGCCTTGTCCACGGTGCTCAGGGCGCCGTCGACCACCTCGCTGTTGAGCTGGACGAAATCGGTCACCTTCTCACCGTTCCAGACCTGCCAGTCCTTACCCGAACCCCAAGAGCTGGGCGGCAATTCGACCGGGGCGCCGACGAATCCGTCGGCCTTGGCGTCGGACAGGGTTCCCACGCGCACGCCGGCTGCCGGCAGGGCCCGCAGCACCCGGCCCAGCCACTCGGGGCCCTCGTACCACCAGTGCCCGAACAGTTCGGTGTCGAACGCGGCCACCACGTGCGCCGGGCGCCCGATCCGCGCACTCTCGCTGAGCAGGCGACGGCGGACCACCTCGACGAAGTCTGCGACATGCTCGTCGATCGCGCGGTCGGCACGCTGCGGATCGTAGGGCGCCTTCTCCTCGGAGGGGACGTTGCGGCCCGTGACGCGGGCCGGTTTGAGACCCGTGGTGTGGTCGTAGGTGTGGAAATCCCGGTAGGCGGCGTGACCGGGATAACCCGATTTCGGCGACCACACGCGATAGCTGACCCGCAGGTCGCGTCCGAAGGCCACCACGTCGGTATCACCTACCGGCCGGCCCAGCGCGGTATCACCGTGCAGTGACGGGCCGTCCACCATGAAGTGGCCCACCCCCGCGGCGGCATATCCGGTCTCCATGCCCGGGGCGTAGGCGCATTCGGGCGCCCAGATGCCCACCGGGGTGTGGGCGAAACGCTGGTGCGCGTCGGCCAGGCCTTCGCGCAGCGCGAATTCACGCAACCGGGGGTTGAGCAGCGGCTGGAACGGATGCGACAGCGGACCGCCGAGCAATTCGATGGTTTCGGCGTCGATCAGTGCGCGCAGCAAGCCGCTGCCGCCGTGGCGCCAATAGGTGGTGAACTCCTCGATGGCTGCACCGGCCTCGGCGTACTCACGAATCCCGAACTGCTGCAAGGCCTTCTGGCCATGCAGTGTCATCGCCTCCTGAGCGCGCAGCTGCCAGTTGGCCAACCAGTGGTGCATACCGGTCAGGCAATACGGATCATCGAGCTGTGCGGTGACCACCGGTGTCATGCCAAGGGTGATCAGATGGCGGCGATCCTCGGCGGCCAGACCGCGCAGCACCCGCATCAACGGCAGGTACGCCGCCGCCCAGGACTGGTAGAGCCACTCCTCGCCGACCGGCCAGCGGCCGTGATGGGCCAGCCACGGCAGGTGGGTGTGCAGGACGAGGGTGAATAAACCGGGTACCGGTTCGGGGTCGGCGGCGGAAGGTGTCACGGCCGCACCGCTATCGCCACCAGGTCGAGACTGTCGTCGATGTCGCGTTCGGTTGCCGGCGTGAGGTCGAAATCGTCGATGCCGACGGCGGTGACGTCGGCGAGCAGCTGCTCGGGCCACGGCGCGTCGGCCACGGCGCGCTGCACCTGCGCCTCGATGATCGAGCCGCCGTGCCGCGCGTCGAGCTTCTGCAGTCCGGCGCCATGGAACACCCCGAGCATCGACTCCACGGTGAATCCGGCATCGCGCAGCAGTTCGGTCAGCTCGGCGGCATTGAGCTCACGGGTGTGGAATGGGTTGAGCGGGGTGTCGCGTCCGGGGGAGAAGGTGATCCGGTTGGGGGTCGAGACCAAGAACACGCCGCCGGGCCGCAACACCCGGAAACACTCGGACACGAACTGTGCTTGATCCCACAGGTGTTCGATGACCTGGAAGTTCACCACCGCGTCGACAGACTGGTCGGCCAACGGGAGCTCGGCGAGGTTGCCGTGCCGGATCTCGACCCGGGGATAGCGGGCCCGCACGTGGGCCACCGTCGCCTCGTCGTAATCCAACGCGATCACCTTGCGTGCGACGTCCGCCAGCAGATCGGCGCCGTAACCCTCACCACAGCCGGCCTCGAGGACGTCACGGTCGGCGCAGCGGTCGGCCAGCCGGCGATACACCACTTCATGGCGGCGGAACCAGTAGTTTTCCTCCGCCAGGCCGGGGATGGTCCGCTCGCCGGTCAGAGGTAAGGCGTGATCCGGGTCGCCGGCCGGATCGTCTACGAATGCGCTCATTGGAAGGCAGGCTAACCCAGCCTTATCCAGGGTGAAGGGGTCGGTGGCGAATCGACCAACGGTTCGGATACTGCGGGGGTGTGGTAGGGGAGGCCGGGATACTAAGTCCGACCAGTTATGGTGTTCCTGCGAACCACCATAAGTTACCGCCCGGTAACATGGTGCTAGTTGCTTAGAACGTGATATGAGCCGGGCCACCGGTCTCATCGAGGAGGACGAACCAGAGTCATGACGAACATCGTGGTCCTGATCAAACAGGTCCCAGACACTTGGTCGGAGCGCAAGCTGTCCGACGGCGATTTCACCCTCGATCGCGAGGCTGCCGACGCCGTGCTCGACGAGATCAACGAGCGCGCCGTGGAAGAGGCGCTGTTGATCAAGGAGCGTGAGGGCGGGGACAGCACTGTCACCGTGCTGACCGCCGGCCCCGAGCGTGCCACCGAGGCGATCCGCAAGGCGCTGTCGATGGGTGCCGACAAGGCCGTGCACCTCAAGGACGACGGCCTGCACGGGTCCGACGTCGTGCAGACCGCATGGGCGCTGGCCCGTGCGCTGGGCACCATCGAGGGCACCGAGCTGGTCATCGCCGGTAACGAGGCCACCGACGGGGTCGGCGGCGCGGTCCCGGCCGTGATCGCCGAGTACCTGGGCCTGCCGCAGCTGACCCATGTGCGCAAGCTGACCGTCGAGGGCGGCAAGGTCACCGCCGAGCGTGAGACCGACGAGGGTGTGTTCACCCTCGAGGCGTCGCTGCCGGCCGTGGTCAGCGTCAACGAGAAGATCAACGAGCCCCGCTTCCCGTCCTTCAAGGGCATCATGGCCGCCAAGAAGAAGGAAGTCACCGTGCTCACCCTCGCCGAGATCGGCGTGGAAGCCGATGAGGTCGGCGTCGCCAATGCCGGTTCCAAGGTGCTGTCTTCGACCCCGAAGCCGCCGAAGACCGCCGGTGAGAAGGTGACCGACGAAGGTGACGGCGGCACCAAGATCGCCGAGTACCTGGTCGCCCAGAAGCTGATCTAGCAGCTGATTCGATTTCGAGCGAAAGACAGAACGAGAACTCATGGCTGAAGTACTTGTGCTCGTTGAGCACTCCGAAGGCGCGTTGAAGAAAGTCAGCGCCGAGCTCATCACCGCCGCCCGTGTGCTGGGTGAGCCCGCCGCCGTCGTGGTGGGCAAGCCGGGCACCTCCACCCCGCTGGTCGACGGCCTCAAGGCCGCCGGTGCGGCCAAGATCTACGTCGCCGAGTCCGACGACGCAGAGAACTTCCTGGTCACCCCCGTCGTCGACGTGCTGGCCGGGCTGGCCGAGTCGGCCACCCCCGCCGGGGTCATCGTGGCCGCCACCGCTGAGGGCAAGGAAGTTGCTGCCCGCCTGGCCGCCCGTATCGGCTCGGGTCTGCTGGTCGACGTGGTCGACGTCAAGGAGGGTGCAGTGGGTGTCCACAGCATCTTCGGTGGCGCCTTCACCGTCGAGGCCCAGGTCACCAGCGACACCCCGGTGATCACCGTGCGTCCCGGCTCGATCGAGGCCGCCCCCGCCGACGGGGCCGGCGAGGTCGTCA
Organism: Mycobacterium sp. GA-1841; assembly: GCF_001954135.1. Taxonomy (GTDB): domain Bacteria; phylum Actinomycetota; class Actinomycetes; order Mycobacteriales; family Mycobacteriaceae; genus Mycobacterium. The sequence goes on along the minus strand of NZ_MBEQ01000108.1, from coordinate 43,340 downwards.
ACGTCGAGGTCCCGGCCCAGGCCGAGAACGCCACCAAGATCACCAAGCGCGAGCCCGCCGTGGCCGGCGACCGCCCCGAGCTCACCGAGGCCAGCGTCGTGGTCGCCGGTGGCCGTGGCGTCGGCAGCGCCGAGAGCTTCTCGGTGGTCGAGGAACTGGCCGACTCGCTGGGTGGCGCTGTCGGTGCCTCCCGCGCCGCGGTCGACTCGGGCTACTACCCGGGCCAGTTCCAGGTCGGGCAGACCGGTAAGACCGTGTCGCCGCAGCTCTACATCGCCCTGGGCATCTCCGGTGCGATCCAGCACCGCGCCGGCATGCAGACCTCCAAGACCATCGTCGCGGTCAACAAGGACGAGGAAGCTCCCATCTTCGAGATCGCCGATCTCGGTATCGTGGGCGACCTGTTCAAGGTCAGCCCGCAGCTGACCGAGGCGATCAAGGCCCGCAAGGGCTAGTTCCCCCGCGAGCAGACGCAAAACTGCCCCTTTTCTTCGGAAAAGGGGCAGTTTTGTGTCTGCTGGGCGAATGGCGCAACGTGGCGACTACGGACTTTCCAGGGTTTGATTCTCGGCCTGCGGTGCCAGTGTTGATCTTGTCAGCACGTCGAGAAAGGGATTCGCACAATGAAGATCACAGTGATAGGTGCCAGCGGCCAGATCGGCTCGCGGGTCGTGCGGTTGCTCACCGAGGCCGGACACGAGGTCGTCGCTGCCTCCCTGTCGACCGGGGCCAACGTTCTCACCGGTGAAGGCCTGGTGCCGGCGCTCACCGGAGCCGACGTGCTCGTCGACGTGGTCAACTCGCCCTCGTTCGAGGACGGCCCCGTCATGGACTTCTTCACCGCGTCCGCGCAGAATCTGGTGGCCGCCGCCAAGGAGACCGGCGTCGGGCACTACGTCGCGTTGTCGATCGTGGGCACCGACGGGCTGCCGGACAGTGGCTATATGCGGGCCAAGGTGGCTCAGGAGAAGATCATCACCGACTCCGGACTGCCCTACACGATCGTGCGCGCCACGCAGTTCCAGGAGTTCGCCGAGGCCATCACCGCATCGCTGGTGGTGGGTGACGAAGTGCGGGTCCCGGACGCGCGCATCCAGTTGATCTCGGTCGACGATGTCGCTGCCGAGGTGGCCGATGCTGCTCAGGGCGCACCGGTCAACGGAATCGTCAACATCGGTGGGCCCGAAAAGTTTTCGTTCGCGGACATGGCGCGCGCGGTGCTGGCCGCCCAGGGAGACGACAAGCCGGTGGTGATCGATCCGCAGGCCACCTATTTCGGGACGGCAGTCGACGACAACAGCCTGGTCACCGGTGACGACGCGATCCTGGGAACCATCCGTTTCGCCGACCGGATCGGGGCGCACTGATGCCTGTGTCAGCTGAGCGCGAGAAGGCGCTCCACGATGCGATGACGGTGATCGGCAGCGTCAAGCCGCCGTTCATCCCGCCGAACGCCGAGGTGATGACGACGATCATCGAGTGGCCCGCGGGATCGCCCGGGGCGCCGCCGCACCGGCATCCCGCCGGACCGGCCTTCGGCTATGTGCTCGAGGGCGAGATGCTCTTCGAGCTCGAAGGTGAGGCGCCGCGGGTGGTCAAGGCGGGCGAGGCATTCTGGGAGCCCGGCGGCGATGTCATCCACTATTCGGACGCCAACAATCGCGACGACGTTCCGCTGCGGTTCCTGGTCAACATGCTGTGCGTGCCCGGCCAACCGATGCTCGTGATCGTCGACGACGAGGAACTCGAAGCCCGCAAGGACCGCCGGGTGGCGTGATGAGTGAGTTCGCAGACGTCGTCCGGTCCCGCCGGTCCGCGCGGATGTTCTTGGCCGACAAGCCCGTTCCGCGTGAATTGCTCGACGAGGCACTCGAGCTGGCGATCCGGGCGCCGTCGAACTCCAACACTCAACCGTGGCATGTCTTCTTCGCCACCGGTGAGCGGCGCGATCGACTGGTTGACGCGCTGCTCACCGCGGTCGAGGCGGCCCCGCCGGCGATCGGCTCCGCGGGCCTGCCGCCCCGCTTCGCGCATCTGCGCCGGGAGAGCGGGGCGCTGGTCTACGGGGCCATGGGCATCGCCCGCGACGATGCCGAAGGCCGCTGGGCCGCCCAGCTTCGGAACTGGGAGTTCTTCCACGCTCCTGTCGCCGGGGTGGTGTGCATGCATCGCGACTTCACCCACGTCGACGCCCTGGGGGTGGGGATGTTCCTACAGACCCTGCTGTTGGCGTTGAACGAACGCGGAGTCGGCAGTTGCGTCCAGGTGTCGATCTCGTTCTACCCGGACGTGCTGCGGGAACAACTCGGCATACCGGACGACCTGATCGTCCTGTGTGGGGTGTCGATCGGCTACGCCGACCCCGATTTCCCGGCCAATCACCTGGACACGCCCCGCAATCCGCTCAGTGAGAACGTGGTGTTCCTCGACCGCTGACGCAGCGCGGCAAAACGTCACCTGGCGCTCACGGACATGTCACACGGGCGATGCCGTACGGCGACCCGACTGGGCGACCGTGCTGGCTATGAGCACTGCATCTGTACTCATCGCCGCTGATCACACCGACAGCGCGGCGCCCGATGCGCCGCGCTACACGCTCCTGCTTCATCCATTTCGCTCCTCGCGTGCGCGGGGGGCCGACCACGAGCTGATCGAAGCCGCCCAGCGGCTCCGGCACGACGTATTCACCTCGGAACCCGGATTCGCACTTGCCGGTGCCACAGACGGACGTGACGCCGACCGATTCGACGAGCACTGCGACCACCTGCTGGTACGCGAGGACCGCACCGGTGAATTGGTGGGCTGCTACCGGATGCTGCCACCGTCCGGCGCCATCGCCGCGGGCGGGCTCTATACCGCGACCGAGTTCGACGTGCGCGGCCTCGACGCACTGCGGTCGTCCCTGGTCGAGATGGGCCGTGCGGTGGTGCGAGCCGACCATCGCAACGGCGCCGTCGTACTGCTCATGTGGGCCGGCATCCTCGCCTATCTCGACCGCTCCGGCTACGACTACGTGACGGGCTGCGTCTCGGTGCCCGTCGCCGGAAACGCCGACGGCCCGCCGGGAACGCAGATCCGCGGGGTCCGCGACTTCGTGCGACGTCGCCACGCGGCGCCCGCCGCACACACGGTCTACCCGTACCGCCCGGTGGTCCTGGACGGCAAGGGACTTGACGACATCGATCCGCCGGCACGGACCACGGTGCCCCCGCTGATGCGGGGCTACCTGCGGCTGGGGGCGCAGGTATGCGGGGAACCGGCCCACGATCCCGACTTCGGGGTGGGCGATTTTCCGGCGTTGCTGGACAAGCGCCGCGCCGACGTGCGGTACCTCAAGCGGCTGCGCTCGGTCTCGGCAGCAGCCGACCTGGCCGGGGGCGCATCATGACCATCGCCTGTGAGCATTCCTGGCTGCCCAAGGCCTCGTGCGACGCCAGTTGCGTCCATGCCGGCGGAGCCGATGCGGGCCGGCGCCTCGTGGTGTGGGTCCGCACCACGGTGCGCGTGGTCATGGCCGTGGTCCTGGCGCCGGGAGTGCCGCTGCTGGCGGTCCCCATGCCCGGCCGTTCGCACGTGCAGCGGTTTTACTGCCGGTTGATGCTGCGCTGCTTCGGTGTCCGAATCTCCCTGTCGGGCGGCCCGATTCGTAATCTGAAGGGCGTGCTCGTGGTCAGCGGCCACGTGTCATGGCTGGATATTTTCACGATCGGTGCGGTGTTGCCGGGCTCCTTCGTGGCGCGCGCAGATCTGGTGGAATGGCCGGCGGTGGGCCGGCTGGCCCGGGTGATGAAGGTGATCCCGATCGACCGGGGCAGCCTGCGCCGGCTGCCCGCGGTGGTGCACACCGTGGCCGAACGATTGCGCGCCGGGCACACCGTCGTGGCCTTCCCGGAAGGCACCACCTGGTGCGGGCTGGCACACGGACAGTTCCGGCCCGCGATGTTCCAGGCCGCGATCGACGCGGCCCGCCCGGTGCAACCGCTGCGGCTGGTGTACCGCCACCGCGACGGCCGGCTGTCGACGGTTCCGGCCTTCGTAGGGGAGGACACCCTGTTGCGGTCGGTGCGGCGGGTCATCACCGCACGTCGCACGGTGTGCCACGTCCATGTCGGGTCGCTGCAGCTGCCCGGAGTTGACCGGCGGGCGCTGGCAGAGCGCTGCGAAGCGGTGGTCCGTTCGGATCTGATCGCGCACCACGAGCTCCCGGGTGCTCCCGCGGACGTCCTGGCGGCCTGAGGCGGCTGGAAGGCGGGGCGTCTGCCGGCGGCTATCCTGGAGAGGTTATGACCTCTATCCCGACGGCGTCCCCAGGCGGGCAGGTCTATCTCGATCATGCCGCCACCACGCCGATGCATGCGGCCGCCATCGATGCGATGACGGCTGCGCTCGCGACCGTGGGTAACGCCTCTTCTCTGCACGGTTCGGGACGTCTGGCCCGGCGCCGGATGGAGGAGGCTCGTGAGACGCTGGCCCGACTGTTGGGCTGCCGCCCCTCGGAAGTGATCTTCACCGCCGGCGGCACGGAGAGCGACAACCTCGCGGTGAAGGGGATCTACTGGGCCCGCCGCGATGCCGAGCCGGCACGGCGCCGGATCATCACCACCGCCATCGAGCACCATGCCGTGCTCGATGCCGTGCAGTGGCTGGTCGAGCACGAGGGCGCCGAGGTGACCTGGCTGCCGGTCGACGCCGAGGGCACCGTTGCGCCCGAGGCGCTGCGTTCGGCGTTGCAGTCCGGGGCCGGCCCTGGTGACGTGGCACTGATCTCGATCATGTGGGCCAACAATGAGGTCGGCACGATCATGCCGATCGACGAGCTGGCCGCCGTCGCGGCCGAGTTCGGCGTGCCGATGCACAGCGACGCCATTCAGGCCGTGGGCCAGATCCCGGTGGACTTCACCGCCGCGGGGCTGGCGGCGATGAGCGTGGCGGCACACAAGTTCGGTGGACCGATGGGCATCGGTGCACTGGTGCTGCGCCGAGACACCGGTTGCACTCCGCTGCTGCACGGCGGCGGTCAGGAGCGTGATGTGCGCTCGGGAACACCCGACGTGGCCGGCGCCGTGTCGATGGCCGCGGCCGCCGAAGTGGCCATCGGGGGACTGGCCGAGTACAGCGCGCGTGTGCAGGCGTTACGCGACCGGTTGATCGACGGCGTGCTCTCCACGATCGAAGACAGCTTCTTGAACGGGCCGCAGGGGGCCGGGCGGCTACCGGCCAACTCGCACTTCACCTTTCGCGGATGCGAAGGTGATTCGCTGCTGATGCTGCTCGACGCCAAGGGCATCGAATGTTCCACCGGCTCGGCATGTACCGCCGGGGTGGCGCAGCCGTCGCACGTTCTGATCGCGATGGGTGCCGACCCGGCGACCGCGCGAGGATCCCTGCGATTTTCCCTGGGGCACACCAGCACTGAGGCCGATATCGATGCGGTGCTCGAAGTGCTTCCGGCGGCCGTGGAGCGCGCCCGGCAGGCGGCCCTGGCCAGCGCGGGCAGGACGTTCTCATGAGGGTGCTGGTCGCGATGAGCGGCGGGGTGGATTCCTCGGTGGCGGCCGCTCGGATGGTCGACGCCGGCCATGACGTCGTCGGCGTGCACATGGCGCTGTCGAGTGCTCCGGGCACGTTGCGGACCGGATCGCGCGGTTGCTGCTCCAAGGAGGACGCCGGCGATGCCCGCCGCGTGGCCGATATCCTCGACATTCCCTTCTACGTCTGGGATTTCGCCGATCGGTTCAAGGACGACGTGATCGAGGACTTCGTCGAGTCCTACGCCCGGGGCGAGACGCCGAATCCTTGTGTGCGGTGCAACGAGCGGATCAAGTTCTCCGCGTTGGCCGCCCGCGCCCTGGCGCTCGGATTCGATGCAGTGGCCACCGGACACTATGCACGGCTGGCCGACGGCCGGCTGCGTCGTGCCGTCGACGCCGACAAGGACCAGTCCTACGTGCTCGGTGTGCTCACCGCCGAGCAGTTGGCGCACGCACTTTTCCCGATCGGTGACACGCCCAAGAGTCAGATCCGGGCCGAGGCGGCCGAGCGTGGACTGGCCGTCGCGAAAAAGCCGGACAGCCATGACATCTGCTTCATCCCCTCCGGGGACACCCAGGCGTTCCTCGGTGCCCGCATCGGGGTGCGGCGCGGCTCGGTCATCGACAATGACGGCACCGTGCTGGCCGAACACGACGGCGTGCACGGTTTCACGATCGGGCAACGCAAGGGGCTCGGTATCGCCGGGCCCGGCGCCGACGGCCGGCCACGGTACGTCACCGCGATCGACGCCGAGACCGGCACGGTGCGCGTCGGATCCGTCGAAGACCTCGAGATCACCGAACTGATCGGCGACAAGCCGGTGTTCACCAGCGGCACCCCGCTGCACGGGCCGGTCGAATGCCAGATCCAGGTGCGCGCCCACGGCGGCATCACCGACGCGGTGGCCGAGCTGCGCGACGGGCGGTTGACGGTGTCTCTGCGAGCGCCGTTGCGCGGCGTCGCGCCCGGCCAGACCATGGTGCTGTACCGCCCCGATGCCGAGGGTGACGAGGTCATTGCCAGCGCGACCATCGCACGCGGGTGAGCGAATTTTCATGAATGTTTTCGCATGAGTGCTTTCGCGACGGCCACCGGTCTCGGATCGTGGCCCGGTACCGACGCGCGGGCTGCAGCCGAAGTCGTCGTCGGTGAACTCCACAACCTGTCGCACTTGGTGGAACTACCGGCTCGGGGCATCGGCGCCGATCTGATCGGCCGGGCCGGGGCGCTGCTCGTCGACATCGGCATCGACACCGTGCCACGCGGGTACCGCATCGGCACGCGACGCAACAGCGCGCTGCGACGGGCGGTCAGCCTGCTCGGCGAGGACGTCGATGCCCTCGAAGAGGCCTGGGAACGCGCCGGTTTGCGCGGTAGCGGTCGAGCGGTCAAGGTCCAGGCGCCCGGGCCGATCACGCTGGCCGCCCAGCTGGAGCTGCCCAACGGGCACCGGGCCATCACCGATCACGGTGCGCTGCGCGACCTGGCGGCGTCGCTGGCCGAAGGGCTGGCGGCTCATCGCGCCGAGGTGGCGCGGCGGCTGGAGACCACCGTGGTGGTCCAACTCGATGAGCCGTCGCTGCCGGCCGCGCTGGCGGGACGGCTCTCCGGGGTGACCAGTTTCACCCCGGTGCACCCGGTGGACGAGCCGGTGGCGATGAACCTGATCGACGACTGCGTGGCGGCCGTCGGTTCCGAAGTTGTCGTGCACAGCTGTGCAGCCGAGCTCCCCTGGAAAGCATTGTTGCGCAGTGCAGTTCAGGCCGTGGCGGTTGACGTTTCGACCCTGGCGCCCGCGGATCTGGACGGCATCGGAGAATTCGTCGACTCGGGGCGCACCGTGCTGCTCGGCGTGCTGCCCGCCACCGCGCCCGACGGACGGCCTTCCGTCGAAGAGGTGGCCAAGGCCGCAGTGACGCTGACCGACCGGCTGGGCTTCGCGCGGACCGTTCTGCGTGACCGCATCGGGATCACCCCGGCCTGTGGACTGGCCGGAGCCACTGCTCAGTGGGCACGCACCGCAGTCGAACTCGCGCAGAAGGCCGCCGACGCCTTCGCCGAGGACCCCGACGCCATCTGACACAAGCCACCGAAAGGTCGTTACCTGTCACGCCCGCCCATTGTCACGCCCGCCCATTGTCACGCCGGCGTGGCTGTCGGTGCCGGGCGTCACTCCAGCGTGACAGAGCGGTCGGCTAGCGGTCCCGCAGCTCCCGCCGCAAAATCTTGCCGGCTGACGACTTGGGGATCGTGTCGATGAACTCGACCTGACGCACCTTCTTGTAGGGCGCCACCAGACCGGCCACGAACGCGATCACCTCGTCGGCGCTCAACTCCGCAGAAGGTTGTTTGACCACAAAGGCTTTCGGCACTTCCTCACCGGACTGGCTGTCCTGCACACCGATCACCGCGGCGTCGGCGATGCCGGGGTGGCCGAGGAGTACAGACTCCAGCTCGGCCGGTGGCACCTGGTAGCCCTTGTATTTGATGAGTTCCTTGAGCCGGTCCACGACATAGACGCAGCCGTTGGAATCGACCTGCGCCAGATCGCCGGTGTGCAGGAATCCGTCGGCATCGATGGTCTCCTGCGTCGCCGCCTCATTGTTGAGGTAGCCGGCCATCACGTTGGGACCCTTGAACCACAGTTCGCCGGTTGCGCTCACACCCTCTGCCGGAATACCGATTTCGTCCCCGGTGTCGGGGTCGACCAGCTTGCTCACGCCGTTGGGGACTGTCCATCCGCACGAGTCCAGTGGCGCGATCGTGCCGACCGTCGCCAGTCCGCCGTCATGCGGGGTGATGTGGCTGACGGGACTCAGCTCGCTCATACCGTAGCCCTGAGACACGGTGCAGCCCAATCGTTCTGAAACCGCACGACCGAGGTCTGCGTCGAGCGACGCGGCACCGGACAAAACGGCTCGCAGCGAGGACAGGTCATAGGAATCGACCAGTGGATGCTTGGCCAGGGCGACGGCGACCGGCGGGGCGATGTAGACGAACGTGCACCGGTGGGTGGCGATGTTGCCGAGGAATTCACCGAGATCGAACGACGGCATGATCACCAGTCGCGCGCGGGCGTGCAGGGCGGCGTTGAGCAGCACCGTCATGCCGTAGATGTGGAAGAACGGCAACACGGCCAGCAGCCGGTCGTCGGCGGTCATGCCCTGCAGTGGGCGGATCTGTGCCACGTTGGCCGTCAGGTTGGCGTGGGTCAGCATCACCCCCTTGGGGTTCGCGGTCGTACCGGAGCTGTACGGCAGGGCGGCCAGATGTGTGGCCGGATCGAAGCTGACATCGGGTGCGCGGCCCTCTGCGCCCAAACCGGCGCCGTCGAGAAGCACCACCTGGTGCTCGGTCAGGCCGGCCGCCAGCGCACCCTCGAGGGCCTGGGGCCCCAGCGCGTTCACCGTGACCAGCAGCCGGGCCTTCGAATCCTTGAGCTGCTTGGTGATGTCGCGCGCGGTGAACAGGGCGTTGACCGTGGTGGCGGTGGCTCCCGCGCGCAAGATGCCGTGGAAGGCGATCGCGAAATCTGAACTGTTGGGGGCCAGCAGGGCCACCACATCGCCGACGCCGATTCCGCGGGCCGCCAGCCCGCCGGCGAACGCGTCGATGCGGCGCACCAGGTCGCCATAGCTGGTTTCGGCACCAGAGGCGGCGTCGACCAGGGCTGTACGGCCGGAGTCCTCGGCAGTCAGGTCACCGAACAGGTAGTCGTAGACGCTGCCGGTGGGCAGCACGACGTCGGGAAAGGGGCTGGTGAAACTCATGGCTGCTTCCGATCAGTTCTCGTCGAGTTTTTTGATGAGCCGGCGCGCGGCGACCAGTCGGAACGAGGCGTCCACGAGCTCGCGAACTTCGCCCCAATCCACTTGGGCGGCAGTGAAATCCAGCCCCAACCAGCCGAACGGCCCCAGGTAGGCCGGAAAGAAGAATCGGTCGTCTTGTTCGAGTGCCCGCCGATCGCTCTCGTCCACCTTGATCAGAAGTGAATGCGGATACGGCACCATCTCCCCGCGGCGTTCGGGCTTCACGTTGCCGCCGTACATGGCGAACATCTTCGGTGCGCAGAACACCGGCCGGCCCCACGACACCTTCTCGAAGGCCTCGGGAAATCCCAGGGCGATGGTGCGCAGATCGGCCAGGCCCAAGTCGTCATCGCTGAACATGATCGGGTGCGGCATCCTGCCAGATTAGTGGGACTGTCGGTTCGCTCGACTAGCCTGCTCAGAGTGAGTGAGAAGCCAACCGGAGATGCCGAGGCCGCGCTGCCCGAACAGCCTGATGCCGACCTGCGCCGCCGCTGGCAGGAGCTTGCCGACGAGGTGCGCGAACATCAGTTCCGTTACTACGTCAAGGACGCGCCGATCATCTCCGATGCCGAGTTCGACGCCTTGCTGCGCGAACTGCAGGGCATCGAATCGGCACTTCCGGAACTGCGCACCCCGGATTCGCCCACCCAATTGGTCGGCGGGGCCGGATTCGCCACCGACTTCGCTCCGGCCGAGCATCTGGAACGGATGTTGTCGCTGGACAACGTGTTCGACTCCGACGAGCTGTCGGCCTGGGCGGCGCGCATCAAAGGGGAGATCGGCGACGCCGCCCACTACCTGTGCGAGCTGAAGATCGACGGCGTCGCGCTGGCGCTGGTCTACCGGCAGGGCCGGCTGGTACGCGCCGCGACCCGCGGTGATGGCCGCACCGGTGAGGACGTCACGCTCAACGCCCGCACGATCGAAGACATCCCCCAACAGTTGACGCCGTCGGACGAGTTCCCGGTGCCCGATGTGCTCGAGGTACGCGGCGAGGTGTTCTTCCGGGTCGCCGACTTCGAGGACCTCAACGCCGGGCTGGTGGCCGAGGGCAAACCCCCGTTCGCCAACCCGCGCAACAGTGCGGCCGGCTCGCTGCGCCAGAAGAATCCGGCGGTCACCGCGCGCCGCAAGCTGCGGATGATCTGCCACGGGCTCGGCCACATCGAAAGCGCCGGCGGGTTTCCGTTCACCTCGCTGCACGACGCGTACCGCGCGCTCGGCCAGTGGGGCCTGCCGGTGTCGGCCCACACCGCCAAGGTTTCCGGCGTCGCCGAGGTTGCCGAACGGATCGCCTACTGGGGTGAGCACCGCCATGACGTCGACCACGAGATCGACGGGCTGGTGGTCAAGGTCGACGAAGTGGCGCTGCAGCGTCGGCTCGGCTCGACATCACGCGCGCCGCGGTGGGCGGTGGCCTACAAGTACCCGCCGGAAGAGGCCACCACCAAACTGCTCGACATCCGCGTCAGTGTGGGGCGTACCGGCCGGGTCACCCCGTTCGCGTACATGGAGCCGGTCAAGGTGGCCGGGTCGACGGTCGGCCTGGCCACGTTGCACAACGCCACCGAAGTGCAGCGCAAAGGGGTGTTGATCGGCGACACCGTCGTGATCCGCAAGGCCGGCGACGTCATCCCCGAGGTGCTGGGCCCGGTGGTCGACCTGCGCGACGGATCGGAACGTCCGTTCGTCATGCCGACGAACTGCCCCGAGTGCGGCACCAAACTGGCCCCGGCCAAGGAGGGCGACGCCGACATCCGCTGCCCCAACACCCGAAGCTGCCCGGCGCAGTTGCGGGAGCGGGTGTTTCACGTCGCCGGGCGAGGGGCCTTCGACATCGAGGGCCTCGGTTACGAGGCGGCCACCGCGCTGCTGCAGGCCGGGGTGATCGCCGATGAGGGTGATCTGTTCACCCTCACCGCCGACGAACTCCTGCGCACCGATCTGTTCAAGACGCAGAAGGGCGTGCTGTCCAAGAACGGTCAACTGCTGCTGGCGAACTTGGACAAGGCGAAGGACCAACCGCTGTGGCGGGTACTGGTGGCACTGTCCATCCGCCATGTCGGTCCCACCGCGGCACGTGCATTGGCCACCGAATTCGCCAGCCTGGACGCCATCGTCGAGGCTTCGGAGGAACAGCTCGCCGCCGTGGAAGGGGTGGGCCCGACCATCGCCGCCGCCGTGGTGGACTGGTTCACCGTCGACTGGCATCGCGCCATCGTGGACAAGTGGCGCGCGGCCGGGGTTCGGATGGCCGATGAACGCGACGCGAGTATCGAACGCACGTTGGAAGGCCTGTCCATCGTGGTGACCGGGTCTTTACCCGGGTTTTCCCGGGACGAGGCCAAAGAGGCCATCATCAGCCGGGGTGGAAAGGCTGCCAGCTCGGTGTCGAAGAAGACCGCGTACGTGGTGGCCGGCGATGCGCCGGGATCCAAGTACGACAAGGCCGTCGAACTCGGTGTTCCGATCCTCGACGAGGATGGCTTCCGTAATTTGCTGGCCGAGGGGCCGACCCCGACGTAGATCGATCGGTGACCGACCGTGTGGGGATGGGCGGCACGGTTCGGCCTGGGTAAGTGCCATCGGTTTGCTGGATGGACCATCGCGCAATGGCTTGGTGATTCCGTCGTTCGCGAAATCTGCATCCGCCGGTGCCTTTCGGCAGGTGAGAACCGTGCCGGCGGCGTGACGGCGCTGCACTTTCGCCAGGTGAGGTTGGGGTTGCGGAAGTCCGAGCTTGCCGTAGAGCTGCCGATCTGAGCGCGGCAGAACGATATCTTGGAGGCCATGTCGACGCATGACCTGGGTTTTGACGAGCCGATCGCCGCCTTCTTGGAGCAGGAGGCAAGGGTTGCCGGTGAGTCTGTCCAGACCTATATCCGTCGGGCCGTGGCCACCCGCATGGTCGACGACATGAGCCGGCGGCGCGACCCGCAACTCGGGGTCCTTCGAGGCCGGCTGATCGAGGCCGGAATCGCTCCGACCGAAACCGCCGCCGAAGGAGGGTCGATCATCGCCGACCCACGTCGGCTGCGGGCAGTGACCGAAACCGGCTTGCTCGACACCAAGCCGAACCCGGCCTTCGACCAGATCGTGCAGACGGCGGCCAAGGCGTTGGGGACGCCGTCGGCGGCCTTGACGCTGCTGGACCGGGACCGGTTGTTTTTCCTGAGCGCGGTCGGACTCGATGCCGACCTTGCCGCGATGCGTGAGCTGCCGCTCGGCTCCTCGATCGGCGAGTTCGTCGTCGAGGCCAAGCACACGCTCGTCGTCGAGGACGCGAGCATCCACCCGACGCTGTCGGGTATCTCGTTCGTCGAAAACGGCACCATCGCCGGATACCTCGGCATCCCGCTGATCAACGCCGATGGTTATGCGGTCGGCAGCCTCGCGGTGTGGGATTCCCGTCCCCGCCAGTGGGGGCCCGGACACGTCGAGACGTTGCACAACTTCGCGCGGATGGCGTGGATGCGGATATTCAGCGCGTCGTCGGCCTGAAGACAAGAGGCCGTCCGTTTGCTGAAATTGAACGCCATCAGTTAATGGCATTTTGCGTTTGCAACAGGCTGGTGCGGGTAACAATTAGGCGTGTCGGAAAACCTTTTTTAGGCGGCAAAGGCGCGTTAGATGCACGTAGAACCCCTGCAAACCAGCGCACCTCCGGTGGGCGAACGTCGGCCGAATTTGCGGTCGGTCCGACAACCGGTACCTCCCCGCAAACGTCGGTCAATACCGGAATTGCTGCTGATTCCCGCTGTGCACAACACCATCACCGTGGTGCTGGACGTGTTGTCGGCAGCGGCTGCGGTCGCGGTCGCCCTCCGTGGAATCTCGGCCGAGGCATCGATGTCGAACCTCGGCTGGCTGCCATGGATGTATGTGCCGATTCTGATCGGCCTGTTGGCCGCCGCCCAGATGTACCGCCGCGGCCTGCTACGCAATTTTCTCGACGAGCTGAACCCGGTGGAAGCGTGCGTGGCATTGGCGGCGTGCGCGCTGTTGGTTCCGCTGCTGCTGTTCACCGAAAACGTCCGAGTCGGGCTGCTGGTGACGTATCTCTGGGCCAGCGCGGCGGTTCTGGTTCCGGCGGTCCGGTTGATGCGGGCAGTGATTCAGCGGTTTCTGCGACGCAGGTACGGGGCCGGGGCGCCGACGTTGGTGATCGGCGATGGCCCGATCGCCCATCTGTTGATGGATCGGCTCAAGCAGCTGCCCGATTACGGGATGCGCCCGGTCGGGTTGCTCGACGACCCGGCGGCGACCGCGTCGGGTCTGTTGCCGGGATTCAGCCGGGTCTCGGTGCCCCGGCTCGGCGCGCCCGGCGATCTCGCCGAGGTGGTCGGCCGAACCGGTGCCACCGAGCTGATCATCTCCTTCTGCCCGGCACCGGACGCCGAATTGGTGTCGGTGGTACGCACCGCGCACCGGCTCCGGATGCGAGTGTGGGTGGTGCCGAGGCTTTTTGACGCGGTCGGCGCCCGAGCTCACGTGGAGCATGTGGGCGGGCTACCGCTGATGGTGCTGCCGGATGTCAATCCAGACGGCTGGCAGTTCGCCATCAAGCACGCCGTGGACCGCACGCTCAGTGCGTGCGGCCTGCTGTTGATCTCGCCGCTGTTTCTGACACTGGCCCTGCTGGTGCGGTTGAGCTCGCCCGGGCCGATCTTCTTTCGCCAGCAACGTGTCGGTCGCGACGGTAAACCGTTCGACTGCCTGAAGTTCCGCTCGATGCGGCCCCCGGCGGCCTCGGATCAGCAGTTCGAACTTCAACGCGGCTCGGCTCCCGGCGGGGTGGAGGGCGATGACCGCCGCACCCGGATCGGCAAGTTGATGCGCCAGACCTCGCTGGACGAACTGCCTCAACTGATCAACGTTCTCAAAGGTGAGATGAGTCTGGTCGGGCCGCGGCCCGAGCGACCGGAATTCGTCGAACTCTTCGAGATGCAGATCCGTCGATACGGCGAACGGCACCGGGTCAAGGCGGGCGTGACCGGTTGGGCACAGGTACACGGTCTGCGTGGGCAGACATCGATCGCCGATCGCGCGGAGTGGGACAACTACTACATCGAAAACTGGTCCCTGTGGCTGGATCTCAAGATCCTGGCGCTCACGGTGCTGGTGGTGCTGCGTCGCAGCGGGGACTGACAACAGTGCGACTACTGGACCGGAGGTGCTCCGATGTCGGCCGCTGAAGCGGGAGCCCTGGCGGCGGCCGTGGTGGCCGGGCTCGTCGTGGTCGTCGCGGTGTACCGGCGCCCGCAACGGGGCCTGTTGATCCTGGCCGCGCTGACCCCGCTGAACGGGGTGTTGGCAATCCTGCCGCTGCCCGGCATCGCCGCGGGTTGGAAAGAGGGTCTGGTGCTCTTCACCGCGGGCTGCGCCTGGTTGCGTCGGGGAAGTCGCCCGGTCGCCGCCGGTCCACCGCTGCTGGCCCCGTGGTGGCCGGCGGCCGTGCTGTTCGTGGTGCTCGGTTCGACATCGGCGCTGGCGGTGTTCGGGTTGGTCGGTGTGGTCGCGATCAAGGTGACGTACTTCTACCTCGCGGTCGTGGTGATCCTGTGGTTCGCCCCGTTCGACGCGGTCGACCGCGACCGCCTGGTCTGGATCATGATGGTCCTCGGCTCGGTGGCCGCCTTCGTCGGCATCGCCCAGCAAGTGCTGGGACCGGGCGCGATGGTGCAACTGGGCTACGAGTGGGGCAACCAAGTGCGCACCACCGGCGGATTCTTCCGTACCTTCAGCACCTTCAACCAGCCGTTCGGGTTCGGGCTGTATGTGATGGTGGCATTACTGGTCGCCGGCGCCGTGGCGCTGGCCGAACCCCAACGCCGGCGCAATCAGGTATTCCTCGTGCTGACACCGATTTTGGCGCTCGCCATGGCGACCGCGGTGGTACGTGCGGCCATCCTCGGCCTGTTCCTCGGGGTCGTCTGGTTGGTGGTGATTCGATTCCGCGCGTTCTTGGCGCCGTTGATCGCGGTGGTTCTCGGCATCGCGGCCTGCTTGCCGTTGCTGCCCCCGGGCGCCTCGAAGGTGCTCTTCTCGTCGAGCAGTCTCGCCGAGCGCAGCGCAGGCTGGACCGACATCATCGACAGCATCCTGATACATCCGGTCGGTGAAGGCCTCGGTGTCACCGGCGCGGCAGCCGACCGCATGGCGACAGCGGCTGATCTGGGCGGGGTCGGACCAGCGGTCAACTATCAGCCGGACAACTACTACGTGAAGATCCTGCTGGAACTGGGACCGGTCGGATTGTGGGTATTGCTCGCGTTGCTGGTCACCGCACTGGTGTGGACCACCCGGATGGCGCGCACGCTGCCCGGTCGGGACGGCGCCCTGGCGCTCGGGGTGAGCGCGTCCATCGTCGCGACGATGGCCGCCAGCTTGGTCGCGACGTACTTCGAGATCTTCCCGCTCGACGTCTATTTCTGGCTTCTCTTAGGGGTGATCGGATGCGCAGCGGCGCAACACGGATCAAGTACGGGGCGCTTGCCTTGCGACCGGGCGGCAGTGGCGTCCAGACCTACATCCGTGAGCTGTTGAACGCATTGCCCAGCCACCTACCCGCAGCCGAACTGTCCGCCGTCGTGCAGCGTGACGCCGTCGGTGAGTTGCCGGCCGCCGTTCGGCCGGTGCCGCGACCGGTGTGCAGCGGTGCGGTCCGCGCGATGATGGGTGCCCTGCCGGTGACCGGCTCTGACGTGGTGCACGGCTTGGACGTCGATCTGCCGGTGCTCACCACCGGATTCACTGTCGCGACGGTGCACGACCTTTCGGTCATCGACATGCCTTCGGCCTCGACGAAATTCCGCGCCCTTGGCGAATCCCGGTTGGTCCGCCATGCCTTACGCAAGGCCGATCTGCTGTTGGCGGTGTCGCGGTTCACCGCCGAACGGATCAAATCGGTCAGTGGCCGGGAGGCCACCGTCGTCGAGCTTGCGCCCGCCGGTTGGGCCCGGCCACCGACCCCCGAGCAGATCGCCAGGGTTCGGGCCAGATACCGCCTGCCCGAGAGGTTCGTGCTGCAGGTCGGCACCGTAGAGCCGCGCAAGAACGTGCAATTGGTGGCCGAAGCCGCAGACCTCCTGGGCATCCCGTGCCTGCTGGCCGGTGCCGGCTCCACCGGGCCCGATGCGCCCGGGACGGCTCGCGGACTCGGCTACGTCTCGGTCGTCGACCTGCCTGCGCTGTATGCGGCCGCCACCGTCACTGCCTACGCGTCCCATTACGAGGGGTTCGGCTTGCCGCCGGTGGAGGCGATGGCCTGCGGCGGTGCCGTCGTCGCCAGCGCGGTCGGCGCGCTGCCCGAGGTGGTGGGTGACGGCGCCGTTCTGGTCGCCACCCACCGGGTGGCCGACTGGGTTCAGGCCATGCGGGCACTGGTGTCGGAGCCTGCCGCGCGCGGCGAGTTGGCCGGTAAAGCCGTCGCGGCGATGCGCGAGCTGTCCTGGGAGCGCACCGCCGAGCGGACCGTCGCTGCCTATCACGCCGCCGGGGCCATGACATGACCGAAGACCCGGCGATGGAGGGTGCCGAACCAGTACCGGACTATCGGCATGTGGCGGCCGATCCCAAAGCCGCTGCCCGAGCCACAGTTTCGATACTGCTCAGCCGGGTGGTGGTAGCCGGGCTGGGTTGGACCGGCACCGTGATCGTGGCGAGGTCGTTGTCCGCCGAGGATTGGGGACAGTTCACCTTCGTCTTCGCGCTGCTCGGGATGATGTCGATCGTCACCGACCTCGGTGTCGGCCGGGTGGTGCTGGCCAAGCTGATCGATCCCGACCCGCTGGAGATCGCCCGCACCGCATCGGCTTTCATTGCGCTGCGGACCGCCCTCGGATTGATCGGTTACCTGCTGGCGGTGGGGTACGTGGTGGTGCTGGGTTATCCAGGGGATGTCATCACCGCGACCGCGGTCGGTGGGCTGGTGGTGGTGTTGGCCACCCCCAGCCACGCCCTGACCGTGCTGTTCCAGAGCCGGCACCGGCTGACCCTGGTTGCGGTGGCCGAAAGTTTCGGTCAACTCGTCCAACTGGTGCTGACCATCCTGGCCGCGCTCTATGCGCCGGTGCTGCTGATCTTCGTGCTGCCCGCGGTGGTCAACGAAGCCGTGAAACTTTCCGCCAAGTTGCTCGCGCTGCGCCGGCGGTCGCTGGGCCTGCGTCCGGCACGCCGCATCGAGTTCAGCCGGTGGCTCCCGATGCTGCGGGAGGCGGTGCCATTGGCTCTCGGCTTCGCGCTGACGATCGCCATGCAGAAGATCGACGTGTTGATGTTGAGCCTGCTGGACACCTTCGACGCGGTCGGTCTCTACTCCATCGGTTACAAGTTCTCCGACATGATGGACACCGTTGCGGTGGCCGCCGCCGGACCGGTCAGCACCCTGCTGGTTGCGGCCTGGCCTGGCCAGCCGGAGCTGTTCCGGGAGCGAACTCGCACGGCCGCAATGATGTTCGGACTGGCCGGGGCGGTTGCGGTAGCGGCGTTCTGGCCGTCCGCCGAGCAGGTGATCGGCCTGCTGTACGGTCAGCGGTTCACACCGGGCGCATGGGCTGCGCAGCTGCTCGTGCTCGGTGCAGCGCTGATGGCACTGATCACCCTCGGAGTTTTCCTGCTGGCCGCGGCCGGACGGCAGCGTCATTACCCGGTGGTGGCGGTGTCGGGGCTGGCGTTCAACGTGGCGGCGAATCTGGTCCTCATCCCGCGGATGTCGTATAACGGTGCGGCACTTGCCACGGTCCTCACCTTCGCGATCACCGGCGTGCTGATGTGGGTGTTGATCGCCCGCACCATGCCGATCGGACTGATACCGGTCAGACAACTGGGTGGACTGGCTGTGATCACCGCGATGGTCACCGTGGGCGGTGTGGCGGTGGGGGATCGGTTGCCATGGCCGGTCGTGTCGATCGTCGGCGCCGCGGCCGTGCTGGCACTTGCGTTCCTGCTGCGGCTCACCGGTGACATCCGACTGCGGTTGCCAAGTCGTGGAGGTCAGCCGTGAGTGTCTCCTCCGTCGTGTTCGTGGCCCACACCGCGCAGGTGTCGGGCGCGGAGAAAGTGTTGTCCGATCTCGTCGATGAAGCACTCACCCGCGGGTATGCGGTGACCGTCGCCTGCCCGAACGGGCCGCTGTCGCAGGTCCTTCCGGCCGGCTGTACGCACATGCCGATCCCGTCGCTGGGGCTGGGCGGTGAGCGGGGGCCGGCGCGCGGCGTGGCTGCCGTCAAGTTGGCAGCGCGCTGGTGGTGGACGGGGCGCGCCCTGCGTCGCGTCGTCGGGCGGGCCTCGACTGTGACGGTGGTGAACTCACTGTTCGCGCTGCCGGCGATGCGGCTGGCGGCGCCCCCGCGCGGGGTGTCGTGGCTGGTGCACGACACCGTGGTCAGTGCCAAGCAGCGGGTGGTGATCCGGCTGGCGCGCCCGGTGGTGCGGCGGGCGGTCGCGGTATCGGAGGCCACCGCGGCACCGCTGCGTGCCGCCGGCATTCCGGTTTCTGTGGCGCACAACGGAGTTCGTCGGCCGGTGGCCCGGCTCGGCGGAAAGCTGCACGACCCGCCGGTGGTCGGCATGCTGGCACTGCTCACTCCCTGGAAGGGGCACCGGGTATTGCTGGATGCGGCGGCGAGACTGCCCGGGGTGCAGGTCGAACTTGCCGGCGGCAGCTTCCCGTCCGACGCCGATTACGTTGCCGAGCTTGAGGCGCGGGCTGCCTCGCCCGAATTGGCCGGGCGGGTACGGTTTCTCGGGCACGTCGATGCACCGGCCGCTCTCGGCCGATGGGACGTGATGGTGTCGGCCAGCGTATTGCCCGAAGCCGGACCGCTGTCGGTGCTGGAATCGATGGCGCACGGGGTGCCGGTGATCGGCACGAATCATGGTGGCACCGTCGAGTTTCTCGCGGGCGGCGCCGGGCTTCTGGTACCGCCCGACGACGCCGAGGCGCTGGCCGGCGCGATCAGGACGGTCTTGGACGACGACGCATTGCGCGGCCGGATGGTCGAGACGGCGCGGTGTCGCATCGACGCCGGCCACGACATCTCTCGGACTCTTCCGATTCTGCTGGACACGGTGTTGGGACTGCGGTGATGACGATGACGGGTAGTCGATCGAAGTCCCGGAAGTGGCTGTGGATCGGGCTGATCCTGCTGTGCGGTCTGACCTTGGTGGCCGGGCTGCTCACCGTGCGAACCTGCGCGGCCAAGACCGCGGACTGTGCCCCGGCCGCCGCCAAGGGGCGCGTGGGCGGTTCAGACGGGGCGGGCATGTTGACCATGTCCGATGAAGACCTGGCTCGCGAGCTGTCCGCGGCCCGCGACGCCGGCATGTGGTCGATACGGGTCGATTTCGATTGGTCCCGGATCGAACCGGTACCGGGTCAGCGGGACTGGTCAACTACCGACCGGGTGGTCGAGGCGGTGCTGCGCTTCGGCATGTGTCCGCTCGGACTGGTCGGCTATGCGCCGCCATGGGCGGTGAGCCCGGCCCTCCGCGCACCCGACGGCCATGCTCGACCGGCCGACCCGGCGCAGTTCGCTGAGTTTGCTGCAGCCGCCGCCCGGCGATATCTCGACAGCGTCTCCGTGTGGGAGGTGTGGAATGAGCCCAACACCGAATCCTTCTTCAAGCCGGTGCCGGATGCCGGAGCCTACGGGCAGTTGCTCGCGCTGACATACCCCGCGATCAAGGCGGTGGACAACGACTTGTGGGTGCTCTCGGGAGGGCTGGCGCCGGCGCACGATCATGGTGACGACATCGCCCCCCTGACCTTCCTGTCGGCACTATATGCCAACGGGCAGAACCGATATTTCGATGCCGTTGCCATGCATCCGTACAGTTACCCCGAGTTGCCCGATGCGCCCGACACGGTGGAATGGAATGCTGCGCAACAAATGTGGAAGCTCCGGGACGTGATGATCGCCGGCGGCGACAGCGCCAAGTCGATCTGGATCACCGAATGTGGGGCTCCTACCGGTACTTCCGACGTCGCGGTGTCAGAGGCAGAGCAGGCGCAGACCTTGCGGATCGTGCTGCAAGCGGCCAGGGAGGTGCCGTGGATCGGCCCGACATTCGTCTACAGCATCCGCGATGCCGGCGAAGACCTGAGCGATCCCGAACAGAATTTCGGGATTCTGCAGTATGACTTCGCGCCGAAGCAGGCGTATCGCGTGGTCGCCGAATTCGGTACCTCAGCACGGCGGGCGCCCCGACGGCGCTCGTTTGCCAAGCGGACCCAGTGGGCATGACGAAGGGCGGATGATTCTCCATGGATCGGATGGTTACCGAACGGGACGGTTCGGATCGTGCCAGTGCAGCCGAGGAGCGTGGTGTCAACGTGGATGTGCCGTCGAGCCCCCGCGACGTCCCACCTCCGGTGGACCTGACCGGTCATCTGCGGGATCTGAGTCGGGCGCTGCTGCCGGCGCTGCTCATCGCGGTACTGGTGGGCGCTGCAGTGTTCGGCCTGCGCACGCTGTTGGTCCCCAAGGAGTATGCAGCGGTGGTCATCGCCGAGATCACGCCGGCGCAGGCACCGGTGCCCGGAGATGCGTTCATCGAGCAGATGCGCGCACCGTTCGTCGGACTCGCTGGGGACGGGGACGTCCTCAAGCAGGTGTTATGGGAAGTCGACACTGGTTGGGACACCGCCGAACTCAGAAAGCATGTCCAGCTCAGCCCGGGGGAATCACCTGCGCTGCTGGTGTTCACGGTGACTGCCCGCTCCCCGGAGTTGGCCGGGCAATTGGCTCGCACCATTGTGATCAATGTGGCTCGCAAGGCCGCTGCCAACCACGCCACCACCGTGGCCCGGGAACTGGAGGGCCTGCAGGCCGCGATCGCCGCCGAACAGGCCCGGATCGGTGCACTGGCGCCGGAGGATCCCAACCGTGCGCGGGCTGAAGAGCGGTTGGCCCAACTGCAGGGCAATATCGGTGCGTTGCAGAACAGCAGCAGCGATCAGCTGACCGTACTGGCCGTCCCCGAACAGGATTCGGCACCGGTGGCGCCGCGGCCGGTGGCCGAAGGGTTGGTGGCCGGGGTGGCCACGCTGCTGGTCGCGGCAGAATTGCTGGTGTGGTTGCGGGGTCGGTTCGGCGCCCGGCCGAACCGGGTCTGGGCCCGTAAGGCGGCCCAGAAACACCGCGCCCAGTTCGGCTTCGGCGATTCCGGCATGTCAGGGCTGTCGCCGTCGGCGGTGGCGGCCATGGCGCGAGCCCGGCAGGCGCACCGCCCAGCGCTGATCCTGCGTGGTGAGGCGGTGTCCTCTCCGCTCTGGAACGGGCCGGAGTCCGGCGACGGCTCGACGTGGCGCGAGGTGTCACTGACCGACCAATGGTGGCGCACGATGCCGGCCGGAACGGAGGCGATCGTCGTGGTATCCACCGCCGGCTTCGACCGAAAGTTGGCCGACCGCACCCTGACCCAGTTGCGCGACATGGCGACGCCGACCACGCTGGTGCTGCAGATCTCCCCGCGACGACGTTTCAAGAAAGCCCGCAAGGTCGCTCGATCCGAAACCGCCGATCAGTCAGCTGATTCCGATGCCAGCTAGCCGCATCGGCCTCATCCACGAGCGGTTCACCGAGGTGGCCGGTTCCGAAGAGGTGGTCAGACAATTGTCGCACGAGTGGGGCGACGCCGACCTGTACGCCCCGATCGTGCGGGCGGCAGGAATTCCCGACGGGCTGGGCACGCCGCCGATCACCGGCTGGCTCAACCACTTCTACCGGGCGCTGGGACAGGGCTCCTATGCACCGCTGCTGCCGTTGGTGCCTGCGGCCTTCCGCACCATGAAGCTGCGCGGCTACCGGGCCGTGGTCGTCAGCCATCACGCCTTCGCGACCCAGGCCGTGTTCGCCACCGATGCACCGGTGATCGCCTACGTGCACAGCCCCGCCCGGTGGGCCTGGGATTCGACGTTGCGTGCCGGTGAAGGCGGGGGCGCGGCCGGTGCGGCGATACTGACCGCGCTGGCCGCGGTGGCCCGACGCTGCGAGGTCACGGCCGCACCCCGACTACACACCGTGGTGGCCAACTCCTCGGCGGTGGCCGAGCGGATCAGGGCGTGGTGGCAGCGTGAGGCCACGGTCATCCACCCGCCGGTGGACACCGAAGGATTTCGCCCCGACCCGTCGGTGGAGCGCGAGGATTTCTTCTTGCTGGCCGGTCGCCTGGTGCCCTACAAGCGGCCCGACATCGCCGTGGCTGCCGCGGCCGCCGCCGACATTCCGCTCGTCGTCGCGGGGGAGGGCCGGGCCATGCGAGGTTGCCGTGAGCTGGCGGGGCCGAAAACCACGTTCCTCGGCAGAGTTTCGCATGACCAACTTGTCGATCTGCACCGCAGGGCCCGCGCGTTGGTGATGCCGGGGGTGGAGGACTTCGGCATCGTGCCGGTGGAGTCGATGTCGACGGGCACGCCGGTGATCGCGCTGGGCGCGGGTGGCGCGATGGACACCGTGGTGCCCGGAGTCACCGGAGTGCACGTCGAACCCGGCTCGGACCGGGACGTGGTGGGCCGGTTCGCCGAGACCATGCGCGGCTTCGATCCGGGTGACTACGACCGAAGTCGGATCCGCGCGTGGGCAGAAACCTTTTCCCGCAGTTGCTTTCGTCATCGTATGCGTGAGGTGGTCGATGCAGTCTGATAACCGGTCCGGGGTGACCGAACAAGCTGTTGCCGGCCACCGGCTGCGGCGGTACCGGGCAAGTGCACTCGACCGGAGCCTCGCCGCGTCGCGCATCGTCGCGGTGGTGGGTCCGGTCGCCGATCTGCAGGAGGATGTGATTGCCGCCAAACTCTCTGAAGCGGTGAGTTGCTCGGCCACGCCTCGAATCGCGTTGGCGCCCAGCGCTGGTGCGCAGTGGGACTATCGCGTCATCGATTGGTCGTCGGCGGTGCACACCCGACCCGACTTGTCAGGCGCCGACCTGGGTGCGCTGCTGAATGCGGTGCGAGGCTGGGCCGGTGACCACCCACCGATCGAGGTGGCGATCTGCGGCGACTACCTGCTGGTGGACTATTCGCACGGCCTCGGCGACGGCCGGTTGGGGCTGGCACTGCTCTCGGTGCTGGCAGGGGAGCCGAATGTGGCTGCCGCCCAGTCATTGGCGAAGAGCCTGACCCCCAACGCGCTCGGCCACGCGCTGCGGCGACAGTTCGCCGCCCGACCGGCGCAGGCCGTCAAGATGCTGAGCACCCGCAAGCTCAACAAGGCGGCGGTGTCGGACACCGACGACGCCGCATCCACCCGGCGGATCAGCCGGTGGCGGCACCATCGGCGCACCGTCACCGGGTATCTGCACCCGCGCGAGTGCGCCGAGTTGCGGGCTCGGGCCAAAAGCCGGTTCCCCGAATCAACCCGGGCCTCGATCACCATCGCGCTACTGATGGCGGCATTGCACGCCGAAGGGATACGGGTTGCCGATCAGGTGGCCGTTCTGGTGGATTGCCGTCGATACCTGCCTGCCAAAGCCCAGGACGGATACGGCAATTTCGCGGTCGCCGTACCGATCGTGATGCCGCCGAACCCCACCCCCACCGAGGTCGCGCAACGGGTGCGCACGGTGACCGAATCCGGATGGCCCGTCGCGGTGCTCGGGCTCGCCGAGCTCAAGGCCATGATCCGCCGCGGCGGCGCACCGGCTCCGGCCGACCCCACCGATCCGGTCGAGGTGCCCGACCGGATCCGGCTCTCGGTCAGTGATCTGGGCAAATTGACCATGTTCGATCAGCTGAACTGGGTTGGGGGGAGCCCGCCACAGGTCAGCGCGTACATCGAACCCGACGGGCCGGACGCGGTGACGGTGTTGGTCGACGAGCTGGCCGGGGGACAAACCCTCGCGGCGTCGTTCTGTGATCAGATGGTCGACCCGGCCGTCATGCAACGCGCTTTGGACCGGCTGTGTGCTGATCCGGTCGCGGTACTGAGCACGCTCGGAGGTGCGCCATGATCGGGCGTCGACTGTTGGCTGTGGTGTTGGTGCTACTGGTGCTGGCCGGGTGCGCCAAGGCCGACCCGCCTCCGGCCGAGATCCCCGACGACCAGCCGCCCGGCCAGGTGCTGTCCCGGTCATCGGCCAGCCACAGCTATCCGGCGCTGGTGGCGCTGACCCAGAATGTTTTCGAAATACGCTACCGTTCAACATCTTTCAATGGATCGGCAAGTACAGTCTCGGGAGTGGTGTTCGTTCCGCCGGGGCAGCCGCCGCCCGGTGGCTGGCCCATCGCATCCATCGGCCATCCCACCACCGGGGTCACCACCGAATGCGCCCCGTCCTCCTACCCGGCGCTGCTGGGCGGGGTGCCGGCCGTCGCGCAGTTCTTGGCCAGCGGATTCGTCGTGGCGTTGACCGACTACCGGGGTCTCGGGATGCCGGGGCCGCACCCCTACCTGGACCCGATCACCGCGGCGTACAACATGATCGACGCGGCCCGGGCGGCTCGCCAACTGGTACCGGAGGCATCTGACACATGGGTCACCTACGGCGTGTCCCAGGGCGCCCAGGCGGCCTGGGCGGCCAACGAGGTGTCCCAGGACTACGGCGCCGGCCTACGGCTGATCGGCTCGGTCAGCATCGCGCCGCCGACCGATCTGCGGCCGATCGTCGATGCGATGGAGGACGGCAGCATCACCCGAAGCCAGATGGCGGTGCTGCCGTTGATCCTGGTCGGGCTGCGGGTGGCCCATCCCGAACTCGACATCGACGACTATCTGCACGGCATCATGCGAGATCGGCTCGATGTGTTCATGAAGTGTGCGGGTGAGCAGGACACACTCAAGGAGCTCGTGGTGCAGAGCGCGTCGCCGGCGGATGTGAAACCGTCGACGCCCGAGGCGGCGGATCAGTTGCGGACCTGGCTGGGGGAGTACTCGGTACCGCAACGCCGAGCCGCCGCACCGATGTTCGTCGCCTACGGGGATGCCGACGATCTGGTGCTGCCGGCCTGGACCGAGGCCGGTGTCCGTCGGGCCTGCGAGTTGGGTGATGTCGTCGAAAAGGTGGTGGCGCCCGGGCAGGGGCACGGGACGCTCGATCTCGGCAGCGCCCCGCGTGATTGGGTCGAGGGACGGTTGGCGGGCGCGCCGGCACCGAACACCTGCTGAGGCCTCAGCGCAGGATCGTGGCGACGATCCCGGTCAAGTAGCCCAATCGGGCCACCTCCGAGGGGCGAAAGCCCGGCCCACCGGGCCGACCCAGCACGACGGCGGTGTCGTGGTCGCCCAAGGGTGCGGCCGCCAGGCTGGTGTCCATATCGCGCCACACCTGCGGCACCCAATCGTCGGTGCCGTCGAGCGCAGTGGCCCGTTGCAGCGGTAACCACGGCGCAGACTCGGCCCGCGTCTCGGGGGCGCCGTGACTCGCGGCGAGGCGCTCCACGCCCGTCGGTATCGAACGCACCACGGTGCACCAGCCGACCCGCAGCACCCGGGGTGCCTCCTCGGCGAGCACCTGCAGCCGATGGGCCCTCGATTGGGCCGCGGCGACATGGTCGATCAACTCAAGTTCGCGGTGCGCCTCCAGCAACCCGGTGTGCGGGCGGATGCTGTCGACGTAGACCCCGGACAGGTTCTCGGCGGCAGTGATCAGTGCGTCCGGCATCGAGCCCTGCGGCAGCTCGACGACCAGATCATCGATTGCGTAGCCGGCGCCGCGCTCGACGACGTCGAGCGACAGGATGTCGGCGTTGACCGAGCCGAGCGCCACGGCGAGCGAGCCCAGGCTGCCTGGGCGGTCCTCAAGCTGGACCCGCAGTAGATACGAAGGCACGTGCAACACTGTTCCACAGGGGTCGGGGGTGGGCATGCCGGTGCACTGCCGACGAGGCGTGTCGATTCCGCGGCTCGCTGCGCTCCTGCCCGTCGGCCGATTTGGTCGCGTGACTAGGCTGCTTTGTCGTGTCGAAGATCTCCCGAGACGAGGTTGCCCATCTGGCGCGTCTGGCGCGTCTGGCGCTGACCGATGACGAACTGGACAGTTTCGCCGGCCAGCTGGATGCCATCCTCGACCACGTCAGCCAGATTCAGTCCGTCGACGTCACCGGCGTCGAGGCCACCGACAACCCACTCAAGGATGTGAACGTGACCCGGCCCGACACCGTCGTGCCCTGCCTGACGCAGGACGAGGCGCTGGCCGCGGCACCGCGCGCCGAAGATGGACGCTTCGCCGTGCCGCGGATCCTGGGAGAGGGTGAATAAGAGCATGAGTGAGCTGATCCGCCGCGACGCGGCGACCCTGGGCGCCCAGATCGCGGCCAAGGAAGTCTCGTCGACCGAGGTGACCCAGGCCCACCTGGACCAGATCGCGGCCACCGACGACCGGTTCAACGCGTTCCTGCACGTGGCCGCGGATGCCGCGCTGCAGACCGCGTCCCGCATCGACGCCGCCGTGGCCGCCGGTGAGACACTGCCGTCACCGCTGGCCGGCGTGCCCCTGGCGCTCAAGGACGTCTTCACCGCCACCGACATGCCCACCACCGCGGGATCCAAGATCCTGGAGGGCTGGCAGGCCCCGTATGACGCGACCGTCACCGCCAAGCTGCGCGCCGCCGGCATCCCGATCCTGGGCAAGACGAACATGGACGAGTTCGCCATGGGCAGCTCGACGGAGAATTCGGCCTACGGACCGACCCGCAACCCGTGGAACACCGACCGGGTGCCCGGCGGCTCGGGTGGCGGCAGCGCCGCCGCGCTGGCCGCCTATCAGGCGCCGCTGGCCATCGGCACCGACACCGGCGGGTCGATCCGTCAGCCTGCCGCCCTGACCGCGACCGTCGGCGTCAAGCCGACCTACGGCACGGTGTCGCGCTACGGACTGATCGCCTGCGCGTCGTCGCTCGATCAGGGCGGACCCTGCGCGCGCACCGTGTTGGACACGGCGCTGCTGCACCAGGTGATCGCCGGCCACGACCCACGCGACTCCACGTCGGTGGACGCCGCGGTGCCCGATGTGGTCGGCGCCGCCAAGGCCGGTGCGGCAGGTGATCTCAAGGGCGTGCGGGTCGGTGTGGTCAAGCAGCTGCGCGGTGAGGGGTACCAGCCCGGCGTGCTGGAGTCGTTCAATGCCGCCGTCGCCCAGTTGACCGCGCTCGGCGCCGAAGTCACCGAGGTCGACTGCCCGAACTTCGACCACGCGATGGATGCCTACTACCTGATCCTGCCGTCGGAGGTGTCGAGCAACCTCGCGCGCTTCGACGCGATGCGGTTCGGCCTGCGGGTCGGCGATGACGGCACGCACAGCGCCGAAGAGGTCATGGCGCTGACCCGTGCTGCCGGATTCGGTCCAGAGGTCAAGCGGCGCATCATGATCGGCACCTACGCGCTGTCGGCAGGTTACTACGACGCTTACTACAACCAGGCCCAGAAGGTGCGGACCCTGATCGCCCGCGACCTGGAGCAGGCCTATCAGAGCGTGGACGTGCTGGTGTCTCCGGCGACCCCGACGACAGCGTTCCGGCTGGGGGAGAAGGTCGACGATCCGCTGTCGATGTACCTGTTCGACCTGTGCACGCTGCCGCTGAACCTGGCCGGGCACTGCGGTATGTCGGTGCCGTCGGGCCTGTCACCTGACGACGGCCTGCCCGTCGGTCTGCAGATCATGGCGCCTGCCTTGGCCGATGACCGGCTCTACCGCGTCGGCGCAGCCTATGAGGCGGCTCGCGGCGCGCTGCCCAGCGCGTTGTAGTTCGCACGCCCTTATCCTCGGCACGGTCGTGTCAGGCGGGGCAAGATGGTGCCCATGCGCATCGGAGTTCTCACCGGCGGTGGTGACTGTCCTGGCCTGAACGCGGTGATCCGGGCGGTGGTGCGTACCTGCGACCAGCGGTACGGCTCGTCGGTGGTCGGGTTTCTCGACGGCTGGCGCGGGCTGTTGGAGGATCGGCGCATCCAGCTCGCCAACGACGATCGCAACGATCGGCTGCTGGCCAAGGGCGGCACCATGTTGGGCACTGCGCGGGTCAATCCGGACAAGCTGCGGGCCGGTCTGGATCAGATCAAGCAGACCCTGGAGGACAACGGGATCGACGTGCTGATCCCGATCGGTGGGGAAGGCACGTTGACCGCCGCGCACTGGCTGTCCGAGGAGAATGTGCCGGTGGTCGGGGTGCCCAAGACCATCGACAACGACATCGACTGCACGGACGCGACTTTCGGCCACGACACGGCCCTGCAGGTGGCGACCGAGGCCATCGACCGACTGCACAGCACCGCCGAATCGCACCAGCGCGTCATGCTGGTCGAGGTGATGGGCCGGCACGCCGGCTGGATTGCCCTGAATGCCGGGCTGGCCTCCGGGGCGCACATGACGCTGATCCCCGAGCAGCCCTTCGATGTCGAGGAGGTGTGCCGGCTGGTCAAGAAGCGGTTTCAGCACGGATCGGCCCACTTCATCTGCGTGGTGGCCGAGGGCGCCAAGCCGGCCGAGGGCACCATGCAGTTGCGTCAGGGCGGGATGGACGAGTTCGGACACGAGAAATTCACCGGCGTGGCACAGCAATTGGCTCTCGAGGTCGAAAAGCGCATCAAGAAGGATGTGCGGGTGACCGTGCTGGGGCACGTCCAGCGGGGCGGTACGCCGACGGCCTACGACCGGGTGCTGGCCACCCGGTTCGGAGTCAACGCCGCCGACGCTGCCCATGCCGGTGAGTACGGGATGATGGTGTCGCTGCGTGGGCAGGACATCGGCCGGGTTTCCCTGGCCGACGCAACTCGCCAACTGAAGCTGGTCCCGCAGTCCCGATATGACGACGCGGCAGAGTTCTTCGGCTGATCCCAGCCCCCGCGAACAGACACCGATGTACCGCATCACCAGCGAAAATGGGTACATCTGCGTCTGCTCGCCGAGGAGAATCCGGCACAACTAGGATCGTTGCCATGTCTGTCGCTACCGCTGAACTCGTTGACTACGACGACGTCATCGCCGCCTATGAGCCCGTGATGGGCATGGAGGTGCACGTCGAGCTGTCTACGGCCACCAAGATGTTCTGCGGCTGCGCCAACCGGTTCGGTGCCGAGCCCAACACGCTCGTCTGCCCGGTGTGCCTGGGGCTGCCCGGTTCACTGCCGGTGCTCAACGAGGCGGCCGTCGAGTCGGCCATCCGCATCGGTCTGGCGCTCAACTGCGACATCGCGCCCTGGGGTCGGTTCGCCCGGAAGAACTACTTCTACCCCGACCAGCCGAAGAACTATCAGATCTCGCAGTACGACGAGCCCATCGCGATCAACGGCTACCTCGACGTGCCGCTCGACGACGGCACCACCTTCCGCGTGGAGATCGAACGTGCCCACATGGAAGAGGACACCGGGAAGCTGACCCACCTGGGCAGCGACACCGGGCGCATCGCGGGTGCGACGACCTCGCTCGCCGACTTCAACCGGGCCGGCGTTCCGCTGATCGAGATCGTCACCAGGCCCATCGAGGGCACCGGCGCCCGCGCTCCCGAGATCGCCCGTGCGTATGTGACGGCGCTGCGAGATCTGTTGCGCGGCTTGGGTGTATCCGATGTCCGGATGGACCAGGGCTCGATGCGGTGCGACTCGAACCTGTCGCTCATGCCGGTCGGGGCCACCGAGTTCGGCACCCGCACCGAGACCAAGAACGTGAACTCACTCAAGAGCGTCGAAGTTGCCGTCCGCTACGAGATGCGCCGTCAGGCTGCTGTTCTCAATTCGGGCGGCACGGTCACCCAGGAGACCCGGCACTTCCATGAGGACGGCTACACGTCTCCGGGACGGAGCAAGGAAACTGCGCAGGATTACCGCTACTTTCCCGAGCCCGACCTTGAGCCGATCGCGCCCAGCGCGGAGTTGGTCGAACGGCTGCGCCAGACGATCCCTGAGCTGCCGTGGTTGGCGCGCAAGCGGATTCAACAGGATTGGGGCATCTCCGACGAGGTGATGCGCGACCTGGTCAACGCCGGGGCCGTCGAATTAGTGGCTGCCACTGTCTCCCACGGCGCCTCCAGCGAGGCGGCGCGTGCCTGGTGGGGCAACTTCCTGGTGCAGAAGGCCAATGAAAGCGAGGTCGAGCTCGAAGCCTTGCCGATCACGCCGGCCCAGGTGGCCGCGGTGGTCAAACTCGTCGACGACGGCAAGCTGTCCAATAAGCTGGCCCGCCAGGTCATCGAGGGGGTGCTGGCCGGCGAAGGTGAGCCCGAGCAGGTGATGACCGATCGCGGCCTCGCGCTCGTGCGCGACGACTCGGTGATCCAGGCTGCTGTGGACGAGGCTTTGGCGGCCAACCCCGACGTCGTCGAAAAGATCCGCGGCGGCAAGATCCAGGCCGCCGGCGCGATCGTCGGCGCCGTCATGAAGGCGACCAAGGGTTCGGCCGACGCGGCCCGCGTCCGGGAGTTGGTGCTGGCGGCCTGCGGCCAGAGCGGGTGATCGCCCGTCAGCCCACCGGGCGGGCGAACATCGTCATCGCCGCAGCCGCGTATTGCTCGAGCCGTTCGCGCGGGTAGCTGGTCGGGTCGTGCGCGGCGAGCCGGCCGAGCATCTCGGCGAACGACAGCAACGTATGACCCAGTAACTCGGGGTCGAGCGCCGACAGCCGGGGATCCACGGCGATGCCGGCCTTCGCCATTTGCTCGACGTGCGTGAGGATCTGGCTGCGGGCGTTGCGGACCGCCGCGCGGTAGTCGCGGGGCGCACTGTCGGGCACGGTCAGGATGAGGCGCCAGCGGGTCGGGTTCTCCAACACACAGCGCAAAAACGCGGTGACCGTCGCGGTGTAGGCGTCCGTCGGCCCGGAAGCCGACAGGTCCGTGGGCAGAGCGGCCAGCACCTGGTTCAGGCCGTGGTGATGCTCGCGGATGAGCAGGGCGGTGACGAGTTCGGTCCGCGTGCGAAACGCGGTGTAGAGCACGGGTTTGCCGACACCGGCCGCCTCGGCCACCGCCTCCATCCGCAACTCGTGCAGGGGACAGTCATGGAGCACGGTCAACGCCGCGTCGAGCAGTTGCTCGCGCCGTTCTTCACGCGGTAGCCGCGGTGCATATCTGCGGCGCTGGCGGTCAGGCACCCGGCCAATGCTACGTCATCGTTATCTGATCGTGATACTCACCGGAGGGTTTTTGGATTCATGGTGATGCGGCCGCAGCAGCCGACCGGCCCACCCACCATCGGCCGGCCTGCGTCGGAAACTGTTGCGGGTCAGGTCTTGTCGGCGCTGCTGCGCGGGAAACCGCCGCCCTGCGGGAAGAGCGGAAAGACGACGTCGTCGAAGTTCTCGGCGTCTCCGGCGGTCCGGTTCACCGTCGCTCCCCACACGTTGCCGTCGGGGGACACCTGCAACGCCCAGGCGTGCCCGCGCACGTTCTCGCGGACCACCTCTGGGTCACCCGTGACCGCACCGGTGTCCGGTGCCAACCGCACGGCGACGGTCGTCTTCGTGTTGACCAAGTTGACCAATACGGTGCCCTCCAGGGCCGCGCACCCGGCGACACCGGGCCGGTCCGGCCAGGTCCACACCGTCGACACCTTCGAATCCTTGGTGATCCGCTGCAGACGGTCGGCAGTCGGCGTGCGGTCGGTGATGTACAGCGAGCCGTCCGATGGATCCACACACATGCCGCCACCGGCGCCGAGGCCGCTCAGCGCCGTGGTGATCGGGGCCTGATTGACCGTGGTGGGCTGCTCGATGCGCAGGACCTTGCCGGCCAGCGACGCCGGATCGGCGGCCGCGGCCGGGTCTCCGGCGTCGCCGGTCTGTACCAGCAGCGTGGTCTTGCTGGTGAACGTCAGAGACCCGGTATTGCCGGTGGCACCCTTGGGAATGCCGGTCAGGATCGGCTTCGGCACGTCGCCGTCGGCGATGCGGATCACGCGGTTGTCGCTCGGTGTGCTGACGTAGGCGTACATCAACCGGTCCTGGCTGTAGGTCGGCGACAGCACGATGTCCATCAGGCCGCCGTCCCCGGACGGATCGACCGGGATCACCACCTTGACCTTCGGCTCGGCCTTCACCGAGACCTGCTTGACTGCGCCGGTGAGGCGCTCGGCCACCAGCGCCGACTGGCTGTCGGGCAGCATGATCAACCCGCTGGTGCTGTCCAGGCAACCCTGCATGACCCCCTGCGCCTTGCATTCCTTGGGGAACGGCTTGGCAGGCAGTGGAGGTGGCGGCGGTGGCGTGGTCGTCGGCCCCGGCGCCATCTTGGGTTCGGTCGTGAAGGGCTCGGACTGGGCCGCGTCGAACCGGGCGCAGCCCGAGCCGACCAGCATCGCGGCACACAGAACGGCGGCCACCCCCGTCATCCGCCGACGCGATTTCATGCCCGCCAGATTACGGATCGCTCGGCACTGTGCGCCACGTCGGGACCGTGCGGCGTGCTCATCCGTGCCGATACCAGGTAGAAGCGCCGGGGTAAATACCCGGATCGGGCCGAGGTTGCACTTACCCTGGCAGCTGTGACCAGTCACCCGCAGGACCCTCAAGCCTGGCAACGACCGGGTTACTCGGACGATTCCGCCAGGCCGGCCGGAGCCAGTCTGGTCGACCCCGAAGACGATCTGCCGTCGGAGACGTACGGCGGCGACTTCGAAACCACCGCGATCCCGCGGTACGACTCCGCCAAACCGGACGATCAGTCGGCGTTCAGCCTGGTCTCCGATCCCGAACCGCTGCCATACCTGCAGCCGGGCGGTCCCGGCCCCGTGGGTCCGTTCTCGGCGGAACCGGCCGAGATCGAACGCGACGAGTTCGTCGACGACCGCGTCAAAGCGGCCGGTAGGCGCGGCACCCAGGATCTCGGTCTGCTGATTCTGCGGGTGGCCCTCGGCGGGTTGATGGTGATCCACGGTCTGCAGAAAGCGTTCGGTTGGTGGGGCGGGCCGGGGCTGGACGGGTTCAACACGTCACTGGGCGAGGT
The DNA here is from genome assembly GCF_001954135.1 of Mycobacterium sp. GA-1841. Classification (GTDB taxonomy): domain Bacteria; phylum Actinomycetota; class Actinomycetes; order Mycobacteriales; family Mycobacteriaceae; genus Mycobacterium. Next base: position 10,124 of record NZ_MBEQ01000108.1, on the reverse strand, counting down.
GGGCTACAAGAACGCCGACATCCTCACCTACGCCGCCACCGGGGGACAGATCGCCGCCGGCGTGCTGCTGGTGCTGGGGCTCTTCACACCGATTGCGGCGGCCGGCGCGCTGGCGTACCTGATCAACGGCGTGCTCGCCGCGGCGATGACTGCCCACGAGCAGGCCCGGCTCTCAGAACTGCTCACCGACGGAACCGAATACCGGCTCATCGTCGTCGCGGCGGCGGCCGCGCTCATCCTGACCGGCCCGGGGCGCTACGGATTCGACGCCGGCCGCGGCTGGGCCCGACGGCCCTTCGTCGGTTCGTTCGTGGCCCTGCTTCTCGGAATCGGCGGCGGCATCGCCATCTGGGTGTTGCTCAACGGCGGCAATCCGCTCGGCTGACGCTCAGGCGTACGGATTCGGTACGCGACCGTTGCTCACCTCGGTGAGCAACGGCAGTGTCGCGAATGTCACCGCGGGCAGACGCAGGTCCGTCCCGTCGACGAGTTCGGCGATCGCCCACGACGACCGGTCGAATCGCAGGCCCTTGATATCGCCCCACGCCACGGTGCGCGCGCCGGTGAGCGTCCGGGCGGTCACCGTGTCGGCGTCGGCGGTGGTGCGATAGCGGAAGATCGCTGTGGACAAGGCAATTGGGAACACCAGAAGAATCCCGAACCAGGCCGGGTTGCTCAGCACCAGCGTCAGCAGGCCGAGGGTCAGGAAGCCGACCGCCAGGTGCGCCATGGGCGATATCCGGACTACGACAGGGGCGGTTGCCGATCGTGCGCTCACTCTTTCATCCTGCACCACCGCGGGCATCGGGCCCGCCCGCGTCACCGCGATAGCCGCGCCAGGGTAGGGCAATTTGACCTTCGACCTGTACGGCAGCTACCGTCAGGTGCTATGCACACCCCCGGATTGCTCGTAGTAATTGGTTGGCGCGTTGATGCCGCGCTGGCCCTCTGCCGGGCATAGCCAACCGCATCGACGCGCCACCCTCGTACAGCTACCGGCTGACGGGGGTTTTTTATTTGCCACAAAGCGCGTCGCCACCAGTGAAAAAGTTGAAGACTTTCTGAATAGGAATGTGACGAAGACCGTGAAGAGGACATCGTGAGCGCACCGACAACGCGACCGACAGCCCGGTCCGCAAGCGCGCCGGCCAACGGCGCAACCAAGGCCAAATCAGAATCGGGACAGCCCAATCGGGTTGCGCCCCAGCAGCTCACCGGCGCGCAGGCGGTCGTCCGGTCGCTGGAGGAACTCGGTGTCGACGTCGTCTTCGGCATCCCCGGCGGCGCGGTGCTGCCCGTCTACGACCCGCTGTTCGACTCGCAGAAGTTGCGGCACGTGCTGGTCCGCCACGAGCAGGGCGCCGGCCATGCGGCCAGCGGCTATGCCCACGCCACCGGCAAGGTCGGCGTGATGATGGCGACCTCGGGTCCGGGTGCCACCAACCTGATCACTCCGCTGGCCGACGCCCAGATGGACTCCATCCCCGTGGTGGCCATCACCGGGCAGGTGGGTCGCAGCCTGATCGGCACCGACGCCTTCCAAGAAGCCGACATCACCGGCATGACCATGCCGATCACCAAGCACAACTTCCTGGTGCGCAACGGTGACGACATCGCCCAGGTGATGGCCGAGGCCTTCCACATCGCCCGTTCCGGACGCCCGGGCGCGGTGCTCGTCGACGTCCCCAAGGACATCCTGCAGGGCCAGTGCACCTTCTCGTGGCCGCCGCAGCTGGACCTGCCCGGCTACAAGCCGAACACCAAACCGCACAGCCGTCAGGTGCGCGAGGCCGCCAAGCTCATTGCCGCGGCGCACAAGCCGGTGCTCTATGTCGGTGGCGGCGTCATCCGTGGTGAGGCCAGCGCCGAACTGCGGCAGTTGGCCGAGCTGACCGGCATCCCGGTTGTCACCACACTGATGGCTCGCGGCGCGTTCCCGGACAGCCACCCGCAGAACCTCGGGATGCCCGGCATGCACGGCACCGTGGCCGCGGTGGGCGCCTTGCAGCGCAGCGACCTGCTGATCGCCCTGGGCACCCGCTTCGACGACCGGGTGACCGGTCAGCTGTCGTCCTTCGCTCCGGAAGCCAAGGTGATCCACGCCGACATCGATCCCGCCGAGATCGGCAAGAACCGGCATGCCGACGTGCCGATCGTGGGTGACGTCAAGGCCGTCATCACCGACCTCATCGAGGTGCTGCGCCGCGACGAAACCACCCGCGACACACTGAAACTGGACAGCTGGTGGGAGTACCTGTCCGGCCTGAAGACGACCTACCCGTTGAGCTACGGGCCGCAGAGCGACGGCAGCCTGAGCCCCGAGTACGTCATCGAGAAACTGGGTCAGATCGCCGGACCCGAGGCGGTCTATGTCGCCGGGGTCGGCCAGCACCAGATGTGGGCCGCGCAGTTCGTCAAGTACGAGAACCCGAAGACCTGGCTGAACTCCGGGGGCCTGGGCACCATGGGCTTCGCCGTCCCGGCGGCCATGGGCGCCAAGTTCGCCCGGCCCGAGGCCGAGGTGTGGGCCATCGACGGCGACGGCTGCTTCCAGATGACCAACCAGGAGCTGGCCACCTGCGCCATCGAGGGTGCGCCGATCAAGGTGGCACTGATCAACAACGGCAACCTGGGCATGGTTCGGCAGTGGCAGACCCTGTTCTACGAGCAGCGCTACAGCCAGACCGACCTGGCGACGCACTCCCGCCGGATTCCCGACTTCGTCAAGCTGGCCGAGGCGCTGGGCTGCGTGGGGCTGCGCTGTGAGCGGGCCGAGGATGTCGAGGACGTCATCAACCAGGCCCGCGCGATCAACGACCGCCCGGTGGTCATCGACTTCATCGTCGGTGCCGACGCCCAGGTGTGGCCGATGGTCGCCGCCGGCACCAGCAACGACGAGATCATGGCGGCTCGTGACATCCGGCCGCTGTTCGACGAGAACGACGCAGAGGGGCATGCCTGATGAGCGCTTGCGCGAAGAAGAGAGAGCACTGATGAGCAACACCACCCCCACCCACACCCTTTCGGTGTTGGTCGAGGACAAACCCGGCGTGCTGGCCCGGGTGGCCTCACTGTTCTCTCGTCGCGGCTACAACATCCAGTCCCTGGCAGTCGGTGCCACCGAGCACAAGCACATGTCGCGGATGACGATCGTGGTCAGCGTCGAGGAATCTCCGTTGGAGCAGATCACCAAGCAGCTCAACAAGTTGATCAACGTGATCAAGATCGTCGAGCAGGAGGAGGACAACTCCGTCTCCCGCGAGCTCGCTCTGATCAAGGTGCGCGCCGACGCGACCAACCGCGGCCAGGTCATCGAAGCGGTGAACCTGTTCCGCGCCAAGGTTGTCGATGTCTCGACCGAGTCCCTCACGGTCGAGGCGACCGGTACGCCGGAGAAACTCGAGGCCCTGTTGCGGGTCCTGGAGCCGTACGGTATTCGCGAGATCGCACAGTCGGGCATGGTCTCGGTGTCCCGCGGTCCGCGTGGCATCAGTGCCGTCAAGTAGCGTTATTCGCCGCATAGCGCTGAACAGCTAGAAAGAGAAGGAAGAAGTTTCGCATGGCAGTTGAGATGTTTTACGACGCCGACGCGGACCTGTCGATCATCCAGGGTCGTAAGGTCGCCGTCATCGGCTACGGCAGCCAGGGGCACGCGCACTCGCTTTCGCTGCGTGACTCGGGTGTGCAGGTCAAGGTCGGTCTGAAGGAGGGCTCGAAGTCCCGCGTCAAGGTCGAAGAGCAGGGCCTTGAGGTCGACACCCCGGCCGAGGTGGCCAAGTGGGCCGACGTGATCATGGTGCTCGCACCTGACACCGCGCAGGCCGAGATCTTCAAGAACGACATCGAGCCCAACCTCGAAGACGGCAACGCACTGTTCTTCGGCCACGGTCTCAACATCCACTTCGGCCTGATCAAGGCCCCGGCCAACGTCACCGTCGGCATGGTCGCCCCCAAGGGCCCCGGCCACCTGGTGCGTCGCCAGTTCGTCGACGGCAAGGGTGTGCCCTGCCTGATCGCCATCGACCAGGACCCCAAGGGTGAGGGCCAGGCCCTGGCGCTGTCGTACGCGGCGGCCATCGGTGGTGCCCGCGCCGGCGTCATCAAGACCACCTTCAAGGAAGAGACCGAGACCGACCTGTTCGGTGAGCAGGCCGTGCTCTGCGGAGGCACCGAGGAACTGGTCAAGGCCGGTTTCGAGGTCATGGTCGAGGCCGGTTACGCCCCGGAGATGGCCTACTTCGAGGTGCTGCACGAGCTCAAGCTGATCGTCGACCTGATGTACGAGGGTGGCATCGCCCGGATGAACTACTCGGTGAGCGACACCGCGGAGTTCGGCGGCTACCTGTCGGGCCCCCGTGTCATCGACGCCGACACCAAGAAGCGCATGAAGGACATCCTGACCGACATCCAGGACGGCACCTTCGTCAAGCGTCTGGTGGCCAACGTCGAGGGCGGCAACAAGGAGCTCGAAGGCCTGCGCAAGCAGAACGCCGAGCATCCGATCGAGGTCACCGGCAAGAAGCTGCGCGACCTGATGAGCTGGGTCGACCGACCGATCACCGAAACGGCCTAAATTTCTGACGACTGGCCAGTTGTTGCACGCGAGCTTCGAAAAAGCGTGCAATGACTGGCCTTTCGGCATTTAGATGATCGTGTAGCCGATCGCCGCGAGCGTGCGGGCGACGTTTCTGCCGTCGGCGCTGCCGGGAAGCTTCTCGGTGCTGTCGATCTGCAGACCCTCACCGGCGACACCGTAGAGCTCGGTGGAGACCGGGTCGTCGGCCTCGGGTGGCTCGAGCCGACCGTCGGGGTGGCGGAGCTGCATTCGCATGGCCCACAACTGTTGCGAGGCGGCGACCACGTGGTAGCCGTGCAGCGGTGGGCTCACGTGATAGAGCTCCAAGTCGCCCACCGCGAACAACTTCATGACCGGATTCATATGCGGGACGGATCCCACCAACCGGGCGATGCCTGCGATCTCCACACACTGAATCTAAGAGGGCGTGGCCGGATGACCACGCACCAATTTCGCCGTGGGTACTGCGGTCGGATCAGGTCGCACAACCGACGGGCGCCGGCCCGTCGCCGTTCTGTGCGGCCGCGCATGCTTGCCGGAACCAGGCGCCGCCGGCATCTCCGGTCGCATATCCACCGCCGGCGATGCCGCGGGCATAGCCGCCGCCGGCTGCGCCTTCTCGGGAGAACGCCCCGCCGGCATCTCCGGTCGCGTAGCCGCCACCGGCCGCTCCGCGTGAATAGCCACCGCCACCGCCACCGTTTGCGTAGGCGCCGCCGCCCGGATCACCCGGGGCAGCGAATGCCTGTGCCGGCAGGCACAGCCCGGCGAATGCCAGTGCGCCCGCCGCAGCGAATCCACCGAACAGCATCTTCAGTTGCGTCGTCCTGCGCTGCACCATCGTCAGCCCCCTGCTGTGGCCCGAGCGTTCAAGCCCCACTTTACGTGGCGTACGTCACACCCGACAACTACTCGGCGAGACGGGCGGCGACGCCGACCACGCGCCGGGCCAGGTGATCCAATGCGTCGTTCGTCGTCTCGTCGAATTGCTCGATGTTGTCGCGGTTGGCGGTCAGGCTGACGCCGTAGGGATTGCCGTCGGCGAATTTCACCTGATCGGTGTAGCCGGGCGGCACGATGATGCCGCCGAAGTGCATCAGCGACACATACAGGTTCAGCAGCGTCGCCTCCTGACCGCCGTGCACGGTCTGCGCCGAGGTGAACGCCGCGTACACCTTGTCGGCGAGCTTGCCCTCCGCCCACAGGCCGCCCAGTGAATCCATGAAGGTGCGGAATTGGGCGGTCGGAGACCCGAAACGGGTGGGGGAGCCGAAGATGACCGCATCGGCCCACACGATGTCCTCACCGGTGGCAGCCGGAAGGTCTTTGGTCGCTTGATAATTGGCGGTCCACGCCGGGTTGTGGGCGAAGGACTGCGGGTCCTGGGTTTCGGCGATATGGCGCAGTCGTACCTCGGCGCCGGCCGACTCGGCGGCAGCGGTGACGCGCTTGGCCATGGTGGTGCCGTGGCCGATGGCGGAGTAGTAGATGACGGCGACCTTGGGTGCAGAGTTCGTCATGGCGCCAGCTTAGGCAGATCACGGATCCCGAACTCGCGTTTGAGCACGGTGCGGGCCGCGTAGAAACCAGCCATCCCGTGTACCCCGCCGCCGGGTGGGGTGGCCGACGAGCACAGGTAGGCCCGCGGGATCGGCGTGGTCCAGGGATCGAGTCGGGGAGTGGGACCCAGAAGTGCGCTGGCCATGTTGTTGCCGCCGACACCGATGTCTCCGCCGACCAGGTTGGCATTGTGTTCGTCCATCCGGGAAGCGGGCACGCTGCGCACGGCGACCACGACGTCGCGGAAACCCGGAGCGAATCGCTCGAAGATCTCGGTGACGGTTTCGGCCATGTCCACGGTGGAGTTGTTGGGCACGTGGACATAGGCCCACAGCGGTCGCCGTCCCGCCGCGTCGACGCGCGACGGGTCGGCGAGGTGGGGAAGTGCCGCCAAGACCATGGGCCACTCGGCATGGCGCCCCGCGGCGATCTCGGACTCGGCCAACGCCATCTGGGCCCGCCCGCCACCCAGATGCAGTGTCGGGGCCTGAGCCAGACGCGCATCCTGCCAAGGGATTTCGTCGCTCAACACGAAGTCGACCTTCGCCACGCCGGGGCCATAGGTGTAGCGGCTCAGGGCCCGTGCGTAGCGGTCCGGCAGAGACTTGCCATAGATCGACAACAGGGCGGTGGGTGCGGTGTCGTAGAGCACCACGCCGGCCGGTGGCTCGGTGACCTCCTGCCCGAGTACCAGTTCGCCGCCATGGGCGAGGAGATCGGCGATCAACGCATCCGGGATGGCCTGGGACCCGCCGATCGGAATCGGCCACCCCACCGCGTGTGCCAACGTCGCCAGCATCAATCCGGCGCCGCCCGAGACGAGGGACGGCATCGTGGAAATCGTATGTGCGGCAACACCGCTGAACAACGCGCGGGCGTCCTCGCCTTTCAGGGACCGCCACAGCGGGGTGCCCTGGGCGAGCAGACGCGGGGCCACTCGAACAGCGGAGCCCAGCGACGGCGGTATCGACCGTTTGTCGCCAAGGATGAGACCCACCACGCCATCGCAATCGGCGGCCAGGGGGCCCAGCAGCCGTCGCCAGGAGTCGCCGAACTCCAGTTCGGCGCACGTCTGCTCGATGTCGCGGTAGCCGATGGCCGCCGGCTGGTGTGGCAACGGGTTGGCGTAGGCGATCTCGGGCACGGCCAGTTCCACGCCGCGAGCGGTCAGGTCATAGGCGGCGAAGAACGGTGACGCCAGCGCCAACGGATGTACCGCCGAACAGATGTCATGGCTCACGCCGCTGAACTCCGGATCAGGCAGGGTGCGGGCGCCCCCGCCCGCTGTCGACTGGGCTTCGATCACGCGTACGGCAAGTCCGGCCCGGGCGCAGATGACAGCGGCGGTCAGGCCGTTGGGCCCGCTGCCGACGATTGTGACGTCCACACCCATCAGTACACCGCACGCGGTTCGGCTGTGGTAGGGCGCACACATTAGGCTGTCCGCGTGAGTCTTCCCGTTGTTTTGATTGCCGACAAGCTCGCGGAATCGACCGTTGCCGCACTCGGTGACCAGGTAGAGGTCAGGTGGGTCGACGGCCCGGATCGCGAAAAGCTGCTCGCTGCGGTACCGGACGCCGACGCGCTGCTGGTGCGTTCCGCGACGACGGTGGACGCCGAGGTCATCGCCGCGGCCCCGAAACTCAAGATCGTCGCCCGCGCCGGCGTCGGCCTGGACAACGTCGACGTCGATGCCGCAACCGCCCGCGGGGTGCTCGTGGTCAATGCGCCGACCTCCAACATCCACAGTGCCGCCGAGCACGCCCTGGCCCTGCTGCTGTCCACGGCGCGGCAGATCCCGGCCGCCGACGCGACCCTGCGCGAACACACCTGGAAGCGGTCGTCGTTCTCCGGTGTCGAGATCTTCGACAAGACCGTCGGCGTGGTCGGCCTGGGCCGCATCGGACAGCTGGTCGCGCAGCGCCTGGCCGCCTTCGGTGCGCACATCGTGGCGTACGACCCCTACGTCTCGCAGGCGCGCGCCGCCCAGCTCGGTATCGAGTTGCTGCCCCTGGACGAGCTGCTCGCCCGTGCCGACTTCATCTCGGTGCACCTGCCCAAGACCAAGGAGACCGCCGGCCTGCTCGGCAAGGAGAACCTGGCCAAGACCAAGCCGGGCGTCATCATCGTCAACGCCGCTCGCGGTGGTCTGATCGATGAGCAGGCCCTGGCGGACGCGATCAGCAGCGGCCACGTGCGTGCCGCCGGACTGGACGTGTTCTCCACCGAACCGTGCACCGACAGCCCGCTGTTCGAGCTGCCCCAGGTCGTGGTGACCCCGCATCTGGGTGCCTCGACCGCCGAGGCGCAGGACCGGGCCGGTACCGATGTGGCCGCCAGCGTGAAGCTGGCCCTGGCCGGTGAATTCGTGCCGGACGCCGTCAACGTCGGCGGCGGGGCCGTCGGCGAAGAGGTGGCGCCCTGGCTGGACCTGGTGCGCAAGCTCGGCCTGCTGGCCGGCGCCCTCTCGGATGCGGCCCCGGTGTCGCTGTCGGTGCAGGCGCGGGGCGAGTTGGCGTCGGAAGACGTCGAAATCCTGCGCCTGTCGGCGCTGCGAGGGTTGTTCTCCGCGGTGGTCGACGAGCAGGTGACATTCGTCAACGCTCCGACGTTGGCCACCGACCGTGGCGTGACCTCCGAGATCAGCACCGCCACCGAGAGCCCCAACCACCGCAGCGTGGTCGATGTGCGCGTCGTGCACGCCGACGGCAGCGCGGTCAACGTTGCGGGCACCCTGAGCGGGCCGCAGCTGGTCGAGAAGATCGTCCAGATCAACGGCCGCAACTTCGACCTGCGCGCCGAGGGGTACAACCTGATCGTCCACTACAACGATCAGCCGGGCGCGCTGGGCAAGATCGGCACCCTGCTGGGCGGGGCGAACGTCAACATCCTGGCCGCGCAGCTGAGCCAGGACGTCGAGGGTGACAGCGCCATCGTGATGCTGCGCCTGGACACCGATGTCCCCGAGGACGTGCGCGCCGCACTCTCCGCCGCGGTCGACGCCACGACGCTGGAAGTGGTCGACCTGTCATGAAACTCGCTGTTATCGCCGGCGACGGCATCGGACCCGAGGTCATCGCCGAGGCACTCAAGGTGCTCGACGCGGTGCTGCCCGGCGTGGACCGCACCGAATACGACCTGGGCGCGCGGCGCTACCACGCAACCGGCGAACTGCTCACCACCGAGACCATCGAGGAGCTTCGCGGGTACGACGCGATCTTGCTCGGCGCGATCGGTGATCCGTCGGTGCCCAGCGGCATCCTGGAGCGAGGGCTGCTGCTCAAGCTGCGGTTCGCCCTGGACCACCATGTGAACCTGCGGCCGGGCCGGCTGTATCCCGGTGTGGCCAGCCCGCTTTCGGGCGTGACCGGCATCGACTTCGTCGTGGTCCGGGAGGGCACCGAAGGTCCGTACACCGGCAACGGTGGCGCGCTGCGCGTCGGGACCCCGCACGAGGTGGCCACCGAGGTCAGCGTCAACACCGCCTTCGGTGTCGAGCGCGTGGTGCGCGACGCCTTTGCCCGGGCCCAGTCGCGCCGCAAACACCTGACCCTGGTTCACAAGACCAACGTGCTGACCTTCGCCGGGTCGCTGTGGTCGCGGGTGGTGGCCGAGGTGGGTGCCGAGTACCCGGATGTCGAGGTGGCCTACCAGCACATCGACGCCGCGACCATCCACATGGTCACCGATCCGGGCCGGTTCGACGTGATCGTCACCGACAACCTGTTCGGCGACATCATCACCGACCTGTCGGCCGCGGTGTGCGGTGGCATCGGACTGGCCGCCAGCGGCAACATCGATGCCACCCGGACCAATCCGTCGATGTTCGAACCCGTCCACGGCAGTGCACCTGACATCGCGGGGCAGGGGATCGCCGATCCGACGGCCGCGGTGATGAGCGTGGCCCTGCTGCTCGCCCACCTGCGAAGTGGACAGCTTCGCCTCACCACGGGTCGCGAGGTGCTCGGACACCGCCTTGTCGACCCGC
>NZ_MBEQ01000107.1 GCF_001954135.1 Mycobacterium sp. GA-1841 | reverse complement strand
CGATCTGCCGGCTCATGTTGAGCTCGACATCTTCGATGCGCTTGTTGTCCGGCGCCAGCGGGATCCGCTCGGTCACCTTCTCGATGCGGGTGCGGGTCACCTGGATCTGCATACCCTCGGTGACCGGGGCGGATGCCGGTGGAACCACGGTGTCGTTCTGCTCGAGCGGGGCCCCTGCCGCGGCGAGCAGACCGGCGACGTTGGGGGCCGCCAGGTGCACCGTCGAGGGCACACCGCCGTCGTCGATATGGACCGTCTTGGCACTGACCACCGGCAGCGCCATCCCACCGAGGGGCACCCGGCTGCCGCGCGATGCCGCCGCGGGTGCCTTGTCGGTCATCTTCAGCTGCGCGAGAGCCTCGTCGACCGTCGAGGCGGTGGTCCACACCTGCTTGCTGTCGTTACCGTCCAACGACAATTGCAGAGGCCGGCTGCGGCGCAGAACGATGGTGTCGGACTGGTGCACGGACTCGTCGGCGGCGGGGTAAAGATCATCGCGATCGCCTACGGAAAATCCGTTCTCTTCGACCACATCGATCACCGTGGACTTCATCGTCGTCACCGTCATCGGCGCGCCGTCGACGCTCAGCGTGACGGTCTTGTGCGATCCGACGGCGATACCCCCGGCCGCGGTGAGCGTGACCAGCAGGGCCCCCACCACGCCACGCAGCAGCGGTGAGCGGGACTCATGAAGTTTGTCGAGCACGTCCATATATCAGCTTTTCTCCCCGGTACGGACGGCACAGTTCACCGCCGGCGGTTGAGGTTTGATCACAAGACGGTAACGAATCGGCCCACACCGGGCAACTAGGCGCGGCCGCTCCCGTTAAGTCCGTACACCCGCGCCGCGGTGGCCGCGGTCTCGGACGCGACCTCTTCGGCGGGCCGGTCCAGCAACTCTGCGAGTGCCCGCACAGTGTATGGCAGGCAATACGGCTCGTTCGGTGCGCCGCGGAACGGATGCGGGGTCAGAAACGGTGCGTCGGTCTCCACCAGCAGCTGGCCCGGCGGGATCAGCCGCGCGGCTTCCCGCAGGTCACGGGCGTTCTTGAAGCTGACCGTTCCGGAGAGGCTGAGTACCCAGCCGGCGTCCACACAGGTGTGAGCCATCTGCGGACCCGACGAGAAACAGTGGAAGATCACTGTCTCGGGCGCCCCTTCGGCGCGAAGTACGTCGAGCACTTCGGCATCGGCGTCGCGGTTGTGGATCATCAGCGGTTTGCCGGTGCGCTTGGCCAGTTCGATGTGCCAGGCGAAGGCCTCGCGCTGCTCGGCCGGCGTCGCGCAGCCCTCCAGCCGGCCCGGCCAATACAGGTCCATGCCGGTCTCCCCGACCGCGACCACCCGCGGATGGGCGGCCAGGCGCTCCACCTCGGCCCGGGCCGCGTCGTCAAGGGCATTGGCCCGCGTGGGATGCAGCGCCACCGCGCCGTACACGCGCTCATCAGCCTCGACGGCCGTGGTCACCCAGCGCGCCGAGTCCAGGTCATCGGCGATCGTGACCACCTGGCCCACCCCGACGGCCGCCGCGCGGTCCACGATCGCGCGGATGTCGTCAGCGGTCTGTGCGCCGCAGGCGTCGAGGTGGGTGTGCGCGTCGACCAGCGGAGCCAACGGCTCCGGAGCCGGCGGCTTCTCCCTGGCTGAGCGTTTGGACCCCACCGCAACACCATAAGGTGGGGGCAAATGAGTGAGCCTTCCAACGTCCCGTACTACATCACCACGGCCATCGCCTATCCCAACGGTGCGCCGCACATCGGGCACGCCTACGAGTACATCGCGACCGACGCGATCGCCCGGTTCAAGCGGCTCGACGGCTTCGATGTGCGCTACCTGACCGGAACCGACGTGCACGGGCAGAAGATGGCCGAGGCCGCGACGGCCCAGGGCATCGCGGCGGCCGAACTGGCCAACCGCAATTCCGACGTCTTCCAGCGGCTGCAGGAGAAGCTCAACATCTCCTTCGACCGGTTCATCCGCACCTCCGACGCCGACCACTACGAGGCGTGCAAGGAGATCTGGCGCCGGATGAGCGAGGCCGGGGACATCTACCTGGGCACCTACGCCGGCTGGTACTCGGTGCGCGACGAGCGATTCTTCGCCGAGGACGAGACCGAGGTGCGTGGCTCCGATGCCGAAGGCACCCGGTTCTCGATCGAGACGGGCACCCCGGTGACCTGGACCGAGGAGCAGACCTACTTCTTCAAGCTCTCCGCCTACACCGAGCGGCTGTTGGCGCACTACCGGGACCACCCGGAGTTCATCGGCCCCGATGTGCGCCGCAACGAGATCGTCAGCTTCGTCTCCGGTGGGCTGAAGGATCTGTCGATCTCGCGGACCACGTTCGACTGGGGTGTGCCGGTGCCCGACCATCCCGACCACGTGATGTACGTGTGGGTGGACGCGCTCACCAATTACCTGACCGGCGTGGGCTTTCCCGACGAGGCCGCTGAAGACTTCCAGAAGTACTGGCCCGCCAAGCTGCACATGATCGGCAAGGACATCATCCGGTTCCACACGGTGTACTGGCCCGCGTTCCTGATGTCAGCCGGGATCGCCCTTCCCGAAAGGGTTTTCGCGCACGGCTTCATCAACGTCAAGGGCGAGAAGATGAGCAAGTCGGTGGGCAACGTGGTGGATCCGATCGCGCTCATCGACACCTTCGGGCTCGACCCGGTGCGCTACTTCTTCCTGCGCGAGGTGTCCTTCGGCCAGGACGGCAGCTACAGCGAGGAAGCCATCATCGGCCGGATCAACGCCGACCTGGCCAACGAGCTCGGCAACCTGGCGCAGCGCTCACTGTCGATGGTGGCCAAGAACCTCGACGGCGTGGTGCCCGACCCGGGAACCTTCGACGACGACGACGTCGCGCTGCTGAATGCCGCCGACGGTCTGCTCGACCAAGTGCGCGCCCACTACGATGTGCCCGCGATGCATCTTGCGCTTGAAGCGATCTGGTCGGTGCTGGGTGCGGCGAACCGCTACTTCTCGGCGCAGGAACCGTGGGTCCTGCGCAAGTCGGAGGATCCGGCCGACCAGCAACGGTTCGGTACGGTGCTCTACACGACGTTGGAGGTGGTGCGGATCGCGGCGACGCTGACGCAGCCCGTGATGCCGGACTCGACGGCCAAGCTTCTCGACCTGCTCGGCCGGCCGGCCGACGCCCGTGACTTCGACTCGATCGGAACCCGGATCAAGCCCGGGACCGAACTGCCCGCTCCAACGGGGGTCTTCCCCCGCTACCAGATGGATTGACATGGCTGTATTACACGAGAAACTGCAGGGAATCTACGAGGAAGTAGCGCAGCGCAACGCCGGCGAGCAGGAATTCCACCAGGCCGTCATCGAAGTGCTGACCAGCCTCGGGCCGGTGGTGGCCAAGCACCCGGACTACGCGGACGGAGCCATCATCCGTCGGCTGTGCGAACCGGAACGGCAGATCATCTTCCGGGTGCCGTGGCAGGACGACTCCGGCACCGTGCAGATCAACCGCGGCTTCCGGGTCGAGTTCAACTCGGCGCTGGGACCGTTCAAGGGCGGTCTGCGCTTCCACCCGTCGGTCTACCTCGGCATCGTGAAGTTCCTCGGCTTCGAGCAGATCTTCAAGAACTCGCTGACCGGTCTGCCGATCGGCGGCGGTAAGGGCGGGTCGGACTTCGATCCCAAGGGTCGCTCCGATGCCGAGGTGATGCGGTTCTGTCAGTCCTTCATGACCGAGCTCTACCGCCACATCGGCGAGTACACCGACGTGCCCGCCGGCGACATCGGCGTCGGCAGCCGCGAAATCGGTTACCTGTTCGGCCAGTACAAGCGGATCACCAACCGTTACGAGTCCGGTGTGCTCACCGGAAAGGGACTGACCTGGGGCGGATCGCAGGTGCGCACCGAGGCCACCGGGTACGGCACGGTGTTCTTCGTCGACGAGATCCTGCGCTCGCGCGGACAGTCCTTCGAAGGCAAGCAGGTTGTGGTGTCCGGCTCGGGCAACGTGGCGATCTACGCGATCGAGAAGGTGCACGCGCTCGGTGGCACCGTGGTGGCCTGTTCGGACTCCGGCGGCTACGTGCGCGACGACAAGGGTATCGACCTGGACCTGCTCAAGGAGGTCAAGGAGCTGCGCCGGGGCCGCATCGAGGACTACGCCGAGGCCCGTGGCGGTTCGGCCCAGGTGATCACCGGCGGCAGCGTGTGGGAGGTGCCGTGCGACATCGCGTTGCCGTGCGCCACCCAGAACGAGCTCTCCGGCGCCGACGCCGCGATGCTGATCCAGTCGGGCTGCCAGATCGTCGCCGAGGGCGCCAACATGCCGTGCACCCCGGAGGCCGTGAAGAACTTCGAGGACGCCGGGGTGACGTTCGCCCCGGGCAAGGCGGTCAACGCCGGTGGTGTGGCCACCAGCGCGCTGGAGATGCAGCAGAACGCCTCGCGGGACTCGTGGAACTTCGACGACACCGAGGCCCGGCTGGCCGAGATCATGCGGCGCATCCACGACCGCTGCCTGTCCACCGCCGACGAGTACGACAAGCCGGGCAACTACGTGGCCGGCGCGAACATCGCCGGCTTCATCCGGGTGGCCGACGCGATGCTGGCGCTGGGACTGGTCTGATCCCGTGATCTAGGCCACATCTGCCCGGCCGGCTGTCACATCTCGGGGCCGTGCGGTGTCTTGAGGGCACACGCCTTCTGAGAGGAGACACCCAATGAGCACGCAGAACACTCACGTGGTCGTGATCGGCGGTGGATATGCCGGAGTGCTGGCGGCCAACCATCTGCACAGCACGCCGGGAGTCGCTGTCACGCTGGTCAATCCGCGGCCCGAGTTCGTCGAGCGGATCCGGCTGCACCAGCTGGCCGTCGGCAACCATGACGCCGCCGTGGCCTACGACACGATGTTGGGCGCCGGGGTCCGGCTTCTGGTCGACGGCGCCGAACGCATCGACGCCGAGATTCGCCAGGTGCAGCTGACCTCCGGCGAAGTACTCGACTACGACTACCTGATCTACGCCGTGGGCAGCACCGCCGGGGTGCCTGCCTCGGTGCCCGGCGCGGCCGAATTCGCTTACCCGCTCTCGGAATTCGAACACGCCCAGCGGCTGCGGGCGCGGCTGCAGGATGTGCCGATGCCGGCCCCGGTGGTCGTGGTCGGGGGCGGTCTGACCGGGATCGAGGCGGCCGCCGAGCTCGCCGAGGTGGGCCGCAACGTCACGCTCGTCACCGATGTGGTCGGCGCCTCGCTGGGCCGCGGCGGCCGGCGCTCGATCGTCAAGGCGCTGACCAAGCTCGGCGTCACCATCGTCGACGGACCCGAGATCCTGGTCTCGGCGGTCGAGGCCGATGCGATCAGTCTGGCCGACGGCAACCGACTGCCCAGCGCGGTGACGGTGTGGACCACCGGATTCGGGGTGCCCGGGCTGGCCGCGGCCAGCGGGTTGCGCACCGACGAGCTGGGCCGGTTGCTCACCGACGAGACGCTGACGAGTCTCGACGACGCCCGCATCGTGGCAGCTGGTGACGCCGCCGCACCATCGGGTATTCCGCTGCGGATGAGCTGCCAGTCGGCGGGCCCGATGGGGATCCAGGCCGCCGACACCGTGTTGGCCCGGATCGCCGGCACCCAACCCAAGGCCCTCAACCAGGCGTTCGCCGGACAGTGCGTGAGCGTCGGCCGCAAGGCCGGAACCGTGCAGCTGTGCCACTCCGACGACAGCCCGCGCCACGTCTACATCGGCGGGCGCACCGGTGCGTTCCTCAAGGAGCAGGTGTGCCGGGCCACCATCACCTTCCTGCGCAAGGAGGGCGTCAAGCCCGGATCCTACTTCTGGTTCAAGGGTGACAACCGGGCCCGTCAGCTCGCCGCGGCGCAGCAGGAGAGTCTCGTCTGATGTCCACCGCCGGCGCAGGTAACTCGAACGAGCACGCCGAGCGGTTCACGCTGTTGCGGCCGCTGCTGTTCACCATCGCCTACGAGATCCTCGGCACGGCAACCGAATCCGATGACGTGCTGCAGGAGAGTTACCTGCGCTGGGCCGAGGTCGACCTGGCGAAGGTGACCGACACCAAGGCCTATCTGGCCCAGCTGGTCACCC
>NZ_MBEQ01000106.1 GCF_001954135.1 Mycobacterium sp. GA-1841 | reverse complement strand
TGGCCGCGCTGATCCAGCGGCCGTCGACGCTGGATCCCGCCGTGGATCCGGAGGGGGCAGCCGACCGGTGGAACTGGGTGCTCGACGGCATGGTCGACATGGGTGCGTTGTCGGCCAGTGACCGTGCCGGGCAGGTGTTCCCGCCGACGGTGCCGCCCGATCAGGCCCGCCAGGAAAACCAGACCACCGGACCGAACGGACTCATCGAACGGCAGGTCACCAAGGAACTGCTCGACCTGTTCGACATCAGTGAGCAGACGCTGAACACCGAGGGTCTGCAGATCACCACGACGATCGACCCGCAGGCCCAGGAGGCCGCCGAAGACGCGGTGTCCAAATACATGGACGGCCAAGCCGAAGACATGCGCACGGCGGTGGTGTCCATCGACCCACACGACGGCGCGGTCAAGGCTTATTACGGCGGCTCGGACGCCAACGGCTTCGATTTCGCCCAGGCCGGATTGCCCACGGGGTCGTCGTTCAAGGTGTTCGCCCTCGTCGCGGCGCTGCAGCAGGGCATCGGCCTGGGCTATCAGGTGGACAGCGGGCCGGTCACGGTCAACGGCATCAAGATCACCAACGTCGAGGGCGAGGGGTGTGGTACCTGCTCGATCGCCGAGGCGCTCAAGCGGTCGCTGAACACCAGCTACTACCGGCTGATGCTCAAGCTGGAGAACGGACCCGAAGACGTGGCCAAGGCCGCGCACGACGCCGGTGTGGCCGAGAGCTTCCCCGGCGTCGAGCACACCCTGTCCGAGGACGGCAAGGGCGGGCCGCCCAACAACGGCGTGGTGTTGGGCCAGTACCAGTCCCGGGTGATCGACATGGCCTCGGCCTACGCCACGCTGGCGGCCTCGGGTGTCTATCACAAGCCGCACTTCGTGCAGAAAGTCGTGAACTCCGCGGGGCAGGTGCTGTTCGACGCCACCAAGCAGGACAACGGTGAACAACGCATCGACAAGGCGGTCGCCGACAACGTGACGTCGGCGATGCAGCCCATCGCCGGCTGGTCGAAGGGACACAACCTGGCCGGCGGGCGGGCCTCGGCCGCCAAGACCGGTACCAACCAACTGGGCGACACCGGCGACAACCGTGACGCCTGGATGGTCGGTTACACACCGTCGCTGTCGACCGCGGTCTGGGTCGGGACCACCGAGGGTGTCAAGCCGTTGAAGAACAAGTGGGGTGGGCCGGTCTACGGATCGGGCCTGCCGTCGGACATCTGGAAAGCCACGATGGACGGTGCGTTGGAGGGCACCGACAACGAGTCGTTCCCGAAGCCGACCGAAATCGGTGGTTATGCCGGTGTGCCGCAGGCGCCGCCGCCTCCGCCGCCGGGGACGGTGCCGGGTACCCCGGGCGGCCCGCCGATCGCGGGGATGCCGTCGGAGACCGTCATCCAGCCGACCATCGAAGTGGCCCCGGGCATCACGATCCCGATCGGCCCGCCGACCACCGTGCCGATCGGACCGCCGCCGGGAGCCCCCGTCATCCCCGGCGAGCCGGGCGTTCCGGTACCCCCGCCGCCTCCGTGACGGACCGGGATTCGCCGGCGGGGCTGGACTCGCCGGCTCCGCTCGTCGATGACCGGCGGAGTGCCGACGAGCGCGACCTCCCCAGCCGCAACGACCGGCTGGCCGAAGCGCTGTCGCAGACCGTGGGCGGGCCGGTTGGACGTCACGCGCTGATCGGCCGGGCCCGGTTCATGACCCCGCTGCGGGTGATGTTCTTGATCGCCGTGGTGTTCCTGGCGTTCGGGTACACGTCCAAGGCCGCCTGCCTGCAGACCACCGGCACCGGCACCGCCGGTCAGCGGGTGGCCAACTGGGAGAACAACCGGGCCTATTACGAACTCTGCTACTCCGACACGGTTCCGCTCTACACCGCAGAGTTGTTGAACCTGGGCAAGTTTCCCTACAAGTCCAGCTGGGTGGAAAACGACGCCACCGGCAAGCCGCGGATGCAGTACGACGGCAGCCCGGCGATCCGGTACATGGAGTATCCGGTGCTCACCGGGCTCTATCAGTACGTGTCGATGTCCCTGGCCAAGACGTACACCGCATTGACCAAACTGGTGTCGATCCCGGTGGTGGCCGAGGTGGTGATGTTCTTCAACATCGCCGCGTTCGGTCTGGCGCTGGCCTGGTTGGCCACGATCTGGGCGACGTCCCGGATGGCCGGCCGAAGGGTCTGGGATGCCGCGCTCGTGGCGGGGTCGCCCATCGTGATCTTCCAGGTGTTCACCAACTTCGACGCACTGGCCACCGCGGCCGCCGCCGGTGCGATGTTGGCGTGGGCGCGGCGCAAACCGGTGTGGGCCGGTGCGCTGATCGGGATCGGCGTCGCGGCCAAGCTGTACCCGCTGTTGCTGTTTGTCCCGTTGGTGTTGCTGGCCCTGCGGACCGGGCGGCTGCGGGAGGTCGGCAAGGCCGCGGTGACCGCGGTGATCACCTGGTTGGTGGTCAACCTGCCGATCATGGTGCTCTTCCCGCGAGGATGGTCAGAGTTCTTCCGGCTCAACGCCCGTCGCGGCGACGACATGGATTCGCTCTACAACGTGGTGAAGTCGTTCACCGACTGGCGCGGGTTCGACCAGGATCTCGGCTTCTGGCAGCCGCCGACGGTACTCAACACGGTGACCGCGGTGCTGTTCGCGGCGTGCTGCATCGCCATTGGCTACATCGCACTGACCGCGACGCAACGGCCCCGGCTGGCGCAGCTGGCCTTCTTGGTGGTGGCGGCATTCCTGCTGACCAACAAGGTGTGGAGCCCACAATTTTCCCTGTGGCTCGTGCCGCTGGCGGTGCTGGCCTTGCCGCATCGTCGAATCTTGCTGGCGTGGATGACGATTGACGCCCTGGTCTGGGTTCCTCGGATGCTCTATCTGTACGGTGAGTCCAACAAGGGGCTACCTGAGCAGTGGTTCACCATCACCGTGCTCCTGCGTGATCTTGCGGTGATCGTCTTGTGCGCGTTGGTCATCCGTCAGATCTACCGCCCCGAACTGGACCTGGTCCGCTACGGCGGACGCATCGACGACCCGACCGGCGGGGTGTTCGACCGGGCCTCCGATACTCCGCCGCGCTGGCTGCCGGATTGGCTGCGGCCGTCGGCGGACCGGGTGCGGGTCGAGCGGGCGCCGGATTCCGAGCGGCAAACACCTTCACGCACGCTAGCGTGACGCTCGGCCGTGACAGCCACTCCAGCGTGACAATGTTGAGGCAGTCACGGGTTTCGCCGAACCCGCGCGGTCGTCGTCGGCAGCACGGCCAACACGATCGTGACGATCGGCAGGGCGAAGCTCAGGACCGCCAGTCCGCTCGACCCGGGAGCTGCGTAGCTGCCGGTCGTCGCGACATTCATCCAGAGACTGACCAGGCTGCCCACGATGATCAAGGCACTGCCGATGACGATGAGTCGGCGGCCGATCACCTTGCGTCGCACCAGCGCCAGCACGCCGGCCAGGAGGAGGACTCCGCAGACGACACTGAGCAGCGTGGCAAGGACGGTCATGGTGAGGACCCCGGGGGATCTCATGGCCAGGGACCGCAGACCCGCGTCGGTCACGAGCGCGGAAAGTCCGGACAATCCGAGAATGCCGTTGCCGAGGGTCAGCAGTCCGCCGATCACCGCCAGGACAGCGGTGAGGATCGCCGTGACTGCGTTCGGGGCGACGTCGGACGCAGGTTCCGAGACGTCAGACGTTTCCGTACCGTCGGGTCCGTGCAGAGAGGTCACGAGGGTCAGGCCCAGCCCTGATACGGCGGATAGGGCTGGGGTGCAACGGGATTCTCTTTCGCCCGGATCCAGGCCGTTGTCGACGGCAGCAACGCCAGGACGAGTGTCAGGACCGGAAAGATCAGACTCAGCAGAGAGGACACGCCGCCGCCACCGTAGGGCACCTGCGATGCCGCGGCGCTACTGATCCCGACGCCGATCAGACTGGACAGGATTGTCACCCCGCATCCTGCGACCACGAGCCACCGGCCGATCATCTTGCGCAGCAACAACATCACGGTGCCAGCCCCAAGCAGAAGTCCGCTGACGAGGTTCAGCACGAGCACCAATGCCAGCAGCGCCTTCGCGCCTCCTGAGAGCTCCAATGCGTCGAAGGTCGAGTCGTTGCTGAGGATGAGCAGACCAATCAACCCCGCAATGCCACCGAAGATGTTGGTGAGGGCGCCGAGCCCGGCCAGCACGGCCGCGGTGATGCCGGTGGCACCGCTTGGCGATGCGGCAGGCATGGGCGGCAGGCCCGGTGGGGGGTACGCCCCGGGATAACCGGGCGGTGGTGGATACCCGGGCTGCTGCGGATAGCCGCCCGACGGCGGTGGAAAGCCCGGCTGTTGCGGGTAACCAGACGTCGGTGGAACGCCTGGCTGCTGCGGATAACCCGGCTGCGGGGGGTAACCGGGCTGTTGCGGATAACCCGGCTGCTGCGGGTAACCGGATTGTTCTCCGAACCCCTGACCGTAGGGCCCGTTGGGGTACGTCACAAGATCCCCCGATCGTCGAAGATTGACTGGCTCACCATATACGGATTTCGCAGATCAGGGCGCTTTCGGGTAGCCTGGGCCGGTTGCCGACGCAGGCGACCCTCCTGCCACGGAATCCGCCGTGGCCGTACACGACCAGAGGAGGTGATGAGGTTCTAATGCGTCCATACGAAATCATGGTCATTCTCGACCCCACACTTGACGAGCGCACGGTAGCTCCGTCGTTGGAGACGTTCCTGAACGTCGTCCGCAAGGATGGCGGGACTGTCGAAAAGGTTGACATCTGGGGCCGCCGCCGGCTGGCCTACGAGATCGCCAAGCACGCCGAGGGCATCTACGCCGTCGTCGATGTGAAGGCTGAACCGGCCACCGTGTCCGAGCTCGACCGTCAGCTCAACCTGAACGAGTCCGTGCTGCGGACCAAGGTGATGCGGACCGACAAGCACTAAAGGCCGTCAGTCGTCGGCGCAGCTACGTAGGCTTCGCGCAAACGGACATGCCTATCCCAGGAGGATCTCGTGGCTGGTGACACCACCATCACAGTTGTCGGAAACCTGACCGCCGACCCGGAACTTCGCTTCACTCCGTCCGGCGCGGCCGTGGCCAACTTCACCGTTGCCTCCACGCCGCGCATGTTCGACCGCCAGAGCGGGGAGTGGAAGGACGGCGAGGCGCTGTTCCTGCGGTGCAACATCTGGCGGGAGGCGGCCGAGAACGTGGCCGAGAGCCTGGTTCGGGGTTCGCGGGTGATCGTCACCGGCCGGCTCAAGCAGCGTTCCTTCGAAACCCGTGAGGGTGAGAAGCGCACTGTGGTCGAGGTCGAGGTCGACGAGATCGGTCCGTCTTTGCGTTACGCCACGGCCAAGGTCAACAAGGCCAGCCGTAGTGGCGGCGGTGGGGGCGGCGGCTTCGGTGGTGGCGGCGGAGGTTCGCGCCAGTCCGAGCCCAAGGACGATCCGTGGGGCAGTGCGCCGGCGTCCGGCTCCTTCAGCGGGGCCGACGACGAGCCGCCGTTCTGATCAACAACGAAATTTTTGCAAGGAAGAGATAACCAATGGCCAAGTCCACAAAGCGACGGCCGGCACCGGAAAAGCCGGTCAAGACTCGTAAGTGCGTGTTCTGCTCCAAGAAGGGTAAGGGGCAGGTCATCGACTACAAGGACACTGCGCTGCTGCGCACCTACATCAGCGAGCGCGGCAAGATCCGTGCCCGTCGGGTGACCGGCAACTGCGTCCAGCACCAGCGCGATGTCGCCATCGCCGTGAAGAATGCCCGCGAGGTGGCTCTGCTGCCGTTCGGCTCGTCGACGCGGTAGGGGATAGACCAATGAAGCTGATTCTCACCGCTGAGGTGGAACACCTGGGTGTCGCAGGCGACGCCGTCGAGGTCAAGGACGGCTACGGCCGTAACTACCTGCTGCCCCGCGGGCTGGCCATCGTGGCCTCCCGTGGTGCCGAGCGCCAGGCCGAGGAGATCCGCCGGGCGCGCGAGGCCAAGACCATCCGGGGTGTCGAGCACGCCAACGAGCTCAAGACCGCTCTGGAGAACCTGGGCGAGGTGTCCCTGCCGGTGCATGCGGCGGCCGACACCGGCAAGCTGTTCGGTTC
Source organism: Mycobacterium sp. GA-1841 (assembly GCF_001954135.1). GTDB lineage: Bacteria > Actinomycetota > Actinomycetes > Mycobacteriales > Mycobacteriaceae > Mycobacterium. The sequence continues at coordinate 15,144 of NZ_MBEQ01000106.1, read as the reverse complement.
GGTCACCGCGGCTGACGTCGTGTCCGTGATCAAGAAGGCCGGCGGCCCCAACTTGGACAAGCGCACCGTGCAACTGCCCAAGGCGCACATCAAGTCGGTCGGCACGCACCCGATCACCGTGAAGCTGCACACCGGGGTGGAAGCCAAGGTGTCGCTCAACGTTGTCGCGGAATAACTCTGTGGCGGAATAACTCAGTCCCGGAATAACTCAGTCCCGGAATAACCGAGTCGCGGAGTAATCCGTAGCGGAGTCATTCCGCCGGCACTCAATCGCCCGGGTGGGAACCTGCAGAGGTTTCCACCCGGGCGTTGCTGTATCTCTGGCGAACATGGTGCGTCAAAGTCCGCGCAGCGAAGCTAACCCGGTGTTAACCGGCACGGACCCTGTGGGCAACACAACACGCCCGAGATGGCAACCCGGCACGACACGCCGGAGAACTTCCCATACACAATTACTGACGCCGTCTCTGCCACGCTGAACAGCGAAAACAGCAGAACGTCCGGAATTGATCCACAGGTTCTCCCCAGAGGCTCAACACCGTGACCGACATCTATCCCCATGCCATCCACAGGTCGATCCACAGGGGTGGTTCCGGGGACCGCCAGCAACGTCTAGCGTGGTGCGTCGCACCGTCGTCACAAGCTTGTCGGCATCGTGTTTTACAGTTGCAGTACCGATTCGAATAGACGTTCGAGCAGTCGTGAGGCGGTCTCGGGAGGGGGTGGAAGTCCGTGGCGGTCGTGGACGACCTGGGGCATCCGGATTCGGAGATGGACGGCCCTCCGCCTGGGGAGGATTTCGGCCGTCAGCCGCCGCAGGACATGGCGGCCGAGCAAGCCGTTCTCGGCGGCATGATGTTGAGCAAGGACGCGATCGCCGACGTGCTCGAGCGGCTGCGTCCCGGTGACTTCTACCGGCCGGCCCACCAGAACGTCTACGACGCGATCCTGGACCTCTATGGCCGCGGTGAACCGGCTGACGCCGTCACCGTCGCCGCCGAGCTGGATCGTCGCGGGTTGTTGCGCCGCATCGGCGGCGCCCCGTATCTGCACACCCTGATCTCCACGGTGCCCACGGCTGCCAATGCCGGGTTCTACGCCGCCATCGTCGCCGACAAGTCGCTGCTGCGCCGGTTGGTGGAGGCCGGCACCCGCGTGGTCCAGTACGGCTATGCCGGGGCCGACGGTGCCGACGTCAGCGACGTGGTGGACCGGGCCCAGGCCGAGATCTACGACGTCACCGAACGCCGTGCCTCCGAGGATTTCGTCGCGCTCGAAGACCTGTTGCAGCCCACGATGGACGAGATCGACGCGATCGCCTCGCAGGGCGGCATCGCGCGCGGTGTGCCGACCGGGTTCACCGAATTCGACGAGATCACGAACGGCCTGCACCCGGGGCAGATGATCATCATCGCGGCGCGGCCCGGCGTGGGTAAGTCAACGCTGGGCCTGGATTTCATGCGGTCCTGCTCGATCAAACACCGGATGGCCAGCGTCATCTTCTCGCTGGAGATGAGCAAGTCCGAGATCGTCATGCGACTGCTCTCGGCTGAGGCCAAAATCAAACTGGCCGATATGCGTTCGGGCCGCATGAGCGATGACGACTGGACCAAGCTGGCCCGGCGGATGAGCGAAATCAGCGAGGCGCCGCTTTACATCGACGACTCTCCCAACCTCACCATGATGGAGATCCGGGCAAAGGGCCGGCGGTTGGCCCAGAAGGCGGATCTGAAGCTCGTTGTCGTCGACTACATGCAGCTGATGAGTTCGGGTAAGAAATACGAATCCCGCCAGCAAGAGGTCTCGGACTTCTCCCGAAGCCTCAAACTGATGGCCAAGGAACTCGAAGTGCCGGTGATCGCGATCAGCCAGCTGAACCGCGGTCCGGAGCAGCGTACCGACAAGCGCCCGCAGGTCTCTGACCTGCGCGAATCGGGCTCGCTCGAGCAAGATGCGGATATGGTCCTGCTGTTGCACCGCCCCGATGCGATCGACCGGGAAGATCCGCGCGGCGGTGAAGCCGACATTATTCTCGGGAAACACCGCAACGGCCCCACTGCGAATATCACGGTGGCACACCAACTGCATTTCTCCCGCTTTACGAATATGGCGCGCTAGCCATCGGTCGGCGGTGCCCAAATCGTTTGGCGCGAGGGCAGGCAATTTAGAGCGTGCGGCAGTTTGGAGGGATATCCGATGTGCCCGACTGTCAGCGACTTTTCAGCGACTATCGCCACACCAGTACCACTGTGCTCGTTAAACCCATTGTCGCGCAGCGTCTTTGCCCCTCGCACACCACTGGCAACTTGAGCCCCATCTGTCCAGTGCCCGATTCCTAGCGACTCTGTCGCTGATAGCTGGACAACGGAATATCCGTGACCAGTGGGGTCCTTGAGCCTTCAGTGACATGAGTAAACAATGGCCGCGTGACACCTGCTGCCCATGGTGCCTGTGGGGCGATAGTCGCTGAAAAGTCGCTCGTAGGCGGGCACATCGGCATCCTCATTCGTTCCAGCGACACGCCGAACCCCGACCCGCGAGCAGCCCGCCGTAACCCGAACGAATCGCGCGGCGCCACAGACCGTTGGGCAGACGGGTGGACATCGCCCCAGCCAGTTCGTAGCCTGTCGGAGATATCGACAGGCGGGCCACGATCGGTCCTTGCAGTGAAGGATCGAAAAAATCCGCATGACCGGCGTCCGCCATTCCCTTCGGCGAGTGCTGTGTTGTTCGGCGGCCGCGGTTACCGCTGTGGCCGTGGCTATGTCCGTCTCGTCGATCGACGCCAACGCGGACCCGGCGGCGGACGCGCTGTCCAGCCTCGACGAATTGTCCCGGCAGGCGGTCCAGACCCGTGAGGCCGTCACCGCTGCCCAACGTGAGGTCGACGCCAGCCAGGCCGAGCACACCGCCGCCGTGGACCGTCAGCGCGCCGACGAGGAAGCCCTCGCGATGGCCACCACCGAGCTCGGCCCTCATCAGGAGGCGGCCGACAACGTGGCGGCGATGACGTACATCAGCGGTGGCAGAGGGCAGTTGGCGGCGGTGATGACCGCGACCTCCCCAGGGCAGCTGATCGACCGATTGTCGTTGGATCGGGCGGTGGCGGGTCGGATCGCCGACCAGCTGGAGGGCGCGCGCGTCGCTCGTGAGCGCGCGGCCACGGCGGCCGCGGCGTCGGAGAAGTCGGCCGCCGAAGCCCGGACGAAGGCCGAGCAGGCCTCTGCGGTGCGCGCCGACCTGCAACGCAAGTGGACCGAACTCCTGCGTCAGATCGCCGCCGCGGAGGCGCAGTACGGCGCGCTGTCACCGCAACAGCAAGCGATGGTCGACAACGCACCGCCGAGCGCACCAACTCCGGGACAGGACGCTCCGTCCCTGGCAGCTGCCCAGGTCGACATCCCCGAGGCGTTACCCATGGGCGTCGCCTCCGAAATCGGTTTGCAGCCGAATTCGATCCTGGCGGCGCGGGCGGTCAGCGCGACGTTCCCCCAGATTGCCGAAATCGGTGGGGTACGGCCGGATTCGAAGCCGTGGCATCCTAGTGGTCTGGCGATCGACATCATGATTCCCAATTCGGGCAGCCCCGAGGGGATCGCGCTCGGCGACGAGATTCTTGCCTTCGCGTTGAACAATGCCGTCCGGTTCGGGTTGCAGGATGTGATCTGGCGAGGCACCTATTACACGCCGTCCGGCCCGCAGGCCACCGGCTATGGCCACTACGACCACGTGCACATCACCACGACACCGCGCCGCTGAGACCTTAGACGTGCCCGCCGGGGAACATGGTCTTGACGGCCTGGGTCATGGTGGTGCGGGCGGAGGCGGCGTCGCCGGGTTCCAGAGAGCTGATCGCCATGACGTAGCGGCGGTCCGGTCCGATTGCGCCGGTGGACACGTGAAGCTGGTTGCCGCCGTTCCAGCAGCAGAACCAGCCTTGCTTGACGGCGACGGGCTCGGCGTAGAGGCCCTCGGGGATGCCGAAGCGTTGCGGGTATCCGTCGGTGCCCGTCGGGGTGGATTGGGCGAGGTTGGTCATGATCACGTTGGCCTGCTCGGGGGGTAGCCCGCCGCTACCGTCCAACAGCATGTCGTAGTAGCGCACCAGGTCGCTCGCAGTGCTTTGGGTGACGTCCCAATGCCCGTTGTAGGGCGCGGTGGTGCCGGTCAATCCGTACCGGGCCACGATGCGTGAGATGACGGCGTTACCTCCGCTGCGGTCCCAGAACGTCTGGGCCGCGCCGTCGTCGGAGGAGCGCAGCATGATGTCGAGCGACTTGTGGTCGGCGGCGGTCAGTTTCGCCTCGCCGGTCGATTCCCGCAGCAGCAGGTCGTCGGCGATGAACAGCTTCACCACGGAGGCGATCGGAAACGGTTGGTTGGCGCTGTCGGAGACGACTTGGCCGGTGGTGCGGTCGAGCACGGATACCGTGATTTCCGCTCCGGATGCGGCGGCGTCGGCGATGGCTTGGCGGGTGCGAGCGTCGAGACCGTCGAACGGCGCCGAGGCCTGTCCAGGCGGCTCTTGGGCCACCACCGGATCCTGGGCGATGTCCTCGACCGGTGGCATGGCCGAGACCCGCGCCTCGCAACCGGTGACCAGCATCGCCGCACTGGCGATAGCCATGCCCGCCATCGCCGCCTTCGACAACCGCCTGCGCATAAAACCTCCACGTGATTCCGGGGCCAGGGGAGCTCGATGGACTCTGCGCCCGGCGGTCGTCCCAGCCTAGCCGCGGTCGGTTACGCCCCACCCTTTCGGATCGCGCGAACTGAACTCCACGGTGTGGCTTCTCAGCTCGCCGGGTATCGACCGGCTATGCGCATTCTGGTCACCGGTGCCACCGGTTACGTCGGCTCCCGTCTGGTCTCGGCATTGCTGGCGGAGGGTCACCATGTCACCGTGGCTGCGCGTGACCCCGACAAAGTCCGAGGGTTCGGTTGGGTGGATGACGTCCGGTGCGTCGTCATGGACGCCGGCGATGCAGATTCGGTGGGCCGCGCGTTGACGGCCGCGTCGGGGCGAGACGGTGTCGATGTCCTCTACTACCTGCTGCACGGCATCGGCGAACCCGACTTTCGTGAGGCCGACAATTCGGCGGCGGGAAACGTCGCTCGGGCTGCCGCGGCGGCCGGGGTGTCGCGCATCGTCTACCTCGGCGGTTTCGTCCCCGACGCGCGAAGTTTGTCGGAGCACCTGCAGGGCCGCGCAGAGGTGGCAGCGGCGCTGCAGGTGCCCGGCGGCGCCGAGCTCGTCTGGCTGGGTGCCGCGATGATCATCGGCGCCGGGTCCACCTCGTTCGAGATGTTGCGCTACGTCGCCGACCGCTTCGTCACGCTTCCCATGCCGAACTGGGCCGGTAATCCGATCGACCCGATCTCTATTCGCGATGTCCTGTACTACCTGGTGGTCGCCGCGGACGCCGAGCAGGTTCCGGCGGGCTCCTACGATCTCGCCGGACCCGAGCGCACCACCTACGGCGAGTTGATGCAGCGTTACGCACGGATTTGTCGCCGCCCCCGGGTGTCGCTTCCGCTGCCAGGCGTACCGATCGGCTTGGTCGGTCGACTGACCGCGGCCGTGCTGCCGCTGCCGGGCGGATTGTCCGCCGATCTTGTTGCCTCCCTGGAATATCCGATGACGACGTCGGATCGGAGACTCAGCGCGACGGTGGCCGACCCGCCCGGAGGCCTGGTGGCTGTCGACGACGCCCTGGCCCGGTCCGTCGCATATTCGGTGCCGGCGCCGGTCAATGTGCTGGGCGATCCGCACCGCCTGGCCAAGACCGATCCCGCGTGGGCCGGTGGTGACGCGTTGTGGCTGCGGCGGCTGGCAGGCGCCGTCACACCGCGCCCGGCCCGGCGCGTATTGGGCGTGCTGGCGGCCATCCCCAGACCGGTGGTCGGTGCGGTGCGGACCGGTCTGGGCGTTCTCAGCGCTCTCAAACCCGGGATGCATGCGTCATGACGAACCTGCTCGACCTCATGCGCACCAGCGCGGTTGCCCCGCAGGAATCGCCGTCGGTGATCCGCCGCCGTCGGCGCGTCGTGGTGGCTGTCCTGATTCTCGGAGCCGTTCTGCTCGGTGTGTCGCTCACCCGCCGCCCCGGTGATCCCAGTTTCTATTGGTTGACGTTCGGCTTGGCCGCGACGTGGGCGGGCGGTGCCTTGCTGTCGGGTCCGTTGCATCTGGGCACCGAACCATGGGGCCATCCGCACCGGCGGCCGGCGGTCCTGGGGATCGTGACCGGTGTGCTTCTCGGTGCGGCGTTCGTCGTCGGCGCCCTGGTGGCCCGCGAAATCGACGTGGTCGCAGCGCTGATCACCCGGGTCCTGGCGTTCGCCCAGACCGGGTCGCTGCCATTGATCGTCACCATCACCCTGGTCAACGGCGTGGCCGAGGAACTGTTCTTCCGTGGTGCGCTCTATTCGGCGCTGTCCGGCCACCGGCCGGTGCTGCTCTCGACCCTGCTCTACATCGTCGCGACCTCGGCGTCAGGCAACCCGATGCTGGGTTTCGCTGCCGTCATCCTCGGCACGGCGTGCGCGTGGGAGCGCCGCGTGACCGGAGGCGTGCTGGCGCCGGTGCTGACCCACCTGGTGTGGGGGTTGGTGATGGTGCTGGCACTCCCGCCGCTGTTCGGGCTGTAGCGATTGGGGGTATAGGTCCGCCATGGCGAGCATCGACGTAACCGCAACCTCTTCTGCTTCACCGAAGGACGCGTGGGCACTGGCCTCCGACTTGTCGCGTTTCGATGAATGGCTGACGATCTTCGGCGGATGGCGCAGCCGGCTTCCCGAAAAGCTTCAAAAGGGCACCAGAGTCTCGTCTCTGATCAAAGTGAAGGGCTTTCGCAACGTGATTCATTGGGAGGTCACTGAATACGATGAGCCCAACCGGATCGAACTGCGCGGCAAGGGCCGCGGTGGTGTGCACATCTGCCTTGACCTACGTGTCCGGGAGAAGTCATCCGGATCGTTGTTCCATGTGGTGGCCACGTTGTCTGGCGGCCTGCTCAACGGTCCGGTCGGTCGGGTGGTCGCCGGCGTGTTGAAATCCGATGTGCGTAAATCGGTTGCCGCGCTGGCCGCGTTGTCGCCGACACCTTCGGCGAGCTGACGATCACGCTCAGGGATGCATGTTCCACTGGCCGCAATCCTGGGCCAGGACATCGTTGACGTCGACGCGGATGCCGCCGACCACCGGGCCGGGATTGGACGCGGTGTCGATGACGCGCTGGTAGAGCACCGCGGCTGGGTGGATCTTTCCACCAGACCAGGACCGGGTCTGCCAGATCCACGCGCGGCCGGGCGTACCCGATCTGCCGATGACGCCGTCCTCGATGGCCCACTGGCATGGGTTGACACCCGCATAGATGCCGGTGCGTTGGACACCGATGACCGAGTTGATTCCGCGAAACCACGGCAGTGCAACGGAGTTCCAGGTGTTGCGGTCGATGTCGTCGTCGACGCTGAAGAAGACCGGCGCGCTCTGGCCGCCTCCTGCCGCGGTGTGCAGTTGCCAGGCGGTGTGCGCGTCGGCGACACCGCCGGCGTACCCGCGGGTGAAGTCCGATGGCGCGGTCCCGCCGGGTTTGCCGTACTGAAAGTTGCTGACGATCACCAGTCCGGCCGCCGTCAACTGGCGGGCGTAGGGCAGGGTGATCGGCTTGGCGCCGAAGGACGAGCCGGGACGCGAGGTCGAGACGTAGTTGATCACCCCGGAGTGCCCGGCCGCCCGGATGTCGCCGGCCGGGATCTGGCGCATGGCGAAGTCGATCAGGGTGGGAGCGGCGGCCGACGCCGGCGGCGCACCCATGGCTGCCGCGGCCGCACCCAGGCCCGCCAACGCCGACGCCGTGGCGGCATAGCGCAGCGCGTCACGTCGGGATACCTGCACGGCGCGATGTTAACAATGTGACGGCTGTTAACCATGTTGCCTCGCGGGACGACCCGCGTCGGATGTCGAACCGTTACCTCATCAAGACAACACGAGGGATCAAGACAACACGAGGGCCGCAACCACCACTGCCAGCACCACCACGGCAAGAAACGCCAGGCCGACTGCCGCCCCACGGTTGTTTTTGGCCCAGATCCGCACCGACGGCACGGTGAGGTAGATGTGTGGTTCCGCGCTGACCATGGAGCCTCCTCGAAGTGTTGTGGTCAGGCTACGGCGCCGGCGTGACGTCCGCCCCCGATCCCTTCACCGAGGCCTTCGCCCGGTTCTCGGCCCGCACCGTCTTCTTGCCGCGCATGAAGCCCGTCGTCGACACCGTCGCCGAGAGCAACGCATCCTCACCGTTGACGAACGGATGGAAACCGACGCCGGCACCGCCGCGGCCCTTCACCGGGATATCGGCGACTTCGGTGACCTTCCAACCCTTCTCGGAGATCGACAAGAGAGCTTCACCGTTGCCACAGTTCAGCGGCAGTGCGGCGATCACGGCGTCTTCCGGGTCGCCGGCCACCAGCTTCACCCCGGCCACGCCATTGCCGGCCACGCCTTGCGGATTCACTGCGGCCGGGTCGATGCGCAACACCTTCCCGCGTCGCGTCACCAGGGCCAGGTGGTACCCCTCGGCGAGCACGCCCGAGGCCAGCAGCCCGGTGATGTCCGGGGCCACGGGGATGTCGCGGATCTTGAACGGCAGCCCGCCACCGGTGGTGAATTTGATCCGCCCATCGGACCACACCGCCCACCCCAGACCTGAGGTCAACAGTTCACCGTGGCTGTCGGAGAACACGCCGCGGTCGTCGAGGCGCCAGGCGGCGTTGACCTTTCGTTCGCGCGGTCCGTCGTCGTCGGCGCCGGCCGACACGGGCGTGGCCTCGGTGTCCAGCACGGTACGCCGGTCGAATTCGGGGGCTTTGAACAGCTTCGCGGTCTCAACGAGTTCCTCGTCGATCACCTTGCGCCGCGCGTCGGGGTTGGCCACCAGCTCGGTGAGTTCGGCGAACTCGGCGTCGAGCTTGTCGGCCTCGGCCTGCAGCTCGATGACGTCGAGTTTGGTCAATCGGCGGAGTTGCAGCGCCAGAACGTAATTGGCCTGCTCCTCGTCGATCTCGAAGTGCTCCTGCAGGCCGCGCCGGGCATCGTCCACGGTGTCGGACGCCCGAATGATCGCGACGGCAGTATCGATATCCAGGTGGATCTTCATCAATCCGGCCACCAGATGACGGCGGGCGGTGACCTTCTCCAGCCGGTACTCGCTGCGGTGCAATATCACCGAATCGCGCAGATGCAGGAACGCCGAGATCAGTTCGCGTACCGACCACCAGCGCGGCACCCGGTTCTCGTCGAGTGCAACCAGGCTGGCGGCGAACGTCGACTCCAACGGCGTCAACGCCAGAAGTTGATCGCGGATCGTCTCGGCGCTGTGTCCGCGTTTGGCGGTGACGACGATACGGAGCCCGTTGCGGCGGTCGGTGAGATCCGACATGTCCGCCACACCCGACAGTTCACCGGACTCGACCAGGGCCCGAATCCGTTCCTGCACGGTGTTACTCGCGACACCGGGCGGCAGCTCGGTGATGATGCAGTTCTTTCCCTCGACGGACACCGTGCCGCGCACCGTCAACGTGCCCTTGCCGGTGGTGATGTAGTCCCGCAGCCCGGCCGTGCCGACCACGGTGGCCCCACACCCCCAGTCCGGGCCGGGAATGAGTTTCACCAGCCTGTCGTCGGTCATGTTCGGCGTTTTCAACAGGGCCCGGCACGCCGCCATGACCTCGCGGGGGTTGTGGGCCGGCACTTTGGTGGCCCACCCTTCGGCGATGCCGACGGCGCCGTTGCAGAGCAACACCGGCCAGCGGGCCGGCAGGACCGTCGGCTCCATCCACTCGCCGTCGAACGTCGGCACCATCGGCACCGCGTGGTCCTCGAGTTCGGCAGTCAGTGCCGCACCCGGGGCTGACAGCCGCATCTCGGTGTAGCGGTCCGCGGCCGGGATGTCGCCTTGGATGCGCGGGAATGCCCCTTGCCCGTCAATGACTTTCACCCGCTGGAAATCGGCGGCCATGAGCGCGGCGGCCCCGTACATCGACGCGCCGCCGTGCGGGTGCAGGTTGCCGGTCACTGCCGAGCAGACCTTCGAGGACTTCTGCGGTTTGTTTCCGGGCAGCAGCCGCGAATCGTGCATCTGGTAGAGCAGGCGGCGCTGGCCGGGCTTGAGCCCGTCGAACGCGGACGGGATGGCGCGGTCGCTGACGCTGTAGAGCGCGAAGGTCAGTTGGTAGCGGTTCCAGTAGTCATCGGCGCTCTGATCGAGGACCAGGTCGGCGTTCTGCTCGGGAACGTCCAGGGTGGCGGTCATGTCGTACTCCTAGTCCAGGTCGAGGGAAGCGGTGTCGACGCGGGAGGCGACATCGGCCATCCACGTGCGCCGGCCCTCGGGTGGCCCGCCGAACAACGTGTGGTGCAGCTTGCTCTCGTTGTCATCGAGGTGAACTCGAATCACGGTGCGCCGCTGTGGATCCAGCACGGTGTTCCAGAAGTCGTCGGCGTCCATCTCGCCGAGACCCTTGTTGCGCTGCACCTCGACCTTGCGTTTGGAGGTTTCGCGCATCTGGGCGACGGCGGCGTCGCGTTCGGATTCGTCCTGACAGTAGACCCGCTCGTCACCGGCCTTGACCACGAACAGCGGTGGCAGCGTCACATAGACCATCCCGGCCTCGACGAGCGGCCGGTAGAAGTCCAGGAACATCGAGATGAGGCTCGAGTTGATGTTTCCGCCGTCGGGGTCGGCGTCGGAGGCGAACAGGATCCGGTCGTACCGGCACTGCTCGGGGTCGCAGCTGTCACGTACGCCGCAGCCGAGGATGCGTTCGATCGAGTCGAATTCGTCTTTGGCCCTGGCCTTGTTCAGGGCGAAGCCATACACGTTGGGCGGCTTGCCTTTCAACGGGAAGGCAGCCTGGAAGGTGGCGTCACGCGCGGCTTTGATGGTGCCCAGGGCGGAGTCACCCTCGCACAGGAACAGTTCGGCGCCCGATCCACGCCCGGTCTCCCGGCTGGGCAGCAGTTTCGGCGGCAACGACAGGTTGGTCCCCAGGCCCTTGGCTTTCGATGCCGCGCGAGATCGGGCCTTGGCGCCCTCGGCGCTGCGTCGGGCGCGTGCCGATTCCAGGGCCAGCTTGGTCCACAGCGACACGGTGTCACCGTTGGCGGGGTTGGCCGCCCAGATCGTGACGCTGCGCGCCACATCCGGGGCCATCGCCAGGTTCAGCGACCGCGACGACACCGCGGTCTTGGCCTGCGAATCCCAGGCCACGTCGGGTGCGCGGGTGTCCACCGCCAGGGCGGTGACCGCCACGAAATCCTGTGCCTCCGGGCCTTCTTCGCCTTTGGCCAGCCCGAGGTCACGCATGCGTGACGCGCGGTCGGCCAGGGCCTCGGACAGCCCTTTCAGCGCGGCGGTCAGGTGTGAGCCCCCGCCCGGGGTGCGCACCGTGTTGCAGAACGCGGCCACGGTCGTCGGCTCGGCGGGCCCGGCGGTCAGCGACCAGCGGAACGGAGTGGGGCCACGGCCGGTGGTGTATTCACCGCGACCCTCCACCGCAGCGCGTACCTGAGGCAGCGGGGTGTCCGCGGCGGTGCACATCAGGTCCAGCAGGGTGTCGGTGCCCCACGGTCCGCTGAACGGCTCCAGCAACGCGGGCGCAATCTCGTCACCGGGCCAGCCTTCGTCGACGACCACCAGGTGCACCCCGGGCGACATCCGCGCGGCGGCGTGGGCACGCAGCAACACCTCGCCGATGTCCACGCTGGAATCCGGCACCACGACGGGGTCGAACAGGATCCGCACCGTGGTGCCGTGCGCGTCGGGCTTACGGTTTCCGGCGCCGCGGAGTTTCTGGGTGTCGGAGCGGGTGAACGGGGCGTCCGGGTCGAACTCCTTGCCTTCGAATGTGCCGGGATAGCCGCGGCCGAAGCTCTGCAGGTAGGTCTTGCCGGCGCGGCGCACGGTGACGTCGGTGCGCGCGGAGATGAAGACGGCTGCCGCCGCGCCGATCCCGTTCAGACCGGCCCCGGTGCTCGTCGCGTCCGCATGCGCGGAGAATTTGCCTCCGGCTCGTGCGGTGCCCAGCGTCTTGACGATGCCGTTCTTTCCGGTCACCGGGTCGGAGTCGACGGGCAGGCCGCGGCCGTCGTCGGCAACGCTGACCGAGCCGTCGGCGTGCAGGGTGATCGTGACGGTGGAGCCGCCGTGGCCGGGATCGGCGACCTCTTCGATCGCGTTGTCGACCAGCTCACGCAGCGCCGTGTTGAGCACGTCAAGGCCCAGGTTCACCGCCGGCCGCAGCCGTGTGTGTTGGACATCGTCGAGCTCGGTGATGTCTGCGGCGTTGTAACTCACTGCTGGTCCTTTCCCGTCACGGCCGATGCCGCAGCAATCGGCTGCCACCCCGAGGGCGCGGGCGGCGTACGCATTGTCCCCCCAGGCGCCGACAGTCAGCGCCATCGCCACGGCCCGCGGCCGCACCCGCGGGTCTGAAGGCCACGGACCCGCTGGTCGGGCCGTCGCGGCAGTGAGTCGATTCACAGATCACTCGGTGGCGAAGGGCATCGGCGTGGCGGCGCGCGCCTAAGCTCGCCGACATGGAGCGCAAGCGGATCAAGCCGATCTTCACGGCTGCGGTCGGAAGCGTCCTCGGGGTGGTTGCCGTCGCCATGGGAAGCGTCCTCGTGGCGTGCTCGCCGAACTCCACTTCTCCCACCGTCGAAGTGCCGGTGCAGAAGGGTCGGCAGACCGCGATTCCCGTCGATCAGTTGGAAGTCCGGGCGATCGGGGTCGACTCGGACAACGTGCTGTACCTGGGCGGCTCGACCGGGATCTGGACGGTGCACCCCGGGGCGGCCGAACCGGCACCGTTGAAACTCGATGTTCAACCCGCGATTTCGACCATGGCGGTGGCCCCGGACGGCGCGCTGTCGTTCGTCGCGCGCGGCGGTATCGCCGAGCGCGTCAAGCCCGGGACCACCCGCGCCGAAGCACTGCCCTTCGACAAGCTCCGCCAGTTCAGCGGTATCGCCGTCGCGCGGGACGGCACGGTCTATCTCGGCGACAACGAGCACCACACGCTGTTGAAGCTGGCGCCCGGGGCGAGCACTCCGACCGAACTTCCGGTCGAGGGGATCAGCGGCCTGGGACACATGGTGATCGACGGCGAGGACAACATCTATGTCTCGATGCGGGGCACGATCATGAAGATCGCCAAGGACGCGACCACCGCTGAACCGGTGAAGGGTGCGACCGACCACGCGGGTGGTCTGGCGGTCGACGCGGCCGGCAACCTGTATGTCACCGACCTGCGGGCCAAGACGGTGTCTCGAATGTCCGCCCGCGGCGGCGATTGGGTGCAACTGCCGTTCAGCGGGCTTCAGACACCGGCGGGTATCGCGGTGGACGGGGACGGCAACGTCTACGTCGTCAACAAGTTGGGAAGCGAGATCGCCCGGCTCGCCGCCACTTAGCCGCGTTGCCGGTCAGTTGCCGATCAGCTGCGTATCGAATTCAGCCAATCCTGAACCAGTTCCCCGTCGTCGGCTTCCACCGACCGCAGTGCCGTCAGGGTCGGATGTCCGGCGGCCAGCAGGGCACTGTCGGTGCCCGGTTCCGGCTCGTCGGTCACCTCGACTTCGCCCAGACGCAGGTCACTGCCCCCGACGTCGTCGACCCGCGCCTGGACCGTCCCGCCGCGCGCGAGTCGCGCATGGCGCATCGGCCCCACCTCCGAGGCCGGCCGGTCGGGGACGTTGAGGGACAGGACGGTGGCCTCGGGCGCGTCGAGCAGTAGCTCCAGCACCGGTGCCAGTAGGTCCGCGGCGGTGTTCCAGTGCCGTTCACCGGTCGGGTGCAGCGCCACATCCAGGGACACGGCCAGCGCGCTGGTGTGGCTGATCTTGGCGGTCAGCGCGGCGCCGACGGTACCCGAATGCAGCACTGCCCGACCGACATTCGCGCCGTGGTTGATGCCGGACAGCACCAGGTCCGGCCGTGGATGCAGCCAGCCGTTGAGCGCGGCGACCACGATGTGCCCGGGCTGCGCGTGGACCGCCCAGGCCTCGACGCCGTCGAGCCCGGGCAGTTCGCGGCGCTCGACGATGGTGCGGCCCTGTTTGCGAACTGCGCTCAGCGCGGCGCTGGCGCCGCTGGACTGCTCTGCCGGTGCCGCCACGATCACGTCCAGGCCGGCGTCCCGAGCGGCTGCGGCCAGCCAGTGCAGGCCGGCCGAGTCGATCCCGTCGTCGTTGGTGATCAGGGCACGTTTCATGCGTCGGCGCCTTCCTCTGCTGTCCACTCCCGCAGTTCGACTCGTTCGGCGAGGGTCTCCACCGCCCGCGCACCGCCGGTGCCCAACCCGTGTCGCACGACGTTGAGCGCGCCGCACGCCGCCCCGATCTGCAACGCTCGGCGCAACGGGCGGCCGCCGGCCAGGGCGGCGACGATGCCTGCCGTCATGGAGTCCCCGGCCCCGGCGGGATCGGCCGGCTCCAGCTTGGGCATCCCGATCTCGACGATGGCCCCGCCTCGCGTGCCGTCACCGCCGGGCTTCTGTTCGTCGAGCAGGGCCAGGGCCGGTGCGTCACCGGACCGCGACACGACGATCGTGCCCGCCCCTTCGTCGCGCATGGTGCGCATCGCCGCCACCAGGTCCTCGGCCTTCTCGGAGGTGGCCCGCCGGTCGGCGAGAAGCTCCTCGTGGCTCACCTTGACCAAGCTGGGTTTGCCGAGGAGGACGGCTTCGAGCCGTTCGCCGGCGAGGTCGGCGGCCACCTCACAGCCGTTGGCGGCGAGATCTGTGGCCAGGCGCCGATACAGGTCTGCCGGCAACACCCGGTCGTCCTGGGGCCCGGACAGCAGGACCCGGCCGTGCGTCAGGCCCTCGGTCAAGGTGAGCTCGTAGAGCGAGTCGAGTTCGTGGCGGTCCAGCGGGTTGCCGGCACTCTCGGCGAGGATCTCCCGGCTGCCTTTGCGCCGATCGTGCACATAGGCACCGTTGCGTGAGCTGACCCGCACGCTGCGCACGGTGACGTCGGGCACGGGCAGCAGGTGGCCGAGGACGTCGCCCGTCTCACCGCCGAGGGCCGAGCACAGCACGACCGGCACGCCCAGCGAGGACATCATTCGCGACTGCCAG
>NZ_MBEQ01000105.1 GCF_001954135.1 Mycobacterium sp. GA-1841 | reverse complement strand
GGCTGCCGGCTCGGGGGCGGGCGGGACATATGCCGGCTCGGGCGCCGGAGCTGCCGGAGCAGCCGGCTGGTGTGGCGGCGCTTCGGCGACCTCGACCGGCGGTGGCGCGGCCGGAGCTTTCGGCGGTGCCTCGGGAGCCGGTTTGGTGGCGGCCTTCTGCACCGGCTTGTGCGCGGGTTTCGGCGCCGGAACGGCTTCGGGCGCCGACTCGCCGACGGAGGCGGCCTGCGCGGTTTCCTGCACTGCGCCGGGGTGCAGGTGCAGCCCGATCGCCGCCGAGGTCGCAACGACGAGCGTCACCAACGCGCCACCGACGACCGAGGCCAACGCACCCACCTTGGTCACATGTACGGCCTTGACCGGGGTGGTGGCGGGCGTGTTCACCGCGAGCGCCGCGGCCAGCCCCGCGCCACGGGCAAACGCCAGGTCGGATTCGGCCGAGGTGATCACCGCGGTCGGGATGGACTCGGTCAGCTCGGTGACGATGGGCTCGCGCGCGTCGGAGCCCAGGATGAACATCCCGCGGATCGGCCGGCCAGTGAGCGACAGGAGCCCGGCGATGTCGGCGACGAAGGTGTCCGACCGGTCGATGCGGTCAGCGCTCACGTCGTCGGGGGTCACGATTGCCACCACGGCGGCGTCAGGTTCGACGATGCACACCGCGATGTCGTCATGCCGGGTGATCTCGGCGATGCCGCTGGCCAGCATGCCGGCCGCCTCGATCTCCGAGACGGCGAAGACGTTTCCGTAGCCGCGGGCATCCAGTGATTGCATGATGTGACTGGCCAACGGCGCCGCATCGTTGGTCCACGTGACGCCGATCGCGTGGATGCGGTGCATCCCGTCCAGTTCGGTGTCGTCGACCAAACCGCGTAACAGCCCGTCGGGGTCGTAGGTGGCGACGTCCTCGAACGAGATGGCGCCACGGTCGACGGCACGCCCCTCGCCCGTCGTACCTTCGACGAGCACCCATCGAACGGCTCTCGAAGTCATCGCGAGGCCGAGCACGAGATCCATGTCGATCCCCCGATCTGCTCTAGTCACTCGTAACTCAGGTTACCGGTGTGACGGCGCTTACACGTGGCTGCGGCGATCACTGCGCAAACTCTTGGAGGCGCCGTGGCGCGCGATGAAACGGCGGCACCCCATAAGCTCGCTGTACATGAGGTATCTCGTCGTCGTCTCGGCCGCCGCCGCCCTGCTCGCCGGGTGCGCCGTGACAGGCACGCCCACCGCGGCACCGGTGACCGACGAATGGCGCGAGGCGGTGGTGGACGCGGTGGCCGGGCTCGGTACCCAGTTGGGGCCGATCGCCAATGCGATGGTGACGCCCGATCACATGACCAACTACACCGACCTGCACAACGCCTGCAGCGACATGCGCGACTACATCGACTCGGCCAAGAACCGCGTGTTGCCCGGCCCGGACGTCGAGGTCAACACGGCGCTGGGCGACGGCTTCGACGGTTACCGCCGAATGGCCGACCAGTGCATGACGTTGACGCCGGCCAACAGTTCCAGCCGTTTGACGAAGCTGGGCGACACCATGGACGAGGCACATCTGCGCATCACGGAAGGCCTCAAACTCCTCGGCGTCGACATGAGCTGATCACGCCAGCGGGGCGACCGGTGCCGTGCTCGTCGGCGCGGGTGCTTCGGGCGCTGCGGGCGCTTCGGGACGTGGAACCGGACCCGGTCGCGTCTGGGGTTCGGGTCCCATGTGCTGGGCAGGTTGCAGCGCCGGACCGTGCTGGGACGGGCCGGAGCCCACCAGCGTGGCCGGCGGAGCCGGCGCTTCGGCCTCCGGGGCGCCCGGTGCCTCCTGCGCCTCCCGCGCCCAGTCGTCACGCAGCTTGCTGGCCGCGAACACGGCCCCCTGGTCCGCCAGCCCCTCTTCGGTGTACTGCGTGTGGATGGCGAAACTTCTCCCCTGCGGGTCACACACCAGATCGTTGTCGACACACAAGTCGATGGCCTTGGCCGTGTAATACGGCCCGACGATGACCGACGGGTTGTTGAGTACCTTCATGAATCGCGGCGACGGTTTCCCGAACAACGCGACCGCGGACACGTGGTCGGCGATCTCCGCGGGCATGGGCGCCGGCACATCTGTCGGTGAAACCCCGTCGGGCACAACGGCTGCCGTGACGAAACCCATCACCGCGGCGCCTTGCGAGAATCCACCCAGCACCATCTTGGTGTCGGGACAAGCCGCTGCAGTGGACATGATGTGCGCCCGCGCGTCGGCGATGCCCTGCACGGCCGTCGGGAAGTCCGTGGTGGCCGGGTAATCGACCGGGTACACCTCCACCGACTTCGGAGCGACGTTGGCCCGCAACGAATCAACGAACGACTCACCCGTGGTACCCACCCCGGGTTGCTCCATGGTGCCGCGGGCGAAGACCACCTCGGCATCCGGACACGGTGCCGCGTCAGCGGACGGCATCGTCACATTGCTCAGCACGGAAGCCGCCCCCGCCATGACGGCTACTAAACCGGCACTTCCGAATTTCACCACCAATTGATGCTGACATAGCACTGCATTGGGCGCCCGCTGAAATACGTAGGCATAGAGTTCCCTCACAAACGAGAGAGAATTCTCAGAAACATCGGCCCCGAGTGGCGTGTCGGCGGCGCGCTGGTTTTCGGTGCGTCGGTGGCTGGAACCGAGTGCCGAGTTGCCCGGCTATGCGCGACTTCTCAGCGACTATCGCCACATGGGCAACGTGGACCACAATGACCCCGTTGTCGCTCGCCATTTTTGCCCCTCAGACACCAGAAGACTCATATACCTCAGCTGTCCCGTGCCCACTCGCGAGCGACTCTGTCGCTGATAGCTGGACAACGGAAAATTCGTGACGGATGAGGTATTTGAGCGCTCAAGTGGCGCAAGTAATCAATGCCGGCGTGATGATTGGTGCCTGTGGTGCCCATGTGGCGATAGTCGCTGA
>NZ_MBEQ01000104.1 GCF_001954135.1 Mycobacterium sp. GA-1841 | reverse complement strand
CCTGTCCACCTTTGCATTCCAGACCGGCCAGATCTCCGCTGGCGTTGAAGGCGGTGGTGCCGTGGGTGTGCGCGGTGCGTAGTGCAGAGCGAACCGGGGCGAGATCGGCTGCGGTGATCAACTTGTCGCAGCCCCAACCGATCGAGAAGCTCCACACCGCACCGGGAAACTGTTGGTCGGCGGCCTCCAACATCGTGCCGATCTTTTCGTAGGCGCCGTCGCCCTGCACCGTCGGTCGCGCGTTGATCACGACCTTTCGTGCGTCCGGGGCGATGGCGTGGGCGACCTGCAGATCCATCGTGGTCTCCCCGTGCGGTGTGCTCGGTTGCCCGCCGATCAGGACGGGCGTGAACTTGGGCAGCCCGAAGGTGGTGGCGAAGGTGTCGAGGTCCCCCTGGTCGAAACCGTCGAACGCGAAGATCACGATGGTGGTGTTCTTACCGGTGTAGCCCTGCGCGGCCAATCCGTCGAGGTTGTAGGTGTTGAGCAATGCCGTCGGCGCCAACCCCTGATCGGGGACGTCGGTCGGCAGGTTCCGGAGGTCCGGTAGGGACATGTGGTGGGGCGTGTAACCGAGGATGCGGCCGATTTCGGCGATCTCGGCGCGCAACGCCTCTGGTACCGACGGCTGTTGCGGTGAGGCGTAGAACTCCTGACCGCGTCGACCCCGGTAGTCGCGGACGTCCACGTCGAAAGCGGTTGCCAGATCGGAGGATCGGCCTTCGGCTATGGCCCATGCATGACCGGACTGCCACCGGACCGACAACGCATGCTCCTCGGCCCACCGGTACAGCGCCGTTGGTCGCGTCGCGCGGTGCAGCGTCACCGTCACCTGTGCCGAGCGGTCGACGGCCGGGCCGAGATCTGTTGAGGCAGCCAGCAACTGGGCGTACGGGCCGGTGATGTGGCCACGCGCCTGATCCTCCAGGGCGGGGGCGGCCCGCAGGTCGGAGGCCAGCAGAACGCCGAGCAGGATCAGTGCCAGTAGCGCGCGCCCGGGCGCGATGTATGTCCCGGCCATGGGCGAACGATCGATTCCGGTAGTTCGATGCCTAGTTGTCACCGGGCAGGGCAGTCGGCGCCGGGGGTGCCTTGACGCCGGGGGTGAACAGGTTGCCGCCGGTGGGGTTGATCGACTTCTCGGTCGGTTCGACCGGTGGCGG
>NZ_MBEQ01000103.1 GCF_001954135.1 Mycobacterium sp. GA-1841 | reverse complement strand
CCTTGGATTCAGGCGGTCGCTGCGGTGAATGTGGACGGGTCTGACAGTAGTCGGTCGAGTTCTTCGGCGGGGGTGCGCCATTTGAGTCGTTTGCGGGGTCGGGCGTTGAGTTCGGCGGCGACCTCGTCGAGCCAGCCCGGCCCGTAGAACGACAGGTCGGTGCCCTTGGGGAAGTACTGGCGCAACAGACCGTTGGTGTTCTCGTTGGTGCCGCGCTGCCAGGGGCTGTGGGGATCGCAGAAGTAGATCGGCAGCCCGGTAGCCTCGGTGATCTTGGTGTGCAACGCCATTTCCTTGCCCTGGTCCCAGGTCAGCGAGCGACGCAGGACCTCAGGGATGTCGGGGAGCTTGACGCTCATGGCGTCGGCGAGGGTGGCGGCGGTGCGATCGCCGGGCAGGTGCAGCAAGACCACGAATCCGGTGGTCCGCTCCACCATGGTGCCGATCGCCGAACCCGAGGCGGTGCTGCCCAGGATCAAGTCCCCTTCCCAGTGGCCGGGGATCGCCCGGTCATCGGCTTCCTTGGGGCGATCGCTGATATTGATCATGTCTTTGATCTTGCCGCGGTCGCTAATACTGTTGCGGCCCTGCGGTTTCCGTTGTGCACGCCCGGTGCGCAACGCGGTCTTGACCAGCCGGGCCAACTCCCCGCGTGGTTGGACGTAGAGGGCCTGGTAGATCGTCTCGTGTGACACCCACATCTCCGGATCGTCGGGGAAGTCTTGGCGCAGTCGTTCGGCGATCTGCTCGGGACTGTGCCGCTTTTCCAAGCGTGCCACGACCTCGGCCAACAGCACCGGTCTGTCCTCGAGCTTGCGTGTTTTGGGACGGCGGCGGTTCTCATCGGCCTTGTCCTGCCCGACCCTGGCTCGATACCCCGACCCGGTCAGCCCCTTGACGATCTCGCGGCGGATCGTGTCGCGGTGGCGCCCCACCTTCTGGGCCGCCTCAACCTGCGTATACCCCTGTTCGAGGAGGTCTTCGAGTCGGCAGCGCTCGACGAACGTCAACGGCGCACGCGGCCGCGGTGATCGGTCGATCTCCACGATGGCAAGAGCAGGGGTCCTGGGCACGTACCCAGCCTGTTTCACCCAGACCTGACCGGTGTTTTCCGACACGCCGGCGATCATCGATGCCTCCACCACCGAGGCCCCCGATTTCATCGCGGCCCAAAACGCTTCGCGCACCGCCGCTGGATACCGGGTACCGCAATGTCTCAGATCAGCAATGATCCCAGCTGACCTGGCCCATCTCGAGCCGGTCTGGTGCGACACCCCGGCCAAGGTGGCCGCCGCACACTGCGACAGCCCCGACTTCACCGCCTCCAGGAACACCTCACGCGCAGACTCTGGAACATCTTTGCTGCCATGCTTGCGAAACCCCATCTGCAACACCCCTCAACGAATCAGGTATCGCAGCGACCACTTGAGTCTGAGG
>NZ_MBEQ01000102.1 GCF_001954135.1 Mycobacterium sp. GA-1841 | reverse complement strand
CTCGCCCAGCAGCGACCGGTCGCCCGTGGCCAGGGCGTCGAAGCCGATGAAGTGCGCCGGGGTCTGCTCGGCGAGCAGCTTCACCCGGCTGGCCGCCGGGTGCAGGCGCAGTTGCAGTGCCTCGAAGTCCAGGCCCGTGCCGGTCGCGATCACGATCTCCCCGTCGACGACGCATCGCTGCGGTAGTTCGGCGCGAGCCGCTGCCACCAGTTCGGGGAAGTACCGGGTCATCGGGCGTTCGTTGCGGCTGCCGAATTCGACTTCGTCGCCGTCACGAAAGCAGATGGTGCGGAAGCCGTCCCATTTCGGCTCATAGGACATGCCCGGCGGGATCTCACGCACAGGTTTCGACAGCATCGGCGAGACCGGTGGCATCACGGGCAGCTCCATCTGCCCACGATGACATTGCCCCGCAGCGGTGGTCTACCCGAGTATGGAACCCGTGGACTTGCCCGTGCAGCCGCCCATCGAACCGATGCTTGCCAAGGCGCAGGTGAAAGTGCCGGACGAGGCTGGGGTGTGGTCCTACGAACCGAAATGGGACGGATTCCGGGCACTGGTGTTCCGTGACGGCGACGAGGTGGTGCTGCAGTCACGCAACGGCAAAGAGCTCGGCCGCTATTTTCCCGAACTGCTCGACGTGTTGCGTGACGAGCTCGCCGGCCGGTGCGTGCTCGACGGGGAAGTGGTGGTGCCGCGTGAGGTCGACGGCCGGATCCGGTTGGACTGGGAGTCGCTGTCGCAACGCGTCCATCCGGCGGCCAGCCG
>NZ_MBEQ01000101.1 GCF_001954135.1 Mycobacterium sp. GA-1841 | reverse complement strand
GTGCCGCGTGAGGTCGACGGCCGGATCCGGTTGGACTGGGAGTCGCTGTCGCAACGCGTCCATCCGGCGGCCAGCCGGGTGAAGCTGCTCGCCGAGCAGACCCCGGCGCACTTCATCGGCTTCGACGCCCTGGCCACGGGCGACCGGTCGCTGCTGGGCGAGCCGTTCCGGGTGCGTCGCGAGGCGCTCGTCGACGCGGTCGCACATCAGGTCCGGTGCCACGTCACCCGGACCACCGTCGACCCCGAACTCGGCGCGCAGTGGTTGCAGACCTTCGAGGGGGCCGGCCTGGACGGCGTGATCGCCAAGCGGCTCGACGGCCCCTACCTGCCGGGCAAGCGGGAGATGGTCAAGATCAAGCACGAGCGCACGGCCGACTGTGTGGTGGCCGGCTACCGCGTCCACAAATCCGCGGACGACGCCATCGGCTCGCTGCTGCTCGGGCTCTATCAGGACGATGGCACGCTCGCGTCCGTCGGCGTCATCGGAGCCTTCCCGATGCCTACCCGCCGAAAACTGTTCGACGAATTACAGCCGCTGGTCACGAGTTTCGAGCAGCACCCGTGGAACTGGGCCGCCCAGGTGGCCGCCGACCCGGATGCGGCCCGCAGATATGGCGGCGGGTCACGCTGGAACGCCGGCAAGGATCTGTCGTTCGTACCGCTGCGGCCCGAGCGGGTGGTCGAGGTGCGCTATGACCACATGGAGGGACGGCGGTTCCGGCACACCGCACAGTTCAACCGGTGGCGACCCGACCGCGACCCGCACTCGTGCACCTACGAACAGCTCGAGCAGCCGGTGGCATTTCACCTCCACGACATCGTGCCGGGACTCTCCTGACCGGACGGCTGCAGCCACACCGCCAGATTCCGGACGTAATCCTTGAACACCGCCAGCCGCGACGGATCCGCCTTGATCTGACAGCCCGGCCGGTCGGTGACGAACGAGGGTGCCCCGCAGTCCAGATCCCAGTTGTAATCGGCGAAATGGTGGAAGGTCGAGGCCGCCACGGCCCGACCCATCACCTTCCCGTCTGGGGTGTGCTCACCATCGAGAGCGACTGCCAGGTTGAACACCCGGCCCGTCGCGGTGCTGCGGCCCTGCGCCACCACGGTGGCGAACGGAACCGCGGCCGAGACCGCACCCTCGTGCGGATGGGCCGGGAACCACTCGATACGTCCGCTGGCGGTCCTGGCGGTGCGCAACAGAGCGTGCACGGGCGGCGGTGCCAGCACCGGCTGATAGTCCCCGTTGGCGCCCGAGTGGTAATTGGGCCATGAGATGTGCGGATTGTCCTGATCGTCGCATCGCGACGCCGGATCGAGGCCGGCGTCGTGGAACTCGTTGATGCGCCCCAGCGAACCCAGGCCCAGCAGGCAGCTGCCCAGGTCCTGATGGTCACGGGCCGTCAGCACCCCGCCGCCGAGCTCTCGGAACCGGCCGATCGCCGCGCACTCTTCGGGCGTCAGGCCGTGACCGACTTCGACGGCCATCAACCAGAGCTGGTCGAACCCGAGTTCGTCGAGATGGCTGAGCACCGGATCCTGCTCGCCGTGATCGGTCCGGTTGCGCGCGAGCACCTCGTGCCCGGCTGCCCGCAGCTCGGCAGCCAACATGGTGAAGCGGCTGACATCCCAATCGTCGGGGTTCGCCGGGATGGTGGTCTGCAGCAAGATCGTTGCCATGTGACGAGCCTGACGGCTGCGATGGCGTTCCGGACCCTTGAAACCCCGTGGTTCACGCAGTCCACGACACGGACCGCAGCTGCCGGCGCGAGCTGACACCAAGCTTGACGAAGACCTTGCGCAGGTGCCACTCGACGGTGTGCGTGCTGATGAACAGCTGCGCGCCGATCTCCTGATTGGTCAGGCCGTCGCGCGCCAGTTGCGCGATCTGCGCCTCCTGTGCGGTCAACTCGTCGCCCGAGGCCAACGGCTGTTTGCGCACCTTTCCGCCGGTGGCAGTCAGCTCGCGGCGGGCCCGCTCGGCGAATCCCTTGGCGCCCATCTTGGTGAACATGTCGTATGCGACATTGAGGTGTTCACGGGCGCTGGTCCGCTGCTTCTGGCGACGCAACCATTCCCCGTATCGGAGATGGGTCCGGGCCAATTGCACGCCGATACGCGTACGGCTCAGGCGCTCGACAGACTCCTTGAACAGCACGTCTGCTTCGGTATCGTCGGCCACGAGTGCTCGTGCCGCGGCCAATAAGCCCAGCCCCCAATCGGTTCCACTGGAAGCCGCACAGACATCCAACCGCCGCACGGCGTCCTCTGCGACATCCCGCTCGCCTACCCGCATGGCGGCCTCGGCCAGCTCGATCAGGGTCCAGCAGTAGAACCCGATGTCGTGGAACTCGCACGTTTGTTTGGCAGCCGCCAGGGCCTCCTCGTAGCGGCCCAAGCCGTTGTACAGCACTGCGGCGGCATAACCGGCTGCCCCGAGCAGCCGGCCTTCGCCCTTGGCGGTCCCCTCCGCCATACCCGCCTCGATGAGGTCGCCTGCCTCGGTGAGATCACCGCGCCAAGCGGCCAGCTCCACCTTGTGGTACTTCATCGGACTGTGGCCGATGGCCCGAGAGATCGAGTCGGCCTCCTCCATGATCCTTGCGGCCGTGACGAATTCGCCCTTGTGTGTCTGCACACCGGCCTGGTACGCGATCGCCGGCGGCAGGACGGCCAACGCGCCGGTGGCGCGGGCATAGCCCACCATGTCCGTGGCCAGCCGGTCGACCAAGTCGTCGTCCCAGATCTCATGGGCAGCGGATTCGTGCACGATCGGAAAGGCCAAGGCCAGCCAGTGCAGTGCCCGGCCATCGTGGCGCAGGGAGTGCTCACACCACAGCTCCAGCGCGGTACGCAGCGGGCCGGCCGCCGCAGGAAGCCCGTCGGTGATGAGATTCGCCATGCCGATGAGCAGGAAGTCGATGGGCCGCGTCGGATCGGCGATCCCGGAAACAGCGGTGCGTGCCGCCTCGGCGGCGACGACCAAAGCCTCAGGTTGACTACGCGAAGCAAACATCGCGGCGGCCAACGCCTCGATGTAGGTCTCCCGGGCCAGCTCGTCGTCGAGGGTCTCCAGCCGCCGGGCAGCCTCGAGCAGCAGGGCCGCCGCATGCCGCACCGGTGGCGCTCCAGGCTGACCGCCCCGACTGTGGGTGAACTCCATCTGCGCCCGCAGCCGGCCCACCTGGGCCCGCTGCAGTTCGGTCAGCGGATTCAGCTCGGCAAGGGCCAGCAGCTCGTAGGCAGCCCCCGGCGCTGCCGCATCTCGCTTGGCCTCTGCGGCCGCGATCGCCCGGGCGCCACGTAGGCCGGAGTCGGCAGTCAGCACCGCCGCGCGCTCCAGAAAAGATGCGGCAGCAGCGATTCCACCACGCGCCTGCGCACGCCACGCCGACGCTTCCAGTTCGGCGGCCACCGCGTCGTCGGGACCGGCCGCAGCGTTTGCCGCATGCCAGGCCCGGCGGTCGGGATCGAGTTCGGGGTCGGTGGCAAAGGCCAAGGCGCGGTGCACTTCCCGACGGTCGGCCACGTCCGCCGCCCGATAGGCCGCCGACCGGACCAGCGGGTGGTGAAACCGCATGCGGGGGCCGAACTCGATCACGCCGGCAGACTCGGCCGGCGCCAACGCATCCATTCCGATACCCAAATACCCTGCGGCACGGGAGAACACCACCGGATCACCGACCGGATCCGCCGCGGCGAGCAGCGCCAACTGACGAGTATCCGCAGGCAACGACTGGATGCGGCGGACGAAGCCCTCCTCCACCTGCCCGACCGAAGGTCGCGTCCCGACGATCCAGAAGCCACCGGCGCGCTCCTCGGCCGAGACATTGCGCGGCACTTCCAGCAGTGCCAGCGGATTGCCGCGGCTTTCGGCGATGAGCCGGTCACGGACGCGCTCATCGATCCGCCCCACCACCACCGAATCCAGCAGATCCCTGGCGTCGCTGTCCGACAGGCCCTCGATCCGTAGCTCGGGCAGGCCGGGCAGCACGTCGGCGGCACCGTCGTGGCCGTCACGCACCGCGAACACCAGCACCACCGGCTCGGCCAGCAGCCGCCGCGCCACGAAACCGAGGGTCTGCACCGACACCTGGTCGAGCCATTGCGCATCGTCGATCACGCACAACAGCGGCTTCTCGTCCGCGGCGGCGGCCAACAGGCTCAACACCGCCAGGCCGACCATGAACCGGTCCGGCACCGGGCCGACGCCGCGGCCGAAGGCCACCGAGAGCGCCTCACGCTGCGGCTCGGGAAGCTCATCGAGGTGGTCCAGCAGCGGCGCACACAGATGATGCAATCCGGCGAAGGCGAGTTCCATGTCGGATTGAATTCCCGACACCTGGGTGACCCGGAACCTGGCCGCCTCCCCCACCACATAGTCCAGCAGCGCGGTCTTGCCGACCCCGGCCTCACCGCGCAGCACCAGCACGGCGCTGCCGCCCGAACCGGCACCGGACACCAACCCTCGAAGCGCCGTACATTCGCTGGCGCGACCGCGCAGCGGCGTTTCTGCGCCCGTCATCACCATCAGCACCACCAGGTCGGATTTTTGCCGAAACTTTATCAAGATTGGAATCAGCCGAACACCAAGGGACCAGGCGGTAGTGATCCGGCCCCGTGGTGGGCGAATTGCGTCCAGCGGGTACGCAATTCGTTCCCCAGTTGCTCATCGATCGACCGCGCCGGACCCAACATCGGCGCATCCGACCAGGACTGGGCGGACCCCATCAGGAACGGCAGCTCCATACAGTGGCTCGCACCCAGCGGGGCACCGTCGGGGGTCCAATCGAATCGGTAGGACACGGCGCGACCGCCGTGCCCGATCCAGGTGGCGGCCAGTTCTTCGGCGGGGTCACCGAAAAGCAGCTTTGTCAGCGCCTCGGATGTCGCGGGCTCGACGGCCTGGCCCAGCAGCGCCACGAACGGCGCGGCATCGTCACGCGTGTATCCGACCAACAGGTCGATTCGCCGGGCCGCCTTGGCAATCCGGTCAGCCACGTCGGCGGGAGCGGGCAAGGGCTGATGGCCGAGCAGCGGCGCGAACGGCATGCCGCTGAGCTGACCGAACGGCTGAGCCGCGGCGACCGCCTCGGCCTCGGCCGCCAGCAACTGCTCCACTGACGCCTCTGCCGGGGCCGTCCCGCTCAGTGCCCTCGCCGTCGCCTGCCGCATGACCTGCGCCAGGGCGTCGCGGTCGTGACCGAGGCCCAACGGGGCGCTCTGCACGATGGCACGGTGGAACAGGCCTTCGGCCTCCTCGCACAACATCAACGACCACACCGAGTGCCCGCCCGCAGATTGACCGAACGCCGTGACGTTGGCCGGATCACCGCCGAACGCGGCGATGTTGTCGCGCACCCAGCGCAGCGCCAGCATCTGGTCACGAAGCCCGAGGTTGTCCTCGCCCCCGGCATCCGGCGGGGTCAGATAGCCGAAGATGCCCAGCCGGTAGCTGACGTTGACCACCACCACATTGCCGTCATGCACCAGTCTGCCCGCGTCGTACTTGGCGGATTCGCCACTACCGGTGACGTATGCGCCGCCATGGAACCACACCATGACCGGCAGCCGATCGGCGTCCGCGGGAGCCGTGACGGAGAGGACGAGGCAGTCCTCGCTCGTCGACAGACCGTCGAGCACCGCACCCGTCACCCCGGCCAGCCGCGACGGCCGCTGCGGGCAGGCGGCGCCCGGACGCGTCGCGTCCAACACCCCAGGCCAGGAGGCCGGCTGTGCCGGTCCGAACCGCGCGGCGCTGCCGTAGGGAATGCCCCGGGCCCGCACCAGCCCACCGCGTTCCTCGACCCGGATCGCCCCACCGCTGATACGCCGCTCGATCATGGCCCCGACGCTAGCCGACCCCGTTTACCGACCGCCGCCCTCGGGCATGCCACCACCATGTCTGTGACCGCATTTCAGGACCTGCCGCTGGCTGACCGGGACCGCGAATGGGACGGCGATGCCGCCGACAAACGGGTTCGCAAGTGGGCCGACGCGCAGGACGAACCGAACGAGAAATACCGTGACGCCCACGTCTGGTACGACAAGAACGCGAAGGACAACTTCACCGGGTACAAGCTGCTGATCGCCGATGTGGTCGGCGGAAAGCTCGAGGCCGTGCCCCGCGGCGTCATGGCGGCCGGCGGCATCATGGACGGTGCCCGCGGCGGCATCGACCTGCCCAAGGACGACATCGACCGGGTCAAGAGTCACCTGGCGAAGTACTACAAGAAGATGGGCGAGACGCCGCCCTGGGACCGCGACTGAACCACGCTATAGATTGCGGACGTGAACCTGAGCCCGGCCGGGCGGTTCGCGCCGAGCCCGTCGGCCGACCTGCACATCGGCAACCTGCGTACCGCGGTGCTGGCGTGGTTGTTCGCCCGCTCGACCGGGCGGCGGTTCCTGCTGCGGGTCGAAGATCTCGACGACCGGACTTTTCCCGAGATCGGGCACCGTCAGGTGGCGGATCTGGCCGCGATCGGGTTGACCTGGGATGAGCCGGCGCAATGGCAATCGGAGCATCCGGATCGTTACGACGCGGTGATCGACGAATTGTCCGGGCGCGGCCTGCTGTACGAATGTTATTGCAGCCGTAGAGATATCGCGCAGGCGCCGCGGGCACCGCATGCCCCCGAGGGCGCATATCCGGGTACCTGCCGAGAGCTGACCGCAGCCGAACGCGTCGCGCGCCGTGCGGAGACCGGTCGACCTCCGGCGCTACGGCTGCGTACCGACACCTTCGTCGGCACCGTCACCGACCTGCTGCACGGGCAGTACACCGGGGTCATCGACGATTTCGTGGTACGCCGCGGCGACGGGGTCCCCGCCTACAACCTGGCCGTGGTGGTCGACGATGCCGCCGGCGGCGTCGACCAGGTGGTCCGCGGCGATGACCTGTTGAGCTCATCGCCACGTCAGGCTTACCTGGCCCGGTTGCTCGACTATCCCGAGACGGTCTACGCCCATGTGCCGCTGGTGCTCAACGAAGACGGTGCCCGGCTGGCCAAGCGGGACGGCGCCGTCACCCTGGCCGAGATCGGCGTCGAGACCGCACTGGAGCAGATCAGTGCCTCGCTGGGCTGGCCGGCCTTGGATCCCGACGGGATGCTGGACCGGTTCGACCCGGCACAACTGCCACGCCACCCGTGGATTTATCGGGCGGCCTAGCGCATCCGCGTGAGCGGAAACCTTCGCCCCGCCGGCCGATATTGCTAGGTTGCGGCAGTGAGCTTCCCCCCGAAAAGCGTCCTGAAGAGGATCCTGCTCGCCTGCATCCTGCTCGCCACTTTTCTGGGCGCCGCGTGCGGATCGAAGGCCGACAACGCCGACGGGCCACTGGGCTCCGGCGTGCTGCGCGTGGGCACCGAGGGTGTGTACGCGCCGTTCAGCTATCACGACGCCGCCACCGGACAGCTCACCGGCTATGACGTCGACGTGGCCCGCGCGGTCGCCGACAAACTGGGTGTCCGCGTGGAATTCGTTGAAACACCCTGGGATTCGATCTTCGCCGCCCTGGAGGCCAACCGGTTCGACGTCGTCGCCAACGAGGTGACCATCAACGACGAACGCAAGGCGAAGTACGACCTGTCCGAACCGTATTCGGTCGGCGAGGGGGTGATCGTCACCCGCGCCGACGACAACTCGATCACCTCCCTGGCAGATCTCAAGGGCAAGGTGGCCGCCGAGAACGCCACCAGCAACTGGTCGGAGATCGCGCGGGCGGCCGGCGCCCGGGTGGAAGCCGTCGAAGGTTTCACCCAGGCCATCAAGCTGCTCAACCAGGGCCGGGTCGACGTGGTGGTCAACGACAGCATCGCCGTCTACGCCTACCTCGCCGAGACCGGGGACACCACCGTCAAGATCGCCGGCAAGGTCGGCGAGAAGGCCGAACAGGGGTTCGCCGCGCGGAAGAACAGCGGGCTTCTGCCCGACCTCAACAAAGCCCTCGACGAGCTGCGCGCCGACGGGACGTTGGCCGCCATCTCGCAGCGCTACCTCAAGGCTGACGCCACAGGTGCGTCCGAGACCGCGGCGCAACCACGGTCGACGGGGCAACTGGTGCTCGACAGCCTGGGCCCGCTGCTGAAAGCGGCGATCACCATGACGATCCCGCTCACCCTCGTCAGCTTCGTGATCGGCCTGGTGATCGCACTGGCGGTGGCGCTGGCCCGGCTGTCCTCCAACCGGATCCTCAGTTCCGTTGCGCGGTTCTACATCTCGATCATCCGCGGCACCCCACTGTTGGTGCAGTTGTTCATCGTGTTCTTCGCGCTGCCCGAGTTCGGGGTGAAGATCGATCCGTTCCCGGCGGCGGTGATCGCCTTCAGCCTCAACGTCGGCGGCTATGCGGCCGAGATCATCCGCTCGGCGATCCAGAGCATCCCGAAGGGACAGTGGGAGGCCGCCGAGACGATCGGGCTGAACTACACCGGCACGCTGCGGCGCATCATCCTGCCGCAGGCCGCCCGGGTGGCGGTCCCGCCGTTGTCGAACACGCTGATCTCCCTCGTCAAAGACACCTCGCTGGCGTCGACGATCCTGGTCACCGAACTGTTGCGGCAGGCCCAGATCATCGCGGCACCGACCTTCGAATTCTTCGCCCTCTACGGCACGGCCGCGATCTACTACTGGGTGATCTGCCTGGTGCTGTCGTTCGGCCAGAGCCGGCTCGAACGCCGACTGGAAAGGCACGTTGCGCGATGACCACTGAACGACAAGACCGAATCGTCGCCGCCGACGTGCACAAGGCGTTCGGCGATTACCAGGTGCTCAGAGGGGTGTCGTTCACGGTGCCGCAGGGGTCGGCGACGACGGTGATCGGCCCCTCGGGGTCGGGCAAGACCACGCTGTTGCGCACGCTCAACGCGCTCGACGTGGCCGATTCCGGCGTGATCCGGGTCGGTGACACCGAACTGGACTTCGCCAAGCCCGTGGCCAAGGATCAGCTGCGTCGCTACCGCGCGCAGAGCGGGTTTGTGTTCCAGTCCCACAACCTGTTTCCGCACAAGACCGTGCTGCAGAACGTCACCGAAGGTCCGCTGGTGGTGCAGAAACGGCCGCGGGACGAGGTGGTGGCCGAGGCGGCCGAACTGCTCGGACAGGTGGGGCTGGCCGACCAGCAGGACAAATACCCGTACCAACTCTCGGGTGGGCAGCAGCAGCGCGTCGGCATCGCCCGCGCCCTCGCGCTGCGACCCGAGGTCGTGTTGTTCGACGAGCCGACCTCGGCACTGGACCCGGAGTTGGTCGGCGAGGTGCTCGGGGTGATCCGGGACCTGGCCGTCGAAGGCTGGACGCTGGTCATCGTCACCCACGAAATCCAGTTCGCCCGTCAGGTTTCCGATCAGGTGCTGTTCACCGACCGCGGGGTGATCCTGGAGCAGGGACCACCGGCCTCGGTGATCGGCGATCCGAGAGAAGAACGCACCCGCCAGTTCCTGCAGCGGATTCTCAACCCGCTCTAGTTCTGTCAACTGCCCAGGCGACCAGGGAGCGCAGGTAGGCGAGCACCGTCTCGTCGGGGTGACCCTCCGGGTCGTCCAGGTGGATGAGCGCAAGTTCTTCGATGGCGGCCAACAGGATTCGCACCTCGGGGCCGTCCGGGTCGATCTGCCCACCGACGGCCCGGGACAACTGCCGGGCGCAGACCTTCCGGGCATAACTGCGGCCCAGTTCGATGCGCTCACGCACCTGTGGCGGTGAACCGTCGGGCGGACGCAAGATGAGGCGCCAACTCGTCGGCGCCGCATGCAGGTAGTCCAGAACACCGCGGCCGAGATCGTCCGGGTCGAGATCAGGGTGATCCATTGTGCTCATTCCCGCGAACGCGATGGCCGATTCCCGATCGAGTAGTGCGGTCATCAGACCGGGCAGATCGGTGAACTGTTGGTAGACCACCGTTCTCGTGACACCGGCCTGGCCGGCGACCCGCTCGATGGTCAATGCGGGATAGCCGCCGTCGGCCACGATGTCGCGGGCGACGTCGAGCAGTTGCGCCCGACGATCCGCCGCGCTGAGCCGGCGCCGGGTCATGGCCGGCGTTCCCGCAGCAGGTCCACGGCCTTGGCAGCGCTCTGCACGGCGCTTTCCATCGTGGCCGACCAGTCGGTGGCCGTCCAATCCCCGGCCAGTACGAGTGAGGGCACCGAAGTGCGTTGCGACGGGCGCAGTGCATCCGTGCCGACCACCTGGGAGAACGTCGCCTTGGGCATCTTGACCACTTGCGCCTGAACCACTTTCGCATCCCGGGCAGCGGGATAGTACCGACGCAGCAGGGCCATCTGCTCGTCGACGATCTCGTCGTTGCTCTTGTGGATCTGCTCGTAGGCCCCGCTGGTCGTCAGGCAGTACAGCCAAGCCTGGTCGGTGTTGCGGCCGTGCATGATCTGGCGGTCGAAGACCTCGTCGATGACGCCGGTGCCGCCGATCAAGCCCTCGAACGCCGACTCGGTACCCAACGGGCGGTCGAGATAGAGATTGGTGCTGACGATCGGTGTGTAACCCAACTTGTCGGCGGCGGCATAGATTTCGGGATGCTCGGGCAGATCGTCGAGCAGGCCGCCGATGTTCGAGTTGGGTACGGCGCAGACCACCGCATCGGCGGGGATCGCGGTGCCGTCGGCCAGCAGCACACCGGTGACAGCGCCGTCCTCGATGACGATCTTGCGGGCCACCGCGCGGTAGCGGACTTCGACACCACGCTCGGCGAACACCTTCAGCGCACCGGTGACATACAGCGTGTCCAGGTCGACGGTGGGATAACCGATGGTGACCGGGGTGCGGTGTTTGATACCCAGCCGGATGCCGGTGGCCATCACGTTGGCGAACACCTTGGCCGATTCCCGGGCCACCGGCTCGGCGGCGATGCCCAGCGCCAGCCAGTCCCACAATGCTTCTCGGGCCGGTGCGGGCATCCCGACCCGCTCGAACCACTGTTCGGTGGAGATGTCGGCCAGATCGGCCGGTGGCCTCAGCGCCTGCCAGCCCAGGCGTACCGTCGCCCGCGCAGCCCGAAGGCGATCGGCCCAGCCCGCATCGGGATGAACCCCGAACAATGTGCGGATCGCCCCGGCACCCGTGGTCTGCATGGTGACTTTGCGCCCGTCGGGCCAGCGCAATGTCGAGTTCTTGGGAAATTCGAGGTACTGGCGGGTGCCGACGCTGGTCAGATAGCGGTAGAGGTGCTGATAACCGCTGGCGATCACGTGCTGTCCGTTGTCCGGAATGTCGTCGACCGCGTCGGCCCGCATCGCATGGGTGCGGCCGCCGAGTTGACCGCGGCGCTCCAGCACGGTGACGTTCTCACCCGCCTCACTGAGCCACACCGCGGCAGCCAGCCCGGCGAGGCCGCCGCCGATCACCACATATCGGTCCGTCCCGCCCATGGCTGCCTCCCCGCCGTTCAACTTACGATTTGTAAGTTAAGTCGCGGTCGGCGGTGCGGTCAACACCGCGTGGGTAACGTGGCGGCGGCAGATCGACGCTGGAATCACCACAGCGTTACCGGCGCGAACGCGGCATCAGCTCACCGAGGCGCCGTAGTACCGACCCAGCACGTCGGCGCGCAGCGCATCGAACTCACCGGCGGCGATCGCCGCGCGGATCTGATCGACCAACCGGATCACG
This sequence comes from Mycobacterium sp. GA-1841, assembly GCF_001954135.1. Classification (GTDB taxonomy): domain Bacteria; phylum Actinomycetota; class Actinomycetes; order Mycobacteriales; family Mycobacteriaceae; genus Mycobacterium. Next base: position 39,340 of record NZ_MBEQ01000101.1, on the reverse strand, counting down.
AACCGTTCGTTGTGGATCGTGCACAGCGTCGCCGAGAGCATCTCCTTGGACTTGAACAGATGCCGGATGTAGGCGCGCGAGTAGTTGGCACACGTGTAGCAGTCACATTCGGCGTCGATCGGGGTGAAATCCCGCTTGTACTTCGCGCCGGTGATGTTGAACCGCCCGGTCGCCGAATACACCGCGGCGTTACGGGCGACCCGTGACGGGGACACACAGTCGAAGGTGTCCGCGCCCGCGGCGATCGCGTCGAACAGATCGTCAGGCTCGCTGATGCCGAGCAGATGCCTGGGTTTGTCGGCAGGTAGCTCACTGCTCACCCAGCCGACGATCGTGGCCAGGTTCTGCTTCTCCAGGGCGCCGCCGATCCCGTAGCCGTCGAAGCTCAGCCCCTCCGCCGGACCCGCCTGCTCGCCGATCGTGGCCAGGCCACGGGCGGCCTGCCGGCGCAGATCCTCGTACTGGGCACCCTGCACCACCCCGAACAGTGCCTGCCGGGGCCGCTCCGGTGAGAGGGTCTGTAGCCGGTGGTGCTCGGCCACGCACCGCACCGCCCACTCATGGGTGCGCTGCACCGAGCGTTCCTGGTAGCCGCGGGTGTTGACCAAGGTGGTGAGCTCGTCGAACGCGAAGATGATGTCGGCGCCGAGCTGGTTCTGGATGCCGATCGAAACTTCCGGGCTGAACCGGTGTTTCGAGCCGTCCAGATGGGAGCGGAACGTGACCCCGTCGTCGTCGACGTGAGCCAGCCGTTCTTTGCCCTTGGCAATGATGTCGTCGGCCTGCAGCCGCTCGGTGTCCATCGCCAGGACCTTCTTGAACCCGACACCCAGCGACATCACCTGGAAGCCGCCGCTGTCGGTGAACGTCGGACCCGGCCAGTTCATGAACGCCCCCAAACCACCGGCCTCGGCCACGATGTCCGGGCCGGGCTGCAGGTACAGGTGGTAGGCGTTGGCCAGGATCGCCTGGGCGCCAATCTGTTTCATGGTCTCGGGCAGCACCGATTTGACGGTGGCCGCGGTGCCGACCGGTATGAACGCAGGCGTGTGGATATCGCCATGCGGAGTGTGGATGGTGCCGACCCGACCGAAGCGGCCATCCAACTCGGCCTCGACGGTGAAATACGGCTGGTCCACACCCGGTATTCAACCGGATGCGCGTCCGATTTCCGTCATGGGGGCGGACGCACCATACTGCGGACGTGAATTTGGTCATAAGCCGCGGAATCGTCGCCGCCACCGGATGTGTCCTGTTTCTGGCCGCAGTCGCCGGATGCTCCTCGCAGGAATCGAACTCCTCGGGAAAGACCGGTGAAGCCCGGGTCACCTTCGGACCAAACGACGCCGGCCCGATCACCAGCGTCAGCTGCGAAACCAAGGACGGACTGACCACCATCAACGTCGAGGGCAAGATGCCCACCTCCGTCGTGCTGACCGAGGGCGAGGCCCCCACGGTGCAGTCGGTGAACATCGGTGACGTGAACGGCGAGGGTGCGTCGCTGACCTACCTCTCCGGCCTGTCCGGCGCGCCGGTCGTGGCCGCACGCGATGGCAAGGGCTACACGATCACCGGCAACGGTATGGGTATCGATCCGAACGAGCCGGGCGCGCCGGTGGACATGCCGTTCGACATCGCCGTCACCTGCCCCTAGCAAACGCGCAAATCACGGTGTGGGCTCGGCCGAGGCCGGGCCCACACGTTCTCTGCCCGGCCCGGCCCTCAGGGCAAATCAAGATCTCCATCGATTGCCCCGGCCTGGTCCTGACGGGGCGTCATCCCCCAGCAGGCAAACCGTTACAGTTCTGCCACACCGCGCGGATTCTTCGTGCAAAATGCTGTGCGGACTGGGGATACGACACCGACGCCGATGCGGAACGGTGTCCGGGCAGCTTATGAGGAGACGTCGCAGATGGGTTGGAAGATGAGTTCGCTGGGCATGGCCATCGCGGCGCCGCTCGGAGCTGCCACCATCGCCTGGTCCGGCGCCGGGCCGATACCACTGCCGATCGTGCCGGCGCCGACGGAACTGCTCGCCCAATCGCTGTACATGCGGGGCACGAAGATCGGTGGCTACACCGACGACGACACCTTCTTCGTCAACTTCGTCAACGGCGTCATCACCCAGACCACCGGTACGCCGGGCGACGTGGCCGTCGACAACGGCGACGACTGGATGAGCGGCGACCAGGTCGAGTACAACGGCGGCTTCTGGCCGGTCTCGCACGGCGGCTTCAATGATCTGACCTACGGGGCGTCGGTGCAGCAAGGCCTCGACCGGCTCGGCCAGCGCGTCGCCGCCGAAGACCCCGACGAACACCTGGTGCTCGTCGGATATTCGCAGAGCGCGGTGATCCTCAGCCAGTACAAGGCGAACACCACCAACGGCAACATCACCTACGTCATGGTGTCCAACCCGACCCGGCCCAACGGCGGCATCTTGTCGCGCTTCCGCGGCTTCACGATTCCGTTCCTGGACATCCCACTGTCCGGCCCGGCCCCGACCACCAGCCCAGGTTGGGAAGAAGGCGACCCGCCCACCACCTACGACGTCACCCAGCAGTACGACGGCTGGGCCGATTTCCCGATGTATCCGCTGAACGTGTTCGCGACGGCCAACGCGGTGCTCGGGATCGTCTATCTGCACGGCAATTACGAGACCACGGTGGATCCGGACACAGACCTGGCCCCGGGCGCCCCCAACACCGACACCGACACCTACCGGGACACCACCTACTACACCGTCGGCACCGGCCTGCTGCCACTGTTGCGTCCGCTCGAACAGATCGGCATCCCCCGGCCACTGCTGTTGGCCCTGGATGCGCCCCTGCGCGTCGTCGTCGAGCAAGGCTATGACCGCACCTTGAGTCCGGGCACCGACGCGGCGGCCCGGCTGTTCCGGATCTCCAATCCGATCACCGACCTCGCCAATTTCATCAACGCGATCCCCGTCGGGCTCGACGACGGGTTCGAGGCGGCCGGCATGGGACGCCCGTTCGGCACCACCTCGGCCGGTATGTACGGGGTCGGCGGCCCCGCCGTGCAGCCCCCGGCCTCAGAGTTGCCGACGACTCAACCGGATGAGCGGCAGCAGCAACCGGAGTCGACCCCGGCGAAAACTCCACTCAAGGGTCTGACGCCGGTAACACCTCGCCAAGACAACACCAATGGGAGCGTCGACGTCCCCGAGGACGTCGGCGAACCGGCCGACACGGCGACCCCGTCCCCGGCAGCCATCACGGTGGCGCGGACCAAGCTGCGCAGCACCATGGGCCTGACCACCTCGACCGTCACCGCCGAAGAGACCGCCACCGCCGAAACCAAAGTCGCCGAAGCCGAAGCACTTACCACTGCGACCGAGAAGGCCGACGACGAACCCAAGGCCGCCGCAACGGAGCCGGCAGACACCGAGAAGTCGGAAACCTCCGAACAGAAGGGCAAGATCACCAGATCGACCGCCAACCACGCCGTCCGCACCGAACGCGCCACTGACAAACCCGACCGGGTCCGCGGGTACGTGGGCAAGCATCGCAAGGCGGCCACCGAAAAGTCCGTCGACAGGTCCGTCAACAAGTCGGCCGAGAAGGCCCCCGCCAAGACCACAGGCAAGACCCGCGCACACGCCGAGAAAAGCGCAGATCAGAAATAGGGCAGGCCCAGCTGGAAAGCTGGAGGCATGATTCGACGGCACCGTCCCGCCAGCATCGTGTTGCTGTTGCTCGGCTTGTTGCTCTCCATCGTCGGATGTTCGTCGGCGCCGGACCCGGCTGACCGGTTTGCCGCGTTCGCCGATGCGTTGCAACGCAAAGACGCTCACGGTGCCGCCGCGCAGACCGACGACCCCGCGGCGGCCGAGGCGGCAATCACCTCGATGTTCGACGGCATGGGCGAGGCGGCGGCGGTCACGGTGAGTGCCGAGTCCGACGACGGTGACGAGACCGGCGCGAACCTCAAGTACCAGTGGTCGTGGGGCGAGGGTCGCGAGTTCGCCTACGACACCACCGGTACCGCCGCCAAAACCGGCGACGACTGGCTGATCACCTGGTCACCGACCCTGCTGCAGCGAAACCTCCAGGACGGCTTGACGTTTCAGTACAGCACCGACAGTGATCTGCAGACCCCCGTGCTCGACCGAACCGGCCAGCCGCTGATGACGTGGCAGACGGTGGGCGTGATCACCCTGGACCGGACACACCTGGATTCCGCGGCACCACTGGCTGCGCTGCTGGTCCCGTTCGATGCCTCCACCACCGCCGAATCCATCGGCACGCAGTTCGCGTCGACGTCCGATGACCGTGTGACGGTGATGAAGTTGCGCGAAGACGATCTCGCGCAGGTGCGCGATCAACTCGGTCAGATCCCCGGGGTCACCGTGGCCGAACAAGGGGAACTCCTGACGGCTGACCGGCAGCTGTCCTCCCCGGCCATCGGCGGCCTGCAGCAGTTGTGGCATGACCGGATCACCAAGGGGGCGGGCTGGTCGGTCTATCTGGTCGACGGGAAGGGCGCGGCGGCGCAACGGCTGGCCTCGCAACCACCGGCCGAGACCGATCCCCTACACACGACGCTGGATCTGCGGCTTCAGCTGCTGGCGCAGCAGGCCGTCGCCAAGGAGACCCGCCCCGCCGTGGTGGTGGCGATCTCCGGTTCGACGGGCGGCATCCTGGCCGCCGCACAGAATGCCGCCGCGGATCCCCAAGGCGCGATTGCATTCTCGGGTTTGTACCCGCCGGGGTCGACGTTCAAGACCATCACCACCGCGGCCGCGCTGGAAGCGGGCCTGGCGACCCCGGAAACCCCGGTGGCCTGCCCCGGCCAGTTGACCATCGAGAACCGCACGATCCCCAACGACGACGAGTTCGACCTCGGGACCGTTCCGTTGGCGTCGGCGTTCTCCCATTCCTGCAACACCAGCATGGCGGCACTGTCGGACAAGCTTCCCGGCGACGCACTGACCAACACCGCGCATCAGTTCGGTATCGGCGTGGACTTCACGATCCCGGGCCTGACCACGGTGACCGGCCGGGTGCCCAACGCGGACAACGCCGCCCAGAAAGTGGAGAACGGCATCGGCCAGGGCACCGTGACGGTCAGCCCGTTCGGTCTCGCGGTGGCCGAAGCAAGTTTGGCGCACGGCTCGACGATCCTGCCCAGCCTGGTCGACGGGGAAAAGGTCACCGCCGACACCGAATCGGTGCCCCTGCCGGCCGACGTGACCTCGGCACTGCGCGACATGATGCGCAAAACCGTGACCGAGGGCACCGCCACGCAGCTCAGCGACATCGCCGATCTGGGCGGCAAGACCGGGACCGCGGAATTCGGCGGCGGGGCCGATTCTGAGGCCAATGCCCACGGGTGGTTCGCCGGCATCGCCGGTGACATCGCGTTCGCCACCCTGGTGGTGGGCGGCGACAGCTCGACACCCGCGGTGCAGATCTCCGGCGATTTCTTACGTCCGGCGCTCGCCGGCTGACTCCGCGCAGAGATGGACCAACCCCGAGGCGACGGCGAACCGGGGACCGTGCACGCCGTCGATATTGGCCCGCCCCACCACAACGTCGACGCTGCGCAGGGATTCGCCGACGGTGCGCAGCAACTCGTCGTCGAGGGCGCCACCGCCGGCCAGCACCAGCGCGGTCGGCATCTTCTCGAAAACCCTCAGGCAGCGAGCGATGTTGGCGGCCACCGTCTCCTGCTTGATCGCCAACCGGAGGCTGCGCCATTCCTCGGCGGCGAGTTTGGTGGAGAACGGCACCAACCCGGCGGTGCCGCGGGTGCACAGCCGGCCGATCGCGTCAGCCGGCGCGGGTGCGTCGAGAAAGAGGCGCCGCCCGTCCTCCTCGTGCGCGACGTGGGGGCCCTCGACGCGAATCGCCGGGCTGCGTTTGACCCGCTCGGCCAGCGCCTTCGGAATGTTGAGCATCCGGGCCACCGCCACCGTGATCGTCTCCCCCGCACCTGCGGCGGTCACCGTGTGCTCGTCGCCGATGAGATCGATGGTGCCGCCGCCGATGTCGCACACCACCGCGTCCGGCGGCAGACCAGGTGTGGTGCGGGCACCGCGTGCGGCCGCTTCCGGTTCTCCTGCGACGGTGCGGGCCGGCCGCCCGGTCAACTCGGCCAGGGTGGCCGCGGCGTCCTCGACGTGGTCGGCGGCCAGCAACGCCACCACCGTGCCGCGGGCCTCGGCGACGCCGCGACGCAGCCACGTTCCGTTGTCCAGTGCGGCGAGATCGGTGAAAAAGGCGTCGTCGACGGGCATTTCGTGATCTGCGGTCGGTATCGTCCGCAGCCGGACCCGCACGACGCTGCCCGGTGGTTCGCGACGCAGGAGGGTGTGGGCCTGCGCCGGTGAATAACGCGTCACCTCACCGTCGGTGCGGAACTCGACGTAGTCGTCGTCCATTGCGGGCGGCTCCGGCGGCTCGGTGCGTGGCGTCACCGCGATCGCCGGCGAGTCCGAAAGCTCCCTGGTGAACGCGGCCACGTCGTGAATCTGCTCATGGCCCAGCTCCAGCGCCGCGCACAGCGCGATCGGATCGGCCAGCGCCCGGTAGGCCCGCCCCTCGGCCACCACCTCCACCGCCACCAACGCGCCGGATGTCAGGCCGTCCAGGACCACCTCGTCCACGACGGGGATGTCGAGGTGAATCCGGTTGCGGATCAACACCGCATCGTCTTGGGCAGCCAGCACACCGGTCACCGTCCAGCCCCGCTCGACGGCGGCGGTGATCCCGGCGGCCGCGTCTTCGAAGTCGGTGTCGGTATCCACCGAGACGATCACCGGGCCGTCGTGCGGCGGCCCGATCAGGTTCTGCAGCGCGACGTGTCGGCCGACCGCGAAACCGGTGCCGGCCGGGGTACTGGCATCAGGTTTGCGCAGGCTTCGTACCGGTGCGCGCGGCGACGGTGCGGGTGCCAGCGGCGCGGTCTCGGTGTCGACCGGTCGAATCGCCGAGAGCGCCAGTTCATCGGCCACCGTCTCGGCATCGACCTCGATGCGGTGCAGCAGCGCGGCCGCGCCCTCGAGCGACTCCCGAGACCCCTTACGGCCGCGGGTCGGTGCCTGGCCGTGGGCGATCGGTACGACCCTGCCATCGGCAACCCGGGCCAGAACGATCTCGGTGGTGTGGTTGCCCACGTCGACACCGGCGACGACCTGACCGGTCGGCCGGGAATCGGGCAGCGTCACCGCAACAGGCCCCGCCGGGCGTACACCGCAGCCGCCTGGCGCACGAGTTCTGCACAGCGGGCTGCCCCGCGGGTCTCCAGCGAGGCCTGCAGCGCGTCGAGTTCGGCGGCGGTGGACCGGTGCGGGCGCAACGCCTCATACAACCCCATCACCTCTTCGTCGTCGATGATCGCCAATTCGGCTGCGCGCAAGAAATTCTCGGCGAGCTGCGGATTGCCGTGCTCCTCGGCCACCACCGCCTGATGGGCGAGCACCGTCGGGTCCATCCGCAGATCCGACAGGTCCAGCTTGCCGTCGACGGCCGCGGCGACGGTGAATCTCTGCTCGCTCATGCCCGGCGTACCTCCACAGTCACGGGCGCCTGCCCCGGCTCGCTCGCCTCACGTTCCAGCGCCACCAGGGCCACCGCACGGGCGTGATAACGGGCCGAGATCGACTCGTCGGTGCCGCCGGTGAGAATCGGTACCGGCGCCATGCCCTTGGCGTGCCGCGCCGCGTTACGACCGAGCTCACGATAATTGCGCGCGGTCAGCAACGGGGCCACGCTGAACAGTTCCAGGTTGGCCAGCGGCGCCAGGTCTCGCCGGTGGATCAGCGCGGTGCCCTTGCCCTGCAATCCGATTCCGATGCCAGAGCCGGACAACTTGGCCGCGGTCAGCCCGATCAGGCCGACGTCGATGGTCGAGCGCACCCGGACGAACCGGGGCACGCAGCCCTCCTCCTCCAGGCCGGCGCACAGCTGCCGGATCACCTCGCCGATCGGCAGGCCGCACAGGCTCAGCCAGACGCTGCGGCCCAGCGCCGGCGACAGCCCGATGACCACCTCCCGCGGATCGCTGCCCTGGCGGGCCGGCTCGACATCGGTGAGCACGAGGTGGCCCGCATGCTCGGCCTGATCGGTGGTGAGTTCGGCGGCGCTGCGCTGTTGGCGGATGTTGTCGATCTCGGCGCGGCGCTGGTCGGTGAGCGTGTAACCCGTTCCCGGACCGGCATAGTCATTGGGATCGGTGACCTTGGACAGCACCCGGAACTGCTCGTCGAAGATCGCCGACGTCTGCAACTGATCACCGCGCAAGCGTTCAACGGTGAGCCGCATGATCGCCTCGGCTTCTTCGGTGTAGCCGGTGCGGTGCAGGGACGCGACGATGTCGAACACGGTGAGTTGCTTGGCCTCGATCGCGTTGGCGGCCTCCGCGACGGCCTTCGGATCGCCCGGCGGCAGATCGCGCGAGCCGTTGGCGACCACCACCTCTTCGATGTGGCTGTCGTCGAAATCGGCCAGACCGAGGTCGCGGTACACCGCCTGCACGGCCGTCGCGGCCCGCCGTCGCACCGTGGCCAGGTGCCCGGGCGTCACCGTGCGCAGTCCGCCGTCGGCGCCCCAGTCCCGTTGGAGGACAAGGAAATCATCCATGTCGTCGGAGTTGAAGTTGGACAGCGCGAACGCGTTGTCGTAGCGCGGGATGGAGCCGAAGCCGGAGAAGATGAAATCCGCACCGGCCAGCAGTACCGGCAGGGTGTGCGCGCTGCGCCGGATGTCGGATTCGGAGATCAGGTTGTCGTTGCCGGCGCAGGACTCCAGATCCCGCATCATCACCATCAGGTTCTCGGCGAGCAGTTCCTTCATCCCCTCGGGGACCGAGGCCACCACCCCGACCCCGTCGATGCCGCCGTTCTGCACGCCTTGCGCGCCAAGGGCACGGGCCAGCGACACACAGCGCGACTCCAGGTAGAGAATCGAGCATTTCTCGGCCGCACCCATCAACACTTCGGCGCCACCACCACTGGTGACCCGCATCTTCAAACCGCGCGACGCGTAGGCACTCGTCAGGATCGCCTTGGAGAACGGCGTGTCGTCACCGTCGACGAAGACCTGCTCGGTGCCGTAGATGGAGATGGTCTCGGCGTAACTGGTCAGCCCGCGCATCCCCAGCCGCAGCTCCAGCGCCTCCTCGATCGCGCACTGTGCCATCGCGCCGGGGACACCGACCTGCGAGCCGATCAGCAGCGCAACGGCATTCGACGACGCATCGCCGAGCACCGGCACCGTCGTCTCCACCTCACGGAATCCATAGGCCACCGCGCTGGCCGCGTCGGCGGCGATCAGCATCGGATCGTCGAGCTGATTGGTGACGTGCGCCTGGTTGCTCGGGGTGCGCCGGGCCCGCATCTTGGCCATCGCCATCTGGATCTCGACGGGGCTGAGCAGCGCGATGACCTTGGCCAGCTTGGCCGGGGTGGTGCCGCCGATCAACCGCACCACCTCGGCGCGGGGGACGTTCAGATCGACGGTCAGCCGGGCCAATTCGACGTCACTGAGCGCCATCGCTTCCGCCGCGACATCGAGGTCCAGGCCGTAGCGGGCGATGAACTCGTCGATCACGTCGAAGTCCGCCGCGGCCCTGCCGTCCATCTCGACGACCAGTCCGTCGACGATGACCAGCGACGGTTCCGGGTCGTTCGGGCTGGACATCGCGACCAGTCCGAAGTCGGGATTGGCGACGCTGAAGCCGTCGAGGTTCACCGGCTTGGCATCAAGGATCCGCATCCTGCCGAGGTAGGCACCGCCGTCGTCCGTCACGGGAGACCATTTTGCGCTCTGAACACTATTTGGTCTACCCAATACGCCTTTGGTCAGGAGCCCGTCGCCACCTCAAGTGCCTTGAGGGAATCCTCAAGATGGCTGAGCATCCGCTGCAGGTGCGGCACACTGCGCCGGCAACCGACCAGGCCGAAATCAAGATTGTCGGCGTTGGTGGCCAACGTGATGTTCATGGCCTGCCCGTCCAGCGCGATCGAGAGCGGATAGTTGCCGTCGAGCCGGGCGCCCTTCCAGTACAACGGATGCCGCGGGCCCGGCACGTTCGAGATGACCAGGTTGAACGGCGGCGACGTGGTCTTGACGAAACCGGGGAACGCATTGAGACCCAGTGGCGCGATCATCAGCGCCGACAGTGCCAGGGCCTGAACCCGGGGCAACTCGGAGAACACCTTCTTGTTGCCACGCATCGACTCGCCGACCGCGGTGAGCCGGTCCGCCGGATCCTCGAGGTCGGTGCCCAGATTGCACAGCACCGTGCCGACCATATTGCCGCCGGCGTCGGCCTCGTGCTCGGCGCGCAGGCTCACCGGCACCATGGCGATCAGCGATCGGTCAGGCAGCGCATCCTGCTCCAGCAGGTAGGCCCGCAACGCCCCGGCACACACCGCGAGCACCACGTCGTTGACGGTGAATCCGGCGGACCGCGAGATCCGCTGGAACCGCTCCAACGGCCACGACTGCGCCGCGACCCGGCGCGCACCACCGATCTTGACGTTGAACATGGTCTTGGGCGCTGCGAACGGCAACGTGAGCTGCTGCTCCAGCAGCGCCGAGCGGGCCAGCTTGACCGTCGACGGCGCCAACCCGGCGACCGAGCCGACCGCGTCCGAGGCCGTTCTCATCAGCGACGAGTTTTCGCGTGGCCGTTTCTTGCGCGGCAGCGCCCACGGCACCCGCACCTCGGTGTCGGCCGGGTCCTCCGACAGTGTGCGCATCAGCAACTTGAGCGCCGACACCCCGTCGATCAACGAGTGGTGCATCTTGGTGTACACCGCGAACCGCCCGTCGGCGAGGCCCTCGATCAGGTGCGCCTCCCACAGCGGACGGTGCCGGTCGAGCAGGCCGCCGTGCAGCCTGCTCGTCAGCTCCAGCAGGTCGCGCACCCGGCCCGGAGTCGGCAGCGCCGACCGGCGTAGGTGGTAGTCGAGGTCGACGTCGTCGTCGTAAGTCCAACTGAAGTTGGCGATTCCGCCGAGGATCGTGGCCGGGTGCTTGCGGAACACCGGCTCGAAATCCGTCTGCGCCACCATGTCCGCGTGCAACTCCCGCGCGAATTCGCGGTCCGCACCCGCCGGAGGTTCGTAGAGCGCGAGGCCACCGACGTGGAACGGATGCTCCCGCGTCTCGGCGATCAGAAACATCGAATCGGTGGGCGACATCAGTTCCATGGACCCATTCAACGCTGGTATGCCAGAACCGACAGTGACATCGCGATGATGTGGCAATTCGGACCATCCCGGTGCTGCGGTTGTCGCCGGTGGGCGGGACTCAAGGGAGAGTCCGCCGAGAGGTCCCGCGCCAAACACTGCGACGAACGTGTAGCTTTTCGCCTCGATCACGCCTTCTCGGCACCCAAAACCTACACACTCGTCGCAGTGCGCAGGAAAGGGTGCGACGCCGGAGCCACAAAAAACCCGCTACCTGCGATACAGGTGCGGGTTTCTATGGCGGTGGCGGAGGGATTTGAACCCTCGGACGGGGGTTACCCGTCACACGCTTTCGAGGCGTGCTCCTTAGGCCGCTCGGACACGCCACCGTGTGGCAGCTTACCGGGCGAGGGCCGTCAAGCCCTAATCGCGCCTCCGGCGCTCACACTCGGGCCGTGAGTGTGAAGAAGATGGCGAAGATCGGGCGAAAACTCGCGATCTTGTTCACGCTCGGCGGCGCGGATCACCGCTGGGCCGCGAAGAACTCCTCCAGCAGCGCCGCGCACTCGTCGGCCAGCACCCCGCCGACCACCTCGGGACGGTGGTTGAGCCGACGGTCGCGCACCACGTCCCACAGTGAACCGACCGCCCCGGTCTTGGGTTCCCACGCCCCGAACACCACCCGCGCCACCCGGGCCAACACCAGCGCGCCCGCGCACATCGTGCACGGTTCGACGGTCACCGCCAGCGTCGCGCCTTCGAGCCGCCAGCCGTCGCCGAGCACCCGGGCGGCCTCACGCATCGCCACGATCTCGGCATGGCCGGTCGGATCCCCGGTGGCCTCACGGACATTGGCGGCACGGGCCAACTCGGTGCCGTCGGTGGCGAACACCACCGCGCCGATCGGCACATCACGCGGACCGGCCGTGCGGGCGGCCTCCAGTGCGCTGCGGATCAGGGCCTCGTCTGAGGCTCTCACCGTCCCAGCCGGTCGAGCACCGCGGCCAGCTCGTCGGCGAAGCCCATCTCCCGGGCGATCCGGCCGATCTGCTCATCGGCGTACAGGTCGATCTCGGACAGGATCACGCCGAGCACATCCTCGTGCAGACCGATGTCGGACAGCACCGACAGATCGCCCTCCTCGAACGGGTCGGTGTCCTCGAGGTCCTCTTCTTCCAGGTCGGCGTCCAGGTTCTCCAGGGCCTCCGCGGCGATGTCGTAGTCCAGCGCGGCGGTGGCATCCGACAGCAGCAGCCGGGTCCGGCCAGGTGCCGGCCGCACGATCACGAAGAACTCGTCGTCCACGTCGAGCAGCCCGAACACTGCACCGGAGCTGCGCAACTCACGAAGCTCGGTCTCGGCGGCGGTCAGACTCTTCAGCGATGCCGAACGCATGGGCGCACACCGCCACTTGCCGTCCTCCCGGACAACGGCCACCCCGAAGCCATCAGGCAGGTCTGCCGGCGCACGCTGTGCTCCCATGCCCGCCTACGGTAGTCGCCGACCAGCGATTTTGACCAGGGATCACCCTCGGCACCACCAGCACCGGTATGCCAACCTTGAAGCGTGACGAACACACCCGTGTGCGTGCTGGGTCTCGGCCTGATCGGCGGTTCCCTCATGCGCGCTGCCACCCGGGCCGGTCGTGAGGTCTTCGGCTACAACCGGTCGGTGGAAGCCGTCGCGGCCGCGACGTTCGACGGTTTCGACGCCACCGAGAACCTCGACGAAGCGCTGCACCGGGCCGCCGACCGCAACGCCCTGATCGTGCTGGCTGTGCCGATGCCCGCGCTGCCGCAGCTGCTCGAGCACATCCGCGAAACCGCGCTGCAGTGCCCGTTGACCGACGTCACCAGTGTCAAAGGAGCGGTTCTGGACGAGGTCGGCAGGTTCGGGTTGCTGCCGAACTTCGTCGGCGGCCATCCCATGGCCGGCACCGCGCACTCGGGCTGGGCCGCCGGTGACGCCAAGCTGTTCACCGGCGCACCGTGGGTGGTCAGCGTCGACGATCACGTCGACGCGAAGGTGTGGACACTGGTTGCGCAGCTGGCCTTGGATTGTCATGCGGTCGTGGTGCCGGCCCGCTCCGACGAGCACGACGCCGCCGCGGCCACCATCTCGCACCTGCCGCACATGTTCGCCGAAACTCTGGCCTTGATCGCCGGCGAGGTGCCGCTGGCCTTCGCGCTGGCGGCCGGCTCATTCCGCGACGGCACGCGGGTGGCGGCCAGCGCGCCCGACCTGGTGCGCGCCATGTGTGAGGCCAATGCCGATCAACTGCTGCCCGCCTTGGAGCACGGCATCGAACTGCTCACCCGCGCCAAGGACACGCTGGCGGCCACGGGTTCGGTGGCCGATCTGGTCGAGACGGGTCACGCCGCCCGCATGCGTTACGACAGTTTCAGCCGGCCCGAGATCATCACCACGGTGGTCGGCGTCAACAACTGGCGCGCCGAACTGGCGGCCGCCGGACGTGCCGGCGGGGTGATCAGATCCGCTCAGCCAGTCCTGGGTAATCCAGGATGAAGCCGTCGGGATCGACGGTGACGGTGGTGTCGGAGAGCGGCGAGCGCAGCTTCACGCCGGGCACGTCGGGTCCGGCGCTGCGGTAAGTGATGTCGGCGGTCTCCACCGCGAAGTCGGGCAACCGGACGTAGACCACGGGAAGGGTCATCGACTCTGCCCGCTGATGCAGGCCGGTCCGCCGGATCGGCAAGGCGTTGAAGAACGGGCTGAACACGACGTCGACATCGAGTGCCCCGCCGAAGTCCGACCGTTTGGTCTGGCTGTGATCCTGCACCAGCCACATGTTCTCTTCGTCGCGCGCGATGGAGAGCTGCCGCTCACGCTCGGCCAAGGTGACCGACAGCGACAGCCGCTTGGTGGCGCCGGTCTCATCGGTGACCAGGTCATAGGACGCCGAGAACGCCGGGTGAGCGTCAGTGGAGGCGGCCACGATCCGGCCGTACGCCTTGATCCGGTTGCCCGACAACTGAACCCGAACAGACTCCATTCGAGGTTCGTCGTGCGCCCGCCACGTCAACACGGCAGGCCAGGCACTGTCCTTCTGGTCACTCACCCTTCTACCGTATGCGACGGCGCTCGGCCTTCGTAGCCGAGTCCGGAACTCCCGCGCCGAAGCCGCGCGGACCGCGACCCGAGCACCACCTCGTCGTCGAGCAACGGCTGCGGCATCCGGCGCCATCCTCCCAACCGGCCACTACCGGGCACCGACAGCCACACCGCGAACGCGAGCGCGGCATCGAGGATCAACGCCAGCGCCGTCACCATGAGCGCACCCACCAACGCGATGTGGAACTGGCGCACCTTGATTCCGTCGATGAGATACCGGCCCAGCCCGCCGAGGCTGGCATAGGCAGCCACCGTCGCGGTCGCCACGATCTGCAACGTCGCGGTACGCAGCCCTCCCACGATCAGCGGCAGCGCATTGGGCACCTCGACCCGCAGTAGCACCCGGCGTTCGGTCATCCCCATCGACCGGGCCGCGTCCACCACGGCGGGATCGACATTCGCGACGCCGGCGTAGGTTCCGGCCAGCAGCGGCGGGATGCCCAGCAGCATCAGCGCGACCGTCGGTGGCACCAACCCGAGCCCCCACAGCAGCACCCCGAGCAGCAGCACCCCGAGCGTGGGCAGGGCCCGCAACGCGTTGACCCCGGTGACCACCAGGAAGGTGCCGCGCCCGGTATGCCCGATGATCAACCCGATCGGGATCGCGATCACCGCCGAGGCCGCCACTGCGACGACGGTGTACTCCAGGTGCTCGAGCAGGCGGGCACCGAGTCCGGCGGGCCCGGCCCAATTGGCCGCGGTGAAGATGAAATCGAGAGCCTGCTGCAGAAAATTCATGCGGCCCCCTCGCAAGCTTCGCTCATGCGGCCGCCTTGATACGAGGTACGCGGGCGGTCCTGGGCTTGCGATTCCACGGCGTGATGGCCTTGCCGACCAACATGATGAGCGTGTCGACGACGACGGCCAGCACGAAGATCGCGATGATCCCGGCGATGATCTGATCGCTCTTGTTGGACTGATAGCCCTCGGTGAACCAGGTCCCCAGGCCGCCGATGCCGATCACCGAACCGACCGACACCATCGAGATGTTCGTGACCGCGACCACCCGCAGCCCCGCCACGAGCACCGGGATGGCCAGCGGAAGTTCCACTTTGAGCATCCGCACCAGCGGTCGGTAGCCGATCGCGGTGGCTGCGTCACGCACCGGCTCGGGTACCGCGTCGAGCGCCTCCGGCACTGCCCGCACCAACAGCGCGGTGGTGTAAAGTGTCAGCGCCACAATGACATTGGCTTCATCCAAGATGCGCGTCGGGATGACCAGCGGGAGCACCACGAACAACGCCAGCGACGGGATCGTGAAGATGATGCTGGCGGTCAGGGTGGAAAGGCGCCGCAGCGCGGTGGTGCGCTGCACCGCCGCACCCAACGGGACCGCGATCAGCAGACCCAACACGATCGGCACGAGCGACAACCGCAGATGCACGACGGTCAGTGTCCACAGGTCGTCGAGGTGGTTCAGCAGATACCGCATCACGGCTCCAATGCCGGGATCTGCCGCTGGTTTCTCAGGGCTGCCAGCACGTCTTCGGCCCGCACCCCGCCGATCACCTGCCCATCCGCGTCGACCGCAACGCCCAGGCCCGATGGCGAGGACAGCGCCGCATCCAGCGCCTGGCGCAGGGTGCCGTCCGGCCGAAACAGGGAGCCCCCGGCAATCGTGCTGTCGTACAGCGATTTTCCGGCGCGGTGCACCGTGACGCCCTCGGCGTTGACCCAGCCGTACGGAGAACCATCGGCTTTGGTGATCAGCACCCAGTCCTCCGGACCGAGCTGCAGCCCGTCGAGCTCGGCTTCGGCGACATGACGGACCGGGTGCAGCGGCAATCCGGTCGCGTGGAAGAACTGCAACCCGCGGTAGCCGCGGTCGGCACCGACGATTCCGGCCACCAGATCGTTGGTCGGGTTGGACAACAACCGGCCCGGCGAGTCGTACTGCTGCAGCACTCCCCCACGGCCGAAGACCGCGACCTTGTCGCCGAGCTTGATCGCCTCGTCGACGTCGTGGGTGACGAACACGATGGTCTTACGCAGTTCGCTTTGCAACCGCAGGATTTCGGCCTGCAGATCCTCGCGCACCACCGGGTCGACCGCGCTGAACGGCTCGTCCATCAACAGGATCGGCGGGTCGGCGGCGAGGGCGCGGGCCACCCCGACGCGCTGCTGCTGGCCGCCGGACAGCTGCGCCGGGTAGCGGTCGGCCAGTTTCGGGTCCAGGCCCACCCGTTCCATCACCCCGATCGCGGCTCTGCGGGCGGCGCGCCGGGATTCGCCCCGTAGCACCGGCACCGTCGCGACGTTGTCCACCACCCGCAGGTGCGGCATCAGACCGGCACTCTGGATGACATAGCCGATACCGAGCCGTAGCTTGACCGGGTCGACGGTGCTGATGTCATCTCCGTTGACGGTGACGATGCCCGAGGTCGGGTCGATCATCCGGTTGATCATCCGCATCGAGGTGGTCTTGCCACAGCCCGACGGACCGACGAAAACCGTCAACGTGCCCGGTGGCACCTCGAGGTTGAGGTTGTCGACGGCGACGGTGCCGTCCGGGTACTGCTTGGTGACGTTCTCGAACGTGATCACTTGGTCACCGGCTTGTCGAAACCATGGTCGGCGACCCACTTTTCGGCCGCTTCATCCGGGTCGACGCCGGCATTGCCCTCCACTGCGGTGTTCAACTCGATCAGCGCCTCGGTGGTGAGTTCGGCCGACACCGCGTCGAGCACGGTCTTGAGTTCACTCGACATCTTCTGCGAGGCCACCAACGGCACCACATTGGCCGCCAGGAAGGCGTTCTTCGGGTCTTCGAGCACCACGAGGTGGTGCTGCTCGATCGCCGGTGAGGTGCTGAAGATGTTGGCCGCCGTGACGGCGCCGCCGGTGAGCGCCTGGACGGTGGCCGGGCCGCCACCATCGCTGATCGCGACGAAATTGGCCGGGGCAATGTCCAGGCCGTAGCGCGACTTCAGACCCACCAGACCGGTCTGGCGGGTCTGGAACTCCGACGGTGCACCGACTTTCACCTCGGCCGAGTGGGCAGCCAGATCGGCGATGGTCTTCAGATTCCAGCGCTGCGCGGTCTCGGCGGTGACGGCCAGGGTGTCCTTGTCCTCGGCCGGCGAGGGGTACAGGATCGACAAATCCCCCGGCAACGCCTTGAACAGCGCGAGCAGCACGGCATCCGGGGTGGTCGCGGCGGTGTGCTCGTCGAAATACTGCAGCAGGTTCCCGGTGTACTCCGGGATCAGATCTATCGAGTGATCCTGCACCGCAGGCACATACGTCTCCCGACTGCCGATACCGAACTGTCTTCGAACCTGAAAGTCGTTGGCCTCCAGCGCTTGGGCGTAGATCTCGGCGATGATCTTGGATTCCGGGAAATCTGCGGACCCGACGGTGATCGTCGACAGATCACCCGAGATCTCGCCACCGCCCAGCGGATTCGCGCTGCCGCACGCCACAGCCGACGGCACCATCAGGGCGAGCAGGGTCATCGCGATTGCCAGGGTTCTGCGCGGCACAGGCGCGTCCTTTCGGCGACGGCGGCTCGACGATCAGCCTCCGACGACCCTAACGCCCATGCCCGACATGCCGCGCGCTTTATCCCAGGGTGTTTGCTTTGCCGCCGATAGGGGCAAAGATGGCATCATGACCAGCGATCAACCCGTATCGCCCGATTTGCCGGAGCCGGTGCCGTACACACCGGATATGCCGTTGCCGGACGCCGGTAAACCGGAGCCCGGCAAAACACCCGCCAAATCCGGCAAGGCCACCGAACCCAAGCTCACCCGCGCCGGAGCACTGTGGTCAGCGCTGATCCTGGGATTCCTGGTGCTGATCGTGCTGTTGATCTTCATCGCGCAGAACACCGACCCGGTTCCGCTGACGTTCCTCGGCTGGCACTGGTCGTTGCCCACGGGCGTGGCCATCCTCGGCGCCGCGGTGGCCGGTGGCCTGTTGACGGTCGCCGCCGGATCGGCGCGGATCTTCCAGTTGCGCCGGGCCGCCAAGAAGAATTTCAAGGCCGCCCAGCGCGGCTGACGCTAGCTCAGGGTGTGCAGGCCCGCTGCGATGAGAGGTGCCACGGCCTCGCCGACATGCTCGGGGCCGTCGGCCCCCTCGCGCCGGCGGTAGTCGATTCCGGCGGCGATGATGGCCAACTTGAAATCGGCCAGCGCCATGTAGAAGTCCCAGTGCGCCAGCTCGCGCCCGGAGACCTTGGCGTACCGGTTGGCCAGTTCGTCGGCGGTGGGCAGCAACTCGGAGGTCCAGGCGGCGTCGGCATGGACGTGGCCGAACATCGGATCGCGGTACACACACATCAGGGCGGTGTCCGACAGCGGGTCACCGAGAGTGGACATTTCCCAGTCCAACACCGCACGCACCACGGTGGCGTCCTCGGCATCGAGGATCGTGTTGTCGATGCGGTAGTCCCCGTGCACGATCGAGGTGCCGCTCTGCGGCGGAACCGCCTCGGACAGCGCCTGATGCAGACGTTTGACGTCGTCGTCGCGCGGATCGTCGGGCAACCGGACCAGGTCCCACTGCGAACCCCACCGCCGCACCTGGCGGGCGAGGTACCCGTCGGGTTTGCCGAAATCGCCGAGTCCGACCTCGACCGGATCGACCGCATGCAGATCGGCCAGCGCCTGGATCAGCGCATCGACGCAGCCGTCGATGACGTTCTGGTCCCCCAGCGCTTCGAGTTCCGGGGCGGTGCGCACCACCCGGCCCTCGACATGCTCGACCATCTGGAACGGCGCACCCAACACCGAGTCGTCGTTGCGCATCGTCACCGCACGGGCGACCGGAACGTTGGTGCCGGCCAGCGCCGCCACCACCTTGTACTCGCGGGCCATGTCGTGCGCCGAGGGGGTCAACCCGTGCAGCGGCGGCCGGCGCAGCACCCACGCCGAGGCGTCGTCGTACACCCGGAAGGTGAGGTTGGAGCGGCCACCGGCGATGAGTTCGGCACGGAGATCACCGCTGCGGGCAATGCCCTCGGAACGCAGATGCCGGTCCAGGGCGACGAGGTCGAGCCCTTCCAGATTGGTCACGGTCATTGTTTACCACCGGACGTTTCTCGGCAGCAGATCCCATACGTGTTCGGTGCCGTTGACCGACGCGACGGCCAGCCGCCCCGAGCGGGACGACAGCACCCGGGTCACCGAGGCGTAATCCACATGGAACGACAGCAGCCGCTCGGTCTGCAGGATCTGGTGCAGCAACACGTTGATCACCCCGCCGTGGCTGAACACTGCGACCGTCTCGTCATGGTCGCCCGCGGAGACCAGGTCCTCGACGGCGGCACCGATGCGCGCCAGGAAGGCCGTCTCGTCCACGCTGCTGGGCAGATGCCCACTGGCCAGGCGCGCCAGTTCCTCGGGGTTCTCCTTGGCGATGTCCTCGATCGGAACGTAATGCGACATGTCGCGGTCGTACTCGGCCAGCCGCTCGTCGACCTCGACCGGTAGTCCCAGCGCCGTCGACAGCGGTCCGGCGGTCTGGATGGCACGGCGCTGCGGGCTGCTCACCAGCCGGCTGACCGGGAATCGCGACAACGCGGCCGGCAGACGCTCGGCTTGGGCGATGCCGTCGGCGGACAGGTCGGGGTCGGATCCTTGACCAGGCTCGCTGCGCAGCGGTAAAGCATGTCGGACCAGAAGCAGTTGCACCGTGCCACCATAGGGCCGCGGTGCGCGACGGCCGGAGAGGGTCAACACATGGGGTATGCCGACGAGCTGTTCGATCTCACCGACCGCGTGGTGCTGGTCACCGGCGGCAGCCGCGGCCTGGGCCGGGAGATCGCGATGGGCGCCGCGCGGTGCGGGGCCGATGTGGTGATCGCGAGCCGCAACCTGGATTCCTGCGTCACCACGGCCGAGGAGATCGTGGCCGCCACGGGCCGAGCCGTGCTGCCGTATGCCGTGCATGTCGGCCGGTGGGATCAACTCGACGGGTTGGTCGAGGCCGCCTACGACCGGTTCGGCAAGGTCGACGTACTGGTCAACAACGCGGGCATGTCACCGCTGTACGAATCGTTGGGCGCGGTCACCGAGAAACTCTTCGACTCGGTGTTCAACCTGAATCTCAAAGGGCCCTTCCGGCTTTCGGCATTGGTCGGTGAACGCATGATGGCCGACGGCGGCGGCGCGATCATCAACGTGAGTTCATCAGGGTCGCTGCGCCCCGACCAGTACATGCTGCCCTACGCCGCAGCCAAGGTCGGGTTGAACGCCATGACCGAGGGGCTGGCCAAGGCGTTCGGGCCGACGGTGCGGGTCAACACCCTGATGGCCGGACCGTTCCTCACCGATGTCAGCAAGTCCTGGGACATGTCCGGCGACTCGTTCGGCCACCTGGCTCTGCAGCGGGCCGGCAATCCACCCGAAATCATCGGTGCCGCGCTGTATCTGATGTCGGACGCATCGAGCTTCACCACCGGCTCCATCCTGCGGGTGGACGGCGGTCTGCCCTGATCACGATGGGCGGCCGCGATGATCGCGGCCGACGCCTTCTGCTCCATACGACGAGCCAGCCACCTGACGGCGTCGGCGTCAGGAACGTTCGAGAGCGTGCAGACTGACTTCGGACAACACGCCTGCGGCGATGCGCGCCGTCATGTACGTACAGTACGGCTGACGCCGGCGATCGGTCGGCGATCCCGGATTCAACAGGCGCAGGCCGGTTTTCGCGGTGGTATCCCACGGGATGTGGCTGTGCCCGAACACCAGGACATCGGTTCCGGGATAGTCCCGCGCCATCCTGGCCTCCCGGCCGGTGGCCGCGCCGGTCTCGTGGACGACGGTCAACCGCACCCCGTCCAGGGTCACGTCGGCCCGCTCGGGGAGCCGCCGGCGAAGCTCCGCGCCATCATTGTTGCCCCAACAACCGATCAGGCGCGCCGCCCGCGAGCTCAACTCGTCGAGCAGGGCGGGATCCACCCAATCACCAGCGTGGACAACGACATCGGCCTGATCCACCTCGTCCCACACCTGAGCCGGCAGGTCTTTGGCGCGCTTGGGTACATGGGTGTCGGCAATGAGCAGCAGCCGCATGCCAGCCGAGCCTACGTGACAGACGCGCCCACACGTGGGAGGTGGATGCGACGGCCTACACTCCCCCCATGGAGCTACTACGCAACGTAGTTGTTTATGTGCATCTGATCGGTTTCGCCGTCATGGTCGGCGCGTGGGTCGCCGAGGCTGCGGCTCGCCGCTTCGAGATCACCCGGGTGATGGACTACGGCATCACCCTGTCGCTCATCACCGGTCTGGCCCTGGCCGCGCCGTGGCCGGCCGGCATCGCGCTGAACTACCCCAAGCTCGCCACCAAGCTCGTCATCCTCGTCGCCCTCGGCGCGGTGCTGGGCATCGGACGTGCACGGCAGCGGCGGACCGGCCGGCCGGTCATGTCGCTGTTCGTCGCCGCCGGGGTGCTGCCACTGCTCGCGGCGGGAATCGCCGTGCTCTGGAACTGAGGCGCCCGCGCCGAGTCTGAGCTGAACCTGAGAACGTCCCGTAAAGTTAACCGGCAAACCACAATTGTCGGCAGGTACGGGAAATCGATGGGTCACAGTCACGCCATGGCAACCGCCAGGGTCATGCGCACAGCGGCGTTCACCGGTTGCGATTCACCGCACGGTGACACCGGTGTCCGGACCAGGACCCGGCCCACCGACCGGCCCCGTCAGGTCCGGCACGGCATCTTCGAGCAGCCGCGACGCCGCGCCGGGCAGTCGAAGCCCTCGGCCCTCACGGCCACCGACCGCTCTCCGTGGATGAACGATCGCGTGAGCGTGCTGCGTCGCTTCCTGGCCGAACAGCACGGCCTGCAGCTGCCGCCGGAACTGGCCCGGGTACAGGTGGCCGGCCACGTCGAACTGCTCGTCTCGGTGCTACGGCTGGACCGCCAGGCCGCACGCCGGTTCGTCACCGACGACGTCTTGCAGGAGATGGCGATCGACATCGCGACCGCGGTCGCGTCGGACTAGGGCGCTGCCGGCGCCGACGCGCCGAGATCGACGCGAGGGTCGTTTTTTCGGCCGAAGCACAGCCCTGGTGTCGATCTCGACGGAACCAACCGGCGTCCCCACCCAGCACAAAAAAATCGAGGCGCAGTCGGCAGACCACACCTCGATTCATCGAGTGCGCCCGAAGGGATTCGAACCCCTAACCTTCTGATCCGTAGTCAGATGCTCTATCCGTTGAGCTACGGGCGCTTACGCGTTATTCAGTTGTGCGGTTGACAAGTCAACCGTGGCGGAGGCGAGAGGATTTGAACCTCCGGTCCCCGGTAAGGGGGACAACTCATTAGCAGTGAGTCCCATTCGGCCGCTCTGGCACGCCTCCTTTGAACTTCTGTGAGGGTACCGGACTCCGTCCTGTTGCCCGAAACCGCCGAGGGCACACAGTACACAGCCTCCCCTATTCTGGCCAAGTGAGTATCCGTCTGCGCCCCGAAATGGCCGACCTCCCGGCGTACGCACCAGGCAAAACAGTTCCGGGCGCAATCAAGATCGCAAGCAACGAAACCGTGCATCCGCCGCTTCCCAGCGTGCGCGAGGCGATCCTGCGGGCCACCGAGAACATCAACCGCTACCCCGACAACGGTTACCTTGACCTGCGCGAACATCTCGCCAAGCACGTCGGGTTCGTGCCGGAGAACATCGCCGTCGGCTGCGGTTCGGTGAGCCTGTGCCAGCAGTTGATACAAATCACATCCGCTCCCGGCGACGAAGTCGTGTACGGATGGCGCAGTTTCGAGATCTACCCGCTGCAGATTCGCACCGCCGGCGCGACCGGGGTGCCGGTGCCGTTGCGTGACGAGACTCACGATCTCGACGCGATGCTCGCGGCGGTCACCGACCGCACCCGGCTGGTGTTCGTCTGCAACCCGAACAACCCGACCTCCACCGTCGTCGACCCCGAGGCCTTGGCCCGGTTTGTGGCGGCAGTGCCCGACGACATCCTGATCGTGCTCGACGAGGCCTACGTGGAGTACATCCGCGACGGGCTGCTGCCCGACAGCCTCGGGCTGGTCCGCTCGCACCGCAACGTGGTGGTCCTGCGCACCTTTTCGAAGGCCTACGGACTGGCCGGCCTGCGGGTCGGATACGCCGTCGCCGATCCGGAGATCGTCACCGCCCTGGGCAAGGTGTATGTGCCGTTCAGCGCCACCAGCGTGTCGCAAGCCGCGGCCATCGCCAGCCTGGAGGCCGCCGACGAACTGTTGGCCCGCACCGACGCCGTCGTCGCCGAACGCACCCGGGTCAGCGCCGCCCTGCGCGAGGCCGGATACGACCTGCCACCCTCGCAGGCCAACTTCGTCTGGCTCCCGCTGGCCGAACGCACCCTGGACTTCGTGGCCAGGGCCGCCGACAACCGCATCATCGTGCGCCCGTACGGTGAGGACGGTGTGCGGGTCACCATCGGTGCCCCACACGAGAACGACGCTTTCCTCACCTTCGCAGCTGACTTCGCCCGGCACCGAACAGGAGACACCAAGTGACCGACGCACGCGGCACGTTCGATGGATTCGTCAGCCGCGGGCAGATCCCCGACGCCGAACTCGACGCCTTCTGGGCCCTGCTCAAGCCGGCCGGCATCGACTTCATGCTCGGCGAGTGGAAAGGCGGCGAGTTCCAGACCGGACACAAGGCCAACGGGTTCATGAAGCGCCTCAACTGGTTCGGCAAGACGTTTCACTCGGCCGGCGACGCCCAACCGCTGGTGTGCCTGGACGCCGAGGGCAACAAGTTCTCCAACACCGAGGCGATGAAGGGCGAGGCCAGCCTGTGGCTGGAGGAGTTCCGCGGTGAGGTGACCGCCACCATGGTGTACGACGGAGCGCCGGTACACGACCACTTCAAGGTGGTCGACGATCACACCGTGGTCGGCATCATGAACGGCAAAGGTGCCGTGGTGGACGGCCGCTACCTGTACTTCTGGCTGCAGCGCGTCTAAGCGTTACGGCTGACGGCCGGTGAAGGCGAGCAACCGGTCGAGTGCGGGCGCATCGTCAGCGACCTCGATCGGATCGTCGAAACCGGCACGTATGCGTCCCTCTGGGGTGAGGACGGCGCGCGACCATTTCAGGATCAGCTCGGGCGCGTCGTCGGAGACCTCGACCGTCTGCCCGGTGGCCCTGGCGTAATCCCAGGCGTGCACCAAAAACTCCATCGACAAGATGCGGGCCATCACGACCGCCGGCATCTCACCTTCCCCGAACGGCACCGTGCCCTCCACCCCGCGTTGTCGCCAGGCCGCCACTGCCGGTCGCGCCGCGCTGGTCACCTGATCCTCCACCGACGCCTGCCGATCGCGGTCGGGAAGTTGCGCACCGGCCGCCGAGCCGATCAGCGTGATCGACGTCAGCAGGTGGTCGGTGAGCCCCGCCACGTCGAACTCGCGACACGGTGTCTGCCGGGACAGGTCGTCAGCGGTGATGCCGTGGAGCACGCGTTGCAGCACGTCGAGGGTGGCCTCGGCACTATCGAGTTCATTCATACTCGGTAGTGTCCCCTCCATGACCGACACGTACGAGTCCGCTTCCGTCGAGATCAAGGACCACGTCGCCCAGGTGACGCTGCTCGGCCCCGGCAAGGGCAACGCGATGGGCCCGGCGTTCTGGGCCGAGATGCCCGACGTGTTCGGCACTCTGGACGCCGACCCCGAGGTGCGGGCGATCGTGCTGACCGGCTCGGGCAAGAACTTCAGCTACGGCCTGGACCTGCCGGCCATGGGCGCCGAGATGCCCGGGCTGGACGCGGGCGCCGGCGACCGCGCGGCCTTCCACAAACGGCTGATGAAGATGCAGGGCGCCATCACCGCCGTCGCCGACTGCCGCACCCCGACCATCGCCTCGATCCACGGCTGGTGCATCGGCGGTGGCGTCGACCTGATCAGCGCGGTGGACATCCGCTACGCCAGCACCGACGCCAAGTTCTCGGTGCGCGAGACCAAGCTGGCCATCGTCGCCGACGTGGGCAGTCTGGCGCGGCTGCCGCTGATCCTGTCCGACGGTCACCTGCGTGAGCTGGTGCTGACAGGTAAGGACATTGACGCGGCACGCGCCGAGAAGATCGGTCTGGTCAACGACGTGTACGACGACGCCGACGCCTCGCTGGCCGCCGCGCACGCGACTGCCACTGAGATCGCCGCCAACCCGCCGCTGACCGTCGCCGGGGTCAAGGACGTGCTCGACCAACAGCGCACCGCCCGGGTGGCCGAGAGCCTGCGTTACGTGGCCGCGTGGAACTCGGCCTTCCTGCCGTCGAAAGATCTGGCCGAGGCGGTCACCGCGATGTTCCAGAAGCGCCCGCCGCAGTTCACCGGGGAATAGGGGTCCACCCCAGCTCGGCTTTGGCCTTCGCATTCGACAGCGGCAGCCAGGTCGAGCCGAACGCCGTTGCGGCATACGGGGCGACGAGCTTGACCACCGATCGCGGCAGCGGCCACGGGCGTGGCCGGTTGCGCTTCGCGTTCAGTTCCCGGATGTAATCACCGAAAGACTGCGGCCGGTCGTCGACGATGTTGTAGATCTGGCCGCCCCGGCCCTTGTCGAGGGCATCGGCGGTGACGCGGGCGACGTCGTCGATGTGCACCCAGGACAGCATCCCGTTACCGGTCATCGCCGGCATCAGCCACCATGTCGCCAACCGGTGGAACATGTCGTCGTGAGTGACGCCGGGGCCGTAGAAGACGCCGTAGCGCAGCACGATTCCCTCGGTCTCACTCGCGCGTCCCGAGGTGAGCACGTTGCGTTCCATCCCGCGCATCGTCTCCAGGATCTCTTCGCCGCGCGGTGGCGGCGGCCCGAAGTCGGAGTCGGTTTCGTCGATCCGGTCCGGCCCGGCCGTCGGGTATCCATACGCGAAGATCACCGATTCGGCGACGACGCGGCGCACCCCGGCCCGTTGCGCGGCGGCCACCAGGTTTCCCGCGCCACGGCTCCACAGCTGCTTGGCCGGATCGAAGTCCTTGATCCGCAGGGGACCGAGCTTGGGCAGGGTGGTCAGCAGGCTCACCACCGCCTCGGGCCTGAATTCGCCTACCACAGAATCGATCTGGTGTGCATCGAGCACGTCGGCCACCACCGGTTTGGCACCCTCGGCCGAGATCTGCGCGGTTTTGGTGGGCGAGCGCGTCACCCCGATCACCTCATGACCCCGCGCATTTGAGCTCACGTAGCAACGGAATTCCCGGAACGCTCGTCGCACCGGCCACCAGAACACGCATCGATCAAACCCCCGTATCGTCGTCGGAAACGCTGGTACGCAACGCAACTGCCAACAGGACGGTGGTGAACACCAAGCCGCCCGCTTCCAGCCAGCCGACCCAGCTGCCCGCGGCATGGTCGGTGTCGATCAGGTGACTCAGCGCGTGCAAGGCCCAGTGCGCGGTGGCGAAGGCCAATGCGGGCGCCCGCCACCTGCGCCACTTGAGTGCGGCCAGCATCATCAACCCGAGCGGCAGCTCGAAGGACGCGTTGTCGAATATGTAGTGATCGTTGCGGGTGCCGAACGCACCGAGGCTTTCGAAGAACACGCCGGGCGCCACGAGCATGAACAAGCCGAGCGCCACCGAGTAGATGCCGAACACCGCCAGGACCACCTCGGGGTAACGCCGAGTCTGGGTCACCGGGCCCGCAACTTTGGCCATGTCATCACGCTAACGCCGCAATGGTCTGGAGAGTAGTCACCAATTCTGTGACGATTTCGGGTACCAGTTCCGGGCCGGAGCTCCTCGTCGAGCTGGACCGGAATCGCCGGGAACCGTTGCACCGCCAACTCGCCGACGGACTGCGTGAGGCCATCCGGTCGGGGCGGTTGACCCCGAACGCCCGGCTGCCGTCCAGCCGGGTGTTGGCCGCCGACCTCAAGGTGTCACGCCGCCTCGTGGTGGAGGCCTACGGTCAACTGACCGCCGAGGGATTCCTGCACAGCACCCAGGGCGGCGGCACCCGGGTTGCGGCCGTCGACACGATCACCCCGAGCCGCAGTTCCGCCGACCGCGTGCATCCTCGCTTCGACATCGACTTCGCCCCCGGCTCACCGGATCTCGCGAGTTTCCCGCGTCAAGCCTGGCTGCGGGCCATGCGGCAGGGCCTGGCCGAAATCGAGTCCAGCGCATTCGGGTATGTGGCGCCGCACGGGTTGCCGGCCGCCCGCACCGCGGTGGCCGACTATCTGCGACGCACCCGCGGTGTGGTCGCCGACCCACGCCGCATCGTGCTGTGCTCGGGGGCGACCCAGGCCATCGCGCTTCTCGCCCGATGCGTAGACGGCCCCATGGCGATGGAGGACCCCGGCTTCTGGCTACATCGAATGGTGCTGCGTCACAATGGTGTCGAGCCGGTCCCGATCCCAGTGGATGGCGACGGAATCGACGTCGACGCACTGGAGGCCAGCGCAGCCACCACAGTGTTGACCACCCCCGCCCATCAGTCGCCCACGGGGGTGGTGCTCTCGCCGGCCCGGCGCACCGAACTGCTGGAGTGGGCACAGCCCGGACGGCTGATCGTCGAGGATGATTACGACGCCGAGTTCCGCTACGACCGGTCCCCGGTAGGCGCGCTACAGGGGGTGGCTCCCGACCGCGTGGTGTATGTCGGGTCGACCAGCAAGACCTTGGCCCCCGGCTTGCGCATCGGCTGGATGGTGGTGCCGGCGCACCTGATCGAGCGGGTGCGGACGGCGAAAAGCCTTGCCGACACCGGTAGTTCGGTGATGGACCAGATCGCCTTCAGCCAATTCCTGACCTCCGGCGGCTACGACCGTCACCTACGGCAGATGCGTCGTCGCTATCCGGCCCGACGCCACACACTGTTGGCCGCGCTGTCACGGCACCTGCCCCAGGCGGAGGTGCTCGGCGCAGCCGCCGGCGTGCACCTGACCGTTCAGTTCCCCGGAGGCTTCGCCATCGACGAACTCGTCCGTCGCGCCACCGAATCCCGAATCCGCCTGGAGCCGCTGGCGCCGTGTTACGCCGAACCCGCCTCCGCACCGCCGGGGCTGATCCTGGGCTACGCGAATCTCACGGAATCCCAGATCGCCACGGGCGTGCAGATGCTGGGCGCACTGGCCCGGCACCTACCGCCGGCGTAGCGCGTCAGCCCGCGTCTTTGGCGGCCTTACGCTCGGCGAGCTTGTACTTGACGAGAGCAACCAGCGCCTTCGGATTGCGGGCGAACGCCCCTGCAGCCTGAAAGTACAGTTTGGCCTTCTGCCCGAACGTCAGCTGCTGCTCTTGTTCCGTCACTAACTCTCCCCTGTCCGACAGATGTGACCGAACAATAGCGTGCGCCCTCACCGACGCGGCGGGCTACCGGTGCCCGGCGGTCTGGTCGACGCTGTCGGACCGCTCGCCCGCCAGCCGGGAGACGACGTAATCGGCGGCCTGATCGGTCAACCCACGGACCGGGTAGGCACCGTGAGCCCCGTTGTCACTACCGGTCGGCGAGCACACCGGATCCTCGGGGATGCACAGATCGTCGGTCTTGGCGGCGTATCGGGAGCCGACCGTGATCGGCGGCGCACCGGTGTAGATCATCTGCAGGAAGCCACTCGACGGCTTGCCGAACAACGTCACCGCGGCAACGTGATCGGCCACCTCCGCAGGCAGCGGTCCGGAGATGTTCGGCGGCAGCACGAAACCCTCCGGCACCTCGTCCTCGGTGAGGTAGGCAGCCACCGCGGCACCCTGCGAAAAGCCGCCCAGCACGATCTTGGTGTCCGGGCAGGCCGCCACCGTGGCCAGCACCTTGTTGCTGGCATCGGCCACGCCATCGGCAGCCGTCGCAAAGTCAAGGGACGCCGGATAATTCACGGCGTAGACGTCGACGGACTTGTCGGTCCTCGCCCGCAGTGCGTCCACGAACGCTTGACCGGTGCCGCCCACACCCGGCGGTTCGAACGTGCCGCGCGCAAACACCACCTCCACGTCCGCACACGGTTCGGCTGATGCCTGACCGGCGGCGGCTATCGAGCCGCCCACCACGAACACTGCCGATGCCACTGCGCCCAACCAACGACCAATTCGGTTCATCCTCGACCCCACACTCGTTCCGACCCGCGACAAACTTTTCGCGCTACATGTCCTCGATACCCAAGATCAATCTGGAAGGAATCCAGGCGAGTGTGTGATCTCCACCACGGCGCCAGGCGGAGCGAGACGACCTGCGTGGTTACGAGGCCGCACCGACCTCCTGGCGCTGGCGCTTCTCCTCGTAGAACCGCGCCCGCTCGTCGAGTGCGTCGAGGAACTGGGCGAGCTCCTGCCGGGCCTTCTCACCCTCGGGCCCGAAATCGGTTCTGTCGAAGACGCGCCAGAAGCGCAGGACCGGCTGCAGCACATCGTCGTGGTGGACGCGCAAGTCGTAGATCCCGGCTTTGGCGATGGTGATCGCGTTCGAGGCGAAGTCGGACATTCCGATGCCCGGCATGGCGAAGTTGAGCACCTCGTCACGGATGGCCGTCATCGCGGCATCGGGGGCGATGTCCAGCGCTGCCGCCATCAGGTTGCGGTAGAACACCATGTGCAGGTTCTCGTCGGTCGCGATCCGCGCGAGCAGCTGATCGGCGATCGGGCAGCCCGAGGCTCGTCCGGTGTTGCGGTGCGAGACCCGGGTGGCCAGCTCCTGGAACGACACATAGGCCATCGCCGCCAACGGCGTCTTGTCCCCGGAGTCGTAACCGGCGACCGTGTGCTCCATCCGAAGTCGTTCCAGGGCAACGGGATCCACTCCGCGCGTGACGACGAGGTAGTCGCGCAACGCGATACTGTGGCGACCCTCCTCAGCCGTCCACTGCCCGACCCAGCTGCCCCACGCCCCGTCACGAGAGAATCGGGTGGCGATCTCCCGGTGATACGACGGCAGATTGTCCTCGGTCAGCAGGTTGACCGTCATGGCCACCTTGGCGACCGGGTCCAACGGTGAATCCTCGGGCCGCCAATCCTCACCGCCGAGGAAGCCGAAGTCACGTCCACGACTCCACGGCACATAGTCATGCGGAAACCATTCCCGCGCCATCGACAGATGCCGGTCGAGATTGCTCGCGACCACCGGTTCCAGCTCGTGGAGCACTCCGCTCTGGGCGTCCATTCCTGTCCTCCCAATTCGTTCAACGCGTCCGTTCGTAACCTACGCTACCGTAGGTTACGGAACCGTAGGTTGAATTCTGCGCGGATTTCTACCTGTGGGTCGCCTGCCCTCGACGAACACGGCCCAGGTGAAGAAAACGGCGCGGGGGTTGACGCTTTGACACCGCCGAGTCGCACTACAAAGCGGCATTGATGACGCGAGAATTCGGCCTGAATCGCAACCGAGGCCAAACTGATGGCGGTGGCGGAGGGATTTGAACCCCCGGACGGTGTTAGCCGTCTCTCGCTTTCAAGGCGAGTGCATTAGGCCGCTCTGCCACGCCACCGCCGACAAGAGTACGGGGTCTCAGACCCGACCGATGTGAGCGGGCGGCGATCCATTCTTCAACGCGACGCTGATGCGACGGCAGTTCTCGCCCATCGCGGCGATCTGTGGGCGTGAGAGCCGGCCCAGAAAGTGCGCACGGACACCCTGGCCGTAGGTCACCATCGCCTCGCGCACGGCAGCCCGGCCCTCTTCGGTGATCGAGGCGACTACCCCGCGTCCGTCGTCCGGGCTGGCACACCTGGTCACCAGGTTCTGCACTTCCAACCTGCGGATCTGGCGGGTCACCCGGCTGGGGAGCGACATCAGGCGTTCAGCCAGATCGCCCATGCGCGCGGAACCGGTCGACGACTTGTCCAAGATGTCGAGCAGGCGCACATCGTTGAGCGTCAGATGGTGCGCGTCCACCAGCGACCGATTCAAGGTCGCGTACATACGTAAGGCCGAGTCGAGGTAGTTTTGCCACGACCTCTGCTCGGCGATGTCCAGGCCCGGCATGTCACCAGCCGTGCGCCCCGCAATCATCCCCACCATGGCCGCAATCGTAAGGGACGTCAGTATTGCTGCGCGGCCGAAACCCGATGCTTGTAGCGTTGAATAAATGCATGCAATCGTCGCCTCCCCTGAGGGGCATCTGACCTGGGAAAACGTCGCTGACATAAAACCAGCAAACAATGAGGTTTTGGTCAGGGTCCACGCAGCGGGCGTGAACCGGGCGGACTTGCTGCAGGCGGTCGGCAAGTATCCACCCCCGCCAGGCGCCAGCGAGACCATCGGCCTGGAAGTCTCGGGCACCGTGGCCGCTCTCGGCGCCGGCGTTGACGGCTGGTCAATCGGGCAACCGGTATGTGCATTGCTCGCCGGTGGTGGCTATGCCGAGTACGTCTCGGTGCCGTCAGCGCAGCTGCTACCAGTGCCCGATGGCGTTGCCCTGACCGCCGCTGCCGGTCTTCCCGAGGTGGCGTGCACGGTGTGGTCGAACCTGGTGGGCACCGCAGGGATGTCGGCCGGCCATCTTCTCCTGCTGCACGGCGGCGCCAGTGGCATCGGTACCCACGCCACGCAGGTGGCCCACGCGCTGGGTGTCCGAGTCGCCGTGACGGCCGGCTCGGCCGAGAAACTCGCGCTGTGCCGCGAGCTGGGCGCCGACATCGCGATCAACTACCGCGACGAGGACTTCGTCGAGCGGATCCGCACCGAGAGCAGCGGTGCGGGCGCCAACGTGATCCTGGACATCATGGGGGCGGCCTACCTGGACCGCAATGTCGACGCGCTCGCCGACGGTGGACGGCTGGTGATCATCGGCATGCAGGGCGGCATCAAGGGAGAACTCAACATCGCCAAGCTGATCGGCAAGCGCGCCGGGGTGATCGGGACGGCTCTACGGTCCCGCCCGGTCGACGGCCCCGGCGGTAAGGCCGGGATCGTCGCCGCGGTGGCGGAGAACGTCTGGCCGATGCTCGCCGACGGCCGGGTGCGCCCGATCATCGGCGCAGAACTGCCCATCGACCAGGCGCAGCGGGCCCACGAACTGCTGGCCTCCGGTGAGGTGGCGGGAAAGATCGTGCTGACCGTGGGTTGACCCTGGGACGCCGGGGCGGGCTCAGCCCAACGAGGCCAGGGCCCGCACCAGCTGATCGACCTCGGCCCCCGTCGAGTAGTGCGACAGCCCGACCGTCACCGCGCCGCCGATGTCGTTCACGCCGATCACGTCGAGCACCCGCGAGCTGGCGTTCGAAATGGCCAGGATGCCGTTGTCGGCCAACCGCTGCACCACCCGCTCGGCCGGGATGTCGCGCACCACGAAGCTGAGCACCGGAATCTGCGACTCGGGCCTGCCGATCACCATCACCAGCGGCAGCGAGCGCAGCGAGGCCACCAGGTACTCGAACAGCCGGTCCAGGTACGCACCCGCCGACTGCATCGACACCGCGAGCCGTTCACGTCGCGTGCCACTGGCCGTGTCGTCGAGGTTGGACAGGTACTCGATGCTGGCCACCACCCCGCCCAGCAGGCCGTACTGATGCATGCCCACCTCAAGCCGGGCCGGGCCGGTGGCCTGCGGGTTCAGCGACACCGAACCCAACGAATCGATCGTGGCGGGGTCGCGGAACACCAGCGCCCCCACCGGCGGGCCACCCCAGGGCACCGCGTTGAGCGCGACGACATCGGCATCGATCTCGTTGATGTCGATGAGCCGGTACGGCGCCGCCGCCGAGTGGTCGACGACCACCATTCCGCCGACCTCGTGGGTGAGCTTGGTCACCTCACTCAGATCGGTGACGGTTCCCAGGGTCGACGACGCCGAGGCGATCGCCACCAGCCGGGTCGGCTTGTCGATCAGCCCTTCCCACTGCCACGACGGCAGTTCGCCGGTCTCGATGTCGACCTCGGCCCACTTCACCTTGGCCCCATAGCGATTCGCCGCCCGCAGCCACGGCGCGATGTTTGCCTCGTCGTCCAGGCGGGTGACCACCACCTCGTAGCCGAGCCCGACACGACTCGAGGACGCCTCGGCCAAGGAGGTCAGTAGTTGGGCCCGATCCGCGCCCAGCACCACACCCCGGGGATCGGCATTGACCAGATCCGCGACAGCCTGGCGGGCCGCAGCGAGGACCGCAGCGCTGCGGCGGGCCGACGGGTGCGGTCCGACAGCGGTGGGCATCGAGCCACGAAAGGCGGTAGAGACCGTCGTCGCGACCGAATCGGGCACCAACATGCCGTTCTGGGCATCGAAGTGAACCCACCCATCGCCCAAAGACGGGTGCAGGCCCCGCACCCGGGCGACGTCGTATGCCATGCCAGCCACCTTAGAGCGTCCGCGGATATCACAAACCGACACGATTTGGGGAGCGCCCGACGGCACGTTTGCACTTGGCCAGACCATGCGCGGACCGGGTCACCCTGGGCAGCCATACTAGTCCAGTGGGCTTCGGGTTCGGAGTGCTAATCGCACTGTTGTTGCTGGTGATCCCCGGGGCACTGATAGCCAGGGTGGGCGGACTGACCCTGCCGATCGCGGTCACGGTGGGTCCAGCCTTGACCTACGGCACTGTCGCGTTGATGATCGTCCCGCTCGGAGCGGTCGGTGTGCCGTGGAACGCGTGGACGTCTTTGTTTGCTGTGGCCCTCGTGTGCGCCGCTGCGGCCGGGTTGCGCAGGCTGCTGGCCCGCTATCGCGACTCCGACGCCGAAGCGTCGGGTGTGGCCACCCGGCCGGCCTTGCTGGTGGCGGCCGGCGTGCTGCTGGGCGCCGCGCTGATCGGTGCGGCGGCACTCACCGGGCTCGTGCACTGGCAATCGGTCCCCAGCACCTGGGATTCGGTATGGCACGCCAACACCATCCGGTGGATCCTCGACACCGGTCAGGCCTCACCCACCCACATGGGTGAGCTGCGCAACGTCGAAACCCACGACCCGCTCTACTACCCGTCGGCGTTCCACGCGTTGGCTGCGGTCTACTGCCAGCTCACCGGCGCCGCCGCGACCACGGCCTACACCGTGAGTTCGGTCGCCGCGGCGGTCTGGCTGTTCCCGGTCAGCGCCGCGGTGCTGACGTGGAAGATCGTCCGTCCGCGCACCAGCGAGGTACGCAGCGCCGTCGCGGCGGCCACCGCCGGCGCGCTGGCCGCCTCGTTCACCGCACTGCCGTATGTCGAATTCGATGTGGCGGCGATGCCCAACCTCGTCGCCTACGGGCTCGCGGTGCCGGTGTTCGCGCTGATCGTGTCGACCCCCGCGCACCGCGACCGCATCGGCTTGGCGGTGCTGGGCACCGTCGGCGTCTTCTCCGTGCATCTGACCGGCGGTGTGGTGACGGTGCTGCTGGTCGGCATCTGGTGGCTGGCCGAGGCCCTGTGGCGCCCGGTGCGCGGTCGGCTGCCCGACTTCCTGGCCTTGTCCGCCGTCGCGATACCCGCTCTGGTGATCATGCTGCCGCAGTTCCTCAGCGTGGTCGGCCAGACCGACATCATCGTCGGGCACGCCTTCGTCAACCACCTGGGTAAGAAGTTCTCGCTGTTCGCAGCGGTCTTCCAGCACACCCGTCACCTCAACGACTTCCCGATCCAGAACGCGATCCTCGGGTTGGCCGCCATCGGCGGACTGGTCCTGCTCATCAAACGGATCTGGTGGCCGGTGGTGGTCTGGCTGATCCTGATCGCCTCGATCGTGCATTCCGGTGCGCCGTTCGGCGGGCCGCTCGGGGTGCTCACCGGCACGTTCAGCGATCTGTTCTACAGCGACCCGCGCCGGCTGTCGGCGGTGGTCGCCATGCTCTACGCCCCGATGGCCGCGATCGGCCTGTGCACCGTGGTGCTGCTCGCCGCGATGCCGGCGCGAAGGATCGGGGCCAGCCCGAGGTGGATCACGGCGACGGCCGCGGTGGCGCTCACGGCGACGCCGGTCGGTCTGGCGTGGCACTATCTTCCCCGCCACCAGTACCTGTTCGGCCAGAAGTACGACTCGGTGATGATCGGCGCCAAAGACCTGGAGGCGTTCTCCTATCTGGCCCAGCTGCCCGATGCGCACACCACCCTGATCGGCGACGCCAACACCGACGGCACCGCCTGGATGTACGCCGTCACCGGGCTACACCCGCTGTGGACCCACTACGACTACCCGGTACAGCAGGGACCCGGCTACCACCGCTTCATCTTCTGGGCCTACGCCGACGACGCCGACACCGATCCGCGCGTTGCCGAGGCGGTCGAGGCGCTCAACATCCGCTACGTGATCACCAGTACCCCGGTGGTCCGAGGTTTCGTCATGCCGGACGGACTAGTGTCGCTAGAACGCTCACGGTCGTGGGAGAAGATCTTCGACAACGGTGAGGACCGCATCTACCGCTGGCACGGCGAGAATGCGGCCGCCAAGAAGAACTGACGAGACACAACTGATCCAAGGGAAGGCCATGACCATCAACCCCGACGACGACAACATCGAGATCCTGGCCAGCACGGCCGGTGAAGCCGATGCCGACGCTGACGGCAAGTCGCTGACCGACCTCGTCGAACAACCGGCGAAGGTGATGCGCATCGGCACCATGATCAAACAATTGCTGGAGGAGGTGCGGGCGGCGCCGCTGGACCAGGCCAGCCGGGAGCGGCTGCGCGACATCCACCGCACCAGCATCAGCGAACTCGAAGACGGTCTGGCACCCGAGCTGCGCGAAGAACTCGAGCGGCTGACCCTGCCGTTCACCGACGACAGCGTGCCGTCCGATGCCGAACTGCGGATCGCCCAGGCACAGCTGGTCGGTTGGCTCGAAGGTCTGTTCCACGGGATCCAGACCGCGCTGTTCGCTCAGCAGATGGCCGCCCGCGCCCAGCTCGAACAGATGCGCCAGGGCGCCCTCCCGCCAGG
Organism: Mycobacterium sp. GA-1841; assembly: GCF_001954135.1. Lineage (GTDB taxonomy): Bacteria > Actinomycetota > Actinomycetes > Mycobacteriales > Mycobacteriaceae > Mycobacterium. Next base: position 3,294 of record NZ_MBEQ01000101.1, on the reverse strand, counting down.
GTTGCAGGGTCCGGGTGGGCCGCGCGGCGGCCCGTCGCACCCCGGCACCGGCCAGTACCTGTAGGCCGCCGACGTTGTCTGATCCGTACATCTCGACGCAGCAAGCGTGGGTGGAGTTCCCGATCTTCGACGCCAAGACGCGCTCGCTGAAGAAGGCGTTCCTGGGCAAGGCCGGCGGCGCCATCGGACGAAACGAGTCCAACGTCGTCGTCATCGAAGCGCTCCGCGACATCACGATGTCCCTGAAGATGGGCGACCGAGTCGGGCTCGTCGGACACAACGGTGCGGGCAAATCCACCCTGCTGCGGCTACTTTCGGGTATCTACGAACCGACCCGGGGCTCGGCCACGGTGAGCGGCCGGGTGGCCCCGGTGTTCGATCTCGGTGTCGGGATGGACCCGGAGATCTCGGGTTTCGAGAACATCATCATCCGAGGGCTGTTCCTCGGGCAGACCCGTAAACAGATGCTGGCCAAGGTCGACGAGATCGCCGAGTTCACCGAGCTCGGCGAGTACCTGTCGATGCCACTGCGCACCTACTCGACCGGTATGCGCGTGCGCCTGGCGATGGGCGTGGTCACCAGCATCGACCCCGAGATCCTGCTGCTCGACGAGGGCATCGGCGCGGTCGACGCGGAATTCCTCAAGAAGGCACAGTCGCGGCTGCAGAGTTTGGTGGAGCGCTCCGGAATCCTGGTATTCGCAAGCCATTCCAACGAATTCCTGGCCCGGTTGTGCCAGACCGCGATGTGGATCGACCACGGCACGATCCGGATGGCCGGTGGCATCGAGGAAGTCGTCGGTGCCTACGAGGGTCCGGACGCAGCGCGGCATGTGCGTGAGGTGCTGGAGGAAACGGCCCGTGGGACCTGAGAACGTCGGCGACGAGCGCTTGCGCGAAGAGCAGACCATCATCGCGGTGATCGTCACGCACCGACGCCGTGAGCTGCTGGCCAAATCCCTTGCCGCAGTGGTTCAGCAGGACCGCCGACCCGACCACCTGATCGTCGTCGACAACGACAATGACGACGCGGTGCGCGAGCTGGTCACCGGACAGCCGGTGCCGTCGACCTACCTCGGCTCGCGCCGAAACCTAGGCGGGGCAGGCGGTTTCGCGTTGGGCATGTTGCATGCCCTGGCCTTGGGCGCCGACTGGATCTGGCTGGCCGACGACGACGGCCGGCCCGCCGACAACACCGTGCTGTCCACGCTGCTGGCCTGCGCCGAGCAGCACACGCTCGCCGAGGTCTCGCCGATGGTGTGCAACCTCGACGATCCGGCGCGGCTGGCCTTCCCGCTGCGCCGCGGGCTGGTGTGGCGACGGCTGGTCAGTGAACTGCGCACCGAGAGTGAGGGCGACCTGCTGCCCGGCATCGCCTCGCTGTTCAACGGGGCCCTGTTCCGGGCCGCCACGGTGGAGGCCGTCGGGGTTCCGGATCTGCGCCTGTTCGTCCGCGGCGACGAGGTCGAGTTGCACCGGCGGCTCGTCCGCTCCGGGTTGCCGTTCGGAACCTGTTTGACCGCAAGCTATCTGCATCCGTGCGGAACAGACGAGTTCAAGCCGATCCTCGGCGGCCGGATGCACACCCAGTACCCCGACGACGAGACCAAGCGATTCTTCACCTACCGCAACCGTGGCTACCTCCTGTCTCAGCCCGGGTTACGCAAGCTGGTCCCGCAGGAATGGGTGCGCTTCGGGTGGTACTTTCTGGTGTCCCGCCGCGACCCCGCAGGCCTGCGCGAATGGATTCGTCTGCGGCGGTTGGGTAGGAGCGAAAGGTTCCATCCGGGCGAGCGAAGCGACGGGGGAAAGACCGGGGCCGAGAAAAGCGACGGGAGCAGTAAGAGATGACGTTCACCGACGCGGCGTCCGACTCCAAGACCATGGCGCGCGCGGTTCGCGACCTCTCCGAGGGCTTCGGCAAACGCGAGCTGTGGCTGCACCTGGGGTGGCAGGACATCAAGCAGCGCTACCGGCGCAGCGTGCTGGGACCGTTCTGGATCACCATCGCCACCGGCACCACCGCGGTGGCGATGGGCCTGCTGTACTCCAAGCTGTTCAAGCTGCCGCTCGAGGAGCACCTGCCCTACGTCACCCTCGGGCTGATCATCTGGAACCTGATCAACGCCTCCATCCTCGAAGGCTCCGAGGTGTTCATCGCCAATGAGGGCCTGATCAAACAACTTCCGACGCCGCTGTCGGTGCACGTCTACCGCTTGGTGTGGCGGCAGATGATCCTGTTCGGCCACAACATCGTCATCTTCGTGGTGATCGCGATCATCTTTCCCAAACCGTGGAAGTGGACCGATCTGGCCGTCATCCCGGCGCTCGGATTGATCGTGCTGAACTGCGTGTGGGTGTCGATCTGTTTCGGCATCCTGGCCACGCGCTACCGCGACATCGGCCCGCTGTTGGCCTCGGTGGTGCAGTTGCTGTTCTTCATGACCCCGATCATCTGGAACGAGTCGACGCTGCAGCAGCAGGGTGCCGGCTCCTGGGCCAAGATCGTCGAGATCAATCCACTGCTGCATTACCTCGACATCGTGCGGGCCCCGCTGCTGGGGGCCGATCAGGAGGTGCGGCACTGGCTGGTGGTGTTGGTGCTCACGGTGATCGGTTGGGGCTTCGCGGCGATCGCCATGCGCCAGTACCGCGCCCGCGTGCCGTACTGGGTCTGAGCCGCTACACGTCGTCCGGCCGGGGACCGAACACGAATCGGCGTCCGGAGATCTCTTTCGGCTCGATACGCACGTAACGACGCTTGGTGGTGGTCAGCCACGACAGCAGCTGCGCCTGCTCGGCTTCGGCGATCTCGGCCGGCGTCTCAAGCAGGCGCGGCACACCCCGCACGATGACGCTCCACCCGCCGACCACATTGTGATCGTCGGCCTCGAACAGCACCCGGTCGCTGAACAGGGTGCTGATCAGCTTGGTGCCCTCAGCGGTCCGGAACAACACCGTTCGGCGCTGGACGACGAAGTTGACCGGGAAGATTTCGAGCCGGGTGCCGATCGTCGAGACCAGACGCCCCAACGTCACGCTCGACAACAGCTGCCAGCACTCGTCTTCCCCGAGCACGGAAACCGGGCCCTGCGGCGTCATGGGGTCACCATAACCGCCAGATGGCAATCGGCGCGTCCTGCTTCTCCAGAAGCCGGACGCGCCGATTGATGTTCCGTGCGTGAGCCAGGTGCTCAGTTCATGTGCTCAGTTCATATTCCAGGGCTCGCCGTAGGTGGTGACACTGTCACCGGTCGAGGCGATCAACCGGGCGAACGGGCGCAGCAGCACACC
>NZ_MBEQ01000100.1 GCF_001954135.1 Mycobacterium sp. GA-1841 | reverse complement strand
GTGTTGTTGCCTCACTTTGGTGGTGGGGTGTGGTGTTTGATTTGTGGATAGTGGTTGCGAGCATCTAGCACGCGAATGTGTGGCGCCGGCCTTCGGGTGGGTGTCGCTTTTTTGTGTGTTGATGTGCAATTTCTTTTGAAACTCATTTTTTGGTTTTTGTGTTGTAAGTGTTTAAGGGCGCATGGTGGATGCCTTGGCACTGGGAGCCGATGAAGGACGTTGGAGGCTGCGATATGCCTCGGGGAGCTGCCAACCGAGCGTTGATCCGAGGATGTCCGAATGGGGAAACCCGGCACGAGTGATGTCGTGTCACCCACTACTGAATACATAGGTAGTGGGGGGGAACGCGGGGAAGTGAAACATCTCAGTACCCGTAGGAAGAGAAAACAAAAGTGATTCCGTGAGTAGTGGCGAGCGAAAGCGGAGGATGGCTAAACCGTATGCATGTGATACCGGGTAGGGGTTGTGTGTGCGGGGTTGTGGGACCTGTTTTTCCAGTTCTACTCAGCTGGAGGGTAGTGAGAAAATGTTGTGGTTAACGGAAGTGGTTTGGGATGACCTGCCGTAGACGGTGAGAGCCCGGTACGTGAAAACCTGACATCTGCCTTGAACAGTGTTCCCGAGTAGCAGCGGGCCCGTGAAATCTGCTGTGAATCTGCCGGGACCACCCGGTAAGCCTGAATACTTCCCAGTGACCGATAGCGGATTAGTACCGTGAGGGAATGGTGAAAAGTACCCCGGGAGGGGAGTGAAATAGTACCTGAAACCGTGCGCTTACAATCCGTCAGAGCCCTCGTTTTACGTGGGGTGATGGCGTGCCTTTTGAAGAATGAGCCTGCGAGTCAGGGACATGTCGCGAGGTTAACCCGTGTGGGGTAGCCGCAGCGAAAGCGAGTCTGAATAGGGCGTATCCAATCCGTAGGGGTTGGTGTAGTGGTGTGTTCTGGACCCGAAGCGGAGTGATCTACCCATGGCCAGGGTGAAGCGCGGGTAAGACCGCGTGGAGGCCCGAACCCACTTAGGTTGAAGACTGAGGGGATGAGCTGTGGGTAGGGGTGAAAGGCCAATCAAACTCCGTGATAGCTGGTTCTCCCCGAAATGCATTTAGGTGCAGCGTCACATGTTTCTTGTTGGAGGTAGAGCTACTGGATGGCCGATGGGCCCCACAGGGTTACTGACGTCAGCCAAACTCCGAATGCCGACAAGTCCAAGAGTGTGGCAGTGAGACGGCGGGGGATAAGCTCCGTGCGTCGAGAGGGAAACAGCCCAGATCGCCGGCTAAGGCCCCTAAGCGTGTGCTAAGTGGAAAAGGATGTGCAGTCGCGAAGACAACCAGGAGGTTGGCTTAGAAGCAGCCACCCTTGAAAGAGTGCGTAATAGCTCACTGGTCAAGTGATTGTGCGCCGATAATGTAGCGGGGCTCAAGCACACCGCCGAAGCCGCGGCAACGTATATATACGTTGGGTAGGGGAGCGTCCTGCATCCGGTGAAGCAGCAGAGTGATCTAGCTGTGGAGGGTGTGGGAGTGAGAATGCAGGCATGAGTAGCGAATAGGCAAGTGAGAACCTTGCCCGCCGAAAGACCAAGGGTTCCTGGGCCAGGCCAGTCCTCCCAGGGTGAGTCGGGACCTAAGGCGAGGCCGACAGGCGTAGTCGATGGACAACGGGTTGATATTCCCGTACCCGTGTATGTGCGTCCCTGATGAATCCATTGTGCTAACCATCCAAAACCACCGTGACCAATCCCTTCGGGGTGCGGCGTTGGTGGGGCTGCGTGGGACCCCGGTGGGTAGTAGTCAAGCGATGGGGTGACGCAGGAAGGTAGCCGTACCAGTCAGTGGTTGTACTGGGGTAAGCCGGTAGGGAGAAACGTAGGCAAATCCGCGTTTCACATATCCTGAGAGGTGATGCATAGCCGTTTGAGGCGAATTCGGTGATCCTATGCTGCCAAGAAAAGCCTCTAGCGAGGACATACACGGCCCGTACCCCAAACCAACACAGGTGGTCAGGTAGAGAATACTAAGGCGTACGAGTGAACTATGGTTAAGGAACTCGGCAAAATGCCCCCGTAACTTCGGGAGAAGGGGGACCCCCATATCGTCAAGGCCCGTGCGGCCGGCAGCGGGAGGGGGTGGCACAAACCAGTGAGAAGCGACTGTTTACTAAAAACACAGGTCCGTGCGAAGTCGCAAGACGATGTATACGGACTGACGCCTGCCCGGTGCTGGAAGGTTAAGAGGACCCGTTAACCCTTCGGGGTGAAGCGGAGAATTTAAGCCCCAGTAAACGGCGGTGGTAACTATAACCATCCTAAGGTAGCGAAATTCCTTGTCGGGTAAGTTCCGACCTGCACGAATGGCGTAACGACTTCTCAACTGTCTCAACCATAGACTCGGCGAAATTGCACTACGAGTAAAGATGCTCGTTACGCGCGGCAGGACGAAAAGACCCCGGGACCTTCACTACAACTTGGTATTGGTGCTCGATACGGTTTGTGTAGGATAGGTGGGAGACTGTGAAGCATGCACGCCAGTGTGTGTGGAGTCGTTGTTGAAATACCACTCTGATCGTATTGGGCCTCTAACCTCGGACCGTATATCCGGTTCAGGGACAGTGCCTGGTGGGTAGTTTAACTGGGGCGGTTGCCTCCTAAAATGTAACGGAGGCGCCCAAAGGTTCCCTCAACCTGGACGGCAATCAGGTGTTGAGTGTAAGTGCACAAGGGAGCTTGACTGCGAGACGTACATGTCGAGCAGGGACGAAAGTCGGGACTAGTGATCCGGCACCTCTGAGTGGAAGGGGTGTCGCTCAACGGATAAAAGGTACCCCGGGGATAACAGGCTGATCTTCCCCAAGAGTCCATATCGACGGGATGGTTTGGCACCTCGATGTCGGCTCGTCGCATCCTGGGGCTGGAGCAGGTCCCAAGGGTTGGGCTGTTCGCCCATTAAAGCGGCACGCGAGCTGGGTTTAGAACGTCGTGAGACAGTTCGGTCTCTATCCGCCGCGCGCGTCAGAAGCTTGAGGAAATCTGTCCCTAGTACGAGAGGACCGGGACGGACGAACCTCTGGTACACCAGTTGTTCCACCAGGAGCACCGCTGGATAGCCACGTTCGGACAGGATAACCGCTGAAAGCATCTAAGCGGGAAACCCCCTCCAAGACCAGGCTTCTCACCCTTTTAGAGGGATAAGGCCCCCCGCAGACCACGGGATTGATAGACCAGACCTAGAAGCCCAGCAATGGGTGCAGGGAACTGGCACTAACCGGCCGAAAACTTACAACAACCCACAAACACCACATGTTTGGGTTTTCAGTAAGACACACACCTTGTCTCGCAACCACACCACAAACACCCCACACACTTGTGTGCTCGGAGTGCCACCGCACCCCACCACCAAAACACAAGGATTCACACCCAAAAAAGGGTGAATAGAGTTACGGCGGTCCATAGCGGCAGGGAAACGCCCGGTCCCATCCCGAACCCGGAAGCTAAGCCTGCCAGCGCCGATGATACTGCCCTATCGGGTGGAAAAGTAGGACACCGCCGAACACAAATTAAG
>NZ_MBEQ01000099.1 GCF_001954135.1 Mycobacterium sp. GA-1841 | reverse complement strand
CGTCCCTTGACGCCGGGGGTGAACAGGTTGCCGCCGGTGGGGTTGATCGACTTCTCGGTCGGTTCGACCGGTGGCGGCGGGGCCGGGGTGGCCGGCGGGGTGGTTGTCGTCGTGGTTGTCGTCGTGGTGGTGGGCGTGGTGGTCTCGGGACCTTTTTCTTCTTCGGTACCGCACGCTGCGGTGAACGAAATCATCCCGATGACTGCCGCACCGCCTGCGATGACGGTGAACCGACGAGTCAACTGTCCTGATTTCATATCTTGTTCCCTCACTGTCCCGAGTTGTTGCAGAGCGGCCTTGCCTGGATCACGGTGGATTCCCACTCCTTGCAACGCAGATCGTGGCCCAGTCCATCCACATCATCGCGGCGGACTGGTGCCCGAACTTTAGCCCAGTGAGGAGACACCTGCAGGAGCATTCCTGCAGGTGTCTCCTACCGTGGCTTGAAGCCTCGGTGCTACCCGATGTTCTCCCGGTTGCCGGGGATGGCAGTGGGTGCACCCGGTGCCTTGACGCCGGGGGTGAACAGGTTGCCGCCGGTGGGGTTGATCGACTTCTCGGTCGGTTCGACCGGTGGCGGCGGGGCCGGGGTGGCCGGCGGGGTGGTTGTCGTCGTGGTTGTCGTCGTGGTGGTGGGCGTGGTGGTCTCGGGACCTTTTTCTTCTTCGGTACCGCACGCTGCGGTGAACGAAATCATCCCGATGACTGCCGCACCGCCTGCGATGACGGTGAACCGACGAGTCAACTGCCCTGATTTCATGTTGCGTTTCCTCACTGTCCCCCGTGTTCTTACAGAGCTGGCCTTCGGCGAATCGCGATGGATTCCCACTCCCTGCAACGCAAATCGTGGCCCAGCCCCATCCCGAAGCGGGTTCTGGTGACCGAACTCTAACTCAAGGTCCTCGTGGCCGCAGATCTGTTCCCGCGGGGCTCGGCTGCCGGCGTCGGTGGCCCCTGACGGCAGCTTGACGCTGTCGGTGGGTCCGTGTTTACTCGAGCCATCGAACATATATTCGAAGATGTTCCCGAGTGGCTGGTGCTGGAGGTGTTGTTGTGACTGCTGCGACGGAACGTGATTTACGCCTGTTGACCCGCTCTGAACAGGTGGAACACCTCAGGCGCAAGATCGCCTCGGTATCGGGCAAGGTGGGGTCGTCGCATCGAAGCGCGCCGCGGGCTGATACGGCCATCCCGGCTCCAGAATCTTTGCTGAAGCCGGTCGGGGCACTGGTTGAGACGTTGCCCGAGGGCCTGCCGACCATGCTGCCGCGGGGGTCTGTCGCGGTGGCTGCCGGTGCCCGGTCGCTGACGCTGGGCATCGTGGCGGCGGTGACGGCTTCGGGCGGGCATGCGGTCATCGTCGGCCAACCCGATGTCGGCTTGTTGGCCGCGGTGGAGATGGGCGCCGATCTGACCCGGCTCGCGGTGATCCCCGACCCGGGCGCCGATCCCGTCGAGGTGGCCGCAGTGCTGATGGACGGAATGGATCTGGTGGTGCTCGGCCTGGGAGGCCGTTCGGTGCCGCCGAGTCGCGCCCGGGTGATGGTGGCGCGGGCCCGGCAGAAGGGCTGCACCTTGTTGGTCACCGACGGAAACTGGCAGGGTGCTTCGGCCCGATTGGAGGCCCGGGTGTCCGGTTACGACGTGGCCGGTGCCGGTGGAGACGTCCCGATACCCGGGCGTGGCCGGATCAGTCGGGTCCGGCTGGCCATGCGTACCCGCGGGCGGTCCCTCGGAAAAGCTTGTGCAGCAGGCGGATAGCTCATGCCCGCGGATTCCAGGGTATTGGCTCTGTGGTGTATGGACTGGCCTGCGGTGGCGGCCGCGACGTCGGCGGGACTGCCCTCGACGGTGCCGGTCGCCGTCACGCTGGCCAACCGGGTGATCGCCTGCTCGGCATCGGCCCGAGCGGCCGGGGTGCGGCGCGGGTTGCGTCGTCGGGAGGCGCAGGCACGGTGCCCGCAGCTGCACGTCGTCACCGCTGATTCCGCCCGGGACGCCCGCTATTTCGAGAACGTGACCCTGGCCGTCGACGATCTGGTACCGCGTGTCGAGGTGTTGCGGCCAGGGCTTCTGGTGCTTTCGGTGCGTGGGGCGGCGCGGTATTTCGGTTCCGAACCGGCCGCCGCCGAACGGTTGATCGATGCCGTCGCCGCAGCCGGTGCCGAATGCCAGGTCGGCATCGCCGATCAGCTCTCCACTGCGGTCTTCGCCGCCCGGGCGGGTCGCATCGTCGATCCCGGCAATGACGCGGCGTTCCTGTCCGGGCTGTCGATCCGTCAGTTGGCCACCGAACCGGCCCTGGCCGGTCCCGGTCGGGAAGACTTGGCGGACCTGTTGTGGCGGATGGGTATCCGAACCCTGGGGCAGTTCGCCGAGTTGTCCCGCACCGATGTCGCTTCCCGGTTCGGGGTCGACGCGGTGACAGCGCACCGGTTCGCCTGCGGAGAGCCGGACCGGGGCCCCTCCGGGCGAGATCCGGCAGCTGAACTCGATGCGGTGATGAACTGCGATCCGCCGATCGAACGGGTGGATGCCGCAGCTTTTGCGGGACGGTCCCTGGCCGGTGATCTGCACCGTCGTCTGGAGGGGGCCGGGGTGGGCTGCACCCGGTTGGCCATCCACGCCGTCACCGCCAACGGTGAAGAGCTGGAACGGGTCTGGCGATGTGCCGAACCGTTGACCGAGGACGCCACCGCCGACCGGGTGCGCTGGCAGTTGGACGGCTGGCTGAACCGCCGCACTTCTGATCGGCCCACCGCCCCGGTGACGGTGCTACGACTGAGGCCGGTGGAGGTGGTGTCGGCAGCTGCGCTGCAATTGCCGTTGTGGGGCGGTGTGGGCGAGGAGGACCGGCTGCGAGCCCGACGCGCGTTGTTACGGGTTCAGGGTCTGCTCGGTCCGGAGGCAGTGCAGGTGCCGGTGCTCAGCGGGGGCCGAGGACCGGCCGAACGCATCACGTTCACGCCGTTGGGGGATGAGCCGGTGGCACGGGCGGATCCGCGGCAGCCCTGGCCCGGTCAACTACCCGAGCCCGCACCGACCGTACTGCTCGATGATCCGGTGGAACTGCTTGACGCCCAGGGAAACCCGGTCCGGGTCACCAGTCGCGGGATGTTCTCGGCCGATCCCACCCAGTTGGCCGGTGCCGGCAGGCGTGACGGCAGGTTGCACTGGTGGGCCGGGCCGTGGCCGGTCGACGAACGATGGTGGGATCCGGAGAACCGCGGGGCCGGTCGTACCGCTCGGGTGCAGGTGCTGTTGCGGCCCGGAGACGCCGACGAGGACCACCTCGCTCTGCTGTTGTGTTACCGGCAGCGCCGGTGGTATCTGGAGGGCGCCTATGAATGAGCGCTCAACTCCGGCCCGGGTAAGTTCAGTCCACGCGCTGCGCGAAGGCGCCGACCCGGTCGATGAACCGGTCGAAGAACACCACCGGGTCGACCTCCATGCCGATGAGGGCGTTGGGTTGACGGCCCCAGTGTCCGCGCCAGTCGGCGACTGTCATGCCGCGGGTCAAGGTGCCGCTCAACTCGACATCGACTGTGGTTTCCCGGTAGCGCACCAAGCCCGGGTCCAATGCGACTGCGGCGGCCAGCGGATCGTGCAGGTGTGCCAAGTACCCGTCGTCGGTGTCGAAGTGGAATTCGAAATAGAACCGCAGGGCGTCCTCGATGACGCGGATCAACGGGTTGGTAGCCGTTGACCGCGTGCCCCGCTCGTCGAGCACACTCATCGGTGTCGACGGAGACCCGGCTGCGACGGCGAGCCGGTTCAACAGTGCCGGGGTCATGGCAATGTTCTCGGTGAGGTTGAGCCCCAGCACGATTGGCACATGGGTTGCGGTGTCGAGGCCCCAGGCTGCGGTCCAACTGCCGAACACCTCGGCGGCGGATTCGGGGTCCACGCTGATGTTCCACTCCGACACCGGGGTGGTGTTGCCCCGATAGTCGAATGCCCCGCCCATGATGACGAGCCGACGCAACAGCTTGGGCAGGGTGGGTTCGACGCGCATGGCCAACGCCAGATTGGTCAGCGGTCCGGTGGCCAATCCGATCAACTCTCCCGGGTGGGCGCGTGCGGCCCGCACCCACGCCTCGGCGGCGTCGTGGGCAGTGAGCAGTCGGTCGCCGGACGGAAGCTGCGCGTATCCCAGGCCCTGCGGTCCATGGGTGTCTTCGGCGGTACGCAGCGGCGTACTCAACGGCTGCTCAGCCCCCTTGGAGACAGGAACCCCGGCGACCCCGCACAATTCCAGCAGCGCCAGGTTGTTGATGCAGACCTGTTGCACCGGAACGTTTCCCGCGGTCGAGGCGATACCCACCAACTCGGCTTCAGGGCTGGCCAGCAGATACACCAGGGCCATGGCGTCGTCGACACCGGTGTCGACGTCGGCGAACACGGGTAGCGGTGTCACCTGGCCAACGATAGAACCGTGCCGGCTACCAGTGCACCCCGGGCACCAACCGCACTGCCCGTTTGACCGGGCGGGTCACCGCACGCGGGACGCGTAGGGCGCGGGTGTCGCGGGCCGGTCGCTTCGGCCGACGTGGTGTGCTGTCGGCTACCTGACTGCTCACCCCCCGCGCTGCCGCCGAGTCCGGATACCCGAGATAGAGCTGGTGCAGTACCCGGCGGGACAGCTTCGGGGTCAGGTAGTTTCCGAAATCGGCGACGGTGCCCAGGGGCGTGTCGATCCGGACCGGTTTGTCGACCAGGCCGCGCACCACCATCGCCGCCGCGTGCTCGGCCGAGATGGGCGGCACCGGGTTGAGCCGGCGCGACGGTGCGATCATCGGCGTTTTCACCAGCGGCATGTGGATATTGGTGAATGTGATGTGGTCGGAAAGGGTTTCGGTGGACACCACATCGGAGAACGCATCCAACGCTGCCTTGGAGGGGAGGTAGGAGCTGTACTTCGGGGTGTTGGCCTGCACACCGGCGCTGGACACGTTGACCACATGGCCGAACCGGCGTTCCCGCCAGTGCGGTAACAGCGCCAACACCATGCGCACCGAGCCGAAGTAGTTGACTGCCATCACCCGCTCGTAGTCGTGCAACCGGTCCGTCGAGTTCGCCACCGACCGGCGGATGGACCGGCCGGCGTTGTTCACCAGGTAATCGACGTGGTCGAACCGGCCCAAGATGTCCTTGATCGTGTGCTCGACCGACGCCGAATCGGTGACATCACAGGTGAAGGCGTACGCCTGCCCGCCGGCCGAGCGGATTTCGGTGACCAGATCGTCGAGAGCCGCACCGTTGCGGGCCAGGGCGAAGACACAGGCGCCCCGTTCGGCCACCGCCAGGGCCGATGCCCGGCCGATGCCGCTGGAGGCACCGGTGATGATGACGTGCTTGCCCACCAGCGGGCCGGCCGGATCGTCGCGTCGGGCCCGGTCGGGATCGAGATGGCCGGCCCAGTACCGCCACAGTTTCGGTGCGTACGAGGAGAATTCGGGGACCGTGATCCCGGTACCGCGCAGCGCGGCGGTGGTGTTGTCCGCGGTGAAGGTCGGCCGAAGCTCCACCACGTCGAGCACCTCGCCGGGGATGCCCAGCTGGGCGGCCACGATGTTACGCACAGCTTTGGTCCGTCCCCGCGCTCGCAGCACCGGCGCCGCGGTGGCACGGGGGAGTGACCCGCGCAGCGGCGGCAGCCCGGCTTCCGTTGCCACCCCGCGGTAGATGTCGCGCAATCCGATGGTTCTCGGCGCGGTCAGATGGAACGTCTCGCCGTCTGTACCCTCGACATGCATCAGGTGGACGAGCGCGTCGACCACATAGTCCACCGGTACGACGTTGGTGCGGCCGGTGTCGGGCAGCATCATCGGGGTGAACTTGGGCAGGCCGGCCAGTCGCGCCAACACACCGAAGAAGTAGTAGGGCCCGTCGATTTTGTCCATCTCGCCGGTCTGAGAGTCGCCGACCACGACGGCCGGCCGGTACACCCGGTAGCGCAGGCCCGGCGTCGAGCGCACCAGTTGTTCGGCTTCGAACTTGGTCTGGTGATACGGCGTGGGCAGATCTTGCGCGACGTCGAAATCATCTTCGGTGAACACACCCCGATGGTTGCCGGCGACCGCGATCGAGGACACGTGGTGCAACGTGGCGTCCAGCCGCTGGGCCAATCCGGTCACCGCCCGGGTGCCCTCCACATTCGCCGCGCGCTGCTCTGCCTCGCCGACCGTCATGTCGTAGATCGCCGCGCAGTGCACCACGTGCGCGATGTCGCCGAGTTCGGCGACATCGGCCGCCGACAAGCCGAGATCAGCGGAAGTGAGGTCGCCGACCAGCGGTTTCACCCGTTCATTCCAGGTCTGGGCCAGACGCTCGAACCGGGTCAGGGACTCCCGACGCACCAGGACCCACACCTGGGCGTCCGGTTCGACCGACAGAATCCGGGAGATCACTCGACGGCCGATAAACCCGGTACCGCCGGTAACGACATAGCGCATGCGAGCCATCGTGGACCTAGATCGAGCAAACGTCAACAAGGCGGCTCGGCTCAACTATCGTCGGCACGCATGCCCCTCAATCCGGATGCCATCGGCGCGACGACCGATCCGATCCAGTTCGACTGGACCGACCGCGACACCCTGCTGTACGCCATCGGCGTCGGCGCGGGAACCGCTGATCTTGCCTTCACCACGGAGAACAGCCACGAGATCGAGCAGCAGGTGCTACCCACCTACGCGGTGATCGCGTGTTCGGCCTTTCCCGCCGCCTTGAAGATCGGCACGTTCAACTTCAGCATGCTGCTGCACGGTTCCCAGGAGATCCGACTGCACCGGCCGCTGCCGCCGGCCGGGAAGTTGACCGTCGTCTCCGAGGTCGCCGACATCCAGGACAAGGGTGAAGGCAAGAATGCGGTGGTCATGCTCAAGGGGGTCGGAACGGACCCGGACAGCGGCGAGGTCGTCGCCGAAACCCTTACTACCGTGGTGATTCGGGGCGAAGGGGGATTCGGTGGTCAACCAGGGCAACGTCCGGCGGCGCCGCAGATTCCCGATCGCGAGCCCGACGCTCAAGTAAACCTGCCCACCCGCGAGGACCAGGCCCTGATCTACCGGTTGTCCGGCGATCGCAATCCACTGCACAGTGATCCGTGGTTCGCTCAGAATCTCGCCGGTTTCCCGAAGCCGATCCTGCATGGCCTGTGCACTTACGGGGTCGCCGGGCGGGCCCTGGTCGCCGAACTCGGCGGCGGCGACGCCACCAAGGTCCATGCGGTGGCGGCCCGCTTCAGCTCGCCGGTGTTCCCGGGGGAGATGCTGACCACGTCGATCTGGCGGACCGAGCCGGGGCGGGCGGTGTTCCGTACCGAGGCATCCGGGCCCGACGGCGCCGATGCCCGGCTGGTGTTGGAAGACGGTGCCGCAGAGTATTCCGACTGATCGGCCGGGGCCGGCAATTTTGTAGAAGCGCTGCACGCCGAGTGGCGGATTGACAGGATCGAACCACTACGGTCGCACGACACAGTGTGGGATGGGCGGTGGCAGATGGCGCAGGTGAATCTGGTCGTTGGATACCTGGCCACTCCCGGGGGCGCGGATGCGTTGGCCTTGGCGGTCCGGTTCGCCCGGGCGTTGGGGGCGCAACTCCACATCTGCCTCATCGTCCCGCCCGACACCGCACCGGCGGGCATCGGCCCCAAGGGCGGCTACGAGGAAATGGTGGCCGGGCAAGCCAAGGGCTGGTTGGACGATGCGATGGCCTCGGTGCCCGACGACGTTGTGGCACATACGCATCTGAGCTTCGACGAGTCGTTCACCGACGGTCTGATCCACGAGGCGCTGCGGTTGCAGGCGGTGGCCATCGTGGTCGGCGGTTCCGGTGGCGGGCTGATCGGCAGCTTCTCGCTGGGCTCGGTGGTCAACGAGCTGCTGCACTCCTCGCCGGTGCCGGTGGCGGTGGCGCCGCGCGGAACTCGGGACTCGACCGTGGATCGGATACACGAGATCACGTGTGCCATCGGGCAACGCCAGGGCTCGGATCTGTTGCTCGACACCGCGGTACGGGCCAGCCGAGCAGCCGATGTCCCGTTGCGGCTGGTGTCGTTGGTGGCGCTCGATCCGGCCTTCGGTTCGCTGCGCGGCGATGCCGACGCGGTTCGTGAACATGCGGTCGCGCACGCCCAGCACACCGTGGAGGCCGCCAGAAGTGAGCTTCCCGAGGACTTTCCGGTGACCTCCACGATCGTGAACGGTCCCACGGTCGAGGCGGCGGTGGAGCAGCTGAGTTGGCAGGACGGGGACATCATCATGGTCGGATCCAGCCGGCTCAGCGCGCCCCGACGGATCTTTCTCGGGTCGACGGCAGCCAAGATGTTGAGGGTGTTGGACGTGCCGATGGTGGTCGTACCTCGGGACGAACTGAAAGACGGCGAGGGCCACGCATGACCGAGTCGGCAGCGGAATCCGCGTCCCACCATGAGCTCGAGGCCGCCGAACAGTCCAGCGGCCTGGTCTCCAAGGGTCTGGCTGCCGGCAAGGTCGGCACCTTATCGGGTGCGATTCTTGGGATCTCGTGCGTGGCACCCGGTTACACGCTGACTGCCAGCATCGGGCTGATCGTCGCGGCCGTCGGCCTCAAGATGCCTGCCATCTTCATCGCCGGATTCATCCCGATGTTCCTGACCGCCTACGCCTACCGCGAACTGAACTCACGCGCGCCCGACTGCGGAGCGTCGTTCACCTGGTCCACCAAGGCATTCGGGCCGTACGTCGGCTGGATGTGTGGATGGGGCATGGTGATGGCGTCGATCATCGTGCTGTCCAACCTCGCCGCCATCGCCGTGGAGTTCTTCTACCTGTTCATCGCCCGCATCAGCAACAATCCCTCGATCGCGGACCTGGCCGACAACAAGGCCATCAACATCGTCACCACACTGGTGTTCTTGGCCCTGGCCACCGCGATCGCGAGCCGCGGCATCACCACCAGCGAACGGGTGCAGTACGTCCTGGTGGGTTTCCAGATGATCGTGTTGCTGGCGTTCGCCGTGATGGCATTCGTGCACGTGGGCCGCGGCGACGCACCGGTCGGGTTGTCATTCGACCTGGACTGGTTCAACCCGTTCAGCGGACTTGCGTTGAGTGCGTTCGTGGTTGGCGTGACGGGCTCGATCTTCGCGTTCTGGGGCTGGGACACCTGTCTGACATTGGGGGAGGAGTCCAAGGATCCGACAAAGGTGCCGGGCCGAGCCGGTCTGCTGTGCGTGCTGTCGATCCTGGCCACATATCTGCTCATCGCCGTCGCGGTGATGATGTACGCCGGGGTGGGCGAAACCGACCTGGGCCTGGGTAATCCGGACAATGCCGAGAACGTGTTCGCGGCACTGGCGGACCCGATCATGGGCCACTGGGCCGGACCGTTCCTTTTCCTGGCGATCTTGGCCTCGTCGGTGGCCAGCCTGCAGACCACGTTCCTGCCGGCGGCCCGGGCGATGCTGGCGATGGGCGCCTACAAGGCCTTCCCGGCCCGGTTCGCCGAGGTCAGCCCCCGCTATCTGGTGCCGAGTTTCGCGACCATCACCGCGGGCGTGGTCACCGGCGTGTTCTACACCGTGGTGAGCCTGCTGTCCGAGAGTGCCCTGCTGGATACCATTGCCGCTCTTGGCATCATGATCTGCTGGTACTACGGCATCACCGCGTTCGCCTGTGTCTGGTACTTCCGGCGCGAGTTGTTCGCCAACGCCCGCAACGTGGTGTTCAAGTTCCTGTTCCCGTTGCTCGGCGGGATCGTGCTGGCCGCGGTGTTCGTGATCGCCATCGGAGAGAGCATGAACCCGGAGAACGGCAGCGGCGCCGAGATCGGCGGCATCGGCCTGGTGTTCTTCATGGGCTTCGGCATCCTGTTGCTCGGGGCCGTGCTCATGTTGGTGTGGCGGTCGGTCAACCCGGCGTTCTTCCGCGGGGAGACGCTGCGGCACGACACCCCGTCGCTCGTGGAGTAGGTGGGTGAGGGTGCCGAGGAGTCAGTGAAATGACGGACGGCACAAGTCGTTTACGCCCCCTGGTATTCCGCGTTTGTAACCTGGTGGCGTAAAAGCCGCTGAGAAATCGCCACCACGTTACGTGCGCGGACTATCCGGCTGCGTTACCGATCCCGGACTGACCCTTGTTGTGGGCCAACTGGAACGGGTCGAGCAGATCCCACACCGTGGCGACGGCCGTGACCTTGAGGTCGGCAGCCGGCTCTTCCAGATTGATCAAGTCGGCGATGATGTCATACCCGTAGTACACCGCCGAGCCGGGCGGTGTGGTCTTGATCAGCTCCATGATGATGGTCTGCCGGGCATCGAGGGCTGCCTCGTCATTCCCCAGCGCGGGCGCGAGGCGGGGCAGGATCTTGCTGACCGGGATCACCGCGTTGACCCACGGCACGATCTGGCTGGCCCGGTAGATCTGCTCGGTGGCTTCCCGGACAAATGGGTCGAGCTCATCCGGTGACGCGGTGAGCAGCGCCTCCCGCAGATTCATGATCGCCTCGGGGAAATCCGTCGGATCCGGGTCATCAGCCCGGAACGGGTTGGGACTCCAGGGCGTATCCGCCTGGGTGTCGATGGCGTCGGACTGCGTCTGCACTGCACTGAGTTTGGAGGTGGCCGGCTCGGTATCGGTCTTGCTCTCCGGCTTCGCGACAGGCTCCGGGGTCGGAGCCGCCGCCTGCTTCGGCGTGAACAAGCTCTTGAGCTTGGTGACCTGCTCGGCCTCGAATTCTTCGGCGCTCGGCTTGACCTTGGGCGTGACGGTCACCGACTTCGCGGGGGTGACGGCTTTGGTCAGCGAGTCGGTGATCGTCTTGGAGACGGCGTTCGCGGACTTGCCGGCCTGCGCCGCGGCCTTCTCGAGCTTGTCGGTCTGCTTGTGGACGGCATCTTTGAACTTCGCCACGGGCTTGGTCCGTTTGGTGGCGCCGGCCTTGGAATTCGCAGCATCCGTGCGTTTGGGTCCGGCCTTGACGTGCTGTGATGCGCTGCTGGTCGATGCCTTGGCCGCGCCGTCGCCGGAATCGGCATGGGCGGTGCCCTGTCCGGCTACGGCGATCGCCGCACCCACTCCCGCCGCTACCGCGACCCCACCGACATAGCCGATGTACTTTGTTGACCCTGACGTCGACGCCATTGCCCGTCCTCTCACAGCCGATCCCCAGCCCAGAGGGATCGTAGGGGTACGGGCCGTGATCGGCATCTCAAGGTGGTCACCACGTACACCCTGTGATGCCCCCACTGGGGTATCGAACAACTGTTCGATATGCTGGCGGGGTGGGCTGGCATAACGGGCCGCCGAGCTGGTCGGAGATGGAGCGGGTGCTTACAGGCAAACCCCGCCGCTCCGGCCTGCCGTTGGAGCCCGGCGGCGATGGTGGGGACAGCCCGGCGTGGTCCCGTAAACGCGGCGCGTATCAACTACCCGACATCGCCCGTATCGGCGGTTCGGTGCGGTATGCCGAGCTGCACGCGCACAGTGCCTACAGCTTTCTCGACGGCGCGAGCACGCCGGAGGAGTTGGTGGAGGAGGCGGCCCGGCTGAACCTGCGGGCGATCGCACTGACCGATCACGACGGGCTCTACGGGGTGGTCCGGTTCGCCGAGGCGGCCAGGGAGTTGGACGTGGCCACGGTCTTCGGTGCCGAGTTGTCGCTGGGGAATGTCCCCCGGACCGAGGATCCCGACCCGCCCGGTCCGCACCTGCTGGTGTTGGCCCGCGGGCCGGAGGGCTACCGGCGGTTGTCCCGAGAGATCGCCGGCGCGCATCTGGCCGGGGGCGAGAAGGGCAAGCCGCGTTATGACTTCGACGCGCTGTCCGAGGCGGCCGGTGGGCACTGGCAGATCCTCACCGGTTGTCGCAAAGGCCATGTCCGTCAGGCGCTTTCCCAAGGTGGACCAGAGGCTGCCGCCGTCGCACTGGCCGATCTGGTGGACCGGTTCGGCGCCGACCGGGTCAGCGTCGAGCTCTCCCATCACGGCCATCCGGATGACGATGAGCGCAACGCGGTCCTGGCCGGATTGGCCCCGCGATTCGGAGTCGGTGTGGTGGCCACCACCGGCGCGCACTTCGCCGTACCCGACCGGGGTCGGCTGGCGATGGCGATGGCCGCGATCCGGGCTCGCAACTCGATGGACGCCGCCGCGGGCTGGTTGGCCCCACTCGGTGGTGCCCACCTGCGCTCGGGGGAGGAGATGGCCCGGCTCTTCGGTACCGAGATCGTCGAGGCGGCAGCGGATCTCGGTGAGCAGTGTGCTTTCGGTCTGGCGCTGATCGCCCCGCAACTGCCACCGTTCCCAGATGTACCGTCCGGTGAAACCGAGGACAGTTGGCTGCGACAGTTGGTGATGGCCGGTGCGGCCGAGCGGTACGGGCCACCGGGCACCGCGGGTAAGGCCTACGCACAGATCGAACATGAACTGACGATCATCGAGCAGTTGGAGTTCCCCGGGTATTTCCTGGTGGTACACGACATCGTCCGGTTCTGCCGGGACAACGACATCCTGTGTCAGGGCAGGGGGTCGGCGGCCAACTCGGCGGTCTGTTACGCGCTCAAGGTCACCAACGTCGATCCGATCGCCAACGACCTGTTGTTCGAACGGTTCCTGTCCCCGGCCCGCGACGGCCCACCCGACATCGACATCGACATCGAATCGGACCTGCGCGAGAAGGTCATCCAGTACGTCTACGAGCGCTACGGTCGCAACTATGCCGCCCAGGTGGCCAACGTCATCACCTACCGCGGTCGCAGCGCCGTGCGTGACATGGCCCGGGCGCTGGGGTTCTCGCAGGGCCAGCAGGACGCCTGGAGCAAGCACCTCAGCCGGTGGGACGGCCGTCCCGACTCACCCGAGGCCGCGGAGATCCCGCAACCGGTGATCGAGTTGGCCACCCAGATCGCCAACTTGCCGCGCCATCTCGGCATCCACTCGGGCGGCATGGTGATCTGTGACCGCCCGATCGCCGACGTGTGCCCGGTGGAGTGGGCACGTATGGCTGACCGCAGCGTGCTGCAGTGGGACAAAGACGACTGTGCGGCAATCGGTTTGGTGAAGTTCGATCTGCTCGGCCTCGGCATGCTCTCGGCCCTGCACTACGCCATCGACCTGCTGGCCGAACACAAGGGCATCACCGTCGACCTGGCCAAGCTGGACCTGTCCGAACCGGCGGTCTACGAGATGCTGCAGAGAGCCGATTCGGTCGGGGTGTTCCAGGTGGAGTCCCGCGCGCAGATGGCCACCTTGCCCCGGCTCAAGCCGCGGGAGTTCTACGACTTGGTGGTCGAGGTGGCGCTGATCCGGCCGGGCCCGATCCAGGGCGGCTCGGTTCATCCGTACATCAAGCGCCGCAACGGGATAGAGGCCGTCACCTACGACCATCCGTCGATGGAGCCGGCGCTCCGGAAAACCCTGGGGGTGCCGCTGTTCCAGGAACAGCTCATGCAATTGGCGGTCGACTGCGCGGGTTTCACCCCGGCCGAGGCCGACCAGTTGCGCCGGGCGATGGGCTCCAAACGTTCCACCGAGAAGATGCGGCAGCTGCGCAACCGGTTCTACGACGGTATGAGAGAGCTCCACGGCATCACCGGCGAGGTGGCCGAGCGGATCTACGAGAAGCTGGAAGCTTTCGCCAATTTCGGTTTCCCGGAAAGTCATTCGCTGAGCTTCGCATCGCTGGTGTTCTATTCGTCGTGGTTCAAACTGCATCATCCGGCGGTGTTCTGCGCGGCACTGCTGCGGGCCCAGCCGATGGGGTTCTACTCACCACAATCCCTGGTGGCCGACGCACGCAGACATGGCGTGACGGTGCACGGTCCTGATGTCAACGCCTCGCTGGCCCATGCCACCTGCGAGAACCACGGCCTTGATGTGCGGCTGGGTTTGGGCAGCGTCCGTCACATCGGTGACGAGTTGGCGGGGCGCCTGGTCGACGAGCGAGAAGCCCACGGGGGATTCACCTCTCTGATCGATCTGACCAACCGGGTGCAGCTGTCGGTACCCCAGACCGAGGCGCTGGCCACCGCCGGTGCGCTGGGTTGTTTCGGGACCACCCGACGTGAGGCGCTGTGGGCGGCGGGCGCGGCGGCCACCCAGCGGCCGGACCGGTTGCCGGGGGTGGGCTCTTCCTCCCACGTCCCGCCGCTGCCCGGGATGAGTGCGTTGGAGCTGGCCGCCGCCGACGTGTGGGCCACCGGCGTCTCCCCGGACAGCTATCCCACCCAGTACCTGCGCGCCGACCTCGACGCGCTGGGAGTGATCCCCAACGACAAGTTGCTGGACGTCGTCGACGGAACCCGAATCCTGGTTGCCGGGGCGGTGACTCACCGGCAGCGCCCCGCGACCGCGCAGGGAGTGACGTTTTTGAACCTGGAAGATGAAACCGGGATGGTCAACGTGCTGTGCGCACCGGGAGTGTGGGCGCGCTACCGCAAGCTGGCGCAGACCGCGCCGGCTCTGGTCGTCCGCGGCATCGTGCAGAACGCCACCGGGGCGGTCACCGTGATCGCCGACCGGATGGGGCCGGTCAAGCTCCGGGTCGGGTCTCGGTCCCGGGATTTCCGCTGAGTGCGTCAGTGCCGTCCTCAAGGCCGTCCTCAAGGCCGTCCGCAAGTCCGGTCCGCAACAGCGACCAGGCCAGCCGTCGCGCGGCGGTGGCCCGTTCGTGCAGCAGGCGCTGGACGGCCGGGATCGGGTTGGTTTCCGGGGCGCGTCCCTCGATGACGTCGGCGTGCAGTTCCTCGGCCACCTGTATCGCCATCAGCACCGCATCGTTGATGTGGTTGAGCGCATCCTGCACGCGGTCGTCCTGACTGAGCAGGTGGGCGTTGTCGAGCTCGACCGAAACGTCGTTCACCACTTGGCTGATCTGCCCGAAGATCACGTTCATGGCGGCTTCCCGCTCATTGCGTTCCGGATTGCGCAGTTGCGTGGCTGCTTCGCTCCACAACGTCGCGAGCATTCGCGTGTGTGCGCCCACGGCGCGCGACACCTCGACCATCGCCTGCTTCTGCAGTTGCTCGAGCAGGTTGTTGCGTTCGATGCGGGCCAGTTCTCGTTGGGCCACCAGCTCCGCGCGGTGCAGTTTCTGTTGGGCCTGGATCTCGGCCCGGTGCCACTTCTGGGTCAGGGCGAGTTCGGCTGCCGAGCGCTCGTCGGCCGCCGCCAGCTCTCGGCGCAGCCGCTCGCCGGCCTGGGCGATGTCGTGGCGCGCCTGGCGTTGGACGGTGAGCGTCAGCCACATCGTCACCATCACGACGACGAAGATGACAGCACCGAAGAACCACTCGGCCTTGCTTCCGCGCTCACCCGGGCTGAACACCAGAAACCAGACAATGGCCAGGCTGCCGAGACCGCCGCCGACCAGCCAGCCGATATCGGTCTTACCTTCGACTGCAGGTGTCGCGGGGGCCGCCTCCCGATCCGCGACGGGCACCCGGATCGGCTGGGTGGTATCGCTCGTGTCGCCGTCCTCCGGCGGGGTCCCCTCTGAAAACTCAGCGGCCCTTGTCGATTCAGTTAGTCCGGCCATGTCGACCTCCCGTCGGCCAAGCCTGCCACCGTGCCGGCGTTCAGAGTAGGGCCACGGGCAGCGGGGTGCGCCACCGGCCGGCGCATCGGCATCCGCATAGCCTGTCTCTCGTCATTCTTCAAGTGCCCCTAGCGATGACGTGCTGCGCGCAGACCGCTAATGTCATCGGCGTCTATTGATCCGCTCGCTGCAGAATTGAGGCCCCATGGGACAAAAAGCGACACTGGAAGGTGATTCGGCGGTCATCGTCAGTCTGTCGGAAGCGGCGATGCACATGTACTCCGCCGCGATCGACGCACTGCCGTTCCCCGAGGACAAGAAATTCCACAAGCGTGCCGACGTCGTCCTGTCCGGTCTGCGCAAGCTGCGCGCGTCGCTGACCGAAGCGGCCAGTAGCGACCGGCCTTCCCCCGCGGTCATCGTGGCGCTCAGCGGGGTCCGTCAGCGCTACGACTCGCTGATGGCCCATGCCGCCGCGGCGCCGGGTTCCTCTCTGGGACAGCAGATCTACGTCACGCGCATCCATGCCAAGCTGTCGGCCCAGGAAGTGGCCAACGGCGCCGGTCTGCGCGACGGCCTGCTCGACGAACTCGAGGCCGGCGCAACGCCCACCGACGGCGAGGCGACCAAGATCCGCGAAACCATCGCCGCTCTCGGCGGGTTGCCCGGCGACGATCACGGTATCCATGCCGTGCCCACGCCGGCCGACTTCGGCGCGCCGGAAGAATCCGACGTCAACGGCTGGGACCCCGTGCTGGTCTCCGAGAACGCCGGCTGATCGTCCCGCGCGCCGTCGTCACCCCGGCGACGGCGCGCAACCTTCAGCTGTTAGCTGAGTTGTACTGCGGCACATGATGTTCGGTCGGTACTCAGCAAACGCCTGCGCGAGTCGCCGCGGCGACTCGCGCGCGTCTGTAGTCTCGCGGCATGACAGCCGAACCGACTCTGAACTTGTCCGTCGACGAACTCCTCACCACCACCCGCTCGGTGCGCAAACGCCTCGACTTCGAAAAGCCGGTGTCGCGTGAGGTGATCATGGAATGCCTCGACCTGGCGCTACAGGCCCCGACCGGCTCGAATGCACAAGGCTGGCAATGGGTTTTCGTCGAGGACCCGGCAAAGAAGAAGGCGCTGGCCGACATCTACCGGTCGAACGCCAACCCGTACCTGGACCTGCCCAATCAGGAGCGCGGCGACATCCGCGATCAGCAGCAGGATGCGGTGAAGAGCTCCGCACGGTATCTCACCGACAACTTCGAGAAGGCGCCGGTGCTGTTGATTCCGTGCCTGGAAGGCCGCCCCGATGGCGCGCCGGCGGGAATGTCTGCCTCATTCTGGGGATCATTGCTGCCCGCCGTCTGGAGTTTCATGCTGGCGTTGCGCTCTCGTGGCCTCGGCTCGGCCTGGACCACGCTGCACCTGCTCGGTGACGGCGAGAAGCAGGCCGCCGAACTGCTCGGGATTCCGTTCGACCGGTATTCCCAGGCCGGCCTGTTCCCGATCGCCTACACGGTGGGCACCGACTTCAAGAAGGCCAAGCGACTGCCGGCCGAGCAGTTCTCGCACTGGGACAGTTGGTGAGCTCGGGGCCGGCGCTGGGACGCCTGAGGCCCACGATGATTTTGTGAAGCATGGATATGAACACTCTGTGGAATTCGGGCGTGGACTGCTTGCCGGTCCACGCCCGAGGCGTAACTAGACGCCGCCGGCGAACCCGTGCTGACGCCACGCCTCATAAGCGGCAACGGCGGCCGCGTTGGACAAATTCAGTGACCGTCTGCCCGCGAGCATCGGAATACGTAGCTGTGCGGTGATATTCGGATCGGCCAGCGTTTGTGCATCCAGTCCGGTGGGTTCGGGGCCGAACATCAATACGTCGCCCGGTTGGTAGGCGACGTCGGTGAACGAGGTCGACGCGTGCGCGGTGAAGGCGTAGACGCGAGCCGGCAGCAGGGCGCGCCACGCCGCGGCCAGATCGCTGTGCACCGTGACCGATGCCAGGTCGTGGTAGTCCAGGCCGGCCCGGCGCAGCTTGGGTTCGGACAGGTCGAAACCCAGCGGTTCGACAAGGTGCAGCTCGCACCCCGTGCCCGCCACCATCCTGATCGCATTGCCGGTGTTGGGTGCGATGCGCGGACTGAAGAACAACACCCGGAACATTCGACGATCCTCGTACGAACCCGCATCCCATGACGAATCGGCAGCCAAATGCGGTGACGAATACCGCCGAAAATGTCGGAGGCAAATCCGGGCGTGCACGGGCAAGGATTCACCTGTTTGCTCGATTACCACACAACTGCGCTACAGCTCGGTCACGAACTCTGTCTGTTCAGTAAGAATTGTGGAAACGCTCGCGCGCGGCTGTCATACTCGTGCAATTGCCAAGGCGTTTGACGCCCGCCCCAGCGTGGGCGGAAACAGCAGGAAGTTCTGATGAATCACGCCCCACGAGTGAAATGCGGCCACGCAGCCGGTAGTGCGGTTGGGCGCCGATGACTGCCTTTACGCAGCTGAAACAGGCTGACGGCACCCTTGTCGAATTCACCCCGAACCCAACCCCGACCGCTGCGGCCAAGCGTCCTTCGCGTTGGTCTCCGGCCAACTGGCCGGTCAGCCGGAAAGTCCTGGCGATCGTCGTCGTGCCGTTGATCTTGGCCGCGACGTTCGGTGGTTTGCGTATCTATGCCAGTGCCACCGCCGCCGGGGATCTGCGGCTGGCTGCCGATCGCGCCGAAATGGTCCCGGACATCAATGCCTACATGGCCGCGATGGAGGGCGTGCTCATTGCCGCTACCGAGGGTGGCGACGGGCAGGCTGCGATGGCCACCTTCAAGGACAAGAAATCCGACCTCCAGCAACGTCTGGAAGCCACCGATGTGCTCGAGGACGTCGGCCAGGCCGTGGGCAGCCTGCTCAGCAAGGGCCAAGAAATCGTCGACGCGGTGATGTCGAATTCGATCGACCTGCGTCAGCGCATCATCGACTACGGTCCGCTGCTGCTCACCGGTGAAGCCGCGATCACCGGTTCGGTGCACAGCAACCAGCAGGCGGTTCAGGCCCAGGTCGAGGCGTTGGCCCGGGCGGTCGGGGCCCGCGGACAGATGGCCATCCAGCAGATGATGGTCAACGCCGGGGGAGCCGAGCCCGAACCGTTGCTGCGTACCTCGATGATCACGATGGCCGGTACCGAACCGTCGACCGTCGCGGCGCTGACGAAGGTGCTCGGCGGTGCCTCCGAAGGGGCGGCGACACTGCGCGCCGAGATGGTCAAGCGGATGGCGATGATGTCCAACCCCGGGGTGCCGCTGGTCGGAAATCCGGATCTGCTGGCCTCGTTGCAGACCACCAACGAAATCGCCGGGCAGATCATCTCCGACACCACCTCGGCCATCCCCGCCGCGGTGGAGGCGCAGGCCAACGATGCCCGCAACGACGCGATCCGCGATGCCATCCTGGTCGCCACCGCGATCGTCAGCGCGCTCGTCATCGTGTTGTTGGTGGCCCGCTCGCTGGTGCGTCCACTGCGCACGCTGCGCGACAGCGCCCTCAAGGTGGCGCACGAAGATCTGGCCAAGGAGATCGAACGGGTCCGTTCCGGCGGTGAGTTGGTGCCGGTCACTCCGCTTCCGGTGCAGACCACCGAGGAGATCGGCCAGGTCGCCCACGCCGTCGACGAGTTGCACGAGCAGGCGGTGTTCCTCGCCGGCGAGCAGGCACAGCTGCAGTTGCAGGTGTCGGACATGTTCGAGACGCTGTCGCGGCGCAGCCGCTCCCTGGTCGATCAACAGTTGTCGCTCATCGATCAGCTCGAACGCAACGAGGACGACCCGGAGCGTCTGGAGAGCCTCTTCCGGCTCGATCACCTGGCGGCCCGCATGCGCCGCAACGGCGCCAACCTGTTGGTGCTGTCGGGGTCGAAGTTGGCGCGGGAGCACAGTCGCCCGGTGCCGCTGGCGACGGTGATCAACGCCGCGGCCTCAGAGGTGGAGGACTACACCCGGGTGGTCACCGCCTCGGTGGCCGACGTCGAGGTGACCGGCGCGGTGGCCGGTGACCTCATCCACCTGCTGGCCGAACTGCTCGACAATGCCTTGCGGTACTCGCCGCCGATCTCGCAGGTGCGGGTGTCGGCCGTGATCGCAGCCAAGGGCGCGTTGGTGATCGAGGTGAGCGACGTCGGCCTCGGCATGACGGAAGCCGATCTTCGGGTCGCCAACACCCGCCTGCAGTCCGGCGGTGAGGTCAACCCCTACACCGCACGCCACATGGGTCTGTTCGTGGTCGGACGGCTGGCCACCCAGCACGGTCTGGTGGTGCGGTTGCGCAGCACCGTCGCCGAGGAACCGAGCTCGGGCACGACGGCCGGGGTGTACGTGCCGGCCGCGTTGCTGGCCCGCGATGATTCGGCGCAGGCCCAGCCGGGGGACGACGCCGCCTACGGCGTGCCCGTGGACGCCCAGGCCGGGATCGCCACGGCCCTGTCGCTGGACGTCGACCCCGCCGGCACCTCGGCTTTCGGAGCCGCCCCGGACGAACCCCACGTCAACGGCGCCGATGTGTCGTTCGACCTGTTGCCGCAACGCAATCCGGGGGCCAGTGGTATCTCGGAGCTGCCGGGCACGCTCGCCCCGCAGCCCGAACCCGCGGCCGAGGAACCGGTGGCGGAGTCTCCGGAGGAGGCTGAGGAACCGGTCGGGGAGTGGCCGCAGCAGTGGCCGGTGCACACCGAGGAAAGCGCAGCCGCCGCCAAGGGGCAGACCAGGTCAGACCTCGGCCCCGCGACGCCGACGAACACGTCGTCGTTCTTCGCCTCGCGCGGCCAGGTGGCCGGCGCCGGGGTCAACGGCGCCGAGGACGTCAACGGTGTCGAGGCCGTCAACGGCGTCGGTGTCCCGGACGGGCTGGGCGGCTATACCGGCCTGAACGGCCACAGTGGGCTCAACGGTCTCAACGGCCACGCGCTCAACGGTGCGGCTGCCGCGCCGGCGGCCGGCGAACCCGTCGAATCCGCGGCTGTCGAGCCGCCCGAGACCCCCGAGGTCGAGGGGGACTCGATCTATCAGTCGATGGTCTCGGAATTCGAGATCGATCCGGCCACGCACGTTCGCAGCGCCGACCTGGACTGGAAGACGGTGTGGGAGAAAGGCTGGTCGGTGGCCGCCGCGGCGCAGGATGCGCCCGTCGAGCAACACACCGAGGAAGGCCTGCCGATGCGTACGCCGGGCGCCCGCCTGGTGCCCGGTGGCGTGGCCGAAGCTGTCGGCGCCGTCCCCGGCGAGGCCAACGGCCGTCACCGCAACGGTGGAGCACACCGTAACGACGACAGCTTCGAGGCGGTAGCATCGGCAGACGAACCTGACAGCAGCATGTTCGGGGCGTTCAAACCACGTGATCCCGAGGCTGTCCGCGCGAGCACCAGCAACCTTTTCGGGGGCGTGCACGCCGGGCGATCGCATGCCCGAGAGACCAGAGGAACCGATAGCGAATGACCCGTCCGACCCAGCGTGATTCCCTGGACTGGCTGGTGTCCAAGTTCGCCCGTGAGGTATCCGGGGTGTCCCACGCGGTGCTGGTCTCGGCCGACGGGCTACTGATGGCCGCCAGCGAACAAATGCCGATCGAGCGGGCCGATCAACTCGCCGCCGTCGCCTCCGGTCTGGCGAGCCTCGCCACCGGCGCCTCCCAGTTGTTCAACGGCGGTCACGTGATGCAGTCGGTCGTCGAGATGGAGAACGGCTACCTCCTGCTGATGCGGGTGGGCGACGGCTCCAACCTCGCCACGCTGACCGCCCCGTCGTGCGACATCGGCCAGGTCGGCTACGAGATGGCCATCCTCGTCGAACGTGTCGGTGCGGTGGTGCAGTCGTCGCGCCGCACGCCGCAACCGTCCTGAATCTCTGTCCCCTTCTGCCCTTCGCGAGGTGTCTGTGGACGAATCGGAACCCACCGATCGACCGAGTTTGGTGCGGCCGTACACGCTGACGGCCGGCCGCACCGACTCGCGTGTGCACCTTCCGCTGGAAGCGCCGGTCCAGAAGCTCGACACGCCGCGCGAACCACGCTGGGCTGGCAGCGATGTGCGCGCACAGATCGTAGAGTTGTGCACCGGCAGCCCTTCGGTAGCCGAGATCTCCGCACATCTGTCTCTCCCGCTCGGCGTGGCGCGCGTGCTGATCGGGGACTTGGTGACGCAGGGTTATCTACGGGTGGAAGCCACCCTCGACGACTCGGCTAGCTTCGACGAACGCCGCGAACTGATTGGAAGGACCCTGCGTGGCCTACGAGCCCTCTGAACCCCGCTCGGCCTCCGGCGGCGGCGCCCCCCGACGCGGGGCAGCCGAGACAGGGTCTTCGCGCAAGCGTTCATCCGAGACAGAGTCTTCGCGCAAGCGCTCATCCTCGACGAAGATCGTCATTTCCGGCGGGTTCGGCGCCGGGAAGACAACCTTCGTGGGCGCGGTGTCCGAGATCATGCCGTTGCGCACCGAAGCGTTGGTCACCAACGTGTCCGAAGGCGTCGACGCGTTGGACGGCACCCCGGACAAGCGCACCACCACGGTCGCGATGGACTTCGGCCGCATCACCCTGGCCGAGGATCTGGTGCTGTACCTGTTCGGTACGCCGGGGCAGCGACGGTTCTGGTTCATGTGGGACGACCTGGTGCGCGGCGCGATCGGTGCGATCATCCTGGTCGACGTGCGACGCCTGCAGGACAGCTTCGCCGCGGTGGACTTCTTCGAGGCCCGCAAGTTGCCGTTCATCGTCGCGGTCAATGAATTCGACGACGCACCAAAGCATCCCACCCAGGCGGTGCGCAAGGCGCTGGCCCTGCCCGACCACATCCCGGTGGTGGCCGTCGACGCGCGCGATCGCAACTCGGCCAAGGCCGCGCTCATCGCCGTCACCGAGTACTCGTTGAGCACGCTTTCCGCGCTGCCCGGCTGACACGTGGTGGCCGACGAAACCGTCTGGGCGGACCGCGAATTCACCGGCGAAGACTTCCGCGATCAGGATCTGAGCCGGTTGCGCACCGAGCGGGTGGTGTTCACTGAATGCGATTTCAGCGGTGTGGACATGTCCGAGTCACAGCATGCCGGCTCGGCGTTCCGCAACTGCACGTTCCGCCGCGCCACGCTCTGGCACAGCACGTTCACCAATTGCAGTCTGCTGGGTTCGGTGTTCACCGAGTGCCGGCTGCGCCCGATCACGCTGAAGGAATCCGACCTCACTCTGGCTGTGCTGGGCGGCTGCGATCTGCGCAGCGTCGACCTGTCGGACTGCCGGCTCCGGGAGACCAGCCTCGTCGGTGTGGATCTACGCAAGGCCGTGCTGCGGCAGGCAGACCTGAGCGGTGCGCGGGTGCAGGACGCCAAGTTCGACGAGGCCGATCTGCGGGGCGCCCGCGTCGACGCCACGTTCTGGACCACAGCCAAGCTGCGGGGCGCCAAGATCGACATCACCCAGGCACTGTCCTACGCCGTCGCCCACGGCCTCGACGTCAGCGGCGGGTGACTCAGCCGGCCTTGAGCCGGATCTTCCAGCGCACGAAGCTGACATAGAACAGCGACAGCGCCGCCAGCATGGCCATGTCGAACAGCCAGGTGCCGGTGGTGTGCTCCCAATGTGAGTCCTTGGGGGTCAGCGGCCCGGGCACCAGCCGGATCAGATCGACCGTCGACGCCGACGCGGCAAAACCCCAGCGGGCCGGCGTGATCCACGAGAGTTGATCCAGCCCGACGCGGCCGGTCACCGGGATCATGCCGCCGGAGAACACCAGCTGGCTCATGATCGCGACCACGAGCAGCGGCATGATCTGCTCGTTGGATTTCGCCAGGGCCGACAGCGCCAGGCCCACCATGGCGGCGGTGACGGTGGTGGCGGCCATGCTGACGAACAACTCCAGGGACCGGTTCGGCAGGAACACGCCGCGGTCCACCGCGCCCTCACCCCAGCCCTTGCCCATGATCGTGATGGTCGTGACGATTGCCGACTGCACGATGGCGAACACCGAGTACACGCAGACCTTGGCCAGCAGGTAAGCGGTGGTGGACAGCCCGACGGCCTGCTCGCGGCGGAAGATCGCCCGTTCGCCGATCAGGTCGCGGATGGTCAGGGCGGTGCCCATGAAGATTGCGCCGACGTTGAGCAGCACCAGGATCTGGCCCGGCTCGTTGGGGGCGTCGCCCATCGGGTTCGGCACACCGAAGCCGACGGTGCCCGGCACCGACAGCGACAGCACACCCATGATGAACGGCAGCAGCGCCAGGAAGATGAAGTAGCCGCGGTCGGAGATGATCAGTCGCATCTGCCGGCGGGCGATCGTGGAGAACTGGCGCAGCAGGCTCGTCTTCGCCGGCGCGCCGAGATCTCCGGGCTGCTCCGAGGACGCCGCGGCGGCCGGCGCAGGCCCCGTGCGGGCGAGGTAGCGCCGATTCGCCTCGGCCGGATCGCTCGCCACGGTGCTGAAGATGTCGGCCCAGTTGGTGGTGCCGAGCTCCGGACCGATCTGGTCGGGCGGCCCGCAGAACGCGGTTTTGCCACCGGGGGCCAGCAGCAGTACCTGGTCGCACACATCGAGATAGGTCAGTGAGTGCGTGACGACCAGCACCACGCGGCCGGCGTCGGCCAACTGGCGCAGCATGGTCATCACCTGGCGGTCGAGCGCCGGGTCCAGACCCGAGGTGGGCTCGTCGAGGATCAGCAGTGACGGGCCGGTCAGCAGTTCGAGGGCGACCGAGGCGCGCTTGCGTTGCCCGCCGGACAGCTTGTCGACGCGGGTGTCGAGGTGCTTGGTCATCTCGAGTTCCTCGAGAACCTGCATGACGACCTGTTCGCGGTCGGCGGTCGTGGTGTCCGGCGGCAGCCGCAGTTCGGCGGCATACATCAGCGCCTGCCGCACGGTGAGCTGACCGTGCACCACGTCGTCCTGCGGAACCATGCCGATCCGGGAACGCAGCGAGGCGTACTCGGCGTGGACGTCGTGGCCCTCGAAGGTGATCGTGCCGCTGGTCGGATGGGTGTAGCCGGCGACCTGCTTGGCGAACGTCGACTTTCCGGCGCCCGAGGGTCCGATCACCGCGGTCAGCGTGCCGGGCCGGGCATCCAGGGAGATGTTGTCGAGCAGCGTCTTGTTGCCCTCGATCGTCCACGTCAGGCCGCGCACTTCGAGTCCGCCGGTGCGGGTGTCGGCCTCGGTCTCGCTGCGGCGCACCAAGGTACCGCCGCTGAACACCAGGTCGACGTTGCCGATGGTGACCACGTCGTCGTCGTGCAGGATCGCGCTGTCCACCCGGGCACCGTTGACGAACGTGCCGTTGATGCTGCGTTCATCGCGGATCTCGGTGCCGCCGGGCAGCGGGATCAACGTGGCGTGATGCCGTGAGGCCAACACGTCGGGAATCACGATGTCGTTGTCGGTGGCGCGGCCGATCTTCACCGCATTTGCCGGCGCCGACGTGCTACGCCCGGGCCGCAAGATCTTCATCATGCTGGTCGCGATGTTGCCGCCGGCCTCGCTGCCGCCGCGGGCCGAGGCGGCCGGGCCCATCGTGGTCGGTGCCTGCGCCGGATTCGCGGGGGCCGGGGCCGGGGTGCGAACCGGTTGCGACTGATACTGCTGCGGGCCACTGGGATATCCGGTTTGCGGTCCGCTGGGGTAACCGCCCTGGGGACCGCTGGGATATCCGGTCGGCGCGGTCGGGTAGCGCGGCTGCGGGCCGGACGAATAGCCCGGGCGCGGAGGTGCGGGCGGCTGGCCGTACGGCTGCCGGGGAGCGGTGGGTGCCTGGGTGGGCCAGCCGCCGCTCGGCCGGCTCGCGATCGGCACCGCCGCGGTCGGGGTTCGGCCCACGGCCCCTTCGTGGCGGCCGATGTCGAAGGTCAGTTGCGGGCCGTCCGGGTTACCGATGTTGACGATCTGGCCGTCGCGCAGGTCGACCGAGGGCACCCGCCGGCCGTTGACGTACATGCCGTTGAGGCTGCCGTTGTCGATGGCGACCCACCGGCCTTGGTCGAAGCGCAGCACGAGGTGGGCGCGGGAGATCAGGGGGTGGGCGATGCGGACGTCGGCGCGGAGATCCCGGCCGATGACGACATCGTTGCCCGGGGCGAAGGTACGGGTCGATCCGTCGTAACGAACGGTCAGCGCAGGACTCATCGGGCTCAACTCTATCGGTAGTTCTCACCGGGGCTGGTCCGTTGCGGTGGTGTGGCGGCGTGTGACGATGGCCCCTATGGGTTCTGAAGGGGCGCAGAAGATGGCTGACCGGGTGCTTGGCGTGCTGCGTCCGGTGGGCACGGTGCTGGTCGGTACGGCGGCGGTCTTGCTGGTGTGGGCCGCCGTGTTGGCGGCGTGGGCACGCCTGCTGGCGCCGCGCAGCGCAGGCGAGAGCGCCTGGTATGCCGTCAGCGTGCACCGTTGGGGTGAGGCCTTGCCGAACCGGATGGGGCTGGCGGTGGTGATCATCGCGGTGGTCGTGATCGCGGCGATGGCCTACTGCGTGTGGCGCGGCCACACCGGTCGTGACTTGCCTGCGACCGCAGCCGGGGCAGCGGCCGTGATGGCCGTGCTGTTCATCGCCTACATCAGCCAGGGCATCCCCACCTTCTACAGCAGGGTGATGGACGGCGCACCGGTCACCGCGGCACTGCCGGCGGTCATGGCCTCATGGTGGTTGTGCCTGGCGGGCGCGGCGGTGACGCTGGTGGCCGTGCGCGCCGTCCCGCGGTTGGAGCGCAGCTCGGTGAAGTTGCTGGCGCTCGGTGCAGTGATCGCCGTTGCGGTTGCCGCAGCGGTCACCGTCGGGGCGTTTCGGGCCGGCGACGACGGACGTTACCTCGACGCGACGACGGCCGCAGCTACCGATTTGCCGGCAGTGCCCACCACGTTGGGCAAGCACACCTTCACGGTGTCGCTGCCGGATGCGTACGCGGGGGACGAGCATCAGCCCACCCGTGACATCGCGGCTGCGGGTGCAGGTTTCGTGGTGTACGGCGACCATCGCATCACCGCCTACGGCGCCGACGGGCAGGAACGCTGGCATTTCGCGCGAACCGGACCGGGCAGTGTGGTGGTCACCGGCATGCGGGTGTTCGACAACGGGGCCACCGTCGTGGCCTTCCTCGACAAGGGACTGGTGGGCCTCGACGCCGCCACCGGAAAGCAGCTGTGGCAGAACGCCGACGAGCGGATGATGTACGCATTGTCGGAGGTGCCCGGCTACAACCGGGACGCGCCGTTCGTGGTGTACCGCGACGATCGGGTGTGGGTGCGCTTCGACACGCGGACCGGCAACCCGATGTGGACAGTGCCTGCGCCCCATGCTGATTGCGTCTTCCCGACGCGTACGGTGGACACCCGATCATGGTTGGTGTCGGTGGTGCAGTGCTCGTCCGAGCAAGGTAGCGGCATCCGGGTGCTCGCCGTCGACCCCGGCAGCGGCGCGACCGTGTGGGACAACGAAGTGTTCAAGGGCCAGGCGGACGCGGGAGCGATCGCCACCCCGGCGAACTCGGTGGGCATCTTCATGCAGTTCGCCGGTGCCGGTGCGCCACCCGGGATCACCTACGTCAACGTGGTGGACAAGACCCTCACCCCGATTCCGGATCGGGGCACCGCCGAACCGTCCTTGGGTCCGGCTGACAACTTCCTGTTCTCCAGCCGCGAAGGCGGCCGACAACTCGTGTTGTTCGGTCCGGACGGCAAGCGCAGATGTGTTGGCGCCCAAGGGGTCCGCGGCGCCAATGCCCGAGCGCTCGGCCAGGGCAGCGGTCTCGCCTACCTGTCCTTCGACGACCATTTCGTCATCGCCGACAACGGGGGCCCGGGTGTCCCTGGTTCGCTTCGCACGTTCGACGCCGCCACGTGCACGCAGACTGCGACGGTGCCGGCTGGATCGGTCGAGGGTTTCGTGCCGGCACCCGGCGCGGTGCTGGTGTTACGGCGTGACGGCCAGACGTTGCAGATCGACGGCTACACCAGTTAGCGCTCGGCGTTGGCGAGGGTCGGTACCGCCTCTTCGGGGTAGCGATCCTCGGCGTCCCACACGTCCCAGGTCTGCACCGCCCAAAACACTGCGAACAGCACGGTGAGGGTGAGCTCGACGGCGATCACGCCGAAGGGCCAGCCCACGGTCAACAGCACCAACGCGGCCACCACCGTCGCGAGCATGAGTGCGGCGATGGTGGCATAGAAGCGGGCCAGGTGCCGGCGCACAGCCGCCCGGGCGTAGCACGCGTGGTACACCGCGACCAGAGTGATGGCCAGGAACATCGCCACGGCGGCGATCACGTGCGCGTGCTCGGCGAACCAGTCCCACAGCAGCAGCGGCGCCCCGGCGATCGCGATGACCAACAGTGCTGCGGGCAGCCGCTTTTCGACCGTCAGGAGCGCCGTGGCGATGGTCTTCCACAGGGTGGCGGCCTCGGCGCAGGACGGGGCCGAGGCCACCGGCGGTTGTTGCGGGCGGCGCCACCGCTGCAGCGCCAGATACATCGCCGTGCCGGCCGCGACGGCGACGAACAACGATGCGATGTTGTTGGCGACGGCGCCGTACGGGTCGCTCACGCTCGGTAGCCACGGCTGGCACAGCTCGACCGGGCCGGTGGGCACCAGGGCCACGATGAAGGCCATGAACCCGGCGAAGTTCAGCAGTGCGTCTTCACCGATCCGGCTGCCCTTGTACGCGATCAGGCAGATACCGATCGCACACAGCGCGGCCAGGAACACCGCGTGGGTGCGCGTGTAGAAGAACGCGCTGATCGACCCCTGTGGGCAACTGTGCGCCCAGGTCAACCCCAACGAACACAACAGGAACACCACCAGCGCCACCAGGCCCACCCGCACGTAGCGGTAGGTGACCATGGTGTCGCTGGGGTGGTTACCGACCATGGGGCTATTAGCTCACGGTGAGTCTCAGCTCACGAGTGAATCGGGGGCTCCCGTCACCACACAGTGGGTGTGGCTGTAGATCGTGGGCATGCAGCTGTTGCAGTGCGTGCACAGCGATTTGACAGAACCCTTTTCGCCTTCGGCCTTGATCCGGTTGAGCAGGTCCGGCTCGGCCAGCAGGGCCCGGCCCATCGCGACGAACTCGAAGCCCGCGGCCATCGCCCGGTCCATGGTCTCGCGGTTCGTGATGCCGCCCAGCAGGATGATCGGCATCGTCAGCTCGGCGCGGAACTTCTCGGCGTCGCGCATCAGATACGCCTCGTGGTAGGGGTATTCGCGGAAGAACTTGTTGCCGCTCATCCGAATGCCCCAGCTGATCGGCGGCTTGAAGTTCGCGGCGAACTCCTTGACCGGGGCGCCTCCGCGGAACAAGTACATCGGGTTGACCAGTGAGCTGCCGGCGGTGAGCTCGATGGCGTCCAGGCCGCCGTCCTCCTCGAGCCACTTGGCGGTCTGCAGGGACTCGTCGAGAGGGATGCCGCCGCGGATGCCGTCGCTCATGTTGAGTTTCGCGATCACGGCGATCTTCTTGCCACCGTGCTTGTCGACGGCGTCGCGTACCGCGCGGACCACACCGCGGGCCACCTTCGCCCGGTTCTCCAGCGATCCGCCGAACTCATCGGTGCGCCGGTTGATCAGTGGCGACAGGAACGAGCTGGCCAGATAGTTGTGGCCGAGATGCACCTCGACCGCGTCGAATCCGGAGTCGATGGCCAGCCGGGCAGCGTTGGCATGGGCGGCGGTGACGTCACGGATGTCGTCGATGCTGGCTTTCTTGGCGAACCGCATCGACAGTGGGTTGAAGAACCGCACCGGCGCCAGTGCCTGGGCCTTGTTGGTGCGCGAGTTGGCCACCGGCCCGGCGTGGCCGATCTGGGCGCTGATGGCCGCGCCCTCGGCGTGGATGGTCTCGGTGAGTTTGGTGAGTCCGGGTACTGCCTCTGGCCGCATCCAGATCTGCCAGCCGTCGGTGCGGCCACCGGGGGCCACCGCGCAGTAGGCGACGGTGGTCATGCCGACCCCGCCGGCCGCGGGCAACCGGTGGTAGTTGATCAGATCTTCGGTGACCAGCGCATCAGGCGTGGACGCTTCGAAGGTGGCGGCCTTGATGATGCGGTTGCGCAGCGTCACCGGGCCGAGTTTGGCCTCACTGAAAACATCAGTGAACACATTGGGCTGAGTGTTCATAGATGGAGCTTGCCACGCGACCTGACACAATGGCACCCGTGGGTGCGATTGTTCTGGACGGTAAGGCCACGCGCGACGAAATCTTCGTCGATCTCAAGGCGCGCGTCGCGAAATTGACCGAAGCGGGCCGGACGCCCGGCCTGGGCACGGTGCTGGTCGGTGAGGACCCCGGTTCCCAGGCTTACGTGCGCGGCAAGCACGCCGACTGCGCCAAGGTCGGGATCAACTCGATCCGCCGGGACCTGTCCGCCGACATCACGCAGGCCCAACTCGACGAGACGATCGACGAACTCAATGCCAACCCGGACTGCACGGGCTACATCGTGCAGCTGCCGCTGCCCAAGCATCTCGACGAGAACGCCGCGCTGGAGCGCATCGACCCGGACAAAGACGCCGACGGTCTGCACCCGACCAACCTGGGCCGGCTGGTGTTGGGGAAACAGGCCCCCCTGCCTTGTACTCCGCGCGGCATCGTGCATCTGCTGCGCCGGTTCGACGTCCCGATCGCCGGGGCACACGTGGTGGTGATCGGCCGCGGTGTCACCGTGGGCCGCCCGATCGGGCTGCTGCTCACCCGTCGCTCCGAGAACGCCACCGTCACCCTCTGCCACACCGGCACTCGCGATCTGCCCGCCCTGACCCGGCAGGCCGACATCATCATCGCCGCGGTCGGTGTTCCGCACATGGTGACCGCGGACATGGTCAAGCCCGGGGCGGCCGTCGTCGACGTCGGGGTCAGCCGCGTCGACGGCAAGCTCACCGGGGATGTCGCGCCGGACGTCTGGGACGTGGCCGGGCACGTCTCGCCCAACCCGGGCGGCGTGGGGCCGTTGACCCGGGCATTCCTGCTGACCAATGTCGTCGAGCTCGAAGAGTCGAAACTGGCGTGACGGCAAAGGAGTTCGTCCGCAAGGTGATTGCCGGACAGTGGCCGATCCTGGTGGTCGGGCTGTTCTTTGTCGCGGCCTTCATCTTGGTGGTGGCGGGCTACTGGCGTCGTGGCGCACTGGTCATCGGGATCGGGGTGGGTGCGGCGGCGGCGTTGCGGCTGGCCTTGGCCGATGACCGTGCCGGTCTCCTCGTGGTGCGGTCACGAACCATCGATTTCGCCACCACCGCCACGGTGAGCGCCGCGGTGCTCTACATCGCCTGGACCATCGACCCGTTGGGCACCAGCTGAGTCGGCGACGCCGGACCAATATTGCCTGAAGGGCAATATTGCCCATTGGGCAATATTTGGCTACCGTGGTTCCCATGACGGGATTACGGGAGCGCAAGAAGCTCACCACGCGACGCGCGCTCAGTGACGCCGCGCTGTCGCTGGTGTTCGAGCGTGGCCTGGACAACGTCACCCGTGAAGACATCGCCACCAAGGCCGGCGTTTCGCTGCGGACCTTCACCAACTACTTCGCCGGCAAGTACGACGCGTTGGCCTACCGGCAGGTGGAACGCCTCCAGCAGAGCATCGAGATGCTGCGTGCTCGTCCGGCCGAGGAGCCACTGTGGACCGCGATCACCGAATCGGTGCTGGCGCCGCTGGCGGCGGACTTCGATGACGTGTACGGCGCGGAGCGCGCGTTGCCGACGCGGGCGCAGTTGGCCGAGGTACGGAAGCTGCTGATGATCCCCGAGATCCGGGACGCCTCGTTCCGAAAGTTGTCCGACGACTGGGTCGCCGCGATCGCTGAGCGCACCGGTACCGATCCGGTTCGCGACACGTATCCGCGGTTGGTGGCCGCGGTGATCGGTGCAGTCGGCGATGTGGCGATGGATGCCTACGCCTCGGCCGATCAGCCGATTTCGATAATCCAATTGATTCGTGAGGGTTTCGCGGCGGTGGCCGCGGGCCTGCCAGAGCCTGGCCGTGCGCCGAGTTCTACCTGAGGGTTGCTTCGGCCGCCGGTCAGCAGCCCTGGTGCAGAAAGCGGCGCAAACACACTTGGAGGAAATCCATGAACAACATCGACGTCGTCATCTCCGGCGCCGGACCCAACGGCCTGTTGGTCGCCGGCGAGTTGGCACTGGCCGGAGTTCGCCCGGTGGTGTTGGAGCAATTGCCCGAACCCAGCCCCGAACTCAAGGCCAACGGCATTGTCGGACAGGCCAATCGCGTCCTCGATCTGCGCGGCCTGTATCAGGAGCTCAGCGGCACGGACAGCCCACCGGAGCCGATGGGCGGTTACATTTTCGCAGGTATGCAGGTGCCGTTCGCCGATGTCGTCGGCAATCCGATGTACGGCATGCTGATCCAGCAGCCACGCGTCGTGCGCCAGTTGGGCGACTGGGTACAGGGCCTCGACGTCGAGATCCGCTGGGGGCATGAACTCGTCGGTCTTGAGCACGGGCACGATGGTGTCACCGTCGATGTGGCCGCGCCCTCGGGCGACTACCGCCTGCCGGCCACCTATCTCGTGGGAGCCGACGGAGGCCGCAGCCCGGTCAGGAAGAAGGCCGGTATCGAGTTTCCGGGCCTGACCACCGAGGTGGTCGCCCGCGTGGCCCACATCAGCCTGCCGGATGAGCTGCGCACCGGCTACGGTGCGCTCAATGTGCCGGGTGTCGGGCGAATACCGTTCGGACACAATCGTTTCGACGGCGGCGTGTTGATCTATGCGGAATTCCAGCCGGGACGCTCCATGGTCGGCACCATCGAGTACGGTTCGGTGCTGCCCGACGACGCGCCGGAGATGACCCTCGACGAACTGCGGGCGAGCGTGAACCGGGTGGTCGGCGCCGACGTACCGATCGCACCACCGGACTGGTCGGGCCCACATGCCCTGCGCCGGATCAACGGCCAGAACACCCGTCAGGCCGAGCAATACCGGGCGGGCAACGTCTTCCTGGTGGGCGATGCGGCCCACGTACATTCGGCCATGGGTGGGCCCGGATTGAACCTCGGATTGCAGGACGCCGTGAACCTGGGCTGGAAACTCGCCGCCGCAGTGCAGGGTTGGGCCCCAGGTGGGCTGCTGGACAGCTACCACAGCGAACGCTGGCCGGCCGGGCAGCGGGTGATGATGCACTCTATGGCCCAGGCCGCTCTGATGGCCGCCGGTCCCGAGGTGTCGGCGCTGCGAACCCTTTTCGGGGAACTACTGGCCACACCGGACGGTGCCTCGCACATCGCCGGGTTGCTCTCCGGTTCCGATATTCGCTATGACGTCGGCGACACACACCGACTGTCCGGGTACTTCGTCCCCGATCTCGTCCTGGACGACGGTCGCCGAGTGGCCGAGTTGCTGCGCTCCGGCCGGTCGATGCTGCTCGATCTGTCGGGCGGCGCCCACGTCGACGTGGCGACCCGGTGGCGTGACCGGGTAGACGTCGAAGTTGCCACGATGGTCGATCGGCCTGCGGCGGCGCTGCTGATCCGGCCTGACGGCTACATCGCCTGGGCCACAGACGAATTCGACGGTGAAGGCCTGCGCGCTTCCCTGGCGCGATGGCTCGGCGCTGAGACTGAAGTCGCCGCGGAACTCAGCGCCTAGCGAGCCCACGTTCGGCACTCAGGCCAGCGTGGCCCGGATGGACACCGTGACATACGGCAACGCCAGGCCGGTGGAATTTGCCAGCGCAGGATGGGTGGCCAGCAGTTCACGCACCTGTCCCAGAGTCTTCTTGCGGACCTGCTCGGGCGAGGTGATGCAGTAACTGCGGGAGGCCACCAGATCGATGAGTGCCTGCGGTGTCAGGTAACTCGTCCACTCCACCTGATGTCGTTCGGTCTCTCCGAACGGTTCTGCGAGTGTCACCTCGTTGGTGAACGGGTCGTGTTCCGGTCCGATGATGTGGCCGAGATCCTTGACCCAGCCCATCCGCTCGTCGCGGGTGTTCCACACCAGGCCCAGACGACCTCCCGGCCGCAGCACCCGGCTGATCTCCTTGGCTGCCCGCACCGGGTCGAACCAATGCCACGCCTGCGCCACCAGCACGGCATCGACGCTGTTGTCCGCCAGTGGGATCTCCTCGGCGGTACCGAGCAGTGCCGGGGTGTCCGGCAGCGAGTTCGACAGCAGTTCAAGCATTTCCGGGATGGGGTCGACGGCAATCACGTCCAGCCCGCGTTCGACCAGCCGGGTGGTCAGCTTGCCCGTGCCGGCACCGAGGTCGAGGACGTCGTGGGCGCCGTCGGGAAGCAGCCAGTCGATCGCCTCCGGCGGATACGACGGCCGGCCACGTTCGTATGCCGCGGCTTCCGAGCCGAAGGACAGGGAACGCTGCTTGGGCGAATTCACCGTTGTGCCAGCTCCAGTGTTCGGCGGATCAACTTGCCCACCACTTCCGTCTCCACCAGGAAGCCGTCGTGTCCATAGGCCGAGTCGACGACGTCGAGGCCGTCACACCCGGGCAACAGCTCGGCCAGTTCCTGTTGTAACCGGATGGGGTAGAGCCGATCGGAGGTGATCCCGCCGACGATGACGGGCACCGGACAGCTGCGTAGCGCCGCCTCGACGCCGCCGCGGCCACGGCCCACGTCGTGCGTGGACAATGCGTCGGACAGCGCCACATAGGTGCCTGGGTCAAACCGGCGGGCCAGCTTGCCGCCCTGATATTCGAGATAGCTCTGCACGCCGTAGCGCCCGCCGGTGGTCGGGTCCTCGTCGCCCTGGGCGTCGTTGGCGAACCGCTCGTCGAGTTCCTCTTCGCCGCGGTAGGTCAGGTGTGCGAAGCGTCGGGCGATCTCCATGCCGGCCATCGGGGCGCGGTCGGTGCCGTAGTAGTCCCCGCCCTGCCAGTCCGGGTCTGCCTTGATCGCGGCCACCTGGGTGCTCTGGGTGCCGATCTGATCGGCG
The DNA here is from genome assembly GCF_001954135.1 of Mycobacterium sp. GA-1841. Lineage (GTDB taxonomy): Bacteria > Actinomycetota > Actinomycetes > Mycobacteriales > Mycobacteriaceae > Mycobacterium. The sequence continues at coordinate 30,825 of NZ_MBEQ01000099.1, read as the reverse complement.
GTGGCGCGAGCACCGACGGCCAGCACCAGAGCGGCCCGCACCTCGTCGGGGTGGCCGATGATCCATTCCAGGCCACGGGCCCCGCCCATCGACCCGCCGACGACGGCGGCCACCTCGGTGATGCCGAAGGCCGCCAGCGCGGCCCGGTCGGCCTCGACCTGGTCACGGATGGTGATCTGGGGAAATCTTGAGCCCCAAGGTTTTCCGTCGGGCGCAAGTGACCCCGGTCCGGTGGAACCCTGGCAGCCGCCCAGTACGTTGGTCGAGATCGCGCACCACCGGTCGGTGTCGATCGGGGCGCCGGAACCGGCCACCCCGTCCCACCAGCCCGCGGTCGGATGGCCGTCGCCGGCCGGCCCCGTGACGTGGGAATCGCCGGTAAGCGCATGCAGCACCATCACCACGTTGTCGCGCTCGGGGGACAGTTCGCCCCAGCGCTGCACGGCGATGCGGACGTCGGGAAGGACGGTGCCGTTCTCCAGGGTCAGCGAACCGATGTCGACCACGGCGATCTCGCCTTCGGCAGGCAAACCCACGGTGGACACGGCTGGTTCTTCGGTGATCGTCATACCGGTGTTCTCTCGCTGCCTACACCGTCGCCGCAGTCTGCGGCACCCCGCTGAACGGCCGGGCGGCGGCGAAGCCCTGCTCCAGGTCCGCCAGGATGTCGTCGATTCCCTCGATACCGACGGCCAGCCGTACCAGGCCGGGGGTGACACCGCTGGCGAGTTGCTCTTCGGTGCTGAGCTGCTGATGCGTCGTGGATGCGGGATGGATGACCAGCGAACGCACGTCGCCGATGTTGGCGACGTGACTGTGCAGGGTCAACGCGTCGACGAAAGCCTTGCCGGCCTCCACTCCGCCGGCCAGTTCGAACGACAGCACCGCGCCGGTGCCCTTGGGGGCGAGTGTGCGGCCCAGCTCGTACCACGGCGAGGTGGGAAGTCCGGCGTAGTTCACCGAGGTCACCCCGTCATGGCCGGCCAGGTGTTCGGCGACCTTCTGTGCGTTGGCCACGTGCCGTTCAACACGCAGCGACAGCGTCTCTAATCCCTGCGCGATCAGGAAGGCGTTGAAAGGTGCGAGGGCGCTCCCCAAGTCACGCAGCAACTGCACCCGGGCCTTGAGTGCATAGGCCGGTGCGCCCAGCTCGGCGAACACCACGCCGTGGTAACTGGGATCGGGGCTGGTGAACCCGGGGAACCGTCCGCTTGCCGCCCAGTCGAAGGTGCCGCCGTCGACGATGACGCCCGCGATGGCCGACCCGTGTCCGCCGAGGTACTTGGTCGCCGAGTGCACGACGATGTCGGCACCGTGGGTGATCGGCTGGATCAGATACGGGGTGGCGATCGTGTTGTCGACGATCAGCGGGACACCGGTGTCGTGGGCGACCGCGGCGACGCCGGGGATGTCGAGGATGTCGATCTGCGGGTTGGAGATGGTCTCGCCGAAGAACGCCTTGGTGTTCGGCCGGGCCGCGGCGCGCCACGAATCGAGGTCGTCGGGGTGCTCCACGAAGCTCACCTCGATGCCGAGCTTGGCGAGGGTGTAGTGGAACAGGTTGTAGGTGCCGCCGTAGAGCCGCGGTGAAGACACGATGTGATCGCCGGCCCCGGCGATGTTCAGCAGGGCAAACGTCGACGCGGCCTGCCCCGAGGACAGGAACAGTGCCGCCACGCCTCCCTCAAGGGCTGCGATGCGCTGTTCGACCACATCGGTGGTCGGGTTCATGATGCGGGTGTAGATGTTGCCGGGCTGTTCCAGACCGAACAGTGCCGCCGCGTGGGCGGTGTCGTTGAAGGTGTAGGACGTGGTCTGGTAGATCGGCAACGCCCGGGCATTGGTCGCGCTGTCTGGGGTCTGACCGGCGTGAATCTGCTTGGTCTCGAAGGACCAGTTTTCGGCGTTGGCCATGGTGGGTTCGTCTCCTCCGCGGAAGGGGATGAGGAAGGTGGGGTCGTCTACCGGGCGTCTGGCCCGCCGTCACAGACGGCGCGCGGACGGCAACAGGTCACGGACAACAACACATGGGTGGCCTCCATCAGGTTTCCCTGTCTCTCTGGGGGCCCGATCCGACGGACCCGCGCTTGCCTTACAGCCGCATACAGCTGCTCAACCTGGTCATCACCCGGGGCACCCCACCGCGGTTGGAGGGTTGCCGGCCAGCAAGCCGGGGCTTGTCGCTGGCGCTCATGACCGGCTTGCAGCTTATCGCAATGCGTCGAGGCGGTGCCAGTCGGTTCTTCCGGGTGTTTGCCACGGCCGCGGGACCCGGACTGGAACACGTTCACTTCGAAGGGGGCGCCGGGGTTTCCGGACGCCTTGACGTAACCCAAAGTTACTGGTCGGTAATAAAAGCTGCTCCTTCGCGGCGGTTCGCGCCCTTGTAGTCTGGCCCGCGATACGACAGCAGCGAAAAGCCACGGGTGAAACGAGTGATCCTCGTCGAGCCGAACTGACGCCGGGAGACCAACCATGACTGCCCAGCAGCCGACCATCATCTACACGCTGACCGACGAGGCGCCGCTGCTTGCGACGTACTCTTTCCTGCCGATCATCCGCGCCTTTGCGGAACCGGCCGGGATCGACATCCAGACCAGTGACATCTCGGTCGCGGCCCGCATCCTGGCCGAGTTCGGCGATTACCTCACCGAAGAACAGCGTGTCCCGGACAACCTCGGCGAGCTGGGCCGTCTCACCCAACTGCCCGAAACCAACATCATCAAGCTGCCCAACATCAGTGCCTCCGTCCCGCAGCTCATGGCTGCGATCAAGGAGCTGCAGGGCAAGGGCTACGCGCTCCCCGATTACCCGGGGGAAGCCAAGACCGACGAGGAAAAGGCGCTCAAGGACCGTTACGCCAAGATCCTCGGCAGCGCGGTGAATCCGGTGCTGCGGGAAGGGAACTCGGACCGCCGTGCCCCCAAGGCGGTCAAGGAGTACGCGCGCAAGCACCCGCACAGCATGGGTGAGTGGTCGCAGGCCTCCCGGACTCACGTGGCCACCATGAAGACCGGCGACTTCTACCACGGTGAGAAGTCGATGACGCTGGACAAGGCCCGCAACGTACGCATGGAGCTGGAAACCAAGGGTGGCGAGACGATCGTTCTCAAGCCCGAGGTCAAGCTCGACGAGGGCGACGTCATCGACTCCATGTACATGAGCAAGAAGGCGCTCATCCAGTTCTACGAAGAGCAGATCGAAGACGCCTACAAGACCGGCGTGATGTTCTCGCTGCACGTGAAGGCGACCATGATGAAGGTCAGCCACCCGATCGTGTTCGGCCACGCGGTCAAGGTGTTCTACAAGGACGCCTTCGCCAAGCACGAGAAGCTGTTCGACGAGCTCGGTGTCAACGTCAACAACGGTCTGTCGGATCTCTACAGCAAGATCGAGGCGCTGCCGGCCTCGCAGCGTGAAGAGATCATCGAGGACCTGCACCGCTGCCACGAGCACCGGCCCGAGTTGGCCATGGTGGATTCGGCCAAGGGCATCTCGAACTTCCACTCGCCCAGCGATGTCATCGTCGATGCGTCGATGCCGGCGATGATCCGGCTCGGCGGCAAGATGTACGGCGCCGACGGCCGCACCAAGGACACCAAGGCGGTCAACCCGGAGTCCACGTTCTCCCGGATCTACCAGGAGATGATCAACTTCTGTAAGACCCACGGTCAGTTCGATCCGACCACGATGGGCACGGTGCCCAACGTCGGTCTGATGGCGCAGAAGGCCGAGGAGTACGGCAGCCACGACAAGACCTTCGAGATCTCCGAGGCCGGTGTCACCAAGATCGTCGACATCGACACCGGCGAGGTGCTGCTGAGCCAGGAGGTCGAAGAGGGCGACATCTGGCGCATGCCGATCGTCAAGGACGCCCCGATCCGGGACTGGGTCAAGCTGGCCGTCAACCGGGCGCGGCTGTCGGGCATGACGTGTGTGTTCTGGCTCGACGACGAGCGCCCGCACGAGAACGAGCTGCGCAAGAAGGTCAAGGCGTACCTCAAGGAAGAGGACACCGAAGGCCTGGACATCACGATCCTGCCGCAGGTGTGGGCCATGCGGTACACGCTGGAACGCGTCATCCGGGGCCAGGACACCATCGCCGCGACCGGCAACATCCTGCGCGACTACCTGACCGACCTGTTCCCGATCCTGGAGCTCGGCACCAGCGCCAAGATGCTCTCGATCGTGCCGTTGATGGCCGGTGGCGGGCTGTACGAGACCGGTGCCGGTGGGTCGGCGCCCAAGCACGTGCATCAGCTGGTCGAGGAGAACCACCTGCGCTGGGATTCGCTGGGCGAGTTCCTCGCGCTGGGGGCCAGCCTCGAGGATCTGGGCAACAAGCTGGACAACGACAAGGCCAAGGTGCTGGCGACCGCGCTGGACACCGCGACCGGAGAGTTGTTGAACGAGAACAAGTCCCCGTCACGTAAGACCGGTGAGCTGGACAACCGTGGCAGCCAGTTCTACCTCGCGCTGTACTGGGCGCAGGCGCTGGCCGAGCAGACCGAGGACAAGGAACTCGCCGCGCACTTCGCGCCGCTGGCCAAGGCGCTCGGCGAGCACGAGCAGGCGATCGTGTCCGAACTCAATGCCGCACAGGGCAAGCCGGCCGACATCGGTGGCTACTACTACCCGGATCGGGAGAAGACCGCCGAGGTGATGCGGCCGAGCAAGACCTTCAACGAGGTGTTGGCCGCCGCCGAGAAGGCTTGAGTTCGCGTCGGTCCCGGCCGCGCCGCTAACCCGTGGCGCGGGCCGGGTCGATGTGACGGTCCACGAACTCGGTGATCACCCGGGTGATGGTGTCGGGCGCCTCGAACATCGGCACGTGGCCGACGCCGTTCAGCGTCTTGACCACGGCATCTGGGGCCAGGCTGTTGGTGAAGTGCCGGGTGAATCGCGGTGCCGGCAGGACGCGGTCCTTTTCGCAGATCACCAGCTGTGTCGGGGTGCGCGAGTTCTTGATCTCCATCAGGCCGGCGGTGGTCAATGCCTTGACCATGAGTTTGAAGTAGGCCGGGCAGTGCGCCAGGTCGTCGATCAGATCCTGGCGGTCGCTGTCGTTGAGCACATCGGGCGTCGCGCTCACGGCCACGTAGGAAATCTGCTTCGTCAGTGGCAGTTTCAACAACTGTCGGCGCAACACCGCAGTGGTCAGGACCACCGGAAGAGCGGCCATGAACTTCGCGATGATCTCGTACTTGGCCGGCGTGAACCGTGACCAGCCGCCGGCCGGAGCGATGCCGGTCAACGTGCGGGCCCGGCCGCGCCGCTCCAGCTCGAAGGCCACCCAGCCGCCCAGAGAATTGCCGACGATGTGCGCGGTGCACCAGCCCAGTTCGTCGAGCCGGCGTTCGACGTCGTCGGCCAGTGTCGCGACGTCGAGGAGCAGTGGGGCGTGCGGGCCGCCGTGGTGGCCGGCCATGGTCGGGGCGAACACCTCGTAGCGCCCGGTCGCGGCGAGCTGCGGTGCGACGTATTTCCACACGCTCTGCGACAACAGGAACGGGTGCAGCAGCAGGATCGGTTCGCCCGATCCCAGGTGGATGGGAGCACGTTCAGCCATGTCGCCAGACATTAAGGTGATACCGCCGGTACCGCAAGGGCCTTGTCGGTGTGGGTCGGTAGGGTCTGGGCGTGGCATCTCCGGCACCTTTGACCGTCAGCACCATCAACGTCAACGGTATTCGCGCCGCGGTCAAGCAGCGCTCCACCGACAATCTCGGCCTCCTGGCCTGGCTCAAGGAGACCGAGGCCGATGTGGTCTGTCTGCAGGAGACGCGCGCCGATGACGAGCAGCTCAACGACGCGCTCGCGCCGGCATTGGCCGACGGCTGGAACCTGGCCTCAGCCGTTCCGCATGTGAAGGGGCGCAACGGCGTTGCGGTCCTGTCGCGGCATCCGATCGAGGCGGCACGGCTATTGGTGTCCGATGAATTCGAGGCCCACGGGCGCTACCTCGAGGTGGACACCGCCGGGGTGACGGTGGCCAGCGTGTACGTGCCGACGGGGGAGGCCGAGACGGACCGTCAGCTGGAGAAGGAACGGTTCATGGCCACCCTCGCGGCGCGGATGTCCGAACTTCATACCCACGACGCGGTCCTCTGCGGCGATTGGAACATCGCTCATACCGAGAACGACATCAAGAACTGGAAGGGCAACCTCAAGAAGGCCGGCTTCCTGCCCAGCGAACGGGCCTGGCTCACCGAGTTGCTGGGCGCCGGCTGGGTGGACGTGGTGCGGGCGCTGCATCCCGATGTGGCCGGGCCGTACAGCTGGTGGTCGTGGCGGGGCAAGGCGTTCGACAACGACGCCGGCTGGCGCATCGACTACCACCTGGCCAGCCCGACGCTGGCAGTCCGGGCCACCTCGGCGCGGGTGGACCGGGCCGAGCTGTACGCACTGCGGTGGTCGGATCACTCACCGGTGACGGTCTGCTACGGCTGACGGGTCGGCACCAGAAGCTGCACATTCGCCACAGTGCGCTGCGCCGCAGAGACCCCTGGTCGGGATAGGCATAGGAGTGCTTGTGCTGAGGATTGCGGTCAGTATGTGGCTGTAATCCTCAGCTTAGTTTTCGGCGCAGGACACCGATACCGATGTTGCGAGAGACGGGCCAAGGTGGCCGTTCTCTCTGAAGGAAGGCCTCGAGCGGATTTTTCGGCGCTCGGTCGATGTTGTGACGGTGTCGAGCATCAAAAATCCTTACTTCAAACAACATGTCATGCAGACACGGGAAGCGCTGTATGCCGCGTGACGCAAGGAAGTACCTTTGGGATGCTCGGTAGGCGGTGACGCTGGCTCGCCAGTTCAGTGATCGGAAGGCCTTCGCCGATTACCAGGCCGATGCGTTGCTCCGCTCTGCGGTCGAACGTCAGCTTGAGGTCGTTGGTGAAGCTCTCAATCAACTATCCAAGGTGGACAAGAAATTGTCAGCGCAGATTCCAGAGCTTGCGCGGATTGTGGCCTTTCGCAACATCCTGATTCACGGATACGCGGCGTCGATGATGTGGTGGTTTGGCAGGTGATCACGGACAAGCTTCCTGAATTGGAGCTCGTGCTTCGCGATCTTCTTCACGAGTGAGCGGCGGCTTACATCTGACGCCACTGCGGCGTACGGCCCAGATGCAATAGGACCTTCTCGAAATCCGTTGCGGCCGAAGCGTCGATCGCACGACCGAACGGGGCGGCCGGGCTACCGCGGAAATCGCCGTCGGGAATCGCCAACACGAGCGGCAGCACGGCGGCAACGACATCGGCCGGCAGGTGGTAGTGCGTGCCGAGGCTGGCGGCGACGTCCCAGCCGTGCACGGCGTAGTCCACGAAATGGAACCCGATCGCCAACGCGCCGGGGAAGGTCGCGTTCGGCCCGAACTCGGGCAGCGCGAACGTGGCGTCGGTGACGCCGTCGGCGGCGAAGGCGTCGAGCACGTCGTGAGCGGCCGCGGCATACGTACCGGCCGGATCGGCACGCACCGCGTCGGCCACAGATTCGACGTTCCAGACTGCCTCGTCGTCGCCATGTCCGCGGGCCGCAGCGGCGAACCCACGGTGCTGCACCGTCATGTGGGCCAGGAGGTCGGACAACAACCAGCCCGCACAGGGGGTTGGGCGGTCCAGATCGGAAAGGCCGACCCCATCGACGAGGTCGACGGAGCACAGGACCGCAACGCGATGGAGGGGACGGAGATCGGTGTCAATAGTAGGCATACGCATACGATAGGCGCATGCACATAATATGGCAACGCCTACGCTGGGTCGGTGCCGAAGCGCCCCGACCTCGCGGCCATGCTCGCGCCGTTGCTGCGTGAGCTGATCGCCGCCGAACAGCCGGTGTTGGACGCCCATGGTGTAACCATGTGGGGATATGTGGTGTTGTCGGCGCTGGACCGGTCGGCAGTGCGCACTCAGGCGGCACTGGCCGAGGCCATCGGCGCCGACAAGACCCGGATCATCCGCACCCTCGATGACCTGCAGCAGCAAGGCTTCATCGAACGTGAAGCCGACCCCGACGACCGGCGGGTCCGGCTGCTGGCCATCACCGAAGCGGGCCGTGCGGTCAAGGACGCGGTGCAGCGGGAGATTCAGCGCGGCGAGGAGCGTTGGCTGGGCGAGCTCTCCGCTGACGATCGCAGAGTGTTCTTGCGCGTGCTGCAGCAGCTGACCCGCGAAGAATCCGGATGACACCAGTGCGAAAATCAAAAGATCATGAGTAGCGGAAGCAAACAGGTCGTGTTCTCGGGCGCTCAGCCCACCTCCGACTCCCTGCACCTCGGCAATGCGCTGGGCGCCGTCACGCACTGGGCGCAGCTGCAGGACGGTTACGAGGCGTTTTTCTGCGTCGTCGACCAGCACGCCATCACCGTGCCGCAGGACCCCGCGACGTTGCGCCGGCGCACCCTGGTAACTGCTGCGCAGTATCTGGCCCTTGGTATCGACCCGACGCGTAGCACCGTGTTCGTCCAGAGCCACGTACCCGAACACAGCCAATTGGCTTGGGTGCTCGGCTGTTTCACCGGCTTCGGCCAGGCATCCCGGATGACGCAGTTCAAGGACAAGTCACAGAAGCAGGGCGCGGACGCCACTACGGTGGGTCTGTTCACCTATCCGGTGCTGATGGCCGCCGACGTGCTGCTGTACGACACCGATCTCGTCCCGGTCGGGGAAGACCAGCGTCAGCACCTGGAGCTGGCCCGCGACCTGGCGCAGCGGTTCAACGCCCGGTTCCCGGACACCTTCGTGGTGCCCGAGGCGATGATCCCCAAGGCCACGGCCAAGATCTACGACCTTCAGGACCCCTCGGCGAAGATGAGCAAATCGGCGGTCAGCGACGCCGGGCTGATCAGCCTGCTCGACGATCCGAAGGCGACCGCGAAGAAGATCCGGTCAGCGGTGACCGACAGTGAGCGCGAGATCCGGTTCGACACCGAGGCCAAGCCCGGCATCTCGAACCTGTTGACCATCCAGTCCGCAGTGACCGGTGCCGACATCGACAAGCTGGTCGAAGGCTATGCCGGCCGCGGCTACGGCGATCTGAAGAAGGAGACCGCCGAGGCCGTCGTCGAGTTCGTCACGCCGATCAAGACCCGAGTCGACGAATTGCTGGCTGATCCCGCCGAACTCCAGTCGGTTCTGGCGGCCGGGGCGGAACACGCCCGAGAGGTCGCCGGCAATACCCTCGCGCGGGTTTACGACAGGATAGGGTTTCTCCAGCAAACGCCATAAGCGCCAGGGGAGGGGTCGGCGGTGGACGAGCCGGAGAAGCCCGGATTGCTGGCCCGGGTGCGTGCGCGCTTTCGCTGGTTCGACCATGTCATGCGGGCGCAGGAGCGCTACAACGACTGCAACGGCAACTTCTATGCCGCCGGCATCACGTATTTCACGATCTTCGCGCTGTTCCCGCTGCTGATGGTCGGCTTCGCTGCCGGCGGCTTCCTGCTGTCGCGGCGACCCGACCTGCTCGACGAAATCGAGGATCGGATTCGTGATGCGGTGTCGGGCGATCTCGGTCAGCAGCTGGTGACGCTGATGGATTCGGCGATCGCATCGCGCGGCACGGTCGGTGTGATCGGTCTGGCGACGGCGGTCTGGGCCGGGTTGGGATGGATGGCCAACCTGCGCGAGGCACTCAGCCAGATGTGGCAGCAACACGCCGAGTCGAACTTCGTCGGCAACAAGCTCTCGGACCTTTTCGCCTTGGTATCAGCATTTCTGGCGATGGTGATCACCGTCGGGCTGACCGTGCTCGGCGATCCGGCGTTGATGCGAAAAGTGTTGCGATGGCTGGGCCTTCACGACGGCGTCGTGCTCGGCGGCGGATTGCGCGTCATCTCGATCGCGGTATCGGTCTCGATCTCGTGGCTGTTGTTCACCTGGATCATCTCGCGGTTGCCCCGCGAGCCGGTGCCTTTTCGCCGGTCGATCCGGGCGGGGTTGCTGGCGGCGGTGGGCTTCGAGATCTTCAAGCAGGTGGCGTCGATCTACCTGCAGTCCGTGCTCAATGGGCCGGCTGGAGCGACGTTCGGCCCGGTGCTCGGGTTGATGGTGTTCGCCTACGTCACCGCGCGGCTCATCCTCTTCGCAACCGCCTGGGCGGCGACGTCGACAGAGAGCCTGGCCGAGGCGCCGGTACCGCCGCCGGACCCTGCGCAGATCGTCACTCGCGTGCAGATCCGCGAAGGGCTCGGCGTCTCCGGCGCTCTGGCTGCCGCGGCGGCGGGAGCGATTGGTGCGCTGGGTCTTTCGCGGTTGCTGCGGCGTTAGTGGCTGACGACCTTGAGGCCCACGATGCAGCCGACGACGCCCAGCATGAGCAACACCTTGACCACCGATGCGGACTCGGCACCGGTGAGCATCGCGAATCCGACGGTGAGCACCGCGCCGATGCCCACCCACACCGCATAGCTGGTGCCGGGAGGCAGACTGCGCATCGCGATGGCCAGCCCGATCATCGAGAACACCAGTGCCACACCGAATACGACCGATGGAACGAGCCGGCTGAAGCCCTCGGTCTTGCTCAACGCGGTCGCCCAGACCGCTTCCAGGACGCCGGAGAACACGAGAATCACCCAGGCCATGACACACCTCCAAACATCCCGTCTTGTCGCTGTCCGGGTACGGGTGTGCCTCGTCCGGTGCCGTGTGCCGGCATCCCCAGTGTAACAACGACGTAACATTGCAGGCTGTGAGCTTGGCAACCACGTGGTCGCAGTCAATGGGCATCGACGTTCCGATCGTCAACGCGCCGATGGGCGGTGCGGCCGGAGGGCGGCTGGCGGCCGCGGTCTGCGTGGCGGGCGGTCTCGGCATGGTCGGGATGGGCAGTTCGGCCACCGCCGACCAGCTGAAGCCCGAGCTCGTCCACCTCGAAGGGTTCCGGTTCGGAATCGGGTTGGTGCACTGGGTCGTTCAGGATCGGCCGGACCTGTTCGACGTCGCGGTGGCGGCCCGGCCGGCTCTGCTGAGCGTGAGCTTCGGCGACGACTGGGAGTGGGTCCGTCGGGCCCACGACGCGGACCTGACGGTGACCACCCAGGTGGCCACGGTCGACGCGGCACGGCGCGCGGTCGACGCCGGCGTCGACGTGTTGGTGGCGCGGGGCGCCGAAGGCGGCGGACATGGCGAGCCGACGGTGGGCACCCTGCCGCTGCTGGCCGATGTGCTCGACGCCGTCGATGTGCCGGTGCTGGCTGCCGGCGGGGTTTCCTCGGCCCGGGCGGTGGCCGCGGTGTTGGCTGCCGGTGCCGCGGCTGCCTGGGTCGGCACGGCGTTCGCCGCCTGTGCCGAGGCACTCACCCCGGCTCCGGCGCGGGAGGCCCTCATTGCCGCCGACGGCGACGCTACCGAGTTGACCAGCGAATACGATTTCGCCTACGGATATCGCTGGCCGGCTCATATCCCCGAGCGGGTACTGGTCGGATCGCCGGTCAACGCGGGGCAGGGGGTCGGCGCCGTCCGACGCGCTGAAACTGCTGATCAGATCGTGAAGTCGCTGTCAGACGGCGCAGCCGAGCTGCTCGGCCGCTGGCGTTGATGGGCCTGCCAAACCGTCGAGAGCGGCGGCGGCCTGGCAGGCTCAAGGAGTATTCAACTCCAGCGGCAATTAGTTGTCAGCCGAATCGGCAAATTCATGATCAGTTGCTGGTGCTGGTATCGAGCAGGCTGGAAGTCACCGGATCGTGCGGCGATTCAGCGACCGCGCGCCCATCATCAACATGAACACGATCAGTGCCCCGACCACCGCGACGCCGACTCGCACCGGCAGGGCATCCGCGGGCGGCAGCACCGATGCGGCCTGTGCCGCGGCGGCATCGGGTTCGGCCGGCTTGGGCTTGAGCGACGCGTCCGGGTCGACGAGGGTGCCGACCTTGGTTCCCGGCGGGGTGGCGAAACCGTAGTCGAGCAGATGGGCGGCCTGCTCCCACGGCGCGATCGGCACCCGGGTGCCTTTCATGAGGATCGCCACCAGCCGACGGCCGTCGCGTTCGGCTGCGCCGACGAAGGTCTGGCCGGCGTCATCGGTGTACCCGGTCTTGCCGCCGAGCGCGCCCGGGTAGTTGTACAGCAGCTTGTTGTCGTTCTCGACGGGGTAGGACGGATTGCCGTCGCGGCCGGGGAAATCGTAGCTCTGGGTGTGCACGATGTCGGCGAAGACCGGATTCTGCCAGGCGTAGCGGTAGAACAGTCCGATGTCGTAGGCCGAGGTGCTCATGCCCGGGCCGTCCAGACCCGACGGCGTGGCGGCCCGGGTATCTCGGCCACCGAGCTTGCCGGCCAAGATGTTGAGCTTCTGCAACGCCGGGTCCATCCCACCCAACTGCGCGGCCAGTGCATGCGCGGCGTCGTTGCCGGAGTGCATCAGCAGACCGTGCAGCAGATCGTTGATCGTGTACTGGCCGCCGGGGCCGACGCCGACACGGGTGCCCTCGGAGTTGGCATCCTCCTGGGTCCCGGCGACCAACTTGTTGAGGTTGAGCTCGTTGAGCGCGGCGGTGGCCACCAGCACCTTGATGATGCTGGCCGGACGATGCCGGCCGTGCGGGTCTCGGGCGGCGATGATGTCGCCGGTGTCCAGATCGGCGACCAGCCAGGCTTCGGCCGACACGTCGTTGGGCAGCGGGGGAGTATCCGGTGCAGTGATCACGCCACAGCTCGACAGCGCCTCACCGCCGATGGTCTTGGTGGGCACGGGTAGCGGGCCGGGAGTCGGATCGCCCGGCTTGGGAACCTCGGAGGCGTCCACAGCCGGAGGGGTCGTCACCCGGTACGGGCAGTCCGCGGCCGGGTCGGCATTGGCCACACCGGCCGTCATCAGGGGTGCCGTCAGCATCGCCAGTGCCGCGAACGCGGACGCTGCGCGCTGGGTCGTCTTCCGCAAGGTCGCCATCGTGTCCGAAGATTAGGACACGGCGCGGCCGTTTTCGGTTTGCCACGCTGTGGCTGGTGTGACTGGAGTTAAAACTGGGTACAGCCGCCCGGTTCGGCGTAAGCCAGCGCCGGGAAGGCGATCGTCGACATCCACAGCCGACCCGCGGATTCCACGACGCCGGTGACCGTGCCGAAGTCCGGGCGGGTGGTCTGGATCCCGGCGATCGCCTCGCCGGAGTCGGCGTCGAACGCCAGCACCCACACGTGCGGGCGGATCTTGGGCTGAAGACGATCCGGCAACTGCCACAGGAGCTTCCGGATCACCGGCGCCCGCGGTGCGAGTGCCTCGGCGGCGACGTTCGGCGGGGACACCATCGCGACCCAGATCCGTCCGTCGGCGCCGGTGGAGATGTTGTCGGGATAGCCCGGCAGGTGCGCCGCCAGGGGCGCCACGGTCCCGGCCTGCGGCCCGCGCAGCCAGTATTTCGACAGCCGCCGGCCCTGGGTCTCGGCGAACACCAGCGCCGATTCGTCGGCGGTGGTGGTCAGGCCGTTGGCGAAGTACAAGCCGTCCAGCACCGTGGTGACCGAGCCGTCGGTGCCGAGCCGGAACAAGCTGCCCCGCCCGCGAGCCTCCATGACCGCACCGGCGAAGTGCTCGAAATGGAACTTGCTCGTCGACTCGGTGAAATAGATTGTGCCGTCAGCAGTTTCGGTGACATTCGAGCAGAATCGCAACGGTCGGCCGTCGATGTCGCGAACCAGGACATCCAACGCGCCGGAGCTCGGATCCAACGCCAGGAGCCCGCGGTGGCTGTCGCAGATCAAAACCCGACCGTCGCGGGCGACGTGCAGTCCGAGTGGCCGGCCGCCGGTGTCGGCGACGACGTCGGCGACACCCTGGGGGGAGACCCGGACGATGCGACCGTCGACCAGACCGGTCCACAGCTGCCCGGAGGAGTCGACGACGACGTCTTCGGGTCCGTCCCCGGGCATCGGCACGATGGTGAGCTCGGCCGGCCCGAAATCGGGCAGTGGGTCGACGGGAGGCGGCGTCCAGCGGACCGGGTCGATCGGCGGTTTGCGTGGCACGCAGCCAGTCTGCCGCCAAAACGGCATTCCGGCGGGTGATCAGAGCAGCTTGCCTGCCTCGGTCAGCACGCCGTGCAGGATCTCGTAGATCGCGTCGAACTCGGCCTGCCCGCTGATCAGCGGCGGGGCCAGCTGGATCACCGGGTCTCCGCGGTCGTCGGCGCGGCAGTACAGTCCGGCCTCCCACAGCGCCGGGGTGAGGAAGCCGCGCAGCAGCCGCTCGGACTCCTCGTCGTTGAAGGTCTCCTTGGTCGCCTTGTCCTTGACCAACTCGATGCCGTAGAAGAAGCCCTCGCCGCGGACGTCACCGACGATCGGCAGGTCGTAGAGTTTCTCCAGGGTGGACCGGAACGCCGGAGCGTTTTCCTTGACGTGGTCGTTGAGCCCCTCGCGCTCGAAAATGTCGAGGTTGGCCATCGCCACCGCGGCCGAAACAGGATGTCCGCCAAAGGTATAGCCGTGGCCGAACACCGTCTTGCCGTCGTTGAACGGCTCGAACAACCGGTCACTGGCGACCATCGCGCCCAGCGGCGAGTAACCCGATGTCAGGCCCTTGGCGCTGGTGATGATGTCCGGCACGTAGCCGAAGTCGTCGCACGCGAACATCGAACCGATCCGGCCATATGCACAGATCACCTCGTCGGACACCAAGAGCACGTCGTAGGTGTCGCAGATCTCGCGGACCCGCTCGAAGTACCCGGGCGGGGGCGGGAAGCAGCCGCCGGCGTTCTGCACCGGCTCCAGAAACACCGCAGCCACCGTGTCGGGGCCTTCGAACTCGATCGCCTCGGCAATCCGGTCGGCACAGTAGCGACCGAAAACCTTTTCGTCATGGGCATATTCGGCCGGTGCCCGGTAGAAGTTCGTGTTGGGGGCCCGAAACCCGCCGGGGGTCAGCGGCTCGAACGGCGCCTTGAAGGCCGGGATGCCGGTGATCGCCAACGCGCCCTGCGGCGTGCCGTGGTAGGCGATCGCGCGTGAGACCACCTTGTGCTTACCGGGTTTGCCGGTCAGCTTGAAGTACTGCTTGGCCAGCTTCCAGGCGCTCTCCACGGCCTCACCGCCGCCGGTGGTGAAGAACACCCGGTTCAGGTCACCGGGCGCGTAGTTGGCGACGCGTTCGGCCAGCTCGATGGCCGGCGGGGTGGCGTAAGACCACAGTGGGAAGAACGACAACTTCTCGGCTTGCTTGGCCGCAGCCTCGGCCAACTCGGCCCGGCCGTGGCCGACCTGCACGACGAACAGGCCGCTCAGCCCGTCGATGTAGCTCTTGCCCGTGTCGTCGAAGATGCGCACGCCCTCGCCGCGGGTGATGATGGGCGGGGTGATGCCCGCGCCGTGCCGGGCGAAGTGACCCCACAGGTGGCGGTTGGCCTTGGCGCCCAGATCGGTTGTCTCCGTGGTGCTCATCGGGTTCCCCAGTTGTATTGCTGTTTGACGAGTTTGAGGTATACGAGGGTTTCGGTGGTGATGACCCCGGGCAGCGAGCGGATCTCGGTGTTGAGGAGTTCGAGCAGGCTGTCGTCGTCCTCACACACCACCTCGACGATCGCGTCGAAGGATCCGGCCGTCAGCACGACGTAGTCCACGGCTTCGAGGGCCGAGAGCTTTTCGGCCAACTTGAGGGTGTCGCCGGTGCAGCGGATGCCGATCATGGCCTGGCGGGCGAAGCCGAGTTGCAGCGGATCGGTCACCGCGACGATCTGCATGACGCCGGCGTCGACCATGCGTTGCACCCGCTGGCGCACCGCGGCCTCGGACAGGCCCACGGCCTTACCGATTCCGGCGTACGAGCGGCGGCCGTCGGCTTGCAGCTTCTCGATGATCGCCTTCGACAGATCGTCGAGCTGAAAGGCGGTGCGAGAATTGTTCACCCGCAATGGCACGGGCTGAAGGTCGGCACCCTCAGGGTTGGTCATCCACCGATTGTGCACGGAATCCGTTGTTTGCGGCAACTGAATCGATGAAATCCTTCGTTGCAACCCGGGTCCGACGCGGGATTGCGTAGAGAAGGATCACGTCTTCGGTTACCGTGGGGCCCCATGAGTGTGGCAGTGAATGTGACGAGCAGTTGGATCGACGGTGCACCGGTGGCGACGGCCGGACCCCTCCACCAGATCATCGACCCGGCCTCGGGCCAGGGGATCGGTGATTATTCCTTGGCCACCGAGGCCGACGTGGACGCCGCCGTCGCCTCCGCACGCAACGCGTTCCCGGGCTGGGCGACGGCCGCCCCGGCCGAACGGTCGGCGGTCCTGGCCAAACTCGCCAAGCTCGCCGACGAACACGCTGATCAGCTGGTCGCCGAGGAGGTCAGCCAGACCGGGAAGCCGGTCCGGCTGGCACGAGAGTTCGACGTGCCCGGCAGCATCGACAACATCGACTTCTTCGCCGGCGCCGCTCGCCGCCTGGAAGGCAAGGCCACCGCTGAATACTCGGGTGAGCACACCTCCAGCATCCGGCGCGAGGCCGTCGGCGTCGTCGCGACCATCACCCCCTGGAACTACCCACTGCAGATGGCGGTGTGGAAGGTCATCCCGGCCCTGGCGGCCGGCTGTTCGGTGGTGATCAAGCCGGCCGAGATCACCCCGCTGACCACCCTGACCCTGGCCCGGCTGGCCACCGAGGCCGGCCTGCCCGACGGGGTGTTCAACGTGGTCACCGGTGGTGGCGCCGACGTGGGAACCGCCCTGGCCGCACACCGTGACGTCGACGTCGTGACCTTCACCGGATCGACCGCCGTCGGCCGCAAGGTGATGGCCGCCGCGGCCACCCACGGTCACCGCACCCAACTGGAACTGGGCGGCAAGGCGCCGTTCGTGGTGTTCGACGACGCCGATCTGGACGCTGTCATCCAGGGCGCCGTGGCCGCCTCCCTGATCAACACGGGCCAGGACTGCACCGCGGCCACCAGGGCGATCGTGGCTCGTGACCTCTACGACGACTTCGTCGCCGGGGTGGCAGAGGTGATGAGCAAGATCGTCGTCGGCGACCCGCACGACCCCGACACCGACCTCGGCCCGCTGATTTCCTTCGCGCACCGCGACAAGGTCGCTCAGATGGTGGCCCGGGCACCCCAGCAGGGCGGCCGGGTCGTCACCGGCGGCGTTGTTCCGGATCTGCCCGGCGCGTTCTACCGACCCACCCTGATCGCCGACGTCGCGGAGACCTCCGAGGTGTATCGCGACGAGATCTTCGGTCCGGTGTTGACGGTGCGGGCGTTCACCGACGATGACGACGCGATCCGGCAGGCCAACGACACCGAATACGGTCTGGCCGCCTCGGCCTGGACTCGTGACCTGTACCGGGCGCAGCGGGCGTCGCGCGAGATCAACGCCGGGTGCGTGTGGATCAACGACCACATCCCGATCATCAGCGAGATGCCGCACGGCGGTGTGGGCGCCTCGGGCTTTGGCAAGGACATGAGCGACTACTCGTTCGAGGAGTACCTCACCATCAAGCATGTGATGAGCGACATCACCGGAGTTGCCGAAAAGGGCTGGCACCGCACGATATTCACGAAGCGCTGATCTCAGTTTGTCGCCGTCGCCCTCGAATGTCACGCTGGAGTGGCGCTCGAGGGCGACAACCACTCTGGCGTGACGCTCGACGCGGCTAGTCTGGGTTCGTGACCACTGCGGCGCGCACCGACGAGTTCGAGGCGCTGCGGCCGCACCTGCTGGCGGTCGCCTATCGGTTGACGGGTACCTATGCCGATGCCGAAGACATCGTGCAGGACGCCTGGTTGCGCTGGCACGACAACCAGACGACCATTGCCGACCTGCGGGCCTGGCTGACCACCGTGGTGAGCCGGTTGGGGCTGGACCGGCTGCGTTCTGCTGCTCATCGACGCGAGGCCTATTACGGCGAATGGCTGCCCGAACCCGTCGTCACCGGGCTCGACACGAACGATCCGCTCAACGCCGTGGTGGCCGGGGAGGACGCCCGATTCGCCGCGATGGTGGTGTTGGAGCGGCTCACCCCCGATCAACGGGTGGCCTTCGTGCTGCACGACGGGTTCGGACTGCCCTTCAGCGAAATCGCGGGTGTGCTCGGAGTCAGCGACGCCTCGGCCCGGCAGTTGGCCTCGCGGGCCCGCCGCGCGGTCTCCGACAACCCACCGCCGTCGTCGCCCGACGATCTGCACAACCAGGTCGCAGGGGAACTCATGGCCGCCCTGGCGTCGGGAGAGCTCGACGCCGTCGTCCGGTTGCTTCATCCGGAGGTCACGTTCACCGGTGATTCGAACCGGCGCGCCCCGACCGCTGCCCGCGTCATCCACGGACCGGACAAGGTGGCCCGGTTCATCCTCGGCCTGGCGAAGCGGTACGGACCGAACTGGTTGGCAGGCAGTCAATTTGCCCTCGTCAATGGCCAGTTGGGCGTCTACACCACAGGCGCACCTGCCGGTGATGGCTACCCCGAGATGATGCCGCGGGTCACGATCTTCACCGTCCGCGACGGCTTGGTCTGCGCGGTATGGGACATCGCCAACCCGGACAAGTTCACCGGATCCCCGTTGAGAGGTGCCCAGTGATGCCGAACGAGCCCGGAACCCTGGCCCAGACCTTCAGCCGGTTGTTGTTCCGCGGCATGGACAAGATGCGTCACCGTGACGCCTTCGACGTCGGCGCACCGACCGGATCGGACTTCACCGGGTTCGAGAACTACCGCCAGATCGTGTTGGTGACGTACCGGCGTTCGGGGGAGGCGGTGCCCAGCCCGATCAACCACGGCGTCGACCCCGCCGGTGCGGGCAAACTCTACGTCCGCACGGACGCGTCGACCGCCAAGGTCACACGTATTCGCAACAACCCCAACGTGCTCGCTGTCGGATGCAATCTGCGCGGCAAGCCAAGCGGCCCGGTGGTGGCCGGTGTGGCGCGCATCCTCGACGAATCAGAACACGCGCACGCCGACGCGGTGATCGCGGCCAACTGGAGCCTGCCGATGAAGTTGTTCGAGCGGAGCCTGGATGCCGGGAGTCGAACTCTCGGTGTGCCAATGGCTTACATCGAGATCACGCCTGCTCGTCAGCCGCCCACGGCACCCGGCACGCATCCCCGGAGTTGAACCCCTGCTCGGTGATCCCGAGCGCCGAGTACATCCGGGCCCGCATGTTCTCCACCCCGATCTGGTAGGTCAACTCGATCACGCCATCCTCACCGAAGCGGCGTTGCAGATCGGCCACCTGCTCGTCGGTGACGGCGTGCGGATCGGTGGTCATCGCGTTCGCGTAGGCGATCGCGGCCCGCTCGTCATCGGTGAACAGCGGCGAGGTGGCGTAGTCGTCGATCGACTTGAGCCGCTCCATGTCGAGGTTGTCCAACCGCATCAGCATGGAGCCGAAGTCCACGCACCACGAGCAGCCGACGGTCCGGGCCGTCCAGAACACCGCGAGCTCGCGGACGCCGGCCGGCAGCTTCTTCGAGCCGCTCTTCAACAGCATTTCGTGCACCCCGTTGGCGACCATCAACCGCGGGTGGTGTGCCGCCACGGTGAACGGTTCGGGCACCTCACCGAACTGACGCTTGGCGAACCAGTACATCGCCCGGGTCAGCAGGCCGGCTTGTTTGGGGGTGACGGGGGAAATTCGTGTCTTTGTCTCGGTCATGCCAGTTAGACGAGACAGCCCCTGAGTGTGTGACGCCGCCTCGTCGAATGTGAAGAAGATGGCCAGATTCTCTGAAAATCTCGCGATTTTGTTCACCTTCGGCGCAGGTGGAACCCTGGTGACCTGCGCGGCGTCCTATTTGTCATGTCACTGGCGTTTCTGGGCGCTGAGGCGTTGGCCGCGGGCAAGTCAACCGGGATCAGCTGACCACCAACTACGACCTGCTCCACCGGAATGTGTACGTGCCACGTGGATCGGTGCTCACCCCCATCGACCGGGCGGTCGCGGCCTGGCTGTGGTCGGGCCGGCGCGCTGTCGCGGCGGGCATGTCAGCTTCCGCGCTGCACGGCTCTCGGTGGATCGACGCGCAACTGCCCGCTGAGCTGATCCACTCCAGCCGCCACAAGACCGGCGGGATCGTCATGCACAGCGACACCCTGGCCGACGGGGAAGTCGGCCGGGTGCGCGGAATCCAGACAACGACCCCGGCCAGGACCGCATTCGACCTGGGCCGCCGGCCGGGGTTATCGGTCGCCGTCGAGCGGGTCGACGCCCTGCTGCAGGCTTGCGATCTGAAACTTGTTGAGGTTCAAGCACTTATCGAAAATCACCGCGGCGTGCGCGGGCTCGTGCAGTTGCGGAAGGTGTTGGATCTTGCCGACTATGGCGCCGAGTCGCCGCAGGAAACCCGGCTCCGACTGGTGTACACGAAAGCGGGCATGCGCCCGACCAAGACCCAGATCAACGTGTTCGACGGATATACGTGGGTCGGCCGCATTGACATGGGTTGGCCGGAATGGAAGGTCGGCGTGCAGTACGACGGCATTCAACACTGGACCGATCCGCGACAGCGCACCAAGGACATCGATCAGGATGCCCAGTACCGCGAACTCGGTTGGCGCATCGTTCGCGTCGGCGCTGATCTGCTACGTCACCGCCAACGCATCATCATCGACCGCACCCGCCAAGCCCTCCGGGACGCCGGCGCTCCCTTCTGATGCCCAACGTGAAGAAGATCGCGAGATTTTCGAAAAATCTCGCGATCTTCTTCACACTCGGCACAAAGATCTAACGCGCGAACATCAACGCGCGCTTGACCTCCTGGATCGCCTGGGTCACCTGGATGCCACGCGGGCAGGCCTCGGTGCAGTTGAACGTGGTGCGGCAGCGCCACACACCGTCGACCTCGTTGAGGATGTCCAACCGCTCGGCGGCGGCCTCGTCACGCGAGTCGAAGATGAACCGGTGCGCGTTGACGATCGCGGCGGGGCCGAAGTACGACCCTTCGCTCCAGTACACCGGGCACGACGTCGTGCAGCAGGCACACAGGATGCACTTGGTGGTGTCGTCGTAGCGGGCCCGGTCGGTGGCGCTCTGGATGCGCTCCTTCGTGGGCGGGTTTCCGCTGGTGATCAGGAACGGCTTGACGGCGCGGTAGGCGTCGAAGAACGGCTCCATGTCCACCACGAGGTCCTTCTCCACGGGCAGGCCGCGGATCGGCTCGATGGTGATGGTCAGCTGCTTCGAAGCCTTCTTCGGCAGCATGTCGCGCATCAGCACCTTGCAGGCCAGCCGGTTCACCCCGTTGATCCGCATGGCGTCGCTACCGCACACGCCGTGCGCGCAGGACCGGCGGAACGTCAGCGTGCCGTCCAGGTAGCCCTTCACGTACAGCAGCAGGTTGAGCAGCCGGTCCGAGGGCAGGCAGGGCACGCGGAAGCTCTGCCAGCCGGCGGCGTCGGGGTTTTCGGGGTCGAACCGGGCGATCTTGAGGGTCACCATGACCGCACCCTCGGGGACCGGGGGCAGCGGCGGATCGCCGGCTTCGGGCTTATCGATGACAGGTGCACTCACGGTCAGTACTTCCTTTCCATCGGCTCGTACCGGGTCTGGACCACGGGCTTGTAGTCCAGCCGGATGTCGGAAAGCAGCTCCGAGCCTTCCTTGTAAGCCATGGTGTGGCGCAGGTAGTTGGTGTCGTCGCGGTTCGGGTAATCCTCACGCGCGTGCCCGCCGCGGGACTCCTTGCGGTTGAGCGCACCGACGACGGTCACCTCGGCCAGCTCCAGCAGGAAGCCCAGCTCGATGGCTTCGAGCAGGTCGCTGTTGTAGCGCTTGCCCTTGTCGTGCACGGTGATTCGGGCGTAGCGCTCCTTGAGGGCGTGGATGTCGGTCAGCGCCTGCTTGAGCGTTTCCTCGGTGCGGAACACCGCGGCGTTGTTGTCCATCGACTGCTGCAGCGCGGTGCGGATGTCGGCGACGCGCTCGTTGCCGTGCTCGGAGAGGATGTCGCCCACCCAGCCGACCACCATGTCGGCCGGGTTCTCCGGCAGGTCGACGTGGTTGTGGTTGGCGGCGTACTCGGCGGCGGCGATGCCGGCGCGACGGCCGAACACGTTGATGTCCAGCAGCGAGTTGGTGCCCAGGCGGTTGGCGCCGTGCACCGACACGCACGCACACTCACCGGCGGCGTAGAGGCCGGGGATGACGTTCGTGTTGTCGCGCAGCACCTGGCCGTGGACCGTGGTTGGGATGCCGCCCATGACGTAGTGGCAGGTCGGGTAGACCGGCACCAGTTCGGTGACCGGGTCCACGCCCAGGTAGGTGCGGGCGAACTCGGTGATGTCGGGAAGCTTGGCCTCCAGCACGTCCTCGCCGAGGTGGCGCACGTCGATGTAGACGTAGTCCTTGTTCGGTCCGGCGCCGCGGCCTTCGAGCACTTCGAGCACCATCGACCGGGCGACGATGTCACGCGGCGCGAGGTCGACGATCGTCGGCGCGTAGCGCTCCATGAACCGCTCGCCCTCGCCGTTGAGCAACCGGCCACCCTCACCGCGCACGGCCTCGGAGATCAGGATGCCCAGGCCGGCCAGACCTGTCGGGTGGAACTGGTGGAACTCCATGTCCTCCAAGGGAAGTCCCTTGCGGAAGATGATGCCCAGGCCGTCACCGGTCAGCGTGTGGGCATTGGAGGTGGTCTTGTACATCCGGCCGCTGCCGCCGGTGGCGAACACGATCGCCTTGGCGTGGAAGACGTGGATGTCACCGGTCGCCAACTCGTAGGCGATGACGCCGGTGGCCACCGGGCCGGCCGGGGTCTCGGTCAGCGCGATGTCCAGCGCGTAGAACTCGTTGAAGAACTCCACGTCGTGCTTGACGCAGTTTTGGTACAGCGTCTGCAGGATCATGTGGCCGGTGCGGTCGGCGGCGTAACAGGCGCGGCGCACCGGGGCCTTGCCGTGGTCGCGGGTGTGTCCGCCGAAGCGGCGCTGGTCGATGCGGCCCTCGGGCGTCCGGTTGAACGGCATGCCCATCTTCTCGAGGTCCAGCACCGCGTCGATGGCCTCTTTGGCCATGATCTCGACGGCGTCCTGGTCAGCGAGGTAGTCGCCGCCCTTGACGGTGTCGAAGGTGTGCCATTCCCAGTTGTCCTCTTCGACGTTGGCCAGCGCGGCGCACATGCCGCCCTGGGCCGCGCCGGTGTGCGAACGCGTCGGGTACAGCTTGGTCAGCACGGCGGTACGGACGCGCGGACCGGCCTCGACGGCTGCGCGCATGCCGGCGCCGCCCGCGCCGACGATGACGACGTCGTAGCGATGTTCCTGAATCATGGGTTAGCTCCCAATATTCGGGTCGAAGGTGACCAAGACGTAGGTGCCCAGAACCAGGGTGAACCCTGTCGCCAGCAGCAGCAGCGAATTCAGCCAGAACTTCGTGGTGTTCTTACGGGCGTAGTCGCCGATGATGGTCCGCAGGCCGTTGGCCCCGTGGATCATCGCCAGCCACAGCAGGGCCATGTCCCAGATCTGCCAGAACGGGGAGGCCCACCGCTGCGCGACGTAGTTGAAGTCGATGCGGTACACACCGTCCTGCCACATCAGCATGATGAACAGGTGGCCCAGCGCCAGAAACACCAGGGCGACACCCGAGAACCGCATGAACAACCACGCGTACTTCTCGAAGTAGGGGATGCCGCGGGGACGACGGGGCGCGCGCGGATGGTCCAGCGCGGCCGGCCGGTCGTGCTCACGTTCCATCACCGGCGCGGGGCGGCCGAGCCGCGACTCGCCTGCTCCAGGCGCGCTCACAGGAACCGCTCCGTCATGTGCATACCGAGAACTCCTAGGGCTGCGATGAGAACCACGGCAAAGACACCGACGGCGATCGCGAGCATCTGCCGCTGGTAGCGGGGACCCTGCTGCCAGAAGTCGATGAGGATGACGCGGATGCCGTTGAGTGCGTGGAACAGCACGGCGGCGACCAGGCCCATCTCCATCAATCCGACGATGGGTGTCTTGTACGTCTCGATGACCTCGTTGTAGGCCTGCGGGCTGACGCGGACCAACGCGGTATCGAGGACATGGACGAACAGGAAGAAGAAAATCGTGGCACCGGTAATACGGTGCAGCACCCAGGACCACATTCCCGGATCACCGCGATAAAGGGTGCGCCGTCGTGCTTTCCTGGGTTGCGGAGCCGGTACCTCCGTCTGAGTACTCATCGGGCCCTCCAACGCCATCGGTGGGACGTCTGGGGCCGGCTGTGAATTAGCCCCAAACCTCGGGGCGACTCTAAACCCATTTGTAGTGGCGAACGAATTACGGTTGAGCTGTTAGACCTGCTGAACACGCAAAAGTTAGGCTTACCTATCTTAATGCGTGGGCCGGGAATTGAGCTTTCGGAATGCATTCAGAACCTATGTTGGAGGCGGCCGCGTGACGACGGATGTCGACTGGAAACTGTTGCGTGACAACGCAATTGACGTTTCAAGGCGCGCGTATGCGCCGTATTCCGGATTTCCGGTGGGTGCCGCCGCCCTCGTCGACGATGGGCGCGTCGTGGCTGGATGCAATGTGGAGAATGTCTCATATGGCCTAGGTCTCTGTGCCGAGTGCGCTGTGGTCTGCGCCCTGCATTCGGGGGGTGGCGGACGGCTCCTCGCGCTGTCGTGTGTGGGCCCGGCCGGCGGCCTGCTGATGCCCTGCGGACGGTGCCGGCAGGTGTTGCTGGAACACGGCGGGCCGGAGATGCTCGTCGACCATCCCGGCGGTGCGCGGCCGCTGGCCGAGCTATTGCCCGACGCCTTCGGTCCGCAGGATCTGCAACGTCGGTAAGGCCAAGTGGTCCAACAACTCCGGTTACCGGCGAGTAGGTTGACGTCCATGCCGCCTCTCGACGCGCCCACTGTCATCCGGACCAAACGTGACGGCGGAGTTCTGTCCGACGCCGCGATCGATTGGGTGATCGACGGCTACACCCACGGACGGGTGGCCGACGAACAGATGTCGGCCCTGTTGATGGCGATCTTCCTCAACGGGATGACGGTGGCCGAGACCACCCGCTGGACCACCGCCATGGTCAATTCCGGAGAGCGGTTCGATTTCACGGACCTGCGCTCCGGCGGAGCACCACTGGCGCTGGTCGACAAGCACTCCACCGGCGGGGTCGGCGACAAGATCACCATTCCGCTACTGCCGGTCGTAATGGCTTGTGGTGGCAGCGTTCCGCAGGCATCCGGCCGCGGGCTCGGTCATACCGGTGGCACGCTCGACAAACTCGAGGCGATCTCGGGATTCACCGCCGAGCTGTCGAAAAGGCAGATCCGGCAACAACTTCAGGGCATCGGCGGAGCGATCTTCGCCGCCGGTGAGCTGGCTCCGGCCGATCGCAAGATCTATGCCCTGCGGGATATCACCTCCACCGTCGACTCGACACCGCTGATCGCCAGTTCGGTGATGAGCAAGAAGCTCGCCGAGGGTGCCCGGTCCTTGGTGCTCGACGTCAAAGTCGGCCGGGGTGCGTTTCTGAAGACCGAGGCCGACGCCCGGGAGCTGGCGCGGATCATGGTCGACCTCGGCAATGCCGACGGGGTGCCGACCCGGGCCCTGCTCACAGACATGAACTGCCCGCTCGGCTGCACCGTCGGCAACTCCGTGGAGGTCACCGAGTCGCTGGAGGTGCTGGCCGGCGGCGGCCCGGCCGACGTGGTGGCCCTGACGTTGGCGTTGGCGGCCGAGATGCTCGACGCGGCCGGCATCGACGGCGCCGATCCGGCCGAGACGCTGCGTGACGGCACCGCGATGGACCGGTTCCGTGCGCTGGTGGCCGCTCAGGGCGGGGACCTGAGCCGCCCGCTGCCGCTCGGGACGGCCACCGAGACCGTGACGGCCCCGCGCGGCGGCATCATGGGCGACATCGACGCCATGGGCGTGGCAATGGCGGCCTGGCGCCTGGGCGCGGGCCGGGCGCAGCCGGGCGAGCCGGTGCAACTCGGCGCCGGGGTGCGGATCCACCGCAGGCCGGGTGAGCCGGTGGCGGCGGACCAGACGCTGTTCACGCTCTACACCGAAACCGCCGAGCGGCTACCCGGCGCGCTCGCCGAACTCGACGGGGCCTGGTCGGTTGACGACTCGGCGCCGGCACGGCGGCCGCTGGTCATCGACCGGATCGTCTGAGGTGGGGATGATGGGGGCATGAGCACCCCGCTGACCCTGGACAAGATCCAGCACGCCCCCAAGGCCCTGCTGCACGACCACCTCGACGGTGGGCTGCGTCCGGCCACCGTGCTCGACCTCGCCGGGCAGCTCGGCTACGACGACCTGCCCGCCACTGAGGTAGACGAGCTGGCCACGTTCTTCCGCACGGCCGCCCACAGCGGCTCGTTGGAGCGGTACCTCGAGCCGTTCGCCCACACCGTCGGCGTGATGCAGACCCCTGAGGCGCTGCATCGGGTGGCCCACGAGTGCGTGGAGGATCTGGCCGCCGACAACGTGGTGTACGCCGAGGTCCGGTTCGCCCCCGAGCTGCACATCGACCGCGGCCTGTCGCTGGACGACGTCGTCGATGCGGTCCTGGCCGGGTTCGCCGACGGGGAGAAGGCAGCCGCGGCCGCAGGGCGCACCATCACCGTGCGCTGTCTGGTCACCGCGATGCGCCACGCGGCCCGGTCTCGTGAGATCGCCGAGCTGGCAATCAGATTTCGCGACAAGGGCGTCGTCGGATTCGACATCGCCGGTGCCGAGGCGGGATATCCGCCCACCCGCCACCTGGATGCCTTCGAGTACATGCGGGGCAACAACGCACGCTTCACCATTCACGCCGGTGAGGCGTTCGGTCTGCCGTCGATCCATGAGGCCATCGCGTTCTGCGGAGCCGACCGCCTGGGCCACGGGGTGCGCATCGTCGACGACATCACCGAATTCGACGACGGCACCCAACACCTGGGCCGGCTGGCATCGCTGTTGCGGGACAAGCGCATCCCGCTGGAGATGTGCCCGAGCAGCAACGTGCAGACCGGGGCCGCGCCCAGCATCGCCGAACACCCCTTCGACCGGCTGGCGCGGCTCCGGTTCCGGGTCACGGTCAACACCGACAACCGGCTGATGAGCGACACCACCATGAGCCAGGAGATGGCGCGCCTGGTCGAGGCGTTCGGCTACGGCTGGACTGATCTGGAGCGATTTACGATCAACGCGATGAAGTCGGCCTTCATCCCCTTCGACCAACGGCTCGCGCTGATCGACGAGGTGATCAAGCCTCGGTACGCGGTGCTGGTCGGCTGAGTTACCGCGACGGGCAAATTCCCCCCGCCGAACCCGCGCGATGCTGTGCGTCTGGTTCCAGTCACGCTTGTGCCGCGGGAACCTCGACGCGTGCGTGGAAAGACTGGTCGATGTAATCATGGGCGTTCTGACCGTCGGCTCACCCCAGGGCCTGTCAAATACACTCCCAACGTGAACCCGTGGGGGAGTTCGCCGTGGGGCGACAACGATGGTCAGCAGGCGTCTGGGACGAGCGGGTCGCCGTTCGATCCACCCGGGGTACAACCAGGGGCACCCCCGTTCTTCGGTGCCTCTCCGGGATTCCCTACGTCGCACGCGCCGCAGGGATGGGGGCAGCAGCCCGGATACGGCGGGTACCCACCACAATTCACTCCGCAGCCCCCGCAGGATCGCCGCCGAAACGCGAAGGTCATCGGAATCGTCGTTGCCGCGGTGATCGCCGTGCTGGTGCTGGTCGTCGGCTCGATCGTGTACTGGACGTTTGGCTCAGGGTCGGAGGCGTTGTCGGAGGCCGATGCCGCTGCTGGAAAGACAGAGATTGCCGGTGCGGAGCGTCCACCGGCCACGGCGAAGCTCTCCTCATTGAGTGCAGCGCCTACCAAGAACCTGTGGAGCTATCCGCTGGGTGGGGGCAGCCCACGTGGGCTTACTAGGGTTGTCGGTGGCGATACCAAGACCGTCCTGGTCAATCTGAACGATTCCTTCACCGCGCTGGATGCCGGCAACGGCTCGCAGAAATGGCTAAAGCCGGGCGTGTTTACGAACTGCGTCTTCAGCACGTCGGGCGCCACCGCCCTCTGCGTTGCCGCTGACAAGAGCGCGGCACTTCTGGATGTGGCCACCGGCGCCACGAAGAACGTGGCACCGAATCAAGGAGGAGGACTGCCACGGACCTACAGCGGTTCCGGCTTGCTCGCGTATTCCAGCCATCAGCAGAGCCTCACCGTATTCGACGACTCGGGACAGCAACTCTGGACCAAGCCGATGCCCGGGCAGGCGTCGGTGTTCCTGGATCAAGGCGTCGTGGCGGAACAAGAGCGGGGCGGTCTGAGTACCAAGTTCTACGACGCCAAAACCGGTGACGAGTTGTTCTCCATCGGGAGCGTCGACAATGTCATCGCTACCAGCCGGGGCATCGCGGTGTCACAGCGGAGCGGCGGGATAATGCCGGCCGGGAAACCGAGGCAGCGCATCGATTTCTACTCATTCACCGGCAAGCTGGCGTGGAGGATCCCGGGGGACCGCGGTTATCGGCTGCCTGACACCAGCGACATGCCCCGTTTCGGCTTCCAAGGCTCGGTGCCGTACACGACATCGGGGGTCACGTCGCCGATCGTGTACAGCCAGGAGAAGGGGGAGATCGCCGGCGTGGACACGCTCACCGGAGAGTTGACGTGGTCGCAGCCGCTCCCGATGTCGTCCGACACCTTGGTCTCTCTCGCTGGTCTCGGCACGCTGTGCGTCGTGTCGTACTCCGAGGTGAGTACGCGTGCCGGTGGGGTGCGGGTGCGGGACTGCAACGACGCGAGTGGTGCGTTCGTCGACGGCGCCCAGCTCTCAGACAGGCTGATCGCCACCGATGGCAAGCAGATCGTGGCGAGCGGAGACGGACCGGTGAGCGCCTACGACACCGCGACCGGCCAACGAACCTGGCAGCTTCCCGGCGATGACCACATCGTCACCTGGGCAGGTGACGGGCTGTACATCGACGGGTACGACGACTTGAAGCGCGTGTCCTGAGAGCTACTCCGCGCGCAGCCGCGACTCCACGAAGCGCTCCAGCGCGTCCCACTGCTCCACGGCCTGGGCGTGCGGTGCGTCGGGCTTGCGGGCGCCCTCGTCGCCGAGCACATAGCTCACGAACTTGCCGAGGGCCTTGGTGTCGGCCAGCGTCTCGTCGACGGTCTTGTCCTCGGAGTAGTCGCTGACGTCGCGCAGCAGTTCGACGGCCAACTCCAACTGGTCGTGGTCGACCGCGTCGGGTCCGTCGGCGATGTCATCGGAGATGCCGGACAGGACGTAGACGTTCTCGTCGGAGACCTCGACCCGCAGGGAACCGTCGGTCGCGGCAGTCCGGATGTCGTCGTAGGTCGCCAGGTCCGACAGGTCGTGGTCGTGCTCGTCGGCCAGGTACCGGGCCAGCGCACGCTCGGAGCTGAACACGCTGATGCGGCCGTTGCGGCCGAGGAAGACCGGCTCGTCGTCGAGGTAGCAGCGCAGGGTGTAGACGGTGCCCGAACCGGTCATGATGCGCACCGGATCGATGCCGACCTTGGCCCAGAAATCCTCGTCGCCGCCCAGGACCGCGGTGTCGGCAGCACTGCGCGCCGGCTCGCCGGCAACCACCTCGTCCTCGTCATCACCGTCGGCGTCTTCGGTGTCGGCCGTGAGCTCGTCGTCGTCCTCTTCGGGAGCGTCCTCGGCCAACTCGGCTTCAGCCTTCTTCACGGCGTCGGCCTCGATGTCCTCGGGAACCGTGACGATCTCGTCGATGGCGTCGAGCACGCCGTCCCAGCCCCGGGCGATCACGGCTTCGATCTCGGCCCAGCGCTTGCGACCGGAGCGGCCGGTGAAGCCCTCCAACCCGCCGCCGACCGTGCCGAGCACCGGGTTGCCGTTGAAGAACTTGCTGATCGCCGCCAGCTCGCACACCGAGCCGAGCGAGGACACCACCACCAGGGTGCGGTGCAGGGTCGCGACAGACTCCTCCGTCGGCTTGTCGGCGACGAGGTCCGGCAGCCCGACAATGTCGTATTCGCGGTCGTCGGCCGGCTGCAGCCGGTGCGCATTGGCCGCGGTCAGCTTGTCCCAGGCCGGGTGGTCGGCCAGATCGTTGTCGGTGTTGGTGCGGACGAATGCGACCAGGTCGGCGACGGATTCGAAGCCGTACAGGGCGTCGCCTTCGCCCAGGAAGGCCTCCCACTCGTCGCCGGCATCACGCCACCGCGGAGCCCAGAGTGTGTAGAGGTCGCCCTTGGTCAGCCCAAGCCGGACCGGCACGATGTCAGCAGCCATGCGGCACAGCCTAATGGGATGGCCTGGACGCCCGGTCAGGTTGGTCTACACCGTGGGCCGCCAGAACCCCTGGAACCCCTGACCGGCATTGGTGGTGCGGATCGGGGACAACTTCACCGGGTCTCCCGCCTCGATCATCGTGCCCTCACCGACGATCATCGCGACGTGGCCGTCCCACACCGCCAGATCACCCGGCCGCAGCGATCCGGCCGACACCGCCTTGCCGATGTCCTGCTCCTGGGCCAGACGTGGAATGTCCAGTCCGGCTTCGTGATACGCCCACTGCGTGAGCCCGCTGCAGTCCAGGCCGACGCCGGGGGTAGTGCCGCCCCACCGGTAGGGCACGCCCAACTGGGTCAGCGCGTGGCGCACGGCGCTGGCGGCCACCGCGTTGGGCGCCACCGCGGTGCTGCCGTCGGGCAGCCGCACGGCCACGCCGTCTCCGAACATGCCGGGGTCGCGCAGACCCACGGCGGCCTCGGGCGGATCGGCAGCCGATGGCAGGTCGAGGCCACGGCTCCAACCGACCGGCGTGGCGCTGCCAGAAGGGGCCGGGGCGAAACCGCCCGCAGCGGCCGGGAGCCCCGCCGAGACCCCGCCCGTGGCCGGGCCGGGGACTGCGCTCGAGAGTGCGCCGGCCTGACCGTCCAGTTCGGCGCGTAGTTCCTCGAC
>NZ_MBEQ01000098.1 GCF_001954135.1 Mycobacterium sp. GA-1841 | reverse complement strand
CGTCGATGACGAGGGCGCGCGCTTTACTGACGTCTGAGCAGGCTCAGGACTCCTCGGCCAACCGGTGCTTGAGGGCGTCGAACTCGTCCTTGATGCCGGTGGGCAGCTTCTCACCGACGAACTCGAACCACTCCTCGATCAGCGGGAGCTCGGCCTTCCACTCCTCGACGTTGACGGCCAGGGCCTCGTCGACGTCGGCGGGATCCACATCGAGCCCGGACAGATCGAGATCCGCGGCGGTCGGCACGATGCCGATCGGGGTGCTCTTGCCGTCGGCCTTGTGCTCGATGCGCTCGATGGCCCACTTCAGCACGCGGCTGTTCTCGCCGAAGCCCGGCCACAGGAACCGGCCGTCCTCACCGCGACGGAACCAGTTGACGAAGAACACCGCGGGCATCTTGGACTCGTCGGCGTTCTTGCCGATGTTGATCCAGTGCTGGAAGTAGTCGCCGACGTTGTAACCCAGGAACGGCAGCATGGCCATCGGGTCGCGGCGCACGGTGCCGACCTTGCCCTCGGCCGCGGCGGTCTGCTCGGAGCCCAAGGTGGCGCCGATGAACACGCCGTGCTGCCAGTCGCGGGCCTGGGTCACCAGCGGGACCGTGGTCTTGCGGCGGCCGCCGAACAGGATCGCCGAGATCGGCACCCCCTGCGGGTCGTCCCACTCCGGCGCCAGCGTCGGGCACTGGGAGATCGGGGTGCAGTAACGGGAGTTCGGGTGTGCCGCCTTGTCTTCCGACTCGCGGTACCAGTCCTGGCCCTTCCAGTCGATCAGGTGGTCGGGGTCGCCCTCCAGGCCCTCCCACCACACATCGCCGTCGTCGGTGAGCGCCACGTTGGTGAACACGGTGTTGCCGGCCTCGATGGTCTTCATCGCGTTCGGGTTGGAATCCCAGTTGGTGCCTGGGGCGACACCAAAGAAACCGAACTCCGGGTTGACGGCGTAGAGGCGACCGTCCTTGCCGAACCGCATCCAGGCGATGTCGTCACCGACGGTCTCGGCGCGCCAGCCGGGGATGGTGGGCTGCAGCATCGCCAGGTTCGTCTTGCCGCAGGCCGACGGGAATGCCGCGGCGATGAAGTAGGACTTGTTCTCCGGGGAGATCAGCTTGACGATCAGCATGTGCTCGGCGAGCCAGCCTTCGTCGTGGGCCATCGCCGAGGCGATGCGCAATGAGTAGCACTTCTTGCCCAGCAGCGCGTTGCCGCCGTAGCCCGAGCCGAAGCTCCAGATCTCGCGAGTCTCCGGGAAGTGGGTGATGTACTTGGTCTCGTTGCACGGCCAGGGCACGTCCTTCTGGCCCGGCTCCAGGGGCGCACCGATCGAGTGCAGCGCCTTGACGAAGAAACCGTCGTCGCCGATCTTCTCCAGCGCGGCCTTGCCCATCCGGGTCATGGTGCGCATCGACACCACGACGTACTCGGAGTCGGTGATCTCCACACCGAGCTTGGGATCGTCGGCGCCCAGCGGCCCCATGCAGAAGGGGACGACGTACATGGTGCGGCCACGCATGCAACCCCGGTAGAGGTCGGTCATGATGCCGCGCATCTCGGCCGGGTCCATCCAGTTGTTGGTGGGGCCGGCGTCGAGTTCCCGCTCGGTGCAGATGAACGTGCGCGACTCGACGCGCGCGACGTCGGCCGGGTCGGACTGGGCGAGGTAGGAGTTGGGCTTCTTCTCGTCGTTGAGCTTGGTGAAGGTTCCCGCCTCGACGAGGTGGGCGGCCAGCCGGTTGAATTCTTCCTCTGAACCGTCGGCGAATACCACCCGGTCAGGCTGAGTGAGCTCTGCGACCTCCTGGACCCAGGCCAGCAGTCCCTCATGTTTCGTCGGTGCGGTGTCCAGACCCGGAATGGTCGCTGAGGTCATCAAATTCTCCTGCGTAGGTTTGTGTAACCCAAGCCACGTTGCGTCGCGGTCACGGCTACCCCTTGGGTAGAGGTTAACGCGGGTGACATACCCAAGGTGAACCAGTGGTATGTCCGATCACTCACAGGAACGATTCAGATCGGCGTTATCGGGCGGTTACTCACCAGTAGCATCGTTGTTGCCGTACAGATCTGCCTGAACGGCGTCCAAGGCTCGGCGTAGCGGCGGGATGCGCCGGTCCCGTTGCGCAGCCGCCCGGGCGGTGGCGATCGCATGCTCGCGCAGCTCGGCGTCGATCGTGGCCGTCTTCTCGGCCGCATCGGCGCTTTCCGCCTCCTCACGGCTCGCCAGCTCGGTGGTCAACGCGGTTTCGGCCGCCAGCACCCGCGTCGCCACGAGCTCCTCGACCGTCGACCGCAGCGTGGTGGTGATGTCGGTGACCCAGCGGTCCAGCACCGCCCGGTCGTGCAACAGGCCGCGCGTACCGACGACCCAGACCGCCAGCAGCAGGCCGACGACAGCACCGACGACGAG
This sequence comes from Mycobacterium sp. GA-1841, assembly GCF_001954135.1. GTDB lineage: Bacteria > Actinomycetota > Actinomycetes > Mycobacteriales > Mycobacteriaceae > Mycobacterium. The sequence goes on along the minus strand of NZ_MBEQ01000098.1, from coordinate 36,338 downwards.
CCCGGCGACGGCCAGCCGCGGCGCGGCACCGGCCAACAACCTGCTCACCGCGACCGCCACCCCCAGCCCGAAGCCGGCACCGAGAACCACCATGAGCCTGGTCTCGGGAGTGCGAGATTTCAGGGGCGGCGCCGGCAGGGCCGGGCCCGACGCGACAGCACCGGACGGCGGGGCCGACAGTTCGAGTTCGCCCGCCAGCGCACGAAGGTGCGTGGTGACACCTTCGTCCACCTCGCCGACGACCTCGTCGGCACGGCGGTGGGCGTAGTCGTTGAACGTCGAGATGCGACGACGACTGATGCCCGCCACGTCCTCCTGCAATTCGGTGCGCACCGAATTGCACCGGTTGCGGGCGAAATAGCCCAGCTGAACCCGGGCCTGTTGCAGCTGGCTGCGCAAGGCGATGCTGCGCTCGGTACGGGTCAGCCGCCGCATCCTGGCGAGTTCGGCACGACGCTCGCGCAACACCTGAACCCGGGCCGCGCGATCCGCGCCGGCACCGTCGGCCTCATACCGGCCGATCACCGCCTCCAATCGAGTTTCCCAGGCACGCAATCTGTTTCGACGGGCGATATCGGGATCAGCCAGCTTATCGGTGAGAAGTTCGACCAGCTCGTCGAGCTGTGGCTCACCAAGATCGGGTGCGGCCGCCACCCCGACCCATGGCATGCGCTCGTAGCGCGCGTCACGCTCGGCGAGGATCGCCGCATCGGCGTCGCGCACGTCGCGCCAGTCGCGGTGGGCGTCGATCTTGGACACCACCCCGACCACCAGATCGGTGTAGCGGCTCGCCAAATCGACCAGGGCACAATCGGATTCGGTGACCGGAGCGGAAGCCGAAACCACGAACACCACCGCCGCGGGCGCCTCCCCGGCCACCAATTCGGTGGATTCGACGAACTCGGTCTGCGGCATCCGTTCCCGCAGGGCGGCCATGACACTGGTCGATCCGGCCAGCCACGGGCCGGAAACGAGCACCACGTCCCGGGTTTGGACCCCCGGGGAGTTCAGTCCCGGGTCGATTGCCGTCACCACCGCGTCGGCCTCGGCTTCGGCTGCGGCTTTGGCCGCCCGCGCCGCCTCCGGATCCTGCGCTGTGTCCACCTCGGTCATCGCCCGTCAGCCACCGTCGCGTCCAGCATTCTCAGCGACCCTCGCACGATGTCGTCCGCGCACCGGCGGTGCAGGGCGTTCACCGGCCCGTCCCGGTACCGCCGCCAGCGCCGGGCCCGGCACAGATGATCGTCGCGACGGGTACCCGCCTCCACCGTGAGACCGTCGGCCTGCACCACGTCGACGGCCGCCGCCATCACCGCGAGCACGGTGTCGTCGGCCGCGAGGAAGCGACCCACCTCCTCGCCACCGACCGCACGCAGTTCAGCCAGCGCCCATCGCACCCGTCGATACCGCACCGGGGCGGCCGCGGCGTCGATGGCCGTCAAAACCCGGTCAACGTGGCTGAGACCACGCAGCACACCGGGCAGCGACCCGGCATCCGCGCCACGACTCAGTGCCACCGTGGCGTGGGCGATCCCGAACCGGTCCAGCCGCCGCAGCAACCCGGCCCGCACCTCGGCCGGAACCCCATGCGGTGCGGCAACGAACGCGTCCGCCGACGTCAGGTCGGCGGGCTCGCCCGCCAGCACGCGCAACGCGGCCACCTCCGGCGCCGTCAAGCCCACCGACGCGAGCAGCGCCACCATCGGCACCACCGGCACCCCCGCCATGTCCTGCAGGCGGCGGGCCCGCCGTTGAGCGGTTGCCATCGGGCCGCCCGGCGAGGACCCGGCCAGGTCGGCCTTGTTGAACACCACCACCGCCGGCTGTCCGGCCCGGCTCAGTTCGGTCAGCAGCGCCCGGTCTTCGGGTTTGAGCACCTCGGCGATCACAACCACCGCGATCTCACCGGTTCCGGTGATCTGCAAGCCGGCGTCGGCCAGGGCCCGTGCCACGGTGCTGGTACCGACCCCGCGGCGTCCGCGCACATCGACGGCCACCGGAGCCGACACCCGCGCACAGATCTCGGCCAACCGCGCATCGCCGGCGCGGTCAGCACAGCGGGTGAGTTCGTCGGCGAAAATCTGGCAGCCTTCCTGGTGACGGGCGCAATCCGGGGCGTCACGAAAAATCGTGACACGGCCGCGGCGGGCCCGCGAACGGATGTTTGACCGGTGCCGGCCGGAGGCAACTGTTGGGTATCAATCTCTACCACGATGCAGGCGCGCCGCCCCCGATAAGAGACCATGGACTGATGCACCCGTCCAGGTCCGACGTCGGCGGACCGGCCTCGGCAGATGAAGTAGCCGACGGGCCGGCTGCCCAGCCACACCGTTTTCCCCGGGTGACCAGCTTCCGGACCCGCCGGTCGACGCTGTCGCCGGCGCAACAAGAAACCTGGGACCGGCTGTGGCCTGAACTGGGCCTTCAGGCGCGCGACGACAATTCTCGACCAATCGTCGACCTCGACACGACGGCCTGGTTCGGCCGCTCGGCACCGGTGATCCTGGAGATCGGTTCCGGCACCGGCACATCCACCCTGGCGATGGCCCAAGCCGAACCCGACCTCGACGTGATCGCCGTGGAGGTCTACCGCAAAGGCCTGGCCCAACTGCTCAGCGCGATCGACCGCACCGCACAGACGACCAACCCGGTCACCAACATCCGGCTGGTCCGCGGTGACGGCGTCGACGTGCTGGAGCACATGTTCGGCAGCGAGACGCTGACCGGTGTGCGGGTGTTCTTCCCCGACCCCTGGCCCAAGGCCCGCCACCACAAGCGCCGGCTGCTGCAACCGGCGACCGTCGCGCTGATCGCCGACCGGTTGCGGCCAGGCGGAATCCTGCACGCGGCCACCGACCACTCCGGATACGCCGAACATATTGCCGAGGTCGGTGACGCCGAGCCGCGACTGCGCCGGGTCTCCCCGGGTGCGGATCTGCCGATCTCCACCGAACGCCCGGTCACCAAATACGAGCGCAAAGCCCTGGCCGGCCCGGACGTCACCGAGCTGGTGTGGGAGAAACGGCCATGAGTGTGACCGAAGACATGCACGACGCGACCGCGCAGGTCGATGAATCCGGTACCGGTTCCGACACCCCGGTCACCCCGCCGCGCCGGGTCCTGCTGGTCTGGGACGCCCCGAATCTGGACATGGGGCTGGGCGCGATCCTGGGCGGCCGACCGACCGCCGCACACCGGCCCCGCTTCGATGCGCTGGGCCGCTGGCTGCTCGGGTACACCGCGGATCTGTCGGCCGCCAAGGGTGACGATGCGGCGGTTTCGCTGGAGCCCGAGGCCACCGTCTTCACCAACATCGCCCCAGGTAGCGCCGATGTTGTGCGGCCCTGGGTGGAAGCGTTGCGTAACGTGGGATTCGCCGTTTTCGCCAAGCCGAAGATCGACGACGACAGCGATGTCGACAGCGACATGCTCGACCACATCGCGCTGCGTCGCAGTGAAGGGCTCGCGGCGGTTTTGGTGGCGTCGGCCGACGGACAGGCGTTCCGGCAACCGCTGGAAGAGATCGCCCGGGAGGGCACTCCGGTGCAGGTGCTCGGATTTCGCGAACATGCGAGCTGGGCGCTAGCGTCGGATACCTTGGAGTTTGTCGATCTGGAGGACATTCCCGGGGTGTTCCGGGAACCGCTGCCACGGATCGGCCTGGACTCGCTACCCGAGCAGGGTGCATGGCTGCAACCGTTCAGGCCGCTGTCATCGCTACTGACCGCGCGTGTGTAACAACTGAAGACCCTCGCCTGAGTCGAAGCGCGGGTCACCACAAGTTTTAGAGCGAAGTATCAAAGCGTTAGGAGCCTAAGTGTTCGCCTGGTGGGGTCGAACGGTGTACCAGTTCAGGTACATCGTCATCGGTGTCATGGTGGCGCTGTGCCTAGGTGGCGGCGTCTACGGAATCAGTCTGGGAGACCACGTCACCCAGAGCGGCTTCTACGACGAGGGCAGCCAGTCGGTGAAGGCCTCGCTGCTCGGCGACGAGGTGTACGGCCGCGACCGGACCAGCCACGTGGTGGCGATCCTCACCCCGCCCGATGACAAGAAGGTCACCGACAAGGCGTGGCAGAAAAAGGTCACCGACGAACTGAACCAGGTGGTCAAGGACAACCCGGACCAGATCGAGAACTGGGTGGGCTGGCTGCGCGCGCCCGATGTCGCCGGCCTCGCGGCGATGAAGACCGCGGACAACCGCCACACCTTCATCAGCATCCCGCTCAAAGGCGATAACGACGACGCGATCCTGAAGAACTACCAGGCCGTCGAAACCGACCTGCAGCAGATCAACGACGGCAACATCCAGCTGGCCGGGCTCAACCCACTGGCCAGCGAGCTCACCGGCACCATCGGTACCGATCAGAAACGCGCCGAACTGGCCATTGTCCCGTTGGTGGCCGTGGTGCTGTTCTTCGTGTTCGGCGGCGCGGTGGCCGCGGCCCTGCCGGCGATCATCGGTGGCCTGACCATCGCCGGTGCACTCGGGATCCTGCGGTTCACCGCGGAGTTCGGCCCCGTGCACTTCTTCGCCCAACCCGTGGTGACGATGATGGGCTTCGGTATCGCCATCGACTACGGCCTGTTCATCGTGAGCCGGTTCCGAGAAGAACTCGCCGAAGGCTATGACACCGCGGCCGCAGTCCGAAGATCGGTGATGACCTCGGGCCGCACCGTGGCGTTCTCCGCGGTGATCATCGTGGCCTCGTCGTTGCCGCTGTTGCTGATCCCGCTGGGCTTCCTCAAATCGATCACCTACGCGATCATCGCCTCGGTGCTGCTGGCGGCGTTCCTGTCGATCACGGTGCTGCCCGCGACGCTGGGCATCCTGGGCGCCAATGTCGACGCGCTCGGGGTGCGCACCCTGCTCAAGGTGCCGTTCCTGGCCAACTGGCCGTTCTCCCGCCGGATCATCGACTGGTTCATCGAGAAGACCCAGAAGACCATGACCCGTGAAGAGGTCGAGAAGGGCTTCTGGGGCCGGCTGGTCAACGTCGTGATGAAGCGTCCGATCGCCTTCGCCACACCGATTCTGATCGTGATGACCCTGCTGGTGCTGCCGATCGGGTCCCTCACCCTGGCCGGCATCAGCGAGAAGTACCTGCCTCCGGACAACTCCGTGCGCCAGTCCCAGGAAGAGTTCGACAAACTGTTCCCCGGGTTCCGCACCGAACAGATCACGTTGGTGATGCAGCGCGAAGACGGCGAGCCGATCACCGACGCGCAGATCGCCGACATGCGGGCCAAGGCGCTGACCGTGTCCGGCTTCACCGATCCGGACAACAACCCGGATTCCATGTGGAAGGAACGCCCGGCCACCGACAGCGGATCGAAGGACCCGTCGGTCCGGGTGATCCAGAACGGTCTGGTCAACCGCGGCGACGCGGCCACCAACATCTCGGACCTGCGTGCGCTGCAACCTCCGCACGGCATCGACGTGTTCGTCGGCGGCACACCGGCCCTGGAACAGGATTCGATCCACAGCCTGTTCGACAGATTGCCGCTGATGGTGACCATCCTGGTCATCACCACCACGGTCCTGATGTTCCTGGCGTTCGGATCGATCGTGCTGCCGATCAAGGCGGCGTTGATGAGCGCGCTGACCCTCGGGTCGACCATGGGAATCTTGACCTGGATGTTCGTCGACGGTCACGGCTCGGGCATCTTGAACTACACCCCCCAGCCGCTGATGGCACCGATGATCGGCCTGATCATCGCGGTGATCTGGGGTCTGTCCACCGACTACGAGGTGTTCCTGGTCTCCCGCATGGTGGAGGCCCGCGAACGCGGTATGTCCACCGCCGAGGCCATCCGCATCGGCACCGCCACCACCGGCCGCCTGATCACCGGCGCCGCCCTGGTGCTGGCCGTGGTCGCCGGCGCGTTCGCGTTCTCCGACCTGGTGATGATGAAGTACCTGGCCTTCGGCCTGCTGATCGCACTTCTGTTGGACGCCACCGTGATTCGTATGTTCCTGGTGCCGGCCATCATGAAGCTTCTCGGTGACGATTGCTGGTGGGCGCCGCGCTGGATGAAGCGGATCCAGGAGGCGATCGGCCTCGGTGAGACCGAGCTGCCCGACGAGCGCAAGCGTCCGGTCGTGCAGAACTCCGGTGAGGATCCCCGCGCGCTGGCCGGCGCCGGCGCCATGGCGTTACCGCCGCCACGGCCGCACGATCCGACGCATCCCGCGGTCGAGCCGATGCGTCCGCCGATGCCGCGCACCAACGCGCCCTCGGCGGCCGGCACGGCGCGGATCACCCCGCCGCAGAGCGTTCCCCAGCGACCGCCCGGCCCGGAGCCGGAACCGGCCACCACGCGGTTCGCCATGGCCCGCAACGCCGTACGCAACGCGGTGAACAGCGCGGTCAACACCGTCAACACGGCCACCGGCAACAGCAATGCCAACGCGAACACGAACGCCCGCACCGAGCGCACCGCAGCGCCGACGGCACGGCCGAGCGGCGGGCCCGCGACTCCCCCGCAGCGTGAAGATCGCGAGATCGAATCCTGGTTGGGCGCGCTGCGCGGTGGACCGAGCAGCGGTGGCCCGGCCAACGGCACCCCGCCCGGTCCCCCCGCGCCGGCACCGCGGCCCTCGGCCGACACGACGCGGGCCATGCCGCAGCCACCGCAGCGGCCGCCCGCCGGTGGCGGTGAGAACGCGCCGACCACGGCATTCAACGCACAGCGGCCAGGACCGAACCCGCCGCCGCCGGGCCCACGGGAGCAGGATCCGTCGACCCAGAAGTTCAGTGCCCGTGACGAGGACGAGCCGCCCCGGCGCGGCGGTGGGATGAGCGCCCAGGATCTCCTGCGCCGCGAAGGAAGGCTTTAAGGACTTATCGATCGAACGTTGGCTCGTGGTCGCTGATACACCGAAAACTCGACCACACGCCGATGTTCGGCGTTATTCCTCGATGACGACGCCCCCGGACTCCTCCAATTGGTCCTCCACGGCCTCTGGGTTCTCCGCCAGCAGGATGCGGGTCGCGCTGTTGATGAACGCCACCGTGGGCACCGCGAGCAGGGCACCGACGATGCCGGCCAACACACCGCCGCCGGCGATGGCCAGCACCACCGCCAGTGGGTGGATCGACACCGCGCGGCCCATCACCAACGGTTGCAGCACATGCCCTTCCAGCTGCTGTACGGCGATGATCAGACCGAGCGTGATCAGGGCGTAGATGAAGCCCTTGGCCAGCAGCGCCACCACCACCGCGAGGAATCCCGCGACCACCGCACCGACCAGCGGGATGAACGCACCCAGGAACACCAGCGAGGCCAGCGGCAGCGCCAGCGGGATGCCCATGATGGCCAGGCCGGTACCGATACCCACCGCGTCGACGAGGGCGACCAAGAATGTCGCCCGCATGTAACCACCCAGCGAGTGGAAACCGGCCCGCCCGGCGTCGCGGACCCGGTCCCGCACATGGCTCGGGAACACCTTGGTGACGAACGCGAAGATGTTGCGGCCGCCCTGCAGCAGGAAGATCAGGGTGAACAGCACCAGCAGGGCCCCGGTGAGCAGTTCGGTGAGGGTGCCCGCGGTGGACAGCGCTCCGGTGGTGAGCTTCTCCTGATTGCGCTGCAGCGCCTCGATCGCGGTGTTGCCGGCCTGGTCGATCTGCTCCTTGCTCAGCTGCAGCGGACCGCTGATCAACCAGTTACGCACCCCGTCGATGCTTCGGGTCACCTGTTCCACCAATTGTGGTGCGCCTTCGATGAATTGGGAGATGACGAAGCTGAGGATGCCGCCCACCACCGCGAAACTTGCCAGCAGCACCAGGGCCACGGCGGCTCCGCGCGGGGCACCGCGGCGGTCCATGAAGTCGACGGCGGGCAGCAGCAACGCCGCGACCATGGTGGCCAGTGCCACCGGTACGACGATGACTTCCAGGTGCTTGACCAGCCATAGCAATGCCACGACGGCAGCCAGGATGACCAACAACCGCCATGACCAGGCGGCCACCTTGCGGACGAACGGCGTGACGGCCTCATCAGCAACTGGATCCAGTGACATGCCGGTAGCCTAACCGCGGCGCGCCGTGGTAACCGACGATGTCGTATTACCTGCGCGGTTACGCTGTAGGGCGTGTCACAGGACGCGCCGGCCGATGCCGCCCGGGCTCGGGCCGGCTCCACGCGCGGCAGGTACTGGTGGGTGCGGTGGGTGGTCATCGCCCTCGCGATCACGGTGCTCGCCGTCGAGGTGACGTTGGTCTGGGACCAGTTGGCGAAGGCGTGGCGCAGTCTGCTCTCGGCCAACGGATGGTGGGTGCTGGCGGCGGTGGGCGCGGCGATGGCCTCGATGCACAGTTTCGCCCAGATCCAGCGGACCCTGCTGCGCTCGGCGGGCGTGCCCGTCAGGCAGTGGCGTTCCGAGGCCGCGTTCTACGCGGGAAACGCGCTGTCGACCACCATGCCCGGCGGTCCGGTGCTCTCGGCCACGTTCGTCTACCGCCAACAACGCATCTGGGGCGCCTCGCCACTGGTGGCCTCCTGGCAGCTGGTGATGTCGGGGGTGCTGCAGATCGTCGGCCTGGCACTGCTGGGACTTGGCGGGGCTCTGATGCTCGGCGCCTCCAAAAACCCGCTGTCGCTGATCTTTTCGCTCGGCGCCTTCCTGGCGATCATCTTGCTGGCCCAAGCGGTGGCCACCAGACCAGAACTGATCGACGGCATCGGGGCCAGGGTGTTGTCGTGGGTGAACTCGTTGCGCGGCAAGCCCTCTGACACCGGGCTGGAGAAGTGGCGGGAGATCTTGCACCAACTCGAGTCGGTCAGCCTGGGCCGACGCGATCTCACGGTGGCGTTCAGCTGGTCGATGTTCAACTGGGTCGCCGACGTGGCCTGCCTGGCGTTCGCCTGTTACGCCGCCGGCGGCCACCCGTCACTGGCCGGCGTCACCGTCGCCTATGCCGCCGCCCGCGCGGTCGGGTCGATACCGTTGATGCCCGGCGGTCTGCTGGTGGTGGAAGCCGTTCTGGTGCCGGGCCTGGTGTCGTCCGGAATGACTCTGGCCGCGGCCATCTCGGCGATGCTCATCTACCGGCTGGTCAGCTGGATCTTCATCTCCGCGATCGGCTGGGTGGTGTTCTTCTTCATGTTCCGCACGGAGAAGGACATCGACCCTGACACCGAGACCGACACCGATGCCCATACCGACCCGACGGTCAACCCGACCCCCCGCCCCGAGCCCTAGGAGAGTCCATGCGGATCCGGTACCCGTTGGCAGTGCTGGCTCTGATCCTGGCCGGGTGTTCGTCGGCAGAAGCTCCGCCGCCGGAGACCACCACCACCAGTACCCCACCGCCGATGGTCACCCCGGTGGTGGGACATGTTCTGGCCGAACCGGTTCCGGTGGCCGCCACTGATGGTCGCACTCATCTGGCGTATGAGTTGATGCTGACCAACACCTCACCGAGCAACGTCACGCTGAACTCGCTGAGCGCGGTGACAGGCGACCGCAAGTTGCTCACCCTGCCTGGTGACAGCCTCAAATACTGGACCAGGGCGGTGGGCAATTCCGCGGTCGGCACCAACGTGCTCAACCCCGGCCAGAGCGCCTACGTGTGGCTCGACGTGGTCGCCGACGACCCGACGCAGGTGCCCACCGACCTCACCCACGAACTCGGGATCACCGTGGCCCGGCCGATGCCGCCGCTGGTCGCGCCGAACCTGACCCAGTCGGTGGCGCCGGTGTCGGTGCAGACCCGCAAGCCGGTGTCGATCTCCCCACCGCTGACCGGGGACAACTGGGTCAACGCCAACGGCTGCTGCGACATGACGCCACACCGGATGGCCCTCAACCCGATCAACGGAAAAGTCTGGGCAGCAGAACGATTCGCGATCGACTATGTGCAGCTCGGCGCCGACGGACGACTGAACACCGGCGATCGGGCCAAGGTGGACAGCTATCCCTATTTCGGCGCCGAGGTCCATGCGGTGGCCGACGGCCCGGTCGTGGCGGTGCTCGACGATTTGCCCGAGCAGGTGCCCGGGGTCACACCGAAAGGGCTCACCTTGGCGCAGTACGGCGGAAACCACATCGTGCAGGACATCGGTGACGGCAACTACGCCTTCTACGCGCACCTGCAGCCGAACAGCCTCAAGGTCAAGCCCGGCGACACCCTCAGCAGCGGTCAGGTGATCGGCGCTCTGGGCAATTCCGGCAACTCGGACGCACCTCATCTGCACTTCCATGTGATGGACGGGCCGGATCCGTTGGCATCCAATGGTTTACCATTTACCTTCAAATCCTTCCGGCTGGATTCTCGGCTCACCTCGCTGAATGCCGCCGACGCGCTCTTCGACGGCAAACCGGCCGCACGGCAACCGGGCTTCGCCGTGCGCGACCAATCGGATGTCAGCCCACTGGTAGGAGACGTGATGACCTATGCGACGGGCTAGCCTGCCGGCACTACTGACCGACCTGGTCTGCGTGGTGGTGTTCTGCACCATCGGCCGACGCAGTCACGCCGAGGGCCTGACCGTGGCCGGGATTGCCGAGACCGCGTGGCCGTTTCTGACCGGCACCCTGGTGGGCTGGCTGCTCTCGCGCGGCTGGCAGCGGCCCAGGTCGTTGGCGCCCACCGGGATCGTGGTGTGGATCTGCACCGTGGTGGTGGGCATGGTGCTGCGCAAGCTGACCTCGGCGGGGGTGGCGGTCAGCTTCATCGTGGTCGCCTCCCTGACCACGGCGGTGCTGCTGCTCGGGTGGCGCGCGGTGGTCAGTGGGCTGCGGCGGCGTCAGTCAGCCTGAGCCGTCGGCACCGCCGTCGACAGGGTCAGCGTCGCCCGCAACCCGCCGAGCGGCCCGTCGGACAAGTTGATCTCGCCGCCGTGCAGCTGAGCCTGCTGTGCCACCAACGCCAGCCCGAGCCCGGAGCCGCCCGCCATCGCGGTGCTGCCCCGCCGGAACCGGCCCAGCACGGTCTGATGTTCCTCGGCGGGTAAGCCGCGGCCGTCGTCGTCCACGACGATCACGACCATGCCGTCGCTGCGGTGCGCGGTCAGCACCACCCGCGTGGCCTCACCGTGGATGATCGCGTTGCGCACCAGGTTGTCCACCGCGATCCGCAGACCGCCGGGCCAGCCGAGCACCAGGCCCACGTCGTCCTCGACGTGGACTTCGAACCGGACCGTCCCGCCGGACCGGGTGTTCTCCCTGACCACCCGGTCGAGCAGATCGGTGACGTCGATCAGTTCGCGGTCCTCGGCCTGGGCCAACTGTCCCGACGCGAGCTGGCCCAATGCGGTGATGATGGCCTCCACGCGGCGCTGCGCCCGGGAGAGGTCGGCAACTACTTCGTCGCGTTCGGACTCGGGCAGGTTGTGGATTCGCAGGGTGTCCAGGTCGGCGCGCATCGCGGTGAGCGGGGTGCGCAGTTCATGTGCGGCGTTGGCGGCGAAATCCTGGGCCGCCTGAAGGGAATTGGTGGTGGCGCGCTGCGCGGCGGCCAGCCGGGTGAGCATGCCCGCCATCGCCTCGGAAAGGTCTTCGGCCTCGCGCACACCGCGGACCCGCGGCATCGTCTCGGTGCCGCTGTCCAGTTTGGAGGTGTGCTCGGTGAGTTTGCGCAGCGGCCGGATGGCCGGCCCGGCCAGGAGCCAGCCCAGCATCCCCGCCACCAGCACGGTGACCACCCCGATGCCGGTATACAGCGGAATCCGATTGGGGCTCAACAAGATACTGTCGGCGCGGATGCCGATGGACATCAGCACCCCGCCCTGCTGCTCCAGCGGCACGGTGCGGACCCGGTAGTCGACCCCGTTGACCTCCACGGTCTCGGTACCCGGCGGCAGGGCCGGAAGCTGGAAGCCCCGCTGGAACACCACCTGGCCGGTGGAACGCGAGCGTCCCGTCGTCAACACCCCACGCCGCGGATCGGCCAGGTTCTGCGGGCTGATGCTGGCATCGACGATCGAGTCGAGCCTGCGGTCGAGTTGCGCGGAATCGTTGTTGGCCAACACCACCGAGGTCAGCATGGTGAACACCGCCACCACCGCCGCGGCCGCCAGGGCGGAGGCCACCGCCACCCTGGTGCGTAATGATGCCGAACGGATCAAGCGTGAAAGCCGCACCCGACCCCGGTTCTCCGTGCGCCCTTCACGCGTCTTCCCGCAAGACGTACCCGATCCCCCGGACGGTATGGATCACCCGGGGCACGTCGGGACGCTCGAGCTTGCGCCGCAGATACGAGATGAACACGTCGGCCACATTGGTGTCGACGTCGAAGTCGTATCCCCACACCAGTTCCAGCAGCCGCTGCCGGGACAGCACCACCCCGGCGTTCTCGGCCAAGACGGCCAGCAGATCGAATTCGCGTTTGGTCAGATCGACCCGATCGCCGTTGACGAACACCAACCGGCGGGCGGTGTCGATGGTCAGGGCCCCGACGGTCATGGTGTCCGACGGGCGATCGGCCAGACTGGCCCGACGCAGCAGTGCGTTGAGCCGGGCCACCAACTCGCCCAGATCGAACGGTTTCGTCAGGTAATCGTCGGCACCGGCCTCCAACCCCGCGATGCGGTCGTTGACCGTGTCGCGCGCCGACAGCACGCAGATCGGGATCTCGTTGCCCAAGGCGCGCAGCGCCGTCACCACGGCCACGCCGTCGAGCTCTGGCATCTGCACGTCGAGGACGAGCGCGTCGTGCGACTCGTTCGACAGCAGACGCAGCGCCTCCTTGCCCGACGCCGCGACCCGGACGTCGAACCCCGAATGCCGCAAACCGCGGGCAACCGAAGTGCGCACATCCGGGTCGTCGTCGACCATCAGCACGGTGCGGTTGACGCTCTCGGTCACCGCCTCTTCGCCGCCGGCGGGGGTTGTCTCCACCCGCACGCGGTTACGGGATCGACGGAGCCGGAGCTGCGCCGCAGCGGTTCTTGAGATCCACCAGCGGCTGGCGGATACCGGTCAGCTCGGCCTTGGTCTGCGGGTTGGCTTCCAGGTAGTCGTGCACCTTCGTCTTGACCTCCTCGCGCGGGAGACCTTCCAGGCTGGTGAAGAAGTAGTTCACGTCGGGATGGGTGAACAGGTAGGCCGAAGTGGATGCAGACACCCCGGCAGCCACGCCGGCCAGATCGGCGGCGCTGCAGTTGGGGGGATTGTTCGCCGGGTCGTCGGCCAGGGCCGACGGGATCGCGCCGAACAGCATCGCACCGGCTACCGCGCCGGCACCGGCCACGCCAGCTACCACACGCCGCGCATTACGGGCCGAGAGCAACATGGTCAAGCTCCTTCATCGGATGGGGAAGGCCGTAACCCGAAACGGTTAGCGGCTGGGAAAAGCTAATCAGAATCCGTCAAGAGTTTCCTGCCTTGCGCCCAACCTGTCGCGTCACACCGCGAATCTGCTGCTCAGCGCGTGGTCGCGGCGGCGGGACCGGGAAGCGGCCCAGAGCCCGACGTCACCGCCGATGCCGGCGACGACTGCACCGGCACCGCCACGCCCGGCACCCCGACGTTCTGCGCCGAGGGCGTCCCGGCCGGCAACCCGGTGGCTGCCCCGCCCTGCTGGGTGGCCTGCATCAGACCCATCAGTTGCGGCAGGCTGATCGGCAGCTTGCACCTGGTCCCGAGGTTGGCCAGCGGCTGCTGCAGCTGCTGGATGTCCTTGGCGGCCTGCGGGTTGGCGTCGAAGTACGTCTTGAGCGCCCCGAGCGACTGGGCACCGCCCTGCTGTTGGCTGATCGTGGTCAACGCCTGATTGGTCTGCGGATGCCTGTCCAGATAGTTGCCGATGTTGGTGGCCACGCTGCCCGCGGTACGGGCGACCTCACTGGCCGCACACGGATCGGTGGCCGCGGTGGCGGACGGGACCAGCAGCGCGGCCACCATCGCACCGCCACCCCCGGTTACCGCGAGGGCTACGGCCAGACTGCGGCGCAGACCACCGTTGGTCGATTTCATCGAGAACTCCTTCGGCGTTCGCCCCGGCGCAGACGTCAGCCGGGATCGTCCTCAGCTATGTCGCCGGACGGTGCGCTTTCGTTAGCGGCACACAGGTAACGCTACGGATATCTCAGTGCGATGTCAGAACGCCAAGAGCGCGGGCCGCATCACCGCGGTGGGGGTACGCTCACGCTGACGCTAGCCAGGACACGCCCAGCCAGGCCGGACGGAGAAAGCGGGGACCTCGAATCCAGCAGTTCATGATGCGCTTGAGCAGCAGTCTGCGCAGATTCCGCTGGGCGGTTTTCGCGACGTGGTTGCTGCTCCTGGTGCCCTCGATCTACCTCGCGATCAACCAGTCGTCGAATCTCACCGGCGGCGGTTTCGACGTCGAAGGTTCACAGTCGCTCCACGTCCAGCGGCAACTCGAGGAACATTTCCCGGACCAGGGCGCTTCTCCGCTTGCCCTGATCGCCTCTCCCCGCGCGGACGCCTCGTTCGAGGACATGAACGCCGCGGTGCGGCGGCTGGAGAAGGTGGCGGGCGAGGTGCCCAGCGTCAAGATCGTGCCGAACCCACAGCAACCGGCGCCACAGCCGGACCGGCCCTACGTCCTGACGCTGCAATTGGACTTCAACAACACCGGCGCGGTGGATGTCGCCAAGCAGCTGCGCCAGAAGGTAGGGATCCACGGGGAGGAGCCGGGCGAGAGCGAGGACGGCAAGGTCAAGTTCTACGTCATCGGGCAGGGCGCGCTCGGTGCGGCGGCCACCCAGGCGACCAAACACGACATCGCCGCGGCGGAGAAGTGGAACCTGCCGATCGTGCTGATCGTGCTGCTGGCGGTGTTCGGCTCGCTGGCCGCCGCGGCGCTGCCGCTGGTGCTCGGCATCTGCACGGTCGTGGTGACCATGGGACTGGTCTATCTGTTGTCGATGTACACGCAGATGAGCGTGTTCGTCACCTCAACGGTGTCGATGTTCGGCATCGCCCTGGCCATCGACTACTCACTGTTCATCCTGATGCGGTTCCGCGAGGAGCTGCGGGCCGGCCGCGATCCGGCCGACGCGGTCGACGCGGCGATGGCCACGTCCGGTCTGGCGGTGGCCCTGTCGGGCCTGACGGTGATCGCCTCCGTCACCGGCATCTACCTGATCAACACCCCGGTGCTGGTGTCGATGGCCACCGGCGCGATCCTGGCCGTCGCGGTCGCCGTGCTGACCTCGACCACGCTGACCCCCGCGGTGCTGGCCACCTTCGGCAAGGCCGCAGCGAAACGCTCGTCGTACCTGCACTGGTCGCGGCGCGCCGAGGCGAGCCAGTCCCGGTTCTGGACCCGGTGGACGGGCGCGGTGATGCGTCGTCCATGGGCGTCGGCCCTCGGCGCGACGGTCCTGCTGCTGGCCCTGGCCGCCCCGGCGTTCGGCATGGTGCTGGGCAACAGCATGCAGCGCCAGTTCGAGCCGACCCACGAGATCCGCGGCGGCGTCAACCCCGCCGCCGAAGCCCTGGGGCCGGGCGCGCTGGGTCCGGTACGGGTGCTGGTGACGTTCCCGGAGAAAGACGGCGCATCTTCTGCAGGGGCATCTTCTCCGGGGGGCAGCGCCACACTCGACGCGGTACGCCAGGAGATGACGAAGGCGCCGCATGTGGTGTCCGTACAACCGCCGGCGTTCTCCGACAACAACTCCAGCGCACTGCTGTCGGCGGTGCTGTCGGTGGACCCCGAGGATCTGGCCGCCCGTGACGCCATCGACTGGATGCGCGACAAGCTGCCCACCGCCGCCGGGCCGGACGCCCGTATCGACGTCGGCGGCCCGACCGCCCTGATCAAAGACTTCGACGACCGGGTGTCGGCGACCCAGCCCCTGGTGTTCGTGTTCGTGGCGCTGATCGCGTTCGTGATGCTGCTGGTGTCGATCCGTTCGGTGGTCCTGGCCCTCAAGGGTGTGCTGATGACCGTGCTGTCGGTGGCCGCGGCCTACGGCAGCCTGGTGGTCGTGTTCCAGTGGGGTTGGTTCGAGGGGCTCGGATTTCAGAAGCTGAGCTCGCTGGACAGCACGATCCCGCCGTTGGTGCTGGCGATGACCTTCGGCCTGTCGATGGACTACGAGATCTTTCTGCTCACCCGGATCCGAGAGCGGTTCCTGCAGACCAACAACACCCGCGACGCGGTTGCCTACGGGGTCAGCACCAGCGCGCGGACCATCACCAGCGCGGCGCTGATCATGATCGCGGTGTTCATCGGCTTCGCATTTGCCGGCATGCCGCTCGTGGCTCAACTCGGGGTGGCGTGCGCGGTGGCCATCGCCGTCGATGCGACCGTGGTGCGGCTGATCCTGGTGCCCGCTCTGATGGCGATGTTCGACGAGTGGAACTGGTGGCTGCCGCACTGGCTGGACCGGCTGCTGCCCGAGGTGGATTTCGAGAAGCCGTTGCCCAAGATCGAGGTCACCGATCTGGTCATCATCCCCGACGACATCTCCGCACTGGGACCGAGCGGATCCGATCTGCGCATGATGGTGCGGACCGCGGCGAAGATGAAACACCTTGCGCCACAGACGATCATCGTTACCGACCCGCTGGCGTTCAGCGGGTGCAGCAAACCCTCCTCCCGGCTGGCAGCCCGCCGGCCAGGTGGCCCGAAGCGATGCCCCGGGGTGCATCCGGTGACGATGTGGCGGGGCCGGTTGTCGGTAGCTGTCGACGCGCTGCAGATCGAGGCCGACACCGATCGTGCACCGGTGGAACGCCTCAGCCCGGTGGAGACCACCAACGTCCAACTGCCCACCGGGGACCGGCTGCAGATCCCGACCGGCGCCGAAACGCTGCGACTGAAGAGCTATCTCATCATGTGCCGCAACAGCGCCAAGGACTACGAAGAGTTTGCTGATCTTGTCGAGTCGGTAGAAACCGAGACCGCAGCTCTGGTGTTGTCGGGCATGGACCGGTATTACTGTGGGCAGAACCCGAAGAGCAGATGGGTGGCCACCCAGCTGGTGCGCCGGCTGGCCGACCCCCAACCATCGGACGAACACGATTTCGTGTTGTCGGATCCGGATGCGGCTGCCGAGTGGGAGAAAGTCAGGCAGCGCTGCCTGTCGGTTGCGGTAGCGATGCTCGAGGAGGCGAAGTGACGTTGGCCCCCGATGTCCGGGAACAGCGGGATGCGCGGATCACCCGTCGCGACGAAGTTCAGCCGGGCCCCTCGTCCGCGCGTCGTCCTGCGGGTCAGCGCGGTCAGGGTCCTCAGGCTCAACGGACGTCGGCGCCGCGCACCACGACGCCGCGCACCACGACACAGCGCGCTTCCACTCCGCGCGCGGCGGCACCGCGCACGTCCGCACCTCGCACGTCGGCGCCACGAAACTCCGCCCCACGTACTTCGGCACAACGCCCCCAGAACCAGCCGGCACAGGTACAACGGAATCAGGAGCAACGTACGTCGGGACAGAACACCACGGCGTCCAGCGCTCCCGGACAGGCCACGAACAGGCAACGCACACAGGGGCAGGGAACGCAGACGTCACGCACACAGGTCCAGCGCTCGCAGCAGCCGACCCCGTCGCGACCGGCGCGGCAGGGGCAGGCCACGCCGCCGCAGCGTCAACCCGCATTCGACGACCGGCCGGTCGAGTACTGGCCGACCGCGGCGATCCGCGCTGCGCTGGAGACCGACGACATGGCGGTCTGGCAGCGCATCGTCGCCGCGATCAAGCGCGATCCGTTTGGTCGGACCGCACGTCAGGTCGAAGAGGTACTTCAGACCGCCCGCCCGTACGGGGTGTCCAAGGCGCTGTCGGAGGTGCTGGTGCGCACCCGCGAGCACCTCGAGGCCACCGAACGCGCCGAGGTGGCACGTCAGATCCAGGCCATGCTGCGTCGCTCCGAACTGCAGGCCCCCGAATTCGCTTCGCGCGCCGGGTTGTCCAACGAGTCCTTCGCCGACTATCTGGAGGGCACCGTCAGCCCGCCGGCGTCGCTGCTGCTGCGCATGCAGCGGCTCTCCGACCGGTTCGCCAAGCTCGCCGCCCAGCGGTCCGCGAAGTAGCCTTTCCAGCGTCCCTAACGGGAGTGCAGCGGGGTCACGTTGTCGACGAGCCAACGGCCGTCGACCTTGCTCAGGGCGATCCGCAGCGCCAGTACCGCATTGTCGGTGGGTTTGCCCGGCGCACTCTGGGTGCCCCGCATCACCACGGCCACGCTGGCCACCTGCGGGCCCAGCGCCTCCACGCCGGCCGAGATCGTGGCGGCCGTGGCCGACACGTTCTTGCTGGTCAATTCCTTTGCCACAGTGGAGAATTCGTTCTTGAACTGCTCGGCCCGATCCGGTGACATCATCGCGGTGGCACGGTCGATCGACGCCGTCGGGCTCTGCGGACTGAAGGTGGCGGTGGCCTCGGAGACACTGCTGGCGATGCGCACCACCTCGTCCCGGTCGTGGTTGAAGGTGCGGTCGGGCACGGTCCAGCGCAGGTAACCCACCGTCACCGCGGCCACCAGCGCGGCGGCGGCCACCCCGGCCACCGCGAACCGCAACCCGGGGGCGTCGTCGTCGGTGCCGAGGGTCACCCCGTCACGACGGGCCAGCACGATGTTGACGATGACGCCCTGCACGGTCAGCAGGCACAACACCGAACACAGCGACACCCACCACAGCGGCCAGGCCAGCGCCACACCGAGATACACCAGGGCTGCGATCGCGCCCAGCGGGGCGGCGACGTCGAAGGCCAAGACCCGCAACCGGTTCCTCATCGGATCGGCTCCAGCCGCGAGACCATCAGCGCGCCGTCGACATCGGAGATGTCGAGCCGCAGATTCCAGCGCACGGTCTGGGGTTTGTCGGTGCCGGCGTTCTCGCTCACCGACGTGGCCACCACCAGGACGGTGTCGGTGCGTGACACCATGCCGGCCAACCCGGTCTCGGGTGGGGCCGACGGACGGCCGTCAGGACCCGGTGGCGCGTGGTACAGCGTTTCGATGGCCACGGAGTCGATCTGGCCGGTGGTGCGGGCCTGTAGGCGCTGAACCAGATCCCGGTAGGGCGCGACGGCGGCATCGAAGTCGGCGTTGAGTTGGCCGACGGTGCCCTCACGCAGCTTCTGCATACCGGCCTCGACCGTGTCATTGTTGATGTTGATCAGGACGTTGGTCCAGTCGACGGCGGTGCGCAGCACCCGGGTCTGGTACGCGCGCTCATCAGTCTCGCTGCGGTGCCCGGACCACACCATCACGCCCAGGACCACCGCGACGACGGCGATCAGGCCCGCGACCGCCGAGGCGAAGCCGAAGACGCTGAGGACACCACCGGAGTGATCGGCTGTGCTGTCCTTACTGTCCGTGCTGTCCTTGTGGTCCTTGCTCGGCGCCTCGGGCATGGCCGTGAGGGTACCGGCCGCGAAACCGGCCCAGCGCACCCGCGGGCTTCTGGAAGAATGTCGGGGTGACGGTAGAAGCCATCAAGTCGGGTATCGACCTGAGCCATGTCGACCCGCAAGCCCGCCCGCAAGACGATCTGTTCGGCCACGTCAACGGTCGCTGGTTGACCGACTACGAGATTCCGGCCGACCGCGCCACCGACGGCGCCTTCCGGCTGCTGCACGACCGTGCCGAGGAACAGATCCGCGACATCATCACCCAAGCAGCCGAGTCCGGCGCCGCGGCCGGCACCGAACAGCAGCGCATCGGCGATCTGTACGCCAGCTTCATGGACGAGCAGACCATCGCCACGCGGGGCCTGGCCCCGCTGCTGGAGGAGTTGGCCCAGATCGACGCCGCTGCCGACAGCGATGCGCTGGCGGTGGTGTTGGGCGCTCTGGAACGCACCGGCATCTCCGGCGGCGCCGGTGTCTACGTGGACACCGACTCCAAGGACTCGACGCGCTACCTGCTGCACATGAGCCAAGGCGGCCTCGGACTGCCCGACGAGTCCTACTACCGCGACGAGCAGCACGCCGCGATCCTGGCCGCCTACCCCGGCCACATCGCCCGCATGTTCGCCCTCGTCTACGGAGACACAGCCGGGGACCCCGCCGATACCGCAGCGCGCATCGTGGCGCTGGAATCGAAGTTGGCCGCAGCCCACTGGGATGTGGTCAAGCGTCGTGACGCGGATCTGACCTACAACCTGCGGCGGTTCACCGACCTGGCCGCCGACGCGCCCGGGTTCGACTGGACCGGATGGGTCGAGGCGCTCGGGACCACCCCGGAGAAAGTGTCCGAGCTGGTGCTGCGGCAGCCCGATTACGTGACGGCGTTCGCCGCGCTGTGGTCGGGTGAGGCGCTGGAGGATTGGAAGGCCTGGGCCCGCTGGCGCGTCATCCATTCGCGGGCCGGGCTGCTGACCGACGACCTGGTGGCCGAGAACTTCGACTTCTACGGCCGCACCCTGAGCGGCACCGAGCAGAACCGCGATCGCTGGAAGCGCGGCGTCTCCTTGGTCGAGGGCCTGATGGGCGACGCCTTGGGCCAGCTGTACGTGGCGAAGTACTTCCCGCCGGAGGCCAAGGCCCGGATGGACGAGCTGGTGGCCAACCTGCGCGAGGCCTATCGGGTGAGCATCAACGAGCTGGATTGGATGACGCCGGAGACCCGGGCCAAGGCCCTGGTGAAGCTGGACAAGTTCACTCCCAAGATCGGTTACCCGGCCCGCTGGAAGGACTATTCGGCGCTCGAGGTCTCCCGTGACGACCTGTACGGCAACTACCGCCGTGGTCACGTGGTGAACTCCGACCGGGAGCTGGCCAAGCTGGGCAGTCCGGTGGACCGCGACGAATGGTTCATGACGCCGCAGACGGTCAACGCCTACTACAACCCGGGGATGAACGAAATCGTCTTCCCGGCAGCCATTCTGCAGCCGCCGTTCTTCGATGCCGACGCCGACGACGCCGCGAACTACGGCGGCATCGGCGCGGTGATCGGCCACGAGATCGGTCACGGGTTCGACGACCAGGGCGCCAAGTACGACGGCGACGGCAACCTGGTCGACTGGTGGACCGACGCCGACCGCGCCGAATTCGGGGTCCGCACAAAGGCTTTGATCGACCAGTACGAGACCTTCACCCCGCGCGGGCTGGACGGCTCCCACCACGTGAACGGTGCCTTCACCGTCGGGGAGAACATCGGCGATCTCGGTGGGTTGTCCATCGCCCTGCTGGCCTATCAGCTGTCGTTGAAGGGCGAGGAGGCTCCGGTGATCGACGGGCTGACCGGCGTGCAGCGCGTGTACTTCGGCTGGGCTCAGGTGTGGCGCACCAAATCCCGTGATGCCGAGGCCATTCGACGGCTTGCGGTGGATCCGCACTCACCGCCGGAGTTCCGCTGCAACGGTGTCATCCGCAACATCGACTCGTTCTACGAGGCGTTCGAGGTGACCGACGCCGACGAGCTGTACCTGGAGCCGGCTCAGCGCGTGCGCATCTGGAACTGACCTATATCTGCGCGAGCAGACACAAAACTGCCCCTTTTCGAGTGAAAAGGGGCAGTTTTCTGTCTGCTCGGCGTTAGAACATCTGCCAGTCGGAGGCACCGTCGGGCGTGTTGTACCAACCACCACCGGTGTTCTTGATCACCACCGGATCGCCGCTGCCGAAGTTGTCGTAGAACCACTGCGCGTTGGCCGGGCTGAGGTTGATGCAGCCATGGCTGGTGTTGCTGTTGCCCTGGGCCGCCACCGACCACGGCGCGCTGTGGACGAAGACGCCACTGTTGTCGATGCGGACGGCGTCCTGCACCTTCAGCTTGTAGCCCTCCTTGGAGTCCACCGGCACGCCGTAGGTGGAGGAATCCATGATGATGTCGGGGAACTTCTCCAGCACGTAATAGGTGCCGTTCTTCGTCTCATGCTTGCCGTCGGGCTTGCCCATCGACACCGGGAAGGTCTTCTCCAGCTTCCCGTTGCGCATGATCTCCATCTGGTGGGCCTTGTCGTCGACGGTGGCCACCAGGTAGTCGCCCACCCGGAAGCTCGACTTCGTGCCGGCCGCGTCGATGTTCACCACGGTGTTGGCCGGCCAGAAGTCCTGCGGGCGCCACCGCAGCTGCGTGTCGGTGACCCAGTAGAACCGGCCCGGCACCGGCGGGTTCGAGCTGATCCGGATGGCGTCCTGCGCCATCTGCCGGTCGGCGATCGGCCGCTGGAAGTTGATGTAGATGGGCTTGGCGACCCCCACCATCGACCCGTTGACCGGGTTGAACGACGGCGGCAGGAACGGCGGCTCACCCTCGAACGGGGTGGTGCTCTGACCGGCCGGGGTGCCTTCGATCGGGACCGCCGGGGCGCCGTAGTTGTTGATCACCGACGGGCCGGTGGACGTGCTCGACGGTGCCAACGGGTCCGACGGGTCCGACGGCAGCGGGGGGATGTACGCGCCCGGCGGCGGACCCGGAACAGCAGGGTCCACGGGTGCCGGCGGCACCTCCGGATCCGCGTATGCGGATGGGCTGAGCACCATTCCACCGAGCAACCCGGCAGCCATGAAAGCAGTGATCAGTCGACGTTTTGCCGGTTTCGGCATGAGTAACCTCCAGACAGCACAACTCGCCCCAGTGTCTCACAGCGCAGTGACCAGCTACTGCCGCGAGAAGGCGTCGCCCTCCGGCAGCGCGCAAGCACATGGCGCTGAACTGCGAGTTTCATCGCCCTCGGGTGATCTTGTGTTACTTCTCGCTGGTGGCGCAGGAAACCACGAACACACCCCGAGACAACGCGACACCACACATCGCGACCAGGATCAGCGCCGCGGCGGCACCGACCGCCGCAGTCGCGCCGCCGTGGTCGTAGATGCCGCCGCCGATCAGCGCACCGCCCATGATGCCGACCTGAAACGCGGCGACGTACCGGCCGGAGGCGCCGTCCGGGTCGCTCGGGGACGTGCGCATCGCCGAGGCCTGCAGCATCGGCGGCAATGCGGTGGACGCGGCGCCCCACACGATCATCGCGGCCGCGCCGAGCCCCACTGCGACGGCTCCGTGCACGTGCCCCAACCCCAGCGCCGACAGCGTCACCAGCGCGGCGGCCAGCGCGGCCAGACAGCCGAGCACCGAGGCCTTGGGCCACAGATCCAGCGGGCGCGCCATGGCCGCCATGGCGACCAGACCGGCGATGCCGAAACCGGCCAGCAGCCAGGCCAGGTGCGGGCCGTGGATGCCGACCACGTCACGGATGATCACCACGATGAAGGTGTAGGCGATGAAGTGTCCGGTGACGCCGATCAGGGTCAACGCCGACAGGAAGACCAGACGGCGATTACGCATGTGGCGGCGCGGGCTTTCCGGCGTCGGCGCGACGGTCAGGGGTGGCAGCGGCGGCAACAGCGCCCACGCAGCCAGGGCCACCGCAGCGGCGGCGACGGCGACGATCGTGACCGCCTGCCGCCATCCCCACAGCTCGCTGAGCGCCGCGCTGAGCGGGTTGCCCACCACCAGCGCCAGGCCGGTGCCGACATAGACCGCGGCGGTGGCCCGGCCGGCGTGGCTGGCCGGCACCAACCGTGCACCGATCGGCGCGATCACCGACCACATCAGGCCGTGGGCCAGGGCGCACAGCACGCGGCCACTGGCCAGCACCGCGAAGTTCGGCGCGAGCGCCGAGACCACCTGCGACAGCGTCAGGCACACCAGGGTCGCCACCAGCGTCCGGCGGCGCGGCCACCGTGCGGTCAGCCGGACCAGACCCACCGTCGTGAGCGCGGCGACCAGCGCATAACCGGCCATCAAGGTGGCCACCAGACCTTCGCTGACGTCGAGGTCCGTGGCAATCGCCGGCAACGCACCGACCGGGAAGATCTCGGCGGTGACGTAGACGAACGCCGCGGCCGCCAGCGCCGCGAGTTGCATGGCAACGCGCGGTGTCCACGGGCTTGTGTGGGCGGCGAGCGATTCGCCGGTGACGCTGGAGGTCATGCTGGAATCCCACGGTAATGCCGCGGAGGCGCGATGCGTGGTAGCCGTCCCGTCAGCACGCTTTTTCCAGGCCGCGTTTGTAACCTCAGGGCGGGATTTCCGCCAGGCGGCCGCCACAAGGTTACGAACGCGGGCGCACAATCGATGTCGTGATCGTCGCCTTCAGCATCAGCCCGTCCGGTGGGGATGAGTCCGGGAGTGTCAGCGCCGCGGTGGCCGAAGCCGTGCGGGTGGTGCGCGCTTCCGGGCTGCCCAATGAGACCAACGCCATGTTCACCAACATCGAAGGTGACTGGGATGAGGTGATGGCCGTGGTGAAACAGGCCGTCGATGCCGTAGCTGCGGTGTCTTCCAGGGTCAGCCTGGTGCTCAAGGCCGATATTCGGCCCGGCTACACCGGCCAGCTCACCGCCAAGGTGGAGCGGATCGATCAGGCACTGGGCGACTAGGAGCGAACCAGGCGGGCGATGGCCGCCGAGGCCTCGGCCAGCTTGGTCTCGGCCTGGTCGCCGCCTTCGGCGACGGCCTGCGTCACGCAATGGCCGAGGTGCTCGTCGAGCAGACCGAGCGCCACGGACTGCAGAGCGCTGTTGACGGCGCTGATCTGGGTGAGGACGTCGATGCAGTACTTGTCCTCGTCGATCATCTTGGCGATCCCCCGGACCTGGCCCTCGATCCGGCGCAGCCGTTTGGCGTAGTTCTCCTTCTGCGCCGAGTAGCCGTGTGCACCTGAGTTGTCAGCCGCGTCCATGGCTCAAGTATACGGGTACCCCACTGGGGTATGTAAGCTGAACGCGATGTCACAGCCTCCCTGGCCTGGTCCACCCGGCTGGCCCGGCCAACCGCCACCGGCACCCCCGGACGGGCGGTCGACGATCGGTACCACGGTGACGGTGCTCAGCCTCATCCTCACGATCGCGCTGTGGGTGGCGGCCGTGCTCGGTGCCGCCGCCGCCGTCTGGATGTCGCTGTTCTTCGGGATGGCCACCGACACCTGCCACGCGACGTGCGGCCCCACCCCGTATGACGATCAGGTCTATCCGACCACCTGGGGCTGGATCGGCGGCGGACTGGCAGCCGGCGTCGTCGGCAGCATCGTCATGGTGTTCTTCACCCGCCGGTGGTTGTGGGTCTGGCCCGTGGTGTCGATCGCGTGCACGGTGATCGGGTTCTTCCTCGGCCTCGACCTCACCACCAAGTCCACAGAATGGACCGGCTGACCTGCGTCGCAGCCACACAAAGAATTTGGGCGGCTAACTAACCGAGGGGCATACTTGCCTGCATGTCTCCTGCCGACCAGCCCGATATCAAGCCCCGCAGCCGCGACGTCACCGACGGCCTGGAGAAGGCCGCAGCCCGCGGAATGCTCCGTGCGGTGGGCATGGGCGACGACGACTGGGTGAAGCCGCAGATCGGCGTCGGCTCATCGTGGAACGAGATCACGCCGTGCAACATGTCGTTGCAGCGCCTGGCCCAGGACGTCAAAGCCGGTGTGCACGAGGCCGGCGGCTACCCGTTGGAGTTCGGCACCATCTCGGTGTCCGACGGAATCTCGATGGGCCACGAAGGCATGCACTTCTCGCTGGTGAGCCGTGAGGTGATCGCCGACAGCGTCGAAACCGTGGTGCAAGCCGAGCGCCTGGACGGCACCGTGCTGCTGGCCGGTTGTGACAAGTCGATCCCGGGCATGTTGATGGCGGCCGCGCGGCTGGACCTGGCCTCGGTGTTCTTCTACAACGGCTCGATCATGCCGGGCATCGCCAAGCTGACCGACGGCACCGAGAAGGAAGTCACGATCATCGACGCCTTCGAGGCGGTCGGCGCGTGCGTGCGTGGCCTGATGTCACGCGAAGACGTCGACATCATCGAGCGCGCCATCTGTCCGGGCGAGGGCGCCTGCGGCGGCATGTACACCGCCAACACCATGGCGTCGGCGGCCGAGGCATTGGGTCTGTCCCTGCCCGGCAGTGCCTCACCGGTGGCCGTGGACAAGCGCCGCGGCGAGTACGCCCGCAAATCGGGCGAAGCGGTGGTCGAGTTGCTGCGCCGCGGCATCACCGCCCGCGACATCCTCACCAAGGAAGCCTTCGAGAACGCCATCGCGGTGGTGATGGCCTTCGGCGGTTCCACCAACGCGGTGCTGCACCTGCTGGCGATCGCCCGCGAGGCCGAGGTCGAGCTGACCCTGGCCGATTTCACCCGGGTCGGCAACAAGGTGCCGCACCTGGCCGACGTGAAGCCGTTCGGCCGGCACGTGATGAAGGACGTCGACGAGATCGGCGGCGTGCCGGTGGTGATGCGCGCGCTGCTGGATGCCGGTCTGCTGCATGGCGATTGCCTGACCGTCACCGGGAAGACCATGGCGGAGAATTTGGCCCACATCGCGCCGCCGGACCCGGACGGCAAGGTGCTGCGGGCGATGAACAACCCGATCCACCCGACCGGCGGCATCACGATCCTGCACGGTTCGCTGGCGCCGGAGGGCGCGGTGGTGAAGTCGGCCGGTTTCGATTCCGACGTGTTCGAGGGCACCGCACGGGTTTTCGAGCGGGAACGGGCCGCGCTGGACGCATTGGAGGACGGCACCATCACGCACGGCGACGTCGTGGTGATCCGCTACGAAGGGCCCAAGGGCGGTCCGGGCATGCGCGAGATGCTGGCCATCACCGGCGCCATCAAGGGTGCCGGTCTGGGCAAGGACGTGTTGCTGATGACCGACGGCCGGTTCTCCGGCGGCACGACGGGGCTGTGCGTCGGGCACATCGCCCCCGAGGCCGTCGACGGCGGGCCGATCGCGTTCGTGCGCGACGGTGACCGGATCCGGCTCGACGTGGCCAACGGGACGCTGGACGTGCTGGTCGACGAGGCCGAATTCGAGTCCCGCAAGGCCGGTTTCGAGCCGCTGCCACCGCGGTACAAGACGGGCGTGCTGGCCAAGTACACCAAGCTGGTCCAGTCGGCGGCCGTCGGCGCCGTCTGCACGTAGGCACCCCCCAGCAACCCGGCACCGCGGGTCACTCCCGGCTCGGGCCACGCCTCAGGATCGCGGCCAGTTCCTCACGGCTGCAGGCACCCACCCGCTGGCAAGCCCGGTACAGGTGGCCTTCGACGCTGCGCACCGACATCACCAACCGCTCGGCGATCTGCTTGTTGCTCAACCCGGCGACCACCAACTCGACGATCTCCCGTTGCCGCTGCGTCAGCGGTTGACCGGCCGGGTTGCGCAACGCCGGGGTGCACAACCCGCCGCACTCGGCGGCGCGCTCCTGCGCGATGGCGGCCGCATAGGCGCTGCGCTTTGCCTGACCGTGACGGCCGAAGGCGACGGCGGCCTGCGCGGTGGCGTCGGCGGCCGTGGCCCGATCGCCGAACGCCCGGTAATCCTCTGCGGCAGACAGTAATCCGGCGCCGTCATCGGCGGCCAGCGCCTCGATGTGCCGGGCCACCGTATCGGCCAACGGCAACTTCAGCGTCTCCGCGAGCTCGCGTGCCCGGGCCGCTCCGGAGCTGTCTCCCCACTGTGCGGCCGCCTGCAGGCAGGCCAGTTCATGTGTCGGCTGAGCACACCGCGCGGCGTTGCGGCCCGCATCGCGCACGACGGCTATCGCCTCGGTGAGCGCCCCGCCGGCGGCCAGGGTCCATCCGGTGGCCACCGACATCGCGGTGTGCATGAACACGTAGTCGTCGGGCACCCGTCGGCCGGCCCGGGCCAACGCTTCCTTCGCCTCGGCGGCCTCGCCGAGTTTGGCGTGCGCCTCGGCCAGCGAGAAGCAGCTGGCCACCCGCAAACCCGTTGTCACATCGTGTGTTTCGGCACCTGCATAGGCCTCGTGCAGGTGCTTGACGGCGGCGCCGAGATCAGCCCGGACCAGCTCGGCATGGCCGAGCAGGTAGGCGAGGTTGGCATACACCAGGCCGGGGACCTCACGTGCCGACTCATCCAACCGGGCCGCCATCGCCACGCATTCACCGATCCGGCCCGTCAGCCGGCAGGCCCGGCCGTGGACCGCGCCGAACCAGAACCGCATCGGGGAGGATTCGAACGAGGTCAGGGCCCGATCGATCGCCTGCTGTGCCACACCGTCGATCTCGTCGACGTGTCCCAGCGCACCAAGTGCCATCGTCAGAGCGATCGAGGCCATCATGGCATGTAGGTCCGGCAGCCCATCGTATTCCAGTGCCGCCCTGGCTTTTTCCTCGGCGCTCACGCATTGGCCCAGCACCGCATCGACACACGCCTGAATGGCAAGCCGTTCCATCTGCTGTTGTTCGGATTCGGATGGGTCGGCGATCTTTTCCAGGATGGCCGCGGCGTCGCGTGGACGGCCGAGCATCCAGGCCAGATTGATCGCCCGCACGGTCGCCCAATGATGACTGTCGGGTCGGCCGTCTGCGGAGATGTCCTGCAGGACCGCCTCGGCCTCCTCACCACGGCTCAGCAGGATGAGTGTCATGGCACGCATCGGCGCGGCCTCGGGGGCGCCGCATTCGGCTGCGGCAGCGGCGAATCGGTCTGCTGCATCGGGGTCGAGCAGCACCGCGGCGCAGCGTGCCGCGGTCAGGTACAGGTCCGGATCCGGCGGCAGGTCGGAGTGCAGCGCCAGCAGGGCCCGTCGTACGGTCTCGCGCATGTCGCCGTCGGGTGTACGAGCCAGCCGCTGCGCAAGCCTGCCGCGGATGCGCGACAGGTGCATCTCACCGGCAGTCGCGCGGCGCAGTTCCCCGTAGAGCGGATGGGACAGTGTGGCCATCAGATCGCGTCCGGACCGCTCGACGGACACCAGATGCATCTGTTCGGCCGCCTCCAGGTCGCCATGGTCGACGAGATCGTCGAGAATCTCGACGCTCAGCGGCTCGCACTGCGAGAGCGTGTCGAGCACGAGCGCCATGCCGGGGTTCAGTTCGCCGAGCCGCCGGCCCACCATGTCGGTGATGCTCTGGGAGACAGCCACATCCCCGTTCCACATCCACACGCCCGCAGATTCGTGCATCTGGCCGGCCGCGACCTGGTCCTTGACCAGTTGCAGCAGATAGAGCGCATTCCCACCGGTGAGCTTCCAGAACCGTCGTGCGGTTCGGCTGTCGACCGGACCGCCGACGGCGGACTCGATCAACGTGGTGGCCGCGGTGATCGACAGCGGTTCGAGGTCGATCCGGTCGAGCAGACTGTCTTTCCACAACGCGGTCACCGCGTCGGGTTCCGGCCCACCGGATCGCGCGGTGACGACGAGACGCACCCCTCGGGTCTGCGCCAGTTGGTGGACGACGTGCGCCGACAGCGGGTCGAGCAGGTGAGCGTCGTCGACACCGATGACGACCTTTCCCGCACGTTGCTGCGCGACGAACGAGTCGATCACCCGGCGCACGTCGGGCAGCGGATCGCACATGCTCTGGCTGAGAGATCCGGTGAACGCTCCGAGCGGGATGGCGCGCGCGGATTCGGTGGCGACGAACCAGTTGGTGCGCAGTCCGGAGGCCGCCGCATGGCTGAGCGCTTCGCGGGCCAGGCGTGTCTTGCCGACGCCGGCATTGCCCACGATGAGCACGCCGTGATGGGTTCCCGGCCCACCAAGGGAACGACGGATCGCCGCCAGTTCTTCTTCCCGCCCCGCCAGCTTCATGTCAGCAGTTCGTTACCCGCCATCGCCGTCTTGGAAGTCGTTTGCCCAGGATATGGCGCAAAGCCCGGTACCGGACGCAAATTGACGCAATGTCCGGCGAACACGTCGCGATATCGGGCACACAGAGTCTCGGCCGGCCGGCAGAGGTCGGCTCGAGATCCGGCGCACCGGACCTGCCTACCAGCTAGGCCTGGCGCACTTCGGTATTGCGCACCTGCATGCCGAAGTACATCGCGGTGAAGCCCAGCAGCATCACGAGTACACCGCTGATCACATGTGACCAGATCATTCCGGCCGTCGGCCCATTGATGAACACCCACGGCGAAATGATCAGCCACACACCGAAAATGGGCAGCGTCCACGTCATACCGTGCGCGCGGTCCAGGGCGAAGCTGAAACTCATCGACAGGAGCGCGATCGCCCCGCCGACGATCAGATCGTTCACGGTGAGCCTGCCGAAGGCGTCGTAGCCGACGATCCATGGCGACAACGCGACATACATCGCCGTCAGCAACGTCAGGCCGAAGGTGATCTGGGCGGCCATCGACTCGGCCACACGGTCGTACCCGGCCCGCAGGGCCAGGATGTCCGGATGCTGGTCGATTGATGAATGGACCATACTCATTTCTTGTCCTTTCCGTTATGCAGCAAGGTGTTTGGGCCCTACCGCAGCCATCCATCACCTCCCAGATTACGCCGAGGGCGTCGCTGCGGCGGTGGGGTTGGGCAACCCGGGAAACCGGCCCGGTACAGTGTTCTCAATGCACTGGCGCAGCAACGTCCGAACGGACGAATATGCCGGTGCCCGTGAGCAACTCGGCTGGTTCGGGATGCTGTTCGCGATGGGCCTGGTGTTCCACTTCTCCGACAGCCAGCCTCAAGCGGCGTTGCCCGTCCTGCTGGCGGCCCTGCCGGCCCTGATCTTCTTCGGCTCGGTCGCCTCGGCCGGGCTGGCCTTGATCGCCGGGGCGGGCATGGCGGTGCTGAGCCTGCCGGCCGCATCGAACCATCTGGTGATGAGCCTGCTGGTGGCTCTGGTCCTGGGCGGCGCGGCGGTGTGGGCGCTGGCGGATCGTAGCGCTCCGAGCGGGCCCGACGGCTTTGTCGACCGCTGGCTTCAGAGTGCGCGCAGCCCGGTCTGCCTGGTGTTGCTGGTCGTATATCTGTTCACGGTCTTCGACAAGTTGAACACCGCGTATTTCACGCCGGCGACATCGTGCGGAGGTGAGCTGTTCAGCCAGCTCCTGTGGATCAACGGGGTCGACGGTGTGATGCCCGGTCCGGTGGTGGGCCAATTCGTGGCGGTCAGCACGGTGGTGATCGAGGCGGCCCTGCTGGTGTTGCTGGCCGTGCCGCGGTGGCGGTATCGGGGCGTGCTGCTGGGGGTCGGATTCCACTCGGTGCTGGCATTGGCCTCGTTCTATGACTTCGCCACGGTGGTCTTCGCGGTGTATGTGCTGCTGGTCCCGACGGAGGCGTTCGCCGTAGACGGGCAGCCGCGCCGCACGCTGCGCCGCGTCGCGCTCACCGGCTTCGCGGCGCACGTGTTGTTGAGCGTGGTGTCGAGTGCTGCCGAGTCACCGGACAGCCCGATCGGCCTGCCCTGGCACACGCTGCTGGTGCTGACCTGGGCCGTCGCCGTGGGTCCGGGCATGTATGCGGTGGTGCAGCGATATCGTGCCGTGCCGGTCGCCACGACGGAGTCCCGGCGGCTACCCCTCGTCGTGTTGCTGTTGGTGCCCTTACTGGCGTTCGTCAACGGGTTGACGCCGTATCTGGGTCTCAAGACCGTCGCGAACTATTCGATGTTTTCCAACCTGCGCACCGAGGACGGCACCACCAATCACCTGCTTCCCGGGATGGGCGCCCTCGAACTCGTCGGCTACCAGCGCGACACGGTGACGGTGGTAGGTCTGCGTTTACCCGACCGGACCGACGACCTGACGTACCTGCGCCGTCAGGCCCGCTGGGTGTCGGAGGACCCGCCGGTCCGGATTCCCTGGCTCGAGTTGCGCCGCAGTGTGTTGCTCTGGCGGGACGCGGGTCTCGACGGCATCGGTCTCGCCTACGTGCGCGACGGGGTTTCGCACATGGCGGACGATGCGGTCAGCGATGCCGCGCTCGCCGCACCGCTGCCCTGGTGGCAACGGCACCTGCTCGCCTTCCGTGCGGTGGACTCGGGGTGGGGTGCCGAGGCCTGCCGTTGGTAGCCGTCAGGCCTGCAATGTGGAGGCCGCCGGCAGTAGCCGTTGCGCGCAATCCAACAGCACCCGGTGAAGTTCCTCGTCCGAGATGTCGTTGAGCTCAGGGTCGGTGGCGCTGCCGTAGATACCCGAGGCGAGCACCGACATGCAGATCCGGCCGGTGGCGTCGGGATGGGGTCCGAGCAGGATGACGGTGAGCCGTTCGATGGTGTCCTGGAGCTCGGCGCGACCCTGCACCAGACCGTCGATGACCGGGTCGCCGTGAACGACGGCGGTCATCCGGCGGTGCCGCACGGCGAGATCGACCATGCCGCTGACGGCGGCTTCGCGTCGCGCATCGGGCGACGACATCGACTCGGCGATGCGGACCAGCCTCATCATGTCGTCGAAGACGGGCTGGATGACTGCCAGCGCGATCTCGTCTTTGGAGTGGAACTGGTAGTAGACCGCGGCCTTGCTGACACCCAGCCGATCGGCGATCATCTGCAGCGACGTGCCGTTGACACCGTGCTCCGCGAACAGGCTCAACGCCGCTTCCAGCACCCTCTCGCGCGCAAAGCCACGCGGCGCAACAGCCTTCGCCACACCTGTCCCTTCGTCGCGCTGAGCGTATCCAAGGGTGCTAGATCACACCGTAAATTAAACGAACTAACTTGATCGCAGTTAGCCGACTGTATAAGTTTCACTTTACATCCGGCAAGGAACCCGCGGGGAGGAGTGCTGATGCCGAGCGCATGCATGCTTGATGCCGCAGAACTCCTCGACTCCTACCTCCTGGCCGCCGTCGACACCGGCATCGACCAGGTGGTGTTCCTCGCCTCCGACCTCGACCCGCGCCCGTACCAACTCCCCTGGCCGGATGGGGTCACCGTCTACGTCGTCGACGATCCGGCGATCCTCGACGTCAAGATCGACGCCGTGACGGGTATCACCCCGGCGGCCGCCGTGCGTGGTGTGCCCGCCGCCATCAGCGGTGATTGGTCCACCACACTGATCCAGGCCGGATTCGACGCGGAGCGGCCCACCCTCTGGAGCACCGAGGGCGTACTACCCTTCATCCCATTGCACGAGCAGTGTCGGCTCGTCGCCGACATCACCGCGCTCAGCACGCCGGGCAGCAGGCTGATCTCGGAGAGATCGGCCAGTCCCTTCCGGGACGATTCCGGCGGGGACGCCGACGCGGATGCCCCGTTGTGGGAATCCGCCGACGCCGACATGACCACGACGTGGCGATGGAGCTTCGCAGCCAGCCGGTACGTCACCGCGTACCTGACCTCCGAAAGGCCGACCAGGGAACATGAAGCTGCTGAAACGGTTCTGGATCCCTTTGATCATCACCGCGGTGGTCGTGGTGGGCGGCTTCACGGTGATGCGGGTGCGCACGTTCTTCGGCGCCGGCGACGGCTCCGGCATCTCCAGCGCCAAGGTCGATGACACCAAGCCGTTCGACCCCAAGGTCGTGGTCTACGAGATCTACGGCGAACCCGGCGCGTACGCCGACGTCAACTACCTCGACCTCGACGCCCAGCCGCAGCGCATCGACGGGGTCACCCTGCCGTGGACGCTGCGCCTGGAATCCACCGCACCGTCGGTCTTCCCCAACATCGTCGCCCAGGGCAACGGCGACACGATCAGCTGCCGCATCACCGTCGATGACGAGGTCAAAGACGAGAGAACTTCCAACGGCGTGAACGCCCAGACCTTCTGCTTGGTGAAATCTGCATGAGCAATTACGACGCCCCGACGGAATCGATCCCGGTCGCCTCCGCACCACGACACACCAACCACGGCGGTATCGCCAAGTGGATCCGGCGCCTGTCGGTGCCGCTGATCATCGGCTGGATCGCGCTGATCGCCGTCCTCAACGTCATCGTCCCCCAGCTCGAAGAGGTCGGGAAGATGCGTTCGGTGTCGATGACACCGGACGAAGCACCGTCCATGGTCGCGATGAAGCGCGTCGGCGAGGTGTTCCAGGAGTTCAAGTCCAACAGCTCGGTGATGGTCGTCCTCGAAAGCGACCACCCCCTCGGCGACGACGCGCACAAGTACTACGACGAGATCGTCGACAAGCTCGAAGCCGACAAAAAGCACATCGAGCACGTCCAGGATTTCTGGGGCGACCCGCTGACCGCCTCGGGCGCGCAGAGCTCCGACGGTCTGTCCTCCTACGTGCAGGTCTACACCGCCGGTAACCAGGGCGAGGCGCTGGCCAACGAATCCGTCGAAGCCGTCCAGAACATCGTCAACAGTGTGCAGGCGCCCCAGGGACTGAAGGCCTACGTCACCGGCCCGGCCGCACTCTCGGCCGATCAGAACATCGCCGGCGACCGCAGCATGCGGATGATCGAGGCGCTGACCTTCACGGTCATCATCATCATGCTGCTGATGGTCTACCGCTCGATCATCACGGTGATCCTCACCCTGGTCATGGTGGTGCTGTCCCTCACGGCAGCCCGCGGCATGATCGCCTTCCTGGGCTACTACAACATCATCGGGCTCTCCACCTTCGCCACGAACCTGTTGGTGACCCTGGCCATCGCCGCGGCCACCGATTACGCGATCTTCCTGATCGGGCGATATCAAGAGGCTCGAGGAGCCGGTGAAGATCGAGAACAGGCCTACTACACGATGTTCCACGGCACCGCACACGTGGTGCTGGGCTCGGGCCTGACCATCGCCGGCGCCACCCTGTGCCTGCACTTCACCCGGTTGCCCTACTTCCAGTCCCTGGGCATCCCGCTGGCCATCGGCATGGTGACCGTGGTGGCCGCCGCGCTGACCATCGGACCGGCCATCATCACCATCGCCAGCCGGTTCGGGAAAACCCTGGAACCCAAACGGGCCTCACGGACCCGCGGCTGGCGCAAAATCGGTGCGGCCGTGGTGCGTTGGCCCGGACCGATCCTGATCACCACCATCGCCATCTCGATGGTCGGTCTGCTGACCCTGCCCGGCTACCGAACCAACTACAACGACCGCGAGTACATGCCGGCCGACCTGCCGGCCAACAGTGGCTACGCCGCGGCCGACCGGCACTTCTCACCGGCCCGGATGAACCCCGAGCTGCTGCTCATCGAGAGCGATCACGATCTGCGCAACTCCGCGGACTTCCTGGTGATCGAGCGGATCGCCAAGCGAATCTTCCAGGTGCCCGGCATCTCTCGGGTCCAGGCGATCACCCGTCCGCAGGGCTCACCGATCGAGCACACCTCGATCCCGTTCAACATCAGCATGCAGGGCACGACCCAGACCATGAATCAGAAGTACATGCAGGACCGCATGGACGACATGCTCAAGCAGGCTGACGAAATGCAGATCACCATCGACACGATGACCAAGATGATCGCGTTGATGGAGCAGATGCGCGACGTGATGAACAGCATGGTCGGCAACATGCACGGGATGCTCGCGGACATCCAGCAATTGCGGGACAACATCTCGGATTTCGACGATTTCTTCCGGCCGATCCGCAACTATTTGTACTGGGAACCGCACTGCTACGACATCCCGATGTGCTGGTCGATCCGCTCGGTGTTCGACACCCTTGACGGAATCGACACCATGACAGCCGATTTCGAGGGAATCGTGCCCGACATGGACAAGATGAACGCGTTGATCCCGGTGATGATCGCGAACATGCAGCCGATGATCGCCACCATGAAGACGATGAAGACCATGATGCTGACCATGCAGGCCACCCAGGGCGGCATGCAGGATCAGATGGCGGCCATGCAGGACAACTCGACCGCCATGGGTCAGGCCTTCGACGCGGCCAAGAACGACGACACGTTCTACCTACCGCCGGAGACCTTCGAGAACCCGGACTTCAAGCGCGGCATGAAGATGTTCCTGTCCCCCGACGGGCATGCGGTGCGGTTCATCATCAGCCATGAGGGCGATCCGATGAGCCCGGAGGGCATCAAGCACATCGATGCCATCAAGCTGGCGGCCAAGGAAGCCATCAAGGGCACGCCGCTGGAGGGCTCCAAGATCTACCTCGGCGGTACTGCGGCCACGTTCAAGGACATGCAGGAAGGCGCCAACTACGACTTGTTGATCGCCGGAATCGCCTCGCTGTGCCTGATTTTCATCATCATGTTGATCATCACCCGCAGTGTGGTCGCGGCCGCGGTCATCGTCGGCACGGTGGTGATCTCCCTCGGCAGCGCGTTCGGTCTGTCGGTGCTCATCTGGCAGCACCTGATCGGGCTGGAACTGCACTGGATGGTGCTCGCCATGTCGGTGATCATCCTGTTGGCCGTGGGTGCGGACTACAACCTGCTGCTGGTCTCCCGACTCAAAGAGGAGATACACGCGGGCTTGAACACCGGCATCATCCGCGCCATGGGCGGCAGCGGCTCGGTGGTGACGGCCGCAGGTCTGGTGTTCGCGTTCACCATGATGTCGATGGCGGTCAGCGAGCTGGCCGTGATCGGCCAGGTGGGCACCACGATCGGCCTGGGTCTGCTGTTCGACACCCTGGTGATCCGGGCCTTCATGACCCCGTCCATCGCCGCACTGCTGGGCAAGTGGTTCTGGTGGCCGCAGATGGTGCGCCAACGGCCCAAGCCGGAGCCCTGGCCGCAGCCGATCCAGCGCGAGCCGCAGGACACCCTGGCTTGATCCCCTCCGCGAGACATCCCTGGGAGCTAAGTGTCAAGCGGCGGCTTGTGCGCGGTGTGCCCAGGCGGTGTGTTCGTCGTA
>NZ_MBEQ01000097.1 GCF_001954135.1 Mycobacterium sp. GA-1841 | reverse complement strand
CCCATCAACTACGAGCGCGCCCTGACTGTCACCCTGGAAGCAAGCTAACCGCGTCCACTTTTTCTGGGGAACCTCAGATTTATTCCGGAGATCGGCCAAGTTGTTGGCAACTCGCCGAAGTGCCGCTGAGCAACTTGCGTAGCCGTCTGAAATCGGTCAATCCTATGACCGCCGCACATTTCGTACGCTGCAAGTCATGCGCCCGCTGAATCTCCATAGGGTTGATCTCAACCTGCTTCCAGGCCTTGTCGCGCTGCTCGACGAAAGGCACGTCTCTCGCGCCGCGGAGCGGGTGGGAATCAGTCAACCTGCAATGAGCTGGCCATCGTCGCGGGTGATCCGTTCACCGATTCGCTGGTGGGTCCGTCCAGCATCGTCTGGGCAGGGCGCCGGGTGACTACGGACGGGTCGCTTACGTCACCACTGACGGTGGACATGCCAAGCCTCCCGTCGATGGAATCGTGCGACCGGCGCAAGTGGTGCGTCTTACCCGCCCGGCGGGTGTGGCTTGATCACGGTAGCGACGCCGGCGGGTTAACCCGCTCTCGTCACTTCCGTCAACAGAATTCGAACTTTACATCCCACCTGGGGGCGTAGTTGAAGGTATTCCAGGTAAGCCTGAACGCGCCTCCAAGCGCGGGATTGGCGTCGATCACCTGCCCGGCGCCTTCCTTGGCCGGGGTGAAGTTCTCCCACTTGATCGATCGGAAGTCTGCGGGATCGTCTGGCGTACACCTGGTCTGGAAATCGATGTATGCACTACGTACAGCGGTTTCAGCGCTGGATTGGTCACCCGGATCCGCATATGCCGGTGCGGAAGTGAAAATGGCCATTGCTGTGGCCAGGACGGCAAGAGTGGTTTTCATGGCGACATCTACCTTCGCGTCACATTCCCCAGCATTCCAACGTCAGCGTAAGTCCGCCGCGGCAATGTCAAGCGCGTTTTGACCGCGTCGGGTCGGATATTGAGTGCAGGTCGAATTCGTTGAAGGGGAGTCCATCGAGTAGCCGACCTTGAACGTCACTGAATCCCGGTCGGCCGGCAGCCACTCGTATCTTGTACTGGTAACCCGCGCTATATTCGATTCCGCTGTATTCCATCCCAATCGAGCGGCGCACCAACATCGGAACAGCCTCGCCGGGCTCAGCTGTAGCGCGCCACAAGCGCCTCGCCAATCGAGGCGAGGTGGTCGCGCACCCCCCGCGGGCCGACGACTTCGAGCCATTCGGTGAGCCAGGCAATTTCGCCTGCGAGGGCGTGCTCGTCGCGTCCGCGGATCACGACCTCGATGCGGCCGTCGGGGGTGGCACCGCCAACTTCGAGGCGGCCCCCGAGTGTCATCCGGAGCAGGCCGAGCCCGTCGGGAGCGCACAGGGCGTGGGCCTCGAGGGGAGTGCGCCTTCGATCGACCTCGTCGGCGATCTCGCGCCAGCTCTCGGCAAGGTCGAATCCCTGAGGTCGTTGGACGGGGTCGTCGGTGAACTCGACCGAGGAGACACGGTCGATCCGGAAGGTGCGTCGACCGGTCTCCGTGTTGGCGATGAGGTACCACGTCGGCCTCTTGGCGACGATGCCCAGTGGATGCACGGTCCGTTCGGTCTCCGCGCCCTTGCGGTCGACGTAGCCGAGCCGCACCTGGACCCCGCGGATCACCGCGTCTTGAAGTTCGTCGAGAAACCGGGGTAGTCGAGGCTCGGGATGGCCGGATCCCCAGTGTCGT
The DNA here is from genome assembly GCF_001954135.1 of Mycobacterium sp. GA-1841. Classification (GTDB taxonomy): domain Bacteria; phylum Actinomycetota; class Actinomycetes; order Mycobacteriales; family Mycobacteriaceae; genus Mycobacterium. Next base: position 6,518 of record NZ_MBEQ01000097.1, on the reverse strand, counting down.
GGGTCTACGACGATTGATGTCCAGGCCACCTCGGCCTGCTCCCGGAAAGGCTCGGGCAGCGCGCGTACAAGTTTGCGCAGAGCGGACTTCACACTCGGGGTTGCCGTCGAGGCGGGTCCGGCTACCAGAAACAGCGCGCGAGCCTCGCTCGCGGTCAGCCCGGACAGGTCGGTGCGAGCGCCGCCCAAGAGGCGCCACCCGCCTCCTCGGCCTGGCATGGCGTACACGGGCACCCCGGCGCTGCTCAACGCCTCGAGGTTGCGGCGAGCGGTGCGCTCGGATACCTCCAACTCCAGGGCGACCTCCGTTGCGGTGACCTGCTTGCGCTGTTGCAGCAGGAGCAGCAGGGCGACTAGCCGGTCGGCTCGCATACGACCACATTTCCACATCAAACTGGCCACAAGGTGACCGGTTTAGGTCGGCACACTGGCGCCATGATCACATCGACCAGTTCCACCACGGGCCACCGCAACGATCCCCGGCCAATCCTCGACCGTGCCCTCGCCACTGGCGGGGTCATCATGGCCGGCGTCCAGCCAGAGCAACTCACGGATCCGACGCCGTGCACCGACATGGATGTGCGAGCACTGCTCGCACATCTCATCGGCGTGCTCGACCGAGTTGCCGCGCTCGGCAACGGCGAAGATCCCTTGGCGGTCACCGATACCCCTGTCGCCGACGATCGCTGGGTCGATGCGTGGCGGAAGTCGGGGAGGCGAGCCACGGACGCCTGGCGCGACGACGCCGTGCTCGAACGACCCATGGCGCTGCCGTGGATCGAAGGCAGCGGTGCCATGGTCCTGGCGTCCTACTTCTCCGAGCTGACCGTCCACACGTGGGACCTTGCGACGGCGACCGGTCAGCAGCCCGACTGGGACGACACGGTCGTCGCCGCGGCGTTCGACGGGGCACGCCAGATCCTCCCGGCCGAGAACCGCCGAGCTCTCTACGAGGAGATCTCGGCCGCGAGGGGCCTCGAAGTGGTCGCCGTCCCGTTCGCCGAGGCCGTCCCGATCTGCGACAACGCGCCCGTCATCGACCGCCTTGTCGCCTGGAATGGCCGGGATCCGCTCCGCCGATCCTGACGGTACGGACGGATGTGGCGCGACGCCGCGGAGTCAGACGTTCACTGCAATGGCTCGGGCGTGAAGGTGACATCGACTCCGCCTACGGTCATCGTCACCTGACCTTCGATCACCATCACCTGCGCCGAAACTCGTCGATCGACAGTCTGGGCCAGTTGCTGCACCGGTCCGTGCGGTATCTGTACCACCGACAGGTTCGCCAGCCCCGCGACTTTGGGGCCGACGGCGCGCCACCAGGTGGCCACGCCGGCGGCAAACGGGAACAGCAGCACCTGGTCGGCCTGGCTGGCGGCCTTGCCCAAGACGCGTTCGTCGGGCTGGCCGACGTTGATCCACTCCAGGATCCGGCCGGTGTAGTCGGCGAGCCGCAAGTCCGGTACGCCAGGGGTGGACAGGCCCGCCCCGAACGCCAACTCACCCTCGACGTCGCTGAGTCGGTGTACGCGCAGCCCAAACGCCAACAACCGCACCACCATCCGCTCATCGGTCTCACTGGGATGGCGGGCCACGGTCAGCGTGTGATCGGCATAGTAACCGTGGTCGACATCGGAGACGCCAAGTTCGACTTTGAACACTGTTGCAGAAAGGGCCACGTCATAGTGTGCATCCAGGTGTGGTGCGCCGAACCGTCGGGCCGCTTTGAGCGGTCAGGTCAGTTGAGCACTGGTGTCGGCGGGCGCAGTGTCAGGGACACGAGGCCCCGCGGTCGCGGCGGAGTCAAGGAAACGCCCGTCCTGTGTCACCACATAGGATCAACGCCCCGATCATTCCGCGATGCCCATTCAGATCGGATGCCGAAGGGATAGCCGCTGTTCGACATATAAGCTGAGAACGCCTGCTGTCTGGCAACAGCGCGAACACGATGGAGGAATACAGCGAGGTGAGTCAGGCATGGCATAGGGGCTCGCAATGGTAGCTGTTTCAGTGCTGGTGCTTTCAGGTAAGGGCGGTACCGCGAAAACGCTATGGCAGATGATGCTGGCGGGGGAGGCCTCGCGCTCCGGGATATCCGCGTTGTTAGTCGACGCAGACCCAGAGCGAAATCTTTCTAATCACTTTGGAGTGTCGCAGCATTCGACCGGCTTGGGTTCGGTGCTTCAGGATGCCGATATCAGTTTTTGGGGGAATCCCGACAAGGGAGCGAAGCGAATCGATGAGGAGATCATTGAAACCAGATGGCCCGGCATCGATTTGCTACCTGCGGGTGCTTCCTTAGGCCGTGTTGCGGGCTTCGGCGTATCGGACACAGGATTGTTGCGGGCCATCTTTGACGCTGCCGGCATCTTCGGCCGCTATGAGGTTGTCCTGATCGACACTGGCGGCCGCACTGGCTCTCTGGAAGCGCTGGCGATGCATCTAGGTGATGTTGCGTACGCACCGATCACTCCGACCCTTGATGCGGTACGCAAAGCCCGCGAGGCCCGCGACAGAGTTGAGCGTATCCAACGAACACATCCACTCCGGTGGGGTGGTGTGGTGTTATCCGGTTTCGACCGTAGAAACGGCATCGACCAGTCGATCAGGGACCGGGTGCAGACGGAATTTGGCGACGAGGTCCGTGCTGAAGTGCCACGGCGGGCCGTTGTCAATGAGGCCTTTCAACTCGGAAACCGACTCGGTGATTATTCCGACCCAACCGCGATGGGCCTAGCGCAAATCTTCCGAGATTTCCTGGAACGCGACCTGCTGGGTCGAAACACGAGCGGCCGATGACGCTAGCCAAATATGATGGGGGACAGAGGGATAACGAGCGTCGTAAGCCGCTTATGATGACTCATCTGACGAAAACAGCCCAGTCGGCTGGTGTCCCGGCATATTCGATCCTGGTGCATCCCCGGAGTTGCCAAGCGGCGAATCAGGTGGGTGGACAGGGGAGAGGTACTGACTGCCGACGCTGCCAACTATCCGGTGGTCACGCTCCGCGTTGTGAGGGTTCACGCGACGCTGCTGATAATCGCCATAACCAGCCCACCCAGGGTCAGCGCCCCAACCATCACTGCGGCGGCGATCGCCCGGCGCCGTCGGTGCCGGCGGGCGCTGTCGATCGCCACCGCGATGCAAGCGAGGATCAACGCTGAGTAGGCCGCCAGCGCGACCGTTACCGTCACTGTGGCCGTTGCGGCGGTGCTGGCCAGGGTCACGTTGTGCACCCCGTGAGCCTACGGCGCGAACGGAAGCACTCATACTCGACGAGATTGTCGACAAGCTCTACCTTCAGTTGCTCAGCGTTGCTTCGAGAGCCGCTCCTTCCCGGGTGGGAGCGGTTGGGCGCCAGCCCAAATGGGGAGTGTTGCGTCGGGCTCAGAACATTTCGAAGGAGCCCCACGATGATCAGCAACACAACGAACACATCTCTCGCAGCGGTGGCGAACTTTCCGCCGAACTACTTCCTCGAGAACATCGCGGTACGCAGCGATGGATCCATCCCGGTGACCGCCCTCAACCACAGTGAACTCTGGTACCTACACACGCCGACGAGCACCATCCCGGTCGAGCCGATCATCATCGCGACACTCGACGGGCTCACCATGGGCATCGTCGAGACCGAACCCGACATCTTCTATGTCGGAACGCTCGGCGATCCGGCGTTGTATCGCTTCGATTTTCGCGGGAGAACACCGGGTAGCGCGGTGCCGACCTCCCGTGTGCTGACCTTCGCTCCTGACAGCGCAGGACCGAACGGCTCATGCCTACTGGCCCCGAGTGCGCCTTGTTCTCGGGGATGAAACGGCGCCCAACGCGTAAGCCGGCAGGCAGGTCACCGCACGCGCCCGACGTGAACGACTTGCCGGCGACGATCCGTCGGAGCGTTGAGCAGATAGCAGCCTGGATTCAGTCACTGTCTTACGAAACGTCGTACACTTTGCTATGGCTGACACCATTACCTTCCGGCCGGACGAAGACACATCGAGAGCGCTGGAGGTCTTGACCAAAGATGGCACAGCGGTGTCCGCGGCCGTTCGATCTGCGCTTATCGACGCGGCACGGCGTAAGGCTGGCGCGGCGATTCGGGCCGAGGCGGAGCGGCTTGCCAGAGACGAGTCCGACCGAGCTGAGGCCATGCAGGTGCTACGCGATATGGAGACACTGCGTGCGTGGTGAGGTCTTTCGGTTGAGTGTCCCGCGGGGGAGTGGCGGCCACGAGCAGGCTGGGTCCCGATATGCCGTAGTCGTCCAATCAGATCAGCTGCCGCTGTCGACCTGGCTGGTTGCACCAACTTCCACGTCGGCTCGTGCCGCCAGCTTCCGGCCCGAGGTCGAAATCGGCGGCGTGAACACCCGGGTGCTTGCGGAGCAGGCCGCAGCGGTCGACCCGAGTCGGCTGGGCAAGAGCGTCGGGTTTCTGAGCTTCGACGAAATGCGCCGTGTAGATGCAGCTCTTCGCGTCGTCCTCGATCTATGAACGCTCGCCGCCGAATATTTCCGCTTCTCGCGTGCGAAACGGCGCGTTCCGAGTACGCTGCGTCGACGTCTCACCGGTGATACGCTGTGAACGTGGATGCAGTCACGGTGCGCGAACTGCGCAACAGTGGAGGAGATGTTCTGCGCCGTGTCGAGCATGGCGAGCGCATCGTCATCACTCGGGATGGGACACCTGTTGCTGAGCTACGGCCGCTGCCTCGTTCGAGCGCAGGACCTGCCGAACTGATTCGTCGCCGCAAGAATCTTCCGCCGGTCAACCCGGATGCCGTCCGGCGCGACATCGACAACCTCATCGACCCGTCGCTGTGAGGCAAACCCAGAGCCGGGGGATGCTGGATACCTCCACGGTGATCCTTTTGGGTCAGCTGTCTGACCCGGCCGAGCTTCCCGACGAATCGGTGATCAGCGCGATCACGCTGGCTGAGCTGTCCGTAGGTCCACACGTCGCCAACGACGATGCAGAGCGCAGTGCCCGGCAGCAGCACCTACAGCAGGCCGAGGCGGACTTCGACGTCCTACCGTTCGATGGAGATTGCGCCCGGGCGTTTGGAGCCGTAGCGGCGGCGCTGCGCGCGTCGGGTCGCAAGCCGGCTGCGCGTGCCTACGACGCACTTATCGCGGCCAGTGCAATCGCACATGGAGTGCCGCTGTACACGTGCAACCCCGCCGACTTCGCAGGAATCCCGCGCCTAGAACTACGGTCAGTCACACACCCGCATCACCGATAGGGGCGACTCTGGAAAAGCGTTGGGAAGCAACGCAATCTGCAGTGGTGTTACTGGTATCCCTGCCATATTATTTTTTGCCTTATTGCGCCATGTGCTGGTAGTGGCGTGGCCCGCTGACTAGGGCAGCGGCGTCGCATCGGTGCTGGGCAGTCCTGATGCGGCCGGTCCGTCGTGGTGCGGTGGCCGCTGGTTTGCTCACGGCTTCGGTCAATAGCGATTGTCGGTTGGAGGTCGACATCCGCGGATTTCACCTCGGCCGCATCCGGCATCTGGAGATCACCGGAGAGGTGTTTCCCGAACGCGATCCTGCGGTGCTCGACGCGGATCTGTCGCGCTGGCGCACTCGGCGGCTCGGGTGACAATCCCGAGCCGCAACCGCATGCATGTCGCGGTGCGTCATCTGCTGCGAACCGGATTTACCGATGGGTGAGAACCGTTGGGTGGCAGAGCGATATGCAGCGGCTTGGGAAGTGATTCATCTGATGAACATGGCGATGTTTAGTTGACATAATGTAGCTTATCGGTACATTAATGAGCTGGGCACGAACCGCTTTCCGGTCGGCGTACACTCGACCTCTTCGCCTTGGCTGCGGAGTTTGTTTGTAGGAGCATCTTTCATGCCCAACCATCATCCGTCTCGTTCATGGCGGGGCTGTGCAATGTGTAAACCGCACAAGCGCCGCGGCGCCGGCCGTGCCGCCAAGGATCCGGTCGCAGCCCGCCGGCGGCTGGGATTCGTGCGCAGGTATTCCGGTCGGTCAATCGGCGGTGATGGCTACTAGAGTCCTCTCGGCGGCACCTCTATAATTACGTCACTGTGACGAAAATCCGGAGGGTGGCGGTGCGCCTAACTTGATTGCCGTGCAGGCCTTTTCGGCGTTCACGAGGTTGTTTGGAGGTTTGTCGGTCGGCTCCGGCCTTGCGGCCGGTGATAACGTCCCCGGTGAATGCGAGGTGCTGTTCGGATGGTTCTTGGGCTGAGGCAGATTCGTTGGCGGGCTGCCGGATCGCTTCTGGCGGCGGCGATGGTGGTCGCCGGCTGCGGTACCGACGCGAGCCGACCCGTGGCGGATGATCCTGTGACGACGCTGCCGGTCCCGTCCAACATTCCGCCGTTTCCCATGCCCAGCGATATTCCAACTGTGCCCTTGCCAAGCGCTGTCCCCACCGTCCAGCTGCCGAGCGAGATCCCGCGGGAGCCACTTTGAGGTTCCCCAGAAAAAGTGGACGCGGTTAGCTTGCTTCCAGGGTGACAGTCAGGGCGCGCTCGTAGTTGATGGGT
>NZ_MBEQ01000096.1 GCF_001954135.1 Mycobacterium sp. GA-1841 | reverse complement strand
ACGTCCGGGCTCGCAGTGTTGGGGCCGGGGGCATATCCGGGACCTGGCGGCTGAGTCATGTGCAAATGATGTCACGCAGCACGACGCCCACGACGCAGACATTTCTGTCGTACGCGCCGTGGGCGTCGAGGCGAACGAACTACGGGGTCAGCGGGGCCACCTGGCTGCCGCTGAGCCGGCGCCACGCGTACACCGTGATCAGGGACAGCAGCGGGTAGGCCACCAGCAGACCGATGCCGATCAGCAGGGCGCCGACAAAGCCCACGACGAGGACCACCAGCCAGGTCAACGCCACCGGGCCGAAGTTGGCCTTGGCCAACTCGAAGCTTGCCTTGACGCCGTCGATGCCCGACAGATTGCGATCGAGGACCGCGACCGTGGTGAACATCAACATGATCGAGGCGATGATGCCGGGGATCACGCACAGGACGACACCGATGCCGACGATGATCGAGGACACCACCGAGGCGATGACGACGTTGCCGACGTTGCGCGGCCGGAAGAAGGACCCGATGGTCACCGGTGCGCCGTTGGCGATATCGAGCATTCCGCCGATGTACGCCGACTGGATCACCGCGCCGATCACTACGCCCACGAGCGTAACGATCAGCGAGACCAGGATTCCGGCGCCGCCCATCGAGAAGCTGTAGGAGCCGTCGCCACCTTCGACGTCGGTGAACGGCGCCTCGATCATCCGGAAGATGACCTGCAACACAACGTAGATCAGCCCGAAGACCAAGGTCGGCACCAGCACCTCGACGGGATGCTTGCTGAACTTGTTCCAGGCCCAGGAGAACGCGTCACCGACGCTGTAGGGCGCGCCGCCGAAACCGGGTGCACCGGCGGGCGGGTAACCGGGGGCGGGATAACCGCCGGACGCCGGAAAGCCACCAGGTGCCGGGTAACCCGGCGGCGGAAAGCCACCCCCCTGTGGGGGGGGCGGGGGCGGGTAACCACCGCCC
>NZ_MBEQ01000095.1 GCF_001954135.1 Mycobacterium sp. GA-1841 | reverse complement strand
GCCCCCCCCCCCCCCCCCCCCCCCACCCCCCGCCCCCATCACCCTTTTAAAAAATTCCCCGCCCCCCCCTCATGGGGGCGCCCCCCCCCCCAGAGGGGAGGGGGCCCGCTACATTGTATTACCTGGGGTTTTCTCAAAAGTGGGACAGTTTTGACGGGTGTCGAGTCTGGGTAGAGGTCAGGGTAGCCATACCTATTGAAATTTAGAGTAACCTAAGCTAACTTTTGGTCGTTCCACAGTCAATTATCAGCTTCAGGAGACTCAGTTGCCCTATCCTGCCCTTGCTTCCTCCGGTGACACCGCATCGGTAAACCGGAAGAACAAGTTCCTTATCGCCAGCGTCGCCATGGTGGGCGCCAGCGCCATCGCGGTGACCCCGGTTGCCCAGAACACCGCGGTCGTCGAGCAGGCCAAAACGCTTGCGTACGACCTGACGGCCGTCATGGATGCCACCGCGTCTCCGCTCGACGTATACGGCGAGCTGTTCGAGACGACATTCAGCAACCTTCAGCATCTCGGCGGTGCGGTGGCGGCCAACCCGGCACCGCTGCTGAGTCAGATCGTGGAAAACCAGCTGGGCTACGCCGAGAAGGCCGGCGCGGCGTTCGAAGCCATCCCCACGAACCTGCAGAAGTGGTACGACGGTGCCAAGGGTAAGGCGATGTTGGATGACGCCCAGGCAAAACTTCAGGAGGGTGACCTCGCCGGGGCGTACGAGTTGTTCAACCACTCCATGCTGTACGCCTTCCAGGGTGCGTTCGGTTCGTTGATCGCTCCCGGGTTCATCCTCTCGGGAATCCCGCGTGGTCAGGGCCAGACCTACCAGACCGGCATCCCCGAGCAGATTGCGCAGAACTTCACGAACCTGATCGCTGCGACTTTCACCTCGACCGTCGTCGTCAGCACCTTGTTCCAAGGGGCTGTCGCAATCGTCAGCGGCCCGGCGTTCGAGCTCGCTCGTATTGCCGACGCGCTGAGCACCACGGTGGCCGCCGGTGATTTCGAGGGCGCCCTCAATGCCGTGGTGAACACGCCGGGCATCCTCGTCAATGCTGCGCTCAACGGATTCAAGTACGCCGACCCCGACGAGTCGGGAGAGGGTGGCAACTCCGAGTGGCCGGCGTTGCTCACCTGGGCCGAGCCCGGTGAGCAGGGGGGCACTCGGATCGTCCCGGGCCTGCTGCAAAACCTGTTGGTCAACCTGCCCAAGGCCTTCGCCGAGGCGATCGACAACACCCCGCCGGTGGTCACCCCGGAGGCGGACGCGGCACGGACGATCGCCGTGGCTCAGGAAGTTACCGACGAGCTGACTGTTTCGCCGTTGAGCAAGTTGGCGAAGTCGACCCTCGTGCCCGTGAAGGTCGAGACGCCGGCCATCGAGCCCGCAAAGGTCGAGACCGCGGTTGAACCCGTCAAGGAAGAGGTCCTGAAGGAAGAGACTCCGAGCATCGAGGCGGCGCCGGTCGCGGCGGATGACAGCGCTGCCGTGACCACGCCGGCCGTCGACAAGACCGCCGAGGCCAACGCCAACGCCGATGGCACGACCACTGGCAAGGCCAAGATCTCGGACCGCATCAAGGCCAAGTTCAGCGAGGCCAAGGAAGCCCGGCAGGCGAAGGCCGCCGCGGCCAAGGAAGCCAAGGCTGCGGCCAAGGAGGCCAAGGCTGAGGCGAAGAAGGCGAAGGCCGAGTCGAAGGCTCAGTCGAAGAAGTCCAAGGAATCCAAGTCCAAGGAGTCCAAGAAGGATTCTGGTTCCTCTTCGTAGGTAGCGCGTCGACGTAGCTGGGCCCCACCCGACAGGGTGGGGCCCAGTGTCATCTACGCCGTGATCACGCTGCGGACTTGTGGCCCGACTGCTTCTTGGCGTGCTTGCTCTCACTCTTGGACGAGCTCTTGGACGAGCTCTTGGCGGACGTGCCGCCGGTGTCCGAGGAGGCGGCCTTGCTCTTCGAGCCCCGCATCTTCTCGCCGAGCTTCTTGGCGGCCGCGTGCAGCCGCGATCCACCCGGTTTCCCTTGAGTGCTCGACTCGCCCTTCGCCGGTTTGGCCTCTTCCGAACCGGTCTCCTCGGTCGCGGTGGCGTCCTCGCCACCGGTAGACGCGACTGTCGCGTCAGCGGTGTCGGTGTCGGTGGCGGTCTTGGCGGTGAGCGCGCTCTTGGCGGCCAGAGCGTCCTTGCTGGTCGCGGTGTCTGCCGTCGAAGCGGCTGCGTCCTCGGCCGCCTCGGCGGCGTCGGCGCCGGCGCTGATGTCGGTGACAGAAGTCTCGACGGCATCGGATGTCGTCGAATCACTCACCGGCGAAAGCGCATCCGTCACCACAGCGGCTCCCGTCGTGGAGGCCGTGACGGACGAAACCGTGGCGGTTGTCGTGGCGGTCGAGTTGGTGATGGCGGCGGCGATCTTCTGCGGGATCGTGACCAGCAGCTGAGAGATCGGGCCACCGCTGGCGCGAGTTCCCTTGGGAGCGAACAATCCTGACCACGCCTCGGTGGTGTCACCGTCGTTGTAGTCGAAACCGTTCAGGAAGGCATTCGCGATGATGCCCGGTGCGTTCACCGCAGCCGTCAGGGCGGCTTGGACGTCTCCGGACGAGAAGGCCGCGGAGATCGCGTCGTTGACCCGTGATGCCTCGAACGCCGCGCCGCTCACCGGCGCGAAGAGCGACTGGAACAGGCCGTACACCAAGGTTCCGGAGCTCGACACCGCGGTGACCGCGTCCGCGAAGTTCTGTGCGATCTTCGGAGGAATCGTGAACAGGACGTTGAAGACCGGCAACACCGAGTTCTGCAGGCCGAACAGGAAGAACTTGTTGAAGTTGTCGTACGCGGTGTTGAAATCGCCGGCTTCGAGCGCGGTCTGGATGGCGGCCACATAGACCTTGCCCGCGCTTCCTTCGCGGCCACCGTTCTCGTACCAGTTCTCCAGGGTGGAGGGAATCGCCTGGATGGCGGTGCCGATCTGCTCTGCGTACCCCTGTTGGTTTGCGGCGATCGTGCTCAGGACCGGGAACGGGTTCGCCGCGAGCTGCCCACCGAGGGTGCTGATGTTCGTGATGGTGTTGTCGAACAGCTCGCCGTATACGTCGAGCGGAGATGCGGTGGCGCTGGCCACCAACTCGACGGCTCGGTGCTGTGCCTCGATCAGGGCGGGACTGGTGGCGATCGGATTGATTGCGATCACGCTGGCACCCAGCGCCGCGACCCCGCCGACGACGAACTTGTTCATGCGCCCGCCCGACCAGGGAAGTGCTTGTTGCACGACTATCTCCTCTTTCGATTTAAACGCCGCCCCAATGACGGCGCTCAGACGTTAGCTGAGGTTTACCTAAGAAACAATAGGTATGGCTAACCACATTTAGGTGAGCTATATACCTGTGAACTTCCTGTGTGTGGTTGTCTGTGGCAGGTGATCTGCACAGGTCGGAAGAGTGGCCGCCGCGCTCGCCGACCCTGACGATCGGGGCTCGGGCGGCTATGTGCCACCTGAGAGTTGGCTGTGAAGCAACCTATAACCAGGCTTACGGGCATCCGGGGGCGCCGCCGTTGGGCATTGATCGGCTGATCAGCTACACCCTTGACATCTGGAGCGGCAACTCCCATAGTTTGATCGATCGATCAAACAATCGTTGGAGGGATGCACATGACTGGTCGGGTTGAGGGCAAGGTCGCCCTGGTTACCGGCGCGGCGCGCGGGCAGGGCCGCAGTCACGCGCTGCGGTTGGCGCAAGAGGGTGCGGACATCATCGCTGTCGACGTCTGCGCGCCGGTCACCGATACGAGCGCGATTCCGGCGTCGACGCCGGATGATCTGGCCGAGACCGCGGATCTGATCAAGGGTCTGGACCGCCGCATCGTGACCGCCCAGGTGGACGTGCGCGATTTCGATGCGCTCAAGGAAGCTGTCGACAGCGGTGCCGAGCAGCTGGGCCGGCTCGACATCGTGGTGGCCAACGCCGGAATCGGCAACGGCGGCAATCTGCTGCACGAGACCAAGCAGTCCGACTGGGACGACATGATCGGCGTCAACCTGTCCGGCGTCTGGAAGTCCGTCAAAGCCGCAGTGCCCCACATCCTTTCCGGTGGCCGCGGCGGGTCGATCGTCCTGACCAGCTCGGTCGGCGGCCTCAAGGCCTACCCGCACACCGGCCACTACATCGCGGCCAAGCACGGTGTCATCGGGCTGATGCGTAGCTTCGCAGTGGAATTGGGCCAGCACTCGATCCGGGTCAACTCCGTGTGTCCGACGAATGTGAACACCCCGATGTTCATGAACGAGGGCACGATGAAGTTGTTCCGCCCGGATCTGGAGAACCCGGGCCCCGACGACATGGCCGTGGTGGCCCAGTTGATGCACGTCCTGCCGGTCGGCTGGGTGGAACCGGTGGACATCAGCAACTCGGTGCTGTTCCTGGCCTCGGACGAGGCCCGCTACATCACCGGTCTGCCGGTCACCGTGGATGCGGGCAGCATGCTCAAGTAGCGGTTTGGTCGCTGCCGAACCGGTGCAGAAAGCGTTCGACGAAGGCGCGGAATTCGGCGTGGCCCTCGGTCACGCCGACCGCCTCTTCGTTGCACAGGCTGCGGGCGGACTGGGTGAGCAGCATCGACATCACCACCGGCGGAAACTGCTCCATGTCCACACCGTGGGCGCGCAGCACTCCCGCCATGGCGGTGGCCTCGATGTCGCGGACCCGCTCGGAGTACGCCTTGAGTTCGGCGCCGATTGCCTTGCGGTGGTTGGCCAAAGCCATGAACTCGGTGTTGAGCCCGGTGACGCGGGAGTCGGAGTTGATCAGCCAAAGGGCACGCAGTGGGTCGTCGTTCGTCACCGCTTCGCGCATCCGGGCCAACGCCGCGTCGGCGCCGCTGCGCAACACCGAGATGAACAGGTCGTCGAGGGTGTCGAAGTAGTAGTACACCAGCGCCGAGCGCACTCCGGCCACTGCCGCGATGCGGCGGGTGGTGGCGGCAGCGTATCCCTCGTCGCGGATGACCTGGGCAGTTGCCTCGATCAGTCGCTTGCGCGTGCCGGCGTCCTTGTCCTTGGCGCCACGTGCCGCCGGCATCAGCGCGGCCTCCGAAAACCATTGCCCGACAAGGCATGTTTGCGGCCTAAAGCCATCCTTGACCGCTCACGGTCGGGGGTGGTAAGCATGAGCCATCCTAACGGTTTGATCGATTGATCAAATTCAGAACTGAGGAAAAATGCCCGACGACACGAGCAAAACCAGGGTCCGGGTGGACGCAGGCCTGTGTGAGGGCCATGCACTGTGCATCCAACTTGCTCCCGAAGTATTCGACCTGTCCGACGCCGAGGTGGCCAGCGCCGCCCCGGCGGACGGGCAGTGGGATGAAGATACCTGGAACACCGTCAAATCCGCCGTCGACGCCTGCCCGCGTCAGGCGATCAGCCTCCTCGCCACCAGCACGAAAGGCCACTGAGCCATGACCGATCTCGCCTCCGTCGACTATTTCGCCGACCCGGCCGTCGCCCAGAATCCCTACGAGTACTACGAATACCTGCGCAGCAACGGACCGGTGTTCACCGAACCGCATCACGGTGTGGTCGCGGTGACCGGATATCAGGAAGTCATGGCGGCCTTCAAGGACCACGACTCGTTCTCGGCGGTCAACGCGATCGGCGGCCCGTTCCCGCCGCTGCCGTTCGAACCCGAAGGTGACGACATCACCGAGCAGATCGAGGCGCACCGTCACGAGTTCCCGATCTTCGAGCACATGGTGGTGATGGACCCGCCGCAGCATGAACGCGCCCGCTCGTTGCTGAGCCGGTTGCTCACCCCGCGGCGGCTCAAGGAGAACGAGGACTACATGTGGCAGCTGGCCGATCGCCAGCTCGACGAGTTCATCTCCAACGGCCGCTGCGAGTTCCTGTGGGAGTACGGCAAGCCGTTCGCCACCCTCGCCATCACCGACCTGCTCGGCGTGCCCGAGAATGACCGTGCCGAGTTCCGAATGGCCCTCGGCGCGGGCCACCAGCCGGGTAGCCGAGTGGGGGCGCTCGACGGTGAAGCGGTGGGGCTCAATCCATTGCAGTACCTGGACGACAAGTTCAGCGGTTACATCGCCGAGCGGCGGGAACATCCGCGTAACGACGTGCTCGGCGGGATGGCCGCCGCGACGTACCCGGACGGATCGATCCCAGAACTTCTCGAGGTGGTCCGCCCGGCGACGTTCCTGTTCGCGGCCGGACAAGAGACCGTCACCAAATTGCTCAGTGCCGCGGTGCAGACGTTGGGGGACCGGCCGGAGTTCCAGCAGCAGCTGCGCGAAAACCCCGATCAGATCCCGGCCTTCATCGAGGAGGCCTTGCGTATCCAGAGTCCCACCAAGATCGACTTTCGGTTGTGCCGCAAGACCACCACGCTCGGTGGCGTGCCGATCAAGGCCGGCACCGTTCTCATGCTGTGCCTGGGTGCGGCCAATCGGGATCCGCGTAAATTCGAGAACCCCGATCAGTTCCGCATCGACCGCCCGAATGTGCGGGAGCACATCGCGTTCGGCCGCGGTATCCACACCTGCGCCGGAGCGCCACTGGCCCGGGTCGAAGGGCAGATCACCGTGGCCCGTCTGCTGGACCGGATGCGCGACATCGCCATCGACGAATCCGTGCACGGCCCGGCCGAGCAGCGCCGATACTCCTACGAGCCGACGTTCCTGCTGCGGGGTCTCACCGAACTGCACATCACCTTCACCGAAGCGAAAGGCTGACCGGACCACCGCGGAAATCGACGCCGTCGAGGATGCTCGACGGCACCCGGAACATCCGCCCGGGTGAGGCCGGCCAGGCCAAGGTCTTGCGTCCGATCACCCGACCGTCCTGACGCGCAACCACTTTCGGTATCCGCACCAGGGCGTCGGTCCACAGCAGTAGCCGGTGTCGGGACGGCGCCGGATCGCCCGGCCGCAGCAGGCCGGGGGCCACCCACCGCAGCGGCGCAACCGTTTCGATGCGGACCGCCTCGTCGCGCGCGGTGACGCCGTTCAGGTGGCGCCGCACCTGGGCGGCCACATGCCGTCCGTCGAGCGCGGCGATGTCGGCGGTGTCCACCGGGTGCAGCAGGTTGCCGATGGCGAACACGCCGTCGCGGCTGGTCCGCAGCGCGGTGTCGACGACCGGCCCCAGGCTCTTCGCATCCATGTCGAGTCCGGCGGCGCGGGCCAGCTCGTGGTCGGGAATCCAGTCCCCGGTGAACACCACGGTGTCGCAGGCCACGATGCGGCGTTGCCCGGTGCGGATGTTCTCGATCTCGACGCCGACGACGACGCCCCTGCCGATGATGCGGGTGACGCGGGTGGTGGTGGCGACCTCGACGCCGAGCAGCGGGGTGCGGCCGGCGAGGTTGAACACCGCATACGACTCCGGTGACGGGTACTCGCTTGTCATCAGCACGGTTTCGCATCCGGCGTGTTTGAGGGTCAGCACGGCCGAATAGCTGACCAGCTCGGCGCCGACGATCACCGCACGCGTGCCCACACGGCGGTGCTGCAGGTGCACGGTGTTCTGCAGCTGCCCGGTGGTGTAGACGCCGGCGGGCCGGTCGCCGGGGATCAACCGGGCCGGACGGGGGCGCTCGCGGGCGCCGGTGGCCAGGATGACCGCGCGGGCGTCGAGTTGTTCGCGCCCGGCCGGCGAGGTGAGCTCCAAGGACTTCTCGCCCGCCCAACCGGTGACCATCGTGGCGGTTCGGATCTCGGCACCGGCCGAGGTGGCCGCGCGGACCAGGCGACGGGCGTACGCCGGCCCGCCGATGAAGGTCAACATGTCGCGGATGCCGTAACCCGGGTGGTCACTGTGCCGCGGAATGCCGCCGGCCGCCGATTCACGTTCCAGCACAACGGTAGTCAGTCCGCTGCCGGCCAGCTCGGCCGCGGCGGTCAGGCCGGCCGGACCCCCACCGACGATTGCGACGTCGTAGGCGCTCACTTGTTGTTCTCCTGACGCTCGCGCTCGAACACCGACTGCACCTCGGCACCACAGAAGAATGCCTGGCAGCGGCCGTTCATCACGCGGGTGCGTCGGCGTAGCCCCTCCAATGCCGCCGGTGGGATCACGGAACGGCAGGCATCGCGCAGTTCTCCTTCGGTGACCCGCTCGCAGAAACACACGATCCGGCCGTAGGCGGGATCGGCTTCGATCTTCTCGGCTTGTTGGTAGGGGCGGGGGAATGCTTCGCCGAGGTTCGGCATCCGCGGCGGTGTGGGCAGTTCGGCGGCCGGGGTCAGTTCCAGGCCGGCCGAAACCAGTTGTTCGCGGGCATATTCCCCGATGGCCATGCCTGCGGTCAGTCCGGTGGAGCGGATACCGCCGACCAGCAGGTAGTGCTGTGTCGGGTCGGCCTCGATCAGGTAGTCACCGTGGTCGATCGCGGCCCGCAGCCCGGCGTATGTCGCGGTGACTTCCTCGTCGAGCAGCCCCGGCATCAGCCCGCGTCCTTTCTCCAGCAGAAACTCGAAACCGTTCTCGGAGGTGCCCGTTGCGGTGCGGTCGGTCAGGTCCTCCGAAGTGGGGCCGAGCATGACGTTGCCGTAGATCGTCGGACTGACCAGAACGCCCTTGCCGCGCGAGGTCGGCACCGGCAGCACGATCTTGTCGACCAGGGGCCGGGCCAGCTTGTCGTAGACGATGAGTTCGCCGCGGCGTGGGGTGACGGTGAAGCGGGTGAAGCCGAACAGGCCGTCGATCACGTCGGCACCCAGCCCGGCCGCGTTGACCACCCACCGGGTTCGCACCGGACCGGCAGTGGTGTGCAGCGTCGTTCCCTCGGTGTCGCTTTCGATGCGCTGGACCCGATGCTTGGTGAGCAGCGTGGTACCGCGATTGACGGCGTCGGTGGCCAGTGCCAGGTTGGCCGTCCAGGTGCAGATGATCGACTCGCCGGGCACGGTGAGGCCGCCGAGGGCGCCGGGCCCCAGCGCGGGAACAGCGTCGTATACCGCGGCGGAATCCACGATCTCGCACCGGTGGTAACCGTTGGCCTCGGCCTTCTCTTTCAGACTGGGCAGTGCGTCGAGTTGTTCGGTGTCCCAGGCCACCAGGATTGCGCCGGTGTGTTCGACCGGTATTCCGGTGTGGGCCGCATAGTCGGACAGCAACTGGTAGCCGCGGCGGACCATGGCCGATTCCAGGGTGCCGGGTTTGGCGTCGAAGCCGGTGTGCAAAATCGCGGTGTTGGCCTTGCTGGTGCCGTCGCCCACATCATCGCGGGCCTCGAGCAGAGCGACCGACAGTTGGTATCCGGACAGTTCGCGGGCGATGGCGGAGCCGACGATGCCGGCTCCGATGACCACGACGTCATAGCCGTCGGAGGTCGGGGTGTTCATGAAATCTCCTGTTGATACGTGGTTTCGGCCAGATCGCGCCAGGCCGAACGGAATTCGGCGGCGCGCTCCGGGCTCCATCGCGGTTCATAGGTGGCCGCCGGGGTCCAGTCGGTGACGACGTGGCGCACCGACTGTTCGGGCGCCAGGCTGAGCCGGGCCAGCGCGGCGGCACCCAGAGCGGTGGCGTGCGCCGACGGATACACGTCGACGGGCACCTGCAGGATGTCTGCGCAGGCCTGCATCAGCACCGTCGACTGGGTGAGCCCGCCGTCGGCGCGCAGTCTGGTCAACGGCGGTGCGTCGGCCTCGATCGCCGTGACCAGTTCGGCGACCTGCGCCGCGATGCCCTGTAGTACCGCGAGCACGACATGTCCACGCCCGGTGGACAGGGTCATTCCCGAGATCGACGCGGTGGCATGGGATTTCCACCACGGCGCGGCCAGGCCGGCCAGAGCGGGCACGCACAGCACACCGGCGTTGTCCGATGCGGCGACGCCGTCCATCTCGGCGGCCCCGCTGATCACTCCGAGGGAGGTCAGCCATTTCACGGCCGACGCCGCGGTGTAGACCTGGCCGTCGATGCAGAACGAGTCGACGCCGCCCAGCCGCCAGGCCACCGAGGAGGTCAGTCCCGCGGTGGAGCGGACCGGGTTGGTCCCGGTGTTCGACAGCAGGAAAGCCCCGGTGCCGAAGGTGCATTTGGCCATGCCCGGCTCCAGGCACGCCTCGGCCAGCAGTGCGGCCTGTTGGTCCACCACGATCCCGCCGATCGGCACGTTGGTGCCGAATGCCGATGTGGTGCCGACGATCTCGTCGTTCGCGGCGATGCGAGGCAGGTGTTCGCCGTCCAGGCCGAACACGTCCAGTAACTCCGGGTCCCAGTCCGGGGCGCCGAGTTCGACCGCGGCCGAACGACTGGCGGTGGTGGCGTCGGTGACGAACTCGCCGGTGAGCTGATGCAGCAGCCAGGTGTCAGAAGTCGTGACCACGCCTTCGGTCTGTACATTGCGGCGCAGCCACGCCATCTTCGGTGCCGAGAAGTACGGGTCGAGCACCAGTCCGGTTCGGGCGGCGAGCATCTCGGCGTGCTCGGCAAGTCCGGCGCACAGGGCTTCGGCTCGCCGGTCCTGCCACACGATGGCCTGGGTCAGGGGTCGGCCGGTGTCGGGGTCCCAGACCAGCACGGTCTCGCCTTGGTTGGCCAGTGAGACCGCGTCGATCGGGCGGCCGGCTTGCGCCACGGCGGCGCGCCCGGCGCCGAGCACGGACTCCAGCAGTTCTGCCGGGTCCTGCTCGACGCCGCCGCCGTCGAGATAACGCGGATGTACCGCCACCTCGGCCAAACCGACCACGCCGTGTTCGGGGTCCACCACGATCGCCTTGGTCCCCGAGGTGCCTTGGTCGATGGCCAGAACCGTCATTTCACGGAATCTCTGGTTTCGCTTGCCACGTCGTCCAATTCGGCGTCGATCGAGGTCATCTCAGGCATCTTGAGACCTTCCTTGCCGCGGGTGACCAGCAGGTAACCGAGGTAGACCGCACCGATGGCGACCATCGCCAGGACGTAGAGCCACGGATCTTTGAACGAGGCATCGCGGAACAGGGCCAGCACGAAGACCAGCCAGATCACGGCGACCACCAGAACCGGGATCTCCCAGCGGCCCAGACGGAAGCCTTGGCTCGGAGGCAGCTTCTTGCGGGTGGCGATGTAGAGCGCGACGGTGATCGCGTAGATCGTGGCAGGTAACAGCGTTGCCGCGGAGAACAGCTTGAACAGCGCGTCGGTACTGGTGGAGAACAAGCCGAGGATCACCGAGGAGATGAGGAACATCGCGACGGTGGCGTTCAGCGGCGTCCGAAATCGGGGTGAAACCTTGTGCAGGGCTTGCCAACCCGGGAAACGTTGGTCTCGTGACATCGCCCAGACCAGGCGCACGCCGCTCATCGTGATGACCAGACCGCAGGCGAAGATTCCGACGGCGACGAAGATGAGCAGCGCGGTGCCGACGAATGAGCCGAGGATGTCACGGATGACGTCGGCGATCGGGGTACCCGATTGGGCCAGTGTGGTCGGGTCGTTGACGGCGGCGGTCACCACCAACAGGAACAGGAAGCCGAGTACACCCGACGCCAGCACCGCCTGCCACATGGCGCGCGGCACCACGATTTCCGGCCTCTTGGTTTCCTCGGCGAGGTTGGCGGCCGATTCGAAACCGACGATGGTGAACGCGCCGAGCAGGAAGCCGAGCATCCACGGACCCGCCGATGTCGCCGTGCCGAAGCTCCAGTAGCCGTCGGCAGGGATGTCGCCGCGGGAGAACAGGTTGCCCATCGACAGTTTGTGCGCGATCACGCCGACGATGAACAGCAGCACCACCAGCGCGACCATCACCAGCAGTTCGGCGGTGACGGCGAAGTTGTTCACCCGTTCGGTCCACTTCGTGGACAACCCCACGAGCAGGGCTTGCAACAGCATGACCCCGGCGGTGATCAGGAAGCCGGTCAGCGCGGTGCCCTGGAAGTCGAACAGCGCGGGCACCACGGTGGCGGCCACGGTGTAATCCACTGCCACCACGACGATGGCCAGGAAGGTGAATGAGATCCAGCCGGTGATCCAGCCCAGGATCGGGTTGGCCAGCCGCGACACCCACTGGTAGGCGTAGCCGGTCACCGGGATGCGGGCGGCCAGCGAGCCGAGCAACAGTGCCACTGCCACCTGGCCCACGATCACGATCGGCCAGGTCCAGATGCCCAACGGTCCGGAACTGTTGAGCACGCTGCCGTAGGTGGTGAAGATGCCGGTGGCGATGGAGACGAACGCGAAGGCCACGGCAAACGAGGCGAATTTGCCGGTGCCGCGTTCCAGCGTCTCGGTATAGCCGTAGGCCGATATGGAAGAATTTGTCATGGATCGGGCTTTCTGCGGGAAATTGTCTGTTTCGCGAAGGGATGGCTCGGTCCGCGGGCGACGCTGCAACGGCGCCCGCACCCGTTTCAGGCGCTTGCCGGTCGCGCCGGCATGACCACACCTCCCGTCTCCTCGAGGGCCGCGGCCACTGCGGGGTCGGTGTTCTCGTCGGTGATCAGCCCGTCGACCGCGCTCAGGTCGCAGACCCGGTAGGGCGCAACCTTTCCGAGCTTGGAGGAGTCGGCCAGGATGTAGCTGCGGGCGCTGTTGGCGATGATCGTGCGGCGCACGTCGATCTCGTCGAGGTGGAAATCGGTCAGCCCGGCCGCCGCGTCGACACCGCCGGAACCCAGCAGCGCGATGTCGGCGTAGACGTCGGTGAAGAACGCCTTGGTATGGGCGTTCGAGCAGGCCAGATCGCCGGCCCGGACGCGGCCGCCAGCCAACAGCAGTTCGATTCCGGGGCGGTCGGCCAGTTCGACGGCGACCGGCAGAGACGGGGTGATCACGGTGCCGGTGAACCCGCGGGGGATCGCCCGAGCTGCTGCGACGGCGGTCGTCCCGATGTCGATGATCACGGTCTGCCCGTTTTCCAGCAGACCGGCGGCCACCCGGGCCAGCTGTGCTTTGGCCTGGTGCCGGATCATCGTGCGCTCGGAGTAAGACGGCTCGATGGGGCGCTGGTCGGCCACCGCGGCGGCGCCGCCGTGGACCCGGCGCAGCTCCCCACGTTCTTCGAGAAGTGCCAGGTCACGCCGGATCGTCTCGGCTGATACCCCGAGCCGGCGGACGAGTTCGTCGGTGCTGATCGCCTGGGCGGTGCCTACGGCCTCGACGATCGCCTCATGACGCTCAACCGGCAGCACGTCTGACCGTCGATGTGGATTTCTGACCGAACATGACGGCTATTGTGGGGTGTTGCCTGGCTCACGTCAACCCGAGCGCGGAACGGGCCCGGACGAGCGTGAAGACGATGGCGACATTGCTGCAGATTCTCGCGATCGTCTTCACAGTGGGCGGCCCACCGAGGTGGGTGTAACCGACGATCAGCCCTCGGTGCGCGATTCCTCGAACACTCGCTGCTGCTGTTCTCGGATCACCTGGTTGAGGTTCGATGCCTTGGGCCAGCCGTAGTACGCCGCGAAATGCAGTGCCAGTTCGTCCATCTCCTCGAACGAGACATCACCGCTCTTCAACGCGGCGTAGACGTGACTGAGAATAGGCAGCGGCGCATCCTGGAATGCCACGCAGGCCACCGTGATCAAGCGCCGTTCCTTCATGCCCAGCCCGGGGCGTAACCACATCTCGCCGAACACGAAGTTCAGAATTCCGGCCCCGGAGTAGGGATTGTCGCGGGTCGGCGCGAACGGGATGCAGTTGATGTCGCGGAAGGACTGTTCCCCGCAGAGCAATCGGTCTTCCGGATCGCTCGGCGTGGGTAGCGGCAACAGCGGTTCGGAAGCCGGCGGCGTCAGCCCGCGTTCGCGGTGGATGCGCTCCCACTGCTCGTCGACCATCATGTTGAACCACGAGGCCTTGGGCCAGCCCGCATATACCGCGAAATGCAGCACGGCTTCCCGTATTTCGACGATCGACACGTCCCCGCTGTTGAGCGCGGCGTACACGTGATCGCGCAGTGGCCCTTCGGCGTCGGCGGCCGCCACGCAGGCCAGCGTGACGAACCGCCGGTCGCGTCGGGACAGCCCGGTGCGCGGCCACACCTCGGCGAACACGAAGTCGATCAGGTTGGCAGTCGCCGGCGAGTCGTCTTCCGGTGCCGGGAACGTCATCACCTCGGCGAATTCGCGTCTGCCCCGTTCGGTCCGGGTGTCGGCGGCGGTCATCGGATCGTCGCCCCGGCATCCACCTTGAACTCCAGTCCGGTGACGTGCCGGGCTTCGTCGGAGATCAGGAACAGCACCGCGTTGCTGATGTCGAGTGCGTCGGTCATCTGGATCGGCAGTGCGTTCTGGAAGATCGGCCCCAGGTCTTGACGGGTTTCGTGGATCAGGGTGTGCAGGGATTCGGGTCGCAGCCCGGTGGCGACTCCGGTGGGATGCACGGTGTTGACCCGAACATTGACTGCGGCAAGCTCGTTGGCCAGCGCGCGGCTGAGCCCGACGACACCGTGCTTGGATGCCGTGTACGGGGTGTGCAGCGGTGAGCCCTTGAGCCCGGCCACCGAACTGACGTTGATCAGACTGCCGCCGCGGTCCACCAGGTGCGGCAGGGCGGCCGCGCAGGTGTTCCAGGTGCCGATCAGGTTCACGTCGACGACGGTGCGCCATTGGCCGGCGGTGGTGGTGTCCCAGGTGCCGGCGGTCAGCACTCCCGCGTTGGCGACCGAAGCGTCCAGGCCGCCGAGCTTCTCGACGCCGTCGGCCACCGCGGCGCTCAACGCCTCACCGTCGCGCACGTCGACCACATATGTGAGGGCTTGACGGCCCAATTCCGTGACGAGACGGGCTGTTTCGTCGAGATCATCGCGGGTGGCCAAGGGATACTCCACCTCGGGCAGTGATTCGCAGATGTCGACGAGGATCACGTCGGCCCCCTCCTCGGCCAGACGTACCGCGTGGCTTCGGCCCATGCCGCGTGCTGCGCCGGTGATCAGCACGCGTTTGCCGGTGACGCGCCCCATCAGAGCTTGTTCGTGAAGCCGGCGTCGACCGGGAGGGTGACCCCGGTGACGTATTTGGCCGCGTCGGAGACCAGGTAGCTGATCGTCGCGCTGATGTCCTGTGGTTCGAGCAGTTCCACCGGCAGTGGGTTCTGCAGGTGGGGTCCGCCGTCGGGGTAGTTCTCCAGGAACGCCGTCATCGCCGGGTTGACCGCCATCATGGTGTTGACTGCGGTCGGATGCACGGTGTTGACCCGGATATTGTGCGGGGCAAGGGCATTGGCTAGGGTGCGCATCAAGCCGACGATGCCGTGCTTGGATGCCGCGTAACCCAGCCCACCGCCCTGTGATCCGCCGAAGCCGCGCAGCCCGGCGGTGGAGCTGGTGAACACGATGGATCCGCCGCGCCCGCCGTCGATCAGGTGGGGAATCGCCGCCTTGGCGGTATGGAATGAGCCGACGAGGTTGACTCCGATCGCATCGGTCCACATCGCGAGGTCCTCGTCGATCGTCACCTCCCGGAACGCGGTGGGCGCGATGCCGGCGTTGGCGAGCACGATGTCCAACCGTCCGAACTGCTCGACGCCCACGTCCAGGGCCGTCTTTAGGGCGTGGAAGTCACGCACATCGGCGACCGAACCGAGCATCTTGCCGCCGGCCGCCTCGACCAGGGCGACCGTCTCGTCGAGCTCGTCGCGGCCGGCCATGGGGTAGGGATTGGAGGCGATGTCGGCGCAGATGTCGACACCGATGATGGCTGCACCTGCACTGGCCAGCGTCACCGCATGACTGCGTCCCTGGCCGCGGGCGACCCCGGTGATGAAGGCGACTTTTCCGTCCAGATTGCCCATTGATCCTCGCTTCGCGAATGGCTGTAACCGTGTTACAGCGGTACGGTAACCGGGTTACTCGTCGACGGCAAGGGTGTGTTCGAAGTGGCAGAAGAACGGGACCGGATTCTCGACATCGTCGTCGAGCTCCTCGAAACGGAGGGCTATGACGCCGTGCAGCTGCGTGAGGTGGCGCGTCGGGCCAAGACGTCGCTGGCCACGATCTACAAGCGGTATGCCACCCGCGATGAGCTGATCTTGGCCGCGCTGGATTCCTGGATGGCAGAGAACCGGTATTCGGGAGTGACGGGCCAGGTGCGCGAGCCGGGGGAGTCGCTCTATGAGGCGCTGATGCGGATGTTCCGCACCCTGTTCGAGCCGTGGGAGAAGCACCCGGACATGCTGCGGGCCTACTCGCGCGCCCGAGCCGCTCCGGGTGGGGACCGACTGGTGCGCCGTGGGCTCGATGCCGTGATGCCCGCGGGCCTGTCGATCCTGGCTGGGGTCGACGAGGCATTTGTGCACGACTTCGACAACATCCTGACCAGCCTGGTGTTCGGTCTGGTCGGACGCTTCACCGCGGGCGAGATCGCCATCACCGAGATCGTGCCGAGCCTCGACCGGACCATCTACTGGCTCACTGCCGGGTACGCGGCGCGGCGTTAGACCCGCGCGTCGATGAACTCCACGATCGCCGCGGC
Source organism: Mycobacterium sp. GA-1841 (assembly GCF_001954135.1). GTDB lineage: Bacteria > Actinomycetota > Actinomycetes > Mycobacteriales > Mycobacteriaceae > Mycobacterium. Next base: position 120,937 of record NZ_MBEQ01000095.1, on the reverse strand, counting down.
CACCTCGCGGTGCGTCGAGTCATTGAGAATGTCGTGCTTGCCGCCGGCAAACTCCTTGAACTGCAACGGTTCTATCTGTTCGGCGTAGGCCTGTACCGCGCCGATCGGCGCGATGACGTCGGCCGTACCGTGCAGTGCCAGCGTCGGCACCGACAACGTCGGCAACTCGGCTCCGAAGCGGTCCCAGGCCCGGTCGAGTTCGCGGGTGAGCGCGGCCCCGTCGGCGTCGACGAAGGCCAACGGATCGTTCTCCAGGGCGTCCAGGTAGAACGGGTCGGACGACAGCCAGTTCGGGTCCAGGTCCAGTGCCGTGTCCGCATCCACCAATTCGGGTATTGGCGCCAGTGGCGCGCCGGAGATGATGCCGGCGCGATACCGGTGCGGCTCGCCCAGCAACCGGAACAGCGTGACCACCGAGCCGAACGAATGTCCTTGTGCCACCAGCGGTATGCCCGGAGTTTCCTGTTCGGCCAGCGCGGTCAGGGACTCGGCCAACGCCGAGCTGTCGTCGATCGAGCCGAAATCGCCACGGGTTCCCGGGGTGAGGCCGTGGCCGAATTGGTCGACTGCCCACAGGTCGATCCCAGCGGCGTTGAGTGCGAAACCGTAGCGGTGGTAGACCCCGGTGTGTTCACCGAACCCGTGCAGGAAGACGACGGCGGCACGGGGTTGCGGGGTGGCCCAGTGCCGGTAGTAGGCGCGGCCGCGGTCATGCTCGACGAAAGGCATACGTTCCACTGCAGCAATACCGGCTCTCGACCGCAAGGGTTCTGCCGATCACTTTCGCTTGAGTCGTTGGCCGAGGGTGTGCGCGGCAAGCAGAAGCGCTTCCCCGAGGGCGGCCTGGCGTTGAGCTCCGAACCGCATCTCCACACCGGTCAGGCTCAACGCCCACATGGGCTGGCCGAGTTCGTTGAACACCGCTGCGCCGATGCCCCAGCTGCCCTCCACGATCAAGCCCGGGTTGACCGAGTAGCCCTTGATCCTGGTTTGGTGAATGCGGCGGCGAAGCTGGGCGGCCGAGTGCGTCTCGCCCCAATCCGCAGTCAGGTCGACGCGATCGAGATAGGCCGTGATCTCCGGGTCCGGCAGGTGCGCCAGCATGACGATCCCGGCCGAGGCGACACCGAGCGGAAACCGCTTGCCCGGATGCAAGACGTGGGAGCGCAGCGGGAAGCTGCCTTCCTCGGCGCTCACGCAGATTGATTCGTCGCCGCGACGGGCGGACAGGAACGCACTCTCGCCGGTGTCGCGCGCCAACGTGCGCAGGATGTCGGTGGCCAGCGGGGCCGCGTCGTACCGGGCGGCGGCCACCGAACCGAGCAGGTACACCTCCGGGCCCAGGAACCACAACCCGGTGTCGGGCGCCCGGTCGACGAGGCCTTCGCCGGCCAGCGCGGTGAGCATCCGGTGCGCGGTCGCGCGCGGCATGTTTGTCGAGCGGGCGAGCTCGGTCGTGGTGACACCGTCGGAGCGGGCATCGGCGAGCGCGCGCAGGATCGTCGCGGCGCGTGTGATCACCGGAGTGCCGGATTCACCTTCAGCCACAGTTCCGACTGTAGCGTCCACTCAGTGGACGCCATTGCCGCCCCGCGTCACCTGAGCGGACAGAACACCTTCGATGGGCCACCAAGTCTTGCGCTCACCAGCTCGTTGGTGATGTCCTCGCCTGGACAAGTCATCCACTGAACAGACGCAGGAGCATCGAGTATGGCCGGTAAGCACGTGGCTGACGTCCGCGAGGCAGTTGCCGACATCGGCAACGGCGCATCGCTGGCCGTCGGCGGATTCGGACTCTGCGGCATCCCCGACAGCCTGATCCAGGCCGTCGCCGATACCGGGGTCGGGAATCTTTCGGTGTACTCCAACAACTGCGGTGTCGACGGCGTGGGCCTCGGCGTGCTGCTGGGTCTCGGCCGCATCGCCCGCGTCACGGCCTCCTATGTAGGGGAGAATAAGGAGTTCGCCCGGCAGTACCTGGCCGGAGAACTCGAAGTGGAGCTGACGCCGCAGGGCACGCTCGCCGAGCGGTTGCGGGCCGGCGGAGCCGGAATCCCGGCGTTTTACACCCCGGCCGGAGTCGGCACCCTGGTGGCCGACGGCGGATTGCCGTGGCGCTACGCCGCCGACGGCTCGGTTGCCGTCGCCTCGCCCCCCAAGGAGACCCGCGAGTTCGACGGGCGTCGCTACGTCCTGGAGACCGGCATTCACGCCGACTTCGCCCTCGTTCATGCCGCCCTCGGCGATACCCAAGGCAACCTGGTGTTCGACAAGACCGCGATGAACTTCAACCCGCTGGTCGCGATGGCCGGCCGGATCACCATCGCCGAAGTTGAAAAGCTGGTCGAGCCAGGTGAATTGGACCCCGAGCAGGTCCATCTTCCCGGTGTCTTCGTGCAGCGCATCGTCGAGACCGGGCCGCAGGAACAACGGATCGAGAAGCGCACCGTGCGCGAGGAGGTGTCGGCATGACAGATTCGGTGATCACCAAGGGATGGACGCGGTCGCAGATGGCCGCCCGCGCGGCGCGCGAACTGTCCGACGGGCAGTACGTGAACCTCGGCATCGGCCTGCCCACGCTCATTCCCGGATACCTCGACCGCGACGTGCACGTCACGCTGCATTCGGAGAACGGAATCTTGGGCACTGGCCCGTACCCGACCGCCGACGAGATCGACGCCAACCTGATCAACGCCGGCAAGGAAACCGTGACGGTTCTGCCCGGCGCCGCCTTCTTCGATTCGGCGTTGTCCTTCGGCATGATTCGCGGTAGCCACATCGACGTCGCGGTGCTGGGCGGCATGCAGGTTTCCCGCCATGGCGACCTGGCCAACTGGATGGTCCCGGGCAAGATGGTCAAGGGCATGGGCGGGGCGATGGATCTCGTCCACGGCGCCGGGCGGGTCATCGTGTTGATGGAGCACGTCGACAAGTCCGGACAGCCCAAGATCGTAGAGAGTTGCACGCTGCCGCTGACCGGCGAACGGGTTGTGCATCGCATCATCACCGACCTTGCGGTCATCGACGTCACCGGAGACGGCACTTTGACCTTGGTCGAGACCGCACCGGATCTCACTTTCGACGATGTTCAGGATGCGACCGGTGCCAAACTGACGCATGCCTGAAAGTGAGTCTGCGTACGAAATAACGTCGAGCACGGCGGACGCCGAGTCGCGGGCGGACAGGCCGCCGTCAGGGCTGGGCCGTGTCGTCGCCGCGTCGATGGCCGGCACGGTGGTGGAGTGGTACGAGTTCTTCCTGTACGGCACCGCCGCCACCCTGGTGTTCAGCAAGGTGTTCTTCCCCGGGATCGGCAGTGAGCTCGACGCCATCCTGGCCGCGTTCCTCACCTACGCGGTCGGTTTCGTCGCACGGCCGTTGGGCGGCATTGTTTTCGGGCATTTCGGCGACAAGTACGGCCGTAAGAAGCTGCTGCAGTTCTCGTTGCTGCTGGTCGGCGTCGCCACCTTCTTGATGGGATGCCTGCCGACCTACGATCAGATCGGCTACTGGGCGCCCGCGCTGCTGGTGGTGTTGCGTTTTCTGCAGGGGTTCGCCGTCGGCGGTGAATGGGGTGGGGCGGTGCTGTTGGTCGCCGAGCACAGCCCGAACCGCAGCCGCGGGTTCTGGGCCAGCTGGCCCCAAGCCGGTGTGCCGGTGGGCAACATGCTGGCCACCGTGGTGCTGTTGGTGCTGACCGCGACGTTGTCCGACGCGGACTTCCTGTCCTGGGGTTGGCGGGTGGCGTTCTGGCTCTCGGCCGTGGTGGTGCTGATCGGGTACTACATCCGGACCCAGGTCACCGACGCCCCGATCTTCGTTGTGGCGCAACAGGAAGCCGCGCAGATCAAGGCATCGTCGTTCAGCGCCGTCGAGGTGCTGCGCCGGTACCCGCGCGGCGTGTTCACCGCGATGGGGCTGCGGTTCGCCGAGAACATCATGTACTACCTGGTGGTCACGTTCTCCATCACGTATCTGAAGGTGCATGCCCACGCCGAGACCGACTCGATCCTGCTGTGGCTGCTGGTCGCGCACGCGGTGCATCTCGTGGCCATCCCGCTCGTCGGCGCCCTGTCCGACCGTTTCGGGCGCCGGCCGGTATACCTCGTCGGTGCGCTCGGCACCGGAGCGTGGGGGTTCTTCGCCTTCCCGATGATGGACAGCCACGACAATGTGGTCATCCTGTCAGCGATCGTGCTCGGGCTGGTGTTCCATGCCTTCATGTACGCCCCGCAGCCCGCGTTGATGTCCGAGATGTTCCCGACTCGAATGCGGTATTCCGGTGTGTCCCTTGGTTATCAGGTGACGGCTATTGTCGCGGGATCGCTCGCGCCGGTCATCGCGGTGCGCCTGCTGGCCGAGTTCCACTCGTCGGTGCCGATCGCGATCTATCTGGCCGGCGCCGCCGTCGTTACTCTGGTCGCCCTGTATTTCGCCCGGGAGACCAAGGGCATCGATCTGGCGGAGGTTGACCGCGCCGACGTGGAAGCTGTCGACTCGGCGCTCAAGGCGTGAAAGTACGGATCGAGGCCGCCCTCACCGCAGAGTCGACGTAGGAAGCCAGGACCCGATCCGGCGCAGCGCCTCTTCGATATCGCTCGTCGGCCCGGCGAACGACAGCCGCACATAGGCGCCGCCGCGCACGGTGTCGAAATCGATACCGGGTGCGATGGCAACCCCGGTGTCGGCCAACAGCTTTGCGCACCAGGCCAGCGAATCGTCGGTGTGATCGCTGACGTCGGCGTACACGTAGAACGCGCCGTCGGTCGGGGCCAACCGGTCGATGCCGATGCCGCGCAATCCGTCGAGCAGCAACGCGCGGTTGTCGGCGTAATGCGAGAGCAGGCCTTCGGCCTCGGCCAGGGATTCGGGTGTGAACGCGGCCACCGCGGCGTGCTGGGCCAGAGCCGGTGGGCAGATGGTGAAGTTGCCGGTGAGCCGGTCGACGGCACGCTGTAGCTCGGTGGGCACCAGCAGCCAACCCAACCGCCAGCCCGTCATCGCGAAATACTTCGAGAAGCTGTTGACCACCACGGCATTCCGCGAGGTCTCCCATGCGCAGCTGGTCTCCGGGGCGCCGGGATAGACCAGGCCGTGGTACACCTCGTCGCTGATCAACCGCACACCGGAGGTATCGCACCAGCGAGCGATCGCGGCGAGCTCGGCGGGCGGGATGACGGTGCCGGTCGGGTTCGCCGGGCTGGCGACGATCACCCCGGCCACGGGTGGATCGAGCGCCTCGAGCATCGCGACGGTCGGCTGGAACCGGGTCTCGGGGCCGCACGGGATCTCGACCACCTCGCAGCCGAGCGCGGTGAGGATATTGCGGTAACAGGGATAGCCGGGGCTGGCGATCGCGACGCGATCACCGGCGTCGAAGCACGCCAGGAACGTCAGCAGAAACCCGCCCGACGAGCCGGTGGTGAGGATGACGTCATCGACGCTCACCTCGACGTCGTACTTGCGGTACGACGCGGCGATCTCGGCACGCAGTTCCGGAATTCCCAGCGCGACGGTGTAGCCGAGCGCGCCGTCGTTCAGCGCGGCCACGGCCGCGTCGCGCACCGCGGCCGGCGCCCCGGCGCTGGGCTGGCCCGCCGACAGATTGACCAGGTCGCCGTGCGTGCGTTGGCGTTCGGCCGCGGCCAGCCAGACATCCATGACGTGAAACGGCGGGATTCCGGCTCGCAGGGACACGTCCATCCCAGCCAGGTTAGAACACATCGGCGGCGAGCCGCCTAGAACACTTCGGCGGCGAGCCGCCTAGAACACTTCGGCTTCGAGCCGGCGCAGGTGCTCACGCGGCGGTCCCAGCAGTTGGGCACTGCCGTGGGCACGCTTGAAATACAGCTGGATGTCGCTTTCCCAGGTGATCGCGATGCCGCCGTGCATCTGGATGGCTTCGGCGGTCACCGCGGACAGGGCCTCGCTGGCGAAGTAGCGGGCCAGCGATGCCGTGGCCGGTGACGGGGCGGCGATGGCGTCGTTGATGACGGCGCGCGCCGCGGACACCTTGACGTACAGGTCGGCCATCCGGTGCTTGAGCGCCTGGAAGCTACCGATGGCACGGCCGAACTGCACCCGGTCCTTGGTGTAGGCCACGGTCAGGTCCAGGCAGCGTGATGCGGCACCGATCTGTTCGGCGGCCATCAGCAGGGCCGCGGTGTCGGCCAGGCCGGGGTCGGCGCCGAGGACGACGGTGTCGCCGGGGATCACCGCGGACAGCCGACGGGTCAGATCCATGGTGGTCTTGGGCGTGGCGGTGAATGTGGTCCAACGCGTCAGGTTCTCCCCGTCAGCGCCGATGACCACATCGGCCACGTCACCGTTGATCACGTACTCGGGGTCGAAGGCCACGGTGCCGATCGATGTGCCTTCGGCCAGTCCTTCGAGTGGCTCGTGGTCGTCGACGGCGAGCAGGGCGAACTCGGCGAGCGTGGTGCCCAGCAGTGGGGTGGGCACCAGGGCCTTGCCGAGCTCTTCGAGAACCACTGCGGCATCGGCGAGTTCGCCACCGGCACCGCCGAGCTCTTCGGGCACCACCAGGGCGGCCGCACCGACCTGCTCACACAGCAGGCTCCACAGTTTCTCGTCGTAGCCGCGTTCGGATTCCATCGCCGTGCGGACCGCCTCCGGTGAGGCGTGCTTGTCGACCAGGGCGGCGACGGTTTCGCGCAGCAGCTGTCGTTCTTCACTCATGATTTACCCCCCGGTTAATTATGCACAGATACATCATCACAAGTCCGCCAACACGCGTCGGCGGTGCAAAGCCGGATCGCCCCAGGCACTGCGCAACGCCTGCACGCGCAGCAGAGACAGGGACAAATCGTGTTCCTGGGTGAATCCGATGGCGCCGTGGGTCTGCAGCGCCGAGCGGGCGGCCAGCAGGGCGGCGTCGGCGGCAGCGACCTTGGCGGCGCTCACGTCGCGGGCGGTGTCCGGCGAGCCTTCGGCCAGTGACAGAGCCGCGCCGTAGACCAGCGGCCGGGCCAGCTCGACGGCGATGAGCACGTCGGCCAACTTGTGCTTGATGGCTTGGTAGGAGCCGATGATTCGGCCGAACTGGGCGCGCTGCTTGGCGTATTCGACGGACTGATCGAGCATCGCCTGGCCGGCGCCCACCAGCTGTGCTGCGGTGGCCAGCACACCGAACTCGTAGGCTCGTGCCGTGTCGGCAGGTTGGCTGTCACCGGATGCGCTGACGTCGAACAGCTTTCGCGCCGGGTCGACGGAATCGTGAGCCGCCCCGACCTGAACATCAATGCTGGCGTCGCTGACCTTGCCGTCGGCGGCCAGCAAGGTCAGCCCGGCGAAATCGGCGTTGACGGCGCGTGGTGCCTGCGGCGGCATGGCGACCGTGGCGATGAGCTCGCCGGAGGCCAGCGCTCCCGAGCGTTCGTCATCTGAGAGCAGGATCGGTGCGACGGCGATCGACTCGGTCACCGGACCCGGGACTGTCCAGTAGCCCAACCGCTCCAGGGCGACGACGAGGTCGACGGGGCTGGCGTCGATGCCGTCGTACTTTTCCGGCACCAGCAGCGCGGTGACCCCCAGGTCGGTCAGCTGTGCCCACACCTTGCGGCCCGGTCCGGTGTCACCGTCGCCCCAGGCTCGTACTGCGGCCGGGACATCGGCAGCGCTCAGCGCCGCATCGATGCTGGCCGCGAAGTCCCGCTGCTGTTCGTCAATCTCGAAGTTCACTTGGGTTTCCCCCCAGATTCGCGCGGTAGGCCGAGCAGTCTTTCCGCAATGATGTTGCGTTGAATCTCGTTGGTGCCGGCGTAGATCGGGCCGCCAAGAGCAAACAGCAGCCCTTCGGTCCAGTGGTCCGTCAGCTCGGCGTCCGGACCCTGCATATCGAGTGCGGTCTGATGCAGGGCGACGTCCAGGTCGGACCAGAACACCTTGGTCACCGAGGACTCGGCGCCGAGCTCGCCACCGTTGGCCAGGCGGGTCACGGTGCCGAAGGTGTGCAGCCGGTACGCCTGAGCCTTGATCCAGGCGTCGGCGACCCGATCGGTGAACACCGGGTCGGGGTTTTCCTTCCACAGCGACACCAGGCGCTCGGCCGGTGCCAGGAACCGGGCCGGGCTGCGCAGCGACATGCCGCGCTCGTTGCTCGACGTGCTCATCGCCGCGCGCCAGCCCTCGTGCACGCCGCCGATCACGTCGTTGTCGGGAACGAACACGTCGTCGAGGAAGATCTCGCCGAAACCCGTGTCGCCGCCCAGCTGGGCGATCGGACGCACGGTGATGCCAGGAGCCTTGAGATCGAACATGAAGTAGGTCAGGCCCTTGTGGCGCTGCGCCTCGGGGTCGGAACGGAACAGTCCGAAACCGCGCTCACCGAACGGGGCGCGCGAGCTCCAGATCTTCTGCCCGTTGAGCTTCCAGCCGCCGTCGACCTTCGTGGCCGTCGAACGCAACGAGGCCAGGTCGCTGCCTGACTCGGGTTCGGACCACGCCTGGGCCCAGATCTCCTCGCCGCTGGCCATTTTCGGCAGGACCCGCTGCAGTTGTTCTTCGGTGCCGTGGGCGAACAGGGTCGGGGCCAGCATCGCGGTGCCGTTGGCGCTGGCGCGGCCGGGAGCGCCGGCCTGGAAGTACTCCTCCTCGAACACCACCCATTGCAGCAGGGTGGCGTCGCGGCCGCCGTATTCCTTGGGCCACGCGATCACCGACAGTCCGGCGTCGAAAAGTACCTTGTCCCAACGACGGTGCTGCTCGAAACCCTCAAGAGTGTCGTACGACTTCGTCGGGAAATGTTCCCGGTTGGCCGTGAGGAAGTCGCGGACCTCGGCTTGAAACTCCCGTGTGGCCTCGTCAATTATCAGGTCCATTGCACCCCTTCTCGGGTCCCTTTGCTGCGCAACACCGGTTTGATCACTTTGCCGCCGGGATTTCGCGGCAGCACGTCGAGGAACTCCACCGACCGCGGCACCTTGAAGTTGGCCAGATGCTCACGGCTGTGGGCGATCACGGCGGTCTCGTCCAGCGTCACGCCGGGCTTGAGCACCACGAATGCCTTGCCAACCTCGCCGAGACGTTCGTCGGGTACGCCGACCACCGCGGTCTCGGCCACCCCGTCCAGCCGGGCCAGCACCTGCTCGATCTCGGCCGGGTACACATTGAACCCGCCGCAGATGTACATGTCCTTGAGGCGGTCGGTGATGGTCAGATTGCCGCGCTCGTCGAGCTTGCCGATGTCACCGGTGTGCAACCACCCCTCGGCGTCCACAGCGGCTGCGGTGGCCTCCGCGTCGTCGAGGTAACCGAGCATGACGTTCGGTCCACGCAGGAGCACCTCACCCGAATCATCCAGCCGCAACTCGAAATCGGCGATCGGCCGGCCACATGTGGTGGCGACGGTGATGGCGTCGTCGTCGGCCCGGCACATGGTGCCGAACCCGGCTGCCTCGGTCAGCCCGTAAGCGGTCAGCACGATGTCGATGTCGAGTTCGGATTGCATCCGCTCGATCAGCACCACCGGCACGACGGCCGCACCGGTCACCGAGAAGCGCAGGGACGACAGGTCGTAGTCCGCGCGCTTCGGATGGTCCAGCAGGGTCTGGAAAATGGTCGGAGGCCCGGGGAGCACCGTGATGCGCTGTTCGGCAATGGTTTTGAGGGTCTGCTCGGCGTCGAAGGTGAGCATCGGATACAGCGTGGCGCCGGTCTGCAGACAGGCCAGGATGCCGGCCTTATAGCCGAAATTGTGGAAGAACGGGTTGATGCACAGGTACCGGTCGGTGCTGGTGACCTGACCGCACGCCGCCCACGCGGCCGATCCGTCGAGCGACTGACGGTGCGCACACCGCACGCCCTTGCTGCGTCCGGTGGTGCCGGAGGTGAACAGGATGTCGGATACGTCGTCAGGTTCTACCGCCGCCGCACGGGCGTCTACGGCTTCCAGGGCGCCGTCTTTGTCCCCCCGGGCCACGAACTCATCCCAGGTTCCGTCCGGCTTCTCGATTGGCACCCGCACGATGTGGCGCAGCGCGGGCAGGGCGGCGCGATCCAGTTCGGCGGTCTTGTCGACGCCGAGGAACTCGCCGGCGGCGATCAGCAGCGGAGCCTCGGTGCGGGCCAGGATGTCGGCGGCCTCGCTGGCGGTGTAGCGGGTGTTGAGCGGCACCATCTGCGCGCCGGCGTAGTGCGTGGCCAGGCAGGCCACTACCCAATGCCAGGTGTTGGGGGACCAGATCGCCACCCGATCGCCGGGCTGGACGCCGAAATCGATCATCGCCGCCGCGGCTTGGCGTACGTGCGCGCGCAGCTCCGAATAGGTGAGGCGCTTATCGTCGCTGACCAGCGCTTCATGGTCCGAAAACTGCACGGCAACCTTGTCCAGCACCGCTGGAACGGTGCGGCGATCGCTCGTCATCGATGCTCCCTTAACAAAGCAAGTGCTTGGTAGGTTAGCCTACAGGGGTGATAGAGGTCCAGGAGTTCCGGGCCGAGGTCCGCCAGTGGCTCGCAGACAATCTCGTAGGCGAATTCGCGGCGCTCAAGGGCCTTGGTGGACCGGGGCGTGAGCACGAAGCCTTCGAAGAGCGGCGGGCGTGGAATCAGCATCTCGCCGCTGCGGGATTGACCTGCCTCGGCTGGCCCGTCGAGCACGGCGGCCGCGGGCTGTCGGTCGCGCACCGCGTCGCCTTCTACGAGGAGTACGCCCGCGCCAATGCGCCGGACAAGGTCAACCACCTGGGCGAGGAGCTGCTCGGGCCGACGCTGATCGAGTACGGCACCCCCGAACAGCAGCAGCGGTTCCTGCCCAAGATCCTCGACGTCACCGAGCTATGGAGCCAGGGTTACTCCGAGCCCAACGCCGGCAGTGACCTGGCCAACGTGGCGACGACGGCCGAGCTGGACGGCGACGAGTGGCGGATCAATGGTCAGAAGGTTTGGACGTCACTGGCCCACTGGGCGCAGTGGTGCTTCGTCGTGGCGCGCACCGAGAAGGGCTCCAAGCGGCACGCCGGCCTGTCTTACCTGCTGGTGCCGCTGGATCAGCCGGGCGTCGAAATCCGTCCGATCATCCAGCTGACCGGGGACTCCGAGTTCAACGAGGTGTTCTTCGACGACGCCCGCACCGAGGCCTCGCTGGTGGTCGGTCAGCCTGGTGATGGCTGGCGGGTGGCCATGGGCACCTTGACTTTCGAGCGTGGGGTTTCCACGCTGGGGCAGCAGATCCGTTACGCGCGTGAACATTCCAACCTGGTCGAGCTCGCCAAGCGCACCGGTGCGGCCGACGATCCGCTGATCCGCCGGCGGCTGACCGAGTCCTGGACCGGCCTGCAGGCGATGCGGTCGTATGCGCTGGCCACCATGGATGTCGAACAGCCGGGGCAAGACAATGTCTCGAAGCTGTTGTGGGCCAATTGGCATCGCGAGCTTGGCGAGATCGCCATGGACGTGCAGGGTGTGGCCGGGTTGACACTGCCCGACGGTGAGTTCGACGAGTGGCAGCGGCTCTACCTGTTCTCGCGTTCGGACACCATCTACGGCGGATCGAACGAAATTCAGCGCAACATCATCGCCGAGCGCGTGCTCGGTCTACCCCGAGAGGCAAAGGGATGAGTGACCTTTCAGTAGCCCCCAACGAGGTCGAGGGCCACGGTCTGCTCAAGGGCAAGGTCGTTCTCGTCACTGCCGCGGCCGGTACCGGCATCGGCTCGTCTACCGCGCGTCGTGCGCTGCTCGAGGGCGCCGACGTCGTGGTGTCCGATTACCACGAACGCCGGTTGAACGAGACCCGCGATCAGCTGGCCGAGCTCGGCCTGGGTCGGGTCGAAGCGGTGGTCTGCGACGTCACCTCCACCGAAGCAGTCGACGCGCTGATCACCTCGGCGGTCGAAAAGATGGGCCGCTTGGACGTTTTGGTCAACAACGCCGGCCTCGGCGGTGAGACCCCGCTGGTCGACATGACCGACGACGAGTGGGACCGCGTTCTCAACGTCACCTTGAACTCGGTCATGCGGGCCACCCGCGCCGCACTGCGCTACTTCCGGGGCGTCGAGCATGGCGGCGTCATCGTCAACAACGCCAGTGTTCTCGGCTGGCGTGCTCAGCACTCCCAGTCGCACTATGCCGCCGCCAAGGCCGGTGTGATGGCGTTGACCAGGTGCAGCGCGATCGAGGCCGTCGAGTACGGCGTGCGGATCAATGCGGTCTCGCCGAGCATCGCGCGGCATAAGTTCCTGGAGAAGTCGGCCGATGCCGCCTTGCTGGACCGGCTGTCCTCGGACGAGGCGTTCGGCCGCGCGGCCGAACCGTGGGAGATCGCCACCACCATCGCCTACCTGGCCAGCGACTACTCGAGCTACCTCACCGGCGAGGTCATCTCGGTGTCGAGTCAGCGGGCCTGACGCCAACTGTTTCGGCGGGATAGGCGATGCGCCCGACTAATAGCGACAATTCAGCGACAATCGCCTCGTGTAAATCGCTGGCCACACCAGACCCATTGTCGCTGGTCACTTTTGTCGGTGCAGCACCACTGACACCATGAGTCTCAGCAGTCCAGTGCCCGGCTTATAGCGACTCTGTCGCTGATAGCCGGGCACGTCAAATCTGTTGCGCACGAGGCCAATGCGCCTGCCGGGACATAAGTATTGATCGAGCGCGTGACTGGCGATACTGACGATACCCGTGTTGCGATTGTCGCTGAGTTGTCGCTATTAGTCGGGCAATGCGGCACCCGACGCCAGAGCCGGTTGCCAATGGGGTCCATGTGACTCAGAAGCGACGCCCATCGCTGGTAGTCGCCCAGAATCGTGCCGATTCAAAGCCTGTCGACTCGGCTGCTGTCGGCCGAAGGTATGCCATGTGACCGCACTCTCCGTCGAGGCATCTTCTCGAACCACTCCGCAGGAACCGATCGAGCTCGACCCGCAGGCGCTGGGGTATCCGACCGACAACCGCGCTGCCATCCCACTGCTCGCCAAGCAGTGGCAGGCGCTCGACTTCCGCGAGATCCTCTCCAGGCCTGCGGCGTTCCTGTCGATCAGTCAGTCCAACTCGCTGTACAAGCCCGGCGGTGTGCAATACGCCGAGGGCCACGCGTATCGCGGCAGCCTTGAGGCGACCGTGAAGGCGGCGAAGGCGGCGCGGTTGGCCCCGAATTTCGTGTCGTTCAATTGGATCGGGTTCTCGGTGTTCCGTGACGATTACCCCAAGACGGATTTCGATCGGGTTCAGTACGACGGCTGGACCGGCCATATCGATGCCACGCCCGAGCAGATCGCCTGGGACAACGAGCTCGTGGGTGAGCTGCGCGAGCTGGTCGAACCCGGTGACAACGAGTTGTACGAGAAGGCCCTGCAGACCGCATTCGTGGGAACGGATCTGCCCGGCGCGTTGAGCCGGCAACGCGTCGAGGTGTTGGTGCTCACCGGGATTCATCTCGATTGGTGCGTGGAAGGCAATGCCCGTGCGGCACGCGATCACGGGTTGCTGCCCATCGTGATCGGCGACGCGACGGGCGCGGCCGATCCCGAGCAGGAGCGTGCCGCGTTCCAACGGATCAATAATTTCTTCGCACCGGTGATCACGTCGGATCAGTTCGTGGACTGGATCGGCCGCTGATGGGAAACGTCGGGTTGCTGCTCGTCGGTGTGGCGCTGTTCGTCAATGGCTTGGTCTCGGTCGGCATCGTCGAGGCCAAAGGAGCTGCCCCGCTGAACCTCTTCGTCGGAGTCACCCAGGTTGTCCTGCCCACGCTCGTACTCGTCGGCTCGGACGGCGACCCGGGAATCGTCAACGCGACCTGGCCGAGTTATCTGTTCGGGTTCACCTACCTCTGGTTCGCGTTCATCCAGATCTTCGACATCGATACCCGCGGCTTCGGTTGGTACAGCTTGTTCGTCGCGGTGATCGCGGCTTACTACGCCATAAAGAGCGTCGGCACCGATCCGGTGTTCGCCGTCATCTGGGCGACCTGGGCCATCATGTGGTCGCTGTTCTTCGTCCTGTTGGGGCTCGGCCTGACCAAGGCGGGGCAGATCGATCTAGGGCATTTCACCGGATGGTTCCTCGTCTTGCTGGGAATCCCCACCTGCACGGTCTCGGCGATCCTGCTGCTCAACGGGGTGTGGTCCACCTCGGCGCCGGCTGGTTGGGGTGCGCTGGTGGTGTCGCTGCTGGCCGGTCTGCTGGCCGTGCCGCTGTCTCGACGCAGCGCCGGGGCGCAGGCCCTGCCGGTACTACCGGCGGCGGCATCCGAGCTCCCGGTCGTGCTCGCCGAAGAGGTACCGCAGCCCGCATGATCCGACTGCCTCGCGCCCTAGAGGTGACCTAGCAAGCGCTTGGTTGCTATGCTGGGGCAATGGCGCCGGATACGCCCAGCCAACCGGCTAGCAGACGCGACGAGCTCCTCGACCTTGCCGCGACCATGTTCGCCGAACGCGGCCTGAAGGCGACGACCGTCCGCGATATCGCCGATTCCGCCGGAATTCTCTCGGGAAGTCTGTATCACCACTTCAAGTCCAAAGAGCAGATGGTCGAGGAAGTCCTCAAGGACTTCCTCGATTGGCTGTTCGCGCGGTACGAGCAGATCCTCGAGGAGGAGTCCAGCCCGCTCGGCCGGCTCACCGGCCTGTTCATGGCCTCCTTCGAGGCGATCGAGCACCGGCACGCGCAGGTGGTGATCTACCAGGACGAGGCCAAGCGGCTGTCGGCGATCCCGCAGTTCGGGTTCGTCGACGAGCGCAACAAAGAGCAGCGCAAGATGTGGATCGACATCCTGCACCAGGGCGTCGCCGATGGATCGTTTCGGCCCGACCTCGACGTCGACCTGGTCTACCGGTTCATCCGCGACACCACTTGGGTCTCGGTCCGCTGGTATCAACCGGGCGGTCCGCTCACGGCCGAGCAGGTGGGCCGGCAATACCTCGCCATCGTCCTCGGCGGCATCGTCGCGGATAACGACACTGTCAAAGGAGACAACCATGCGTGAGGCTTACATCGTCGACGCCGTGCGTACGCCGGTCGGCAAGAAGAACGGCGCGCTCGCGCAGGTGCACCCGATCGATCTCGGCGTGCACGCGTTCCGCGCCATCTTCGATCGCAACGATGTCGATCCGGGCGCGGTCGACGACGTCATCGTCGGCTGTGTCGACGCCATCGGTGGACAGGCCGGCAACATCGGCCGCCTGACCTGGCTGGCCGCCGGCTATCCCGAGGCCGTCCCCGGCGTCACCGTCGACCGGCAGTGCGGCTCCAGCCAGCAGGCCATCTCCTTCGGTGCCCAGGCCATCATGTCGGGTACCGCAGATCTGATCCTGGCCGGCGGTATGCAGAACATGAGCTGGATCCCGATCTCGTCGGCCATGGTGGTCGGCAAGGAGCTCGGATTCACCTCGCCCACAAACGAATCCAAGAATTGGCTGCATCGCTACGGCGATCAGGAGATCTCGCAGTTCCGTGGCTCGGAGCTGATCGCCGAGAAATGGGACATCTCGCGCGAGGAAATGGAGCAGTTCGCCTACACCAGCCATCAGCGCGCCTTCGCGGCAATCCGGGCCGGGCACTTCGACAACGAGATCGTCCCGGTCGGCGACTTCGGTGTCGACGAGGGCCCGCGTGAGACCACGCTGGAGAAGATGGCCTCGCTGCAGCCCCTGGTCGAAGGCGGCCGGCTGACCGCCGCGCTGGCCAGCCAGATCTCGGACGGCGCCTCGGCGGTGCTGCTCGCCTCGGAAGAGGCCGTCAACAAGCACAATCTCAAGCCCCGCGCCCGCATCCACCACATCAGCGCCCGCGGCGACGATCCGGTGATGATGCTGACCGGCCCGATCCCGGCCACCCAGTACGCGCTGGAGAAGACCGGCCTGACGATCGATGACATCGACACCGTCGAGATCAACGAGGCCTTCGCGCCGGTCGTACTGGCCTGGCTCAAGGAGACCAAGGCTGATCCGGAGAAGGTCAACCCGAGCGGCGGCGCTATCGCCCTGGGCCACCCGCTGGGCGCCACCGGCGCCAAGCTGTTCGCCACCATGCTCAACACCCTGGAGCGCACCGGTGGCCGCTATGGCCTGCAGACCATGTGCGAGGGCGGCGGCACCGCCAACGTCACGATCATCGAGCGCCTCTAAAGTTCTGCCGAACACCCACAAGAGTCCGCCGAAACCACCGGTTTCGGGGGACTTTTGCGTCTGCCCGTCAACGGGTAACTGTGGGGTCATGACCACGGACGGAGACACCACACACAACGAGAGTGCGCTGACCGTCGCCGTCGCACTCGGTGCCAACGCCTTGATCGCCGTGGCCAAAACCGTGGTCGCCGGCATCACCGGTTCGGCGTCCATGCTGGCCGAGGCCGCGCACTCGTGGGCGGACACCGGCAACGAGGTTTTCCTGTTGATCGGCACCCGCAAGTCGATGAAACCGGCCGACGCACAACACCGCTTGGGTTACGGCCGGGCCGGCTACATCTGGTCGATGTTTGCCGCCTTCGGGTTGTTCACCGTGGGCGCGGTGGTGTCGATCTGGCACGGGATCTCCTCGCTGGGCGGCGAAGGCGAGGCGACGTCGTACGGCTGGGCGTACGCGGTGCTCGGCATCGCGTTCGTGCTGGAGGGCACCTCGTTCGCACAAGCCCTGCACCAAACCAGATCGGGTGCGGTGCAACGACGCATCCACCCGCTGCGCTATATCCGGGTGACGTCGAATCCGATGCTGCGAGCGGTGTTCGCCGAAGACCTCTCGGCGCTGATCGGTCTGGTGATCGCGGCGCTCGGCATCCTGGCGCACCAGCTCACCGGAAACGCGGTGTGGGATGCGATCGGCTCGATCCTGGTCGGTGTGCTGCTGGGTGGCGTCGCATTGTTCCTCATCGGACGCAACATGGATTTTCTGACCGGTGAGGCCGCCACCCCGCTGGCCCGCAACAGCGTCCTGCAACAACTGCTCGACCACACTGATATCGAGCGGGTCAGCTACCTGCATATGGAATGGGTTGGCGCGGACCGCATTTATCTGGTTGCTGCCGTCGACCTCACCGGTGATGCCGCGGAATCCGACGTCGCCACCCGGCTCAACGCCATTGCCGATGGCCTGCAGAGCCGCCCCGAGATCGTGCGCGCGGTCCTCACCCTGACCCGACCGGGGGATCCGACCGTGCTGCGACCGGACCCGTTACCCGACTGGTACGGCTGATTCGCCGCTGTCGTCACACCCAGCGGCTGCGGGCGGGTGGCGCCTGCGGCGTCACCCACGCCTTGGCGTAACGGTTCTTCCCCGCGCGCTGCGGATCGCGGCTCCGGTAGATCACGAAGGGCCGCACCAGGTAGCCGATCGGTGCGCTGAACATGTGCACCAGCCGTGTGTATGGCCAAAAACCGAGCAGGGCAAGCACTATCAGCACATGTGCCTGGAATGTCCACGGGGTTTCGGCCATCAACTGCGGCGCAGGATGCCACGTGAACAGGCTGCGGAACCACGGCGACACCGTTTCTCGATAGTTGTAGGTCGAGAACACGTTGGTCATGGTGTTGAGCATGCCCGTGGCCAGAGCGCCGACCAGCAACAGATACATCGCCTTGTCGTTGACCGTGGTGGCGGTGCGCACCTCCGGTACCGTCACTCGCCGGTACAGCAGGATTCCCACCCCGGTGACGACGGCCAACCCGGCGATCGACCCCATGCTCACCGACATCAGGTGATAGACGTGTTCGGACACACCGACGGCCGAAGTCCAGGACTGAGGGATCAGGAGTCCGACAACGTGTCCGGCCAACACCCCGAGAATGCCGAAGTGAAACAGCGGACTGCCCAGTCGCAGCAGTCTGCTTTCGTAGATCTGCGAAGACCGTGTGGTCCAACCGAACTGGTCGACCTTGTAGCGCCAGATGTGGCCGAGCACGAACGAGGTGAGCGCGATATAGGGCAGGGTCAGCCACAGGATGTTGCTCATTTCACTCCTCCAGATGCCATGGGATCCATCGCAAACGGGTCTAGGCCGACATCCTCGTCCGGCGGGCCCTCCGCAGCCAGCTGTGCGATGCGGCGCCGGTCGGCGCTGTTCACCGGGGGCATGGTGGAAAGGATCGCAGCCAACAGGCCTGAGTAATAGGACTCGTTGTCCTGCAGCGAGAGTCGCAGTAGTTCGAGCACCGGGACGTGCTCGGCCAGCAGCCGTTCACCCTGGGCATGGTCGACGGTCGCGGCGAACTCGAGCACCATCGGCAGGTAGTCCGGTAGCTCCGAATTCTCCAGTTCACCGACCTCCAAGCCGGCCTGGCGATAGGCGTGCTTGAACCGCAACAGCGCCATTCCGCGCTTGCGGGTATCGCCGTAGGCGTAGTAGGTGAGGTGCAGGCTGCTGCGTCGCTGCATGTCGAACGTCGTGACGTAGTTCGATGCCCGCTGCATGGCACCTGCCGCTCTGAACGCACGCGCGAACTCGGCGAGCGGCGCCCGCGCCGATTCCGGCAATTCCTCGGCGATGGTGTCCAGTTGGCCGGCGATCTCGGCAGTTTCGTCCGTCGGGTAATCGAGCAACAGGGCCGCGATGCGCCACACCAGACGTTGCTGGCGTTCGGAGAGGGAAGTGCCCGTACCAGTTCTACGAGCCCGGGTGAGTAGCTTCATGTGGTCGGCAACAACCCGTCTGTGCTCCGGCCGTCCCAGTTGAGCAGGTTGACCCGGCTCGGATCACCCTGCGGAACAGCATCGTTGGTGTGGGTGAGGTGAAACTTGTCCACCATCGTGTCGTATGCGGTCATGCCCGGTCCGCCGTCGCCGTCCAGACTGCAGCCGGTGGCCAGGGCATCGAGGCGGTGGGCGTCCGATCCCGCTCCGGTCGGGATGACGTAGCGGTCCTGATACTTGGCGATGGCCAACAGTCGGTACATCGCCTCGATCTCGTCGCCGCTCAACCGCACCGAATCCGGGATGGTCTCGTCGAACTCCTCGCCGAGGTTCGCCGCCCGCATGTAGGCACGCATCGCCGCCAACCTCTGCAGCGAGGCCCGGACCGGGCCCACCTCACCCGCGGTGAACAACTCGGCGAGGTATTCGACCGGAATGCGCAATGTGTCGATGGCGCCGAACAGGTTGTTCTTGTTCTCGCCGTCGTGGCCGGTCTCTTTCAGGATGTCCACCACCGGTGACAGTGGCGGCACGTACCAGACCATGGGCATGGTCCGGTATTCCGGATGCAGCGGCAGCGCCACCTGATAATCGACGATCAGCCGGTATACCGGTGAGTTCTGCGCCGCCTCAATCCATTCGGGTGAGATGCCGGCCCGTTCGGCCTCGGCGACGACGCGTGGATCGTGCGGGTTGAGGAAGACACCGAGTTGTGACGAGTAGAGGTCCTTGTCGTCGGTGACCGACGCGGCCTCCAACACCGCATCCGCGTCGTAGAGCATCACGCCGATGTAGCGCAGCCGCCCGACACAGGTCTCCGAGCACACGGTGGGGATTCCGACCTCGACGCGCGGATAGCAGAACGTGCACTTCTCTGCCTTGCCGGTCTTGTGGTTGAAGTAGATCTTCTTGTACGGACATCCAGTGACGCATTGGCGCCAGCCACGGCACTTGTCCTGATCCACCAACACGATGCCGTCCTCGGAGCGCTTGTAGATGGCTCCCGACGGGCAGGACGCCGCGCAGGCCGGGTTGAGGCAGTGCTCGCAGATCCGCGGCAGGTAGAACATGAAGGTCTGCTCGAACTCGAGCTTGACCTTGTCTTCAAGTTTGCCCAACAACGGGTCTCGACTGACCTGCTCCGGTCCGCCACCGAGGTCGTCGTCCCAGTTGGCGCCCCAGGTGACCTTGGTGTCGCGCCCGGTGATCAGCGACTTCGGCCGCGCCACGGGCGTGGTGTCCATGGCCGGTGCCGACAGCAGGTTCTCGTAGTCGTAGGTCCAGGGATCGTAGTAATCCGACACCGTGGGCAAGTCAGGGTTGGCGAAGATGTTGAGCAGCCGCTTGAATCGGGAGCCGGATTTGAGGGTCAGCTTGCCGCGCTTGTTCAGCGTCCAGCCGCCCTTCCACTTCTCCTGATCCTGGTACTGACGCGGATAGCCTTGTCCTGGACGAGTTTCCACGTTGTTGAACCACACGTACTCCACACCGCTGCGGTTGGTCCACGCCTGCTTGCAGGTGACGCTGCAGGTGTGGCAGCCGATGCACTTGTCGAGGTTCATCACCATCGCGAGCTGCGCCATTATCCTCATTGGTTCACTCCGCAAGCTTCGTGTCCGGTCATCGTCTAGTACTCCACTTCCTGCGAGCGACGACGAATCGTGGTGACCTCATCGCGTTGATTTCCGGTGGGCCCGTGATAGTTCAGGGCGAAGGACTGCTGCGCGTACCCGCCGATCAGATGCGTGGGTTTGATCATGATCCGGGTCAGCGCATTGTGGATACCGCCGCGTTTACCGTTCTTCTCGGTGCGCGGCACGTCGACGGCCTTGTCCTGGGCGTGGTACATGAACACCAGACCCTCGGGCATGCGGTGGCTGACGATGGCCCTGGCGTTCACCACGCCGTTGCGGTTGGTGCACTCGATCCAGTCGTTGTCCTTGACCCCGATCTTGGCGGCGTCCACCTCGGACATCCAGATGCACTGTCCGCCGCGGGATAGCGTGAGCATGTACAAGTTGTCCTGGTAGGCAGAGTGAATCGACCACTTGGAATGCGGCGTCAGGTATCGCACCGTGATGCCGCCGCTGGTATCCCCCACTGCGGGCTCGTTGAACAGCGCCGTCATGTCCAGCGGCGGCCGGTAGAGCGGCAGTTGTTCGCCGAGCTCACTCATCCAGTCGTGGTCAAGATAGAAATGCTGGCGACCGGTCAGTGTGTGCCACGGCTTGAGCCGCTCGGTGTTGATGGTGAACGGTGAATAGCGCCGTCCACCCGTCTCGGAGCCGGACCATTCCGGTGAGGTGTTGACGGGTACCGGCCGGGCTTGGGTGTCGGCGAACGTGATCCGCTTGCCTTCGCTTTCCTTGGCCAGGTCGACCAGTTCGGTTCCGGTACGACGCTCCAGGGCCTCGAAGCCCTCGACGGCCAGACGCCCGTTGGTGGTGCCCGACAGTGCCAGGATGGCCTCGGCGGCGTGAGTGTCCTTGGCCAGCGACGGTCGTCCGACCGCGACGCCGCTGACCACGGCGCCGTTGACGCCACGCAGGTATTCGACCTCGGCCTCGGGGTGAGTGGTTACGCCTTTGGTGGTCAGACCGACGGTTTCCACCATCGGTCCCAGCGCCGCCATCTTCTCGGCGACTGCAGGGTAGTCACGGTCCACCATGACCAGCCGGGGCATGGTCTTGCCGGGGATCGGTTCGCACTCACCGGCTTTCCAGTCCAGCACCCGGCCGCCGGGCTGCGCGGTGGCATCGGCGCTGTCGTGCTGCAGCGGCATGGCCACGATGTCCTTGCGCTTGCCGAGATGTTTCTCGGCCAGCCAGGAGAATCCGCGGGCGATGCGGTGGAACGCATCGAAGTCCGTCTTGGTCTCCCACGGCGGTGAGATGGCCGGTGAAAACGCGTGCACGAACGGGTGCATGTCGGTACTGGACAGGTCGTGCTTCTCGTACCAGGTGGCCGCGGGCAGCACGATGTCGGAGAACAGCGTCGTGCTGGTGTTGCGGAAATCCAGCGACAGCAGCAGGTCCAGCTTGCCCACCGGGGCCTCGTCGCGCCACCGCACCTCTTGTGGCCGGATACCGTCCTCGTCGCGGGCGGCGACCGCGGAGTCGGTGCCGAGCAGGTGTTTGAGGAAGTACTCGTTGCCCTTGGCCGACGAGCCGAGCAGATTCGACCGCCACACTGTCAGGCAGCGCGGGAAGTTCTCCGGGGCGTCGGGATCTTCGCACGCGAACTGCAGATGACCCGACTTCAGCCCGTCCACAACGTATTCGGCGGCGTCCTTGCCGAGGCGGTCAGCCTCGTCGGCCAGATCCAGGGGGTTACGGTTGAACGTCGGGTAACTCGGCATCCAGCCGAGCCGGCTGGCCAGGGCGATGTTGTCGGCGGCGGTACGGCCCGCGAACTTGCCCTCGGCCAGCGGTGAGGCCATCACCTCCGAGGTGAACGGGTCGTAGCGCCACTGATCCGTCGCCAGATACCAGAACACGGTGCCCTGCATCTGCCGCGGCGGTCGCTGCCAGTCCAAACCGAACGCCAGGGTGGCCCAACCCGTGACGGGCCGGCACTTCTCCTGACCGACGTAGTGGGCCCAGCCACCGCCGTTGACGCCCTGGCAGCCGGTGAGCATGACCAGGGTGAGGAACGACCGGTAGATCTGGTCGGAATGGAACCAGTGATTGGTCCCGGCCCCCATCAGGATCATCGACCGGCCCTTGGAACGTTCGGCGTTGTCGGCGAATTCGCGTGCGATGCGTTCGGCGGCCGCGGCGGGCACGCCGGTGATCTTTTCCTGCCAGGCCGGCGTGTAGGGCTCGGAGGCGTCGTCATATCCCGACGGCCACTGCCCGGGCAGCCCGTCGCGACCCACTCCGTACTGCGCCAGCATCAGATCGAACACCGTCGTCACCCGCTGTCCGGCAACGATTCTGGTCGGCACGCCACGTTCCAGCACGTCGGGCTGGTCGCCGTCGAACCGGGGAAGAGACACCGTGGCCGTCCCGGCCTCGCTGTCGAACAGTGTCAGCAGTGGGTGCACGCCCTGCAGGTCCAGGTTCCAGTGGCCTTCGCCGGACGCGGTGAACCGGTGTCCCAGCGAGCCGTTCGGCACCACGGGCCGCCCGGCCTGGTCCAGAAGGACCGTCTTGGACTCCGCACCCTCACCGGTGTCCCCGAGATCGGCTGCGGTGAGGAACTTTCCGGGCAGCACCCGGCCGTCGCGTTCGGTGAGGGTGACCAGGAACGGTAGGTCGGTGTACTTCTTGACGTAGTCGGTGAAGTAGGGGGTCTGCTTCTCGACGAAGAACTCCTTGAGGATGACGTGGCCCATCGCCATCGCGAGGGCGGCGTCGGTGCCGGGCCGGGCCGGCAGCCATTCGTCGGCGAATTTGGTGTTGTCGGCATAGTCCGGGGACACCACGACCACCTTCTGGCCGCGGTAGCGAGCCTCGGTCATGTAGTGCGCGTCCGGGGTTCGGGTGACGGGGACGTTGGAGCCCCACATGATCAGGTAGCCCGCGTCGAACCAGTCGGCCGATTCGGGCACGTCAGTCTGGTCGCCGAACACCTGGGGCGAGGCCACCGGCAGGTCGGCGTACCAGTCGTAGAACGACAGCATCGACCCACCGAGCAGCGAGATGAACCGGGCGCCGACGGCATGGCTGACCATCGACATCGCCGGGATCGGCGAGAAGCCGGCCACGCGATCCGGGCCGTACTTCTTGATCGTGTGGACGTGGGCGGCCGCGGCGATCTCGGCCGCCTCCCACCATTCGGCCCGCACAAAGCCGCCCTTACCGCGGGCGGCCTTGTATCGCTTGGACTTCTCCGGATCCTCGACGATGTCGGCCCAGGCGAGCACGGGATCCTTGAGCCGCTCCTTGGCCTCTCGGTAATACTCCAGCAGCACCCCGCGGACATACGGATAACGAACGCGGGCAGGCGAATACGTGTACCACGAGAACGAGGCACCGCGCGGGCAGCCGCGTGGCTCGTACTCGGGCTTGTCGGCACCGACGGACGGATAGTCGGTTTGTTGCGACTCCCAGGTGATCACGCCGTCCTTGACGTAGATCTTCCACGAGCAGGACCCCGTGCAGTTCACGCCATGAGTCGAGCGCACCACTTTGTCGTGGGCCCAGCGGTCGCGGTAGAAGTCGTCGGCGGAGCGGCCCCCGATCTTGTGCAGGGTCCGCTGATCGTCCGAGATCTCGCCGCGGTGGAAGTACTTGCCCAGTCGCAGCAACGCATCGGCAGGTGTCTGACTGCCCGCGGGTGAATCAACCAAGATCTGTCCCTCCACGCTGTTGAAGCACGAGCGTAAGGGCGGTTTTCAGCGTCTCAAAAGAACGCACTCACGGGGATCGGGCGCTGTGAAATCGCGGTAACCCGGCAGTCATTCCACAGGAACATGCTGGTCACGGGGCGGCCGGCGGGAGAACTGGGTTTTACGTCATCTACCTGCAGATAACGCCTTGATTCGGTTGGAATCGGGCAGGGGGCACACGGCCTGCGGCAGGCTCGCGCACGGTAGCGCGGGCGTCCAGGAATTATCACCGCGGTAACACGTTGTGGACAGGCTGCTGAGCCACGGTCAGGCGGGTTTGGTCCAGGCGATGGTGTGCCGGAACGCCAGCCGGTGGCGCATCACTGCGCCGGGAAGTACTGTGCCGACGATCTCGTGCAGCTGATCGAAGCTGAGTTGCGGATCGCGTACCGGAAACGGTGGAGGCGTCGGACCCCCGCGCACCGGCCGGGGATGTTTGATGAGGCCGATGGCCGGGTTGGTCACCGCCGACGCCAGATCCCAGGCGGTGTCGCGAAGCGAACCCGGTACGGCCAGGCCGACGGCCAAGAATCTCCCGCCCGGGGAGAGCAGTCGTTTGACGTCGACGAGTGCCTTTTCCGCGTCGAGATGGTGCAGCACCGCCACCATGGTGATGAGGTCCGCGGGCCCGGCGAGCTCGCTGAGTTGGGCGTCATCGACGGTGACGTTGGTCAGCCTGGAGCAACGCCGGGCCGCCGCGCGACGCATGTCCGCGTCGAGGTCGGTGCCGTGGGCATACCTGAAACGGGAGGCCAATTGAGCCACCAGTTCGCCCTGCCCGCAGCCGATATCGATCGCGGTCCGGCGCTGCCTGGGCAGGTTCGCCAGAATCCAGCCGTGGAAGTGGTCGTTGTGACTCCACGGATGCCTGCTGTTGAAGTGGTGCAGTACCTCGGCAGCCCGCCTGACCAATGGATGTTCGACGCGACGGATGTCCATGTCTCCACTGTGCCGTCTTGGTCAGGCTGGTCGTTCAGTCACATTGGTCACAGCCGTCCCGGATTTCGGGACGATGGCCGTTGTGCCCGCCTACGCGCGACAACTCAGCGACAATCGCCAGATCAGCATCCTGGGCCTCTTCAACCCCATTGTCGCTGGCCGATCTCGCCGCTCTGGCAACATCGGTCCCGTACGTCTCAGCAGTCCAATGCCCGCATGCGAGCGACTGAGTCGCTGATAGTCGGGCAATCTGAAATCTGTTATGCGTGAGGCCAATTGACCCTGGAGTGACGCAAGTAATGATCGTCGCTGGGGCAGATGAGACGAAAATAGGTCCGTGAGGCGATTGTCGCTGAAAAGTCGCTAATAGGCGGGCACGTCGACACCTGGTTCTGCTGCAGCGACACGCCTGCCGCGCGACACACCAGACGGGTTGCCCGACAGCCCGCGCGCCGTGCAGACCGGTTACTCGACGACGAACGCCGAGGCCGACTGCAGGTGCGCGACAGCGTCGTCGACGATGCTCTCGACCAGCTCGGCGCACGACGGCAGATCGTTGATGATTCCGGCGACCTGTCCCGACGCCAGCACACCGGCGTCGGTATTACCTTCCACCAGACCGGCTTTGAGCAACATCGGGGTGTTGGCCGCCATCACCACCTGCGACCAGGTGAGTTCTTTGCCGTGGCGCATGGCCATGCCGTCCTTGATCATCGACAGCCACGTCATACCCGAGAGCTTCTTGAACTTCTGGGCGTTGCCGACGGCGGCGGTGAAACCCCGGGCCCGCGAACCGCTCTCGAGCTTCTCCACCAGACCGGTGCGCAGCACCCGGTGCGGCATGCCGTCCACGCGGGTGGACACCACGGTGCCGTCGAGTGCGGCCTGCAGGTAGCGCTGTTTGACCGCGTCGGGCACGGTGGAATCCGAGGTCAGCAGGAACCGCGTGCCCATGGCCACGCCCGCCGCCCCGTAGGACAGGGCAGCGGCCAGGCCGCGTCCGTCGAAGAAGCCACCCGCAGCGATCACCGGCATGCCGGTGTCCTTGACCGCATCGAGCACCGAGGGCAGCAGCAGCGTGGTGGCGACCGGGCCCGTGTGGCCACCACCCTCACCGCCCTGCACGATCACCGCGTCGGCACCCCAGCCGGCCACCTTCTTGGCGTGCTTGGCCGCGCCGACCGACGGGATCACCACCACGCCGGCGTCTTTCAGCTTGGCGATCAGCTCGGGCTTGGGAGCCAGAGCGAAGGAGGCGACTTTGACTCCTTCGCGGATCAGGAGGTCGACGCGCGCACCGGCATCGCCCGCGTCGGCACGCATGTTGATGCCGAAGGGATTGTCGGTGGCGGCCTTGACCTTGGTCACGGCGGTCTGCAGTTCCTCGAGCGTCATCGTCGCCGAGGCCAGGATGCCGAGCCCGCCGGCATTGGAGGTGGCGGCGACCAGACGGGCTCCGGCCACCCAGCCCATCCCGGTCTGCACGACCGGATGCTCGATACCGACCAGTTCGGTCAGCGGAGTCTTGAGCTTGCCCACTATTTCGCCTCGACTACTTTCACTTCCTTGTCGCGCAACGACTTCGGATCGATGACCTCACGCAGCAGCTTGAGCTCTTCGTCGGTGGCCAGCCGGGTGGTTTCGGCCTCGTCGAGTCCGTGCACCTCGAAAGAGGTGTTGTCGGCCACCTGCTGAGCCTCCACGCCGGGGTGAATGGACACCGCCCGCATCTGGTGATCGGGACCGTTGAAGTCGAACACGCCCAGGTTGGACACCACCCGGTAGATGTTGGCGAACCGGTAGGCCGGGTTGGCGGGATCAACCTTGTCCCAGCCGATTCCGGACACGATGTCCACCGACTCGCAGAACACCCGCTTGGAGTGGTTGCCGACGAAGTAGCTGGTGGCGTGGTTGATGCTGTTGCCGGGCGCGCCGCGGACGCCGAACATCTGCCGGGTCGGGTGCTGGATCGGGCCGAACGCCGACAGGTTCTGATTGCCGTAGCGGTCGATCTGGTTGGCGCCCATGACCACATGGCGCTTGCCCCATGCGAGGGTCTCGAAGACCCGGTTGAACGGCATCCAGCCCTCGACGGTGAAGGCGCCGCCGATCGCCGGGGTGTCGGCCATGATCCGGGCCTCACCGTCGGTCAGCACGATGTCGGGGGAGAAGGTCAGCCGGGCCAACCGGGCACCGATCTGGACGACGGTGGTCATCGGGCTGGCCATGATCTCGCCGGCGTCGCGGAACAATTCGGCGCAGGCGACGGCGCATACCTCGGCGCGGGTCACGTCACTCACTTGGCACCTTCTTTCTGGGCCTCGGCGAACTTACGCACCGCAGCCTGGTAATCGTCCTCACTGCCGGACAGGTACGTCTTGACGAACTCGGCCCACGTCTCGTCGGAGCCGGCGGCCTCTGCGTAGTGGCGCTGGAACTTCTCGTCGCGCCGGTAGTCGGGCTCGTTGGTGGTGAAGTGTGAGCCGTTGGGCGCCTCGACGACCGAGTCGACCATCATCCGGTTGATCAGAAGAGCCTGCGTGGGAACGGCCTTGACCAGTTCCTCGGTGGACACCACCCGCTCGACTGACAGAAAACGGCGCTGCGCCGACATCAAGAACAAGTCATCGAAGTACGGGTCGATCCCGGTGTAGGCCGCATTACCCTGCGCGTCACCGAGGTTCATGTGCACGAACGCCGCGTCGAGGTTCAGCGCGGGCATCGCGATGAGCTCCTCATAAGCCCCGTCGGTCTGATACGGCGACGTCACGGTCTTGAGTTCGTCACCCCAGAACGTGCGGACGTCGCTGCCGAGGCCGGCGCGGATCGGCAGGAACGGCAGCCGCTGCGCGGCGGCCTGCAGGCCACAACGCAGCATGCCTTCGTCCATCTCCCGGGCCTCGATCGCGCCGGTGGTGCGGGCCTTGGCGAACCACGGGTCGTAGAACGGCGGCGAGTCCAGCGACACGAAGCCGTAGTAGACGCGCTTGACCTTGCCGGCCGAGCACAGCAGGCCGAGGTCGGGCCCGCCGTAGGTGACCACGGTCAGGTCCTTGACGTCGGTGCGCAGCAGCGCTCGTACGAAGGCCATCGGCTTGCGCCGCGAGCCCCAGCCACCGATGCCGATGGTCATGCCGCTCTCGATCGAGGCGACGGCCTCGTCGAGGGTTGTTCTCTTGTCTGCCATGTTATTTCGACCCCTTGTCAGTTCCGGCGAAGGCGTCGCGGTGCTCGTCGGACACACCGGACAGGTTGAGTTCGAAGGTGAAGCCCTGCTCCATGCGGTACCGCGCGTTGACGGGCTGGACGTCGATGAAGTTCAGCGCCTCCTTGGCCGCTCGGATCACCCGGGTGTCCTTGCTCGCGATGTCGCGGGCGACGCGCAGCGCGGCCTCGTCGAGCTCCTCGCGTGGCACGACCTCGTGCACCGAACCGAAGTGGTGCAGGGTCTCGGCAGGCACGGTGGCGGCGGTGAAGAACAGCCGGCGCATCAGGTGCTGAGGCACCAGACGCGACAGATGGGTGGCGGCACCGAGCGCGCCGCGTTCCACCTCGGGCAGACCGAACTTGGCGTCGTCGGAGGCCACGATCACGTCGGCGTTGCCGACCAGGCCGATACCGCCGCCGACACAGAAGCCGTTGACGGCGGCCACCACTGGGACCTCGCACTCGTACACGGCCTTGAACGCGTGGTAGCAGCCGCGGTTGGCGTCGATCAGCGCGGTGAAGCCCTCGGTGTTCTGCATTTCCTTGATGTCGACGCCGGCGTTGAAGCCGCGGCCCTCGGCTCGCAGGATCACCACGTGGGTGCTGCGGTCGCGGCCGGCGGCGGTGATGGCATCGCCGAGTTCGAACCAGCCGGCCGACGGGATGGCGTTGACCGGCGGGTAGTTGACGGTGACCGAGACGATGCCCGGTTCGACTGTCTTGGTGGTGATCGTCATCAATCCACTTCCTGAAGGGGTCGCTACCTAAGCAAGCACTTGCTTGGTACGCTAGCACAGTGACCGATACGCCAGAAGCCGGTGCAATCAATTTGGATTTGGCCGGCAAGGTGGTCCTGGTAACCGGCGGAGTGCGAGGGGTTGGCGCTGGTATCAGCGCGGTTTTCGCCGGTCAGGGCGCCACCGTGGTGACCTGCGCACGTCGTCCGGTTGAGGGACTGCCCTACGAGTTCCACAGCTGCGACATCCGGGATGACGACTCGGTGAAGGCGCTGGTCGACGCCGTCGTCGAAAAGCACGGCCGCCTCGATGTCGTCGTCAACAACGCCGGCGGCTCGCCGTATGTGCTCGCCGCCGACGCATCGGTGAAGTTCAGCACCAAGATCATTGAGCTCAACCTGATCGGCGCGCTGGCGGTGTCCACGCACGCCAATGCCGTGATGCAGAGCCAGGACTCAGGCGGCTCCATCGTCAACATCTCCAGCGTCAGCGGACACCGGCCGACGCCGGGAACCGCCGCGTACGGTGCGGCGAAGGCCGGCATCGACAACCTCACCTCCACCCTGGCCGTGGAATGGGCGCCCAAGGTCCGGGTGAACTCGGTGGTGGTCGGCATGGTCGAAACCGAACAGTCCGAACTGTTCTACGGCGACGCCGACTCCATCGCGGCCATCTCACGGAACGTACCGCTGGGACGGCTCGCCAAACCGGCCGACATCGGCTGGGCCACGGCGTTTTTGTCCTCAGCGGCGGCGTCCTACATCAGCGGCGCCACGCTGGAGGTGCACGGCGGCGGGGAGCCGCCGCATTACCTGTCGACCACTACAGCAGACATCAAATAGAAGGAGACACATTCACATGGGACTTCTGGACGGCCGGGTGGTCATCGTGACGGGCGCCGGCGGCGGCCTCGGACGCGCGCACGCGCTGGCCTTCGCGGCCGAAGGTGCACGCGTCGTGGTCAACGACATCGGGGTGGGCCTGGACGGTTCACCGGCCGGCGGCGGTAGCGCCGCCCAGGCCGTCGTCGACGAGATCGTCGCCGCCGGAGGCGAAGCCGTTGCCAACGGCTCCAACGTCGCCGACTGGGGCCAGGCCGAGGCGCTCATCCAGACTGCGGTCGATTCCTTCGGCGGCCTCGACGTCCTGGTCAACAACGCCGGCATCGTGCGCGACCGGATGTTCGCCAACACCTCCGAAGAAGAGTTCGACGCCGTCACCGCCGTGCATCTTAAGGGGCATTTCGCCACGATGAAGCACGCCGCCGCGTACTGGCGTGCGCAGTCCAAGGCCGGCAACACCGTCGACGCCCGGATCATCAACACCAGCTCCGGCGCGGGCCTGCAAGGCAGTGTGGGACAGGCGAACTACAGCGCCGCCAAGGCCGGCATCGCCGCGCTGACCCTGGTGGCCGCCGCCGAGATGGGCCGGTACGGCGTCAGCGTCAACGCCATCGCGCCCTCGGCCCGTACCCGGATGACCGAGACCGTGTTCGCCGACATGATGGCCACCCAGGACCAGGCCTTCGATGCCATGGCGCCGGAGAACGTCTCTCCGCTGTTGGTGTGGCTGGGCAGCACCGAGTCCCGCGACGTGACGGGCAAGGTGTTCGAAGTCGAAGGCGGCAAGATCCGCGTCGCCGAGGGTTGGGCGCACGGTCCCGAGATCGACAAGGGCGCCAAGTGGGATCCGGCCGAGCTGGGTCCGGTCGTCAACGACCTGCTGGCCAAGGCGCGCCCCGCGGTGCCCGTCTACGGCGCTTAGTTTTCTCCTCGCGAACAGACGCAAACCGGTACCAGTTCAAACGATCTGGTACCGGTTTACCGGGGCCCCTCCCGCTTGCGGGGGACTGCTCGGCAGGTCAGGCGGCGTCCTTGCCGGCGCTCCTCACCTTGCCGTCCTTCTTCTCTTTGTCGTTGTTCGCCTTGTCGGCACCGGTGAGCTTCTTGACGGTCTGGCGGGCGTTCTGGATCGAGGATTCGATCCCGCTGCGCACCTCGTCTGAAACGCGTTCGGTTCGGTCGCGCACCGCGGACAGTGCCTTGCCCGGCTCCACCTTGTTGCCCGCGGTCAGCTTGGTCGCACCGTTGACGGCGCGGCTGGCCGAGATCCTGGTTTGCGCCAATGTCGTTCGCGCAGCGGCCTTCTCGGTGACATTCTCGGTGACCTTCGCGGTACTGTCGTCGGCCTTCTCTACCGAAGGCTCGGCACCCTGGGCGAGATTCTCGTCGGCGTCAGTCTCGACCTTGGCCTCGGGCTCGGCCTGGGCGGCGGTGCTCTGAATGCTGACCTTCGAGACCTGCGATGTCGACTTGTTCAGCGAGCCGGGGATACCGACGATCGCCTCGACGGTGTCGGTCACCGAATCCTTGACGAACTTGACCGTCGCTGCGCCGACGTCTTCGAGACCTTTGGCGCCGGCGTTCACAATCGTCTCGGGGTCCAACGACAGGACCGGCAGACGCATGTCGTAGATCGCCTTCTGTGGCGCCACGATCAGGTCGCGAACATTGACGAGCATCTTCGTCGCATAATCGGCCTCGGCCACTTCCGTGCCGGCCCAGCTCTTCAACGTCCAGCTGCCGTCTGCGTTCTTCTCCACCACCACGGTGTCGGTGTTGTTCAAGGGATGCTGCACGATCAACAACAAGTTCGGGTTGTCGACGTTCATCATCGTCCACATCATGATGGTGGCGCCGTGGGAGAACACCGCGGCGTCTATTTGGTTGTCGCCGTTGGTGTCTGAGGTGCCCGCTTCGACGTCGGCAAGGGCGTTCGTCACCCGTTCGTTGAACTCCAGGCCGCTCTCTCCACCGGGCACCGAGATGAACTGCAGGCCCAGGGTCCAGGCCAGCGGAGCCAGGATGTATCCGACGCGCCCGATGCCTTCGCCTTCGGGCAAGCCCTCGAAGATGCCGGCACTGATTTCCTGCACGCCGGAATTCCGCGTCGGATTCTTCGGGTCGTATGCGCCCAAGATCGTCACCGGCAACCCGCTCTTTTTGGCGAACGGTGCCGCAGTCTCTTGGGTGCGAATCATGGTCGAGGCGTAGAGCGCGTCGAATGCAGCGGCGGACTGGCCATCGGCCCAGGCCTGGGCCTGTTGCTCACCGGTCGGGCCCTCGTTCTGGTTCACCTGGTCATTGGTCAGGTGCGGCCCGGGCGTGCTGGTGTCGATGTATCCCGAGGCGTTGCCCTGCGACTCCGCATGCCGCACGAACGTCACGGTCATCGCGGCAGCGGGCAGCGTCGCCGCGGCGAACAGGGAGCACGCGGTCAGAGCGGTGGCGGCGGCTCCGGCGGTGCGGCGCCGTCTGAGGTGATGCATAGGCTCTCCATCGGTTCATGAAAATGTGGGCTGTCACTCATGTGCCGTTCACTGTGGGCGGGCTCACAGAACATAATCCGAGATCTGTTCACCCGTCAATTGTGCTACTCGGAGTTGCGTAATTGCCCTGGTCGTCCGATGCCTTGCCCTACAAAAACGCCCCCGACCTCAAGGTCGGGGGCTGCTGTTTGATGCCCGATCAGGCCGGATCGCAGATGACGATCGGAATCTTGCGGTCGGTGTAGGACCGGTAGTTCGCGAAGTCGGCGTACATGGCGTCCAGCTTGGGCCAGTACTCGTCTCGTTCGGGGTCGCTGGCGTCGCGTGCGACGAGCTCGAGCGTCTCGCGCTTGGTCTGGAACTTCACCTTGGGGTTGGCCACCAGGTTCAGGTACCACATCGGATTGGTGGCCCGGCCGCCCTGCGAGGCGACCAGCACGATGCGCTTGCCCTCCTGCAGATACAGCAGCGGGCTGTCGCGCTCCTCGCCCGACTTGCGCCCGATGGTGGTCAAGATGCCGACCTGGGCACCGCGCAGGAACTTGTCGCCGAAGCGCCCGCCGGTCTTCTTGAAGATCCAGGTCTGGGCCCGCGACATCCATTTGATCGCGGTGCCAGTCGAGTTCGCGTTGAGGCGTTCGACCTGTTTGGGGGTCAGGGGGCGGGGAGTCTCAGGCATGAGTGGACCTTAACGTGCAATGAAGGGCCGGATGCTGGCCGTGATCCGATGGATCTGACCGTCGGATTCCGGGATCACGAACGTCTCGTCGATGCGGGCGCCGACGCGTCGTCCCGCCAGTGTGGGCTTGGTCAGCAGTTCGAACCGGGCCCGGATCTCGTCGCCGGACACGGTGAACTCCGGCGTCGAGATCGACTTGATCACCCGGTACTGCGGGCCGCGATTGAGATCGCGGCGCATCTGCTTACCGGAAAACCCGGTCTTCAAGCCGATCTCGGTGCGGGTGCAGTGCGGTGCGAACGGCACCGCACTGGCATCGTGGCTTGCGAGCGCATCGATGTAGGCCTGTGCGGCCGCGATGCGTTGAGCTTCACTGAAGGCCACTAGATGCGCTCGATGATCGTTCCGGTGGACAGCGCTCCGCCGGCGCACATGGTGATCAGCGCGGTGCTCTTGCCGGTGCGCTCCAACTCGTGCAGCGCCGTGGTGATCAGCCGCGACCCGGTCGACCCCACGGGGTGACCCAGGGCGATGGCGCCGCCGTTGACGTTGACCTTGTCCATGTCGGCGCCGTGCACCTGCGCCCACGACAGCACGACGGACGCGAACGCTTCGTTGATCTCGACCAGGTCGATGTCGCCGAGCTTCATGCCGGCCTTCTCCAGCACCTTGGCGGTGGACTGCACGGGGCCGTCGAGGTGGTAGTAGGTCTCGGCGCCGACGTTGGCCTGCGCGATGATCCGGGCGCGCGGCTTGAGGCCCAGCGCCCTGGCTTTGTCTTCGTCCATCCACAGCACGGCAGCCGCGCCGTCGGAAATCTGCGACGACGTGCCCGCGGTATGGATGCCGCCGTCCATCACCGGCTTGAGCGAGGCCAGACCTTCGGCGGTGGTGTCGCGCAGGCCCTGGTCGCGGCTGACGGTGTTCAGCTCGGCGGTCGGCTGCTTGTTCTCGTCGATCACCGGCGCGACGATCGGGGAGATCTCCCGGTCGAACCGGCCCTCGGCCCAGGCCTGCTTGGCCCGGGTCTGCGAGGCCAGACCGAGTGCGTCGACGTCGGCACGGGTCAGGCCGCGACGCTTGGCGATCCGCTCGGCGGCCTCGAACTGGTTGGGCAGATCGATGTCCCACGAGGCAGCGCGGGCGCCGCCACCGTTGGCGCCGAGGCCCACCCGGCTCATCGCCTCGATACCGCAGGCGATGCCGACGTCGATGGCGCCGGCGGCGATCAATCCGGCGACGAGGTGGTTGGCCTGCTGGGCGCTGCCGCACTGGCAGTCGATGCTGGTGGCGCCGACATGCTCGGGCAGGCCGGCGATCAACCAGGACTGCCGGGTGACGTTGTTGGCCTGTTCGCCATACTGCGTGACACAGCCACCGATAACCTGCTCGACGCTGCCGGGGTCGATGCCGGCCTTCTCGATGAGGGCCTTCTGGACGGCGCCGAGCAGCTCGGTGGCGTGCAGGCCGGACAACCAGCCGTTGCGCTTACCGATGGGGCTGCGGGTGGCTTCGACGATGACAGGGTTACCCATGGAGCCAGGCTAGAACACGTTTCATTACTCTGACAAGCGCGGATGCATCACTACCTTTGATCTGCGGTCAAGCCGTGTTTCAATGGTCTCAATCGGTACTAGACCACGTTGTTTCAAGCATTGCTGGCTACGCGCACGGCTTGCTACAAACCCAAGGAGTAGAGACATGGGCTGCCCGAACATCCCCAAGGACTTCGACTTCCTCGATTCTGAGCTCAACCTCAAGGGCCTGCCGGTCGAGGAGCTTGCCGAGTTGCGCAAGGCCGAACCGGTTCGCTGGGTCGACGTGCCCGGCGGCACCGGAGGCTTCGGTGACAAGGGCTACTGGTTGGTCACCCGGCACGAGGACGTCAAGGACGTCTCGCTGCGCAGCGACGTGTTCTCCAGCGCGATGAACGGGGCGATCCCGGTCTGGCCGCAGGAGATGACCCGCGAAGCGGTCGATCTGCAGCGCGCCGTCCTGCTCAACATGGACGCCCCGCACCACACCCGGCTGCGCAAGATCATCTCCCGCGGTTTCACCCCGCGTGCGCTGTCGCGTCTCGAGGACGAGCTGAACAACCGCGCGC
This sequence comes from Mycobacterium sp. GA-1841, assembly GCF_001954135.1. Lineage (GTDB taxonomy): Bacteria > Actinomycetota > Actinomycetes > Mycobacteriales > Mycobacteriaceae > Mycobacterium. The sequence goes on along the minus strand of NZ_MBEQ01000095.1, from coordinate 86,020 downwards.
AGCAGATCGCCAAGAATGCCGCGGCGTCGAACTCCGGTGACTTCGTCGAGCAGGTGTCCTGCGAGCTGCCGCTGCAGGCCATCGCCGAGCTGCTCGGCGTCCCGCAGGACGATCGCGACAAGCTGTTCCGCTGGTCCAACGAGATGACCGCCGGCGACGACCCCGAATACGCCGACGTCGATCCCGCCATGTCCTCGTTCGAGGTCATCACCTACGCCATGAAGATGGCCGAGGAGCGGGGCAAGAACCCGACCGACGACATCGTCACCAAGCTGATCCAGGCCGACATCGACGGCGAGAAGCTGTCGGACGACGAGTTCGGCTTCTTCGTGATCATGCTGGCCGTGGCGGGCAACGAGACCAGCCGCAACTCGATCACCCACGGCATGATCGCCTTCTCACAGAACCCCGATCAGTGGGAGCTGTTCAAGAAGGAACGGCCCAAGACCGCCGTCGACGAGATCATCCGTTGGGCCACCCCGGTTTCGGCGTTCCAGCGCACAGCCAGCGAGGACACCGAGATCTCCGGCGTCAAGATCAAGGCCGGCGAGCGGGTCGTGATGTCCTACCGCTCGGCCAACTTCGACGAGACCGTGTTCGAGGATCCGTTCACGTTCAACATCCTGCGCGACCCGAACCCGCACGTGGGCTTCGGCGGCACCGGTGCGCACTACTGCATCGGCGCCAACCTGGCCCGCCTGACGATCAACCTGATCTTCAACGCCGTCGCCGACCACATGCCCGACCTCAAGCCGATCGGCGATCCCGAGCGGCTGAAGTCCGGCTGGCTCAACGGCATCAAGCACTGGCCGGTGGACTACACCGGTAAGTGCCCGGTCAGCCATTGATCGTCTGACGAAACGAGGAGGATTCGGGTGGATTTCACACCGAACCCGGAACAGCAGGCTGTCGCCGATGTGGTGACCTCTGTTCTGGAACGCGACAACACCTGGGACGCACTGGTTTCCGGTGGGGTTGCGGCGCTGGGAGTGCCGGAACGCCTCGGGGGTGACGGGCTGGGCCTGCCCGAGTTGTCCACCGCGCTCACCGAGATCGGCCGGCACGGCACCATCAGCCCGGCGCTGGCCACCCTCGGGCTCGGGCTGGTGCCGTTGCTCGACCTGGCATCCGACGCCCAGCAGGACCGGTATCTGTCTGGAGTTGCCACCGGTGCGGTGCTGTCCGCAGCGCTCAACGAGCCGGGTCGCCAGCTGCCCGAGCGGCCCACCGTGAACTTCGCCGACGGAAAGCTCAACGGCACCAAGGTCGGCGTGCCGTATGCCGAGACGGCGAAGTGGTTGGTGGTCACCGCCGACAGCGCGGTCGTCGTGGTGGCGCCCACGGCTGACGGTGTGACGGTCACCAAGACCCCGACCGCCAACGGTTCGGACGAGTACGTCGTGACGTTCGCCGACGTCGCGGTCGACGCCGCCGATGTCCTCGACGGCGCGACTGCGCATCGGGTCAACGAGTTGGCCCTGGCGGTCACCGGCGCGTTCGCGGCCGGACTGGTTGCCGGCGCCCTGCGGTTGACTGCCGACTATGTGGCCACCCGCGAGCAGTTCGGCCGTCCACTGTCGACGTTCCAGACCGTGGCCGCGCAGTTGTCGGAGGTCTACATCGCTTCGCGGACAATCTCTTTGGTGTCGACCTCGGCGCTGTGGCGGCTGTCCGAAGGTCTCGATGCCGACGAGGATCTCGGCATCCTGGGTTACTGGCTGACCTCGCAGGCCGCACCGGCCATGCGGCTGTGCCACCACCTGCATGGCGGTATGGGTATGGACATCACCTACCCGATGGACCGCTACTACTCCTCGATCAAGGACCTGACCCGGTTGCTCGGTGGTCCGTCGCATCGCCTCGACTTGGTGGGAGCGTAATGTTCATCGATCTGACACCCGAGCAGCGCGCGCTGCAAGCCGAACTGCGCGAATACTTCTCGACTCTCATCACCCCCGATGAAGCCAAGGCGATGGAGTCCGACCGGCACAACGAGGCCTACCGCACGGTGATCAAGCGGATGGGCAGCGACGGCAAGCTCGGTGTCGGCTGGCCCAAGGAATACGGCGGCCTGGGCTTCGGCCCGGTGGAACAGCAGATCTTCATCAACGAGGCCAACCGTGCCGACATCCCGTTGCCGATGGTCACGCTGCAGACCGTGGGCCCGACCCTGCAGGCACTGGGTACCGAGGAGCAGAAGAAGAAGTTCCTGCCCGGAATCCTTTCCGGTGACGTGCATTTCGCCATCGGTTACTCAGAACCCGATGCTGGTACCGACCTGGCCTCGCTGCGGACGACGGCCGTCCGGCACGGTGACGAGTACATCGTCAACGGCCAGAAGATGTGGACCACCGGCGCACACGACGCCGACTACATCTGGCTGGCGTGCCGCACCGACCCGACCGCGGCCAAGCACAAGGGCATCTCGATCCTGATCGTCGACACCAAGGATCCCGGCTACTCGTGGACGCCGATCATCCTGTCCGACGGCGCCCATCACACCAACGCGTCGTACTACAACGACGTGCACGTGCCCGCCGACATGCTCGTCGGTGAGGAGAACGGCGGCTGGAAGCTCATCACCACCCAGCTCAACCACGAGCGGGTGGGTCTGGGGCCGGCCGGTCGCGTCGCCGGCATCTACGACCAGGTGCACGCCTGGGCCTCCAAGCCCGGTTCGGACGGGGTCACCCCGATCGAGAACGACGACGTGAAACGCCTACTGGGACAGATCAAGTCGATCTGGCGGATCAACGAGCTGCTCAACTGGCAGGTTGCCGCGGCCGGCGAGACGATCGCGGTCGCCGACGCCGCCGCCACCAAGGTGTTCTCCACCGAACGGATCCAGGAAGTCGGCCGGTTGGCCGAGGAAATCGTCGGCAAGTACGGCAACCCGGCTGATCCAGAGACCGCCGAACTGCTGGTGTGGCTGGACAAGGTGGCCAAGCGCAACCTGGTGATCACGTTCGGCGGTGGCGTCAACGAGGTGATGCGCGAGATGATCGCGGCGTCGGGCCTCAAGGTGCCGAGGGTTCCGCGGTAACAGCGAGGGATTGAGGTGAGCGTGAATCTGCAGGCCGGTATCGACCAGATCATCGCGTCCGGGACGAGCAAGCCGACGGTGGCTCGAGACCCGGTGAATCAGCCCATGATTCACCACTGGGTCGACGCCATCGGAGACAAGAACCCGATCTACGTCGACGAAGCCGCCGCCAAGTCCGCCGGCCATCCGGGCATCGTGGCCCCGCCTGCCATGATCCAGGTCTGGACCATGATGGGGCTGGGACGCACCCGGTCTGACGATGATCCGCTGGGTAGGGCGATGAAGTTGTTCGACGATGCCGGGTATGTCGGCGTCGTCGCCACCAACTGCGACCAGACCTATCACCGCTACATCCAGCCCGGTGAGCAGGTGGTGATGAGCGCCGAAATCGTCGGCATCGTCGGCCCCAAGCAGACCGCGCTGGGTGAGGGCTACTTCATCAACCAGAAGATCCGTTGGCACGTCGGTGACGAAGAAGTCGCCGACATGGACTGGCGGATCATGAAGTTCCTCCCCGCCGCCAAGCAGGCTGCCGCGGAAGCCTCGGAAACCGTTGCCATCCCAGAAGATCTCGACCCGGACAAGCTGATGCGGCCGTCATCTTCGCGGGACACCAAGTTCTTCTGGGACGGCGTCAACGCCCACGAACTCCGGATCCAGAAGCGCCCGGATGGTTCTCTGCAGCACCCGCCGGTGCCGGCGGTGTGGGCCGACAAAGACGCCCCGGCGGATTATCTCGTGTCCTCGGGCAGGGGCACGGTCTTCAGCTACGTGGTGCACCACGCCCCGAAGGTGCCCGGACGGAGCCTGCCGTTCGTGATCGCCCTCGTCGAACTCGAAGAGGGGGTCCGGATGCTGGGTGAGCTGCGCGGGATCGACGCCGATCAGGTGAAGATCGGAATGCCCGTCACCGCAACCTATATCGACTTCCCGGACAGTGAGATCAGCCCGGCTTGGACGTTGTACGCATGGGAGCCGCAAGCATGAGCCTGACCGTCTCCGACGTTCGAGTCGGCACCACACTCCCCGAACTCAAGATCTACGGCGACCCGACGTTCATCGTCTCCACGGCGATCGCCACCCGCGACTACCAGGACGTCCACCACGACCGGGACAAGGCGCAGGCCAAGGGTTCCAAGGACATCTTCGTCAACATCCTCACCGACACCGGACTGGTTCAGCGCTACGTCACCGACTGGGCCGGTCCGAATGCGGTGATCAAGTCGATCAAGCTGCGCCTCGGAGTGCCCTGGTACGCGTACGACACCATCACCTTCACCGGAGAGGTCACCGAGATCGAAGGCGACCTGGTGACACTGAAAGTGGTGGGCAGCAACAGCCTTGGCAACCACGTCATCGCCACGTCCACACTCACTTTGGGAGACCAGGCATGAGCGGCTTGTCCGGCAAGGCCGGGTTATCGGGAAAAGCGGCGATCGCCGGGATCGGCGCCACCGACTTCTCCAAGAACTCCGGACGCAGTGAACTGCGTCTGGCCGCCGAGGCGGTACTCGACGCGCTCGACGACGCTGGGCTGAAGCCCTCCGATGTCGACGGTCTGGTGACGTTCACCATGGATTCCAACTTGGAGACCGCCGTGGCGCGGTCCACCGGGATCGGGGATCTGAAGTTCTTCAGCCAGATCGGTTACGGCGGTGGTGCCGCGGCGGCAACCGTCCAGCAGGCAGCGCTGGCGGTCGCGACCGGGGTCGCGGAAGTCGTTGTCGCCTACCGGGCATTCAACGAGCGCTCGGAGTTCCGGTTCGGCCAGGTGATGACCGGCCTGACCGTCAACGCCGATTCGCGTGGCGTCGAGTACAGCTGGTCCTACCCGCACGGGCTGAGCACCCCGGCCGCGTCGGTGGCGATGATCGCCCAGCGCTACATGCACGAATACGGCGCCACCAGCGCGGATTTCGGCGCGGTGTCGGTGGCCGACCGCAAGCACGCCGCCACCAACCCGAAGGCGTTCTTCTACGGCAAGCCGATCACCATCGAGGATCACCAGAACTCCCGATGGATCGCCGAGCCGCTGCGGCTGCTGGACTGCTGCCAGGAGAGCGACGGCGGGGTGGCCATCGTGGTGACCACCCCTGAGCGGGCGAAGGATCTCAAGCACCGGCCGGCGATCATCGAGGCGGCCGCCCAGGGTGCCGGCACCGACCAGTTCACGATGTACTCGTACTACCGTGACGAGCTCGGCCTGCCCGAGATGGGCCTGGTGGGACGTCAGCTCTGGCAGCAGAGCGGCCTGTCGCCCGCCGACATCCAAACGGCGGTCCTCTACGACCACTTCACCCCGTACACGCTGATCCAGCTCGAGGAGCTCGGCTTCTGCGGTAAGGGCGAGGCCAAGGACTTCATCGCCGGTGGTGCCATCGAGATCGGCGGCCGGCTGCCGATCAACACCCATGGTGGTCAACTCGGCGAGGCCTACATCCACGGCATGAACGGCATCGCCGAAGGCGTGCGTCAGTTGCGGGGCACGTCGGTGAACCAGGTCGACGGCGTCGAGCACGTACTGGTCACTGCGGGCACCGGGGTCCCGACTTCCGGGCTGATCCTCGGATAAAAGGTGCATTGTCACCCCGGCTCGGCACGGTAATGTTTGCTCCGGATGTGCATCACGCGTAGAAGGGGGCCGTGGCATGGGGATGCCGCGCGACAGCAGCCCGTACGGGTCTCAGACGTTGCAAGGACCGGCTTGGCCGAATATCGATGAGGATCAGCTGACTGCGGCGGCGGCGTCGTACACCAAGGTCGCGACCAAGATCAGCGGCCATGTCGTTCCTCAGCAGACCAACCAACTGTCGAAGCTGACCGGTGAGTGGCAGGGTGGCGCCTCGCTGGCGGCCTCGGGTGAGGCGACCACGATGATCGCCGGGCATGAGGCCAATGCCGCCCAGGCGGAGGCCATCGCCACCGCGCTGACCACGATGGCTGCGGCCGTGGTGCAGACCAAGACCATGCTCAATGCGGCGGCCGAAGAGGTTCAGCAAGAGGTCATGGCTTTGCAAGCGTTGCCGTTCAGCAACAAGCAGGAGCTGATCGAGAGCCGGATCAAGATGGGGCTGTCGCAGAACATCGCGACGGTTTCGGCGGCCAGCTCCGAGATGGCCAGCAGCCTGGGCACCATCGCCAACCTGCCGCAGGTCGGCACCCCACCGACCGCCCAGGCCCAGCAGGCGGCGCAAAAAGGTGCTGATCAGATGATGCAGATGATCAGCCAGCTCCCGCAGATGCTGGGGCAGATTCCGCAGATGTTCGGCCAGATCCCCCAGCAGCTGTCGCAGCCTCTGCAACAGCTCTCGCAGCCCTTACAACAGCTGACCTCGATGCTGGGTTCCGGCGGCAAGGGCACCGGCGGTGGCGCCAGCCCGTTCTCGGCGTTCTCGAACCATCCGCTGGCCGGCGGGTCTGGGCCGAGCACCGGCGCCGGCATGGTCAAGGCCGCCGGGTTGCCCGGCGGCTCCGGCGGGGGCAGCCCGCAGACTCCCTTGTTGGCGAAGATGGTCGGCGGCGGCAGTACCGCACCGGTCTCGGTCGATCCCGGCGCCAGTGCCGCCGTGGTCGGTGGCGTCGCGCCGGTGGCCGCTGCCAACTCGGCTGGCGGTGGCATGGGCGGCGGTATGGGCATGATGGGCGGCGGTCAGCGCGCTGGTGGCGGTGGAGGTACCGCGACCGGGCTGGCCGTGCCGGCTCCGTTGGAACACGACATGGGCGACGGCGATGATGATTATGACGATTGGTGACCTGTCTCTACGAGAAAGAGGTAGCAACGGTGTCTAGTCCGCTCACAACTCCCGGTGCGCTCAACTGGAGCGCCGCAGAGGTACAGCTTCCGGACCTGCCGTCGATTCAGCCCGGCGAGGACGCGATGAGCATGACGATCGCCGGAATCGTGCCGACGCTGGCCGCATCGCTGACCACGAATGTGACAGCGCTGTCGGCCAAGGAGAACATGTTCAACGGCAAGCTCTCCGACGCCCAGGGCGCCTACGAGAAGGCCGACGAGTCCGGCGGCCAGGGTGTCGGTCAGCTCAGCCAGATGATGGGGCAGCTCGGCCAGATGGGCCAAATGGCCGGTCAACCCGCCCAGATGGCAGGTCAGATGGGCGGGCAGTTCGGCTCGCTGATGGAACCGTTGATGAAGGCCATGGAAGGCGCCAAGGGCGGCGGAGAGAACGGTGGCGGTGCACCCGGCGCCGGCCAGCCCGGTGGTCCGGGCGGCCCTGGCGGTCCGAATCCACAGCAACAGCAAGACGAGCGCGAGGCCAAGCTCAACGAGCGGGACAAGCAGCAAGACGATCGCGAGACACAGCAGAACGACCGCGATACGGCTCAGGACCGGCGCGAGGCCGGGCTGGATGCTCGCGAGACTCAGCTGAACGACCGCTCCGGTGGGGCTGCGTCGGCGGCTCCGCATTCGGCGCCTCCGGTATCGTCCGCTCCGCCTGCATCCGCGCCGCCAGCGGCGGCCGGGCCCAGTGACAGCCGGCCCGCTCCGGGGCCGGCCCCGGTGTCCCCGGTCCCGCATGAGCCGCCACGCCATTCCGGCGGAGACGATCTCTGGAAGCGGATGTAGCTGCGGCCAAGCGGATATAGCTGCGGCCAAGCGGTTTCGGCCGTCGCGTTGTCACGCTTGCTTGTCGCGCTTGCTTGCCCGTCGCTTTGTCGTCGCTTTGTCACGCCAGAGTGGCTGTCGGACTTGGCGGCCACTCCAGCGTGACATTGGGCGTGGGGGAGTCTGCTGCCCGCCAGTGACTGTCACGCCAGAGTGGCCCTCGCCGTCGAATGCCGCGCTAGCGTGACGATCGTTGGGCGCGGGCAGCATTCACCCGCCGCAGAATTTCGCCCTTGCGGACGCCGGCGGCCACCCGGACGTTGAGCCAACCCTGCCGTTGTAGCCGCTCGGCGCGTCTGAGATCCCAGTTGTACCGCCGGCTGCTGGCCCGATGATCCTCGCCGTCGTACTCGGCGGCGACTTGGATGTCTTCCCAGCCCATATCGAGGTAGGCGAACGGGTCGCCTGGCCCGTCGAAAACCGCGATCTGGGTTTGCGGTCGAGGTAGACCGCCGTCGATCAGTACCAGTCGAAGCCAGGTTTCCTGTCGTGACTGTGCACCGCCGTCCATCAGGTCCAAGGCAATCCGGGCCCGGTGAACGCCTCGGCGCCGGGCGTATCGCTGAGTCAGCAGTTCGACGTCGGCGGCTTTGAGATCGGTTGCGCGAGCGAGTGCATCGAGCGCGGCGACCGCGTCGTCTCGCGGATACCAACAGCCGATGTCGAGTGCGGTACGGGCTACCGAGGTGATCGGCACACCATCAATTCGGACAATCTCGTCGTCTTCGATTGCCTCAGTTCGAACATGCAGCCCGGCAAGGGGATTGCGGTTGGAATGGATCATCTCCAGCGGAGAATCGGCCGGCACCCACTTGGCGCCGTGAACCGCCGCGGCTGAATTACCGGCGACGACGCCGCGCTGTCGGGACCACAACCAACCGGCCTTGGCGCGGGCGAGCGGCGTGAGCTCGGTGCCCGGACTGACGTAGACGTCCCGAAATACCCTGGTGTATTTGGTGCGTAGAGCACTCTTGCGTAGCTCTCCGTTGGCGACGGCCTCACTGCCGACGAATGGTTCCCCCATGACGAGAGAGTGTGCAACGCAAGGCCGTATCCGTCACCTCGATTATCCACAGACGCTGGTGTGACGTTCGTTGTCCACAGCCCCGCTGACGTGACAGATGACGGGGACGACCGGATGTGCTACGGCCTTGGCTTTGTCACGGCCTTCGCTCTTTGTCACGCCAGAGTGGCTATGGGCGGCGACGGCCACTCCAGCGTGACAGTGGCGAGGACATGCCGTCCGGAATGCCCTCCAATGCAACGCTGGAGTGGCCGTCGAGGTCGACAGCCACTCCAGCGTGACAAAGCGGGGCAAAGAAAGCGTGACAAAGCGAGGGGGAGAAAGAAAAGAACGAGGCTACGCCGGAACGAGCTCCACACCCGACAGCACGACGGCGTTGTCCCGCGACGGCACCGTCAGTACGCCGATGAACTTGCCGTCTTCTTTCCAGATGTTGGCCTGCAGGGTCTCGCCGGGGATCACGACGCCGGCGAAGCGCGCTCCATAGGACGCCACCTGGGACACGTCGCCGTCGAGCAGGTTGTCGACGATGGCCTTGCAGCCGATGCCGTAGGTGCACAACCCGTGCAGGATCGGCCGGTCGAAGCCCGCCGCTGCCGCGAACGCCGGGTCCGAGTGCAGCGGATTGCGGTCACCACAGAGCCGGTACAGCAGTGCCTGTTGCGGCAGTGTGGGTAGGGAAATCTCGATATCCGGTGCGCGGTCGGGCAATTCAGCCGACGTCGCGGGTCCGCGCTCGCCGCCGAAGCCCCCTTCACCGCGGGCGAAGATCGACCGCTTGGTGGTCCACAGCACCTTGCCGGACTCGTCGGTCACGGTGGACTCGCTGACGATGACGGCGGCCTTGCCCTTGTCCCAGATCTCGGTGAAGCGTTGCACCGACTTGGCGGTTCCGCTGGTCGGGATCGGGCCGGGCACGCTGACCCCTTCGCTGGCGTGCAGCACCTTGGACAGCTCGATGTCGATGCCCGGGAACTGCACCTTGGGCGGCTCGGTCATGTGGAAGCTGGCGGCGACGTTGCCGAACGTCGGCAGCACCTGCGGGGTGCCGTCGACGAGGTAGCTCAGCTCGCTCGCGCTCATCGGATCGGCGCCGGCGCCGAGTCCCAGGTGGTACAGCTGGATGTCGCTGCTGGTCCAGGAGAATTCGATGGGTTCCAGCTCGGCGCCCAGCGCCTTGTCGAGATCGATTGGCATCTACTTCTTCCCTGCAATGTCGAGTGCTGCGAGGTACCCGAACGTCATGGCGGGACCAATGGTGCCGCCCGGGCCGGGATAGGTGTGACCCATCACCGGTGAGCTGACGTTACCTGCCGCATAGAGACCCTCGATCACGGAGTTGTCGTCGCGCAGTGCGCGGCCGCGCACGTCGGTACGGATGCCGCCCTTGGTGCCCAGGTCGCCGGGCACCATCTTGGCCGCGTAGAACGGGCCGTGCTTGATCTCGCCGAGGTTGGGATTGGGCTTGTTGGTCGGGTCGCCGTAGTAGCGGTCGTAAGCACTCTCGCCGCGGTGGAAATCTTCGTCCACCCCGGAGCGGGCGAAGCCGTTGAACCGGTCGATGGTCGCGGCGAACGCGTCGGCGGGCAGACCGGTCTTGGCGGCCAGCTCCTCGAGGGTGTCGGCCTTGACGATGACGCCGGATTCCAACCACTTCTTCGGAATGCGCTGTCCGGGTTGCAGTCCCGCGAAGATGAACCGGTCGCGGTACTGCTGGTCGAAGATCAGCCAGGCCGGGATGTTCTCGCCGGGACCGGGGCCCTGGCCGTATTCGCCGCCGTACATGTGGTGGCAGGCCTCGACATACGGCATCGACTCGTTCATGAACCGCTTGCCGGCCATGTTGACGATGATCGAGCCGGGGGAGTTGCGCTCGGAGAGCGCGAACCACGGGGAGTCGACGAGGGGAACCGTCGGGCCCCACCACGAGTCCTCCATGAATTCGAGTGCGGCGCCTTGCTTTTCGGCGGCAAGGATGCCGTCACCGGTGTTGGCGACCGCGCCGACGGTCCATTCGGTGGTGATGGGCGCGCGCTGGTACTTCACCCGCATCTGCTCGTTGTGCTCGAATCCGCCGGAGCCCAGGATCACCGCGCGACGTGCCCGGATCAGTTGCGGTTCGGCATTTCCGTCGCGGGGATCGACCACGTAGATGCCACGCACGACGCCGTCCTCGACGTGGAGATCGGTCAGCGCGGTGTTCAGCAGGACCGGAACCCCAGCCTTCTGCAGGCCGATGCGCAGCGGCGCGATCAGCGCGCGGCCCATGCCGACCAGGTTCTTGCCGGTGGCGTTGGCCCACACCGACCGGACACCGACCTTGATGCTGCGCAGCACGCCGCGGGGATGACGCTTGAGCTGGTTGAGCCGGACGTAGTCCTGCTGCATCACCACCATGTTCATCGGCACCTTGCCGTACGGCGGCTCCAGGCCCTTCTCGTCGACGCCGAGCTTCTTGGCGTTGAACGGCTTGGGTTCCACCGAGCGGCCGGTGGGCTTGCCGCCGGGCGTCTCGGGGTAGTAGTCGGAGTACCCGGGCACCCAGCACAGCTTGAGCGGGGAGTGCTTCAGGACGAACGACAGCATCTCCGGCGAGCGGTCGAGGTAGGTGTCGATCTTCTCCGCCGGCACCACGTCACCGATGATTTTGTGCAGGTAGGTGCGGGCGGCATCGGGGGTGTCCTTGACCCCGTCGCGCTGGAGAATCTCGTTGTTCGGGATCCACACGCCGCCACCTGACCGCGCAGTGGAACCTCCATAGTGCGGGGCCTTTTCTACGACTACTGTCGAGAGGCCCTGGTGGGCAGCGGTGAGGGCGGCGACCATGCCGGCAGCGCCGCTCCCGACCACGACGACGTCGTACTCCTGTCCAGTCATGTAGAACACGTTATAGAATTGGCCGGCGTTACAACAACACCCCCGGTCAAAGAAGTGAGGGGACTTCACCAGAATGCTTAGTGACGAGGTGCGTGCCCAGCTGGCCGCCGACCTGGCCCAGGCCGAGCGCAGCCGGGTTCCGATGACCCCGTTGACCGATGGCCATCCCGATATCGATGTGGTGGATGCCTACGAGATCCAGCTGATCAACATCCGCCAGCGGGTGGCCGAGGGCGCCAAGATCGTCGGCCACAAGGTCGGGCTGTCCAGCAAGGCGATGCAGGACATGATGGGTGTCGACGAGCCGGACTACGGCCATCTCCTCGACGAGATGGAGGTCTTCCAAGACGTCCCGGTCAAAGCCGGGCGATTTTTGTACCCGCGGGTCGAGGTCGAGGTCGGGTTCATCCTCGCCGATGACCTGCCCGGTGCGGGCTGCACCGAGGAGGACGTGTTGGCTGCGACGGCCGCGTTCGTCCCGGCGATCGAGTTGATCGACACCCGCATCACCAACTGGCAGATCAAGTTGTGCGACACCATCGCCGACAACGCTTCCAGTGCCGGCTGGGTGCTGGGCGAGGCGCGAGTCTCGCCCAAGGACATCGATATCTGCAACATCGACGCGGTGCTGACCAATAACGGTGAGGTCGTGGCCGAGGGACGCAGCGATGCGGTGCTGGGAAATCCGGTGACCGCGGTGGCCTGGTTGGCCCGCAAGGTGGAGAGCTTCGGGGTGCGGCTCAAGGCCGGGGACATCGTGTTGCCGGGCTCGTGCACGCGTGCGATAGATGCACCCCCGGGCAGCGATTTCGTCGCCGACTTCGCCGGGTTAGGTTCAGTAAGACTGAGTTTCGAATAAGGAGCCGATTTATGGCTGACAAAGCGTCTGTCGCGATCGTCGGGTCGGGCAACATCAGCACCGACCTGCTGTACAAGCTGTTGCGTTCGGAGTGGCTCGAGCCGCGTTGGATGATCGGCATCGATCCGGAGTCCGAGGGCTTGGCCCGGGCCCGCAAGCTGGGTCTGGAAACCTCCCACGAGGGCGTGGATTGGCTGCTGGCCCAGGCCGAGAAGCCGGATCTGGTGTTCGAGGCCACCAGCGCCTACGTGCACCGGGACGCCGCCCCGCGCTATGAAGAGGCCGGAATCCGGGCCATCGACCTGACCCCCGCGGCGGTCGGGCCCGGCGTGATCCCGCCGGCCAACCTGCGCGCGCACCTGGATGCGCCCAACGTCAACATGGTCACCTGCGGTGGCCAGGCAACCATTCCTATGGTCTACGCGGTTTCTCGTGTGGTGGACGTGCCCTACGCCGAGATCGTGGCGTCGGTGTCGTCGGCCTCGGCCGGCCCGGGCACCCGGGCCAACATCGATGAGTTCACCAAGACCACCAGCGCCGGTGTGCAGAACATCGGTGGGGCGGCCAACGGCAAGGCGATCATCATCCTGAACCCCGCCGAGCCGCCGATGATCATGCGCGACACCATCTTCTGCGCGATCCCTGAAGATGCTGACCACGCCGCGATCACGCAGTCGATTAAAGACGTGGTGGCCGAGGTGCAGACCTATGTGCCCGGCTACCGCCTGCTCAACGAGCCGCAGTTCGACGAACCGTCGGTGGTAAACGGTGGAAACCACCTGGTCACGGTATTCGTGGAAGTGGAGGGTGCCGGTGACTACCTGCCGCCCTACGCTGGAAATCTGGACATCATGACCGCGGCGGCGACCAAGGTCGGCGAGGAGATCGCCAAAGAGCGCCTGGCCGCCCCGGCCGGAGGAGGCCAAGCATGAGCGACATTTTCTTCAATTCCGCCTGGGACGTCCGGATGACCGACACGTCGCTGCGCGACGGGTCGCATCACAAGCGGCACCAGTTCACCAAGGACGAGGTCGGCGCGATCGTCGCCGCGCTGGATGCCGCCGGTGTGCCGGTCATCGAGGTGACCCACGGCGACGGCCTGGGCGGGTCGAGCTTCAACTACGGGTTCTCCAAAACGCCGGAGCAGGAGCTGATCAAGTTGGCCGCCGAGACGGCCAAGGAAGCCAAGATCGCCTTCCTGATGCTGCCGGGTGTGGGCACCAAGGAAGACATCAAGGAAGCCCAGAACAACGGTGGCTCGATCTGCCGGATCGCGACCCACTGCACCGAGGCCGACGTCTCGATCCAGCACTTCGGGCTGGCACGTGAACTGGGCCTGGAGACCGTCGGGTTCCTGATGATGAGCCACACCATCAGCCCGGAGAAGCTGGCCAAACAGGCCCGGATCATGGCTGATGCCGGCTGCCAGTGCGTCTACGTCGTCGACTCCGCCGGTGCGCTGGTGCTCGAGGGCGTCGCCGATCGGGTGTCGGCCCTGGTTGCCGAACTCGGTAACGATGCGCAGGTCGGTTTTCACGGCCACGAGAACCTCGGCCTGGGCGTGGCCAACTCGGTCGAGGCGGTGCGCGCCGGTGCCAAGCAGATCGACGGCTCGTGCCGCCGGTTCGGCGCGGGTGCGGGCAACGCCCCGGTCGAGGCGCTGGTCGGGGTGTTCGACAAGATCGGCGTCAAGACCGGCATCGACTTCTTCGACATCGCCGACGCCGCCGAAGAGGTTGTCGCCCCGGCGATGCCGGCCGAGTGCCTGCTGGACCGCAACGCCCTGGTGATGGGTTACGCGGGGGTGTACTCCAGCTTCCTCAAGCATGCGGTGCGCCAGGGCGAACGTTACGGGGTGCCCGCCCACGAGCTATTGCTCCGTGTCGGCCAGCGCAAGCTGATCGGTGGTCAGGAAGACCAGCTGATCGACATCGCACTGGAGATCAAACGCGAACAGGAAGCCGAGAAGGCGAAGGCCTGACTTTCGCACCACCACGGCGCTGGGCCCTCCGGAAACGGAGGGCCCAGTGCGTTTTGTGGAGGTGTCACTCGTGCCCGGCATCATGGGGCCATGGCAACCCGCGAGCAGGCCCAGTCGATTCTCGAACAGTTGGCCGGCCCTGCGGCGCGGCTTCGTGATGATCAATGGGCAGCCATCGAAGCCCTCGTCGTCCAGCGCCGCCGCGCCCTGGTGGTGCAACGCACCGGATGGGGCAAGTCCGCGGTCTACTTCATCGCGGCCAAACTGCTGCGTGCGTCGGGGCACGGTCCCACGGTCATCGTCTCGCCGCTGCTGGCGTTGATGCGCAACCAGGTCGCCGCGGCCGAGCGCGCCGGCGTGCGCGCGGCGACGATCAACTCGGGCAATGTCACCGAGTGGGACGCGATCCACAGCCAGGTGGCCGGTGGGGAGCTCGATGTGCTGCTGGTCAGTCCCGAGCGTCTCAACAATCCCGACTTCCGGGACAACGTGCTGCCTGCGCTGGCTGCCGATGCGGGTCTGGTGGTGGTCGACGAGGCACACTGTGTGTCCGACTGGGGACACGACTTCCGGCCGGACTACCGCCGCATCCGGACCTTGGTCGCTGAATTGGGTTCGCAGGTACCGGTTCTCGCGACGACGGCAACTGCCAATGACCGAGTGGTCGGTGATGTGGCGGCACAGTTGGGCGTCGGCGGGTCCGATACGTTGGTGCTCCGCGGTGGGCTGGACCGTGAGTCGTTGCGGCTGTCGGTGGTCGAGGTGGGCACCCCAGCGCAACGCGCCGCCTGGATCGCGGCGCACCTGGATGCCCTGCCGGGCTCGGGCATCATCTACACGTTGACGGTGTCGCAAGCACATGACGTGGCCGCACTTCTGGCCGAGCGTGGGCACAAGGTGGCCGCCTACACCGGGTCTACCGACACTGCCGAGCGCGAACAACTGGAAGCCGACCTGCTGGAGAACCGGGTCAAAGCTCTGGTGGCGACGTCCGCATTGGGCATGGGTTTCGACAAACCCGATTTGGGCTTCGTGGTGCATCTGGGCGCACCCTCATCGCCGATTGCCTACTACCAGCAGGTGGGCCGCGCCGGGCGTGCCACCGACAACGCCGAGGTGATACTGCTGCCCGGCACCGAAGACCAGGACGTCTGGCGGTACTTCGCGTCGGTGGCATTTCCGTCAGAACCTATGGTGCGCAACGTCATCGGTGCCCTGGAGACCGACCGCCCACAATCCACCCAGGCGCTGGAACCGTTGGTCGACCTCAACCGGTCCCGGCTGGAGATGGTGCTCAAGGTGCTCGACGTCGACGGCGCTGTCCGCCGGGTGAAAGGCGGCTGGATCGGCACCGGCGTGCCGTGGAGTTATGACGAGGCGCGGTACCGGGCGTTGGACGAGGCGCGTCGTCGGGAGCAGCAGGCCATGCTGGCTTACCAGGCCACGGACGGTTGCCGCATGGTGTTCCTGCGCAGTCAGCTCGACGATCCCGAGCTGACACCGGACGCACGGTGTGGGCGGTGTGACAACTGCACGGGCCGCCACTATCCGGCCGCGGTGGCAGACGACATCCTGACCGATACCGCACAACGCCTGTCGAGGCCCGGGGTACTGGTGGCGCCACGAAAGCAATGGCCGACCGGGCTGAGCGGCCTGGGCCTGGCCCTGTCCGGCCGGATCACCGAGGGCGCGGCACCGGGGCGGGCGATCGGCAGACTCACCGATCTGGGGTGGGGAGCGCGACTACGCCGGCTGCTCGCCGAACCCGATGGCGAGGTGCCAGACGATGTGGTGGCCGCAGCCATTGCGGTACTCAAGGCCTGGGACTGGGACCGACGCCCCGTCGCGGTGATGGGCTTGGACTCACAGACACATCCGCTGCTGATCTCCTCGACCGTGCGGCGGCTGGCCCAGATCGGGCGACTGACCGACCTCGGCATCTTGAACTACACACCAGAACACCGCCCGGTCACCGCGGTGAATTCGGCCTATCGAGTGGCGGCCCTGGACGGTGCCTGGGAACGTCCGCAACTGGATCCGCAGGGGCCGGTGCTGTTGGTCGATGACATGACCGACACCGGCTGGACCCTGACGATGGCCACGCGAGTGCTGCGTGAGAGCGGTGCGCCCGAGGTGCTGCCATTCGTTCTGGCAAGCGTGAGTTGAGCTTTTCAGACGCACTCCAGAATTGGTTCCGGAGGCTGAACGAGAACCCGTATTTCGGCGTTCTTATTTAGTTCACTTGTCAACAATCAGCCTTTTCGGCGCTGGGAAAAACTGGTTCTCGATGCAAGAACACTGTGCGGTCGCTGGCATCCAAAAGTTCGCCGTTGCTTGCATCCGCAAATTCTGATCAACCGATCTTGAAATCGCCAATCGATCGTCCTTCCTGGCTAACTCAAACAGGAGGGACAAATGTTGGCAACGCGGGACTGGAAGTGGTCAGAGCGCCAACTGTGAATTTGCTGAATCTGCCGAGTACGGCGGTGTGGGCCGATTCTGCCCGGCGACGAGCCAGGCCTCGGGGATGGCCCGCGCATCCCGCATTTCGCTGGATGAAACCACATGCATGTGGTGCGCTTTTGTCGATCATGAGTGAACGTCGATCCAGTCGGCGGTGAAGTTCTGCAGGGCGGTGACGCTCTGGGTCAGTATCCGGCCCATGGCCTTCTCGACCTGCTTGCCGAACAGCGGAGCCTTGAACTCGACTGTCGCGGCGCACTCGAGCCGCGAACCTGCCCCAGCCGGCGCCAGCAGCGCTGTTCCCGCTGCATAAGCCGGAGTTCCATACGACGTGATACTCAGCTTGCCCCGCACCTGACGCTCCCCGATGGGGTGCCACTGTTCCTTTTGCGCGACGCGCCACTGCGTAGGGAGGTACTTGGCGATCGGCGACCGCTCCTCGCGGCGGTGCGCATCTTTGACCATTACGGCCGTCACCGTGCCGTCGGACTCGACGGACAAACTATCCAGCGTGTCGAGCGCGCCGAACCTCGACAATCGGGCGAGCCAGTAGTCGCGTTCACCAAACGCTGACAATATTTGCTCAACTTGAGCCCTTGAGTCGATTGCGAAGCCGAATGACCGCGACACAGCAACAGACTACGTTGGGATCTCCGATTTCTGCACCCACGTTAAGAAGAGTGGATATGCTGGCGCCCTGCAACTAGTCAAGTCATAGCTGGAATCGACCGCAGGAGACAAACAACGCGGAGGCGAGGTGCGGGGGATGCCACCTTGTGTCCATATCGTTGAGCATTTTCACTGGTCGACTCAAAGGTGGGGAGGACCACGTGAGCATCAACCCGTTCGACGACGACAATGGCACTTTTCTCGTCTTGATCAATGACGAGGAGCAACACAGTCTGTGGCCGACCTTCGCCGACATTCCGGCCGGCTGGACGGCGGTGTTCGGAGAAGCTGACCGCGCTGCCTGCTTGGACTACATAGAACAGAATTGGCCCGATATCCGGCCGAAGAGTCTCCGCGAGCGGTTGGCGGCACAGGGCCGAGGCTCCAGCAGCTAGCGGCTCCGACACCAGTATCAGATCTCGCGGGTGGGAGAGTCGCGATGCAGCTCGATGAACAATCGCTGCCGGTAACCCGTGCCCAGCTCGACATATGGCTGGCGCATGATCTGGCGGAAACCGGTGCCGAATGGCAACTCGGATTATTCGTCAAGATTTCCGGTTCGGTGGACCGGGAGGCCCTCGGCTGGGCGATCCGTCGGGTGCTCAAAGAAGCCGAACCGGTCAGAGCCGGCTTCTTCGAGGCCCGGGGTGAGGTTTTCCAGAGTCCGATCGACTACCCCCAGGTGGAACCCGAGTTCCACGATCTGAGGTCTTCGACCGACCCGGTGGGCGAGGCCCGTGAGCTTGCGGCCGCGATTCAACGTGCGCCGATGTCACTTGCCGGGCCGTTGTTCAGGTTCGCGTTGTTCCAGACTCGTGCCGACGAGTTCTTCCTGGTCGGGTGCTGCCACCACATCGTGCTGGATGGAACCGGTATCGCGATGGTGGGTCAGCGACTGGCTTCGGTGTATTCCGCGGTGGTGTCCGGGGCGCCGATTCCGCCGTCACTGTTTGGATCGCTGTCGGATCTGATCGACTGCGAATCGGGTTACGAGTCTTCGGACGACTACCTGCGAGACAGGGCTTACTGGACCGAGAATCTCCCGCCAGCGAGCGAGCCGCAGTATCGATGGCTCCCCGATGAAGGTCGGGCGCAGTCATATCTGCCTTCTACGCCAGTCGAATTGGATTCCGAGGTGCTGCACCGGGTGGACGCTCTGGCGTTGTCGCTCGACCTGCCACGATCCTCGATTCTTACCGCGGCCTGCGCTCTGGTGGTCCGCGGCTGGCAATCTGAAGGCTCCGAGGTGGTCCTGGACTTTCCGGTGAGCCGCCGTGTCGGGCCCGACACGAAAACCCTTCCCGCGATGCTGGCGGGTGTGGTGCCGCTGGTGCTTCAGATCGCGCCCGCCACTTCGGTGACGGAATTCTGCAGATATGTCGATCTGCGAATCCGCGAAGCCCTTGAACATCAACGGTTCCCGGTCCAGGCGCTCGAGCGCAAGGTCAACGCCCGTACGGCCGGTCAACTCGCCAATCGGGTGAGTGTCAACTTCCTTCCGTCCAGCTTCACCCTGGACTTCGGTGGGGCATCCGCAACGGCCTCGCTGGCCAACGCTGGCGTCGTCGGTGGCTTCGGACTGTTCTTCTCGAGCGCTGGGGAACAGGTCTTCGTCAATACCGCGGGTGTGGGACACCCGCTGTCGGACCTCGATCCCGGCGAACTGGCGGATCGGCTACAACGGGTGCTACTGACGATGACGGCGGACTCGTCGCGCTCGTTGGTGTCCGTGGGTGTGCAAGATGACGACGAGCGCGACCGGTTGTTCGAGGTAGGCAATCTCGGAATGCTGTCCCAGCCGCTGACCGCGGGTTCGATCCCGGCAGTGTTCGCGGCGCAGGTCCACCGTGCGCCCGAGGCCGTGGCGATCAGTTGCGATGGCCGGACCCTGACCTATCGCGAATTGGATGAGGCGTCGAACCGGTTGGCGCACCTTCTGATCGACCAGGGCGCCGGACCGGGACGCTGCGTGGCGCTGTTGTTCAACAAGTGCGCCCAGGCGCTCGTGTCGATCATGGCGGTGCTCAAGACGGGGGCGGCGTATCTGCCGATCGATCCGGCCCACCCCCAGGGGCGAGTAGATTTCATGATTTCCGACGCCGACCCCGTGGCGGTGGTGAGCACGGCGGATCTCGCCGATCGCCTGACCGGTTACGCCGTCACACTCGTCGACGTCGACGATCCGCGTGCCGACACCTACCCGTGCCATGCGCTGCCGGTACCCGCCTGCGATGACATCGCCTATCTCATCTATACGTCGGGGACGACAGGTGTCCCGAAAGGCGTTGCGATCTCCCATGGCAACGTCACCCAGCTGATCGGCTGTCTCGAGCCGGATCTGCAACTGTCCGAGCAGGTGTGGTCGCAATGGCACTCCTACAGCTTTGACATCTCGGGCTGGGAGATCTTCAACGCACTCCTGACCGGTGCCCGGTTGGTGGTGATCCCGGAAGAGATCGCCCGTTCGCCGCAGGACTTCCACGACTTGTTGGTCGCCGAAAAGGTGAATGTGCTGGGGTTGACGCCCACCGCTGTCGCCGCGTTGTCGCCGGCCGGTTTGGAGTCGGTTGCCCTGCTGGTCGGCGGTGAGCCCTGCCCGGCGGACGTGGTGGACCGCTGGGCTCCGGGCCGCGTGATGATCAACCAGTACGGGCCGACCGAGGCCACCATGTGGGTGGCACTGAGCGCACCCTTGACCGCCGGAACGGGGGTTCCGCCGATTGGATCGCCGCTGCCCGGTGCGGCGCTGTTCGTGCTGGATCAGTGGCTCCGACCGGTACCCGACGGGGTGGTGGGGGAGTTGTATGTGGCCGGTCGCAATGTC
This sequence comes from Mycobacterium sp. GA-1841, assembly GCF_001954135.1. Lineage (GTDB taxonomy): Bacteria > Actinomycetota > Actinomycetes > Mycobacteriales > Mycobacteriaceae > Mycobacterium. The sequence goes on along the minus strand of NZ_MBEQ01000095.1, from coordinate 65,656 downwards.
GGTGTCGGCTATTGGCGCCGCAGTTCGTTGACCGGATCCCGTTTCGTGGCATGCCCGTTCGGTGTACCGGGTCAGCGCATGTATCGCACCGGGGACCTGGTGTCATGGGGAGCTGACGGGCAGCTGCGGTATTCGGGTCGCGCCGACGAGCAGGTCAAGATTCGTGGGTATCGCATCGAGTTGGGCGAAATCCAAACCGCTCTGGCAGATTTGGACGGGGTGGAGCAGGCGGTCATGGTCGCCCGGGAGGATCGTCCGGGCGACAAACGTCTCGTCGGCTATGTCACCGAAACCGCCACCGGTGTCGTCGATCCGGCCGGCGCTCGAGCGGCATTGGCGGACCTGTTGCCCAACTACATGGTGCCTGCCGCGATCGTGGTGCTCGACGGGTTGCCGCTCACGGTCAACGGAAAGCTCGACAAGCGTGCCCTGCCGGCACCGGAATACGTCGACCTCGACCATTACCGGGCCCCGGCCACTCCGGTCGAAGAGATTCTGACCACCATCTATGCCGAGGTCCTGGGCTTGGACCGGGTCGGGGTGGACGACTCCTTCTTCGACCTCGGGGGCGATTCGCTCTCGGCAATGCGGGTGATCGCCGATGTCAACACGACATTGGACACCGACCTGACGGTCCGCACCTTGTTTGATGCGCCGACCGTCGCGGAGCTTGCGCCCCGGGTTGCTGCCGGGTCGGGCAGTCGGGCTCCGCTGGTGCGCCAAGAGCGGCCGGAACTGATCCCGTTGTCGTTCGCCCAGCAGCGGCTGTGGTTCCTGAACCGGTTCGAGGGCGGAGTGGCGACATACAACATGCCGACGGCGTTCCGGATCAACGGACCATTGGATGTCGAGGCGTTGGGTGCCGCGCTGGACGATGTGATCGCCCGGCACGAGTCGTTACGCACGGTGTTCGTCGACGTCGACGGTGTGCCGTTCCAGCAGGTGCTGCCAACCGAGCCCGGGATGTGGCGGTGCGCCGGCCCGTCGGTGGTGCAATGCGCGGCCACCGTGCCAAAAGGTGATATCACGGGCGAGCTGACGGACCTGGCCGCTTACCGGTTTGACCTGTCGGCCGAGATTCCGGTTCGAGCCCGTATCTATGAGCTGGGGCCCGAACACTTCGTCCTGGGAATAGTGGTGCACCACATCGCATTTGATGGTTGGTCACTGGCGCCGATGGTGCGTGACGTCGGCCTGGCCTACGCCTGCCGGACGACGGGATGCGCGCCGGACTGGTCACCGTTGCCCGTGCAGTATGCCGATTACACGCTGTGGCAGCAGGATCGGCTCGGCGACGAATCTGACCCGACAAGTGTGATCGCCGGCCAGTTGGCCTACTGGCGCCAGGAGTTGGCCGATCTTCCGGAGCTGGTGTCGCTGCCGACGGATCGGCCACGTCCGCCGGTGCCCAGTTATCGCGGCGAGGTGTTCGAATTCTGCATCAGCCCACCGCTGTGGGCCGCGCTCAAGTCGGTGGCGGCCGAGCGTCACGCCACAGCATCGATAATCTTGCAGGCCGCGCTGGCGGTGGCTCTGCACCGCGAAGGTGTCGGCGTGGATGTGGCTCTGGGGTCTCCGATTGCCGGGCGAACCGACAAAGCGCTCGATGACCTGGTCGGCTTTTTCGTCAACACCTGGGTGCTGCGGGTGGGGGTGAACCCTGCTCTGCGGTTCAGCGAGGTACTCGACCAGGTGAAGCAGAAGGCGTTGGATGCCTACGCCAATCAGGATGTGCCGTTCGAGTTGTTGGTGGAGCAGCTCAATCCGGCGCGGTCGACGTCCCATCATCCGCTGTTCCAGGTGGCACTGGTATTCCAGAACAACGTGCTGCCGACGGTCTCACTCGACGGGATGGAGGTCGAGCAGGAGTCGGTGTTCACCCGCACCGCGAAGTTCGACCTGGATTTCGACATCCGGGAGGTCCCCGGCGACGGTGGGCCGATGGCCACCGGGATGCTCACCTACGCCACGGATCTGTTCGAACAGTCCAGTATCGAGCGTCTGGTGAACCGGTTCGGACGGACGATCGAAGCGGTGGTGACCGATCCGTCGGCCGTGGTCGGCGAGATTGGTCTGCTCGACCAGGATGAGCGGGAACTGCTGCTGCACAAGTGGTCTGGAGCTGGAGCCCAGACGCCGGCCGGGTTGACCGATCAACTGCTGGCTGCCGCGGTGGCGGCTGACGAGGACGCCGTTGCGGTGGTCGACGGGGCGCGACAGCTGTCATATCGCGAATTGGACGAGGCATCGAACCGCTTGGCGCGGAGGTTGATCGAGCAGGGCATTGGACCCGAGCGTGCCGTCGCAGTGGCGATGGATCGATCGGTCGAGTTGGTGACAGCATGGTGGGCGATCCTGAAGGCCGGTGGAGTATACGTGCCGGTCGATCGAACCAATCCGGACGAGCGGATCGCCGGTGTGTTGGACATCGTGGACGCGGTGTGTGTCCTGACCCGGGACGGCGACAACGTACCCGGTGTCGGAGAGCGTCCGGTCCTTCGCCTCGACGCCCTTGACCTGTCGGGGTACCGAGCGGAGCCGGTCACCGACCGGGATCGCCTGGCGCCCTTGGCTACCGACGATGCCGCCTATGTGATCTTCACGTCGGGTTCCACCGGCACTCCCAAGGGCGTGGCGGTCACCCATGCCGGACTGCTGGGGGTGGCCGCGGCACATCGCGACCTGTTCCGGGTCGGGCCGGACGGCCGGGTGTTGATGGTGGCTGCGCCGACATTCGATGCCTCGGTGTTCGAATGGCTGTGGGCGGTCGCGTCACGAGCCACGCTCGTGGTGGCACCGCGGGATTCGTATGCTGGGGCCGCGCTCACCGAACTGATCGAGCGCCAGCAGGTCAGTGCCGCACTGATCACACCGACAGTGTTGGCCACCCTGGATCGATCGCGGCTCGACGGGCTGCAAACCCTGATCACCGGTGGTGAAGCGTGTCCGCCGGAGTTGGTCGGCGCCTGGGCCCCCGGGCGGGCGATGTACAACGCCTATGGCCCCACCGAGGTTTCCATCTGGGCCACCTGGAGCGCACTGGCGGCCGGACAACCGGTCCGCATCGGCGCACCGATCGACGGAACTTGTGCTCTGGTACTCGACGCCCGGGTGCACCCGGCGCCGGTTGGGGTTGTAGGTGAGCTGTATCTGACCGGTCAGGGATTGGCGCGCGGATATGTTGGCCGGTCCGACCTCACAGCAGATCGATTCGTGGCCAATCCGTTTGGGAGCCCAGGTGATCGGATGTATCGCACCGGTGATCTGGTGCGGTGGACCGCACACGGTGCGTTGGAGTATCTCGGCCGCGCAGATGCGCAGGTCAAGCTTCGCGGACAGCGGTTGGAGCTGGGCGAGATCGAGAACACCCTGCTGGCCTGCCCACAGGTCAGTCGCGCGGCAGCCGCGGTACACCACAGCGAACTCGGCATCGACCACCTGGTCGGCTACATCGCGCTGGCGCATTCCAACCCCACCCACCATGAGTCCGAGGTCGTGGATCAATGGCAGCACATCTACGACGAACTCTACGATGCCGAGATCGACACACCGGAATACGGAAGCGATTTCCGGGGATGGAACAGCAGCTACACCGGTGAGCCGATTCCACTGGAGCAGATGCGGGAATGGCGTTCGGCGGCGGTTGATCGGATCCTGGCGCTACAACCGCGGCACGCGCTGGAGATCGGCGTCGGGTCAGGCCTGGTGCTTTCCCAAGTAGCCCCGGCATGCGAGGAATATTGGGGCACGGACTTCTCGGCGGCGACGGTCGCCAAACTGAGCGCCGCAGTGGCAGGCGAACCCTGGGGCGCTCGGGTCCGACTGCTGACACGGCCGGCACACCTCACCGATGGGCTGCCTCCCGGCCACTTCGACACGATCATCGTCAATTCGGTCATCCAGTACTTTCCCAGTGCGGAGTACCTGGCCGAGGTCGTCGACAAAGCCATGGAGTTGTTGGCGCCCGGCGGCAGGTTGTTCCTCGGTGATGTACGCAACCACAGCCTGCAGGGAGCATTCCAAACAGGTATCGCCCTGGCGCGCAACGGAACCGGAAACGCCGATACCGTCGAGTTCCGTCAGCGCGTACAGCGCGCAGTACTCGGAGAACACGAATTACTGCTATCCCCAGAGTTTTTCACCACGTGGGCCGCCGATCACCCGAGCGTCGGTGGAATCGACATACAGGTCAAACGCGGCGAATCAGACAACGAGCTGACCCGCTATCGCTACGACGTCGTGATCCACAAGGCGCCAAAGCAGGTGCGCTCCCTGGCTCGTGCGCTCACCTGGTGGTGGAACGACTGCGCTGGGCTCGACGGCCTGCGGACCGAGCTGGCCTCGCAACGGCCTGCCCTCGTGCGGGTCGGCGCGATACCGCGAGCCGGCGTGATCAAGGACGTGTTCATAGAACGGGAGCTGGCCGCCGGACTGCCGTTGGCCGAGGCCCAGGCCGGTGCCGCAGTGGCTGTCGACGCCGGTGTCACGCCGGAAGAGTTGTACCGGTTGGGGGAGGCGGCCGGGTACCGCGCCGCCGTCACCTGGGGTGCGCAATCCGGAACGCTGGACGCGGTATTCGTGGCCGACGGCGTGGGCGGCCCTGCCCCAGCGTTGACGGACCTCTACTTGCCCCCGATGGACGCCCGCCAGCGCGGTGGCTACGCGAACGACCCACAAACGAACGCCAAGATCGGCGAGGTTCGGCAGTGGTTGTCCGAGCGACTGCCTGAATACATGGTGCCAACCCAGATTGTGGTGCTCGACGAGCTACCGCTGACCTCCTCGGGCAAGATCGACCGCCGGGCGCTGCCCGCGCCCACCTTCGTCGCGACATCCTTCCGAGCCCCGCAGACGCCGACGGAGAAGACGGTTGCCGAGGTGTTCACCGAGGTGCTCGGCCTCGGCCGCGCCGGCCTCGACGACGATTTCTTTGCCTTGGGCGGAGATTCGCTGATCGCCATCCGGGTGTGTGCCCGCCTGCAGTCGGCGCTGGGCCGTGAGGTTCCGGTGCGTTGCCTGTTTGATTCACCCGCAGTCGGAGAGCTGGCCGAATACCTGGATCAGCATCAGGGCCAGGCGGCTCGGCCGGCCTTGACGGCGCAGCCGAGGCCCGCTGTGGTGCCGTTGTCCTACGGGCAGCAGCGGCTCTGGTTCCTCGAACAGTTGCAGGGCCCGTCACCGATCTACAACATGGCGGTGGCGTTGCGATTGAACGGGCGCCTGGACGCCGACGCAGTTGGTCAGGCGCTCGCTGATGTGGTGTCCCGCCAGGAAAGTCTGCGTACACTCGTCGTCGCCGTCGATGGAGTGCCGGGGCAGGTCGTGGTGCCGGTCGAGCGAGCCGATTTCGGATGGCGGATCGTCGATGCCCGCGATTGGTCGGCGGACCGATTGGACGAGGCGATCACGGCGGTGGCCCACCACACTTTCGACCTGGCAACGGAGATTCCCTTGCGGGCGGCGCTGTTCCGTGTCGGTGACGATGAACACGTTCTGACGGCGGTGGCACACCACATCGCCGCAGACGGCTGGTCCGTTGCCCCGCTGGTAGCCGATCTGGCTGCCGCCTATACCAGCCGTATCGCCGGACGGGCGCCGGACTGGATGCCGTTGCCCGTGCAGTATGCCGATTACACTCTGTGGCAACAAGACTGGCTAGGATCCGCATCTGACGCCGACAGTGTGATCTCCACTCAGCTCGATTACTGGGAACAGGCACTTGCCGGATTGCCCGAACGGCTGGAGCTGCCGACCGATCGGCCGTATCCGGCAGTTGCGGATTATCGCGGGGCGAGTGTGGCCGTGGAGTGGCCGGCGGAGGTGCAGCAGCAGGTCGCCCGGGTGGCACGGGAGCACAATGCCACGAGCTTCATGGTCGTGCAGGCCGCGTTGGCGGTGTTGCTGGCGGAGTTGAGCTCCAGCGACGATGTCGCCATCGGCATCGCGATCGCGGGTCGCGGGGATCAGGCGCTCGACGAGCTCGTCGGCTTTTTCGTCAACACGTTGGTGTTGCGGATCGACGTGGCCGGTGATCCCACCGTGTCCGAGTTGTTGGAGCAGGTGCGCGCGCGCAGTTTGGCTGCATTCGAGCATCAGGAAGTGCCCTTCGAAGCTTTGGTGGAGCGGCTCAACCCGATTCGGTCGCTGACCCATCACCCGCTCGTGCAGGTCATGGTCACTTGGCAGAACCTACCGTGGAACAGCAGCGGACGGATGGCCGGGCTGGCTCTGGGTGACGTCGAAGCGACGCCTATGGAGGCCGAAACCCACACGGCGAAGACGGATTTGGTGTTCTCGCTGGCCGAACACAGCTCGGACACCGGTGAGCCGGCGGGTATCGCCGGCCTGGTCGAGTATCGGACGGACGTGTTCGATGCTTCCACCGTTCAAACCCTGGTGGATCGGCTGCAGCGCGTGTTGACGGCGATGACCGCAGACCCCGCCGTCCGACTGTCGACGGTAGACATGCTTGATGTGGCAGAGCGGGTGCGGCTGAATACGGTCGGACACCGGGCGGTACTGACGCAGCAGGTGCGCGAGAACTCGATTCCCGCATTGTTTGCCCAACTGGTGACCCGAACACCCGATGCAGTTGCGGTCACTTACGCCGGCCGGTCGATGTCCTATCGGGATCTCGACGAGGCGTCGAATCGACTGGCACGTACGCTCGCCGCCGAAGGCGCCGGCCCGGGTCGATGTGTGGCGCTGTTGGTGAACCGCTCAGCCGCCGCGATCGTGGCCGTACTGGGAGTCTTGAAATCCGGAGCAGCATACTTGCCGATCGATCCGGCTGTGCCCGACGCACGGATCGACTTTCTGCTGTCCGATGCCACACCGATCCTGGTGCTGACCTCCGATGGGTTGGCCGATCGTCTGGGCGAAACAGAGGTACCCGTCCTGGATTTGGCTGATCCGCGGATCAGGCAGCAGTGCACCGAACCGTTGTCGGGGCCGGCTCCTGACGATATCGCCCACATCATCTACACGTCGGGGACGACGGGAGTTCCGAAGGGGGTCGCGGTCACCCACCAGAACGTGACGCGGCTCTTCGACGGCCTGGATGTCGGCGTGGCCATGGGCCCGGAGCAGGTGTGGGCACAGTGTGCGTCACTGGCTTTCGATTACTCGGTGTGGGAGATCTGGGGAGCATTGCTACACGGTGGTCGACTCGTCGTGGTGCCCGATGAGGTGACGAGGTCGCCCGATGATCTGCATGCTCTGCTCGTCGGCCAGCAGGTCAGCGTGTTGAGTCAAACCCCTTCTGCGGTAGGGATGTTGCAACTGGCGGCCCTGGAGTCGGTGACCGGCCTGATGGTCGCCGCGGAGCCGTGCCCGCCCGAGGTGGTCGATCGCTGGGCACCTGGCCGGGTGATGATCAACGGCTACGGTCCCACGGAGACGACGGTGTATGCCACGATCAGCGCTCCGTTGCAGAAGGCGGCGGCCAATGGGCCGAATGTCGTGCCGATCGGGCACCCGGTGCCCGGCGCCGCGTTGTTCGTCCTCGACCGGTGGCTGCGTGAGGTGCCGGCCGGAGTGGTGGGGGAGCTGTACGTGGCCGGCCGGGGTGTCGGAGTCGGTTATGTGCGGCGGTCCGGTCTGACCGCATCCCGTTTCGTGCCATGCCCGTACGGGTCGCCCGGTGCTCGGATGTATCGCACCGGAGACCTGGTGTCGTGGGGCACTGATGGTCAGTTGCGATATGCCGGGCGCGCCGACGAACAGATCAAGATCCGCGGCTATCGCATCGAACTCGGTGAGGTGCAATCGCTGCTCGCCGAACTCGAGGGGGTTCGGCAAGCCGTGGTGGTCGCGCGCGAGGACCGGCCCGGAGACAAGCGGCTCGTCGGTTACGTCACCGGAAACGTGGATCCGGCGTGGGCCCGAGGTGCGCTTACCGAGCGCTTGCCGGCCTACATGGTGCCCTCGGCGGTGGTGGTGCTGGACGCACTCCCGTTGACGGTCAACGGAAAACTCGACAAGCGTGCCCTGCCAGAGCCGGAGTACACCGGCGACGAGTATCGCGCCCCGACCACCGTGATCGAAGAGGTAGTGGCCGGAATCTACGCCGAAGTGCTCGGTTTGGACCGGGTCGGAATCGACGACTCCTTCTTCGATCTGGGCGGCGACTCGCTGTCGGCGATGCGGGTGATCTCCGAGGTCAACAGCTCACTTCAGACAGTCCTGTCGGTACGCACTCTGTTCGATGCACCTACCGTGTCTCAGCTGGCACCCCGCATCGATGCGGGTTCGGGTGGGCGGGCGGAACTGGCCCCGCAGCAACGTCCGTCGGTCCTCCCGCTGTCGTATGCCCAACAGCGACTGTGGTTCCTGGAACAGTTGCAGGGTCCCTCGCCGATTTACAACATGGCGGTGGCCTTGCGGCTGACCGGGGCAGTGGACACTGACGCCCTCCGCCGGTCACTGACCGACGTGGTCTGCCGGCATGAAAGCTTGCGCACCGTCTTCCAGGTGGCCGACGGGGTACCGCAGCAGGTGATCGTTCCGGCCGGACAGGAAGATCCGGGTTGGCAGATCGTCGAGGCCACCGGATGGTCGCCGGATCGACTCGACGAGGCGGTAGGTGCAGCGACCCGGTACTGCTTCGACCTGGCCACCGAGATCCCTTTGCGGGTAACCCTGTTCCGGATTGCCGACGACGAGTACGTGTTGGTTGCAGTGGTACATCACATCGCCGCCGACGGCTGGTCGATCAACCCGTTCGTCGCCGATCTGGGAACGGCCTACGCCAATCGGTGTGCGGGTCGAGCGCCGGACTGGGCGCCGTTGCCGGTGCAGTATGCGGATTACACGCTGTGGCAACAAGAGTGGCTTGGATCGGACACTGATCCGGACAGCGTGATCAGCACCCAGGTCTCCTACTGGGAGGAGGCCTTGGCTGATCTGCCCGAGATCTTGGCGCTGCCGACGGACCGCCCGTATCCGCCGGTTGCGGATTACCGCGGATCGAGTGTGGCCATCGATTGGCCGGCCGATGTGCAGCAGCAGATAGCTCGGGTGGCGCGGGAACACAACGTGACCAGCTTCATGGTGGTACAGACCGCCCTGGCGGTGCTGATGTCGGCACTCAGCGGCAGCAGTGATGTTCCGGTGGGCATCGCGACGGCAGGACGCAACGATCCGGCCCTTGACGAGTTGGTGGGTTTCTTCGTCAACACGTTGGTACTGCGGGTGGATCTGAGCGGCGATCCCACGATCGCCGACGTACTGACGCAGGTACGTCAGCGTGGGCTCGCTGCACTGGAACACCAGGATGTCCCGTTCGAGGTGTTGGTCGAGCGGCTCAACCCGACCCGCAGCCTGACCCATCATCCGCTGGTCCAGGTAATGCTGTCCTGGCAGAACTTTGGCGGCGACCAGGCCTCGACGATGACACTCGGTGACCGTGCCACTCTACTTCCAACCGAAACCCGCACCGCTCGAATGGATCTGGTGTTCGCATTGGCCGAGCGCTACACGGAAGCCGGAGCAGCCGCCGGTATCACCGGGTTGGTGGAGTTCCGTACTGATGTGTTCGATGCGGTCAGTGTCGAGGTGTTGGTTGAGCGGTTGCGGCGGGTGTTGGCGGCGATGACAGCGGACCCGTCGCGGTTGTTGTCGTCGGTGGACGTGGTCGATGCGGCCGAGACGGCGGTCCTGGACGGTCTCGGGCATCGGCAGGTGTTGCCTTCGCCGGTGGTAGAGGCCTCGATTCCGGAGTCGTTCGCGGTTGCGGTGGATCGGTCGCCGGAGGCGGTGGCGGTGCGGTTCGAGGGCACGTCGTGGTCGTACCGCGAGCTGGATGTGGCGTCGAATCGGTTGGCGCACCACCTCATCGGTATGGGTGCTGGAGCTGGACAGTGTGTGGCACTGATGCTGCCGCGTTCGGCGCAGGCGATCGTGTCGATTCTGGCGGTGTTGAAGACTGGGGCGGCTTATCTGCCGATCGATCCGGCTCATCCGGATGCGCGCGTGGAGTTCATGCTGGCCGATGCTGCGCCGGTGGCGGTGCTGAGCAGCGGTGCTCTGGCCGGGCGGGTGGCGTGTTGGGGTGTGCCGGTGATCGAGGTCGACGATTCCCGTTTCGGGGATGGGCCGGCGACGGCGTTACCGGTGCCGGCTGCTGACGATATCGCCCACATCATCTACACGTCGGGGACCACCGGGGTGCCCAAGGGTGTGGCGGTGTCCCATCAGAACGTGACCCGGCTTTTCGATGGCATGGATGTCGGTGTGGTGATGGGCCCGCAGCAGGTGTGGGCGGCGTGTTCCTCACTGGCGTTTGATTATTCGGTCTGGGAGATCTGGGGGGCGCTGCTGCATGGCGGCCGGTTGGTGGTGGTGCCCGAGCAGACCACCCGGTCGGCGCAGGAGTTGCAGGCGCTGCTGGTCGATGAGCGCGTGACGGTGTTGAGTCAGACTCCGTCGGCGGTGGGCATGTTGTCGCCGGTGGGGTTGGAGTCGGTGGCGGCGTTGATGGTGGCTGCCGAGGCGTGTCCGGTCCAAGTGGTGGATCGGTGGGCGCCGGGGCGGGTGATGATCAACGGTTACGGGCCTACCGAGACCACGGTGTATGCCACGGTCAGTGCGCCGTTGCAGCCTGGATGTGCTGAGGTGCCGATTGGTTTGCCGGTTCCGGGTGCGGCGTTGTTTGTCCTGGATCGGTTCCTGCGCCCGGCGCCCCTAGGGGTGATCGGTGAGTTGTATGTGGCCGGTCGTGGGGTCGGGGTGGGTTATGTGCGTCGAGCCGGATTGACCGCCTCGCGTTTTGTGGCGTGTCCGTTCGGGGCGCCTGGTGCGCGGATGTATCGCACCGGGGATCTGGTGTCGTGGGGTGATGATGGTCAATTGCGGTACCGCGGCCGCGCCGATGACCAGGTCAAGATCCGCGGTTACCGCATCGAACTCGGCGAGATCCAGTCGGCTCTGGCAGGTATCGAGGGAATCAACCAGGTCGCGGTAACCGTGCGTGAGGATCGCCCCGGAGATAAGCGCATGGTCGGCTATGTCACCGAGACTGCCTCTGGCACCGTGGATTCCGCCGCGATTCGAGCCGAACTCGGCCGGCGATTGCCGGCCTATATGGTACCTGCTGCGGTGGTGGTGCTCGACGGCCTGCCTCTGACCGTCAACGGCAAACTCGACAACCGTGCCCTACCGGCACCGGAATACGCCGACACCTCTCACTACCGGGCTCCGGTCACAGCTGTGGAAGAGGTCCTCGCCGGTATCTTCGCAGACGTGCTCGGCCTGGATCGAGTCGGCGTCGACGATTCGTTCTTCGAACTGGGCGGCGATTCGTTGTCTGCGATGAGGTTGATCGCGGCAGTGAACACCGCGCTGGACACGGAGTTGGCCGTCCGGACCCTGTTCGACGCCCCCACCGTCGCCGGACTGGCTCCCCGCGTCGACGCAGGGGCAGGCGGGCGGGAGCCGTTGATCCCGCAGCGTCGGCCCGCGGTCATCCCGTTGTCCTATGCCCAGCAACGACTTTGGTTCCTCAACCGATTCGAAGACGGCGCAGCGACGTACAACATGCCGATCGCGTTCCGGATCAACGGTGCGTTGGATGTCGAGGCACTGAGTGCGGCGCTGGACGATGTGATCGCCCGCCACGAGTCCCTGCGCACGGTGTTCGTCGACGTCGACGGAGTGCCATCCCAGCAGGTGATACCGGCACAGGCCGGGATGTGGCGTCGGGGTGGCCCAGCGGCGGTGCCGCTGTCGGCCGACGGTGTCGACGACGCGGTGGCTGCCGAGCTGGTGTCGTTGGCGGGATATCGGTTCGACCTTTCCGCCGAGCCGCCCGTTCGTGCCAAGTTGTGGAAGATCGGGCCAGACAGCTTCGTGCTCGGGATCCTCTTCCACCACATCGCCTTCGACGGCTGGTCCATGGCCCCGATGGTGCGTGACGTAGCCGAGGCATATGTGGCTCGTCACGGCGGACATTCTCCGGATTGGGCACCGCTGCCGGTGCAGTATGCCGACTACACGCTGTGGCAGCGGGATTATCTCGGCGATTTGACGGACGAGCGCAGCCGCATCGCCGGGCAGTTGGCGTACTGGCGCCGCGAACTGGCCGACCTGCCTGAGGTGGTGTCGCTGCCGACGGATCGGCCTCGTCCGCCGGTGCCCAGTTATCGCGGTGAGGGCATCGAGCTGTCTATCAGTCCGGAGCTGTGGGCCGGCCTGAAGGCGGTGGCGACCGAACATCACGCCACCGCGTCGATGGTGCTGCAGGCGCTGGCGGCGGTGGTACTGAATCGAGCCGGTGTCGGTGACGACGTGGCGTTGGGCACGGCCATCGCCGGGCGAACGGATGCCGCACTGAACGATCTGGTCGGGTTCTTCGTCAATACCTGGGTACTGCGGGTGGAAGTGAGACCCGGTTTGCGGTTCACGGACGTGCTGGACCGGGTACGCCGGAAGGCTTTGGATGCCTATGCCAATCAAGACATGCCGTTCGAGTTGTTGGTGGAGCAGCTCAATCCGGCGCGTTCGACGTCGCATCATCCGTTGTTCCAGGTGGCGATGGTGTTCCAGAACAACGTGCTGCCGGAAGTGTCCCTCGACGGCGCCGACATCGAACCAGTATCGGTACTCACCCGAACCGCGAAGTTCGATCTGGATTTCGACATCCGCGAAGTGTCTGGCGACGGTGGACCGATGGCGGCAGGAGTGCTGACCTATGCCACGGATCTGTTTGAGCGGTCCAGCATCGAGCGGCTGGTGAACTGGTTCCAGCGGATGGTCGCAGCGGTCGTGGCCGACCCGTCGATCGTGGTGGGCGAGGTCGGCCTGCTCGACAACGATGAGCGGGAACTGGTGCTGCGCGGGTGGTCTGGCTCGGGAATCGACGCCCCGGTGGCGTTGGGCGATCAGTTGCTCAAAGACGCCGTGGCGACCGCGGCGGGTGCGGTGGCGGTCATCGACGGGTCGCGACAGATGTCCTACCGCGAACTGGATGAGGCGTCCAACCGGTTGGCGCGGGCGCTGATCGACAACGGGGTGGGTCCGGAGCGTGCCGTCGGGGTGGCGATCGGTCGGTCTGCCGAGTTGCTGGTGTCCTGGTGGGCGGTGCTCAAAGCCGGTGGCGTGTACGTTCCCGTGGATCGTGCACATCCGGCTGACCGGGTTGCCACCGTGCTCGACACCGTTGAGGCGGCCTGCGTACTGACCTCGGGGACCGACACCGTAGCCGGTGCCGGCGACCGTTTCGTACTGCGCATCGACGAGTTCGATCTGTCGTACTGGTCGGCCGAGCCGATCACGGACGCTGACCGGTCGGCGCCGGTGAGCGCTGACGACGCGGCCTATGTGATCTTCACTTCTGGCTCCACCGGCACGCCGAAAGGCGTCGCCGTCAGCCATGCCGGCTTGTTGGGGGTTGCCGAGGCGCAACGTGCTCTGTCCGATTCGCGGCGTCCGTCCCGGGTTCTCATGGTGGCAGCACCGACCTTCGACGCCTCGGTCTTCGAGATGATCTGGGCGGCCGGTTGCTCAGCAGCATCGGTCATCGCGGCACCCGACTCCTACGCCGGCGAGGCATTGACGGCCCTGGTGCACGACCAACGCGTCGACGCCGGAGTGATCACCCCGACTGTGCTGGCGACCCTGGACCGCACTCAGTTGGGCGAACGGCTGGACACTTTGCTCACAGCCGGAGAGGCCTGCCCGCCGGAGTTGGTGGCCGTCTGGGCACCGGGTCGGTCGATGTACAACGCCTACGGCCCCACCGAAGCCACGATCTGGTCGACCTGCACGGCACCGTTGACGGCGGGAGGGCCGGTCGACATCGGTGCGCCGATCCCCGGGGTCTGTGCGCTGGTGCTCGACGCTCGGCTACAGCCGGTGCCGGTGGGCGTGGTGGGTGAGCTCTACCTGGTCGGACCGGCGTTGGCGCGGGGTTATGCCGGACGGCCGCACCTCACTGCGGATCGGTTCGTGGCCAACCCGTTCGGCGGGCCGGGCGACCGGATGTACCGTACCGGTGACCTGGTGCGGTGGACCCCGAACGGCGCGATGCAGTACCTCGGTCGAGCTGATGCGCAGGTCAAACTGCGGGGGCAGCGGCTGGAATTGGGCGAGATCGAGAACACTCTGCTGGCCTGTCCACAGGTGAGCCGGGCCGCCGCGACGGTGTGTCGACGAGACTCCGCCGATCATCTGGTCGCCTATGTGGCCCTGGAGCAGATCAGCACGGCCGATCACGATGCCGAAGTCGTCGATCAGTGGCAGCAGATGTACGACGAACTGTACGACGCAGAGACCGAGACGCCGGAGTTCGGCAGCGACTTCCGCGGGTGGAACAGCAGTTATACCGGTGCGGCGATCCCGTTGGCGCAGATGCGGGAGTGGCGGTCGGCCACGGTGGACCGGATCCTGGCGCTGCAACCGCAGCGAGTGCTGGAGATCGGTGCCGGCTCGGGTCTGATCCTGTCTCAGGTGGCTCCGCACTGCGAACAGTATGTGGGCACCGACATGTCGGCCGTCGCCATGGAGACATTGGCGAATTCTCTTGACCAGATGCAGGTTCCGTGGCGGGATCGCGTCCAGCTGTTGGCCCAACCTGCTCATGTGGTCGACGGGCTGCGGGCGAACCACTTCGATACCATCGTCCTCAACTCGGTCATCCAGTACTTCCCCAACGCCGCATATCTGGCCGAGGTCATCGACAAAGCCGTCGAACTCTTGTCTCCCGGTGGCCGGCTGTTCCTCGGCGACGTACGCAACCACAGCCTGCAGGGAGCCTTCCAGACCGGGGTTGCACTGGTCCGCAACGCGAGTGACGATCCCGATGAGATTCGTCAGTGGGTCCAACGGGCGTTGCTCGGTGATCCGGAATTACTCTTGGCGCCAGAGTTTTTCACCACGTGGGTGGCCGAGCATCCGTTGGCGACCGGGTTGGACATCCAGGTCAAGCGCGGCGATGCCGACAACGAGCTGACTCACTACCGCTATGACGTCGTCATCCACAAGGCGCCGGCGCAGGTATGTTCGCCGGCCACGGCGCCCGTCTGGGCTTGGAGCGACTGCGCGGGGTTGAGCGGGCTGCATGTCGAGTTGACGTCGCAGCGTCCGACGATGGTGCGGGTCAGTGAGATTCCCCGGGCCGGCGTGATCACCGATGTGATGATCGAGCAGGCTTTGGCCGCCGGCCACCCGATGGCAGAGGTGACGACGCCTGCTGACCCGGTCACGCCCGAGCAGCTGTACCGATTGGGCGAGGCCGCAGGGTACCGAGTCGCGGTGACCTGGGGTGCCGAGCCGGGCACCGTCGATGCGGTTTTCATTTCAGCGGCATACGCCGCCACCGCCGGGGTGCTCACCGATCTCTACCTGCCGCGGACCGGTAGCCGGCAGCGAAGCTCTTACGCCAACGATCCCGATGCGAACGGCAAGGTCAGCGTGGTACGGCAGTGGCTGGCAGAACGTCTTCCCGAGTACATGGTGCCGAGCCAGATCATGGTGCTCGAAGAGTTCCCGCTGACCACCTCGGGCAAGATCGACCGTAAGGCATTGCCGGAACCGTTATTTGCCGCTACCGCCTTCCGGGCTCCGCAGACACCGATCGAAAAGACCATCGCCCAGGCCTTCGCCGATGTCCTCGGCCTTGAGCAGGTCGGACTCGATGACGACTTCTTCGCCTTGGGTGGAGATTCGTTGACTGCGACCCGGGTCAGTGCGCGGTTGGAGTCGGCGGTGGGCCGCGAGGTGCCGGTGCGGTATCTGTTCGACGCGCCGACCGCCGGAGCCCTCGCCGCATACCTGGATCGGCACCAGAGCGACAAAGCCCGGCCTCCGCTTCGGGTGATGGCACGTCCACCGCACCTGCCACTGTCGTATGCGCAGCAGCGGCTGTGGTTCTTCGATCAGCTGCAGGGGCCGTCACCCGTATACAACATGGCGGTCGCGCTACGGTTGAGCGGCGACCTCGATACCGCTGCGCTGGGACACGCCCTGGCCGACGTGGTCGGCCGCCACGAAAGCCTGCGCACGCTGTTCACCGTGAGCGACGGGCTGCCTCACCAGTCGGTGGTGCCACCGGATCGGGTCCAACTTTGCTGGCAGGTGGTCGACGCCGCCGGTTGGCCGGCCGAACGGCTCGAGCGGGCCATCGGCGAGGTGGCGCGCCACCCGTTCCAACTCGATGCGGAAATACCTTTGAGAGCAACCCTTTTCCAGGTTGGCAAGGAAGAGCATGTGCTGGCGGCGGTGGTGCACCATATCGCCGCCGACGGCTGGTCGATCACCCCGCTGGTGGCTGACCTGGGAGCGGCATATGCCAGCCGGTGTGCGGGTCAGGCGCCAGGCTGGGCGCCGCTGCCGGTGCAGTACGCCGACTACGCCCTGTGGCAGCGCGAGCATCTGGGTGAGCTCACCGACGGTGAAAGCCGGATCGCCTCACAGCTGAACTATTGGCGAGAGGCTCTGGCCGGGCTGCCCGAGCGTCTCCAGCTGCCCACCGACCGTCCCTACCCGACCGTGGCCGATTACCGCGGTGCCAGTGTGGCGGTGGACTGGCCGGCCGAACTGCAGCAACGGATCGCCGTGGTGGCGCGCGAGCACAATGCCACCAGCTTCATGGTGGTCCAGGCTGCGTTGGCCCTGTTGTTGTCGAAGCTCGGAGCCAGTTCGGATGTGGCAGTGGGCATCACGGTCGCCGGGCGTACCGACCCCGCACTGGACGACCTGGTTGGCTTCTTCGTCAACACCCTTGTCCTGCGCGTCGATTTGGGTGGCGACCCGACGGTCGCCGAACTGCTGGAACAGGTACGTCAGCGCGGGCTGGCCGGCCTGGAGCATCAGGACGTGCCGTTCGAGGTGCTCGTCGATCGACTCAAGCCGACCCGGTCCCTGACCCACCACCCGCTGGTGCAGGTGATCTTGTCCTGGCAGAACCTGGCCTGGCAGCACAGCACCGATCCTGCCGCCGGACTGGCCCTGGGCGACGTACGCGTCACTCCGATGATCGCGGCAACCCAGACCGCGCGAACCGATCTCACCTTCGCCTTGGGGGAACGGTGGAGCGTAACCGGTGAACCGGCCGGGATTGGAGGGACGGTGGAGTTTCGTACCGACGTGTTCGACGCGAGAAGCGTTGAGCGGCTGGTTGAACGGTTACGCCGGGTGTTGATGGCGATGACCGCCGAGGTGGAAGGGCTGTCATGACCGCTGATCTGAGTCGGCGGCTGTCGTCGCTGGATTTCCTGGACGAGGACGAGCATGCCGGGCTGTTCGAGCTCGGCAATCGTGCGGTGCTGACCGCGCCGGCGACCGCCGTGCCGATTCCTGCCGTGTTCGCCCAGCAGGTGGCCCGGGCACCGGAGGCAGTTGCAGTTACCTGCGACGGCCGGACGATGACCTACCGCGAACTTGACGAGGCATCGAATCAGTTGGCGCACTTACTGGTCGGGCTGGGCGTCGGCCCCGGCGAATTCGTTGCGTTGTTGCTGGAACATTCTTTACAAGCGATCGTGTCGATCTTGGCGGTGCTGAAGTCCGGGGCGGCTTATCTGCCCATCGACCCGAATCTGCCCGACACGCGCATGACGTTCATGATCGACGATGCCGCGCCAATCGTTGCATTGACCTCTGCTGGGCTGGCGCCGCGGTTGGAGAGCATCGAGTTGGTGGTCATCGATGTCGACGATTTCCGGATCGACAGCTACCCGGTCAGTGGAATATCCGTTGCAGCCCCCGATGATCTCGCCTACGTCATCTACACCTCGGGCACCACCGGCGTTCCGAAAGGCGTGGCGATCACTCATCAGAACGTCACGCAGCTGGTGGAGTCGGTGGATCCGGCATTGGCCGGCCCAGATCATGTCTGGACGCAGTGGCACTCGCTGGTGTTCGACGTCTCGGTGTGGGACATCTTCGGTGCGCTGCTGCACGGCGGTCGGCTGGTGGTGGTGCCCGAGCAGGTGGCCCGCTCGCCCCAGGAACTGCACCATTTGTTGGTCTCCGAACACGTCACGGTGTTGAGTCAGACCCCGTCGGCTGCCGGGATGCTAACACCGGAGGGTTTGGAATCGGTTGCGTTGGTGGTGGCGGGCGAGGCTTGCCCGCCCGAGCTGGTGGACCGGTGGTCGGGTGATCGGTTGACGATCAACGCCTATGGGCCGACTGAGACCACGGTGTATGCCACCATCAGTGCCCCACTGGACCGGACGGGGGCCGCGGCCACCGACATCGTCCCGATCGGTGGACCGGTGCCCGGGGCAGCGCTGTTCGTACTGGACCAATGGTTGTCCCCGGTGCCGGTTGGTGTGGTCGGCGAGTTGTATGTCGCCGGACGCGGCGTCGGAGTCGGTTATGTGCACCGCAGCGGCCTGTCCGCCGCGCGCTTTGTGGCCTGCCCCTTCGGTGGCCCTGGGGCCCGTATGTACCGCACGGGCGACCTGGTGCGATGGGGTGCCGACGGCCAGTTGGAGTACCTGGGCCGGGCCGATGAACAGGTCAAGATCCGGGGGTATCGCATCGAACTCGGCGAGGTGCAATCGGCCCTGGCCGGTCTGCCTGGTGTGGGTCAGGCGGCGGTGATCGCTCGTGAGGACAACCCCGGAGACAAGCGTCTGGTCGGGTACGTCACCGAAACCGCAGCCGGAGCAGTCGATTGTGGGGCGGTCCGTGCCGCGCTGGCCGAGCGGCTGCCGTCCTACATGGTGCCGACAGCTGTGGTGACCCTCGATGCACTTCCGTTGACTGTCAACGGAAAACTGGACAAACGCGCTTTGCCTGCGCCCGATTATGTCGATGCCGATCTCTACCGGGCTCCCAGTTCTGCCGTCGAGGAGATCCTGGTCGGTATCTACGCTGAGGTGCTCGGGCTCAACCGCGTCGGTGTCGACGACTCGTTCTTCGACCTCGGCGGCGACTCGCTGTCGGCGACCCGGGTGGTCAACGCGATCAACACCAGTCTGGATGCCGACGTCGCGGTGCGGGCAGTGTTCGAGTCCCCTACGGTGGCGCAGTTGGCGATGCGGGTCGGCGCCGGTTCGGGTGGGCGTGAACCGTTGGTTGCCGGCGACCGCCCCGCCGTACTTCCGTTGTCCTATGCGCAGCAGCGGCTGTGGTTCCTCGACCAATTGCAGGGCCCGTCAGCCGTTTACAACATGGCGGCAGCACTGCGTATCGACGGGAAACTGGATCCCGACGCTCTCGGACAGGCGTTCGCTGACGTCGTCGGGCGTCAGGAAACTCTGCGTACCTTGTTCTCCGCGGTCGACGGGATACCTCAGCAAGTGGTGCTACCCGCCGAGCAGGTTGACTTCGGCTGGCAGGTCGTCGATGGCCGCGATTGGTCTGCAGGGCAACTGGCAGAGGCGGTCGATCTCGCCCAGGCGCGCACATTCGACTTGGCGGCCGACGTTCCGTTGCGCACCACGCTGTTTCGCATCACCGAGGAAAGTCATGTCCTGGTGGTCGTGGTGCACCACATCGCTGCTGACGGTTGGTCGGTGACCCCGTTGGTCTCGGATCTGCGGTCGGCCTATGTCAGCCGGTGCGCAGGCCATTCACCGGAGTGGGCACCGTTGCCCGTCCAGTACGTGGATTATGCGTTGTGGCAACGCAGCTTCCTCGGCGATCTCGACGACAGCGACAGCCGGATCGCCAGGCAGGCAGCGTATTGGCAAACGCAGCTGGCGGGACTGCCCGAGCGTTTGGAACTGCCGACGGATCGGCCCTACCCGCCGGCGGCCGATTTCCGCGGCGCCACCGTAGAGGTGCAGTGGCCGGCCGAGGTTCAGCGCCAGATCGCACGGGTGGCGCGGGAGCACAATGCGACGAGCTTCATCGTGATGCAGGCCGCCTTGTCCGTACTCCTGGGCAAATTGAGCGCGAGTTCGGATGTAGCCGTGGGCTTTCCGGTCGCCGGCCGTGGGGATCCGGCGCTCGACGGTTTGGTCGGCTTCTTCGTCAACACCTTGGTGTTACGGGTGGATGTCGGTGGCGATCCGACGATTGCCGAGCTGTTGAGCCAGGTTCGTCAGCGCGCCTTGGACGCCTATGAACATCAGGATGTGCCGTTCGAGGTGGTGGTGGATCGGATCAACCCGACCCGTAGCCTGACCCATCATCCGTTGGTCCAGGTGACGCTGGCCTGGCAGAACTTCGCCGAGGACGCAACCGCCGAGGCTGCACTAGGTCAGGCACAGGTGACGGCGCTGCCGGTGGATACCCGCACGGCCCGAATGGATCTGGTCTTCTCTTTGGGGGAGCGCTTCGACGAGGCCGGAGAGCCTGCGGGTATCGCGGGCAAGGTCGAATTCCGTACCGATGTGTTCGACGCGGCCGGTATCGAGGTGCTGGTTGGACGGCTACAGCGGGTGGTTACCGCGATGACGGCCGATGCCGGCCGACGGCTGTCGTCGGTCGACCTGCTCGACGAGTCTGATCAGGTGCGGCTGGATGCGGTCAGTAACCGGGCGGTGCTGGTGACACCGATGCAGCCGGCATCGGTTCCAGCCGTGTACGCCCGGCAGGTCGCCAAGGCCCCCGGGGCGCTCGCGGTGACGTTTGCCGGGCACTCGATGACCTACCGGGAACTGGATGAGGCGTCAGACCGATTGGCGCACGAACTGATCGAACACGGTGCCGGGCCCGGTAATTGCGTAGCCGTGCTCTTGGAGCGATCTGACAAGGCGGTTGTGTCGATCCTCGCGGTGCTGAAGTCTGGTGCGGCCTACCTGCCGATCGATCCGATGCATCCCGACGCCCGCATCGAATTCGTGCTCGCTGATGCTGCGCCGATTGCGGTGATCACCAACAGTGGATTGGCCGACCGCTTGCTCGGCCACGGCGTGCCGGTCATCGACGTCGACAATCCCAGAATCGATTCGAGGTCGAGCGCCACCTTACCGGCGCCGTCACCCGACGACGTCGCCTACGTCATCTACACCTCCGGCACCACCGGTGTGCCGAAGGGAGTGGCCATCACCCACCACAACATCACCCAACTGATGCTGTCCGGACTTCGTGTACCTCTGGGCGGCGCCTGGCCCCTGTGCCATTCTCTGGCGTTCGATGTTTCGGCGTGGGAGACCTGGGGCACGCTCTTGCACGGTGGTCGGTTGGTCGTGGTACCCGAGTCGGTGGTGGCCTCCGCGGAGGATTTCCACGATCTTCTGGTGGCCGAAAGAATCAGCGTATTGACCCAGACACCTTCGGCGGCGGCCATGCTTTCGACCGAAGGCCTGGAGTCGACGGCTTTGATGGTGGCCGGTGAGGCATGTGCGCCCGAGGTGGTGGATCGGTGGGCACCGGGCCGGGTGATGGTCAACGCCTACGGCCCGACTGAAACAACTATGGGCGTGACCATGAGTGCCCCGCTGGTGCCCGGATCCGGTGTGGTGCCGATCGGTGTGCCGGTGTCGACGGCGGCGTTGTTCGTGCTCGATCAGTGGTTGCGTCCGGTGCCGACAGGAGTGGTGGGCGAACTGTATGTGGCGGGCCATGGGGTCGGTGTCGGCTATGTGCGTCGCAGTCCTCTGACCGCGTCGCGGTTTGTGGCGTGTCCGTTCGGTGGGCCGGGGATGCGGATGTATCGCACCGGGGATGTGGTGCGGTGGGGTGCTGATGGGCAGTTGCAGTATCTGGGTCGGGCTGATGAGCAGGTCAAGATTCGTGGGTATCGCATCGAGTTGGGGGAGATACAAGCAGTTTTGGCCGGTATGACTGGGGTGGGCCAGGCTGCGGTGATCGTGCGTGAGGACCGGCCGGGCGACACGCGACTGGTTGGTTACGTTACCGAAACAACCAGCGTCACCGTTGATCTCAGTGACGTGCGGACTCGCCTGGCGCAGCGGTTGCCAGGTTATATGGTCCCTGCGGCTGTGATGGTGTTGGAGGCGTTGCCGTTGACGGTGAACGGCAAGCTGGACAAGCAAGCATTGCCCGCACCGGATTACTCCGACAGTGATCGCTATCGGGCGCCGACCACCGCGGTGGAGGAGATTCTGGTCGGCATCTATGCACAGGTGCTCGGACTGCCGCGGGTCGGGATCGACGATTCATTCTTCGAACTGGGTGGAGATTCCCTGTCGGCCATGCGGTTGATTGCCGCGATCAATACCAGCCTGGATGCAGAGTTGGCGGTACGCACCCTGTTCGATGCACCCACCGTCGCCGGGTTGGCACCGCGGATCGGCACCGGCTCGGGCGGGTTGCCGGCATTGACGGCCCAGCAGCGGCCGGCGGTGGTACCGCTGTCGTATGCCCAGAACCGGATGTGGTTCATCAACCGCCTCGAGGGCGAGGTGGCCACATACAACATGCCCACCGCCTACCGGATTACCGGTGCGTTGGACTGTGAAGCGTTGCGGGCGGCGCTGGTCGACGTCATCGGCCGACATGAGAGTTTGCGCACGCGGTTCCCGGCGGTCGACGGCGTACCGCGACAGGTCGTGGTGGATGTCGAGAACGCAGATTTCGGCTGGCGGGTCATCGACGCGCAGGACTGGCCGGTCGAACGATTGACCGAGTCGGTGAGCGCCGAGGTCGGCCACACCTTCGACCTGGCCGTCGAGATCCCGCTGCGGGCCACCTTGTTCCGGCTGGACGAGAACGAGCATGTGCTGGTGGCCGTTGTGCACCATATCGCTGCGGACGGCTGGTCGATCGGCCCGCTGGCGCGTGATCTGGGAATGGCGTATGCCGCCCGTTGCGTCGGCCACGCCCCGGCCTGGTCTCCGTTGCCGGTGCAATATGTGGACTACACGCTGTGGCAGCGTGCGCATCTCGGAGACCTCACCGACGTCGAGAGCCCGATAGCTGCCCAGGTGACTTACTGGGAACAGCAGTTGTCCGGGCTCCCCGAACTGCTGGAGCTGCCGACGGACCGCCCGTATCCGCCGGTTGCCGATTACCGGGGCGCGAGCGTGGCCATCGATTGGCCGGCCGAGGTGCAGCAGCAGATCGCTCGGGTGGCGCGGGAACACAACGCGACCAGCTTCATGGTGGTGCAAGCTGCGTTGGCGCTGATGCTGGGCCAGCTGAGCGCCAGTACCGATGTGGCAGTCGGCTTTCCGATTGCCGGGAGGCGTGACCCGGCACTGGACGAGTTGGTCGGCTTCTTCGTCAACACGCTGGTTCTGCGGGTGGATTTGGGCGGGGATCCCACGATCGCCGAATTGCTGGCGCAGGTGCGCGCCACCACCTTGGAAGCCTACGAGAATCAAGATGTGCCGTTCGAAGTGCTGGTAGAGCGGCTCAATCCGACTCGGAGTCTGACCCATCATCCCCTGATCCAGACAATGTTCGCTTGGCAGAACTTCCCCGGCCTGGACAACGACCCCTCGGCGTCGCTCGCCCTCGGAGACGTGCAAGCGACACCGTTGAGTGCGGAAACCAGCTCTGCGCGTATGGATCTGGTGTTCTTCCTACGGGAACACTGGGCGCCGGATGGCGCCTCGGCGGGCATATGGGGAACGGTGGAGTTCCGTACTGATGTGTTCGATGAGGCGAGCATCGAAGCCTTGGTCGAACGGCTGCAGAAGGTCCTGATGGCGATGACTGCCGACCCAACCCGGGCATTTTCATCGGTGGATGTGCTCGATGTCGCAGAGTCCGCCCGGATCGACGGTTTCAGTCGTCGCGGTTGTCTGACCGACTCGGTGACAGAGTACGCAATTCCGGAGGTGTTCACCCGGCAGGTGCTCCGATCCCCTGAGTCCGTGGCGGTGCGGTTCGAGGGCCGGTCGTGGACGTACCGAGAATTGGATGAGGCGTCGAATCGGTTGGCACACTTGTTGGTCGATGAAGGCGTGGGCCCCGGTCAGTATGTGGCGTTGTTGTTGAACCGGTCCGCCCGAGCAATCGTGTCGATTCTGGCGGTCCTCAAAACGGGGTCCGCCTATCTGCCGATCGATCCGGCGCATCCTGAGGCTCGGGTCCAATTCATGCTTGAGGACTGCGGGCCTGTCGTGGCGATCACGACCGACGGTTACGCCGAGCGATTCGACGGCTGCGATCTCACGGTCGTCGACGTCGACGATCCGCGCATCGATGGGCAGCCGTCGACTGCGTTGCCTCCTCCGGCGCCGGACGATGTGGCCTATGTGATCTATACCTCGGGCACCACTGGGCGCCCGAAAGGTGTTGCGGTCACGCACCAGAATGTGACCCGGCTCTTCGACGGTCACTTTGAGGGCTTGGAGATGGGCCCACATCAGGTCTGGTCCGCCTGTTCGTCTTTGGCGTTCGACTACTCGGTGTGGGAGATCTGGGGTGCGCTGTTGCACGGAGGCCGGTTGGTGGTGGTGCCGGAGCAGGTGACACGCTCGCCACAGGACCTGCACGCGTTGGTGGTCGACGAGCATGTCACGGTGCTTTGCCAGACCCCATCGGCGGTCGGAATGCTCTCACCGGCCGGCCTTGAGGCGGTGACTTTGATCGTGTCTGCCGAGGCCTGCCCGATCGATGTGGTGGATCGTTGGGCACCTGACCGCGTGATGCTCAACGGTTGTGGCCCGACCGAGACCACGGTGTACGCCACGATGAGCGTTCCGTTGCAGGCCGGCAGTACGGTGGTGCCGATCGGTCTGCCGGTGCCGGGTGCGGCGTTGTTCGTGCTCGACCGGTTCCTGCGTCCGGTGCCGCCAGGAGTCGTCGGCGAGTTGTATGTTGCCGGGCGCGGGGTCGGGGTGGGCTATGTACGCCGCGCGGGATTGACCGCCTCGCGATTCGTCGCCTGTCCCTTCGGCAATGTGGGAAGGCGCATGTATCGCACCGGTGATCTGGTGTCGTGGGGTCCGGACGGCCAGTTGCGGTATGGCGGGCGCGCCGACGAGCAGGTGAAGATCCGCGGTTATCGCATCGAATTGGGTGAAATCACGGCCGTACTCGCTGCCGACCCGCGGGTTTCTCAGGCGGTCACCGTAGCCCACACGTCCGCACCGACGACAGGTGACGGCACCGGTGACAAGCACTTGGTGAGTTACGTCGTCCTGGACAAAGAGATGATGTTGGTCCGTGAACCGGCGCGCGAATCGGCGTTGGTCGAACAGTGGCAAGGCGTATACGGCGGCCTGTACACAGGCGAATCTTTCACCGAGGGCGCCCCGAGCGAGTTGGGTGAAGATTTCGGAGGTTGGAACAGCAGTTATACCGGAGAACCGATCCCGCTGGACCAGATGCGCGATTGGCGTTCGGACACGGTGAACCGGATTCTGGCCCTGCGACCACAACGGGTGTTGGAGATCGGCGTTGGCTCGGGCCTTCTCCTCACGCAGGTGGCACCTGAATGTGTCGAGTACTGGGGCACCGACTTTTCCGCACCGACGATTCAGTCGTTGCAGGCCGGGGTGAGCGGCCGGCACTGGGGGAATCGGGTGCGGCTACGGGTGCAGCCGGCCGACGTCGCTGATGGTCTGCCAACAGGGTATTTCGATGTGGTGGTGCTCAATTCGGTCATCCAGTACTTTCCCAGTGCCGGGTACCTGTTGGACGTGCTGGCCGTTGCCATGCGGTCACTGGCGCCCGGTGGAGCGCTGTTCCTCGGCGACGTACGCAACCTGTCGTTATTACGCGCGTTCACCGCAGGCGTCGTGTGCGCCGACAGCAGCTGCGACGAAGACGCGGCCACGGTGGCCGAGCGAGTTCGCCGGGAGATGCTCGCCGAGCAGGAACTGCTGTTGGCCCCGGAGTTCTTCGTGGCGCTGCCTCAACACCTGCCCGACATCGCGGCGGTCGAACTCCAGCTGAAGGAGATGCGTGCGGTCAACGAACTGAGTCGGTACCGCTACGAGGTGGTGCTGCGTAAAACGCCTGCGCGGGTGTACTCGGTCGCGCACTTGCCGTCCCAACCCTGGCAACGTTTCGGCAGCCTGGGTGAGCTGGAGCGTTATCTGCGCGATCAACAGCTGCCGGAGCTACGCGTCACGGGCGTGCCCTACGCCGGGATCTGGTCAGACGTGGCGATGGCGCAGGCACTGTCCGAAACCGGAGAACGACTCACCATCGGCGAATTGCGCTCGGGCACACAATCTTGTGATGATGCGGTGTTGCCGCACGAGTGCCACCGGCTGGGCCGAGAACTGGGCTACCGCACGGCTGTGACATGGTCGCCGACCGACGGCCTGGTCGATATCGTCCTCACCCGCGCCGTG
The DNA here is from genome assembly GCF_001954135.1 of Mycobacterium sp. GA-1841. Taxonomy (GTDB): domain Bacteria; phylum Actinomycetota; class Actinomycetes; order Mycobacteriales; family Mycobacteriaceae; genus Mycobacterium. Next base: position 39,545 of record NZ_MBEQ01000095.1, on the reverse strand, counting down.
GCGGGCGTCGACGCACCCACGTTGGCAGACGTCTACCGGCCGCAGTCCGCGGTGGGGTCGCTTGCCGGGTATGTCAACGATCCGGCAGCGATCGAGCGGGTGACCGAGTTGCGATCCTTCGCCAGTGGCCGATTGCCCGACTACATGGTGCCTGCGGCGATCATGGTGTTGGACTCGCTGCCGCTGACGGTCAACGGCAAACTCGACCGGCGTGCGCTGCCGGCCCCCGAATTCAGCAGCGGGATGGCCTATCGGACGCCGCGGGACGAGCGTGAACGGTTGTTGGCGTCGTTGTTCGGTGAGGTTCTCGGGATGAACCGGGTGGGAATCGATGACAGCTTCTTCGACCTGGGCGGGCATTCGCTGTCTGCCACCCGGCTGATCGCTCGGGCCCGACTGGAACTCGGCGTCGACGTCCCGATCAAGGCATTGTTCGACGCGCCGAGTGTCGCCGCACTGGCCGAGTGGATTCGCCTTCATCCGGCGGAGCATGCCGGACCACCGTTACGTGCCTACGCGCGACCGCCGGTCGTGCCGTTGTCCTACGCCCAGCAGCGCCTCTGGTTCCTGGACCAATTGCAGGGGCCTTCACCGGTTTACAACATGCCCGCCGCGTACCGGATCAGGGGCGCGTTGGACACCGAGGCGTTGGGGTGCGCACTGCTTGATGTGGCGAACCGTCACGAGAGCTTGCGCACGGTGTTCGCCGCGCCCGACGGTGTTCCGCAACAGGTGGTGCTTCCCGTCGACCGAGTCGACCTCAACTGGCGGGTTGTCGACGCCGAAGGCTGGCCGATCGAACGGCTGACCGCGGCGGTCAGTGCCGAGGTTGGGCACAGCTTCGACCTGGCAACCGAGATACCGCTGCGGGCAATGCTTCTCCGCACGGGAACTGACGAATATGCCCTGACGGTGGTGGTGCACCACATCGCTGCCGACGGATCGTCGATCCGGCCGTTGATGCGCGATATCGGAGTGGCATACGCGAGCCGCTGTGCCGGGCTGGCTCCGGAGTGGGAACCGCTGCCGGTGCAGTACGTCGATTACACCCTCTGGCAGCGTGAGCATCTCGGTGACCTGGCCGACGCCGACAGCGTCATCTCCGGGCAGTTGGCGTATTGGGACAAGGCACTGGCAGGGCTACCCGAGCGGCTCGAATTGCCAACGGATCGGGCCTATCCGCAGGTGGCCGACCATCAGGGCGCGAGTGTGGAAGTGGACTGGCCGGCGGAGTTGCAACTGGGGATAGCGCAACTGGCTCAGCAGCATGACGCCACCAGTTTCATGGTGATGCAGGCGGCTTTGGCGATGCTGTTGTCGAAGCTGAGTGCCAGCAGCGATGTGGCAGTGGGATTCCCGATCGCCGGACGGCGAGACCCGGCATTGGAGGATCTGGTCGGCTTCTTCGTCAATACCCTGGTTCTGCGGGTGGATCTGGGCGGTAATCCGACCGTGGCCGCGTTGCTCGAACAGGTACGCGCCCGCAGCCTGGCGGCCTACGAGCATCAGGATGTTCCCTTCGAGGTCCTGGTCGATCGGCTGAACCCGAGCCGCAGCCTCTCCCACCATCCGCTGATCCAGGTGCTGTTCGCCTGGCAGAACTTCGCCGTGAGGGACGGAGTTGAGTCCGCTTCCACGTCGCTACTGAGCGATGTACAAATCAGCCCGTTGTCGTCCGATACCCATTCCGCGCGGATGGATCTGGCATTCTCTCTCGAAGAACGATTCAGCCGGACCGGTGAGCCTGCGGGGATCGGCGGGATGGTCGAGTTTCGCACCGATGTGTTCGACGCGGCCAGCATCCAGATCCTCATCGATCGGCTGCAGCGCGTGGTGCAGGCGTTGATCGCCGATCCGAATCGTTCCGTGTCGTCGGTGGACCTGCTCAATGGTTCCGAACGTGCCTTCATCGAAGCGGTCGGGAATTGGACGGCGTTGACCGAGCCGGTGACGCCGACATCGGTACCGACGCTGTTCGCCCGGCAGGTCGCTGACTCTCGAGAGGCCACAGCGCTGAGTTTCACGGGTGGCTCGATGTCCTACGGCGAGTTGGACGAAGCTTCGAATCGTTTGGCTCACCTGCTGATTGACCGAGGTGTGGGGCCGGGCATGTGCGTGGCACTGCTGTTCAGTCGCAGTGCCGAGGCGATTGTTGCGATGCTGGCGGTACTCAAAACGGGAGCGACATATCTGGCGATCGATCCGGTGCTGCCGGAGGCGCGGGTGCAGTTCATGATCGGCGACTCCGCGCCGGTGATGGCGATCACCACCGGGGTATCGACCGGCCGACTGGCGGCATTCGATCTGCCGGTCATCGACATCTGCGGCGCGGAGATCAACGGCTACCCGACCACGTCGGTACCGCCGCCGTCGGCTACGGATATCGCTTACGTGATCTATACGTCCGGCACCACCGGCACACCCAAGGGCGTGGCCATAACCCACCACAGCCTGGCTCATCTGGCCGCATCGATGCCGACCGGACTGCCGGCGAAGCAGGTCTGGACACAGTGCCATTCGTACGCCTTCGATTTCTCCGTATGGGAAATCTGGGCTGCGCTCCTCACCGGTGGTCGGCTGGTCGTGGTGCCTGAAGATGTGGCCACCTCGCCCGCAGAATTCCATGACTTCCTCGTGGCGCAGCAGGTCAACGTGTTGACCCAAACCCCGTCCGCGGTGGCGGCGCTCGCGCCGGAAGGTTTGGAGTCGGTCGCGTTGTTGCTCGGCGGTGAAGCCTGCTCGTCCGACGTGGTGGATCGGTGGGCGCCGGACCGAGTCGTGATCAACGCCTATGGGCCGACCGAGGCGACGGTGTATGCATCGATGAGCGCTCCGCTGGTGCCCGCGTCGGGTGTGGTGCCGATCGGTGCTCCGGTGTCGACGACGGCGTTGTTCGTGCTGGACCAGTGGTTGCGTCCGGTGCCTGCGGGGGTGACGGGTGAGTTGTACGTGGCAGGTCGCGGAGTGGCCTGTGGGTACCTCGGGCGGTCGGATCTGACGGGATCGCGGTTTGTGGCGTGTCCGTTCGGTGGGCCGGGGATGCGGATGTATCGCACCGGGGATGTGGTGCGGTGGGGTGCTGATGGGCAGTTGCAGTATCTGGGTCGGGCTGATGAGCAGGTCAAGATTCGTGGGTATCGCATCGAGTTGGGGGAGATACAAGCAGTTTTGGCCGGTATGGCTGGGGTGGGGCAGGCTGCGGTGATCGTGCGTGAGGACCGGCCGGGTGACAAGCGACTGGTCGCCTATGTCACCGAAACCAACAGCGGCACAGTTGATCCGGAGCGACTGAGGGCGGACTTGGCAGAACGCCTGCCCGCCTATCTGGTTCCGGCCGCGGTTGTGGTCGTGAATGCGCTGCCGCTGACGTCTAGCGGAAAGCTCGATACCAGGGCATTACCCACGCCGGAATATCGCGTGGGCGCCTATCAGGCACCGGGAACCCCCACAGAGCAGATCCTGGCCGGCGTCTACACGGAGGTGCTCGGGTTGGAGCGCGTCAGCATCGACGATTCCTTCTTCGACCTGGGGGGCGATTCGCTGTCAGCCATGCGAGCGGTCGCCGCGATCAACAAAGCTCTGGATACTCAGCTGGCGGTGCGCGTCATGTTCGACGCACCCTCGGTGCGTAGCCTGGCGCGGCAGGTGGGACGAGCCGACAGCGAGCAGGAAGTGGTGCCGGTCGATGTGCTCAAGAACGGTGCAGGCGTGCCGTTGTGGTGCATCCACGACGGCTTCGGCTTGAGCTGGTCTTATCGAGCGCTCGGTGAATATCTGGAGGGCCCGATCACCGGTCTCAACCAGATTCCCCAAACGCATGAGGCCGAGCCGGTGACGATCCGCAACATGGCAGAAAGCTATGCCGACCGGCTACAAGCCCTCTGTCCAGAGGGCCCGTACAAGATTCTCGGCTGGTCCTTTGGAGGCGTTGTCGCACATGAGGTGGCCATCGAGCTCCAGCGCCGCGGCTGCGAGGTGCAACGCTTGATCCTGATGGATGCGGCCCTCAACATGAACAAAGCGCGAGGTTTGCGGGCCCGCGCTTATCGCACGGTGGCGAAGAACGCTGCGCTGGCCGAGGGCTTGGTACTGGAATATATGTTGGGATCCAACCACATTGACGTCCCAACGCATCGGCGGCCACTCCGTTACCGACGGGTCGAGAAAATCGCAGAGCAAAACAAGGAGTCGGGATTCGTCCCACCGGCCAAGGCGCTGGTCGAGTTCATGGTCAAGAGCCTCAACGCGAACCAGCTACGACTGTTGGAACATGAACCCGAGATTTTCGACGGCGACGTCGTGATCTTCTCGGCTTCGAGTCATCAACCGGGCGATAATGCGGGCACGACGATCCGGTCTCGGTGGCGCAGAATGCGCAATCGCGCAGCCATTCGATCGCACCTGCAGAGTTGGCGGCCGTTCATCACCGGCAACATCACGGCGCATTCGGTCGACTGCACCCACTATGAGATGCTCACCGCAGCGTCGCTAAGTCAGTACGGTAACCTGCTCAAGCTCTCGCTGGAGAACGCTTAGGGCATCCGTCCGGGTCACACCGTACGGGTCAGCCGATCGGCGAGCAGCGCCGCGAACTTGGCCGGATCATCGAGTTCGCCGCCTTCGGCAAGAAGTGCTGTGCCATAGAGCAGTTCGGCTGTCTCACCGAGTTGCGCAGTGGCTACGGAATCGTCGCCGCGGTTCTTGTATGCCTGGCGCAGGGCGGTGATGAGTGAATGTCCGGGGTTGATCTCCAGAATCCGTTTACCGACCGGGACATCCTGCCCGGATGCGCGGTACATGCGGGCCAGCGCCGGTGTGATGCCGAAACTCGGGGTGATCAGGCAGGCCGGCGATTCGGTCAGCCGGGTGGACAACCGAACCTCGGACACGTGATCGGCCAAGGTCTCTTTCAGCCAGGCGAGCAGATCCGAGAAATCGCGCTGCTGCTCTTCTCGCTCGGCTTCCTGCGTCGCCTTCTCCTCATCGGAGTCGAGATCCACCTCGCCTTTGGCCACCGATTGCAGGGGCTTGCCGTCGAACTCCCGCACCGAACTCACCCAGACCTCGTCGACCGGGTCGGTGAGCAACAGCACCTCGTAGCCCCTGGCCTTGAATGCCTCGAGGTGGGGCGACTTCAGCAACTGGTCGCGCGACGGCCCGGTGGCGTAGAAGATCTGCGTCTGGCCGTCCTTCATCCGCTCGACATATCCGGCCAGTGTGGTCACGTCGTCGGCATTCTGAGTCGAGGCGAAGGACGAAATCCGGAGGAGGGTGTCCTGGTTGTCGGCATCGTGTACCAAGCCCTCTTTGAGGACCGCGCCGAACTGCGTCCAGAACGTGCGGTAATCATCGGGTCGTCCGGTCTGGAGATCGCCGATCGTCGAGAGGACCTTCTTGGTCAGCCGCCGCCGGATGACTGTGATGTGTCTATCTTGTTGCAAGATTTCACGAGAGACATTGAGCGACATGTCTTGGGCATCGACCACGCCTTTGACGAAACGCAGGTAGCCCGGGATCAGTTCGTCACAGTCGCCCATGATGAACACCCGTTTGACGTAGAGCTGCACGCCGGTCTTGGCGTCCCGGGTGAACAAGTCAAATGGGGCGTGAGACGGGATGAACAACAACGCCTGGTATTCGAAGGTGCCCTCGCCCTTCATCGTGATGATCTCCAGCGGATCGTCCCAGGCGTGGGCGATGTGCTTGTAGAACTCCCGGTATTCCTCGTCGGAGACCTCGTCTTTCGGCCTGGCCCACAGGGCCTTGCCGGAGTTGAGCGTCTCCGTCTCGACGGTCACGATGTTCTCGCCGCTTTCTTCGGCGGACGGGGTGGTGCGCGCGACCTGCATGCGGATCGGCCAGGCGATGAAATCCGAATACTTCTTGACGAGTTCTCGGATCTTCCACTCGGCGGTGTAGTCGGGCAGTTGGTCTTCGACGTCTGCCGGCTTGAGGCGCAGGATGACCGAGGTGCCCTGCGGCGCGTCGTCGACGGACTCGATGGTGTAGGTGCCGTCACCGCTGGACACCCAACGAGTGGCACCGCTTTCGCCCGCTTTCCGGGTGAGCAGCTCGACCTCGTCGGCCACCATGAAAGTCGAGTAGAAGCCGACGCCGAACTGGCCGATCAATTCCTCTGAATCGGCTGCCTTCTTGCTCTCTCGCAATCGTTGGCGCAGCTCGCCGGTTCCGGATCTGGCCAACGTGCCGATCAGCTCCACGACCTCGTCATGGGTCATCCCGATGCCATTGTCCCGCACGGTCAGCGTGCGTGGGTCCTGACCAACTTCGAGCTCGATATGGAGGTCCGAAGCGTCGGCGTTCAGGTCTTTGTTGCGCATTGTTTCGAGGCGCAGCTTGTCGAGCGCGTCGGAGGCGTTCGAGATCAGCTCCCGAAGAAATGAGTCCTTATGCGAGTAGACCGAATGCACCAGCAGCTCCAACAGCTGCCGTGCCTCCGCTTGGAATTCCATCCGCTCGACGTGTGCGCACATGTGTTACCGCTCCCGGAGAACAACGTTCGTTACCGATGCCGCGAGAATGATACCGAGCGGATCGGCCGAGAGACTTCCGATCCGGTCAGAGGCCGCCCAGACCCCGGGCGATCAGTGAAAGCCCGACGACAGTCAGGATGGCGGCGACGAATTTGCGCCGGTGGACGTGCGCCCAGTCGTGAACTTTGCGCAAGACCGCCTGCGTGCGCTGCGGCGCGAAGAGGTTGCTGACCAGGATGATCTCCTCCACGGTGAGCACACCGAAGACGAATACGACGAGGGCGATGACCTGAACTCCGGTGGACGCCCCCGAGGCGATGACGATGCCGAGCGCGAAGAAGACTCCGTCCAGCGGTGGAAGAAACCAGACACCGATGAAAAAGGAAATCCACGGAGAGCCGTCCCGCCATGCCGAGCGGGCTTTGGCCAGCAGTCGCCGTACCTTCGACCCGCTCTCGGCCCCGTCCTCGGACGACGGGTGCAGGAAACGCCTGAGTGCCGGCGGAATCGACGAATCCATCAACATCGTCGAGCTTTTGGTGGTCCCTCCAGATCCCGCGACCGCGGCGACGACACTTCGTTCCGAAGCTCGCGACCGCATCAGGGCGTGTACGCCCAGGGCGACGGCGATCAGCAGCAGGACAGCGCCCGTGCCGAGCGTGCTGCGTTGGGCCGCCGGACTCGACGTGGGGTCGGCGAACTTGTCGGCGAACGAGGCTGACGACGGTGCAGTGTGCAGGATGATCAACGGAATGAGGAGGGTCGCCATCCCGACCACCAGGGCGCCGGTCCAATAGGCGAGCAGGTTCTTCATCGGCCGCGGCCGGGACAAGACCAGGAGGATGAGGCCGAGGCGGACAGGATTGATCGTCGTCAAGAGTGCCAGTACGGCCAACGACCCCCACATAATCGGAATGTTACCGGTTCAACCGTTTGCTGTTTGGTTTCTCGGAAATTTCCCCACAGGTTTTCCATTCGGCTGTGGCGCATCTCGCCTTGAGGTGGCATGGGCCACTTGTGCGAGGCGACCGAATACCGCCGACCGACGAGGTATCTGACCATTGCATCGGTTAATACACTATCTATCAATGTCTTTCAGGGTGCCTCATGGCACCACGACATTACCGGTGCTCCCATCTTTCGCAGACGGACCGGCGAGTATTTGGTGGTTCGTCGCGCGACCGTCCGCCTCAGCCGATGCGCTCTCCGTGTGAACATGAATCCGTTTGCTGACAACGACGTGCCAGGAGCACCGTCGGGCCGATTCGGCGATGACGGAATTCGAGCCTGATGGTCGAATCGGCGCACTGAGCCAGTGCGCGCAACGCCGAGGTGCTGTAGGCGCGCAGGCCACTGATCACCGCGTCGTGTATCACCGGGATACCGGTGAACGGCATCGCCGCGGCCAGCATGGCCAAGTGCAGCGGCGGCGGCGGCCGGTGGACGTCGATGATCATCAACTTCGCCGCCGCGCGCGTGCCTTCCGCGAAGACTCGAGCGGCTGATTCCGGCGGCAAGTGGTGCAGTGATAACGCGAACACTGCGAGGTCGAATGATCCGTCCGAGGCGTCGATGTCGGTGGCGTCCATTTCGCGGACCGTGGCACGCGGGTGGTCGCCCAGGTCACCGGCGGCGTTCTCGGATACGAACGACGGATCGACATCGGTGATGGTCACCTCAGCGCTGGGATGCAGCTCCAGTAACTTCCGTGACAATCCGCCGAGACCACAGCCGAGTTCAAGGATTTTTGGTGCCGGGTGTTGGTCCACTTCATCGAGCGCCATCCGCGCGTACTTCTCGTACGTGCCGAAACGCCGTCGACGTCCGCCGCGATCGAGTGCCCGGACAACTTTCTGCTTCAAGTCGTCGACGTCGCTGCGGTCCAGATATTCCAAGCGATCGGTCTGCAACCGTCGCGACAACCATGACGCGTCTGGTCCGCCCCTTGGCATGCTCACGATGCTCTGGGTGCCGGCGTCCACGGTCATGCCGCCTCGACCGGTGTGAGCTTTTCGCACAACAACTCTGCCAAACCGTGAATGGTCGTGATACCGGTGGCCGAGATGCGAATTCCCGTTTCATTCTCGATGCGGGTACGCAGCTCGAGTGCCCCCAAAGAATCCATCCCGTACTCGGACAGCGAGCGGTCAGGATCGACACTTCGCCGCAGGATCACGCTGACCTGGTCAGAGATGAGATGGCGCAGCCTGGCGGCCCACTCTTCCGGTGGTAGCTCGTCGAGCTCCGCACGCAACTTGCTGGTGCCCGTCGCGCCTTGGCCGGCCGATCGGAACGCCTCGGCGAACGGGCTGCGTTCGGCGAACACGGACAACCACGGCGCCCCGGTGATCGGTGCGTACCCGGTATAGGCGCGGTCGTGCCGCAGCAGGGCTTCGAACGCATAGGCGCCTTCGTCGGGAGCAATGGCCATTCCGGCGCCTTCCGCCAGGGCCGTGCCACGGCCGATCTGGCCCCAGGCGCCCCAGGCGATCGAGGTGGCGGGCAAGCCTTGGGCTCGCCGCCACATGCTGAAGGCGTCGAGCCAACTGTTGGCCGCGGCGTAGGCGCCCTGTCCCGGCGAGCCGACCAGAGCGGCCGCCGACGAGAACGAGCAGAACCAGTCCAAGGGCTGGTCGGAGGTGGCATTGTGCAGGTTCCACGCGCCGTAAACCTTTGGCGCCCAGTCTCGTTCGATCAGGTCGTCGGTGATGTTCGTCAGCGCTGCGTCTTCGATCACCCCGGCCGCGTGCAACACGCCGCGCAGCGGAAGCCCACTGCCAGTCGCGGTGGCCACCAACTTCTCGGCAGTACCCGCCTCGGCGATGTCGCCGCACTCGACGAGGATGTCGACACCGGTCGACCGGATGCGCTCGAGGGTCTCCAACGCCGTTGCGCTTGGCTGCGAGCGAGAGGACAAAACGATACGTCCACACCCATTGGCTGCCATCTTCTCGGCCAGGAACGATCCCAGGCCTCCGAGCCCGCCGGTCACGATGTAAGCGCCGTCGGCACGGAACACCCGCACCTCCGATGGTGGAACCACGAGGCGGCTGGAGCCGGTGTGTGGGACGTCGAGCACCAGCTTCCCGGTGTGCTGCGCACCGCTCATCATCCGAATCGCGTTGGCGGCGTCGACCAATGGGTACTGAGTGAATTCAGGCATCGGCAGATCACCCTCGGCGGTCAGCAGATACACCGTGGCCAGTAACTCTCGAAGCCGGTCGGGATGGCTGACCGACATCAGTGCGAGATCGACGGCATAGAACGAGAGGTTGCGGCGGAACGGGAACAGGCCCAACCGAGTGTCGCCATAGATGTCGCGTTTGCCGATCTCCACGAATCGGCCACCGAACGCCAGCAGTTCGAGGCCGGCGCGCTGGGCTGCGCCGGTCACCGAATTCAACACGATGTCCACCCCGTAGCCCTCGGTGTCTTCACGGATCTGATCGGCGAAATCCACGGTTCGCGAGTCGTAAACATGCTCGATACCCATGTCGCGCAACAGCTGCCGGCGCCGCTCGCTGCCCGCGGTGGCGAAAATCTCGGCACCGGCCGCCTGCGCGATGGCCATCGCCGCCTGGCCCACCCCACCGGTGGCCGAATGGACCAACACCTTGTCACCGGCTTTGATTCGCGCCATGTCGTTAAGCCCGTAGTAGGCGGTGGCCGTGGCGATCGTGAGGGCGGCCGCCTGCTGATCGGTCAGGCCCGCAGGCAGCGTGGTCGCCAATCGGGCATCACAGGTCACGAACGTCCCCCAGCATCCGTCGGCGCACAAACCGCCGACGTGATCGCCGACACGATGCTCGGTCACTCCGGGGCCGACCGCGGTCACCACTCCGGCGAAGTCGATGCCGAGCTGCGGTAGCCGTCCGTCGAACGCGGGATAACGACCGAACGCAACGAGTACATCGGCGAAATTGATGCTCGAAGCCGTCACTGCGACCTCGATCTGACCCGGACCTGGCGGGACATGCTCGCACGCAACGAGTTCCATCGACTCCAGGTCCCCTGGCATACGGATCTGCAACCGCATTCTGTCGCGATCGAGTTGGGCGACCGTGGTCTGCCGCTCCTCGGGCCGGAGTGGGGCCAGGCACAGTCGTGCCGTATACCAGCGGCCGTTGCGCCACGCGGTTTCGTCCTCTTCGGTCCCGCTCAACAATTGCCGGGCCACCTGCTCGATGTCGGTGGCTTCGTCGAGATCGATCTGAGTGGCGGCCAGATGCGGATGTTCGGTGCCGATGACTCGGAACAGGCCACGCAACTCTGCCTGATCCAGATTCGCCACATCGCCGGCCACGACTGTCTGTGCGTTGCGCGTCACGACATACAGGCGCGGTAGTTCTCCGTTGATCTCCGGCAACTCACGGGTGAGATGCACCATGTGGCGCACGTATTCGCGACCCAACAACGGTGACTGGTCGACGTGGTCCCCGTTGTTCGGCGACATGAGGATCACGACTCCGGAGAATCGGTCGGCGCGCAGATGGTGGGCGAGTTGCCGGCAGGTCACCGAGTCGTCGCTCTGGTCGGGCCAACTCATGCTCGTGCATTGTGCGCCGCGGTCTTTCAAGATGCCGCACAACTCTTCGGTGCTGGCATCCCGACCATCTGACTCGCCGATCAGCAGCCAGGATCCGGCGTCGACATACTCGACCTCCGGCAATTCCTGTTGCCGCCACTCGACGGTCAGCAGTCTCTCACTGAGGACCTGATCATCCCGCCCGCTTCCGGAGGCGCCGGTGCCCAGTCGAAGGCCCTGCGCGCTCAGCAGGACCGTGCCACTCTCATCGAGCACATCGATGTCTACCTCGATGCCGCTCGAGTCGGCCTTGATCAGGCGTGTGTAGCAGTAGTGCGCGTTGCGTGCGGATCCGTAGATGCGCAGGCGCCGGACCCCGAGCGGCAAACCCAGGACGTCGCCACCGAGCGCCTGGACGTCGGGATGAGCCTCGACCGATTGGAAGCAGGCGTCCAAGAGGGCCGGGTGCACACCATAGGCGTCCTGCTGTGAGCGGATGGAGCGGGGCAACGCGACTTCGGCTAGCACCGTGCGCGTCGGTTCATCGCTGGTGCGCACTGTGATCAGGCCGGTGAACGCCGGCCCGTACTCGATGCCGTGCCGGCTGACGCGATCACGTACCTCTGCGCCATCTTCCTCATTGGGGTGGGCGGCCAGGGCTGCCGGCATGTCGTAAGCCGGAGGTTGTTCGTCCGCTGCGGCGCATAGCATCGCGGACGCGTGCCGCGTCTGCTGTCCGTCCTCGTCGGTTTCCACCGTGAAGGTCGCGGCACCGGGAGCGGAGATCGAGGCGGAGGCGCCGACGACGGTGTGGTCGTCGACCAGCAGCGCCTGTTCGAAGCGGATGTCGCGGACTTCGCAGGACTGTCCGTGCAGAGCCCGCGCGGCAGCCAGCGCCATCTCGCAGTACGCCGCACCGGGAAGGACGGCGACACCGCGGATCTGGTGATCGGCGAGCCAGGGTTGAGCGCCGGTGCCGATATCGGCCTGCCACACGTGGCGCGCCGGCTCCTCGTGCAGCCGTACGTTCGCGCCCAACAGGGGATGGACGACGATAGTGCAACCGCCATGGGTCGGGGCTTCCTGGCCGCCCCCTGCCAGCCACAGTCGGTGGTGCGTCCACGTTGGTAGCGGCGCTTCCACCAGTTGACCGGCCGGACAAAGCACGGAGAAATCGACCGATGCACCCGCACTGTGCAGATCGATCAAGAGGCCCCGCAGCCCATTCGGCATCGATTGCTGACGGCGCATCGCGGCCAAGGCGGCCATCGGCGTCTGACGGCTGGAAGCGGTCTGTTCGAGGGCCCGCGTGAGCAGGGGGTGGGGTGACAGTTCGGCGAAGACTCGGTAGCCGTCCTCCAACGCGGCCTGTACCGCGGTGGCGAAGCGAACCATACGGCGCATGTTCGTCACCCAGTAGTTGGCATCGCAGACGGGTTGCTCGCGAGGGTCGAACGAAGTCGCCGAGTAGAACGGGATCTCCGGAACCATGGGCTTGAGGTCGGCGAGCGCATCGGCGAGATCGCCTACGATCGGCTCCACCTGGGGTGAATGGAAGGCCACGTCGACCGGCACCTCGCGGGCCATCACACCGCGTTGTTCCCAGTCTGTGACGAGAATGCGAACCGTTTCGGTGGTACCGGCGATGACGGTGGACTGCGGCGACGCCACGACGGCCACCACGACATCGTTGACACCGCGGCCGGTCAGCTCTGAAAGTACCTGTTTCGCAGGAAGTTCCACAGCGGCCGTGGCGCCTTTACCGGCGATCCGGGACATCAGCCGAGACCGGCGGCAGATCAGCCGCAGCCCGTCCTCCAACGACAGTGCGCCGGCGACGACCGCTGCCGCACCCTCGCCCAGAGAATGGCCGATGACGGCACCGGGCCGTGCACCGTGTGCCTTCATGGCGGCGGCCATGGCCACCTGCATGGTGAACAACGTCGGCTGCAGCCGGTCTTGACCGGTGACCACCTCCGTCGCCGATATCGCCTCGGTCACCGAGAATCCGGATTCGGCCGCGATGATCGGCTCGGCCTGTGCCACGGTTGCGGCGAAGACCGGCTCGGTCGACAGAAGCTCGGCACCCATACCTGCCCACTGTGAACCCTGTCCGGAGAACACCCATACCGGGCCGCGATCGTCACGGCCGACCGCGGCCTGATATGGGGTGTCACCCTCGGCGACCTCCCGCAATGCCGCGGTGAGTTCTTCTCGCCTGCTTGCGCTGACCGCGGTGCGCACCGGCCGGTGTACCCGTCGACGGGCCAATGTGTAGGACAGGTCCGGGAGGGCGACGTCGTGGTGCGCCTCGATCCAATCTGCCAAGCGACCGGCCGTGCGTCGAAGTTCGTCGGCCGACGTCGAGGAGAGGGGAAACAGCATCGGCGTCGTCGGCGCGGATGGCGAATGTGCAGCTGCCGATTCTGAGGGTTGTTGTGGTGCTTGTTCCAAGACGGCGTGCACATTGGTTCCCGACAATCCGTACGACGAGACCGCGGCCCGTCGGGGATGGTGTCCGTTGGTGCACCAGGGCGTGGTCTCCTGGGGGACAAAAAGTTTGGTCCGAATCTCGGCGAGCTGGTCCGGGAGACGATGGAAGTGCAGGTTCTGCGGAACCAGGCCATGCTGGAGCGCGAGAACCGCCTTCATCAGTCCGATGGCTCCCGAGGCTGCCTGCGCGTGGCCCATGTTGGTCTTCACCGAAGCGAGTGCGCAGGGGCTGTCGATGCCGTAAACCTTCGCGAGACTGGAGTATTCGATCGGGTCGCCCACCGGTGTGCCCGTACCGTGTGCCTCTACCATGCCGACGGTGGCGGGGTCGACCCCGGCCGCAGTCAAGGCGGCCCGGTACACCGCAGTCTGGGCAGCATCCGAGGGCGTCGCGATGTTGACGGTGTGACCGTCCTGATTCGCGGCCGTACCGCGCACCACGGCCAGGATCCGGTCACCGTCTCTGAGTGCATCCGGCAACCGTTTGAGCAATACGACGACGCAGCCCTCGCCACCGACGAATCCGTCGGCTGCGACATCGAAGGCGTGGCAGCGTCCGGTCGCCGAGAGCATTCCCTCTGCTGAACCCGATGCGAATTTTCGCGGATCCAAGGCCAACGTGGCACCCCCGGCCAGCGCGAGGTCGCTTTCTCCCTCGTGCAGGCTTCGGCACGCCAGGTGCACCGCGGTGAGACCAGAAGAACAAGCGGTGTCCACCGTGAGCGCCGGACCGTGCACGCCGAGGGCATACGCGATTCGCCCTGATGCCAGGCTGAAGTTGTTGCCGCTGAACCCGTATGCCGCTTCCAAGGCCTGGGCGTCGGCAGCGAGCATCTGGTAGTCCGCATGGGTCAAACCGACGAACACCCCGGTAAGCGAGTCCGCGAGGGCGTCCCGGGTGAGACCGGCATGCTCCATGGCTTCCCAGGAGGTCTCCAGCAGTAACCGATGCTGCGGATCAAGCGCGGCACTCTCCCGTTCATTGATCCCGAAGAACTCGGCATCGAAGCCGGCGACGTCGTCGAGGAAGGCGCCCCACTTCGACACCGATCGACCCGGCACGCCGGGCTCCGGATCGTAGTACTCGTCGGCGTCCCAGCGGTCAGGTGGAACCTCGGTCACCAGGTCATCGCCTCGTATCAAGGATTCCCACAGCCGCTCAGGGGAATCGATGCCGCCGGGCAGCCGACAGGACATGCCGATGACGGCAACAGGGGTAACTGGTAAGGCATGCGCAGAATGGCGTGAACCACCCGGGTCTGAAATCCCTTCGCGCACACTTTCGAGTGCGGTCAATTGCCCTCCTCCCACAGGCCTTTCCGCGGTCGACCGCTGTAAGGCTCGATGCCCTGAATTGGTGCGCCGAGCGACACGTGATCACGGCCGCATGGTCGCACGGCCGTGGAGGCTCAGCGCCCGAATCGGGCGGTCACAACCAACAACGGTAAGTTCGCTGTGATGCCCTGTCCTCGAATCTGGGCAATCTGCCGACGAGATATCTCCCCTTTCAAATAGTTCCGGCAGTGGCCCCGTACGCGGCGACTTCACACATGATCAGATGCTGTGAGACTGCTGGGTTGGTGGTTGAAGTGCAGCGGAGGTTGCTCGGATGAATGACGTGAGTGTTATCTTCTGGACGTTCTTCAAGAGTTTGCTGTTATTCGGATATATGAAGACATTTATGGCGCTACCCTGTGCCCGTGGTTGAGACGTCCATTTTGACGTTGCTGTCCGAACGTGCCGGTCTGCAAGGCGACGACACGGCAGTGACGTTTGTTGATTATGAAACGAACTGGGACGGGGTCCGCGAGAGCCTCACCTATTCACAGCTATATCGGCGGGCGGGGATTGTCGCGCGTGAACTCGAGCATTTCGGTTCGCCGGGAGACCGTGCGCTGGTCCTGGCGCCGCAGGGTCTCGATTACATCGTCGCATTTCTCGGTGCGATGCAGGCTGGGCGGATCGCAGTCCCGCTGGCCGTTCCGCTCGGCGGTGTCAGCGACGAACGCGTCAGTTCGGTGCTGCAGGACGCCTCGCCGACGGTCATCCTGACCACGTCGGCGGTGGTCGGCGCGGTGACCGATTATGTCGATGCGCACTACGCCGATACTCAACCGGGCGTTTCCCCCCCGGCGATCGTCGAAGTGGACACCCTGAACCAGGATGCTCCGATGAGGGCACTGCCTCAGCACGAAAACCTCACCGATACAGCGTATTTGCAGTACACGTCGGGGTCGACGCGCAATCCGGCCGGGGTGATGATGTCGCACCGCAACCTGCTGGCCAACTATGAACAACTGACGACGGGATACTTCGCGGAATTCAACAACGTGGTTCCCGAGGGCTCGACCATCGTGTCCTGGCTGCCGTTTTATCACGACATGGGGTTGTATCTGGGTGTCTGCGCGCCGGTGCTGGCGGGAGTTCCGGCGGTGCTCATGAGCCCGGTGGCGTTTCTGCAAAGGCCTGCTCGGTGGATCCAACACCTGGCCACCAACGGTCGAACCTATACGGCCGCACCGAACTTCGCGTTCGAATTGGCCGTGCGCAAAACGTCAGACGGCGATATGGCCGGTCTGGATCTATCGGAAGTGCTCACCATCATCACCGGCAGCGAACGGGTGCACCCGGCCACGCTCGAGCGCTTCACCCGGCGTTTCGAACGGTTTCAACTGCCCCCGACAGCAATCCGGCCGTCCTACGGGCTTGCCGAAGCCACCGTGTATGTGGCCACCCGCGAATCGGGTGAGCCGCCGGCGATCGTGCGATTCGATTCCGAGGCGTTGACCGTCGGAACTGCGCAGCGCTGCGCGAACGGCGCGGGTACACCCCTGGTCAGTTATGGAGTGCCGCTGGCGCCGACGATCCGGATCGTGAATCCCGAGACCCGAACCGAGTGCCCGGCCGGAACTGTCGGTGAGATCTGGGTGCACGGCGACAATGTCTCGGCAGGATACTGGCAGCGTCCGAAAGAGACCGTTGCCACCTTCGGTGCCTGGCTGGACAGTGCGTCGTCCGGCAGCCCCGACGGGCCCTGGCTGCGCACCGGCGACTCCGGGTTCATCTTCGAAGGTGAGTTGTTCGTCATCGGCCGCATCAAGGATCTGCTGATCGTATACGGGCGCAACCACTCTCCAGACGACATCGAGGCGACCATCCAGGAGATCAGCCGCAGCCGGTGTGCTGCCATAGCGGTGCCGGACGGGCACACCGAGAAGCTCGTGGTCATTATCGAAGTACGGAAACACCCAGATTCGCCAGACGGCTCCGGCGAGCAACTCACCGCCGTCAAACGCGAAGTGACGTCGGCGATCTTCAACACGCACAGTCTCGGTGTCGCGGATCTGGTTCTGGTGTCGCCTGGGTCGATTCCGATCACGACGAGCGGCAAGGTTCGGCGTGCGGCATGCGTGACGCAATATCGACAGGGCGAGTTCGCCCGCTTGGACGCATAGGCGCCTGTGCGGGCGGGTGGCACGTGAACCTGGCATACGAGGACCGCGGCGACGGCGAGCCCATCCTGTTCATCGCGGGACAGGGCGGGCTGGGGCGTACCTGGGATCTGTATCAGGTTCCGGCTTTTCGCGCAGCTGGATATCGCGTCATCACGTTCGACAACCGGGGTGTGGGGGCGACTTCGGAAAGCGACGGCTTTACCTGCGCGACGATGGTGGCGGACACGGCGGCCTTGATCGAGCGACTCGAACTGGATCCGGTTCGTTTGGTTGCGGTCTCCATGGGCTCCTATATCGCCCAGGAACTCATGTTGTCGCGGCCTGAGCTGGTGAGCCAGGCCGTGCTGATGGCAACTCGGGGCCGTCATGATCGGACGCGGGAGTTTTTCCGTATCGCCGAACGCGACCTTGCCGACGCCGGTGTGCAGCTTCCCGCCACATATGAAGCGAAACTCCGCCTGATCGAGAGCTTTTCACCCAAGACGCTCAACGACGAGAACTCGGTGCGAGATTGGATCGACATGTTCACCAGGTGGCCGGCGAAGCTGACACCGGGTATCCGCGCTCAGTATGGCGTCGCCCCGAAAATGGATCGGCGGCCGGCCTACCGGTCTATCACCGCTGAGGTGTTGGTCATCGGTTTCGCCGACGACCTGGTGATGCCGCCGCATCTGGGCGCGGAGGTGGCCGATGCTTTGCCAAATGGGCGCTACCTGGAGATCTCCGACGCCGGCCACCTCGGCTTCCTGGAACGGCCGAATGCGGTGAACGCGGCGATCGAGAACTTTTTCGCAAAGGCTTGCTATCGTGCCTGAGGCCAGCGGCGTCCGCTCATCACATAGCCGTCATGCAGCTGTTATGCGATGGCGCTTGGAGGTTGGCAACCGTAAATTCCGTTCCGCATCGTTGGTCAGCGCAATGCATTACGATCCCGTATCACCTTGGGAATGGGCCGATATGGAGGTCTTCCACATGCTGTACTCGACATGTTCGGACCATCCTCCGAGAGCTGTCTCATGTTTGCTGTAGCTCTCTTTGATGGTCGACTTGGAGCGTCCACCGCATTCGAGTCGCCGGTATCTCGAAGGGAGCGGATGACAGGCCCCGTCGGCTCGGCGGGCGGGAATGGGCTGAACGAAACCACGGATTCAGGGGGTTCGTGAATTGGGGGTTCTGAAGCGGCTGTGGATTCCGCTGGTAATAGTGGTGGTGCTCATCGCTGGGGGGTTCACCGTGATGCGGCTGCACGGAGTTTTCGGCTCTCAAGTTCGCCCGGCCTATGCCGACACCGAGCTTGAAGAGCGTAAGCCTTACGACCCCAAACAGCTGGTCTACGAGGTTTTCGGCCCTCCTGGCACGGTGGCCAACATCAGCTATTTCGATGTCGACGCCGAACCGCAGTTTGTTGAAAATGCAAGCTTGCCTTGGACATTGAAGTTTCCGATGACCGAGGCGACGGCGATGGTCAACGTCATCGCCCAAGGCGACAGTGACCGCATCGGATGCCGGATCACCGTGGACCACAAGGTCAAATCAGAACGCGTCGGCCGCGGCGAGAAGGCGTTCACCTACTGCTTGTTGAAGGCCGCATGACGAGCCGGCCACCGTCAGCCCGGCCGCCGCGGGTGGCCCGGGTGATCCGTTCGCTGGCCGTGCCGATCATTCTCGTGTGGCTGGTGATCGCGTACGTCTTGAGCGCGGTCGTCCCGCCGCTTGAGCAGGTCCAGAAAGAGCACTCCGTCTCGTTCATCCCGACCGATGCGCCGTCGTTCGAGGCAGTGCGGCGTATGGGCAACAGTTTCGGCGAGTCGAAGTCGAACAGCGTCGCGATGATCGTGCTGGAAGGTCAGCAACCTCTCGGGGACGAGACGCACGAGTACTACAACGAACTGATCCGCCAACTCAAGGCCGACAAGGCTCACGTTCAGCATGTGCAGGATTTCTGGGGCGATCCGCTCACGGCCGGAGCTGCACAGAGCGCCGACAACAAAGCGGTGTACGTCCAGATGAGTCTGTCCGGCGACCTCGGCCAGTCGTTGTCGGACGAATCCCTGCAAGCGGTTCGGGATATCGTGAACCGCACTCCGGCCCCGCCGGGAGTCAAAGCATATGTGACCGGACCTGCCGCGATCGTGGCCGATCTCAGCGAAAGCGGTAACCGGACAGTGCTATTGGTCACCGGGCTCAGCCTTGCGGTGATCCTCGGGATGCTGCTCTTCTTCTTCCGCTCGATCTTCACGGCCGTGATACTGCTGTTGTTGGTCGGGGTGCAATTGCAGGTCGCCCGTGGGGTGATCGCGTTGCTCGGTGATCACGGGTTCCTCGGCCTGTCCACCTATGCCGTCAATCTCCTTGTGACACTGGGTATCGCGGCCGGAACGGACTACGGCATCTTCTATGTCGGTCGTTACCAGGAGGCGCGCCAGGCCGGCGAAGACCGCGAGACGGCGTTCTACACCACGTACCGCAGTGTCGCAAAGGTGGTGCTGGCCTCCGGCCTGACCATCGCCGGGGCGGTCTTCTGCCTCAGTTTCACCCGCCTACCCTATTTCCGTACCCTTGGTATTCCCTGCGCGCTCGGCATGATCGTCGCGGTTGGTGTTGCGCTGACCCTGATTCCGGCCGTACTCGCGGTGGGTGGCAGATTCGGACTGTTCGAACCGAAGCGCATGATCATTGCCCGTCGCTGGCGGCGGTTGGGCACGGCTATCGTGCGGTGGCCCGCGCCCATTCTCGTCGCGACGTGTGCGGTGTCACTCATCGGACTCTTGGCGCTACCGGCGTATCAGCCCGGCTACAACGACCAGAAGTATCTACCCAAAGACATCCCGGCCAACGCGGGATACGACGCTGCGGCGCGGCATTTTCCGCAGTCACTGATGATGGCGCCCGACATCCTGTTGGTGGAGGCTGATCACGATCTCCGGAACCCGGCGGACTTCTTGATCCTCAACAAACTCGTCAAAGGTGTTCTGGCCGTTCCTGGCGTCTCCCGGGTGCAGGCGGTGACCCGGCCTGAGGGTATTCCCCTCAAGCACACCACGATTCCGTTCCTGATCAGCTCGTCGAACGCCGGACAGCTCCAGCTACTGCCGTTCCAGAAGGCTCGGATGAATGATCTCCTCACTCAAGCCGACGAGATCACCAAGACCGTCGGCGTGATGCAGCGCATGTACGGTTTGATGCAACAGCTCGCGGCCACCACCAACAACTTGGTCGGCAAGACGCACGAGCTGGAGGAAACCACGAACGAGTTGCGCGATCATATGGCCGACTTCGACGACTTCTTCCGGCCGGTTCGCAACTATCTCTACTGGGAACCGCATTGTTACGACATTCCCATCTGTTGGTCGATCAAGTCCCTGTTCGAAGCGCTGGACGGAGTCGACAAGGTCACCGTGACGATGCATCAGTTGCTCGGAAACCTCGACCAGCTGAACGCGTTGATGCCGGAGATGATGGCCCAGTTCCCAGCGATGATCGCAACCATGCAGAGCACCCGGAGCGTGTTGTTGGGCATGCACACCACCATGTCGGGGATCTTCTCCCAGATGGAGGAGATGAGTGACAACGCCACTGCCATGGGCCAGGCGTTCGACACCGCTCAGAACGACGATTCCTTTTATCTGCCGCCGGAGGTCTTCAAGAACGCCGACTTCAAGCGAGTCATGAACGTGTTCGTGTCACCGGACGGAAAGTCGGTGCGCTTGCTGATCTCCCAGCGAGGTGATCCCGCCACGCCCGAGGGCATTGCGCGGGTCGACCCGATAAAGACGGCAGCAGAGGAGGCGCTCAAGGGAACGCCGCTGGAGAACGCCCGAATCTATCTGACCGGCACCGCGGCGATGGCCAAAGATCAAGTAGACGGGTCGACCTACGACCTCCTGATCGCCGGGATCGCCGCGTTGTGCCTGATTTTCATCATCATGCTGATCATGATCCGCAGTTTCGTGGCCTCGTTGGTGATCGTGGGTACGGTGGCACTCTCGCTTGGGGCGGCGTTCGGTCTGTCGGTTCTGATCTGGCAACACATCCTCGGCATCCAGTTGAACTGGATCGTGCTCGCCATTGCGCTGATCATTCTGTTGGCCGTCGGCTCGGACTACAACCTGCTGCTGGTATCGCGGATGAAAGAGGAGATCGCCGCGGGAATCAACACCGGCATCATCCGGGCGATGGGCGGCAGCGGAAAGGTGGTGACCGCAGCCGGTTTGGTGTTCGCCTCCACCATGTTGGCGATGCTGGCCAGCGACGTCCGCACCATCGGCCAGGTGGGATCCACCATCGGTATCGGCTTGCTGTTCGACACTTTGATCGTTCGCGCATTCATGACCCCGTCGATCGCCGCACTACTGGGCCGCTGGTTCTGGTGGCCACTGCGGGTGCGGCCGCGGCCCGCCAGCGCATTGTTACGGTCCACCGGTCCACGCCCCCTGGTGCGTTCCCTGCTGCTGAATCCAGAAGAACGCGGATCTTGATGACGATGTCTGTGCCGCCGGAGGCTTTATGAGCGATCAGCGGACGAGTTCCGGGCGGCCGCGGGTTGCGCGGACGATCCATCGGTTCGCCGCGCTGATCATCCTGGCATGGCTGCTGATCGTCGCCATCCTGACCTTCGCAGTTCCGTCTCTCGAAACAGTCGGGCGCCAGTACTCGGTATCGCTGGTCCCCAGGGATGCTCCGTCGTTTGAAGCCATGCAGCGCATGGGAACGAGCTTCGGCGAGTCCGATTCCGACAGTGTGGCAATGATCGTCCTTGAGGGACAAGAGCCTCTGGGTGGCGCGGCTCATCGGTATTACAACGATCTGATTCGGCAGCTGAAAGCCGATACCCGTCACGTGCAGCACATTCAGGACTACTGGGGCGACCCGCTCACGGCGACCGCAGTACAGAGTGCGGACAACAAGTCAGTTTATGTGCAGCTGAATCTGGCTGGTAACCAAGGCGAATCGCTGGCGAACGAGTCGGTGCAAGCGGTCCGGGACATTGTCGCCCACACTCCACCGCCACCGGGAGTCACCACATACGTCACCGGCCCAGCGCCGCTGGTTTCGGACATGAACCATGCCGGTGACAACTCCATCATCAAGATCACCATCGTCACGCTTGCGGTGATTCTGACGATGCTGCTGATCGTGTACCGATCGATCGTCACGGCAGTCCTGCTGCTGGCCATGGTCGGAGTGCAGGTGCAGGTGGCTCGCGGAGTGGTTGCAATATTGGGCGACCACGCGATCATCGGGCTTTCGACGTTCGCGGTCAATCTTCTGGTGTCCCTTGGGATTGCCGTGGGGACCGACTACGGCATCTTCTTCCTGGGCCGCTACCAAGAGGCGCGTCAAGCCGGCGAGGACCGCGAAACCGCTTTCTACACCACCTATCGAAGTGTGGCGAAGGTGGTTCTGGGCTCCGGCATCACCATTGCCGGGGCAATCTTCTGTCTGACCTTTGCGCGCCTGCCCTACTTCCACACCATGGGCGTTCCTACCGCCGTGGCGATGGTGGCGGCGGTCGCAGTGGCACTCACGCTGATTCCGGCGGTCCTCGCGGTGGGCAGTCGTTTCGGTCTGTTCGAACCCAAACGCAGGATCATCGTCCGTCGCTGGCGGAGGCTGGGCACGGCGATCGTCCGTTGGCCGGCGCCCATCCTGCTCACCGCCTGTGTGATCGCGTTGATCGGACTGCTGGCGCTACCGGCGTATCAGACGAGTTACAACGATCGGCTGTACGTACCTGCAGACATTCCGGCGAATCTGGGATATGCGGCGGCCGAACGGCACTTCCCGCAGTCGCGGATGACACCGGACATCCTGCTGGTGGAGGCCGACCATGACATGCGTAATCCGGCCGATCTGTTGATTCTGAACAAATTGGCGAAGGCGGTTTTCGCTGTGCCAGGGATTTCCCGCGTTCAAGGCATCACTCGGCCCGAGGGGAACCCCATCAACCGGACGTCGATACCATTCCTTCTCAGCCTGCAGAATGCCAACCAGAAGCAATTGTTGCCTTTCCAGCGGAATCAGATGGGTGACCTGCTCAAGCAAGCGGACGATATATCGACGCTGATCGTTCTGATGAATCGCATGGTGGCGGTGACGCAAAAGATGGTGACTACCACTCATGAGATGACGCAGATCATGCGTGAGTTGGAATCAGACATCAAGGACCTGCGCGACCATATCGCGGATTTCGATGATTTTTGGCGACCGGTCCGCAATTACTTCTACTGGGAGCCGCACTGCTTCGACATACCGTTCTGCTGGTCGTTCCGGTCATTGTTCGATTCGCTCGACTCGGTGGACGCGGTTGTCGACCAGGTGCACGACATGGTCGCCGAAACCGGTCGGCTGGATGCCCTGATGCCCGAGTTGCTCAAGCAATTTCCACCGATGATCGCCTCCATGCGGTCGATGCGGGCGATGACCCTCACGATGCACAGCACCATGATGGGCACGTTCGACCTCATGGACGAGATGAGTGCGAACGCCACTGCGATGGGTCAGGCCTTCGATGCGGCCCGCAACGACGACACGTTCTATCTGCCACCCGAAGTCTTCGAGAACGAGGACTTCAAACGGGCGATGGATCTGTTCTTCTCGCCGGACGGTAAATCGGTCCGGTTCATCATTTCGCATCGGGGCGACCCCGCCACGCCCGAAGGAATTGCTCGGGCAGACGCGATCGTCCGGGCAGCCGAAGAAGCACTCAAGGTAACGCCTCTCGAAAGCGCGAAGATCTCTTTGGCGGGGACCTCGGCGACGTTCAAGGACATGCGCGACGGTTCCGCCTACGACCTGCTGATCGCGGGTGTGGCCGCGCTGTGTCTGATTTTCATCATCATGCTGCTCATGACGCGCAGCCTCATCGCAGCCCTGGTGATCGTGGGGACGGTGGCCCTGTCGTTGGGCGCGGCGTTCGGATTGTCAGTGTTGATTTGGCAGCATATTTTGGGCATCCACCTGCACTGGCTCGTCCTGGCGATGTCAGTGATCATCTTGTTGGCGGTCGGTTCGGACTACAACCTGTTGCTGGTGTCCCGGATGAAAGAGGAGATCGGCGCGGGAATCAACACCGGCATCATCCGGGCCATGGGCGGCAGCGGAAAAGTCGTGACCGCTGCGGGTCTGGTGTTCGCGTTCACGATGATGTCGATGGTCGCCAGTGACCTCCGGATCATCGGCCAGGTCGGCTCCACGATCGGTATCGGACTACTGCTGGACACCCTCGTGGTACGTGCTCTGATGACGCCGTCCATTGCCGCCTTGCTGGGTCGTTGGTTCTGGTGGCCGCAACAGGTGCGCCAGCGCCCCGCCAGTGGGCTACTTCGAGCGACCGGTCCTCGGCCGCTGGTGCGATCGCTGTTTCTGAAGCCTGAAAACGACTGATGCACAGCACTTTCGTGGCATTTGGGACGTAATTCCCTTTCCTGTGCAAATAGCCGCTGGATAGTAGATGTAGCAAATAATGAAAACCGCGGCGCGGTGGCTCGGGACGAGTAGAGTCCGGGCATCGGGGGGAGGAGGTTCAAATTCATGGAAACACCATCGATCCGACTGGCCGTGGCCGTTGGCGGCCTGGCCTGGGCGCTGACTGCGGGTACCGGTATCGCAACCGCCAGTCCCAACCTGGACGCCGCGGTCAACACCACCTGTAGTTATCCGCAGGTGATGGCGGCGCTGACAGCGCAGGATCCCCGCGCGAGCGATTCGCCGGCGGCGCAATCGGCATTGCGCCAGTTTCTGGCCGCGCCGACCGCTCAGCGCCAGCGGATGGCGGAGGCAATCGTGAGCTACCCGCCAAATCAGCAATACCTGGGGCTGCTGCAAACGGCCTTCGACACCTGCAACAACTACTGACCAGGGGTCAGCGCTTCGGTTTGACACCGCCCAGTTGTTGGGTCAGCGCATCGGCGGTGGCCACCAGGGCACGGGCTCGTTCGGTGATTTCCTTGTCCGTCAAGGCCGTTCCGATGTGCAGTGAAGCCGCCATGACCTGGCGTTGGTAGTGGTCGTACACCGGCGCTGAGATGACGCTGATGTCCGAGCGTGCACGAGAACCGACGGGGGAGTTCTCGTCGCGTAGGTAGACCCGTTCGCCGATATCAGACACCAGCTCACTCAACAATGCACGCAGCTCGTCGGGCAGGTTGGTCGACATTCCGGCCATCAGAGCGTAGAGCCGGCGACCGCCGGGGGTCAGGCGTTCCACGAGATATCCATCGGTGCGGCAATTTTCGATCACGCGGTGTAGCCGAGCGGATTCGGTGCGGAGCGGGATCGTCGGTGCTTTGGCGAGCCACGCCCGCAGTGCATCGTCGTCCCACAACA
The DNA here is from genome assembly GCF_001954135.1 of Mycobacterium sp. GA-1841. Taxonomy (GTDB): domain Bacteria; phylum Actinomycetota; class Actinomycetes; order Mycobacteriales; family Mycobacteriaceae; genus Mycobacterium. Next base: position 14,250 of record NZ_MBEQ01000095.1, on the reverse strand, counting down.
CGAACATCAAACCGACGGGTGGGGCGAAGGGATAGCTCTGTCCGACGCGCACTCCGGGGTCGCGGCCCGGTGGGCCGACCAGTTCGAGCACGGTGATGCGGTCGTCGACCACTGCGGAGAGCGCGGCGGAGGTGTCGAAAGCCGCTGACAGTTCCCGCAACTCGGTGCGGGCGGAGGGGCTGACGCGCATGGATTCCTGTGCCGTGTGACCGAGGGTGATCAGGCTCGGCCCCAGGCGGTAGGTCTTGTCGACGCTGTCGCGGATCAGATAGCCCGATTCGGTGAGCGTGCCGAGGATGCCCAGGCAGGTCGGCTTGCTCAGTCCGACCCGACGGGCCAGATCTGACAGCCCGAACCGTTCCTGGGGGTGGCGCGACAGGAATTCCAGGATCGCCACCACCCGTGCGGTGGGCGGTGAGGTGCGGCCGGCGGGCTCGGCGTCGGGCATCTGACCTCCGGGACGTTGACGTGAATTGGAACGCGTTCTAATCTCAGGTCAGAAACTCTACCACTACGGTCCAATATTGGACCGAGAGAGCAGATGCCGGATGTATACACAGCCGCTGGCCGATGCCATCGCCGAAGCCGAACACCTGGTCACCACTGCGCCGTTCATCGAATCGGAGGCAGACCTTCTCGAGGGCCTGCAGTACCTGGCCGGATGCATCTCGGGCTGCATCCACCTGGCCTTCGACTACGACCGGGATCATCCGTTCCTGCAGTCGGGCACCGGCCCGTTCACGAAGATGGCTCTCGACAACCCGGACACCCTGTATTTCGGCACCCGCGTGCAGCCCGGCCACGAGTACGTCGTCAATGGAAAGCGGGGCACGACAACCGATCTGAGCTTTCAGATTCTCGGCGGGGAGTACACCGACGACAATGTGCCGGCCAGCCAGGCCGCCTTCGACGACCGCGAGCTCGACATCGCCGCCGACGGCACCTTCGAGTACCGCTTCACTCCGACCACTCCCTCGCAGCTGCTGATTCGCGAGGTGTACAACGACTGGTCGGCGGAGCGCGGTCATATCAGCGTCGCGCGCACCGACACGGCGGGGACCGCCCCGGCGCCGCTGACCAAAGAACTCATCGAAAAAAGGTATGCCGTCGCGGCCAAGCAGCTGGTCCAGCGAGTCAAGACCTGGCTGCAGTTCCCGCAGTGGTTCTACGACAACCTGCCGGTCAATACCATGGTGGCGCCGCGGCTGACCCCCGGCGGCCTGGCTACGCAATACTCGTCGGTCGGGCACTACGACCTCGCGCCCGAACAGGCCATGATCCTCACCCTGCCGGTCAGCGACGCGCCCTACGTCGGCTTCCAGCTGGGCAGCCTGTGGTACATCTCGCTGGACTACATCAATCACCAGACCTCCCTCAACGGCACACAGGCGCAAGCGGATCCGGACGGCAAGATTCGCATCGTCGTGTCCGATGCCAACCCTGGTGTGACGAACTGGTGTGAGACGCTCGGCCATGCCAAGGGCTACCTGCAGTTCCGGTGGCAGCGGCTCTCGCGTGAGCTCACCGAGGCCGACGGGCCGACCGTCGAGATCGTCGACGTGGCCGACGTCGAAAAGGCGCTGCCGTACCACGAGCACAACAAGATCTCCGAACAGGACTGGCGGGCCCGGATAGCGCTGCGCCAGAATCAAATCGCAAACAGGATGCTGGGGTAGCCATGACACTTCTCGAAAACAAGGTCGTCGTCATCAGTGGCGTCGGGCCCGCATTGGGCACCACCCTGGCGCGGCGCTGTGCCGAGGCCGGCGCCGATCTGGTGCTGGCGGCGCGCACCGTGGAACGGCTCGACGAGGTGGCCAAGCAGGTGACCGATCTGGGCCGCCGGGCCATCTCCGTGAGCACCGACATCACCGATGAAACCCAGGTGAACAACCTCGTCGACGCGTCGCTGGAGGCGTACGGCAAGGTCGACGTCCTGATCAACAACGCGTTTCGGGTGCCGTCGATGAAACCGTTCGCCAACACCACGTTCGAGCACATGCGCGATGCCATCGAGCTCACGGTGTTCGGTGCGCTGCGGATGGTGCAGGCCTTCACCCCGGCCCTGGCACAGAGCAAGGGTTCCGTGGTCAACGTGAACTCCATGGTGGTGCGGCACTCCCAGGCCAAGTACGGCGCCTACAAGATGGCCAAGTCGGCCCTGCTGGCCATGTCGCAGACGCTGGCCACCGAGCTCGGGGATCAGGGCATCCGGGTGAACTCGGTTCTGCCGGGCTATATCTGGGGCGGAACTCTGGAAAGTTACTTCACCCACCAGGCCGGTAAGTACGGCACCACGGTCGAGGAGATCTACAAGGCGACGGCGGCCTCGTCCGACCTCAAGCGCCTGCCGACCGAGGACGAGGTGGCCTCGGCCATCCTGTTCATGGCCAGTGATTTGTCCAGCGGCATCACCGGCCAGGCTCTCGACGTCAACTGCGGGGAGTTCAAGGCATGACAAGCGGAACCAGCGGCCGCACCAATGTGGGTACCGTCGAGGACCTGCACGCCTCGGCCACCAAGGCCTGCGGTCTGGAGGATTTCGGCTCCGACGACGACAACTACCTCGAAGCACTTGGCGTGCTGCTGGATTCGTACCAGCGCGACGCGGATCTGACCGAGCTCGGCAGCAAGATGCAGCGCTTCTTCACCCGCAACGCGCTGGTGGCCCGGCTCGTTTCGGAGGCCGCGTTCAAGCAGTACCCGCAGCATGTCGACGTACCGATCGAGCGGCCGATCTTCGTCACCGGTCTGCCGCGCACCGGGACCACGGTGATCCACCGGTTGCTGACGGCAGACCCGATGCACCAGGGCCTTCAGATGTGGCTGGCCGAGTTCCCGCAGCCGCGGCCGCCGCGGGAGACCTGGCCGGACAACCCGGTCTTCAGCGCGCTCGATGCCCAGTTCAAGAAGGCTCACGAAGAGAACCCGGATTACACGGGCCTGCACTACATGACGGCCGACGAGGTCGAGGAGTGCTGGCAGTTGCTGCGCCAGTCCCTGCACTCGGTGTCCTACGAGACTCTGGCCCATGTGCCAACCTATTCGCAGTGGCTGGCCCGCCAGGATTGGACCAAGCCGTATCAACGGCACCGCAAGAACCTGCAGCTGATCGGACTCAACGAGCCCGAAAAGCGCTGGGTCCTCAAGAATCCCAGCCATCTGTTCGCCCTCGATGCGCTGTTCGCGACGTATCCCGACGCGTTGGTGGTCCAGTGCCACCGCCCGGCGGAGACCATCATGGCCTCGATGTGCTCGCTGTCGCAGCACACCACCGAGGGCTGGTCCAACACATTCACCGGGAACGTGATCGGCGAAGATGCCATGGAGACCTGGTCGCGCGGGTTGGAGTTGTTCAATGCCGAACGGGTCAAGCACGATTCGGCCCAGTTCTGCGACGTCGACTATTTCGAGTTCATCAAAGATCCGGTCGGCGCGGTCGAAGGTATCTACCGCACGTTCGGCCTGGATTTCACCGACGCCGCGCGACAGGCGATCGTCGACAGTCACACAGCCAGTCAGCAGGGGCCGCGCGCACCGAAGCACACATACTCACTGGCCGACTACGGGTTGACCACAGAGACCGTCAAGGAGCGATTCAAGGGGCTCTAGTTCTTCCCGCGAGCAGACATAAAACTGCCCTTTCCAGTGCGGAAAAGGGCAGTTTTATGTCTGCTCGGCGGAGAAAGTCAGCCGTCGCCGGGGGAGGGGGCACTGGAGATCTCCTCCAGACACCCCTCGGCGACGGCATGTTTGATGCTGTCGGTCAGCCGAGGACAGGACCGGGCCCGAGCCGGATCGCCGCCGGAGGCCCGGATCTCCTCGAACGTCGCGCAGCGTTGTACCGCTTCGGAATTCCACTGCACCGAGGTGTGTTCGGCGCTGAGCTTTTTCACCTGCACCGCGACGTGGCAGAACCGGCAGTCCACGGACACCAGGCCGGACGTCAGATAACGTTCGCGATCACGGGCGCTGGCCTCCCGGACCGCGGCGGCGCGATCCGGGTCAGATGCGAAATCCGGTGCCTTGGACCATGTTCCGACCGACGGGCCACCACCGTGGCCATGATGGTCGTCGTCGTCATCATGGCCGCCGTGCAGCAGCAGCATCGAGCGGGCCATCTGGTCCACATTTGGGGTCTCGACCCGCTCGTTGCGTGCTGCCATCAGCTCGACTGCTCCGCCGATTCCTTCTGCGCGGCCTGGATCTTGAGGTTCTCCTCGACCTCCACGGCCCACTTCTCGTTGGCCGCCGTGGTGTCGATCTCCATCTCGAACCGGTCGGTCATATCGGAAGTCACGTCCGCCACGTCTACATAAAACTGCTGGTACCAGCGGCGCATCTGGTAAACCGCGCCGTCTTCCTCGACCAGCAGCGGATTGTCGATACGGGTCTTGTGCTTCCAGATCTCGACATCCTGCAGGAAGCCCTTGCTGACCCCGTCGGTGAACGCCACCGCGAGCTTCTCGGTGGTCTTGTCGTCGAGGCCCTTGGGCTTCTCGACGATCACCCCCCACTGCAGCACGAACGAATTCTGGTCGACCGGGTAGTGGCAGTTGATCAGGATCGACTCGGCCTTGAAGCCGCCGTAGTTGTTGTGCAGCCAGTTGATCATGAACGACGGACCGAAGTACGACGCCTCGGAGTCCAGGTGCGCCTCGCCGTAGGTGGTGCCCATGTCGCTGATGTCGGCGCGGCCGACGTTGTGCAGGTATTGCGAGGCGATGTGGCCCTCGAAGACGTTCTTGAAGTACGTCGGCAGGCCGTAGTGGATGTAGAAGAAGTGCGCCATGTCGGTGACGTTGTCGATGATCTCGCGGCAGTTGCTGCCTTCGATCAGCATCGAGTTCCACTTCCAGTCGGTCCACTCTCCGCTGGCCCATTCGGGAATCTCGGGGATCCGGACTTCTTCCTGCGGCGGGTTGCCCTCATGGTCGTTCCAGACGAACAACAGGCCACCGCGGACATCGGTGTGCCAGGCCCGGGTCCGAGCCAGTCGCGGGGTGCGCTTGGCGTAGGGAACGAGCTTGCACTTGCCGTCGCCACCCCAGCGCCAGTCGTGGAAGGGGCACGCCACCTCGTCGCCCTTGATCGTGCCTTGGGACAGGTCACCGCCCATGTGCCGGCAGTAACCGTCGAGGACCTTCAGTTCGCCCTTGGAGTCGGCGAACACGACCAGCTTGGTGCCGAATGCCTGGATCGAATGCGGCTGACCGTCCAGGTAGTCCTTCACCGGTCCCAGGCAGTGCCAGCCCCGCGCATAGCGGTCTGGCAGGGCGCCGGTGTCGATCTCTCTGATGCCGGCATGTTCGGTAGTCACGGTGGGCCTCCCGTATCTGTGCTCTCTAACTAGAACACGTTACAGTTTTTCGGTCCCTTCTGGCAATCACCAGGGCGTGACCTGCGGCATACCCGTAGTAGACAAGACTTACTCAGGCCTACTCCCGCTCCGGAAGACCGTTCCGCAGAGCAATCTGTTGCATGCGGCCGACGGCGGCCACTGTCTGCGGAGACACCGGATCATCGGGGTTGCTGTCGAACTCCAGGCGCACCACCGCGCGGCCCTGGGTGTACATCAGCAATGTCACCGCCTTGGAGTTGTCGGGGGCCATCCCGGAGATCACGGTGCCGCCCGACCCGATCGGTACCGGCTGCGGCGGGCCGCCGGTCACTATGGTGCTCACCGCCGCGGACGCCTGCTTGAGCGTCGCCGAGGCGGTCTCCGCATCCGGATAGATCAGGACCGTGTCCGCAATGGCCCTGGTGTCGTCGGCGTTGACGAACAGGGCACTGGCCCCGTCCTGACCGTCGGGGTTGTTCTTGTTGGACCGTGCGCTGAACGTCTCCGGTGGGATGCTGACGTCCTCGGCCTGCAAGAGCAGGTAGCTGTAGTCGGAAGCCTGTGATTTCGGCGACTTGGTCGGCGTCGCGCTCGACGACGGGGCCGGCGTGGCCACCCACGGCGACGACGGCGAATCGGCGGACGGGGTGCAGGCCCCGGCCGTGCCGACAATGGCTGCGGCGAAACCGATGGTGAGCAGTGATCTGAGGCGGGCGGTAGTCGTGAGCGGCATAATTACTGTTCAAGGGTACGCGTCGCCGCGCCGACGCCATTTCCCTGCGGTATATCTGAACGATGCCGCTGTATTCCTTCGAGGGCCGCGCGCCCGTGGTCGATACCACTGCATTCGTGGCCCCGACGGCGACGTTGATCGGTGATGTGACGATCGAAGCCGGTGCCTCGGTGTGGTTCAACGCCGTGCTGCGCGCCGACTTCGCACCGATCGTCATCCGCCAGGGGGCCAACGTCCAGGACGGCTCGGTGTTGCATGCGCCGCCTGGCGTGCCGGTCGACATCGGACCGGGCGCCACGATCGCGCACATGTGCGTGGTGCACGGTGTCCACGTGGGCGAGGAGACGCTGATCGCCAACCACTGCACCGTGCTCGACGGCGCGGTGATCGGCCGACGCAGCCTGATCGCCGCCCATTCTCTGGTGATCGGCGGGACGAAGATCCCCGACGAGGTGTTGGTCACCGGCGCGCCCGCCAAGATCCGCGGACCGATCGCCGGAACCGGTGCGCAGACATGGGTGAAGACGAATCCGGCGGCGTACCGAGAGTTGGCGCAGCGCTACCTGACCGGACTGACCGAGCTTTAGCCGGCGTCCTGCCAGCCGGAGTGGATGTAGGTCTCGGCGAACCGCTTGAGCGAATCCTGCTTCTTCTCCAGCGGGGCGTCGAAGCCCAGACCCTCCAACATCCACGGGATCACGATGTTGTCGGTGATGCCGGCCGCCGCCAGCTCACGGTGCCCGTCGAGATCGAACTTGTCGATACACACCGCCTGGTACTCGAACGGCTCGTCGGCCCGGCCGTATTCGGCCCGCAGCGTGTTGATCGCCGCCACCGTCTCGGCCAGCTGGGCGCAGGTCATCATCGCCGACGTCCAGCCGTCACCTACCCGGGCCGCCCGCTTGAGTGCCACCGGGGTGTGCCCGCCGACGTAGAACGGCACGGGCTGCGACGGAGCCGGGCTCATCTGCAGACGCTCGAAATCGAAGAACTCGCCGTGGAACTCGACCATGCCGCCGCCCAGCACGAGCTTGAGCACCTCGATCATCTCGTCGACGCGTGCGCCGCGCTTGGCGAACGGCACCCCGCACCACTCGAATTCCTCCGGCGCCCAGCCGATCCCGACGCCGAACCCGAACCGGTTGTTGGTCAGGTTCGCCACGGACCCGACCTGCCGCGCCAGCAGTAGTGGGTTGCGCGAGCCGAGTTTCATCACGTTGGTGTAGAACCGCAACGTCGAGGTCGCCGCACCCATGGAGGCCGCTGCGATCAGCGGGTCCACCCAGGGTGTCTCGGCGTTCCACATCCGCGAACCATCCGGGGTGTACGGATAGTCCGCGGCCTGCTTCTCCATGTAGAACAGCGAGTCGGGCAGCGCGATCGCGTCGAACCCGACTTCCTCTGCGGTACGGGCCAATCCGGTCAGATGCTCCAGTGGCCCCATGGCCACGCTGAGCGTGTACTTCATGCTCACGGGATCAGGCGCCCGACTTGTCGGCAGGCTTGTCCGACGAGACCACCCACATCGAGTAGTACTGCGCGCCACCACCGTAGGCGTGGCCGAGCGCCTTGCGCGCGCCCTCGACCTGATGGTCGCCGGCCTTGCCCATCACCTGGATCGCCGATTCGGCGAACCGGATCATGCCGGACGCGCCGATCGGGTTGCTGCTCAACACCCCGCCGGAGGGGTTGAACGGGATCTTGCCGCCGATGGCCGTCTCGCCGGCCTCGGTGAGCTTCCAGCCCTCGCCCTCGGCGGTGAAACCGAGGTTCTCCAGCCACATGGGCTCGTACCAGGAGAACGGCACATAGACCTCTGCCACATCGATCTCGTCGATCGGGCTGGTGATCCCGGCGTCGCGCCACAACGCGGCGGCCGCGTTCCGGCCGGCCTGCGGATTCACCTGGTCGCGACCCGAATAGGCCAGCGGTTCGGTCCGCAGCGCGGTGGCGTGGATCCACGCGACGGGATGTCCCTCGGCGATTCGGGCGTCGGCCGCGTCTTCGTTGCCGATCACCAGTGCCGCGGCGCCGTCGGAGGACGGACACGTCTCGTCGAACCGGATCGGATCCCACAGCATCTGCGAGGCCATCACCTTGTCCAGGGTGATGTCGGGCTGATGCAGATGAGCCAGGGGGTTCTTGGCACCGTTGAGCCGGTCCTTGACCGCGACCATCGCGCCGATGTGCTCGGGAGCGCCGGAGCGGCGGATGTACGCGCGCACATGCGGGGCGAAATACCCGCCGGCGCCCGCGCCGACCGGCTTGGTGAACGGCACCGGAATGCTCAACGCCCACATGGCATTCGATTCCGACTGCTTCTCCCAGGCCATGGTCAGCACCCGGTTGTACTTGCCCGACTTGACCAGGCTGGCGGCCACGATCGCGGTGGACCCGCCCACCGAGCCGGCGGTGTGCACGCGGATCAGCGGCTTGTTGGTGGCGCCGGTGGCGTCGGCCATGAACAGCTCGGGCATCATCACGCCCTCGAAGAAGTCGGGCGCCTTGCCGACCACCACGGCATCGATGTCGTCCATCGTCGAGCCGGAGTCCGCCAGCGCCCGGTCGATGGCCTCACGGACCAGACCGTTCATCGACACGTCCTGGCGTTTGGCGACGTACTTGGTCTGCCCGGTGCCCAGTACCGCAGCGAGTTGTGCCATTGCTACTTACCCTCCAAGACCGCGACCAGATTCTGTTGCAGCGCAGCGCCACTGGTGGCGTGGGCCAGCACGCGCCCGGCCGAGCCGTTGAAGATGTGCTGTGCAGCGAAGCCGATACGTTCCAGGCCGGCCGAGAACATCGGATTGGCCGCCAGCGCGCCACCGGACGGGTTGACCTTGGTGTTCGCGCCCAGGCCGATCGCCTCGGTGAGGATCAGCTGCTGATGGGTGAACGGTGCGTAGATCTCGGCCACCTCGATCGAGCTGACGTCACCACCGGTGGCGGCCTGGGCCGAGGCGGTGGTCGACGTCGAGACGGTCAGATCGCGCGCGCCCAGGACGGGGGTTTCGATGCGGTGCTCGAAACCGGTGATCCAGGCCGGGTTTTCGCGAAGCTCGCGGGCCCGGTCATCGGCGGCCAGCACGATGGCCGACGCACCGTCGGCGATCGGGGCGATGTCGTGACGACGCAGCGGGTCGGCGAAGAACGGCCGATCCAACAGGTCGGCGACGGACCCGGTGACCTCTTCCTTGTCCGTGCGCCCACCCGCGGCGTAGGAATCCAACGCCACCTGGGCCATCTGCTCGGCTGTCCACTTGCCGGCGTCCAGCCCGAACCGGGCCTGAAGTCCGGCCAACGACACCGCATCCGGCCACAGCGGCGCGACGGTATACGGGTCGGTCTGCAACGCGAGCACGCGGCGCAGCACCCCGGCCGAGGACTTGCCGAAGCCGTATACCAGGGCGGTGTCGACCTCGCCGGTCAGGATCTTGATGTAGGCCTCGTACAGCGCCCAGGCCGCGTCCATCTCGACGTGGGACTCGTTGATCGGCGGCACGGCGCCGATCGAGTCGATCGCGGAGATGAACGAGAAGGCCCGGCCGGCAAGGTAATCAGAAGAGCCCGAGCACCAGAATCCGATGTCGGTCTGCTGCAGGCCGAGCTCCTCGTAGAGGCTGGCGAAACACGGCATCAGCATCTCGACGCCGTTGGTGGTGCCGTCGGTGCGGCGCACATGCGGGGCATGGGCGAAGCCCACCACCGCTACGTCACGAAAAGTCATGTCAGCCCTTACAGGTGGTGTTTGTAGCTGTCGTAGTCGGCGTCGGGCTCACCCGTGGGCCGGAAGTGCGAGATGTTGTCGATGCCGAGCCCCCACTCCTCCTGGGGCTTCCACACCGCCTCCACCCGCATGCCCATCCGCACGTCGGACGCCTCGATGTCGGTGACCAGATGCAGGAACGGGATGTCGGCGCCGTCGAGCAGCACGTAGGCCGCGACATAGGGCGGTTTGATCCGCTGGCCGGCGAACGGGATGTTGATGATCGCGAACGTGGTGACCGTGCCCTTGTCGACCAGCTCGACGAACTGGTCGAGCTCCTTGCCGGTGGCCGGATCGGCTTCCTTGGGCGGGAAGTACACCTTCCCGTTGTCGCCGGTGCGTGCGCCGAGCAGCTTGCCATCGCGCAGACCCCGCAGATAGGTGCTCTCGGGCCGCGAGGCGGTGTGCTGGATCTCGATGGCCGAGGGCACCACCAGCATGGTGACCGGATCGCGGTCGTCGGAGCTTGCCGGGACGTCTTCGGGGGTGTCGCCCAGGGCGAAGTACGCGATGTCGGTGATCGCGCCGACCGGCTCGTCGACCCAGTGCGCATGCACGCGGGCCCCGGTGCTGAGCTCGCCTTCTGCTGCGTCGACCGCGTGCAGCAACGGTGTGTCGGCACCGTCGAGCTGGATCAATGCCCAGGCGAACGGCCGGTCGAGCGGCTGGCCCTCCAGTGGCTCGGGCTGCCATGTCCACGACAGCACGGTGCCCACACTGGCCACCGGGACGACCTCGGTCAATGCCTCGTAGGTGACCGGGTCATACTCAGCAGGTGGCACGTGCACGCGTCCGTCCGACCCGCGCACGCCGACGATCCGGCGCTCACGCAGGGCAGTGAAGAACTGACTGAGCAGAGGTCCCACTGAACGGGTGTAGTCAAACGACAGTTTCAGTGGCGCGGAAAGTGGCGGCTCGCGGTGATCTGTCGAGGCCGGGCGGCTTTGGCTGGCTGTCACACATCGAGTAGAACAGGTTCTAAGAATCGTCGCAAGGACGTGTGGGAAGGTCATCTAAATGAAGCTCGGTTTGCAACTCGGTTATTGGGGCGCCCAGCCCCCGACCAACCACGCCGAACTCGTCGCCGCCGCCGAGGAGGCGGACTTCGACACCGTCTTCACCGCAGAGGCCTGGGGTTCGGATGCCTACACCCCGCTGGCCTGGTGGGGACGCGAAACCACCCGCATGCGGCTGGGGACCTCGGTCATCCAGATGTCGGCCCGCACCCCCACGGCCTGCGCGATGGCCGCGCTGACGCTGGATCACCTCTCCGGCGGCCGTCACATCCTCGGCCTCGGTGTCTCGGGTCCGCAGGTGGTCGAGGGCTGGTACGGCGCGAAATTCCCCAAGCCGCTGGCCCGCACCCGCGAGTACGTCGACATCCTGCGCCAGGTCTGGGCCCGCGAAGCGCCGGTGCACAGCGACGGCCCGCACTACCCGCTGCCGCTGACCGGCGAGGGCACCACCGGGCTGGGCAAGAACCTCAAGCCCATCACCCACCCGCTACGCGCGGACATCCCGGTGATGCTGGGCGCCGAAGGTCCCAAGAACGTCGCGCTGGCCGCCGAGATCGCCGACGGCTGGCTGCCGATCTTCTACTCCCCGCGGATTGCCGGGATGTACAACGAATGGCTGGACGAGGGATTCGCCCGGCCCGGCGCCCGGCGGACCCGGGAAACCTTCGAGATCTGCGCCACCGCGCAGGTGGTGGTCACCGACGACCGGCCCGCCATCATGGAGCTGATGAAGCCGCACCTGGCGCTGTACATGGGCGGAATGGGTTCCGAGGACACCAATTTCCACGCCGAGGTCTACCGCCGGATGGGCTACGCGGAGGTGGTCGACGACGTGACCAAACTGTTCCGGAGCGACCGCAAAGACGAAGCGGCCAAGATCATCCCGGACGAGCTGGTCGACGACTCCGCGATCGTGGGCAACCTCGATTACGTCAAGGAGCAGATCAAGGCCTGGGAGGCCTCCGGCGTGACGATGATGGTCGTCGGTGCACGTTCCGTCGAGCAGATCCGAGATCTTGCGGCTCTGGTCGCGGATTACGCCTGACGACTAGACACTTCCTTGCAAGCTGTCTACTCGAGGTTCTAGATTTATGGCGTGAGTCACAGCGCTCCCGCCTCCGGACCCTCGCAACACACTGTCGCCGGCACGGTGTTGACCATGCCGGTGCAGATTCGGTCCGCCGAACAGCACATGGCGATGTTCTCGGTGGACGCCGACGCCGCGCAGCGCATGATCGACTACAGCGGTCTGCGCGTCTACCGGCCTCGGCCGCACCGCGCGATCGTCGTCCTGATGCTGATGCGCTACATCGACGGTGATCTGGGTCCGTATCTCGAGTACGGCACCAACGTCATGGTCAACCGGCCCGGATCGCAGGAATCAGGATGGCGCGGCCTCGGCTCAGCCGGTGCCTTCGTGCACCATCTGCCGGTCGACGGTGAGTTCACCCTGCAGGCCGGCCGACAGATCTGGGGCTATCCGAAGGTCTTGGCGGACTTTGCTCTTCGAGACACCAAGCCGTTCGGCTTCGAGGTGAGCATCGACGGCCGGCTCGCGGTCGGTATGGAATTCGAACCCGGCCTGCCGGTGCCGTCGCTGTTCACCGCCAAACCCCAGATGCAGTCCACCTTCTCGCATCTTGACGGCGTGCTGCGCGAAACCGAAGGCCAGATGCGGCTTTCCGGTGTGCGCTATCGGCCGGGTGGGGTGCGGATCCGGCTGGGGGATCACCCCTACGCCAAGGAACTCGCGGCGCTGGGCCTGCCGAAGCGGGCGATGTTGTCCAGCTCGGCCCGCAACGTGCAGATGACTTTCGCCGACGCCAAGGAGATTCCGTGACCCAAGTCCTGCTCAAGCCCGATGTCGATCTCACCAACGGCACGTTCTATGCCGACGGCGGCGCCCGGGAGGCCTACCGCTGGATGCGGGCGAATCAGCCGGTGTTCCGTGACCGCAACGGATTGGCCGCAGCCACGACCTATGCCGCGGTGATAGATGCCGAACGCGATCCCGAGCTGTTCTCCAGCACAGGCGGGATCCGTCCGGACCAACCGGGTATGCCGTACATGATCGACATGGACGATCCGGCACATGTGTTGCGGCGCAAGCTGGTCAACTCCGGCTTCACCCGCAAGCGGGTGATGGACAAGGTGCCGTCCATCATCACCTTGTGCGACACCCTGATCGACGCGGTGTGCGAGAAGGGGGAGTGTGACTTCGTCCGAGACATCGCCGCGCCCCTGCCGATGGCGGTGATCGGCGACATGCTCGGGGTGCTGCCCACCGAACGGGATATGTTGCTGCGCTGGTCTGATGAGCTGGTGTGCGGATTGTCGTCGCACCTGGACGACACGGCGATCACCAAGATCATGGAGACCTTCGCTGCCTACACCGCGTTCACCATGGAGGTGATCGGCAAGCGACGCGCGGAGCCCAACGACGATCTGTTCTCGATCCTGGTCAACGCCGAAGTCGAAGGGCAACGGATGTCCGACGACGAAATCGTCATGGAGACACTGCTGATCCTCATCGGCGGTGACGAGACCACCCGCCACACCCTCTCCGGCGGCACCGAACAGCTGCTGCGGCACCGTGACCAGTGGGAGACCGTGGTGGCGAACCCCGACGCCCTGCCCGGCGCGATCGAGGAGATGCTGCGCTGGACCTCGCCGGTGAAGAACATGTGCCGCACGCTGACCGCCGACACCACGTTCCACGGCACGGAGCTCAAAGCCGGCGAGAAGATCATGCTGATGTTCGAATCGGCCAACTTCGACGAGGCCGTCTTCGAGAATCCCGACGAATTCCGAATCGACCGGAATCCCAACAGCCACATGGCGTTCGGCTTCGGTACGCACTTCTGTCTGGGCAATCAGCTGGCCCGGCTGGAACTGCGGCTGATGATCGAGCGGCTTCTCACCCGGTTGCCCGATCTTCGTCTCGCCGACGACGCGCCGTTGCCGCTGCGGCCGGCGAACTTCGTCAGCGGCCCGGAATCGATGCCGGTGGTGTTCACCCCGACCGCCCCGATGGGAGCCTGACGGTCGGGGACCTGTGGATGCCTATGCCTTACTTAAGTATTGGCTGTGCAAGCTCGTTCACAGGTTCCGCCTAGCCTGTCTAATTAGATAGCCTTTCGAAATCGGGGATGACGCGACGATCGGAGGGCGCACGCTATGGCACGACATTTACCTGGGCGAACGCTGTTGGGCGGGATGCTGGTGAGCGGGGCGCTGCTGGCCGGTGCTGTGGGAATGGCGACACAGGCCAACGCCGAACCGCTGGCCGGTACGGTGCCGGCCGCACTTGACCTCGGTGGTGTTCCTGGGTGCGTTCATCCCGCTGGTCGGTGCGGTGGTCGCGGGATTCCTCGCGGTGGTGGTGGCGCTGCTG